>JAWZSN010000009.1:0-179595 GCA_033875255.1 Geminicoccaceae bacterium 1502E | reverse complement strand
CGGGTCCCAGGACGCTGCCCACGGCCTTGCCCAGATCGATCGCGAGCAGCACGATGGTCATGGTCCGCTCCTTCCGTCTCCAGAACCGCGCATCCTGGCGGATGCAGCCGAGGAGGGGCGGGCCATTTCATAAAGGAAAAGACGCGCGCAGCGCCTCGCGCGGCTTCGCTTCCTCCGCGCGCTCCGCCGCCACGGCGATCCGGCGCCGCGCTTCACCCGCAGGCCGCCGGGCGCTGCCGGCTGCCGGAGGGGTCAGCCGCGCGGGGCGGCGGCGCGGCGGAGGCGGTCGCGGATGGCCTCGCCGAGGCCGTGGGCGGGGATGGGCATGACGGCGATGGCGGTGGCACCGCTCTCGTCCAGCTCGCGGAGCATGCGGAAGAGGTTGCGGGCGGCCTCGCCGGGATCGCCCGAGGGGCTGAGATTGCGGGTGGCGCGGGCGCCCGCGGGGACCTCGGGGCCGAAGGCCAGGAGGGCCTCGCCGGGAAGGGGCTCCGTGGCGTCGAGCCGCACCGGCAGGCGGGGGGCGTAGTGGCTGGCGAGCTGGCCCGGCGAGCGCGGCGCCTCGGCCTCGCCCGGCGAGGCCAGAGGGCCGACGAGCTCCTCGATGGCGGCCCGCGGCAGCCCGCCGGGGCGCAGCAGCACCGCCGTATCCGGCCGGGCGAGATCGACCACCGTGCTCTCGAGCCCGACCGGGCACGGCCCGCCGTCGAGCACCGCAGCCACCGCCTCGCCCAGATCCTCGGCCACATGGCGGGCCTCGGTCGGGCTGATCCGGCCGGAGGGATTGGCGCTGGGTGCGGCCACCGGCAGGCCGGCGGCGACGAGCAGGGCATGGGCCAGCGGGTGGGCCGGCACGCGGATGGCGACGCTCGGCAGGCCGGCGGCGAGACCGGGCGAGAGGCCGCAATCCGCGCGGCGCGGCAGGACCATGGTGAGCGGGCCGGGCCAGAAGCGGGCGGCGAGCCGCCGGGCGCGCGCGTCGAGGCGGGCCAGCCGCAGGGCCTCCTCGAGCCCGGCTACATGGACGATCAGCGGGTTGCAGGCCGGCCGGCCCTTGGCCCGGTAGATCGCCGCCACCGCCGCGTCGCTGGTGGCGTCGGCGCCGAGGCCGTAGACCGTCTCGGTCGGGAAGGCCACGAGACGGCCCTCCTTGAGGAGGCGTGCCGCCTCCGCGACCGTCTCGTCGCCCGGCGCCAGGACCCGCGTCACGGAAGGCTCAGCCGGCGTTGCGCAGGGTTGCCTGGGCCAGCGCGGTGACCAGCAGCAGCTTCACCAGATCGCCCAGCAGGAAGGGCACGACGCCCAGCGCGAGGGCGCTCTCGAGGCCGACATACTGGGCGAGCCAGAGGGCGCCCGGCACATAGACGGCGAGGGTGGCGAGGAGCACGCCGGCGCCCAGCGTCAGCAGGCCGCGAGCCCGCTCGGCCACGACACCGCAAAGCGCCGCGGCGGCAACGAATCCCACCAGGTAGCCGCCGGTCGGACCCGCCATATAGGCCAGGCCAATACCCTTCTCGGGCGTGCCTGCCAGCACCGGCAGGCCCATCGCCGCCTCGGCGAGGTAGAGCAGCACGGTGGCGGCACCGAGACGCCAGCCATAGGCGATACCGATCAGGAACACGACGGCCGTCTGGAAGGTCACGGGCACCGGATAGAAGGGCACCTGCACCTTGGCGGAGAGCGTCAGGAGCAGGGTTCCGGCGAACGCCAGGGCCAGGTTGCGCAGCAGACGCTGCGCGGGCGTGGAAGCGGGCCAGAGGCGCATGGCAGGCGCAAGGGCCGGGCTGGTGCGAAGCATGGGACATCCCCGTCTGCGAAAGGGCGGCGGCGGCGATCATAGAAAGCGCGCGCCAGCCGGCAAGCGAAACGATTTTCGCGGCCGCGCCGGCCGCCGCTATTCCAGGGGTCCGCGTCAGGCGCGCCGGGCGCGCCAGCCCCTCAGGTGCGCAGGGCGCGCCAGCCGATGTCGCGGCGGCAGAAACCCTCGGGCCAGTCGATGCGGTCGACCGCCCGGTAGGCGCGCTCCTGCGCCTCGGCGAGCGTCGCCCCGAGGCCGGTGATGCCCAGCACCCGCCCGCCGGTGGCAAGCCAGCGCCCGTCCTGGCGTCGCGTCGCCGCGTGGAACACCAGCAGCCCGTCCTCGCCTTCCAGCGCGTCGAGCCCGCCGATCCCGGTGTCCCTGGCGTAGGCGCCGGGATAGCCGCGGCTCGCCATCACCACGGTAAGCGCGTGCTGCGGCAGCCAGCGGAGGCTCATGTGGCCGAGCATGCCGTCGGTGGCGCCGAGGAGGAGCTGGCACAGATCGGTCATCAGCCGCGGCAGCACCACCTGGCACTCCGGGTCGCCGAAGCGGACATTGTACTCGATCAGCTTCGGCCCCTCGCTGGTCAGGATCAGCCCGGCATAGAGAAAGCCCCTGAAGGGCGCTCCCTCCGCCGCCATGCCCGCCAGGGTCGGCCGCACGATCTCCCTCATGACCCGCTCGACCATCGCCTCGTCGAGCAGCGGCGCCGGCGAATAGGCGCCCATGCCGCCGGTATTGGGCCCCCTGTCGCCGTCGAAGGCGCGCTTGTGGTCCTGGGCCGTGCCCATGGCCACAGCAGTGCTGCCGTCGCACAGCGCGAACAGGCTGGCCTCCTCGCCGTCCATGAACTCCTCGATGACCAGCGTGCTGCCGGCCTCGCCGAAAGCGCCGGCGAAGGCCGCGTCGACCGCCTCCAGGGCCGCATCGAGGGTCTCGCAGACCACCACGCCCTTGCCCGCCGCGAGGCCGTCGGCCTTCACGACGATGGGCGCCCCCTGCGCGCGCACATAGGCGCGCGCCGCCTCGGCCTCGCCGGCGCCGAAGGTCTTGAAGGCGGCCGTGGGAATATCGTGGCGGGCGCAGAAATCCTTGGTGAAGGCCTTGGAGCCCTCGAGCCTGGCGGCCGCCTGGCTCGGCCCGAAGGCCTTGATGCCGGCCGCCTCCAGCCGGTCGACGAGACCCATCACCAGCGGCTGCTCGGGGCCGACCACGACGAGCCCGACCTTCTCGGCCAGGGCCAGCGCCACCAGCCCCTCGAGATCGTCGGCGGCCACCGGGACCAGCCTGGCGTCGCGGGCGATGCCGGCATTGCCCGGGGCGCACAGCACCTCCTCGACCATGGGCGAGGCGGCCAGCGACCAGCAGAGCGCATGCTCACGGCCGCCGGAGCCGACGACGAGTACCTTCATGATCCCTGCTCCGGCACGATCCGGCCCCCTGCTGGGCCGGGCGTCTCGATGCCATGGCGCTCGCCGGGAGACAAGCCGCGCCGGCGCCGCGGGCACGGCCGCCGGCAGGCTTGGGCGACGGCGACGGCTGGCCCATAATCGCCGCTGCTGGACCACGAGCCCGAGGAATTCCGACCCATGCAGCCGGTGACGCTCGCCGATGTCGAAGAAGCCGCCCGCCTGCTCCAGGGGCAGATCGCGGCGACCCCGTTCCTGCGCTCGCGCACGCTCTCCGAGATCCTCGGCGCGGAGATCTGGCTCAAGTTCGAGAACCTCCAGTACACCGCCTCGTTCAAGGAGCGCGGCGCCTATGTGCGGCTGCTGCGGCTCTCGGCCGAGGAGCGGCGGCGCGGGGTGGTCGCCATGTCGGCCGGCAACCACGCCCAGGGGGTGGCTTATCACGCGCTGCGCCTGGGCATTCCCGCCACCATCGTGATGCCGCAGTTCACGCCCTTCATGAAGATCGAGAATACCAGCAAGCTCGGGGCCAGGGTGGTGCTGCGGGGCGAGACCCTCGACGATGCCCAAGAGCATGTCGAGGAGCTGATGGCGCGCGAGGGGCTGGCCTTCATCCACCCCTACGACGACCCGGCGATCATCGCCGGCCAGGGCACGGTCGGCCTCGAGATGCTGCGCACCCAGCCGGACCTCGACACCATCGTCGTGCCGATCGGCGGCGGCGGCCTGATCAGCGGCATCGCGACGGCCGCCAAGGCGCTGGCGCCGCGCATCGAGATCGTTGGCGTGGAAGCGTCGCTCTACCCCTCGGTGGTCCGCCAGCTGCGCGGCGAGCCGCCCGCCGCGGGCGGCCCGACCATCGCCGAGGGCATCGCCGTCAAGCGCCCGGGCAAGCTCACCCTGCCGATCATCCGCGACCTGGTGAGCGAGGTGCTGCTGGTCGAGGAAGCGGCCATCGAGGCTGCGGTCCTGCAGCTCCTCGAGATCGAGAAGACCGTGGTGGAGGGTGCCGGGGCGGTGACGCTCGCGGCCCTCGCCACCGCCCCCGAGCGGTTCAGGGGCCGCCGCGTCGGTCTCGTGCTGAGCGGCGGCAACATCGACAGCCGGCTGCTCTCGGCGGTGATCCTGCGCGGCCTGGTGCGCTCGCAGCGGCTGGTGCGGCTGCGGCTGGGGGTACCCGACAGCCCGGGCAGCCTCGCGCGCATCACCGAGGTGCTGGCCCAGGCCGGCGCCAATGTCGTCGACGTGGTGCACCAGCGCGCCTTCTCGCGGCTCTCGGTCAAGCAGACCGACATCGACTTCACCGTCGAGACCCGCAATGCCGAGCATGCCGCGGCAATCATCGAGCGGCTGCGCGGCAGCGGGTTCGCGGTCGAGCGGCTGGAGGACAGCGGCATGTCGGGCCTTTGATCCCTCTATAGGATTTTGTTCTTTACAACCATCCCCGACCTTTGGTAGCTTGCCCCCTCGGGCCTCGCATGGTGCGATGGTCGGCTTGGGGAGTGCCCGTCCGCGTGCGTGTCCTACTGGTCGAAGCCGACGCCGTGGCCGCCCGCAGCCTCGAGCGTCGCATCGGCCCGCATCACGAGGTGCGGGCCGTGGGAAGTCTGGGCGCCCTCGCAGGCATCCTCGGCGAGAGGGCCTGGCGGCCGGACATCATCGTCACCGAGCTCAACCTGCCCGATCTGCCCGAGCGGATGGCGGTGGCGCGGCTGCACGAGATCGCGCGCGGCATTCCGGTGGTCCTGGGCGGCGGCGAGCTGCCCGAGCTGCTGCGCCCGGTCCTGCGCCGCCCGCAGCCGGCCGCCGGCCGCGACGGCGGCTCGCCGCTCTGCACCTCGCTCCACCAGCAGCGCGCGCTCCACGATCTCTTGAGCGCCCAGCGCCGCCACATGCTGGCGGAGATCGAGAGGAGCGCGGCCCGTGCCTGCGAGGCGGTGGTGGCGCGGGCCCTCGAGCAGCTCAGCGCCCGCCTCGGCCTCGAGGATGCCGAGGGCGTGCGGCTGGCGGTGCGCCTCGCCCGCGCCTGGGATGCCGCCAAAGGCCGGTTCGTCTCGGCGCTCGCCACCGGGATCGCCTCGGCCTTCCTCCTGGCGCTTGGGGCCGGGATCGTCGCCATGATGAAGAACGCCCAGTCGAAATAGCGGCCCTGCCGGTCTGCCACTGATCCGCCGGGCACCCCCGCACGTATCGGCGGGGCAGCAAGGAGGGCGGCATGACGGCTCCCATTCTCGTCTTCGGGGCAAGCGGCGGCATCGGCACGGCGGTGGCGCGGCGGCTCGCCCGCGAGGGCCACGGACTCTTTCTCACGGCGAGGAACGAGGACAGGCTGCGCGCCCTGGGCCAGGAGCTCGACGCGCCGGTGCGGGCGGGCGACGTGACGCGCGGCGAGGACCTCGCCGCCATCGTCGACCAGGCCGGCGGCGACGGGCTCGCCGGCCTGGTCTTCGCGGTGGGCTCCATCGACCTCCTGCCGATCGACCGCGCCGGGCCCGAGAGCTTCGCGCAGAGCTATTCCCTCAACGTCATCGCCGCTGCCCAGGCGGTCCGCCATGCCCGCGCTGCGCTTCAGCGCGCCGGCGGCGCCGTGGTTCTCTATTCTTCCGTGGCGGCAGGCCTCGGGTTCAAGAACCATTCCGTGATCGCTGCCGCCAAGGCGGGTGTGGAAGGGCTCGCCCGCGCGCTTGCCGCCGAGCTGGCGCCTGCCGTGCGCATCAACTGCATAGCACCCACGCTCACCCGCACCCCGCTCGCCGCCTCCATGACCGCCAGTGCGCCGCTGGTCCAGGCGCTCGGCCGCCAGCACGCGCTGGGGCGGATCGGCGAGCCTGGCGACATCGCCGCGGCGACCGCCCTGCTGCTGGGCGAGGCCGGCGCCTTCATGACGGGCCAGGTGCTGCATGTCGACGGCGGCCGCGCGGCGGTCGTGGCATGAGGCCGATGATCCAGACTGCGGCGACGCGCGTAGCTGCGAGGATGGTGACGGCCGGGCGCGCCCGCCTTGCCGGCGCATCGTCGAGCCGAGCGTCACCCAAGAGTGGTCTTGCGCTGCCGACGCGAGGGCGCTTGAGTGCTTCGATGAGCATGGTCGACGAGCATGGACGGGACGATCTTGCCGCTGACATGCGGGCGGTCGCCCGGAGCCAGGACCGCGAGGCCTTCCGCCGGCTGTTCGATTATTACGCGCCGCGACTGAAGGCCTATCTGCGCCGCGCCGGTGCGGCAGGCGACGCCGCCGAGGATCTGGCGCAAGAGGTGATGCTGACGGTGTGGCGCCGGGCCTGGCAGTTCGATCCGGCGAAGGCGTCGCTCAGTACCTGGGTCTTCACCATCGCCCGCAACAAGCGCATCGACGCGCTGCGCCGCGAGCGGCGACCCGACATGCAGCTGGACGATCCTTCGCTGCAGCCCGAGCCGCCGCCGCGCGGCGACAATGTCACCGAGCTTTTCAGGATGTCGCAGCTGGTCATGCGTGCCGTCGAGGATCTGCCCGAAGAGCAGAGCCGCCTGCTCAAGATCTTCTATTTCGAGGAGAAGCCCCACGGCGCCATCGCCGAGGAGCTGGGCCTGCCGCTGGGCACCGTGAAGTCGCGCCTGCGGCTGGCCATGGCAAGGCTCCGCACCGTCCTCGCCAAGGCAGAGGGGGCCAAGGCAGAGGGGAGTGCCGTGGAATGAGCGCGGCGATCGAGCTCGACGAGCTGTTGATGGCGCATGCCGCTGGCCGCCTGGCCGAGCCGGTGGCGCTGGTGGTGGCCTCGCACCTCTTTCTCTCGCCCGTCAGCCGCGGCCGCTACCGCTTCTTCGAGGCGGCTGGCGGCGCGCTGCTCGACAAGCTCGAACCCGAGCCGGTGCAGCAGGACGGCTGGGGCCGCATGAGCGCCCTGCTCGACATGAGCGAGCCCGAGCCGCCGCCGGTCCATGCCGGGCGCCGGCGCGCGGTTGCAACCGACGACGGCCTCGTGCTGCCGCTACCGCTGCGCGCCTACCTGCCGGGACCCGTCGAGGCCCTGCCCTGGCGCAATTACGGGCCGGTCGCCGAGGCCGACCTGCCGCTCGCCGATCCCGAGTTCCGCACCCGGCTGATCCGTCTGAAGGCCGGCCGCAGCGTGCCGCGCCACACCCACGAGGGCAACGAGCTGACCCTCGTCCTCCACGGCAGCTTCCACGACATCCAGGGCCATTACCGGCGTGGCGATCTCGCCATCGCCGATGCGGGCGTGGATCACCAGCCGACCGCCGACGCGGACGGCGACTGCCTGTGCCTGGCGGTGACCGATGCGCCGCTGCGCCTGACCGGCTCGATCGGCCGCCTGCTCAACCCCTTCCTGCGGCTCTGAGAGGAGACGCGGGGAGCGCCGGCTCAGGCGTCCGCCAGCATCTTGCGCAAGAACTGCCCACCGAGGGCGAGACCCTCGGCGTCGATTCCGTGGGCAAGACCGGCCCGTACCATGGAGCGGACCGGAATCCGAACCTCCGCCAGCTCCGCCTCGGCGGCCGTCAGGGCCGCCACCGGCACCACCTCGTCGGCGTCGCCGTGCACCAGCATCACCGGCGGCCGCGAGCGGATCTCGGCGGCCAGCGCAGCACCACCCAGAAGGGCGCCGGAGAAGCCCAGCACGGCTGCCGCGGGGCGCGGCCGGCGCGGCGCCACGAACAGCGCCATCATGGTGCCTTGCGAGAAGCCCACCAGCGCCATCTGCCGGTCCTCGAGGCCGTGCCGGGCGAGCTCGGCGTCGAGGAACGCGTCGAGCAGCGGCGCGCTCGCCCCGGCACCTTGCGCCAGCCGGTCGGGGTGGCGGTCCTGCAGGCTGAACCACTGGCGCCCGAACGGTGCGAGGTCGCAAGGCTGCGGCGCGTCGGGAGCGATGAAGGCGGCGTGCGGCAGGTCCTCCGCCAGCACCGGGGCGAGCTCGATCAGATCCTGACCGTCGGCGCCGACGCCATGCAGCAGCACCACGAGCTGGCGGGCCGGGCCGCCGGAGCGCGGCGGCAACATCGGTCCGAAGAGTGTCGACATGGCGCGGCCTCCAAGGGACGCGACGCTTGCACCGCGCCGCCCGCCCGATAATGATCGGCGCTGCCTGCCTTCTCAACCCGTTGCGCCGAGTATTCTCCGTGAGCCTGTCGTCGAAACCGGGCCTGTCCCTGAAGGGACGCGACTTCATCCCGCTCGAGGAGGGCATGGGGCAGGGACACGTCACCCGCTTCGCCCCGAGCCCCACCGGGCTGCTCCATCTCGGCCACGCCTATGCGGCGCTCTTCGCTTGCGAGTCGGCGCATCTGAGCGGCGGGCGCTTCCTGCTGCGCTTCGAGGACATCGACAGCCAGCGCTGCCGGCCGGAGTTCGAGCAGGCGACCCTGGAGGATCTGCGCTGGCTGGGGCTGCAGTGGGACGGCGAGCCGGTGCGCCAGTCCGAGCGGCTGGCGATCTATGGCGAGGCTCTCGAGGCGCTGCGCGCGCAGGGCGTGCTCTATCCCTGCTTCTGCTCGCGCAAGCAGATCCGCATGGAGGTCGAGGAGGCCGGCCGGGCGCCGCACGGGCCCGCCGGCGAGCTGGTCTATCCGGGCGTCTGCCGCGGGCTGGCGGCCGACGAACGGCGCTACCGGATGGACCGCGGCGAGCCTTATGCGTGGCGGCTCGACATCGGCAAGGCGCTGGGGATCACCGGCAAGCTGTGGTGGCGCGACTGGCGCGCCGGCTGGATCGAGGCCGATCCGCTGGCGCATGGCGACGTGGTTCTGGCGCGCAAGGATGCGGCCAGCAGCTACCACCTGGCGGTGACGGTCGACGATGCGCTGCAGGGCGTCACCCTGGTGACCCGCGGCGAGGACCTGTTCCACGCCACCCACGTCCACCGCGTGCTTCAGGCGCTCCTCGGCCTGCCGACGCCGGACTACTACCACCACAACCTGATCGCCGACAGCACCGGCGAGCGAATGTCGAAGCGCAACCGGGCGGTGACGCTGCGCCATCTTCGCGGCCGCCATCGAACCCCCGACGATATCTGGCGGCTGATCGGGCTCGAGGCGACGGCCGCGGCCGCGGGTTGAGCCGGTGCGCGGCCTGGTGCTCCTGCTGATGATCCTGGCCGTCGCCGGCTGTGCCGGTCTGCCGGCGCCCGGCGCAGCGGAACAGGCGCCGGCGCTGCGCTGGATGCCGGAGGGCGAGCCACGCGCGCAGATCGTGGCGCTCCACGGGCTCAACGACCACAAGAACGCCTTTGCGGCGTTCGCCGAGGCGGCGGCAGGCCAGGGCGTGCTGGTCCATGCCTACGACCAGCCGGGCTTCGGCGAGCAGCCCGACCGCGGCTTTTGGCCCGGCCGCGACCGGCTGATCGGCGAGGTCCACCGCCATGTGAGGGAGCGCCGGGCGGCACGGCCCGACCTTCCGCTCTTCGTCCTGGGCGAGAGCATGGGGGCCGCGGTGGCGATCGCCGCCCTGGCGGCACCGGGCGCCCCGCCGGTCGACGGCCTGATCCTCTCGGCCCCGGCGGTGTGGGGCGGCACGAGCATGAACCCGCTCTATCGCGGCCTGCTCTGGACGGTCGCGCGGACCATGCCGTGGCTCAAGCTCTCGGGCCGCGGGCTCGGCCGGCGCGCCTCCGACAATCTCGAGATCCTCCGCGCGCTGGGCCGCGATCCGCTGTTCATCAAGGAGACCCGGGCCGACACGCTGGAAGGCCTGGTGCTGCTGATGGGCGAGGCGCGCCGGCTGGGTCCTGTCCTCGGCCTGCCGATCCTCGTGCTGGTCGGCGAGCGTGACGAGATCGTGCCGACCGACGCGCAGCTCAGCTTCCTGGCCGAGCTCGGCGCGGCACCGTGCACGGCCATCGTCTACCCGGAAGGCTGGCACCTGCTGCTGCGCGATCTCCAGCGCGAGCTGGTGTGGCAGGACGTGCTCGCCTGGATCGGCGGCGCCGCACCGCCATCGGGCCTGGCCCGGGCCTGCACCGCGGTCGAGGGCGAGGGCGAGGGGGGCCGGTCCGCCGGTGCCCTGCCCGGCCCGATGACCGGCCCCGCCGCACCGGGCTGACCGCCCCCGCCGCACCCCCACCCCGCCCCCGTCCTGGAGACGCCGTGTTCGACGCCAGCCTGATGCTCGAAGCCGCCCTTTTGGGCATCGTCGAGGGTCTGACCGAGTTCCTGCCGGTCTCCTCCACCGGCCATCTCATCCTCGTCGGCTGGCTGATCGACTTCAACGGGCCACCCGGCAAGGTCTTCGAGGTGGTGATCCAGCTGGGCGCCATCCTCGCGATCTGCGCGCTCTACTTCACGCGCCTGCTCAAGGTCGTCCTCGACCTGCCGCGGCGGCCCGAGGCGCGGCGCTTCGTGCTCAGCATCCTCGTGGCCTTCCTGCCGGCGGTGGTGCTGGGGGTCACGCTGCACGGCTACATCAAGGCAGTGCTGTTCTCGCCCTGGGTCGTGGTGGTGGCGCTCGTCACCGGCGGCATCGCCATCCTGCTCATCGAGCGGCTGGCCATCGAGCCGCGCCATCACTCGGCAGAGGCCCTGCCGATCGGCACGGCGCTGCGCATCGGCCTGTGCCAGACGCTGGCCATGGTCCCCGGCGTCTCGCGCTCGGGCGCCACCATCCTGGGCGCGGTGGTGATGGGGGTCGACCGGCGGGCGGCGGCCGAGTTCTCGTTCTTCCTCGCCATCCCCACCATGCTGGGTGCGACCGTCTACGATCTCTACAAGAACCACGGCGCGCTCGATCCCGGCGATTTCTGGCTGATGGCAGCGGGTTTCGCCATGGCCCTGCTGACCGCCCTGGTGGTGGTGCGCGCGCTGCTGGCCTTCCTGGCGCGGCACAGTTTCGAGGTCTTCGGCTGGTACCGGATCGTCCTGGGCCTCGTCATGGCCGTCGCCCTCCTGGCCGGGAGCTGAGCCGGAGCGCCGTGCCTAGAGGCCCAGACCGGCGCTCTGGCGGACCAGCTCGGCAAGCGAGCGGGCCTTCATCTTCTGCATGATCCGCGCCCGGTGGTTCTCCACCGTGCGCCGGCTGATGCCCAAGCGGAAGGCGATCTCCTTGTTCGGCAGGCCGGCGGTGACGAAGGCCAGGATCTGCCGCTCGCGGTCGCTGAGCTGGGCCAGCCGCCCGGTCAGGTCCTGCTGCTGGGCCTTCTCCGCCACCGCGCTCGCCGCCAGCGCCAGCCCCCGCTCGACGCAGGCGACGAGCTCGCCCGCCTCCGCCGGCATCTGCAGCACGTCGCAGGCTCCTGCCCGCATCGCCCGCACCGCGAACGGCACATCGCCGCGCCGCGCCACGAGCACCACCGCCAAACGGTCGAGCCGGTCGCGCAGCCGGGCGACCAGCTCCAGCCCGTCGCCGGCGGCCTTGTCGGCCACCATGAGAATGCAGCCATAGGCATCATCCTCGAGGGCCGCCAGCAGCCCGTCCGGTGCGGCGAACGCCGCCACCTCGAGCCCGCGGGCGACCAGCACCCCTGCCAGCGCCGCCCGCCGGTCCGCGTCGCCGGCGACCAGGAAGACCGGCGGCTGGCCCTTCGGCGTCCTCGGGACGGCCTCGGGACGAACCTGTCCCGCGTGGGAAGGTGCAGCGGTCTCGGCCACCGCGTCGAGCAGCAGCTCGGGGCGCACCGGCCGCACCAGCACCCGGTCGCCCTCGACGCAGGCGTCGGCCGCAGGATCCTCCGCGAGAACCAGGACCGGAACGTCCGGGCCGGCCGTCCTGCGCATCCGGCGGACGGCCGCGGCGGCCTCCGCGTCACCGCCACGCACCGCGGCGATGACCAGGCACGGCCGCTCGCCCCCGCCGCTCCCCGGACCCGCGAGCGCCATACCACCGCCCCCCTCCGGCCCCGCGGCCTCGCGGATCCGGTACCCGAAGGCGTCGAGCAGCCCGCGCAGCGCCGCCCGTAGCTCCGGATCGGGCTCGGCCAGGAGGATCAGGCCGGGAGATCCGTTGTGCCGTGGCGCGACAGGCGCGGCGGCAGTCGGCGCCTCGACCTGCATGAGCTCGAGGCTCGCCATCAGCCCGCCGCGTGCGGTCGCCCGCACGGCCATCTCATGGCCGAGGCGCCGGGCGAGGCGGGCGGCAGCCTCTGGCTCGCCCGGCTGCCGCGGCGCGTCGCCCGGGGCGGCAGCGGGCCTGTCGGCCGGTATGGATTCCGCCCACAGCTCGACGCGCAGCCGGCCGCCGCGGCGGCGGCAGCCCACCACGATGCGCCGCCGCGGTGCGCGGACCACGAGGTGGGCGAGCAGCGCCCGCAGGCACTCCTCGAGCAGGGTGGCCTCGCTGAAGACCTCGGCCGAGCTGCCGACCGTGCGCAGCGTCAGGCCCTTGGACGCGGCGAGCTCGGCCATCTTCCAGTGAAGCCGCTCCAGAACCGGGCCGAGCGGCACCGGTCCGAGGCGCGCCACGCCCTCCTCCGCAGCCGACACGCCGAGGCCCGCCACCGCGCCGCGCATCCGCTCCACCGCGAGCCCGAGGCCGCGCACCGTCTCCAGCGGCCGCCGCATAACGAGCTGACGAGCCAGCGTCGCCTCGAGCAGGCCCAGCAGCTCGACCGTGCGCTGCAGCTCCCCGCATGTCGCCTGGAGCGGCCCTCGCACCTGCTCGACGGCTCCGCCCGGCACCTCCGCGCTCCCCGGCGGGGCGGCTGTCAGGACGAGCAGCCGCCCGGGCAGGCCGGGCAGCGCGTCGATCGCCCGCGCGGCGAGAAGGACGGGCTCGCCGCCAGTCCCCGGGACGCGAAACGTGGCCGCGCCGCCTGAGGTCTCCCACAAGGCACGAATCCTCGACGCGTCGATGCCCGCGAGCGGCAGATCCGCCAGATAGCGGCCGGCCGGGTCGACGTCGGGGAGGCCGACACGGCGGAGAAAGCTCGCATCCGCCTCGACCACCCGCCAGCTCTCGTCGAGGACGAGATACCCGACCCCGGCCGCCAGCAGCACCGCGCGCAGCAGGCCGAGCCGTGTCAGCGCCGTCTGGCGAGACCGCTCCTGATCCGTGACGTCGGCCAGCGAGACGGTCAGCCCGGCGATCTGCCCCTCGCCGTCCTCCAGCGGCTCGATGGCACAGCGCCAGTGACGGCCGTCAGGGGCACGCAGCAGGCGTCGCAGCGCCTCGCCGCCCGCCAGCGCCGTGCGCAGCGCCGCCTGCTGGCCCGGCTCGTTCCATGGCCAGCCAGCCTCTGCGCCCGCCGTCGCGGCTGCCCCCAGGAGGCGGCGGGCGGCTGGCGAGGCATAGCGCACGGCGAGGTCGGGGCCGAGCAGGAGCAACGCCACGTCGCCGGCCCCCAGACGGTCGGCCAGCAAGGACAAGGCGCCGGCGGCATGAGCGCCCGCCACCTGGTCGAGCCGCTCGCTCAACAGTTCCAGCTCGATCTCGAGGCCCTTGCGCGCCGCAGGCGGCTCCGGCTGCTCCGCGACCGCCCGGCCGGGCCGCCGGAACAGGCCCGGCACGCCGCCGACCGGAAGAAGCCCCGGCACCGGCAGGCCGGCGCGCGGCACCTGGCCGAGCAGGAGCAGCCCGTCATCGGCCAGCGCCGCGGCCAGCCGCGCCGGCGAGGGGAGGCGGCCGCCCGCGGCCGCGTCCCCCTGCTGCGTGACACACAGGATCGCGTCCATCGGCGGCAGCACGCTTGCCGACAGCGCCTCCTGCGAGGCCGGCAGCACCATGGCGCGTAGGGCCGGCGCAGCCCGCCATCCCGAGGGCTCGGCGAGGAAGAAGCGGGCGAGGCGCCCGGTCGGCATGCCCTCGAGGGCGGCGTGGGGGTAGAGCCCGTCGCGTGCCGCGGCGAGCTCACGCTCGCCCGAGACGCCCGCCAGGATATGCACGGGCCGGGCAGGAACGCCCAGCGCCTCCCGCCGCTCGGCCAGCAGGATGGCCAGCGCGTAGGCCCCGGCGCCATCGCCGGCGGCGGGCAGCCAGAGGCGCAACGGCCGGCGACCTCCCTCCTCACGGAAAAGCGCGGGGCCGAGCAGCAGGACCAGCGCCTCCAGCGCATCGCTGCGCGCGAAAGGGCCGAGGCCGGACCGTGCTGTCGGGCGGGTCTCGCGGTGGCGTGCGGTGCCGGGCAGCATGCGTCCGATCCGCTCCCACGATCCACCGGCCTCCAGCGCGCGCCCGCCGGCATCCGCCGCCGCGCCCTCCCACCAGGAGACGACCGTGACGCCGCGCTCCTTCAGGCGGCGTCGCAGGATCTCGGGCAGGCCATGTCGGCCGGCCGACACGAGCACGGTCTCGCCGGGCGGCATCCGCGCCAGCAGCGGCGCGAGCAGCGCGTCCAGCGGTTCGGCCGTGGCGGCCACGCCGCTTCCTTCCTCTCGCCCCGCCGCCATGTCAGGCGGAGGAAGATGGAGGGTGTCCGCGAGAAGGGGAGCGTGCCGGTCGAGCGGCACCACCGGCAGCGGCGCGGCGGCGAGGAGCTCGGCCGGCACGCTGCCCGGCCCCTCTGCGGGAACCAGCACGAAGGCCGCACCGCTATGGCGCGGCAGGCCCGCCACCATGGCCTTGAGACCCTGTTCCCCCGCCGCGCCATGCAGGAGGACGACCGGCGGTGTTCCCGCACCGCTCATGCGTCCTCGCATCTTGCGGCACACCGCCGCGGAGCAAGGCGGGCCCGTGCGTGGACGAGAAAGCCCCTCGAACTAGCCGCGTCACCCGCACTACCGGCATTCATGGAGTAAACCTACGCAGTTGATCATCGACAGCCCATCAACAGGAGCCAAGACGGGAGAATGCGCGATCATGGGCAGTTTCACCACCCATCTTCAGATTGAAGGCGCACTTCGATAGCGTTAGCATCTGGCAATTGAACAAGTACGTTCATTGCCCACCCTTCAAGACCCATCGCAGACCAACGTCACTCGACGCCCTTCCCTGTTGGTTAACAACTCGCGGGATCGACCAGGGACGCCGCGCCGCTACTGGGTCCACAATCCCGCACAACCATAAGGAACCTCAACATGCGTCGAATTCGCCACCCGCGCAGATTTACCATCAACAGTTCATTTAGGTAGATTCCACGGCTTGTTGCGTGACTTCATGAAAAGTATGTTACCTACGATTGAAATATAAATCGCAATTCGACTTATACTAGAACGAAAAGGAGGCTCTTTTTGGTCGATCTCCAACCAAAGACCATCATGACCAGGTGGCATAGGACCCGAAGGCGCCACGAAATGCCTCTCGCGCGCTCGCAACAAGATCAGCCAGAAGACTTGGGCGCGGGGTCAGACAGGAGAAAGACGGCATTGCTCACACGGCCAGGGTGAACGAGGGAGGGAGCGGGTGACGCCGCTTCACCCTAGGCAAGGGTGACAAGACATGGACACGAGATCTAATCCCACTGGGCGCTCGCGGATTCTCTTGCTCGACGGCATGCCGCTGCGGCGTGCTTGCGTGGCCAATCTTCTCCGCGGCTGCGGCCGTGCCTTCGACATCAACGCCCTCTCCAGCATCGCCGAGGAGGAGCAGGACGGCGAGCGGCGGGCGAACGGCTATGCGCTGGTCCTGCTCAACACGGGCAGTATCACGCTTCGCGACCCCGCGGCCGAGCGGCTCATCGAGGACGTCCGCAGCTCGCACCGCGAGGCCCATCTGGTGGTGCTGTCGGACCGTGACGACCCGCGCGACGTGGTGGCGGCGTTCCGCTGCGGCGCCAGAGGCTACCTGCCGACCAGCCTCGAGCCGGAGGTCGCCATCGGAGCGCTCAAGCTGGTGCTCGCCGGAGGCGAATTCTATCCGCCCACGGCGCTCGCCGGCGCCTCCCACGAGGAGGCCGGGGCCGGCCGCGCGCCCGCCGCGCCGGGAACCGACTGGCACGACGACTGGCAGGCTTCCGAGCTGCCGCCGCTCACGCCGCGCCAGAGCGAGGTTTTGGACCTGCTGCGGCAGGGCAAGTCCAACAAGCACATCGCCCGCGAGCTCGACATGCGGGAATCGACCGTCAAGGTCCATGTCCGGCAGATCATGCGCAAGCTGGGCGTGACCAACCGGACCCAGGCCGCCCTCCTGGCGGTGCGTCCGGCCATCGACGCCGGCCGCGCCCGGCTGGCCGCGGCAACGGAGTCCCGCGAGCTTGCCGGTGAGGCCTTCGGCATGGCCTGAGGCGCGGAGGGGTCGAGCCTCCGCTGGTGCTGGACGGACGGGCCCGGACGCGCGAGGCTGGGTCCGCAACCGTCCTCCCACCTACCCACGGCAGGCTCCATGTGCGCTCTCAAGGCGGCCATCGTTCCCGTCACGCCCTTCCAGCAGAACTGCTCGATCCTCTGGGACGACACCACGAAGCGGGCCACCGTCGTCGATCCCGGCGGTGATGTCCCGCGAATCGTCGAGGCGCTCGGGCAGCTCGGCGTGACCGTCGAGAGGATCCTGCTGACCCACGGCCATATCGACCATGCCGGCGGCGTGGCGACACTGCGCGACGCGCTCGCCGACAGCGGCGGCGCGCCGGTGCCCGTCGAGGGTCCCGACGAGCGCGACCGCTTCCTTCTCGAGGGACTCGAGGAGCAGGGCCGCGCCTACGGCTTCGAGGATGCGAGGAACGTCCTGCCCGATCGCTGGCTCGAGGAGGGCATGGCAGTGGAGATCGCCGGCCAGCCTTTCGAGGTGCTGCACTGCCCCGGCCACACGCCCGGCCATCTCGCCTTCGTCAACAAGACGCTGCGCTTCGCCATCGTCGGCGACGTGCTGTTCCGCGGGTCGATCGGCCGCACCGACTTTCCCTATGGCGACCACGAGGCCCTGATCGGGGCGATCCGCAAGAAGCTGCTGCCGCTCGGCGACGACATGCAGTTCCTGTGCGGCCACGGGCCCGGCTCGACCATCGGCGCCGAACGGCAGGACAACCCGTTCGTCGGCGAGCAGGCGCGCTAGCGCCTGGCCGGCTGACACAAACGGAGAAGAAACCGGCTGCGCGCAGGGGGTCGAGCGTCTCCTCAGCCGTCGCGGCGCGCCGCCAGGATCGCCTCGACCGTCTCCTGGACCTCGAGCGCCTCCTCGAGGCTCGCCAGGCGGTGCGGCTCGCCGCGGGTCATCGCCGCCACCTTGTCGAGCTGGCGCTTGAGCACCAGCGGGCGGGCCCTCTCGTTGGGCATGGCGTCGGGCGCCTCGTGCCATGTGCCGTCGGCGGCGCGGCGCTCGGCGAACGACCAGTCGCGCAGGCGCACGGCGCCGGCGGAGCCTTCCAGCACCCAGAGATTGTGGTCGGGCTTCTCCGTGGTGCCCACGCCGCCCGTCAGCCGCACCTCGAGCCCGCCGGCAGCGAGCCGGGCGCGCACCGAGCGCTCGCTGGCCCCTTCCCCGGGAAAGCGGGCTTCAGCCTCGCGAAGCTCCAGGGGCCCGAGCAGACGCCGGGCGAGGAAGAGAAAGTGCGAGATCACCTCGCGGGTGAAGCCGCCCTGGGCCGGGCGGTCGAGCCAGGAGGCGGCGTCGACCTGCCAGGGCCGCGGCCAGGCGGCGAAGCCCACCTCGATCGTCAGCGAGACGGGCTCGCCCACGACACCCTCCTCGATCCAGCGCACGAGCTGCTCGACCGCGAAGGACGAGGCGAAGGGGAAATTGACGCCGGCGCGGCCACCCGTCGACCGCGCCGCGGCGACGAGCGCCCGGGCCGCCGCCACGTCGACCGCCAGCGGCTTCTCGCAGAACACGGCGCGGCCTGCAGCGAAGGCGGCGCCTGCGTGGTCGAGATGGCTCAGCGGCGGCGAGGCCACGTAGAGGCAGTCGCTGGCCGCCAGCACCTCGGCGGCGGAGCCGAGGCGGGGCACGTCCGGGAACTCGGCGGCGAGCCGCTCCAGCGCCGCCTGCGACGGATCCCAGACCCCCGCCAGCCGCAGGACCGCCTGGTCATGGTTGACTGCCGCACGCAGCAGCCGCTCGCCCATGATCCCGTAGCCGACGATGCCGAGTGCCACCGGAGCCATCCGCCTTTCCCTTCGCTCGTTCGCTTCGTCCGGCGATCAATGCCACCGGTGCTGCCGCCCGTCACGCGCTGGTGACGCGGCGGCGCCGACGTTCTATGGCTTGGCGCGTCCACCGCCACGGGGAGCCTGCATGCCGGGCCGTCGCTACTACATGGCCGTCTTAGCCCTCTTCGCGCTGTTCTGGCTGGCGATGGCGGTGAGCCCGCACGACCGCGCCGACTGGGCGCTGGAGAACGTGCTGGTGGTGCTGTTCGTCCCGGCGCTGGTGGCCTCGCTGCGCTGGTTCAGGCCCTCGCGGACCTCCTGGACACTGATCTTCCTGTTCCTCGCCCTGCACACCGTGGGGTCGCACTACACCTACAGCCTGGTGCCCTACGACGCGTGGTTCGAGCATCTTGTCGGACGCCCGCTCAACGGCATGCTGGGCCTCGAGCGCAACCATTTCGACCGGCTCGTGCATTTCTCCTACGGCCTGCTGCTGGCCTACCCGATGCGCGAGCTGTTCCTGCGGGTGGCCGACGCGCGCGGCTTTTGGGGCTATTTCCTGCCCCTCGACCTCACGCTTTCCACCTCGGCGGTGTTCGAGCTGTTCGAGTGGGGGGCAGCCGAGCTCTTCGGCGGCGATCTGGGCGTGGCCTATCTGGGAACCCAGGGCGATCCGTGGGATGCGCAGAAGGACATGGCGCTGGCGGGACTGGGCGCCTCCATCGCCATCGGCACGGCGCTGTTCGTGAACCTGCGCGGCCGGCGCGACATCGCCCGGGAATGGGCGCAAGGCGGCGCCCGTCCGCTGCGCTAGGACGTCCGCCGGACGGTCCGCGCGGCCCGGGCTCCTCTTTCCGGTCGATCGGCAGGCAGCCGGCTGTTGCTACCAGAGGCGCTCGGCCACGGCGTGGCGCTCGTCGAGCTCCCACTGCATCGCCAGCACCTCGCCGAACGGCAGGTGGCGGGTCGAGATCACGCCGATCACCCGGTCGCCGTCGATCACCGGCAGATAGCGGTAGCCGAACTCGTCCATGCGCCGGATCGCCGACTTGACCGGCTCCTCGGCGGCGATGGTGTCGACCTCGCTGGTCATCACCTCGGCGAGCCGGGTGGTCTCGACGTCGCGCCCCTCGGCCACGACCCGCCAGAGCAGATCGCGCTCGGTGAAGACGCCGAGCAGGAGCTCCCCCTCCATTACCAGGATGCAGCCGCATTTCTGCTCGGCCATGACCTTCGCGGCCCGACGAACGCTGTCTTGCGGCCCGGCCCGCACCAGATGGTCGCGCTCGATCAGCTCGCGGACGGGTCTGTTGGGCATGAGCGGTGCTCCCCGGTGCCATGGCGTATCAGCCAGCATAGCATCCGGGAGGTCAGCGGCAACGCAAGAGGAGAAAAGATCGGGCGGAAGGATTGGTGGAGCCGGACGGGTTCGAACCGACGACCCCCTGCTTGCAAAGCAGGTGCTCTCCCAACTGAGCTACGGCCCCTTCGGGCGGGTTTATGCCGTCATTTGCGGCAAAGGGCAACCGGGCGCGCTCACTTACCCTGCGACCCGGGGAAGCAGGTTTCCATCAGCGCCTGCACGGCCCTGGCGCGGTGGCTCAGCGCCTGCTTTTCCTCGTGCAGCATCTGCCCGAAGCTGCGGGTCTCGCCTTCCGGCACGAAGAGCGGATCGTAGCCGAAACCGCCCTCGCCGCGCGGCTCGGGCAGGACCTCGCCCGCGCAGCGGCCCTCGACCAGCTCGACATGGCCGTCGGGCCAGGCGAGGCACAGCACGCACACGAAGGCGGCGTTCCTGTCGGCCGCCTCGAAGCTGCCGAAGCGGGCCACCAGCTCGTCGCGGACCCGCTTCATGGCGCGGCCGAAGTCGCGCGGGCTGCCGGCCCAGTCGGCGGTGTAGACGCCGGGCGCGCCACCGAGGCCGCGCACCTCGAGCCCGCTATCGTCGGAGAGGGCGGGCAGGCCGGTGGCCGCCACCGCCGCCAGGGCCTTGAGCCGGGCGTTGGCGGCGAAGGTCGTGCCGGTCTCCTCGGGCTCGGCCAGACCCAGATCGCCCGCCCCCACCACCTCGATGAAGCGGGGCTCGAGCAGCGCGCGGAACTCGGCGAGCTTGCCGGCATTGTGGGTGGCCACGAGCAGGCGCCGGTCGGTGAAGGGGCGGGCCATGGTCAAAGCGCCTCGAGGGCGGCCTTTTGGAGCGCCACCAGCTCGGTCACCCCCTTCTCGGCCAGATGACGCAGGGCCGCCACCTGCTCGTCGCTCAGCGGCACGTCCTCGGCGGTGAGCTGGATCTCGACGATGCCGCCCGAGGCGGAGAGGACGAAATTGCCGTCGGCCTCGGCCTTGCTGTCCTCGTCATAGTCGAGGTCGAGCACGGGCGTACCCTGGAAGATGCCGCAGGAGACCGCCGCCACCGGCTCGCGCAGCGGCAGGCGGGGCAGGTCGCCGCGCTTGACGATCGCCGCCAGGGCGGTGTGCAGCGCCACATAGGCGCCGGTGATCGCCGCGGTGCGGGTGCCGCCATCGGCCTGCAGCACGTCGCAATCGAGGACGATCTGCCGCTCGCCCAGCGCGTCGAGCCGGGTGACGGCGCGCAGCGAGCGGCCGATCAGCCGCTGGATCTCCTGGGTACGGCCCGACTGCTTGCCGCGCGCCGCCTCGCGGCCGCTGCGGCTGTGCGTCGAGCGCGGCAGCATGCCATATTCGGCGGTGACCCAGCCGCGGCCGGTGTTGCGCAGGAAGGAGGGGACCTTCTCCTCGACCGTGGCGGTGCACAGGACGCGCGTGTCGCCGAAGCTCACCAGGCAGGAACCCTCGGCATGGCGGGTGAAGCCGGTCTCGAAGCGGACCGCACGGAGCTCGTCGGGGGCGCGGCCGGAAGGGCGCATGGAGGTCTCCCTTGAAAAAGATCGCCCCTCCTAGCGCATCGCCGCACCGGCTTCAAATGCCGCCCAGCAGCCGCCGCCGCAGATCCGGCCCCGGCCCCTCCTCCGCCCGCGGCTCTTCCACGGCCGGCGCCTCGTGCACCAGCCGCGTCATGACGACCAGCACCGCCAGGAGATAGTAGTAGAAATCGTAGAAGGCCATGTTCAGGAAGGCGCCGCCCACCGCATAGCCCACCAGGCTCACCTGGATGGCGGCTGCCAGGCGGTGGGCCCACAACAGATCCGGGCGGGCGCGGGTGGCGCGCATCAGGCGGAGCGTGGCCAGCAGCGCGCCAGCACCGATCGCGAGAAAAAGCCCCAGGCCAACGAAGCCGTGCTCGCCCAGCACCTCGAAATAGATGCTGTGGGCGTTGAGATAGCTCGAGCCGCTGCCATGCTGGATGCCGTTGAGGACGAAGACGCTGAAGCCGCCGCCCAAAAGCGGGCTTTGGAGGGCGACATCGGTCGCCCACGACCAGGCGAAGAAGCGCAGATTGGCCGAGGCGTCCTCCTCGTAGGTCTCGATCGTGCCCATCCGCTCGAACCATTCCGGCGGCATGGCGGCGAGCGCCACGAGCAGCACCGCCAACGCCAGCGCCCCGGTCAGGAGCTTGCTCCGCGAGCGCAGCCACAAGACGCCGCCCATGGCGAGCAGGGCCACGAGGCCGCCGCGCGACCAGGTGCCGACCACCGCCACCAGGGTCAGGCCGAGCGCAGCCAGCAGGGCCAGGCGCAGCCATCCTCGCCCCTCGGCGCATTCCGCTGCGTAAAGGAGGAGCGGCGCCACCATCACCAGCGCCAGGGCCAGCGAGTTGTTGTCGGTGATGAAGGTGTCCGGCGGGCCCCAGACCAGGGTGGCGCCGCCGCTCAGCAGGGTGAAGAGCCCGCCCTTCACGCCATAAAAGCCGAGCGAGAAGGTCATCACCCAGACCAGCGCCATGAGCCGCTCGCGGCGGTCGACCAGGGTGATGGTGAGAAAGAAGGCGGCCATCACCTTGATGGCGTCGGAGAACTTGTCGAGCGCCGGCTCGGGCGCCCAGGCCCGGCTGGTGGTGAGCGAGAACCACAAGGTGAAGGCCAGCAGCAGCCAGGCGAGGCCGGTCATTCCCGGCGTCTTGCGCTCGCCCGACGGCAGCCAGGCAATGAGCGTGACGGCGAACACCAGGAAGGCCAGCGGCAGACCATAGGCGAAGCCGTAGGTCAGCCGATGCGGATTCATCAGCGAGATCCAGGCGAAGGCCAGCACACCGACATGGGGGCGCGCGAGGATCGCCGGCAGGATCGCGCCGATCACCAGGAGAAGGGCAAGATCTCGCATCGCAACGCCGAAGGACGCGGCTGGCGCCCGACAAGCGAAGGGCCGCGGCTCATCGCGCCGCGGCCCTTGTCGCCGGTGCCCGGAGCGCCGTCAGGTCTCAGCCGTTCACCGCGTCGCGGAGGCCCTTGCCGGGCTTGAACTTGACCGCCTTGCTGGCGGCGATGGTGATGGCCTGTCCGGTCTGCGGATTGCGGCCCTGCCGCTCGGGGCGCTCCTGCACCTCGAACACGCCAAACCCGGCGATCGATACCTTGTTGCCGTTCTGCAAGGCACCCTGGATGCCGTCCAGCACGGCGTGCACCGCCTCTGCCGCCTTGGCCTTGGTCATCCCGGTCGCCGACGCTACCGCCGCGTTCAGTTCGTCGAGGGTCATCGAGGCACTCCCGTTGCGTCTCTCAAGTAATCACGGCCCATATCATGGACGATAAGGGCTGCAAATACCTGTTTTACCGGGATTTCCACCACGATCAACGACACTCGACCGAAAAGGTGATGCGCCAGCGCAACAGTCGGCGCCGTCGACGGCCTCTCAGGATCGCGGCCAACCTGTTGATAGAAAAGGACTTAGCCCACCCGAATATCCCCGTGCCCGATCGTCCGCGACGCCTTGGCAAGCCGCTTTGGCAATCGCGCCCGGCATGCGAATTCCTTGCGGTTGGCGGGCGCCGCGGCCCGGCGCGGCAGGCCTCGCGGGACCGTTCCGCCACCGCCGGCCGAAGGCGAGAAGATCAGTCGAGGGGGTCATCTTCTTTGGACATGATCTTGCCCCCGTCTGCGCCGCCGGATGCGACGCCCGCCTCAGCCGGCCACCCGCTGGCCGAGAGGCGGCGCCGGGGCGCGCTCGATACGCAGCCGCCGCTGCAGATAGAGGACGAGGAGCAGGCCGGGCAGGGAGAACAGGGTCGAGGTGACGAAGAACAGCTCCCACGTCCCCAGCCAATCGGCGTAGAAGCCACTCATCGGCACGATCACGTACTTGCCGAGCATCTGCATGAAGGAGGTCAGCAGCGCGTACTGCACCGCGGTGTAGTGCAGGTTGCACAAGCTCGAGAGATAGGCGACGAAGGCCGAGGTGCCCATCCCGCCGGTCAGGTTCTCGACCATCACCGTGAGATAGAAGAAGCCCTTGCTGGGTCCGATCACCGCAAGAGCCGCGAACATCAGGTTGGAAGCCGCCTGGAGGACGCCCGCAACCAGCAGCGAGGGCAGGATGCCCATGCGGAACACCAGCATGCCGCCGGCAAGGCCGCCGGCGATGGTGGCGAAGATCCCGAACGTGCCCGAGACCTCGGCGATATCGCCCTTGCTGAAGCCGATGTCGAGATAGAAGGGGTTGGTCATGAGCATCAAGAGGACGTCGCTGGCCTTGTAGAGCGAGATGAAGGCCAGGATGACCAGCGCCACCCGGACGCCATGGCGGGCGAAGAAGTCGGCGAAGGGCTCGATCACCGCGTCGCGCAGCCACTCCTTCGGGCGCTGCAGCCCCGAGGGCAGCGCATCGCGCGAGGCGGCCGGCTCCTCGATCAGCAGCACCGTCGCCATGCCCACCAGCACGAAGCCGGCGACCATGCTGTAGGCCATCGTCCAGCCCGCTGCCTCGGCGGCAAAGAGGGTGCCCGCACCCGCGACCCACATCCCCACGCGGTAGCCCAGCACGACGACGCCGGCACCGGCCCCGAGCTTCTCCTCGGGCAGGATCTCCACCCTGTAGGCGTCGATCACGATGTCCTGGCTGGCCGAGAAGAAGGCTACCAGCAGGGCCATGATCGCCGTGGCCGCGAGCCCCGTGGCCGGCGAGGTCTGGGCCAGGCCGAGGATCGCCAGGAGCAGGCCGATCTGGGTCGCCAGCATCCATCCGCGGCGGCGGCCGAGCCAGCTCGTGAAGGGCGGCAGGGCCAGCCGGTCCATCAGCGGCGCCCAGGCGAACTTCAGGGTGTAGGGCGCGAAGACATAGGCGAACAGGCCGATCCCGCTGCGGCTCACCTCCGCCTCGCGCAGCCACGCGCTCAGGGTCGAGCCCACGAGGAGGATCGGCAGGCCGCTGGCGAAACCGAGAAGGAGCACTGCCAGCACCCGGCGGTCGCGATAGGCTTCCCAGCTTTTCAACCATGCGGCGAGCCGGCCGCTTTCGGCCGGCCGCGCCTGTCCCGTCGTCACATCGGGGCATCCATCATGCAGAGCCTCAGAAGAACCGCTCTTCGACCACGATCACGTCGCCCGGCAGCACCGCTTGCGTCGGCGCCACGGTGACGCCTGCCTGGTTGGCACCGCCGCGCTTGAGGATCACGCCTTCCTGCTGGGCGCGGTAGGTGAAGCCGCCGGCGATGGTCACCGCCTGCAGCACCGTCATGCCGTTCACGAACTCGTACTGCCCGGGCTTGTTGACCTCGCCCAGGATATAGAACGGACGATAGTTGAGCACCTCGATGCTCACTTGCGGATCGACGAGGTAGCCGTCGCCGAGCCGTTCGGCGATCCGCTGCTCGAGGTCGCGGGTGGTGAGCCCGTAAGCCTTGATCGTGCCGACCAGCGGCATGGCGAAGTTGCCGGCACCGTCCAGCGCGAACTCGCCCGAGAGATCCTCGTGACGGAATACGTTGACGCGCAGGCGGTCACCGGAGGCGAGCGTGTATTCGGGGGTCTCGAGAAGGACCGGGGTATCGCTCGCACCGCCTGTCGGCCCGCCGCCGCAGGCCGCGACAAAGGTGAGGAGAAGGGCGACGATGGCATGTCTGACGGTCGCGAGGCCGTTCATCCGGTAACGCTCCATGTGGCTGGCGATCGGTCGTCCCGCCGGCTGGCAAACGCCGACGCAACCCAGCCTAGGCACAAGAAAATGAGCGGGGCAAGGCGTTTGCCCCGCCCCACGCCCGCCCTTCGGCCAAGGCTCACCCTTCGGGATGCCGCCGCGTCACAGGCGGGCGGTGATGCCGAGGCGCACGATGTTGCTGGTATAGTCCTCGGTCTGCACATCCGAGTCGCGGGTGGCGAACCGGTAGGTGGCGTCGAGGCTGAAATTGCGGTTGATGAGATAGCTGACACCGGCGCCGGCAAAATAGCTGTTGTCGGTGCGCGAGGTGCCCTCGAAGTCGTCGCGGACAAAGGCGACGTTGCCGTTGAGGAGAACGTTGCGGAGCAGCTCGTGGGTGACGTCGAGGCCGATGCTCTTTTGGAAGTTGGCCGAGGCGGGCTCGCCGTCGACCTTCACGGTGGTCTCGTCGATCTGCCCCGCGGCATCGAAGATGAGGGTCGTCAGGGGCGTGATGTTCCAGGTGATCTTGCCGCCGCCGCCGACGCCGTCGAAGCTATCGAGATCGCTGCTGTCCGGGCTCCGGCGGGTATAGCCGACGCCCAGCTCGCCGAAGACGAGGCCGGTGATGTCGATGTCGGTGCCGATCCTGACGTCGAAGCCCTTGGAGTCGCGCTTGAGCCCGTCGTCGCCGGTGGTGTCGTACTTGGTGACCTGGTAGCCGCCCTGGAGGAAGGCGCCGAACCGCGGCGAGATCTGGTAGCCGACACGCGCCGTGGTGTCGTAGACCATGCGGTCGCGATCGTCCTCGTTGATGTCGTTATTGTCCTCGAAGTCGAGGCGCTGCGCCTGGGCGCCGAACTGGGTGTAGATCCGGTTGAAGGTGTGCCGGTAGCCGAGCTGGCCGACGCCACGGTAGAAGATGGTCGGCTCCTCGGTACCGACATCGTCGGGCGAGCTGCGCTCCTCGTGCGAGCGATAGATGCCGAGCCCGGCGGTGACCTGGTCGGCCCGGGTAATGTCGAGCCGGCCGTTGGTCTCGGCGTGGGCATCCTCGTAATTGTTGTCGTCGAACTCTTCCCACAGACCGAAGTCCGCACCGGCGCGGAAATTCAAGGCGTGGCGCGAGAAGTTGGAGCTGATCAGCAGCTCGGGCGACAGGACGAGCCCGAAATCGTCGTCCTCGTCCTCGCTGACTGCGAAGACGTTGTCGTCATAGACGCCCTGGACAGTGAACGACGGGAAGAAGAAGAAGCTTCCGGCGCGGATGCCGAGCGGATCGTAGTCCGGCCGCGGGCGGTCCTGCACCGCCACGTTGCGCTCGGGCTCCTGCGCCGAGGCTAGGGCGGGGGCCACGAGCGCGCTCGTGAGCAGTCCGAGAGAAGCGAGCTTCCGAAGCGCAGTCACGACCGGCTGTCCTCCTTGGTAACGACCTGCTCCACCCAAGGCGGGGGAGCCCCGTTTTGCATCGACGCCCGAGCGGCCCAATCGATCCGGTGGGCCATCCACTTTCGAGACGCGGCGGTAGAATATGCCGGACCGGGCTCAAATGCCGCGTTCTAATCTGTCGACCTCGCCAACGGCTGTGATAGTCAAAGGTCCCGCAGCCGGCAACGGCGCGGCTCCGATGGCTCGCGCCGAGCGCGACACGGATGCAACATGACGGCACGATGTAGCGGCACGGCAACAGTTGCGCAGGCGCCGCCCGCCGCCGCGGCGGCGATGCGGGAGCGAGAAGTGGAGACCGGACCCTGCTGAGGCGGCTTTTTCGCAGAAGCGCCAATGCCCCCCACGCACCGGCCGGGAGCCACGCGGACTCCCGCGGGCCACGGCTGCCGCGGGGGGTGCGGGTCTATGCGGTCGGCGACGTGCACGGCCGGCTCGACCTGCTGCGGGCGCTCGAGACGCGGATCGCCGCCGACGCAGCGGCGAGCCCTGCCCGGCTCGAGCACCTCATCGTCTATCTGGGCGACTATGTGGACCGCGGCTTCGAGAGCCGGCAGGTGATCGAGCATCTGGTCCGCGAGCCGCTCGAGGGCTTCAACCGCGTCTGCCTGCTGGGCAACCACGACGCCTGGCTGCGCGGCTTCGTGCAGGGCGAGGCGGTCGGCCCCGCCTGGCTGCAATATGGCGGCGACGCCACGCTGCTCAGCTACGGGGTGCAGATCGACCTGCGGGCCGGCGAGGAGGCGCGGCTCGATTCCGCCCGCGAGCGCCTGACCGAGCGCCTGCCGATGGAGCACCTGGCGTTCCTCGAGGGTCTCGAGCTGGCCTTCTCGATGGGTGACTATTTTTTCTGCCATGCCGGGATCCGCCCCGGGGTGCCGCTCGACGAGCAGCGTGAGCAGGACCTGATCTGGATCCGCGAGCCGTTCCTGAGCTGGACCGGAAGCGCGGGCAAGGTGGTGGTGCACGGCCATACGGTGGAGGAGCAGCCGGTGGTTCTTCCCAACAGAATCGGCATCGACACCGGGGCTTGCTGGACTGGAAGGCTTACCTGTCTCGTCCTCGAGGGTAGCGACCGGCGATTCCTCAGCACCCTGGACCCGGACTGAGCGGGCAGCGCCCGCCGGTGAGGTTGACCGTCGATGACAATGAATGAGCGGACCCGAGAGCGAATGACCACGGCCAAGCGGCGCCTGCGCGTCCTCGTCACCGGCGGGGCGGGCTATATCGGCAGTCACATCGTCCACCAGCTCGTCGATGCCGGGCACGCGCCGGTGGTGCTGGACAACCTCTTCTCGGGCCACCGCCGGGCGATCGGCGACGCGCCGCTGATCGAGGGCGACACCGGCGACCGGGCGCTGCTCGACCGCCTGCTGGGCGAGCAGCGCTTCGACGCCCTGGTCCATTGCGCCGCCCACATCTGGGTCGGCGAGTCGGTGCGCGAGCCGGCCCGCTACTACGCCAACAACGCCGCCAAGGCCTTCACCCTGTTCGACGCCTGCGCCCGCCACGGCGTGCAGCGGGTGGTGTTCTCCTCGACCGCCGCGGTCTACGGCGAGCCCGAGCTCGAGCTGCTGGGCGAGGACCTGCCGCTGCGGCCGATCAATCCCTATGGCGCGTCGAAGGCGATGGCCGAGCAGGCGCTGCGCGACATCGCCGCCGCCAGCGGGATGAGCTACGCGATCCTGCGCTATTTCAACGTCGCCGGCGCCGACGCGCGACTGCGGACCGGCGAGTCGACGCCCGACAACAGCCATCTCGTCAAGCTCGCCTGCGAGACGGCGCTGGGCCTGCGGCCGGGCATGCGGATCAACGGCACCGACTACCCGACCCCGGACGGCACCTGTGTGCGCGACTATGTCCATGTCGAGGATCTGGCGCAAGCGCACCTCCTGGCGCTGGAGCATCTGTGCGACGGCGGCGCGCCGCTGGTCTGCAATTGCGGCTACGGCCGTGGCTACAGCGTGCGCGAGGTGCTCGACGCGGTCCGCCGGATCACCGGCGTCGCCTTCCCGATCGAGACCGGGCCGCGCCGCCCGGGCGATCCGGCGCGGCTGGTGGCCGATGCCGGCCGCATCACGCGGCTGCTCGACTGGCGGCCGCACCACGACGATCTCGAGCTCATCATCGCGAGCGCCTGGCGCTGGGAGCAGCAGCTCCGGCACCAGCGCGCCACCGCCGGCGCTCTCTAGCGGGATTCCGGACCACTTCCCATGACGACCTGCTCCCGCCTCGCGCGCGCCATGGCGCTCGCCCTGCTCCTGGTGAGCGGCGCCGCCGCGGCACCGTCCATGGCGCAGATACCCAACTTCGCGCCGCCAGCACCTGCCACCAACAAGGCGCTGGTGCCGAGCCCCGCCAACCCGCAGGCCGGAGCCGGCCCCGAGGCGGCAGCGCCGGAGGGCGGGGCGGGCCTGTCCGGCGAGCAGATAGACGGGCTGCTGCGCAAGCTCGAGGATCCGCAGGCGCGCAGCGAGCTGATCGACACGCTCAAGGCGCTGCGCAGCACCGAGGCCAGGACCACGACCGCGACACCGGCGCCGGCGCCGGCGCCTGAGGATCTGCTGGGCCAGGTATCGAGCGCGCTCAACAGCCGCGTCGGCACCGCGGTCGATACGCTCACCGGGGTCGCCCGCGATCTTTCCAACCTGCCGCTGCTGGTCGACTGGCTGCTCTACCAGGCGAGCGAGGGAAGGCGGGGCTACTGGCTGGGCGTGTTTCAGGGGCTGCTGTGGGCGGGGGGCGCGGGCTTTCTCGCGTGGCTCGCCGTGGTCTCGATCCTGCGCCGGCGCGGCGAGAAGGCGCCGCTGCGGGCATGGGCCGGTCCCGTCAGGCGCAGCCTCGCCGCCGCCGGCAAGGTGCTGCGCGACCTCTCGCCCATCGCCGCCTTCGTGGTAGCGGCGGCGGTGGTTCTGCAACTTCAGCCGATGCTGCCGGTTTCACAACATGTGGGAACGCTGCTGCTGGGCGGCCTGGCGCTCGGGCGCGGGCTGCGGGTGGTGAACTGCCACCTGATGAAGCCGGGCCGCAGCGCCGAGCGTCCGCTGCCGCTGGCAGACGACACGGCAGCCTTCCTCTTTCGCTGGGGCAACCGCATTGGGCAGACGGTGATCTACAGCTATTTCGGCCTCGCCGCCGCCCTGCGCCTGGGCATGCCTCCCAGCATCCACACCGTCATCGGCCACGTCCTCTTCATCACCGTGGCCTGCTTGATCACCTCCTGCATCCTCCAGGCCCGCGAGGCGATCGCGCTGCGCGTCAGGCGGGCGGCCGAGAATCTCAAGGGCAGCCTCGCCGGCAGCGCGGTGCCCTGGGACCTGCTCGGCGGCTACCTGCACCTGCTCGCCATCGGCCTCGTGTGGATCCACTACCTGGTGTGGGCGGTGGGCGCGCGGGGCGGGTTCCGCTGGCTGTTCGTGGCGACCGTGGCGACGGTGGGCCTGATGTTCCTCGCCCGCCTGCTGCTCATCATGGTGGACCGCAGCGAGGAGCGGCTGACCGCTCTGCAGGCCGGGCATGAGGGCGACGGCGAGGAGCCGCAGCGCGCCCGCTCCTGGAGCTTCGCGCTGGCGAGGATCGGCATCAAGCTCGGCGTCGTGTTCCTCCTGCTCGAGGCGTGGGGACTGGGGCTGCTCGACTGGCTGCAGACCGAGACCGGCCGGCTGGTCATGGAAAAGGCCATGCGGATGGGCCTGATCCTGCTGGGCGCGGTGGTCATCTGGCAGGTCGTCGGGCGGATGATCGGCAGCTACATCACCGCCACCGACACCCAGGGCAACATCAAGTACAGCAACCGCTCGCGCACGCTGGCCAACATCGCCCGCAACGTCGTCCTGGTGCTGATCGTGCTGTTCGCCGGCGCCACCGTGCTCACCGAGATCGGCATCGACACGGCGCCGCTGCTGGCCGGCGCCGGCGTGGTCGGTCTCGCCATCGGCTTTGGCGCACAGACCCTGGTCAAGGACATCATCACCGGCCTCTTCATCCTGCTGGGCGACACGCTGCGGGTCGGCGACGTGGTCGACGTCGGCAAGTCCGGCGTCGTGGAGGGGATGTCCATGCGGACGATAACCTTGCGCGACTATGGCGGCAGCGTGCACACGATCCCCTACAGCTCGATCAGCATCGTGACCAACATGACCAAGGATTTCTCCTTCACCGTGCTGAACGTCGGGGTCGCCTACCGCGAGGACGTCGACCGCCTGATGGATGTGCTGCGCGAGATCGACACCCAGCTGCGCCGCGAATGGCCCTACCGCCGGCTCATTCTCGAGCCCATCGACGTGGCCGGCGTCGACGCGCTCGCCGAATCGGCCGTCATGGTCAAGGCGCGCATCAAGGTCCGCCCCGGCGAGCAGTGGCGCATCCTGCGCGAGTTCAACCGCCGCCTGAAGCTGCGCTTCGACGAGCTCGGGATCGAGATCCCCTACCCGCACCGCACGCTTTATTACGGCGGCGAGAAGGGCAGCCAGATGCCGCCATCGTTCATCGAGGAGACCCGCCGCGAGCTGACCGGCAACGACGACATGGCGGGGGCGCGCCATCCGGGCCCGGCCACCGGCGTCACGCGCCTCAACCCGGCGCCGGGCCGGGCATGATGCGCCTTCCCGCCCGCGCCGCCGCCCTCCTGCTGGCAGCCTCCGCCCTGGCGACGATGCCCGGCTGCAGCTGGTTCGGGGATGGCGAGCAACCGGGCGGGCCGGCGCTGCCGGAAGCCGAGGCGGGTCCCGTGCTCCCCTACGAGGTGAGCTTCAGCGGGCCGGTCGACGACGAGCTGCGCACCGCCCTCGAGGGCAGCTCGCAGGCGGCGGGCGGCGTGGCGCGGCCGCCGGCAAGCGAGCTGCTGCTGCGCCGGCGCGCCGAGGACGATCTTCCGGCCCTGCTCCGGGCGCTGCACTCGCTGGGCTACTATGACGGCACGGTCGAGTACCGGATCGAGGACGCCGAGGGCGCCGCCGGCACCAATGGCGCCAATCTGCTGGGCGGGCCGCGGGCGCAGCTGGTCTATGAGGTGGAGCCCGGTCCACGCTACGCCTTCGGGCGGGTGAGGATCGAGCTCGAGGGCGAGGGCAGCGACTTCGAGCGGCCGACGCGCAGCGCGCTGGGCCTGCGCGAGGGCGAGCCGGCGCGTGCCCAGACGGTGCTCGACGCCGAGCAGAAGCTGCTGCGCGAGGCCCGCCAGGCGGGCCGGGCGCTGGCGAAGGTGGGCGAGCGCGACGCGGTGATCGACCGCGACCAGCGGACCATGGACCTCACCATCCGCATGACCCCGGGGCCGCAGCTCGACTACGGCGCCATCGTGTTCGAGGGCACCGAGGACATCGACGAGCGCTTCCTGCGGCGCCGCGTGCCGGTGCGCAGCGGCGAGCGCTACGATCCGGACGATCTGGCGGCGGCGCGCGATTCGCTGGCCGAGACGGGCCTCTTCACGACCATCCGCATCAAGACCCCCGAGGCGGTCGACGAGGAGGGCCGTCTGCCGGTGACCTTCGAGATGCGCCAGCGCAAGCATCGCTCGCTCGGCGCCGGCGTGGGCTACCGGACCGACGAGGGTCCCAACGTCAACCTCTTCTGGGAGCACCGGAATTTCCTGGGCGCCGGCGAGCGCCTGCGCACCGACCTCGAGCTCTCGGCTGTCCGCCAGAGCCTGGGCGCGAGATTCCGCAAGCCGGACGTGGGCGCGCGGCGCCAGAACTTCCTCGCCGACGGCTCGATCCGCCGCGAGAACACCGAGGCCTACAAGACCGAGTCGGTAGCCGCGGGCATCGGCTTCGAGCGGCAGTTCGACCGCGAGCTCCTGGGCTCGCTCGGCCTCGCCTACCGTTTCGCGCGCATCGAGGACAAGGCGGACAAGAACAAGGAGGACGACCTCGTCGGTCTCCTGTCGGTGCCCGCCAAGCTCGACTGGAACTTCTCCGACGACCTGCTCAACCCCACCCGCGGCGGCCGCGTCACCGCCGATGCAACGCCCTTCTTCGACACGCTGGACCCCGGCACCCGGTTCTTCCGCTCGCGGCTGGTCCACACCCGCTACGTGCCGCTGATGAAGGATCCGGGGCTCGTGCTGGCGCTGCGCGGGGCGGTGGGTAGCCTCGTCGGCGTGGAGCGCGACGAGGTGCCGGCCGACGAGCGGTTCTATGCGGGCGGCGGCGGCTCGGTGCGCGGCATCGGATACCAGCTGGCAGGCCCGCTGGACGACAAGGAGCGACCCCTGGGCGGCCGCTCGCTCATCGAGCTCAACGCCGAGTTGCGTTTCGATCTCACCGAGAGCATCGGTCTCGTGACCTTCCTCGACGCCGGCTCGGTCTACGAGTCGGTGCTGCCGCAGCCGGCCGACCGCATGCGCTATGGAACGGGCGCCGGCCTGCGCTACTTCACGCCCATCGGGCCGCTGCGGGTCGACGTGGGCGTCCCCCTCGATCACGACCCGGAGGTCGATGACCCGTTCCAGCTCTATATAAGCATAGGACAGGCGTTCTGAGGCCGAGCCGGGTCCGTGCCGGCCCGGACGCCGCAGGATTCCCATCGACCGGGCGGGATGATGTTGCGCAAATTGCTCTACGGCCTCCTGGCCGCCTTTCTCGTGATCGTCGTGCTGCTCGCCGGCGCCTTCGCCTATGCCCAGACCGGCATGGCCAAGGGCCAGATCGCGCAGCTCGTCGAGGGACAGCTGAGCCAGGACGGGCAGAAGGCGGAGGTCGAGGAGCTTTCGGGCTTCCTGCCTTTCGACATCCGCCTCGGCCGCCTGCGCCTGGCCGACGAGGAGGGCGCCTGGCTGGAGGTCGACGGGGCGCGCGTCAAGCTGGCACCGAGCGCGCTGCTGGGCAGCCGCGTCGTGGTCGAGCAGGTCGGGGCCGAGCGCGTCGCGCTGCAGCGGCTGCCGCCGGCGGCGCCCGCCGCGGAGCCGCCGGCCGAGGATCGGCCGTTCGAGCTGCCGATCCTTCCCGAGCTGCCTGAAAGCCTGCCTTCCTTCGAGATCGGCAAGCTCGAGGTCGGGCGCATCGAGCTGGGCGCACCGGTGCTGGGCCAGCCCGCCACCTTCCGCCTCGAGGGCAGCGCCGGCTCGGGGCCGGAGGGGCGCCGGCTCACCGCCGATCTCGACCTGCGCCGCATCGACCAGGAGACCGCCGCCCTCACCCTCGACGCCACCCTCGATCTGGCCGAGCGGCGGCTCGCCCTCGACGTCCAGGGCAGCGAGACCGGCGGGCTGCTGGCCGCCGCCACAGGACGGCCCGAGGCCGAAGGCCTGACGCTGCGGCTCCAGGGCGACGGCCCGCTCGCCGACTGGCGCGGCCGCCTCGATCTCGATGCCGAGAAGCTCGCCACCCTCGACACCGAGCTGGCCTTCGGCTGGCAGGAGCTGCCGCGCCTGGCACTCGACGGCCGGTTCGCCGCGGCGCCGGGCGTCCTGCCGGCCGAGCTGGCACCACTGCTGGGCGAGCAGGTGAGCTTCGCGGCCCGCCTGCAGCCCACCTCCGCCGAGCGCGTGGCGCTGGAGGAGCTTCGCCTCGAGGCGGCGGGCTTCAGCCTCACCGGCGGCGGCGCCGCCGACCTCGGCGCCGATACGCTCGAAGGACGGGCGGTGCTCGAGGTGCCAAAGCTCGCGGCGGCCAGCGGAGCGGCGGGCACGGCGCTCGCCGGCAGCGCCGAGCTGCGCCTCGAGGCCTCCGGCTCGCCCGGCCGGCCGGCCCTCGATCTGGTGATCGCCGGACGCGGTCTGGGAGCCGAGGACTTCGCGGCCGAGACACTCGACGGCAGGCTGGCCCTGCGGCTGGCCGGCTCCCTCGACGAAGGTTTTCCCGGCGCCTCGCTGGAAGGCGAGATCGACGCCAAGGGTCTGAGCCAGGGCGGCCAGAAGCTGCAGCCGAGCGACGAGCTGCGCTTGATGGTCGACCTCGAGGCTCCGCCCGAGGGGCCCGTCGACATCCACCGGCTGACGCTCGAGGGCGGCCCCCTCAACGCATCGCTGGCCGGCGCGATCGATCCGGTGACGCTCGCCGGCAAGCTCCGTCTCGAGGCCGGCCTGCCCGACATTGCGGCCCTGCGCGAGGCCTTGGCGGTGGCTGAGCCGCCGGTGACCGGCAGCGCCAGCCTTGGCGCCGATGTGACCCTCGAGGGGGGGGCCAGGCGCATCCTCGCCAGCCTCGTGCTCGACACCAGCGCGCTCGCCGGCCTGCCGCCGGGTGCCGCCGAGGCGCTCGGGCCGGCCCCGAAGCTGGAGGCGGATCTGGTCTATGCGGCGGACCAGGCGGTCGAGGTGAGCCGGCTCGTGCTGGACGCTGCGAAGGCGAAGCTCGACGGTCGCGCCCGGCTGGGCCTGCCCGGCCAGGAGCTGGCGGGGCAGATCGACCTCGCCCTGCCCGAGCTCGCGGCCTTCTCCGACGCCGCCGGCCAGCCGCTGGGCGGCAGCGCCACGCTGACCGCCAACCTCGCCGGGACGCTCGAGCAGCCTTCGGTGAAGCTGAGCGCGGTGGCCGAGAACGTCGTCGCCGCCGAGCGCCAGCTCGCCCGGATCACCCTCGACGCCGATGCCGCCGGGCCTGCCGACGCCCTGGCCGGCAAGGCGCGGCTGACCGCGCAGAGCGAGGGCCACACGCTCTCGCTGGAGAGCCGCTACGCGCTGGCCGGCGACAGCCTGTCGCTGGACGGGCTGGCGCTGAGCGCGCCGCAGACCCGGCTGGGCGGCGAGCTCGAGATCGACCTCGCCTCGCTGCTGGCATCGGGGCGGCTCGAAGGGGCGGTCGAGAGCCTTGCCGCCCTGGCCCCCTGGCACGGCCAGAAGGATCTCGCCGGCAGCCTTCGCCTGGACACGCGACTCGAGGCTGACCAGGGCCGGCAGGATGCGCGGATCGAGCTGGCCGGCAGCAAGCTCGCCGGCAGCTTCGGCTCGATCGCCTCGGTGCGGCTGAACGGCAGCGGCCGCGACCTGCTTGGCGCGCCCGCCGTCGACGCCACGCTGGGGCTGGAGAGCTTCGTCCAGAACGAGCTGGTGCTGGGCTCGGCCAGCGTCGAGGCGAAGGGGCCGGTGAGCGCCCTCGACCTCACCGTGACGGCCCGCGGCAGCCAGGCGCAGGCGCCCTTCGACATCACCGCCCGCGCCCGCGTTGCCGCCCTCGACGAGGCCAAGCGGGTCGAGCTGGCGAGCCTCGAGGGCAGCTATGACGGGCGGCCGGTCAAGCTGCGCGCCCCGGCCACCATCGTCCTCGACAAGGGCGTGCTCGACATCGACCAGCTCGACCTGCAGGTCGGCGAGGCGCGGCTCAAGAGCCGGGCGCAGCTGGGCGACGGCAAGGTCGACGCCGAGCTGCGCCTCGAGCCCACGCCGCTCCAGGCGTTCGAGCCCTTCGGTCTGCCACCGGCACGGGGCACGGCGCAGGCCACGCTCAGCGTGACCGGGCGCAGCGACGCGCCTTCGGCGACCCTCGAGCTTCGCATCGCCGAGCTGCGGCCCGAGGGAATCGGCCAGCTCGACGAGAAGGCCGCCGCCGACCTGGCGCTCGACGCTGCCATCGCGCAAGGAAGGCGGCTGACCGCAGAGCTGCGCCTGACCGGCCCCACGAGCGAGCCGCTGGTGGGCCAGGTGGCCCTGCCGCTGCAGCTCTCGCTGGAACCCTTCGCCTTTGCGCTGCCCGAGGACACCGCGCTTTCCGGCACCCTCACCGGCAGCACGCAGCTGGCCAGGCTCGCCGCCCTCGTGCCGCTCGACGGGCAGCGCGTCGCGGGCAAGCTGGCGCTCGACATGAAGCTCGCCGGCACGCTCTCGGCGCCGGCGGCGACCGGCGGCCTCACGCTCGACAACGGCACGATCGAGGACGCCGACACCGGCATCCTGCTCAAGAACGTGCGGCTCGACCTGCGCGCCGAGCCGAACCGGCTGCGCATCGCCACGCTGGAGGCCCGCACCCGCAACGACGGTCAGATCTCCGGCGGCGGCGAGGTTGCGCTCGACGGCGCCTTTCCCTACCGCCTGCGGATCGACCTCGAGAACGCCGAGCTCCTGCGCAACCAGATCGGCACGGCCCTGGTCTCGGGCGATCTGTCGCTGGAGGGCGACAGCGCCGCTGCCAAGGCCAAGGGCGGCCTCACCATCGACCGCGCCAACCTCTACATTCCCGAGGGCGGCGGCGGCTCCGCCCCGCCGGTGATCGAGGTGCGCGAGGCGGGCGACGCCCGGGACACCGCCGCCCGGAAGGGCAATGGCGGCTCCGGCTTCGTGACCCGTCTCGACGTGAAGATCTCGATGCCGGCGCGGATCTTCGTGCGCGGCCGCGGGCTCGAATCGGAATGGGGCGGCGAGCTTCGCGTGCGCGGCACCGCCTCGCAGCCGCAGATCGTGGGCGAGATCCGGTTTCGCCGCGGCTTTCTCGACTTCCTCGACCGGCGCTTCGACATCCGCGAAGGCGTCATCACCTTCGACGGCGCCCAGCCACCAGTACCGCGGATCGAGCTGACGGCGGCCGCCAAGGCCGGCGACATGACCGGCATCGTGCGCGTCCAGGGCCCCGCCGACGCGCCCAAGATCACGCTCGAGAGCGAGCCGCCGATGCCGCGCGACGAGGTGCTCTCGCGCCTGCTGTTCAACCGCGATCCGGGCTCGATCACGCCGCTCCAGGCGGCCCAGCTGGCCGCCGCCGTCTCGGCGCTCGAAGGCGGCCGCGGTCTCGACGTGCTGGGCCGGCTGCGCGACGCCACCGGCCTCGACACCATCGACGTGGGCGACGACGGCAGCGGCCAGACTTCGGCCCGGGCCGGCAAGTATCTCTCCGACAATGTCTATCTGGAGGTGCAGCAGGGGATCACGCCCGACAGCGGCAAGGCCCGGGTGGAAATCGAGCTGACCCCCAACCTCAAGGCCAGCACCGAGCTCGACGAGAACTCGCAAAGCGGCGTCCGCCTCGAATGGTCGATGGACTATTGACGCCGGCCCTGCTGGCGCATCGCGCGGTTTGCTGTTAGCCCATGCCGCGTTTGCCTGAACCGCGTAGCGAGGTGGAAGCATGAGGCTGGCGCAGGACCAGGAGCGGCGTGACGCCCCCGGCGTTGCCGAGGGGCTGCGCCTGCCGGGCGAGCACGCCACCTTCGGCACCGTGGGCGACATCAACCTGATCGGCCTTTGGACCCTCTACCGGAAGGAGGTCCGGCGCTTCTTCAAGGTGGTGGCGCAGACCGTCATGGCGCCGGTCATCACTACCCTCGTGTTCCTCGCGATCTTCGCGCTGGCGCTGGGCCGCGCCGGGCGCACCGTGGGCGAGCTGCCGTTCCTCGAGTTCCTGGCGCCGGGCCTGGTGATCATGGCGCTGGTCCAGAACTCCTTCGCCAACACCTCCTCCTCGATCATGATCGCCAAGGTCCAGGGCAACATCATCGACTACCTGATGCCGCCCTTGAGCCCGGGCGAGCTGCTCTTCGGCCTCGTGATGGGCGGGGTCACCCGCGGCGTCGTGGTGGGCGGGGCCGTCTATGTGGGCATGTGGTTCTTCGTCGAGATGCCGCTCGTCCACCCGCTGGTGGCGCTCTACACGGCGCTCGCCGCCTCGGTGATGCTGTCGCTGCTGGGGGTGCTGGGGGCGCTGTGGGCCGAGAAGTTCGACCATATGGCGACGGTGACCAACTTCGTCATCACGCCGCTGTCCTTCCTGTCGGGCACGTTCTACTCGGTGCGCGACCTGCCCGAGCCCTTCCACATGGTGGCGCTGGGCAACCCGTTCTTCTACATGATCGACGGCTTCCGCTACGGCGTCACCGGCCATCACGACGGCAGCGTCATTATCGGCGCCGTGGTTTTGGCCCTCGTGAACCTTGCGCTTTGGACCTTTGCCCTTCACCTTCTGCGCCTAGGCTACAAGCTGAAGGCCTGATCCTGGAGGGTCAGGTCGTCCCGGGCTTGCGCCCGGCGTCATTGGCGGGCTCCCGACATCCGGGGCCGATCCCAGCGGGCACTGTCATGAAGAACGCGTCTATCCCTTCCCTGCTCCCCGTCTACCAGCGCATCGACATCCTGTTCGAGCGCGGCGAGGGTGCCTGGCTCTGGGACAAGAAGGGGCGACGCTATCTCGACTGCGGCAGCGGCATCGCCGTGAACGGGCTGGGTCATGCCCATCCGCACCTGGTGCAGGCGCTCAAAGACCAGGCCGAGAAGGTCTGGCACATCTCCAACCTGTTCCGCATCGAGCAGATGGAGAAGGTCGCCGACCGGCTGGTGGCCAACACCTTCGCCGACACGGTGTTCTTCTGCAACTCGGGCGCCGAGGCGGTCGAAGCCTGCATCAAGATGGCGCGCCGCTTCTGGTTCGCTGCCGGCCAGCCCGAGCGCAACCGCATCATCACCTTCGAGGGCGCCTTCCACGGCCGCACCCTGGCGACCGTGTCGGCTGCCAAGGCCAAGAAGCTCACCGAGGGCTTCGCTCCCCTGCTCGACGGATTCGACCAGGTGCCGTTCGGTGACGAGGAGGCGCTCAGGGCCGCCATCACCGAGCGGACCGGCGCCATCATGGTCGAGCCGGTGCAGGGCGAGGGCGGCATCCGCCCGGTTCCCGCCGAGGCGCTGCGCCTGCTGCGCGAGATCTGCGACGAGCACGACCTGCTGTTGATCTTCGACGAGGTGCAGTCGGGCATGGGCCGCACCGGCACGCTGTTCGCCCACCAGCTCGCCGGCGTGGCGCCCGACATCATGGCGGCCGCCAAGGGCCTGGGCGGCGGCTTCCCGATCGGCGCCTGCCTCGCCACCGCCCGCGCCGCCTCCGGCATGACCACCTCGAGCCATGGCTCGACCTTCGGCGGCAACCCGCTCGCCTGCGCGGTCGCCAACGCCGTGCTCGACGTGACGCTGGAAGAGGGCTTCCTCGAGGAGGTCCGCGCCAAGGGCGCCTATTTCCGCGGCAAGCTCGAGGAGCTGGCGGCCCGCCATCCCGAGCAGATCCAGGAGGTACGCGGCGAGGGGCTGATGCTGGGCGTGAAGACCGGCATGCCCAACACCGAGTTTGCGGCCCGGCTCCGCGAGCTCGGCATGATCACCGTGCCGGCAGGCGAGAATGTCCTGCGCCTGCTGCCGCCGCTGGTGATCACCCGCGAGGAGATCGACACGGCCTGCGCGCTCCTGGGCGAGGCCTGCCAGGCGAAGGCTGCATGACGCGACACTTTCTCGACCTCGCGCAGATCGACGGGCACGATCTGCGCGCCATTCTCGACGATGCGAAGCGGCTCAAGACCGACCAGGCGCGCCGGCCGATGGCCGGCCGCCAGCTCGCCATGATCTTCGACAAGCCCTCGACCCGCACCCGCGTGTCCTTCGAGGTGGCGGTCAAGCAGCTGGGCGGCGATGCCGTGGTGCTCTCGGCGCGCGACATGCAGCTCGGCCGCGGCGAGAGCATCGCCGACACGGCCAAGGTGCTCTCGCGCTATGTCGACGCCATCATGATCCGGACCGATTCGCACGCGAAGGTCGAGGAGCTCGCCAGCCATGCCACCGTGCCGGTGATCAACGGCCTGACCGACTTCTCGCACCCCTGCCAGATCATGGCCGATCTCCTGACCATCGAGGAGCATCGCGGCCCGGTGGCGGGCAAGGTCATGGCGTGGACGGGCGATGCCAACAACGTCACCACCTCGCTGGTGCACGCCGCCACCCGCTTCGGCTTCGAGCTCAAGATCGCCTGCCCGGCGGAGCTGGCGCCGCGCGACGAGCTGCTGCAGTGGGCGGCCGAGCATCAGGGCCGGGTGAGCGTGACCCGGGATCCGGCCGAGGCGGTCGCCGGCGCCGACGCGGTGTTCGCCGACACCTGGGTGTCCATGGGCGACGCCGATGTCGAGCGCCGCCATCGCCTGCTCGAGCCCTACCGGGTGGACGAGCGGCTGATGGCCGGCGCCCGCACCGACGCGCTGTTCCTGCACTGCCTGCCGGCGCATCGCGGCGAGGAGGTCACCGCCGGGGTGATCGACGGGCCGCAGTCGGTGGTGTTCGACGAGGCGGAGAACCGGCTTCACGCGCAAAAGGCGATCCTCGCCTGGTGCGTCGGGGGCCGGACGGGCTCATGACGGCGAGCACCGGCAGCAACGACCTGCTGCGGCCCTTCCAGCTGGAGCGTTCCGGCATCCGCGGCCGCTTCGTGCGCCTTTCCGACACGATCGACTATGTCCTCAAGGCGCACGCCTATCCCGAGCCGGTGGGGCGCCTGCTGGGCGAGCTTTTGGTGCTCGCGGGCGGGCTTGCCGGCGGGCTCAAGTTCGACGGCAAGTTCAGCCTGCAGCTTCGCGGCGGCGGCCCGGTCGGCCTGATGGTCGCCGACTGCACCAATGACGGCGTCATGCGCGGCTATGCGAGCTTCGACGAGGAGAAGCTGGCGGCCGCCCCGGCCGCCGATCGCGGCGCGCTGCTGGGCGATGGCGTGCTGGCGCTGACCGTCGACCAGCGCGAGGCCGGCGGCGAGCTGTCCCAGGGCATCGTGCAGCTCCAGGGAACGAGCCTGGTCGATTCCATGCTCACCTATTTCCGTCAGTCCGAGCAGATCCGTACCGGGATCAGCACCGCCGTGCGCCGCGATCCGGCGAGCGGTGCCTGGGAAGGCGGGGCGATCGTGCTGCAGGCCCTGCCGGCCAGCGGACAGGAGGCGCTCGAGGCCGAGGAGGCGTGGCGCGAGGCCATGCTGCTTCTCCACACGGCCAGGGAGGAGGAGCTGACGGACCCCGCGCTCTCCCCGGATTCGGTGCTCTTCAGGCTGTTCCACGAGCATGGTGTGCGGGTCTACGACCCGCTCGAGCTGCGGCCCGGCTGCAGCTGCGACGAGGAGCGGGTGCGGGTGATGCTCGAGCGCTTCAGCGCCGAGGATCTGGAGCACATGCGCCTGGCGGACGGCAGCATCGAGGCGACCTGCCAGTTCTGCAGCCGCTCCTACGGATTCGATGCCGACACGGTGGCGGGCCTTATCGCCAGGGCCGCACCCACCGCCCACTGAGGCGGAGCGCACGGCCGGGCTTTACCTGCGGCGTCGGCCCGGCGATGGTGCAGCGGCCCTACGCGACGATCCAGCCATCGGGGATGCTCCACGCCATGCGCCGCCGCCTTCTGCTCACGGGCACGCTAGCCTCTGCCGCAACCGCCCTCGCCGCGTGCGGCGGCAGCCGGCGCGATCAGCCGCTGCCCGACTATGCCAGCGAGCCTCCGCTGCGCCTGATGGTTTCCGAGCTGCGGGTCGACCAGACCTTTCCGCCGCTGCCGGAAGCCAACTTCATCGACGAGCGGCGCACCGAGGAGCTCGCCGCTGCCGCCCGCAACCTGCTGCAGGCGCGGCTCCAGGCGTCCGGCGGCATTGCCTATGCCCAGGCGACGCTGCCGCAGGTGAGCCTCACCGAACGGCTGCGCACCGATCGCTCGGGCGGCATGAAGGGCCTCGTCACCCGCGAGCCGGCCTACGATCTCGATGCCGCCATTACCGTGCGGATCGGCATCATCGACGGCAGCGGTGCGGAGGCCGCCTGGGCGCGTGCCGGGGTCGGCCGCTCGCGCTCGCTGCGTGCCGGCACGTCGGTGGTCGAGCGCGACAATGCCGCCCGCGCCCTGATCGCCGACCTCATGAGCCAGCTGGACAAGGCGGTCGAGCAGAGCGTGCGCGAGAATCTCGCCGCCTACCTGGGCTATTGATGCGATGAGCGCCGATTTCTTCCAGCCCTGCTCCATCATGGTCGCCCCCAACGGCGCCAGGCTCTCGCCGGCCGACCATGCCCGCCTCCCGGTGACCGCCGAGGCGCTCGCCCTGGAGATGGAGGCCTGCCGCGACGCCGGCGCGGCGGCCGTGCACTTCCACATCCGTGACGAGGAAGGCACCCACAGCCTCGATGCCGCGACCTACCGGCGCTGGCTGGCAGTGCTCGAGGAGCGGCTGGGCCAGGACATGGCGGTGCAGGTCACCACCGAGGCGGTCGGGCGCTACACCGCCGCCGAGCAGATGGCCCTGGTGCGCGAGCTGCGCCCCGGGGCGGTCTCGCTGGCGCTGCGCGAGCTTTTGCCCGAGGACGCGTCGGTGACCCGCTTCACGGGCTTTTTGGGCTGGCTGCGGGCCAACGCCATCTCGCCGCAGTTCATCCTCTACACGCCGGAGGACGTCGCCCGCTTCCACGAGCTGCGGCGCCGCGGCGCGATCCCCCAGGAGCGGCCCTTCCTGCTGTTCGTGCTGGGCCGCTACGTCGCCGAGGGGCACGTCACGAGCCCGGCCGACCTCCTGGCCTTCCTTCGCGAGCACGACATGGAGTGCCCCTGGGCGGTCTGCGCCTTCGGCCGCACCGAGACGGCGGCACTGGGCCTGGCAGCAGCGCTGGGCGGTCATCTCCGGGTGGGGTTCGAGAACAATCTCGAGCATGCCGACGGTACGGTGGCGGGCAGCAACGCCGAGCGGGTGGCGGCGGTGGCGGCGCTGGTGCGCGGCATCGGCCGCCCTGTCGCCACGGTCGAGCAGACCCGCGAGCTTCTCGCCGCCGCGGCGGCCTGAACCGTTCGTCAAACCAGATCATGATAATCTGAACAATCGGTTGGATCGATAGAACCCATGGGCGCATGGTCCGCCGGATCATCATCCGGAGCCGCCATGTTCTCGCTTGCCCGTCCCAGCACCTCCAGCCTGTTCGCCACCCCCGCAAAACTGGCGCCGGGGCTGCTGCTCACCGGCGGGCTCGCCGCTCTTGCCTTCGCCCTGCGCACCCTGCCGGGCGTAAGCGTCCTGAGCCCGATGATTCTGGCCCTGCTGCTCGGGGTGGCGGTGCATAACCTCGCCGGAACCCCGGCCAGCACGCTGCCCGGCATCACCTTCTCGCTCAAGCGGCTGCTGCGGCTGGGCATCGTGCTGCTCGGCCTGCAGCTCACTGCAGCGCAGCTTGCGGCAATCGGCGGCACCGGCCTCTTCATCGTGGCGGCGGTGCTGGCCGCGACCTTTTTCGTGACCGTCCGCCTCGCCCGCCCGCTGGGCGTGCCGCGGCCGCTCGCCGAGCTGATCGCCGCCGGCACCTCGGTGTGCGGCGCCTCGGCCATCCTCGCCGCCAACAGCGTCAGCCGGGCGCGCCAGGAGGACGTGGCCTACGCCATCGCCTGCATCACCCTCTTCGGCAGCCTCTCGATGGCGCTCTTCCCGCTGCTCCTGCCGATCCTGGCGCTCGAGCCGCAGGCCTATGGGCTCTGGGCGGGAGCAGCCGTCCACGAGGTGGCCCAGGTGGTCGCTACCGCCTTCCAGGGCGGCCAGGAGGCAGGCGAGTTCGGCACCGTGGCGAAGCTCGCCCGGGTGCTGCTGCTGGCCCCGCTGATCCTCGCCATGGGCTGGGCCGCGCGGCGCCGCGCCAGCAATGCCGGCGAGGGCGGCGGCTCCGTGCCCTTTCCCTTGTTCGTCGTGGGCTTTCTCGCCATGGTCGGGGTCAACAGCCTGATCGGCGTGCCGGAGGCGCTCGCCCCCTGGACCACCGGCCTTACCTCCTTCCTGCTCACCATGGCGCTGGCGGCGATGGGGCTGGGCATGAACATCCGGGCGCTGCGCGCCCAGGGGCTGCGGCCGCTGGCCCTGGCGGGGATCTCCTGGATCTTCGTCTCGACCCTGAGCCTCGCCCTCATCCTGCTGCTGTTCACGGGTGGAACCGCCCTGCCCGCATGACCCCGGCGCCCGCATGACCCTGGAGCAGCTGCGCATCTTCGTGGCGGTGGCCGAGCGCGAGCACGTGACCCGTGCGGCCGCCGCGCTCAACCTCACCCAGTCGGCGGTGAGCGCGGCGATCGCGGCGCTCGAAGGCCGCTACGAGCTGCGCTTCTTCCATCGGGTCGGGCGGCGCATCGAGCTCACGGAGGCCGGCCGCATCCTCCTTGGCGAGGCCCGCGAGGTGCTGGCGCGGGCCGCCGCCGCCGAGCAGGCGATGCGGGACCTTGCCGGCCTCGCGCGCGGCAGCCTGGCGCTGGCGGCGAGCCAGACCATCACCAACTACTGGCTGCCCGAGCGGCTGTTCCGCTTCCGCGAGCTCTATCCCGGCATCGCCCTGCGCCTCGAGCTGGGCAACACGGCGACCGTGGCGCGGCTGGTGCGCGAGGGAACCGTCGATCTCGGCCTGGTCGAGGGCGAGATCGACGAGCCGGTGCTGGCCCAGCAGGTGGTCCAGGGCGACCGGCTGGTCTTGGTGGTCGGCGCCGGGCACCGCTGGGCCGGCCGCGCCAGCGTCGGGCCCGGCGAGCTGGCGCAAAGCCGCTGGGTGCTGCGCGAGACCGGCTCGGGCACCCGCTCGGCCTTCGAGAGCGCGCTCCTCGCGATGGGTGTGGCGCCGGAAAGCCTGGAGCTGGCGCTCGAGCTGCCCTCCAACGAGAGCGTGCGGGCGGCCGTGCGGGCCGGTGCGGGGGCCACCGTCATCTCCGCCCTCGCGGTCGAGGAGGAGCTGCGCGCCGGCACGCTTGCCATCGTCGGGCTGCCGCTGCCCGAGCGGCCGTTCCGCCTGCTGCATCATCGCGAGCGCCGCCCTGACCGGGCCATGCGGGCGCTCATCGCCGCACTCGCCACTGCCGGAGGCGGCTGAGCCGCCTCTCAGGGCTCGCTTTGCACCGTGGTGATCCGCAGCCGCTGCAGATGGTGGCGCTGGCGGCGCACCACCTCGATGCGGTGCCCCTCGATGTCGACGCTCTCGCCCTCCTTGGGAATGCGGCGCGAGACGTGCATCACCAGCCCGGCGATGGTCGCCACCTCCTCGTCCGGCAGGCGCCAGTCGAAGCGCCGGTTGAGATCGCGCAGGGCGACCCGGCCGTCGACCACCACCGAGCCGTCCGGCAGCGATTCGATGCCCGAGACCTCGACGTCCTTCTCGTCGGCGATGTCGCCGACGATCTCCTCGATGACGTCCTCGAGGGTCACGAGCCCCATGATCGTCCCGTACTCGTCGACCACCAGCGCCAGGTGCTGGCGCTTCTGCCGGAACGCCAGGAGCTGCTGGTAGAGCGAGGTCGTGTCGGGGATGAACCAGGGCGGCGTGAGCAGCTTCTTGAGATCGGTGGTCTCGGGCAGGTTGCCCTGCTCGTCGACCAGCGAGAGCAGGTCCTTGGCGTGCAGGAAGCCGATCACCTGGTCGGCGTCGCCGCGCCACACCGGATAGCGGGTATAGGGCGCGCCGCGCACGAAGCGGACCATGTCGTGGAGCGGCATGTCGGCATCGATGGTGGTCATCTTGCTGCGGTGGGTCATCACCATGCCGACCTCGACCTCCTGGAGGTCGAGCACCGCGCCCAGCATGTCGCGCTCGAGCTTCTTCATGCCGCCCTCGGCGGCATAGAAGTTGATGGCGCCGCGCAGCCGGTCGACCATCGGGACGAGGCTGCCGCCCTCGAGGCTGGTGCCGAAGATCCGCAGCATCAGGTTGACCACGAAGCGCACCATGGCGGTGAGCGGGCTCAGCACCAGCACCAGCGCCCGCACGCCCGGTGCCACGGCCATGGCGAAGCGCTCGCTGTGGCGGATCGCATAGGTCTTGGGCAGCACCTCGCCGAAGATCACCACGAGAACCGTCATGACCAGGGTGGCATAGGCCACCCCCGCCTCGCCGGTGACCCGCAGGAACAGCTCGGTGGCCAGCGCCGCCGCCAGGATGTTGACGATGTTGTTGCCGATCAGCAGCGCGCCGATCAGCCGCTCCTTGTCGCCCATCAGGCGCTCGACCAGCCGGGCGCGCTTGTTGCCCTCGCCGGCCAGATGATGGATCTGCTCGCGGGACGCTCCCGTCATCGCCGTCTCGGTGCCCGAGGCGAGGCCCGAGAGGACCAGCAGCCCCGCGATGGCGGCGAGGGAAGGCAGCAGCTCTAGCATGGGAGGACCGGTCGCTCGAAGGCGTGAGGGATGGGCCCCGACGAGGCCGGCAGCCGGCCCTCGCGGGCCGGGCGGATACACTCCTCGTCAGGCATGGCGGTCGAGGACGCGGCGCAGCGCGTCCTCCGGCACGTCGCGGGTCAGGAACGCCTCGCCGATGCCGCGGCTGAGCACGAAGGCGAGGCGGCTCGCCTCGACCTTCTTGTCCCGCCGCATGGCCGCGATCACCGCATCGGGCGTGAAGGCCGCGGCGAGCTCGGGTTCTGCCTCGACCGGCAGGCCGGCGCGCCGCAGATGCTCGAGCGCGCGCGCCGCGTCCTCGGCCGGGCACAGGCCCAGCCGCTGCGAAAGCGCGAAAGCGCTGGCCATGCCGATGCTGACCGCCTCGCCGTGCAGCAGCTGCGTCCCGTAGCCGGCGATGGCCTCGTAGGCGTGGCCGAACGTGTGCCCGAAATTGAGCAGCGCGCGCTCGCCCCTGGTCTCGCGCTCGTCGGCGGCGACCACCGCCGCCTTGATGGCGAGGCTGCGGTGGATAGCGTCGCGGCGCACATCCGGATCGCCCTCGAAGAGCCGCGCCGCGTGCGTCTCGAGCCAGGCAAACAGCGCCCGGTCCTTGATGAAGGCGTGCTTGACCAGCTCGGCATAGCCGGCCTTGAGCTCGCGCACCGGCAGGTCGTCCAGCACGCTGGTATCGACCAGCACCCGGGCCGGCTGGTGGAAGGCGCCGATGAGGTTCTTGCCGTGGCGGCTGTTGACGCCGGTCTTGCCGCCCACCGAGCTGTCGACCTGGGAGAGCAGGGTGGTGGGGATCTGCACGAAGCCCACGCCGCGCAGCAGCACCGCAGCGGCGAAGCCGGCGAGATCGCCGACCACGCCGCCACCCAGCGCCACCACGGTGATCTTGCGCTCGGCCCCGCGCTCGAGCACGGCCTCGACCAGCTTCTCGAGCTGGCCCATGCTCTTGCTCGCCTCGCCGGCCGGCACGGTGATGCGGCGGTGCCTGATGTCGGCGCCGTCCAGCGCGCGCTCGAGCCGTGCGGGATGGCGTGTCCGCTCCAGATTGGCGTCGGTCACCACGACGACCTCGGGCAGCGCCAGCACCGGGGCCAGCAGCTCGCCCGCCCGGTCGAGCAGGTCGGCGCCGATCAGGATCTCGTAGCCGCGCTCGCCCAGCGGCACCTCGAGGGTAGCGACACTGTCGCTCATGACGTCTCCAGCCCGAGCAGGCTGCGGATCCGCTCGGCGATCACCTCGGGCTGCGCCTCGCCGGTCTCGATGACATGGTCGGCTTCGGCATAGAGCGGGTAGCGGGCCTTCATCAACCGTTCGAGCACGGCGCGCGGCTCGTCCTGCATGAGCAGCGGCCGGACTCCGCGACGCCGGGCCGTGCGGGCAACCAGCGTGTCGAGATCGGCGCGCAGCCATACCGACAGGCCGTGCTCGCGCACCGCCGCCCGGCTCGCCTCGTCGACGAAGGCGCCGCCGCCGAGTGCCAGCACCAAAGGCGGCCCCTCCAGCAGCCGCGCCACCACGCGCCGCTCGAGATCGCGGAACTCCTGCTCGCCGTAGGTCTCGAAAATATCCGGGATGCTCATGCCGGCAGCGGCGACGATCTCGTCGTCCGCATCGGCGAAGGGTGCATCGATCAGCCGCGCCAGGCGACGGCCCACCGAGGTCTTGCCGGCTCCCATGAGCCCCACGAGCACGATGGTCTTCTCGAGAGCCGCCTGTCGCTGCGGCCCTTGTCGGGACTCCTGGAGGCCCGTGCCGGCCTCGCCCGATATCGCTGATGGCATCCGACCCGCCGTTGAAACTGCTGGGTGCAACCGATATAAAGCGACGCGGCCCATCGGAGGCAACCCTCGTGCCATGGCCGTGCCACGGCCCCGCGACGGTTCCGCAGGGCGATCCTGCCCGATCCTGACGACGAGTGCGAGAGATGTCGACCATCCGTCGCCTGGTGCTGCTGCTCATCCTGCTCCTGTTGCTGGGTGGCGGCGCCTATCTGATGATGTGGGACATTCCCGCACCCACCCGGTCCATCGAGACGGTCATTCCCGACGACCGCCTGCCGCGTTAGGCCGTCCTGGCATGCGCCGGCTGCTCCCCGTCCTTTGCGCCCTGCCGCTGCTGGCGCTGCCGGCGGCGGCGCAGCAGGGTCCGAGGCCGCTGGTCCCGCCCCCGCCGGCAACCGGCGGGCAGCCCGCGACCGACCTTCCCTCCGGCCTCGCCGGCATCCGGATCCAGCCGCTGGCCGAGCCCGGCGCCGCCCAGGCCGCTGCCCTGGAGCCCGGCGACCCGCTGGGCGCGGATCCGTGGAAGGGCGTGGCGCCGCAGACGGTGGCGGCTCTCCTCGAGACCCTTCCCGCTCCCGGCCCGCTCGGCCACCCCCTTGCCCGCCGTCTGCTTGCCGCCCCCTTGCCGGAGGCCGCAGCCAGCCCCGCGCTCCTGCATCTGCGCCTTGCCCGGCTGATCCGGCTAGGCGCCGCCGACACTGCGCGGCGGCTCGCCGGCCAGGCCCTGCAGCTGCCACCGCGCGATGCCAGGCTCGAGAGGCTCGCCTTCGAGGCTGCGCTGGCCGCGGGCGACGCCGAGGCCGCCTGCGCCGCGATGCCCGACGGCGAGGCCGTGGCCCTGGCCTGCGCGCTGCTCGGCGGGGACAGCGAGCGCGCCGGCCTGCTGCTGGACCTGGCGGCCGAGCGCGGGACCGCCCTGCCGGGCGGGCTGGAGCCGCTGGCCCGGGCGTTGCTGGGCGGCGAGCCTGCCGCCATGCCGGCCGCCGAGGCCGCCCGCGATCCGCTGGTCCTGGCCCTGCTCGCCCGCGCGCCCGTCGAGGGCGATGCCGGGGGCCTGCCGCCGGCGGCCCTCGCAGCCCTCGCCCGCAATCCGGCGCTTGCCGCCGACGAGCGCCTCGAGTGGGCCCTGCAGGCGGCTACGGCGGGGGCGCTCGCGGTGGATCCCCTGCTGGCGCTGGTGGCCGGGCTGGAGCCGGAGGGCGATGGCCCGGCCGCCGGCCAGGCGCGGGCGCTGCGGGCCGTGGCTGCCGCGGCCGACCTGCCGGCTCGCCTCGAGGCGCTGGAGGCCGCAAGGCGGCTGCCGGTCGAGAAAAGGCGGCGGGCCTTGTGGGCGCGGATGCTGGCACGGACCGCCGCCGGCCTCGAGGTCGACCGGCCGCTGCCCGAGGCGGCGGCGCTGATGACGGAACTTCTGGCGGCCGGCGGGGAGACCGGCGCCGCGCGCCGCTGGCATGCTTTGCTGCGGGCCGCAGCGCCGGGCGATCCGAAGGCGCAGGATGCCCTGGCGCGGCTGCAGCCACTGGCGCTGCTGACCGGGCTCGCCGACGGGCCGGTGCCGCAGGCGCCCTTCCCGCTGCTGGCGCTGCTCGATGCGCTGGGGGAGGTCCAGCCCGACTGGCTCGCCGCCCTGGCCGCGGGCAGGAGCGAGCCGGCCCGGGCCACCGGACCGCTGGCCGCCTGGCTGGCGCTCGATGCGGCGGCGGAGGCCGGGCAGGCAGGCCCGGCCGTGGCCGCCGCCCTCTTCGTCATGGACGGAGACACCTCGCCCGGGCCGCTCGCCGCCCACCGCCTCGTGCGGGGCCTGCGCAAGGCCGGGCTCGAGGCCGAGGCGCGCCGCCTCGCCCTCGAGATCGCGCTGGGCGAGGGGCTGGTCCCGGCTCCATGATCGAGACCTTCCTCGAGATGATGGCGGTCGAGCGGGGCGCCTCGCGGCACACGCTCGATGCCTATCGCCGCGATCTGGCCCAGTTCGCCGCGTTTCTCGCGCGTGGCGGCGGCGAGCCGCGCACCGCCACCACCGAGGATATTCGCGGGTTCATGCGCGACCAGGCGGCCCAGGGCCACAAGGCCAGCACCGCTGCCCGCCGGCTCGCCGCCATCCGCCACTATTACCGCTTCCTGTTCCTCGAAGGCCGCCGGCAGGATGATCCGACCACCCACATCGACACGCCCAAGCGCACCCGGCCGCTGCCCAAGGTGCTGAGCGAGGAGGAGGTCGAGGCGCTGATCGGGGCGGCGCGGCAGCGCAGCGGTGCAGAGGCGGTGCGGCTGCTGGCGCTGCTGGAGCTGCTCTACGCCACCGGCCTGCGGGTCTCCGAGCTGGCGAGCCTGCCGCTTTCCGCCCTCTCGCCCGACCGCACCGTGCTCACCGTGCGCGGCAAGGGCGACAAGGAGCGGATGGTGCCCATGGGCGGCCATGCGAGGGACTGCCTCGAGGCCTGGCTGACGCTGCGCGAGCAGTTCGTGACCCACCCCTCCCGCGCGCGATGGCTCTTTCCCTCGCGCGGGCGGCTGGGCCATCTCACCCGCCAGCGGGTAGCGCAGCTCCTCAAGGAGCTGGCGCTGGAGGCTGGGCTCGACCCGGCGCGCCTGTCGCCGCATGTGCTGCGCCACGCCTTCGCGACGCATCTGCTGGCGCACGGCGCGGACCTGCGCGCGGTGCAGGCAATGCTGGGCCATGCCGACATCGCCACCACGCAGATCTACACCCACGTCCAGTCCGAGCGTCTGGCGCAGGTGGTCGAGATGCACCATCCTCTCTCGCAGTCGCAGCAAAAGCCGCCCGGCCCGCCAAAGGGTGGCGGCAGCACGGAGAGCGGTCCATGAGCTTCACCATCGTCGAGCAGCGCAGCCCTCGCCTGAACCGCTCGGAGCTGGCGGTGCCGGGCTCCTCGCCGCAGTTCTTCGAGAAGGCGGCGCGCGCGCCCGTCGACGTCGTCTTCCTCGATCTCGAGGACGCGGTGAGCCCGGACCAGAAGGAGCAGGCGCGGCGCAACGTCATCCAGGCGATCAACGAGATCGACTGGGGCCACAAGGCCCTCTCGGTGCGCATTAACGGCCTCGACACGCCGTGGATGTACCGCGACGTGGTGGACGTGCTGGAGCAGGCCGGCGACCGGCTCGATCTCGTCATGATCCCCAAGGTCGGCACAGCCGCCGATGTTTACGCGCTCGACATGCTGGCGACCCAGATCGAGGCGGCCAGGGGCCGGACCAAGCGGCTGGGCTTCGAGCTCATCATCGAGACGGCGCTGGGGATGCAGAATATCGGCGAGATCGCCGCCGCCTCGCCGCGCAACGAGTCCCTGCATTTCGGTGTCGCCGATTACGCCGCCAGCACCCGCGCCCGCACGGTGGGCATCGGCGGCCCCAATCCCGACTATGTGGTGCTCACCGACAAGGCCGGCGACGGCAGCCGCGCCGAGCACTGGGGCGACATGTGGCACTATGCGATCGCCCGCATGGTGGTGGCGGCGCGGGCCAACGGCCTGCGGCCGATCGACGGCCCGTTCGGGGACTTTGGCGACGGTGACGGCTTTCGCGCCCAGGCACGGCGCGCCGCAGTGCTCGGCTGCGAGGGCAAGTGGGCGATCCACCCCGCGCAGATAGCGCTCGCCAACGAGGTCTTCACGCCGCCGGCCGCCGAGCTCGAGCGGGCGCGGCGCATTCTCGCGGCGATGGAGCAGGCGAGCCGCGAGGGCAAGGGTGCGGTGAGCCTCGACGGGCGGCTCATCGACATCGCCTCGATCCGCCAGGCCGAGGCGCTGGTGGCCACCGCCGACCGGATCGCCGCGGCAGGAAGCTGAGCCGGGAGACAGGGCGGCGGCAAGGCAGCCGCGCCATGCCCTCATGGAACAAAGCGGTGCGCCGGCCCATTATCTAGCCTGCAGCACGCATCCTTGAGGGAGGACGGAGCCATGGCGCGAACCCCGAAGGACCCCGACGCCCCGCGCAGGAAGGCCGAGCCGGCGAGGCCGGCCAGCGCGGCGGACGAGCCCAACAATGTCGAGGAGGCGTCGATGGAGAGCATGGTGGCGAGCGACCCGCCGTCCTTCACCGGTACCACCTCGGGCAGCCCCGACCACCTGGCCGTAACGTCGCCCTTCGCCGAAGCGCCGGAGGGCGTCTCGGCCGAGGACGAGGCGACCATCACCCGTATCCGCGAGCGCGCCTACGATCTTTGGCAGCAGGAAGGCAGTCCCGAGGGCCGCGAGATGGAGTTTTGGCTGGCAGCCGAGCGGGAGTTCCGCGAAGGCCGCGGTTGAGCCCGCGACGATGCGACTGTCCGGCAGGCGTGGTCGATCGTCAGCCTGCCGGGCAGCCCTCGCCGGGCTCGGCAGGCGGCGAGAGGAGATCGTAGACCCAGACGACCGGCCCTTTGCCGTTCCAGCTCGCCGGATCGAAGCAAGCGGTCGGTGTCAGCGCCTTCAGCTCGGCATGGAACCGCGTGATCGACGGATAGGCGTCGGCCGCGCCAGGGTCGCTGTAATAGTCCTGGGCCTTGCTGTTGGTGACGATGTAGCGATAGCCGTCGCTGCGGTAGGCGGCGAGGGACTTGGGCAGCCAGCTCTTGAGGGGGTTGCCTTGGCGGCGGTGCCGGGCGCTCGCGCGGATCTCCTCCTCGGTGAGCTCGTGCGGCCACCACCAGACATGGCCGAGCTCGTCGAGGTTGAAGTGACGCCGCGGCGGATGGGCTGCCAGCAGCTCCAGCCGCTTGGCCTGGGCGACGGTGAAGGCGTCGAGCACCGGCAGGCTTTCGAGCCTTGTCCTGAGTCGCGCGACCGCCTGAGGGCCGGGGGATAGGAACGGCCCGTAATCCTCGAGCAGGATGCGGGTGTCGGGCGCGATCTCCCGGACGATCCAGTCGGCGGCGACCTTGCGGCTGTCGAGCCGCATGATCTCGGCATCGTGGGCGACACTGGCGAGCGCGTAGGGCAGGATCGCCGCCGCCAGCAGCGCGTGGGCCAGCAGCCGCCCTTTGGCGCGGCGCAGCGAGCCGGTCAGGAGGCGGGCGCCCGGATAGAGGAAGGGCAGCAGCAGCGGCACCACGGCATTGAGGTGCCGGGCGTCGACATGGAAGGCCCAGAGCGTGGTGGCCGGCACGAGGAACACCAGCACCGGACCCAGCAGGATCAGCGCCGCCCGGCGCCGGCGGACCTGGCGCAGGCAGGCGAGGATGCCGGCCAGGGCCAGCGCCGCGAACGGCCAGCCCAGGGCGTCGGGAGCGATGAGCTGGCGCAGGAAGAAGAGCGTGGCGGCCGGCACGGCGCCGATCCCGTAGGTCCAGCTCACCTCGCTGTCCGGGTTCCACTCCGCCACCTCGTTGAGGGCGAAGGTTTGGGCCATACCGAGAAACGTCTCGCGGACGCTGGGATCGATGAAGGTGAAGGGCGAGCCGACGAAGAACGCCCCGAAGAAGGCCGCGGCGGCGAGAAGGCCGCGCCTGAGCCAGCGCCGCCCGTCGATCTCGCCGCGCCACCAGCGCCAGGACTCGCAGACCGCGATGACCGGCACGAGGGTCACCCCGTAATATTTGGTGGCGGCCGACAGGCCGGCCAGCACCGCCGCCAGGATGAGCCAGCCGGAGCCCTCGCGCTCCTGGGCGACGAGGTAGGCGAGCACCGCGGCGAGCAGCAGGCAGGCCGCCGGCACGTCCATCTTCACGACCTGCGAGAGGGCCACCATGGGCAGCACCACGGCGGCCGCCGCTGCCGCCGCGAGGGCCGCGCGCCGGTCGTCCATGACCCGCAGGGTGATCCGGTGGACCAGCACGACGGATGCCATCCCGAAGGCCAGCACGAGGAGCCGGCCGAGCAGCAGGAAGGGGCCGATCTCGGCGAGGAAGAAGGCGCCGAAGGCGTCCGGCGAGGCGAATGCCCCCAACAGGCTGCCGGCCACGTAGAACGCGCCGTAGACCCCCAGCAAAAGGTAGATCAGGAAGGTCGGCTTGTGGATCCAGTGCGGGTTGAGGTCGCCCGTGCCCATCGCCATGGCGCGCCGCACCAGATGCAGCTCGTCGCCGAAATAGGAGACCGGGAGGTCGTGGAACAGGCCGCCCAGACGGATCAGCGCGGCTGCCGCGAGGATCGCGCCCAGCACCACCAGGTGCAGACGCGAGGGGCTGCTGGCGGCGGCTGCCGCGACCTTTCTTGTGGCGATCTGCTGCATCGGTCCGAAGCTGCCTCGGCCGGCGCGCCACCGGCGGTACCGGAGCGGGCCTTGTCTCCCCGCCTCTATGGCGGAAAATTCCGGTCTCCGCCTCTACCGACGCGTCAGGAGCATATCTCGATACCGAGCCAGTCGCGCCCGCTCAGGGCTCTACCGGGAAGCCGGCCTGCTGCCAGGCGCCGAAGCCGCCCGCCACGTGACAGACGTCGCGAAAGCCCATGTCCTTGAGGGTCCTGGCGGCGAGCGCCGAGCGGCCGCCGGCGGCGCAGTAGAGCACCAGCTTGCGGCCTTCATGCAGCTCGGCGCGGTGACCGGGCACCGACGGGTCGGCCAGGAACTCGAGGGAGCCGCGCGGCACATGGGCGGCGCCCGGCACCCGGGCCTGCTGCCACTCGACCGTCTCGCGGACATCGACGAACTGGACCTCGCCCTCGTCCCAGAGGCGGCGGGCCTGCTCGATCGGGATGGTCTCCACCATGGCATTGGCCTGTGCCACGAGATCGCGTGCCGGCCGGATCGTCATTGCAGCCCTCCCCCCACCTCGACGGGCCACCCTAACTCCCGCCGCCGCCCGCTGCCAGCGAACTCGCCGTGGCGGCGGGCGCGGGCAGCAGGACGTCGCTGTGGCCAAGCAGGCGGTAATAGAGCAGCCCGGCCCATTCATGGGCGGCGTCGTCGAGCTGCGACAGGCGCGTCGCGAGGGAGACCGGCTGGATCAGCTCGTGGCTCGCCGTGGTCCGGTAGTCGACCGGCCACGGGACCGGATCCCAGCCCGCGGCGCGAAAGGCGCCGACCGCCCGGGGCATGTGGCCGGCCGAGGTCACCAGCAGCCAGCGCTCGCCCGGCTGCGGCCGCACCAGCTCGGCGGTCAGGCGGGCATTCTCGCTGGTGTTGCGGGATTCCGACTCGAAGGCGACCCGGCCGGGATCGAGACCCTGGCGGCGCACATAGTCGCGCATCACCGCGGCCTCGCTCGTCGCCGCCGGACCGATCTCGCCACTGCCGCCGGTGAAGACCACGCGCGCCCCGGGATAGCGCCGGGCGAGCTCGGTGAGCGCCGCGAAACGCTCGGCAGGCTCCTTCAGCACCGGCTGGCCGCGGCTCGCCGAGGTGCCTAGGTCGATGCCGCCGCCCAGCACGACGATCCCGTCGACCGTCTCTGGATAGCCGTCGGGTGCCGCAAAACGCTCCTCCAGCGGCCGCATGACGGCCAGCCCGACCGGCAGCACCGTGACCAATGCCATCGTGCCGACGCTCAGCGCCAGCAGCAGTCGCCCGGCCGGCCGGCGTCCGGCGAGCAGCCCCGCCAGGGCCAGCAGCAGCAGGAAATTGCTCGGCCTTATGACGAGCCAGGCGAGCTTGCCCAGAAGAAAGCTCATGCTGGGCGCCGCCGCCCTCAGGCGCCGGCCGGACGCCGGCGCAGGATGTGCGTGGCGAGGAAGGTCATCACTGCCTCGCCGTTCTGGTTGAGGACGGTATAGGCGATGATCGCGGTGCCGCGGTCCTCGCGCGAGCGGGACGGCCGCGCCTCGCGCACCTCGGCCTCGACCCTGAGCGTATCGCCGGGGCGAACGGGGCGCAGCCAGCGCAGCTCGTCCAGTCCCGGCGAGCCCATCGAGGCGGCGTTGATGATCCGCTCCTGGTAAAAGAGCCGGAAGGCCACCACCAGGGTCTGGAAGCCGCTGCCGATCAGCCCGCCGAAGGGGCCCTGCCCGGCGGCCTCGCGGTCGATGTGGAAGGGCTGCGGGTCCCACTGCCAGGCGAAGTCGAGGATCTGCGCCTCGCTCAGCGTGCAGCCCTGCGTCGTGAAGCGCTGGCCGGCCTCGAAATCCTCGAAATAAAGGTCGCGCGAACCGCCTTGCATCCTGCCCCCCTCCTGCTGTCCGCGGGCAGGGTGCCGGGTGGCGGCGACGCGCGCAAGGCGCCGCAAGATCCGGGTGTCGCCCCGGTGCGGCGACGTCGTAGAAATGGCGGCATGCAGGACAGGAGACCGGACATGGCGACCAGGATCGAGGAGGTCTCGCAGGATTACGGCCGGGTCGAGCGGGCGATCCGCTTCCTCGAGACGCATCACCTCGAGCAGCCCGATCTCGCGCGGATCGCCGAGGCGATGGAGCTTTCGCCGTTCCATGCCCAGCGCGTGTTCAGCCGATGGGCCGGCGTCACGCCCAAGCAGTTCCTGGGCCTGCTGACGCTGGAGCATGCCAAGGAGCGGCTGCGCCGCAAGGAGAGCGTGCTCGATGCGGCCTACGACGCCGGCCTGTCCGGCCCCTCGCGGCTGCACGATCTCTTCGTCAGGATCGAGGCCATGACGCCCGGCGAGTATCGACGCCTGGGCCAGGGGCTGACGATGCGCTGGGGCGTTCATCCGACACCCTTCGGCGACGCGCTTTTCGTCCTGAGCGACCGTGGCCTTGCGCGGCTGGCCTTCGTCGGTGAGGCACCGCTGCAGGACGTGCTCGACGAGGCGAAGGCGGCCTGGCCCCTCTCCGGCTTCATCGCCGACCCCGCCGCAACCGCCCCGCTGGCCACGCGCATCTTCACGCACAGGTCCGGCGAGGAGCCGCTGCGCCTGCTCCTCAAGGGCACGCCCTTCCAGGTCCAGGTCTGGCGGGCGCTGCTGCAGATCCCCGAGGGCGAGCTGGTCTCCTATGGCAGCCTGGCCCGGCGCCTTGGCAAGGAAGGGGCGTCGCGGGCGGTGGGCACCGCCTGCGGGCAGAACCGCATCGGCTGGCTCGTGCCGTGCCATCGCGTGCTCCGCGAGACCGGAGCCCTGGGCGGCTATCACTGGGGCCTGCCGATGAAGCGGGCGATGCTGGCCTGGGAACAGGCCCGGCAGGACGCCACGCCGCAGGCCGCCGGCTGACGGCGGCCGGCGCGTCCCCTTCAACGGGCCGGCACGAGCGCCCATCTCTTGATGGAGAGTGCTCGAGGTCTCGATGCAGGGAAACCGCGAATGAACACCGACACGCGCCGCCTCGATCCGGATGCCACCCTCTCGTCGCGCGAGACCTGGATCCGCGGCCTCTTCATGCTCCTGTTCACCTTCATCCTCGGCTTCCTGCAGTTCGCCGCCGGAGCCGTTGCGCTCGTGCAGTTCGTCTTCCTGCTGTTCGGCGGCCACGAGAACGAGAACCTGCGGCTCTTTGGACGCGGGCTCGCGGCCTACGCCCAGGAGATCGTGCGCTTCTTGAGCTGCGACAGCGAGCAGAAGCCCTTCCCCTTCAGCCCCTGGCCGACAGGCAGCGCCTGAGCGCAAGCAAGGGCGAGGCGGGGCCGGACGAGCAAGGCGCTGCGCGCGGCTCCGCAGGGTCGGGCGGCGGCGAACGTCACGCATCGCTGGTTTCCACCGCCGCATGCTTCCAGCAGAACAGGATCGGCTCTAGCCTCCCTCGCGAAGGAACAGGGAGGATGCGATGAACGGGGCGCAAAGCTTCGTCGAGCTCTACAGCGACACCCGCACCCGGCCGACGCCGGCCATGCGTCGTGCCATGGCCGAGGCCGAGGTGGGCGACGAGCAGGCGCTCGAGGACCCTACCGTCAACCGTTTGTGCGAGGCCGTCTGCCGGCTCACCGGCAAGGAGGCGGCGATCTATCTGCCGTCGGGCACGATGTGCAACCAGATCGCCCTGATGGTGCACTGCCGGCCCGGCGAGGAGGTGCTGCTCGACCGCTCGGCCCACCCGATCCATTTCGAGGGTGGTGGCGCCGGTGCCCTGGCCGGGGCCGTCCTGACGCCGCTCGACGGCGAGCACGGCATCTTCACCGCCGATCAGCTCGCCGCCCGCATCCGCACCGACAACCGCCACGCACCGCGCTCGCGGCTGGTCTCGATCGAGCAGACCTGCAACCAGGGCGGCGGGCGGATCTGGCCGCTGGAGCAGGTCGAGCAGGTCTGCGCCGTGGCCCGCGGGCGGGGACTCGCCACGCACATGGACGGCGCCAGGCTGATGAACGCGGTGGTCGCCAGCGGCGTGCCGGCGGCGCGCTGGTGCGCCCCCTTCGACAGCTGCTGGATCGACTTCAGCAAGGGCCTGGGTGCACCGGTCGGCGCGGTCCTGGCGGGCTCCGAGGAGTTCATCGCCGCGGCCTGGCGCGTCAAGCAGATGATCGGCGGCGCCATGCGCCAGGCAGGCATCATCGCCGCCGCCTGTCTCCACGCCCTCGAGCATCACGTCGACCGGCTCGCCGAGGACCATGCCAACGCGAAGGCGCTGGCGGAGGGGCTCGCAGCCCTGCCGGGCCTCTATCTCGATCCGGCGACGGTCGAGACCAACCTCGTCTATGTCGAGCTGGAGGGCGACGCCGCCGCTTTCGTGGCGGCGCTCCGCGAGCGCGGCGTGCGGATGGGGGCGATGGGGCCGCGGCGCGTGCGGGCGGTGACGCATCTCGACGTCGACCGTGAGGGAATCGAGCGGGCGGTGGCGGCGGCCCGGCAGGTGCTGGCGGGCTGAGCCCGCCTCACACCGCAGCTGCCTCACACACCGAGCGGGGCGATCAGGCCGTATTCACCCTCGGCATAGACGATCGGCAGCAGGTCGGCGCAGGACTGCACGGCCTGCACCTCGCCCACGAAGATCGTGTGGCTTCCGGCGCGCAGGCTGGTCGTCAGCCGGCAGTCGAAGTTGGCGCAGCAGCCGTCCAGCACCGGCGCGCCGGTGACGAGCCTGCGCCAGACGCCGATGTCGAAGCGGCCCTCGCCGCTGTGGCCGGTGACCCCGGCGAAGCGGTCGGCGATCGGACGCTGGGCGCTCGAGAGGATGTTGACCGCGAACCGCCCGCTGCTGACGATCACGTCGTGCGCCTCGGCGGCGACGTTGACGCAGATCAGCAGCTGCGGCGGCTCGGCCGATACCGAGCAGACGGCGGTCGCAGTGAGGCCGGCCCGGCAACCCGCATCCTCGGTCGTGACCACGGTGACGCCGGCGGCGAGCTGACGCATGCCGGCGATGAAGGCCTGCGGGCTTACGGGCACCCCACCTCTCGCTAAGTGGATCTGAAGGCTCGACAGGCCCGCCTTTCTCGCGAGCGCATCTCAGGCTGACGTGGCGCAGTGCGCCGGCCGGGTCAATAGGCGTGGGGGTCGCCGAAGCCCTGCAGGAGGGTCCGCAGCAGGATCCGCAGGTCGAGCGCCAGCGACCGGTTGCGGATGTACCAGAGATCGTGCTCGACCCGCCGGCGCATCTTCTCCAGCGTCTCGGTCTCGCCGCGCAGGCCGTTGACCTGCGCCCAGCCGGTGAGCCCCGGCCGGACCCGCTGGCGCGCCTCGTAGCCGTCGAGCAGGGTGGCGTAATGGCGGTCGTGGCCGACCGCATGCGGCCGCGGGCCCACCAGCGACATCTCGCCCCGCAGCACGTTCACGAGCTGCGGCAGCTCGTCGATGCTGGTGCGTCGCAGCCAGCGGCCGAGCGGCGTCACCCGCGGGTCGAGGCGGCTCGTCTGGGCGGGCGGCGCCGCCTCGCCGCCCTCGCAGGCCTCGGCGCGCATGGTGCGGAATTTCAGAAGCTCGAAGACCCGGCCGCCCAGCCCATGGCGCTTTTGCCGGTAGAGCACCGGGCCGGGCGAGCTCGCCTTCACTGCCAGGGCGATCAGCAGCAAAAGCGGGCCCGTGAACAGCAGCAGGAGGGCCGCGAGCAGGCGGTCCAGGGTGTTCTTCACCAGCGCCTCGCCCGGCCCCATCGCACGTTCCTGCACGAGAATCGGCCCCGGCTCGGCCAGCGGCCGCAGAACGCCGGTGACGTCGGGGCACAGGCGCAACTCGGCCGGCACGCCGCGCAGCCGCCGCAGGCAGTCGAGGAGTCGCGCCTCGGCAGTCCATGGCAGCGCCACGACGACCCGGTCGACCGGGTGAACGTGAAGGAAGCGCACCAGCTCCTCCACGCCGCCCAGCACCGGCATGCCGTCAAGCTGGGCCGGCACCCGGCTGCGGCGATCGTCGAACACGCCGAGCACCCGGACCCTGCGGCCGGTCAGGCGTAGCTGCTCCAGATAGCTCTGCCCGAGCTCGCCCGCGCCCAGCACGACCTCGGTGCGCACCCGTTGCCGCAGGCCAGCGCAGGCCACGCGTCGCAGCCGGCCGAACGCTCCGCGCAGCCTCACCCCGAGCGACCCGATGGCGCCTTCCTGCAAGGCCGGCACTCCGTCAGCAACCCCGTTACGCAACCTTTGCGCGATATATTACCACGATAGGATCGCAAAGGTGAAGATCCGGCTTAGCTCCGACCCACGTCACGGTTTCCCCGGCCCCGCTCGGCGGCCCCGCGCTCGGGCCAAGTGCCGGAAAAGCCGGGAACGCGGTTCTCCTCCAGGTATTTTGCGCCGCATCATCATGAATCCTTGCGGCGCGCGGAACGATTCATACTATGTTTGTGCAGCGCAGCATTGCGCGTGAACAAAAGAGGGAGTGCGGGATGGCTAACAGACAGGTTGCGCCGGGTTTGCCCTTCGACATCGAGGCACTGACCGCCGCGCAACAGCGCGGGCTCGATGCGTTCAGCACCGCGAGCCGGATCACGGCGGAGAGCCTGCAGGGCTGCATGCGTCGTCAGCTCGAGCTGACCCAGCAGCTCATGGAGGACATGCGCAGCAGCCTGGGCTCGCTGCGGGCAGAGGATCCGCGCGACATGGCCGGACTGGTCGGCCAGCAGATCCAGCAGATGACCTCCTGCCTCGACCGCTCCTTCGCCTGCGGCCGGGAAGTCACCGAGATGTTCGCGGCCTCGCAGCGGGAGGCGTGGGAGGTGCTGCAGGAATGCTGCCGTACCAACATCGCCGAGCTGGGCGGTGAGACGCAGGAGACCGCAACGGTGGTTGGCGGCACGGCTGCGCAGGCGGCCGATACACCCGCCCGGACCACCGAGGAGGCGGCACGGCGCGCCAAGCGGACCGAGACGGGCGCCGCCTGAGCGTCTCGCGGCGAGGGTCGTTGCGCTTGGCAGCCCTCAGCTGCTCCCCGGCACCAGCCGCAGCAGGGTTCCGGCGCGCCGGAACCCGAGCGCCTCGTAGAGCCGCGTCTGCTCCTGAGCTGCGGCGAGCCACACGAAGGCGCCTCCCGAGGCGAAGAACAGGTCGAGCAGCGTGGTGCCGACCCGCGCCGCCAGGCCACGCCGGCGCCAGCCCGTCTCGGTCCACACGCCGGCGAGCTCGGCGTCGGGGCCCGTCCGCAGAAGAGCAGCGCCCGAGACCGGACCGCCCGCCTCGATCCAGGTGGCGGCGCGGATGCTCCGCCCGCGCAGACAGGCGCTGAAGATTGCCAGCTCGGCCTCGCTCGGCGGCGCCTCGCCGAAGGCCCTAGCGGTTGCCGCGAGAAACCGCCGCTGCAGGCGGGCGTCGGCCGTTTCGCCGACCGGCACCGCCCCGCCCAGCCCAGCGGGCGCAGCCTGCGCCACGAGGATCGCGGCTTCTGTCTCGACCATGAAGCCGTGCGCCGCCAGCATTGCGGGCAGCTCCGGCCACAGCTCCCTCACGAGCTCGACGCGCGGCGCCAGCCCGAGCTCCCCGGCGAGCCGCCGCAGATCCTGCACCCCGGCCCCGCTGCGGCCGGCCGGCTGCAGCGGGAGCGCGCACCGGCGGTAGTAGGGGTGCCCCTCTGGCAGAAAGACGCGCCAACCGCCTGCCTCGCGAGCCTCGCCGGCAGCCGCCATGCCGCGCTCGAGCTGGGCCGTCACCCGCACGAGCGCGTCCTGCATTACGGCTCCACCACGCGGCAATACTGCCTTTTGGCCTCGAGCGTCCGGCAGATCGCCTCGGCCGCCGCGCGCTCGGGCAACGCCCCGCCAATGACCCGCCAGTATGTGCCCTTGCCCTTCACCTCCACGGGCGCGGGCGGCCGCCAGGGCAGGTCGGCGAGGACCGGGAAGCGGCGCTGGAAGCGGCGCCACTCGGCCTCGGTGGCGCGCTCCTCGCGGACCGAGGCCAGATGGACGGCGAAACGGCCCGGCGCCACCGCCTGCTGCGGCATGGCGGAGGGTGGCGGCGGCAGGCGGCCGCCCGGCTGGGCCGGCAAGGGCGGCGGCCCCGGCCGGGCGCCGCCCTCGAGCGCCGCCGCCTCGCGGATCATCGCGAGGTTCGTCTCGAGCTGCCGCGTCAGCTCGTGCGCGCTGCCGAGGCTGCGGCGTGCAGAGGCCACGGCGCGCTCCTGGACCGGCAGGGCCCGGCCCGCCTCGCCACGCCTCATGTAGAGCGCTGCGAGGTTGCTGAGGCCGCGCGCCACGTCCGGATGGTGCGGCCCGAGTTGCCGCTCGAGCAGCTCCAGGGAACGGCGATAGAGGGTCTCGGCCTCCTCCAGCCGGCCTCGGCCGCGCAGGACCAGCGCCAGATTGTTGAGGCTGGTGGCGAGCGCCGGGCTCTCCGGCTGCGCCTGCTGGTCGATCGCCACGGCGCGGCGGAAAGCCGCCTCCGCCTCCTCCGCGCGCCCGGCCCGGCGATAGGCCTCGCCCAGATTGTTGAGCTCGGCGGCCAGCCGCGGGTCGTTCTGGCCCCAGCTTGCCTCGGCGAGCCGCGCCGCCTCTTCCAGATGTGGCAGCGCCGCCGCGTAGCGGCCCGCCTCGTAGAGCGCGATGCCGCGGCGGCCGGCATCGTCCGGTCCCGCCGCCGGCACGTCGCCCGCTCCGACCAGCAAGGCCGCGGCAACGCCCAGCCACCACACCCGCCTGCCCATGAGCTGCCCTGCTCCTCCAAAGACGTCCGCCCGGCCCGTCAACGTGCGTCGCACGCCATCGCGCCGCCCTTCCTGCCGCAGGAATCGCGCGTTTGCCCAGCCCCCTTCGGTCTGCCATAGGAGGTCGGACCGCCTGCCGGCGCATGGCTGGGGACGGAGCGGAGAAGAATCGTGGCGATCGAGACCCCGGAAGGCTACCGCGCGTTGAGCGAGCACAGCGTGTGCGGCTATGTCGAGAGCGTGGCGCCGCTGCGTCAGCGGCTGGGCGGCAACGCGTCCGCCTGGCGGGTGCGCGAGGTCGGCGACGGCAACCTGAACCTGGTCTTCATCATCGAGGGGCCGGCGGGCGATCTGTGCGTCAAGCAGGCCCTGCCCTATGTGCGGCTGGTGGGCGAGGGTTGGCCGCTGCCGCTCGAGCGGGCGTGGTTCGAGCATCAGGCCCTGCTCGAGCAGAGCCGCCACGCGCCGGACCTCGTGCCGCAGGTGCTCCACTACGACGAGAAGCTGTTCCTGCTGGCGATGGAGCGCCTCTCGCCCCACATCATCATGCGCCGGGGCATGATCGATGGCCTCGTCTATCCGCGCTTTGCCGGGCAGATCTCGCATTTCCTCGCGCGCACGCTCTATTTCACCTCGGACCTGGCCCTGCCGGCGGCGCGCAAGAAGGCCATGATCGGCCGTTTCTGCGGCAATACCGAGCTCTGCAGGATCACCGAGGACCTGATCTTCACCGACCCCTACATGGTGCACGAGCGCAACCGCTGGACCACCCCCGAGCTGGACGAGACGGCCCGCGAGCTGCGCCAGGATGCGGCGCTCAAGCTCGCCGTGGCACGGCTCAAGCTGCGCTTCATGAGCGACGCCCAGGCGCTCCTGCACGGCGACATGCACACCGGCTCGATCATGGTGACCGAGGCCGAGACGAAGGTGATCGATCCCGAGTTCGCGTTCGTCGGGCCGATCGGCTTCGACGTCGGCAAGCTTCTGGGCAATCTTCTCCTCAGCTACTTCAGCCAGCGCGGCCACGAGACCCGGCCGGGCGAGCGGGACGCCTACCGCGCCTGGATCCTCGAGACCGTCCGGGAAGTGTGGGATGGTTTCGAGCGCGAGTTCCTGGCCCTCTGGAGGGCGCATCCGACCGGCGACGCCTACCCCGCGATGCTGTTCGAGGAGCCGGCCGACGCGGCGGCGCTGGGCGAGGAGCGCAGCCGCTACATGCGCGCCTTGTTCCAGGATGCGCTGGGCTTTGCCGGCACCTCGATGATCCGCCGCACGCTGGGCCTCGCGCACAATGCCGACATGGAGGAGATCGCCGAGCCGGCGCGGCGCGCCGCCTGCGAGCGCCGCAACCTGCGCCTCGCCCGCGAGCTGATCGTGCACGCCGCCGACTTCGCCGACATCGCCCGGGTCACCCAGCGCGCGGCGGCGCTCGAGCAGGAGAGCTGAGCATGGCACGCCACTTCCTGCCCTGCGTCTATCCTCCGCCCGGCGCGGACGCTGCGGCCAACGGCCAGACCGACCCGCAGGGCGGGATCTCCCGCGAGGAGGCCGAGGCCGCCGTTCGCACCCTGCTGCGCTGGATCGGCGAGGACCCCGCCCGCGAGGGCCTGCAGGAGACCCCCGCCCGGGTGGCCAGGGCCTTCGAGGAGCATTTCGAGGGCTATACGGTCGATCCGGCGCAGATCCTCGAGAAGACCTTCGAGGAGGTCGAGGGCTACGACGAGATGGTGGTCCTCAAGGACATCGCCTTCGAGTCGCATTGCGAGCACCACATGGCGCCCATCATCGGCCGCGCCCACGTGGCCTACATGCCGGTGCGCCGCGTGGTGGGGATCAGCAAGCTGGCGCGGCTGGTCGAGGCGTTCGCCAAGCGCCTGCAGATCCAGGAGCGCATGACCGCGCAGATCGCCGACACGATCCAGGAGGTGCTGCAGCCGCGCGGCGTCGCCGTGGTGATCGAGGCGACCCATCACTGCATGACCACCCGCGGCATCCACAAGCCCGGCTCGCTGATGGTCACGAGCCGCCTTTTGGGCATCTTCCGCAACAATCCCGATACCCGCCGCGAGTTCCTGACGATCGTCGGCAAGGACGGCGCCAGCGGCGCCCGCTGAGCGGCGCCCTTCAGATGGCGGCCGGCGGGCGGCTCGCCTTGAAGAACCGGTAGCTGTGCGAGAGCAGGCCGGCCAGCAGCACCGCCTGCACGAAGCCCAGGACGATAAGGGCCGCGTTCGCCATCACCACGAGCCCAACGCCGAGCAGCAGCATGATGGCGCCCGTCGCGACGACGAGGGCGACCATCAGCGGCAGGGTCGCGAGGAGGCCTGCCAGCAGCATCCGCAGGAAGCTGCCTTTGGTGGTGCGCCAGGAGGCCCGCAGGGTCATGGCCTGGTCGTTCACGGCTGCTGCCGGCAGGATCAGCTGCAGGCGGACAACCACGAAGATCGGCAGCATCATTCCGAGAAAACTGGCAGCCATGGCGAGGGCACCGGCCAACGGGCTTTCGTGCCCCAGCGCCATCAGCCCCGCGGCCAGCGGCATGCTGCAGACCATCCCCGCCACCGCCGCGAGCCCCCCCGTCACCGCCAGCTTGATCAACGCCCAGACATAGGCCGCGACCCGCCCGTTCAGCGGCGCCATCGCCGCAGGCGCCTGCTCGTCCAGCAGGATCCGGCGATGCCAGAACACCACGACGGCGGTGATGGCAAGCCAGTTCAGCAGGCCGGCGGCCAGGCCAAGGACCAAGAGGCGCGTCATGCTCAAGCCGTCCATGTGGGCCTGCATCAGCGCCTCGGAATCGAAGCCGCTGAAGGCAATCAGAGCCTCCAGAAGAACCATGAAGCCGATCCACAGCGCCGCCGCCCGCGCCAGCGCCGGCAGGTCGTGGAACAGGCTGCCGTAGGTCTTACGGGCGATCTCGAGAACGGGGAATCGTATGGGTTGTGCCACCGGGAACGAGCCTGCCGCAATCGGAGGATGAAAATCAGGCGGCGCGTGGCGCGCTCTTGAAAAAGCTGTAGCTGTGCGAGAGCAGGCCGGCAACGAGGGTCGCGTGGAGAAACTCGAACGCCGCCTGGAGCGCGCTGCCGATGGCGCCGGCGGCGAGGCCGAGGGCGGCGGCGAGCAGGGCCAGGAGAATGGCGAGCACGGTCAGCGGCAGGGCGGTGAGAAAGATCGCGCCCAGGACCCGCAGCGCATTGCCTTCCGTCATCCGCCAGGAAGCAGCCATGTTGGTCGCAGGATCGCCGATGGCGATGGCAGGCAGCACGAGATGCAGCCTCGCCACCAGGAAGCCGGTGAGCAGGCCACCGCCGAGAAAGACCGCCCATTCGAGACCCGGCAGGAGCAGCGCCAGCGGAAGGCCTGCCAGTACCACGGCCATGCCGAGCAGCCCGAGCAGGATCCAGGCCAGGAGGTAGAGGAGGACCCGCCCGCCCAGGGGCGCCATGACCGCGGGCTCGGGCTCGCCCAGCAGGATGCGGCGATGCCAGAACACCGCCACCGCGCTGATGCCCAGCCAGGTCATGGCCGCGGCACCGAGGCTCGATAGCGAGAATACCAGGAGCGCGCCGCCACCAACGCCGCTCTCCACGGCCTGCTCGGGCGCCACGCCGGTCCAGCCGGCCAGGGCCCGCAGGACGATCACGAAGGCCGCCCACAGCGCCGCCGCCCGCATCAGGGCGGGAAGATCACCGAACAGGCTCCCATAGGTCTTGCGGGTGATCTCGAGAACCGGAAACCGCGCCTGCGCCGTCACGTCGACCACCTGCCCATCAAGATCCTCAAAGCGACACGAGCCGCGGCCGCGAGCCGGGGACCGGGCGCTGTCCCGTCCGCCCGTCGAACATGCGCACCGCACCGCCGCCCTCGGCCTTGACCTGGTAGAGCGCCTGATCGGCGGCGCGCAGCAGCTCGCCCGGATCCGCCGCGTGCTCGGGGTGCAGCGCCACGCCGACGCTCACCTGCACCGGCACCTCCTTGCCCTCGAGCATCACCGGCTCGCTGATCGCCTCGACCAGCCGCCGGGCGAGGCGCAGCGCGTCATCGCCCTGGTGGACCGACGGCAGGACGATCACGAACTCGTCGCCGCCCAGCCGCGCCACCGTGTCACCCGGCCGCAGCTGGGCGCGCAGGCGCAGCCCGACGATCCGCAACAGCGTGTCACCGGCGGCGTGGCCGAGGCTGTCATTGACTTCCTTGAAACGGTCGAGATCGAGGCACAGCACCGCCACCTGCTCGTCCAGCCGCCGCCGGCCGGCGAGGCAGCCGGCCAACCGTGCGTCGAACAACGCCCGGTTGGCGAGACCGGTCAGGGCGTCGTGCTCGGCGAGAAAGCGCAGCCGCTCCTCGGCGAGCGCCCGACGACGCACCTCCTCGCGCAGCTCGCGCACGCGGCGGACGGCAAACAGCGTGGCCGCAACCGACACCACGAGGAGCACTACCAGCACCTCCTCGGCCGTCACGAAGCTGATGGCCTCGAGGGGACCGAGAACCAGACGCCAGACGCCGGTACCCAGGGCCACCGCCAGCCCGACAGCCACCACCAGCGCGATCACGAGGAAGTCGCGAATGGCCTGGCGGCCGCCGATGCGGGACGTGAGACCGTCCCGGCCGGCACGCGCCCACTCCCGCCATGATCGACCAGCCGCCATCTCGCCTCACCGGTGGATGCAGTGCGCCCACTTTATCGCGAAGGTGAGCGGGACACACGCTGAGCGATAGCCGTAGCCTGCACAAGGCGGTACGCCCAAGGAGCCGCGATCGGCTCTTGATAGTTAACGCCGGTCACTCCGGGCGGGTCGCCTGCATCGACGGCCGGGCCGCGAAACGCTCGTACCAGGCGGCGAGCTTCGGCCTTCCGTCGCGCCAGCGGTCGTCGGCGAAGCGGAGGTCGAGATAGCCCAGCGCGCAGCCGATCGCGATCGTGCCGATATCGACCCGCTCGCCGAGCCCGGCACACTCCTCCTCCAGCCGGTCGAGTGCCCGCGCTACCTTGCCCTTCTGCCCGCTCACCCAGTCCGACCAGCGGAACGGCTCCGGCCGCAGCATGGTCTCGTAGCGGGCGGCGAGCGCGGCATCGAGCAGGCCGTCGGCCAGCGCCTGGAGCCGCAGCGCCTCGAAGCGCTCCCCGGCCGCGGCCGGAAACACGCGGCCGCCGCCCCCGAGGCTGTCGAGATACTCGCAGATCACCCGCGAATCGTAGAGGGCGCTGCCGTCCTCGAGCACCAGGGCGGGAATCTTGCCCAGCGGGTTGACGCTGCTCACCGCCTCGCTCGGGCTCACCGGGGAGGCGGCGACGTCCTCGACCGCCACGCGGCCCTGGAGCCCGAGCTCGTGCGCCACCACCCTGACCTTGCGCGCGAACGGCGACGCACCACTGTTCAAGAGCCGCATCCAAGCCTCCCCTTTACGACCGGTCCCGTACGACCGGCCCCTTTGCAACCAGCGTCGGAGCACTGATAGCGCGCCGGCACCTGCCGCCGAAGCGCTTTACTGAACGCATCGGGCATGCGAGCCATGCCGGCAGCCGTCGCGGGAGGCGCATCAGCCGCCTCGGGGCGCGCCGCCGCGCCGTGTGCTTGAGGGAGAGCAGCTGCATGAGGCAGCCGAGAGCCGAGCCGGTCGTGGCGCCGCCGCCGCGCGCCGGCGAATACCGCACCATCTATGCCGACCCGCCCTGGACCTTCCGCACCTGGTCGGATCGCGGCAAGGGCCGCAGTCCCGAGGCGCATTACGACTGCATGAGCCTCGATGCCATCAAGGCGCTACCGGTAGCTGATTGGGCGGCACCCGACGCGGTGCTCTTGATGTGGGCCACCGACCCGCTGCTGCCGCGCGCGCTGGAGGTGATCGCCGCCTGGGGCTTCACCTACAAGACCGTCGGATTCTACTGGGCCAAGCTGCGCCAGGGCGTCGACCCGGCGGCGATGAGCGAGCGCGACTTCTTCACCGGCATGGGCTTTTGGACCCGCGCCAACCCGGAAATGTGCCTGCTCGCCACCCGCGGCAAGCCGCGGCGCCGGGCAGGCAACGTCAAGCGGCTGCTGGTGTCGCCGCGCCGCGAGCATTCGCGCAAGCCCGACGAGGCCGCCGAGCGGGTCGAGGCGTTGTGCGAGGGACCCTATCTGGAGATGTTCGCCCGCTCCAGCCGCCCCGAGTGGGACGTCTGGGGCCAGCAAGCCGGGCTGTTCGATCAGGGCCCGGTGCGCACCCGACGACGGCCCTCTGTGGAGCCGCCCCGCGAGCCCGCCCCCGAGCCGCCGGAGGGCTCTTGAGCGAGGACCGGATCTTTGCCCTCGTAGCAGGTCTCTGCCTGCTCTTCTGGCTGCTCGCCCGTGAGCCGCGGCTGACCGGACGTCTGCGCCGGCCGCTCCTGCTGGCCGCCTGGCTGATCCTCGCCGCCGCCATGCTGGTGGCGCTCGTCCGCTCGGCCGCCTGGTTCCTCGGTTAGACCGGCTCCCTGGCGGCTGGAGACGCCTCAGCTCGCCGGTGGAGCCGTGGACAGGCGCTGCGCGGCTTTCGCTTCCCGTGTTCTGTCGGGCGATCGACTGGAAGAGAGACGCGGCTGCGCGCAGCGCCTTGCGCGGCCCGGGTGTCACGGCCCGCCGCCCGGCCGGCCGCCGGGTCAGCCGGGAGCCGTTTCAGCCCAGCACAGCCACGCCGAACAGAAAGGGGTGCAGGAGCACCAGGACGAGAAACAGGGCCAGCGCCGCGGCCAGCCGGGCAAGGCCGATCTCGGAGGCCACGAGGCGCTGTCGCTTGTCGAGGATGGCGGCGAAGGGGAGGTTCGAGGTGCGCTGCAGGAATACCCCCCAGCCCGGCGGATTGGCCCGGCTGCGCCGCGCGTCGATCACCACGGTGCCGGCCAGCGCCAGCACGAGGAACGCGCCGAAGAACAGGACGGCCGCCAGATCGCCGTTGGCCAGCATGTGCGCCGCCGCCCACAGCGCCACGCCCCACAAAAGCGGGTGGCGGGTGACCCGCAGCATGCCGCGGGCCGGCTCGGCGGCATCCGCGTCCGGCCGCTGCCCGACCGCGGTGGGATTAGGCGCGCTCAGGGCGGTGATCACCAGGAGGAGCGCCAGCGGCATCACCAGCAGCGGCACATGGCGCAGCGCGGGGCCCGGCTCCCACAGCGGTATCCAGGGCGCCGACCGCCAGGCCACCACCAGCCACACCAGCGCCAGGACCGCCACCAGCGAGTAGAGGATCCGGTAGAGTCCCTCGCCCAACGTGCTCACGAGCTGCTCGCGCAACGGACGGCTGGCGAGCCCGAAATGGGTGCCGATGAGGAACAGGGTGGCAACCAGCAGGTCGTTCATGCAGTGGCTCCGATCAGGCGCATCGCTGCGTCCGCACCAAGGCGACCGGGCGGGCATCGAGGTAGCCTTGCGCCGGCGATGCGATCATAAGATGGGCCGGCATGGCACCATGGCGCTGCGTCCGGTGCGTGCCGCTGCGACAATCGGCGAATACGGGCTGCATGGCCATCCCTGAGCTCCCCTGCGATCCGCCCCGCGGACCGCCACGCCGGACCCGGGCATGACGGCGGCGCTTCGGCCATTCCTCACCGGCCCGCGCCTGCGGCTGGCCAGCGGGCTGGTGCTCATGACCTTCGCGGCGACGCACCTGCTCAACCACGCGCTGGGCCTGGTGGGCCCCGACACGCTGGCGAGCGGCCGCGCGATCTTCCTCGGCTTCTGGCGGCAGCCAGCCGCCGAGACGCTCCTCCTTCTGGCCCTCCTGACGCACGCCACGCTGGGCCTCGTCAAGCTCTGGCGCCTGCGCAGCCTGCGCCTGCCCCCCTGGCAGTGGCTGCAGATCGGCCTGGGCCTGCTGATCCCCTTCTATCTCACCCTCCACATCCTCGGCACCGGATGGCTGCACCGCTGCTGCGGCGTCGACGACAGCTATTTCTACCTCGCCGACCTGCTCTGGCCCGGCGGCATGGGACGTCACACCCTCATGCTCACGCTGGTCTGGCTGCACGGCTGCCTCGGGCTCCACTTCTGGATGCGCCTGCGCCCCCTCTGGCGGCGGCTCCAGCCGCTGTTGCTGTGCGTGGCGGTGCTGCTGCCGGTGCTGGCGTGGCTGGGCTTCGTCGAGACCGGCCGCACCTGGCAGGAGCGCACCGCCGCCGACCCCGAGCTGCGCGCCGCCACCGCCACGGCGCAGAACTGGCCCGACGCCGCCCTGCGCGAGGCGATGATCCACGTGCCCGAACGGCGCGTCGTCGGCAGCTTCGCCGCGCTGGTCGTGCTCGTGCTGCTGGCCCGGCTGGGCCGCCAGCTCCTCGCCCGTCGCTCGCTGATCCGCATCCGCTACGACGGCGGCCTCGCGGTGCGGGTGCCCCGCGGCATGAGCCTGCTCGAGGCGAGCCGGACCTTCGGCGTGCCCCATGCCGCCGTGTGCGGCGGCCGCGGCCGCTGCTCGACCTGCCGGGTGCGGGTGCTGGAGGGAGCCGAAGCGCTGCCGCACCCGGAGCCCGCGGAGGCGCGGGTGCTCGAGCGGATCGCCGCCGGCCCCGGCGTCCGCCTCGCCTGCCAGCTGCGCCCGCCACGCGACGTCACGGTCGCGAGGCTGGTCCCGCCCCAGGCCGGGGCGGGGGCGAGCCTGCGCCCGATGGACCCGGCCCAGGGGCGGGAGCGCGAGCTGGCCGTGCTGTTCACCGACCTGCGCGGCTTCACCCGCCTCGCCGAGCACCGCCTGCCCTACGACACGGTCCACCTGCTCAACCGCTACTTTGCCGCCATGGGCGGCGCCGTCGAGGAGGCAGGCGGCCACGTCGACAAGTTCGTGGGCGACGGGGTGATGGCACTGTTCGGGCTGGAGAGCGGTCCCGCCGAGGCGGCCCGGGCGGCGCTCGAGGCGGCGCGGCGCATGGCCGGGGCGCTGGAGCGGCTCAACAGCGAGCTCGCCGCCGAGCTGGCCGAGCCGCTGCGGCTGGTCATCGGCATCCACCTTGGGCCGGTGATCGTGGGCGAGATGGGCTGGGGGCGCGCCACCGCGCTCACCGCGATCGGCGACACGGTCAATGTCGCCGCCCGACTCGAGGCGCTGTGCAAGGAGCTGGGGGCGCAGCTGGTGGTGTCGGAGGAGCTGCTGGAGCGGGCCGCGCAGGATCTTCCGGAGGGCTCGCGGCGCGAGGTGGCGATCCGCGGCCGCACCACGCCGCTGCCCATCCGCGCCCTGGCCGACGCCCGCACCCTGCCGGCAGGACCGGCGCCCTCGCGCCGCCGCGGCTAGGCCGTGCGGCAGGGATGCAGCAGGCGCGTGCCGGGCAGGCAACGGCTTTCTCAGCACCACCCGCGGGACTAGCTTGATACGGGGAGCCCCGCGCGGGCGACGGACCAGGGGAGGCCGGGATGACCACGAGGCGCGGATTGATGGCGGGAGCGGCGATGGCGGGAGCGGGCATGCTGGGCGGAGCAGGCGTTGCCGGGGCGGCGGCCCCGTCGGCCGTGGGCGGCCGCGGCCAGGCCCCCGGCTTCTACCAGATGCGGCTGGGCGAGACGGTGGTGACGCTGGTTCACGACGGTACCGCCCGCCGGCCGCTGGACGACGGGTTCGTTCGCAACGCACCGGTGGAGGAGGTGCGCGACGCGCTGCGCGCCGCCCGCCAGCCGGAGGACACGGTGATGATCCCGTTCACCACCACCGTGGTGGAGCGGGACGGCTCGCTGGTGCTGATCGACGCCGGCACGGGCGGGCACCTGGCCCCCACCGCGGGTGCCTGGATGAGCAACTTCCGCGCCGCCGGCTATGCGCCGGAGAATGTCGACGCGGTGGTGGTGAGCCACTTCCACGGCGATCACATCCAGGGCCTGCGCGACAAGGACGGCGAGGCGGTGTTCCCGAACGCCCGGGTGCTGGTGCCCGAGGCGGAGTGGGCGTTCTGGATGGACGAGGGCGCGATGAGCCGGGCCCCCGAGGGCATGAAGGGCGCCTTCGCCGGCGTGCGCCGCGTGTTCGGGCCGATGACCGGCGAGGTGGAGCGCTTCTCCGGCGAGAAGGAGGTGGCGCCCGGCATCACGAGCCTGCCGGCGCACGGCCACACACCGGGCCACACGGCCTTCATGCTGGAGGGCGGGGGCGAGCGGCTGCTGGTCTGGTCGGACACCACCAACAAGCCCGAGCTCTTCGTGCGCAACCCCGGCTGGCACGCGGTCTTCGACATGGACGGCGAGCAGGCGGCCGAGACCCGCAAACGGATGCTGGAGATGGCGGCCGGCGAGGAGCTGCGGGTGGCGGGCTACCACTTCCCCTTCCCCGCCACCGGCTTCATCGCGAAGGAGCCGCAGGGCTGGCGTTTCGTGCCGGGGTTCTGGGAGCAGGGCTGGGGCCCGGGCTGAGCACCGGAGTCAGGTAGAGCCTTCACCGGCTGCGCCTGCGGTTGGTGGGACGGTGCGGGGATGCCTGCCCCGCCATCGGCGACGTGGTCGAGGCGGCGCGGCTGAGGCCTAGGCGGCGCCGGCCCGTGGCGGGGCATCGCGCAACGGCCCCGCCAGAAGGCTGGCGATCGCCTCCAGCGCTGCTCGGTGGGGGAAGGAGCGGCGGCTGACCAGGGCCAGCTCGCGGGCCGCGTCCTCGTGGGCGAGGTGGCGGATCGCCACCTCCGCTCCCTGCGCGAAGGGGCCAGCGGTGGCGAGCTCCGGCAGGAGCGCCATGCCGAGCCCCACGCTCACCATCTGCCGCAGCGACTCCACGCTGCCCGCCTCCACCTCGTGGCCGGGCCGCAGGCCCAGCCGCGTGCACAGGCCCATCGCCTGCTCGCGGAAGCAATGGCCCTGCTCGAGCATCAGCACCGTCTCGCCGGCCAGCGCCTCGGGCGGGATCTCCGCCAGGCCGGCGAGCGCGTGGCCGGAGGGCAGCGCCATGAGGAAGCGCTCGCGGCCAAGACCAAGCGCCACCAGCCCGCGCTCGTCGAAGGGCGGCGAGAGGATCGCGGCCTCGAGCTCGCCCGATGCGAGCTCGTCGAGAAGCCGTGCCGTCGGTGCCTCGCGCAGCAGCAGGCGCAGGCCGGGATGGGCCTTGCGCACCGCCGGCAGGACCTGCGGCAGGAGGTAGGGGCCGACGGTGGGAATGACGCCCAGCCGCAGCGTGCCGGAGAGCGGGTCGCCGCCGCTGCGGGCCAGCTCGCGCAGCCGTCCCACCTCCTCGAGCACCAGCCGTGCCTGGGCCACCACCGGCCGGGCCTCGGCGGTGGGCACGGCGCCACGCGGCCCGCGCTCGAACAGCACGAGGCCGAGCTCCTCCTCGAGCTTGCGGAGCTGCATGCTCAAGGTGGGCTGGCTCACATGGCAGCGCCGGGCCGCCAGGGCAAACTGGCCGGTCTCGGCGACGGCCACCAGGTAGTCGAGATCACGGAGGTTCATGCCGCTGATATAGGCCCTGTCTATAGATTGCTTCAAGACAATCGATTTGCTCTAACTTTCTCCCTCACCCATGCTCGCCCCGGGAAGCAGAGGAGGGGGAAGGGCAATGAGCGATCGTCCCGTGCAGACCAGCTCGGCCGGCATCCCGGTGGCCGACAACCAGAACTCGATGACCGCCGGTCCCCGCGGGCCGCTCTTGGTCCAGGACTGGCAGCTCTTCGAGAAGATGGCCCAGTTCAACCGCGAGCGGATCCCCGAGCGGGTCGTGCACGCCAAGGGCAGCGGCGCGTTCGGCACCTTCACGGTGACCCACGACATCACCCGCTACACCCGGGCGAGGATCTTCTCGCAAGTCGGCAAGAGCACCGAGGCGCTGCTGCGCTTCTCGACCGTGGCCGGCGAGCGCGGCGCCGCCGACGCCGAACGCGACGTGCGCGGCTTTGCCCTCAAGTTCTACACCGAGGAAGGCAACTGGGATCTCGTGGGTAACAACACCCCGGTCTTCTTCGTGCGCGACCCGCTGAAGTTCTCCGACTTCATCCACACGCAAAAGCGCGATCCGCGCACCAACATGCGCTCCAACACGGCGATGTGGGACTTCTGGTCGCTGAGCCCGGAGAGCCTCCACCAGGTCACCATCCTGATGAGCGATCGCGGCCTGCCGCAAAACTACCGCCAGATCAACGGCTACGGCAGCCACACCTACAGCTTCATCAACGAAGCCGGCGAGCGGTTCTGGGTGAAGTTCCACTTCAAGTCGATGCAGGGCATCGCCTTCTGGACCAACGAGGAAGCCCAGCAGGTGGTCGGGCGCGACCGCGAGAGCCACCAGCGCGACCTCTACGAGAGCATCGAGAAGGGCGACTTCCCCCGCTGGCGGGTGTGCGTGCAGGTGATGCCGGAGAAGGACGCGTCCGCCTATCGCTGGAACCCGTTCGACCTCACCAAGGTGTGGCCGCACGGCGACTATCCGCTGATCGAGGTGGGCGTTCTGGAGCTCAACCGGAACCCCGAGAACTACCACCAGGACATCGAGCAGGCGGCCTTCGAGCCTTCCAACGTGGTGCCCGGGATCGGCCACAGCCCCGACAAGATGCTGCAGGCGCGCGTGTTCTCCTACGCCGACGCGCACCGCTACCGGATCGGCACCAACTACCAGACGCTCCCGGTCAACCAGCCGCGCTGCCCCTACCACACCTACCACCGCGACGGCGCGATGCGCTTCGACGGCAATGGCGGCGGCAGCGTGAACTACGAGCCCAACAGTTTCGGCGGGCCCGTGGAGGACCGCCGCTACATGGAGCCGCCGCTGGAGCTGGAGGGCACGGCGTGGCGCCATGACCACCGCGAGGGCAACGACGACTACACTCAGCCGGGCGATCTCTTCCGGCTGATGCCCGAGGACGCCAAAGAGCGGCTGTTCGCGAACATCGCCGCGGCGATGGAGGGCGTTCCGGTCTTCATCGTCGAGCGGCAGCTGGGCCACTTCCACAAGGCCGATCCCGCCTATGCGGCGGGCGTGGCCAAGGCACTGGGCGTCGACTGGCGCCCGGTCGGACAGGCCGCCGACTAGGCGGGCCTGTCAGGGCCGGAGGGGAGCGCGCCGCGCCAGGCGGCCAACCGGCGGCGCCTCCCCTTCCGGCCCCGATTGTTGACAGGGCCCCGCCGCCACCGCCAACTGCCGCAAGGCAGCGGCAGCCAATGGCGACGCGCAGCGGTGGGATGCCCGATGACCAAGCCCCCCTCCCTCCTCGTCGAGGACATCCACAAGAGCTTCGGCGCGGTGGAGGTCCTCAAGGGCGTGTCGCTGACCGCCAGGCAGGGCGACGTCATCGCCATGCTGGGCTCCAGCGGGTCCGGCAAAAGCACGTTCCTGCGCTGCATCAACCTCCTCGAGGTTCCCAGCCGCGGGCGGATCGTGGTGGGCGGCGAGGAGATGCGGCTGCGAGAAGGGCGCGGCGGGGCATTGGTGCCCGAGGATCCGCGCCAGGTGCAGCGAATCCGCGCCCGCCTCGCCATGGTTTTCCAGCAGTTCAATCTCTGGTCGCACATGACGGTGCTCGAGAACGTCATCGAAGCGCCGGTGCATGTGCTGGGCGTGCCGAAGCGCGAGGCGGTCGAGCGTGCCGGGCGGCTGCTCGAGAAGGTCGGCATCTTCGAGCGCCGCGACTATTATCCCTCGCATCTCTCGGGCGGCCAGCAGCAGCGCGCCGCGATTGCCCGGGCGCTCGCCATGGAGCCCGAGGTGATGCTGTTCGACGAGCCGACCTCGGCTTTGGACCCCGAGCTGGTCGGCGAGGTGCTGCGGGTAATGCGCGAGCTGGCGGCCGAAGGCCGCACGATGATCGTGGTGACCCACGAGATGGGTTTCGCCCGCGAGGTGGCGAGCGAGGTGGTCTTTCTCCACGAGGGGCGGGTCGAGGAGCGCGGCCCGCCAAAGCGCCTCTTCAGCGAGCCCGCCTCGGCGCGTTTTCGCCAGTTCCTGCAGGGCCAGGAGCATCTGCGGCACTGACGTCTGCCCGTCCATCCCCATGCCGCCCCTTGACGCCGTTGCCAAATGTGCGAAACGACACTCGGGGCAAAGCGCGCCGATTGGGGATGCACACGATGCGGCAATGGGTTGTTGGAATTTTCTCGCTTCTCGTCTTGACCGGGTGCGGCGGCGCGCCCGCTACGGCGGCGCCGGACGGCGCGCTGCGGCTCGCGGTCGAGGGCAACTACGCGCCCTTCAGCATGGTCGACAAGAAAGGCAATCTCTCGGGCTTCGACGTCGACATCGCCAACGCCCTGTGCAAGCAGCTCGAGGTCAAATGCGTGCTGGTCCGCCGCGACTGGGCCACCATCCAGGACGGCATCCTCGGCACGAAGCCGGCCTTGTGGAAGGACGTCGACGCGGTGGTGGCCTCCGTCTCGATCAGTGACGGGCGGCGGGCGACCACCGACTTCACCCGCGCCTACTACCAGGTGCCAGCGCGCTTCGTGCGCCGCAAGGGGACCAAGGCCGAGGTGACGGACACGCTGGCCGGGCAGGCCATCGGCGTCCAGCAGCACACCACCCACGACAAGTTCCTGACGAGGCGCTTCCCGGACGCCAGGATCGTGCGGACGGCCACGCTGGGCGAGGCCGGCCAGGCGCTCGCCGACGGCAAGGTCGAGCTGCTGTTCGGTGACGCGCTGGCGCTGCAGAGCGGGCCGCTGGCCGGCAAGCAGGGGACCAAGCTCGAGTTCACCGGCCCCAACTTCGACGACCCGGCCTGGTTCGGCCAGGGCGCCGGCGTCGCCGTGAAGAAGGGCGATGCGGCACTGCGCGACAAGCTCGAGAAGGCCCTGCAGGCGATCCGCGACAGCGGTCAGTACAAGGACATCGCCGCCCGCTACTTCCGCTTCGACATAGCAGGGCGCTAGGAAGCCGGACGGCGCCGGGGGGCCTTGACGACAGGCGCCCCGCCGCCGAGCATCGGCGGCAATGAGAAGGATCAGGGAGAACGCCGTGCTGCGCAAACTGCCAGGTCTCGCCCTTGCCGCCCTCCTGGCGCTGGGCATTGCCGATGGCCTCGCCAAGGAGTCGACGAAGCTCCGCATCGGCGTCGAGGGAGCCTACCCGCCGTTCAGCGAGGTGTCGCCCGAAGGCGAGCTCAAGGGCTTCGACATCGACATCGCGCGGGCGCTTTGCGACGAGATGAAGGTGGAGTGCGAGCTGGTCCAGCAGGACTGGGACGGGATCATCCCCGCCCTTCTGGCGCGCAAGTACGACGCCATCGTCGCCTCGATGTCGATCACCGAGGAGCGCAAGAAGTCGGTCGACTTCACCGACAAGTACTACCACACCCCCGCAAAGTTCGCGGCCCGCAAGGACTCCGGCATCGAGATCTCCAAGGAGGGCCTCGCCGGCAAGAAGGTGGGCGTGCAGCGCGCGACGATCCACGACAACTACATCACCGACAATTACGGCGACACCGTCGAGGTGGTGCGCTACGGCAGCCAGGACGAGGCCTATCTCGACCTCCAGGCCGGCCGCGTCGACCTTCTCCTCGCTGACTCGATGGCCATCCGCGACGGCTTCCTCGATACCGAGGCGGGCAAGGACTACGCGTTCGTCGGCCCGGACCTGAACGATCCGAGGTGGTTCGGCGAGGGCGTGGGCATCGCCTTGCGCAAGGGCGACGAAGAGCTGCGCCAGATGTTCAACGAGGCGATCAAGGCGATCCGGGAGGACGGCACCTACGACGAGATCGCCAGGAAGTATTTCGACTTCGACATCTACGGAAGCTGACGGCCGGCAGGGTCGCGCCGACATGCCGGAGCTGCATGGCTACGGCCCGATCATTCTCGAGGGCGCGGCCCTGACCTTGGCCGTGGCACTGCTCTCGCTTGCGATCGCGGTGGCGCTCGGCATGGCGGGGGCGTTGGCGAGGCTCTCGCCGCTGCCCCCGCTCTCCGGCCTCGCCGTCGTCTACACGACCCTCATCCGCGGCGTGCCCGACCTGGTCTTGATGCTGCTGATCTTCTTCGGCGGCCAGATGCTGGTGAACCAGGTGGCGCCGATGCTGGGCCACGACGACTATGTCGACGTCAGCCCGTTCACCGCCGGCGTGATGACGCTGGGCTTCATCTACGGCGCCTACATGAGCGAGACCTTCCGCGGCGCCATCCTGGCGGTGCCCAAGGGGCAGATCGAGGCCGCCCAAGCCTTCGCCATGCGCCGCGGGCAGATCTTCCGGCGCATCCTCCTGCCGCAGATGCTGCGCCACGCGCTGCCCGGCTTCGGCAACAACTGGCTGGTGCTCCTCAAGGCCACGGCGCTGCTCTCGGTGATCGGGCTCGACGACATGGTCAGGATGGCCGGCGTCGCCGCCGGTGCCACCCGCCAGCCCTTCACCTTCTATCTCGTGGTGGCGGTGCTGTTCCTGGCGATGACGTCGGTCTCGACGCTGCTGCTGGGGTGGGCCGAACGGCGCTACAGCCGCGGCTTCACGAGGGCCGCCTGATGCGCTTCGAGGTGGTTCTCGAGAATCTCGGCCTCTACCTGGACGGCCTTTGGACCACCGTCTGGCTGGTCGCGGCAGCCCTGGCGCTGGGCCTCCTGCTGGCAGTGCCTGCGGGCCTCGCCCGTACCAGCCGCAACCCCGCCATCAACTTCCCGGCCTGGCTCTTCACCTACTTCTTTCGCGGCACGCCGCTGCTGGTCCAGCTCTTCCTGATCTATTACGGCGCCGGCCAGTTCGCCACGATCCGCGAGAGCGTGCTGTGGCCGCTGCTCTCCCAGGCATGGTTCTGCGCGCTGCTGGCCTTCACCCTCAACACCGCCGCCTACACCGCCGAGATCATCCGCGGTGCGGTGATCGCCACGCCGGTGGGCGAGATCGAGGCGGCCAGGGCCTGCGGGATGACGCCGGTCCTCATGTACCGTCGCATCGTCCTGCCCAGCGCCTTCCGCCGTGCGCTTCCCGCCTACGGCAACGAGGTGATCTTCATGCTGCACGGCAGCGCCATCGCCAGCGTGGTGACGATCGTCGACCTCACCGGTGCTGCCCGCATCGTCAACTCGCGCTACTACACCCCCTACGAGGCGTTCCTCACCGCCGCGGCCTTCTACCTCGTGCTGACCTTCGCCATCGTCTGGCTGTTCCGCCTCCTCGAGCGCCGCTGGTTCGCCCATCTGAGGCCGCGGAGCGAGGGGTAGGCGGGAGGGTAGGACATACGCTGCGCTCCTTCAGGCGATGGCGGCGAGGCCCTTCTTCTGCACGAGGGTGAGCAGGCGCAGGGCCGGGCCGCCCGGTCTCTTCACACCGCGCTCCCAGTCGGAGACGAGGTTCCTGGAGACGTTGAGGTAGCGGGCGAAAACCGGCTGGGACACATGCTCGCGCTCGCGGATGGCGCGAATCTCGGCTGCCGGCAGCTCCTCGACTGGCATCAAGCAGGCATCGTCGAACTCACGCATCGTCTGCTTGTCGATCGCCTCCACCTCGTGCAGAGCCTCCATCGTCTCGTGGATGGCCGCGAGAGCCTCGCTGCGATACTCCTTCACCATGCCCGCCTACCTCCAGAAAATCGCCCCTGCTGATCAGGCTGTCGAGTTTGGTGTCCTGCAGTGCAAGGACGTGCCTGGCCATCTTCCTGAACTGCGAAAGTTCCGCCTTTCCGATATTCTCACGGCTGTTCTTTGCGAAGCCGTACACGAAGAAGGCGCGCTCGCCCTGCCGGAAGAGGAGAAGGGTGCGATAGCCCTTCGAGCGCCCCTCGCCCGGCCGGGCAACCCGCTGCTTGAGGACCCCTCCACCGAGATCGGCGTCGATTTGGCCGGCGCCGGCCCGCCGCACGGCTTCTGCGATAGATCTGTCGTCAATGCGTTCTTTGCGGGCGAACCGATGGAACCACGCAGTCACGAAGATGCGCAACCGCCGCTCTCCCGTATCGTCGGAGATATATAACGCTCGGTGTGATGGGTCAAGGTCGGGCGGCCGGCCGGAGCCGGCCGCCTTGCCCCTACTCGGCGGCCGCGGCGCCCTCCTCGGCAATGGCTTCGTCGGCGGCCATGGCGGCGATGTTGAGCATGTCGGAGACCGTGGCGTTCATCGGCACGATCTGCACCGGGCGCGAGAGGCCCACGAGCAGCGGGCCGATCACCGTGCCGCCGCCCAGCTGCTGCAGCAGCTTGGAGGCGATGTTGGCGCTGTGCAGCGCCGGCATGATCAGCACGTTGGCGGGACCGGTGAGCCGGCAGAACGGGTAGTGGGCGCGCAGCTCGGGGTCGAGCGCCACGTCGGCGCCCATCTCGCCGTCATACTCGAACTCGACGCCGCGTCGGTCGAGCTCCTCGACCACGTCGCGCACCTGCGCCGCCTTAACCACCGGCGGGTTGCCGAAGGTGGCGAAGGAGAGCATCGCCACGCGCGGCTCGTGGCCCATGCGCGAGGCCAGCTCGGCGGCCTGGACGGCGATGTCGGCGAGCGTCTCGGTGTCGGGCAGCTCGTGCACGGTGGTGTCGGCGATGAACACGGTGCGGCCCTTGGCCACCATCACCGTGGTACCGAACACCCGCCGCTCCGGCTTCGGGTCGATCACCTTGAGGACGTCGTCGAGGCAGGTGTTGTAGTTGCGGGTAAGGCCCGTGACCATCGCGTCCGCGTGGCCGTGTGCCACCATGCACGCGGCGAAGACGTTGCGGTCCTGGTTGACCAGCCGCTGGCAGTCGCGGAACAGCAGGCCGTTGCGCTGCTGGCGGCCGTAGAGATAGTCGGCATAGGCGCGGTTGTGCTCGGAGAGCCGCGCATTGTGGATCTCGATGCCCTCGAGCTGGAGGTTGCCCATGCCCCTGGCGGTGGCGGCGATCCGCTCCTCGCGACCCACCAGGATGGCCGTGCCCAGCCCCTCGTTGCGCCACGCCAGGGCGGCGCTGATCGCCTTCTCCTCCTCGCCCTCGGCGAACACGACGCGCCGCGGGCTGGTGCGCACGCGGTCGATCACCAGCTGCATCCGGTCGGCGGTGGGGTCCAGCCGGGCGCGCAGCGCCGCGCGGTAGCGGCCGAAGTTCATGATGGGCTTGCGGGCGGTGCCGCTGTCCATGGCCGCCCGGGCCACCGCCGGCGCCACCGCCATGACCAGGCGCGGGTCGAAGGGGGTGGGGATGAAGTAGTCGGGCCCGTAGCGCAGGCGCCTTCCGCGATAGGCGGCGGTCACCTGGTCGGGCACGTCCTCGCGGGCGAGCGCGGCGATGGCGTAGGCCGCGGCGATCTTCATGGCGTCGTTGATCTGCGCGGCGCGCACGTCGAGGGCGCCGCGGAAGATGTAGGGGAAGCCCAGGACGTTGTTGACCTGGTTGGGGTAGTCGCTGCGGCCGGTGGCGATGAGCGCGTCGTCGCGGACCGCCTTGACCTCCTCCGGCAGGATCTCGGGGTCCGGGTTGGCCATGGCGAAGATGATGGGCTTCTCGGCCATCGAGGCCACCATCTCCCGGGTGAAGGCGCCCTTGACCGAGAGGCCGAAGACGGCGTCGGCGCCGTTCATGGCATCGGCCAGGCTGCGGGCCTCGGTCTGCACGGCGTGCGCCGATTTCCACTGGTTCATGCCGGCCTCGCGGCCCTGATGGATCACCCCCTTGGTGTCGCACAGGATCACGTTCTCATGGGGCATGCCCATGGCCTTGATCAGCTCGGCGCAGGCTATGGCAGCCGAGCCCGCGCCGTTGATCACCAGCCTCGCGTTCTGCAGCGTCCGGCCGGTGAGATCCAGCGCGTTGACGAGGCCGGCGGCGGCGATGATGGCGGTGCCGTGCTGGTCGTCGTGGAAGACCGGGATGTCCATGAGCTCGCGCAGGCGCTGCTCGATGATGAAACATTCCGGCGCCTTGATGTCCTCGAGATTGATCCCGCCGAAGGTGGGGCCCAGGAGGCGCACGCAGTTCACGAACTCGTCGACGTCGCGGGTGTCGACCTCGAGGTCGATGCTGTCGATGTCGGCGAAGCGCTTGAAGAGGACGGCCTTGCCCTCCATCACCGGCTTGCCGCCCAGAGCGCCCAGGTCGCCCAGGCCCAGCACCGCGGTGCCGTTGGAGATCACCGCCACCAGATTGCCCTTGGCCGTGTAGTCGTAGGCCTTGGAGGGATCGGCGGCGATGGCGAGGCAGGGTGCGGCCACGCCGGGCGAATAGGCGAGCGACAGGTCGCGGGCGGTGGTCAGCGGCTTGGTGGGCGTGATCTCGATCTTGCCGGGCCGGCCCCGGGCATGCAGCTCCAGCGCTTCCTCGCTGGTGACCGACGAACTACCCACCTCTGGTGCCGGTTGCGCCCCCGGCTTGCTTTCCTTGGCCTGCATGCGTCCTCCCGTCGCGACGTCCCATCGTGCTGCGGCTCACGGTAGAGCCGCAGACGGGGCAGAAGCAACGTTTCCGCATCTTGGCGAGCCCGCTGCCGCCACCTAGTTGTGTGATGCACATCCCTGCTCCCGGAAGCTGCGATGAACCTCCTGCGCACCGGCCTCCTCCTGGCAGCCCTCACGGCACTCTTCCTGACGGCCGGCTGGCTGGTCGGCGGCCAGGGCGGGCTGCTGATCGCCCTGCTCCTGGCGCTCGGCATGAACGCCATGGCCTACTGGAACGGCCACAAGATGGTGCTGCGGATGCATGGCGCCCGCGTCGTCACGCGGATGAGCGCGCCCGAGCTTCACGGCCTGGTCGAGGAGCTGGCCGGGCGCGCCGGGCTGCCGGTGCCCGGGGTCTACGTGATCGACAGCGACCAGCCCAACGCGTTCGCTACCGGCCGCGACCCGGCCCACGCCGCGGTGGCCGCCACTACCGGCATCCTTCGGACCCTTCCGCGCGACGAGCTGGCCGGCGTGATCGCCCACGAGCTGGCGCATATCAAGAACCGCGACACGCTGATCATGACGGTGGCCGCCACCCTGGCCGGCGCTATCGGCTTCATCGCCAATTTCGCCTTCTTCTTCGGCGGCTCGAGGGGCAATGGCGAGCGCGGCAGCCCGTTCGGCTTTCTCGGCACGCTGGCGGCGATGCTGCTGGCGCCGCTGGCGGCGACGCTGGTGCAGCTGGCCATCTCGCGGACCCGCGAATATGCCGCCGACCGCAGCGGGGCCGAGATCAGCGGCAACCCGTTGGGGCTGGCCCGGGCCCTGCAGCGGATCGAGCAGGCGGCGGCAGGCCGCGTCATGGCCTCGGCCGAGCGCAACCCCGCCAGCGCCCATCTCTTCATCGTCAATCCGCTGCGCATGGGCGGCGTCGACAGCCTGTTCCGCACCCATCCGAAGACCGAGGAGCGTGTGCGCAGGCTGGTGGAGATGGCGGGCGGCGCCCCGCCGTCGGCTTCCTCGACGGCACGCCCGCGGCGGGCGCGGCGCGGCAGCGTCCCGCAGGCCGGCGGCGGCATGGATAGTGGCCCCTGGGGACGGTAGCCGGTGCCGTGCAGGGCACCTGGCGCGGCCATGATTTGCTGGTGTGCGGGGTTGGTGGCGGCGTCTGGCGGTCAGGCCGTGAGGCGCCCGCGATGAGCAACGCTCACGGCGGCCACCGGACAGGAAGAAAATGAAGGGCCGCGCGCAGCGCCCCCGCACGGCCCCCGTTGCAGTGGTGCGGGCGGTGCTCTAGCGCCGGCGCATCGGCAGGGGCACGACGATCGCCCCGGCGCGATCGGGCTCCAGATAGAGAAGGCCCTGATCGAGCGTGCCGTTGATCGGCACGTCGCCCGGTGCGGGACGCCTGCGCACGAGTCGCAGCAGCGTCTCGTCGATGCCCCAGACGGCCTCGGCCACGGCGTCGCCGGTGCGAAACAGGGCCACGCCGTCGGGGCGGAACTCGACGCTGGCATTGCCCGCTGCCACCACCACCGCCGCCGCCGCACCGCGAATCGCCTGCTCGGTCAGGGCCTGCTCCTCGGCCGGCAATGCCGGCACCTGCTCTTGAAGGAGGCTTTGGACCTGTTCGTGGAACGCCGGCACGTCGACCACCCATGTACCGATCACGTCATGGGGCTCGATGACCGGCGCCGAGAGAAGCGGCGCCATGTAAAGCACGAAGAGGCCGGATCTGAGCATCTGGGGAAACTTCCGGGCGCATCGCCCCTGTCCGGAGGAACTATCCCCGTCATCGTCAGTTAGGGGATCCTGCCCGGCAAGACGGTGGTGCTGCTCCGCCGACGAACGGGCCGGCGGCGTTGTTTCCCGGTAACAGTGGCGGACCCTGGGTGTGCTGCTCAGCGGGTCTGGCGCATCAGCGCAAGCACGCTTCCCGCCATGCCGAGGCTCACCAGCACGAGCCCGAGCACAGCCGCAGCCTCCAGCCTCTCGCCCAGGACGGGCACCGCCAGCACCGCCCCCAGCCCGGGCACCACGGCAGCGATCATGGTGGTCGGGCCCGGCCCCAGCGCCGCCACCGCGCGGGTGAAGGCCAGGAGCGAGACGATCACCGCGATGATGCCCTGAAAGAGTCCCTGCCCCACGAGCTCGGTCCACGGCGTGGCGGCGAGCCCTTTTGGCAGGAAGAGCAGGTAGACCGGCAGATAGAGGACGGCGGCGCCGACCGCGACGATGGCGGTGGCGGCCAGCGGCGGGACCGCCCATGCCCGCGCTGCGATGGTGTAGACCGCCCAGCTGAGCGACGCGCCGGCAAAGAGCAGGTCGCCCGCCAGGATGGCGGCGCTTGCGCCGCGCAACGGCGCTGCCAGCGCCGCCACACCCAGCAGGATCAGGACGAGGCTGGCGAGCCGTGCGCCTCCAAGCCGCTCGCCCAGCAACAGGGCGGCGAGCACGGCCGTCCACAGCGGCAGGGTGCCGGTCATCATCACCCCGCCATGCGCGGCCGGAGCGAGGGCGAAAGCTGCGTAGGCCAGGAGGGGAAAGCCGAGGCCGGCGGTGACCACCAGCAGCAGAGCCTGGCGGAGGCGCAGCCCCGAGAGGCCCGAGCGCAACAGCAGGGGCAGCATCACGAGGCCGGCAACGCCGAAGCGGAGCGCCGCCATGTCGAAGGGCAGGAGCGTGCCGACCGCGCCTGCCCGCGACACCAGCAGGAACGAGGTCCACACCGCGACGACGATGGCGGCACAGGTGAGCCCGACCAGGAGCTCGCGCCGCGGGACGGCGAGGCGGGGGGCGAGAGCCGGTTTGCGCATTACCGCCTCCCGCCCGCCGGCTCAGATGTGGATCGGCTTGGAGAAGGTCGCGAGTGCCGCCTCCTTGACCGCCTCCTCGTAGGTCGGGTGCGGGTGGCAGGTCCGCGCGATATCCTCGCTCGAGCCGCCGAACTCCATGGCCACCGCGATCTCGGCGATAAGCACGCCAGCCTCCGGGCCGATGATGTGGGCGCCCAGCACCCGGTCGGTCTCGGCGTCGGCCAGGATCTTCACGAATCCGTCGGTCTCGCCGGTCGAGCGCGCCCGCGAGTTGGCGAGGAAGGGGAACTTGCCGGCCTTGTAGGCCACGCCCGCCTCCTTGAGCTGCTCCTCGGTCTTGCCGATGGAGGCCACCTCGGGGTGTGTGTAGACCACGCCAGGGATGATGTCGTAGTCGATGTGCGGCTTCTGCCCGGCCAGGATCTCGGCCACGCAGGAGCCCTCCTCCTCGGCCTTGTGGGCCAGCATCGGGCCCTTGACCACGTCGCCGATGGCCCAGATGCCCGGGACATTGGTGCGGAACTGGCCGTCGATCTCGACCCGGCCGCGATCGTCGAGCTTCACCCCGGCCTTCTCGAGGCCGAGCCCCTCCGTGTAGGGCCGCCTTCCGATGGCCACCAGCACCACGTCCGCCTCGAGGGTCTGCGCCTCGCCGCCCTTGGCGGGCTCGACCGAGACCTTGAGCCGCTCGCCCGAGGAATCGACGCCGGTGACCTTGGTGGAGAGGCGGAACTCGAAGCCCTGCTTCTTGAGGATGCGCTGGAACTGCTTGGCGACCTCGCCGTCCATGCCCGGGGTGATCCGGTCGAGGAACTCGACGACCGTGACCTTCGCACCCAGCCGGCTCCACACCGTTCCCATCTCGAGGCCGATATAGCCGCCGCCGACCACCACCAGATGCTCGGGCACCTTCTCCAGATCGAGGGCACCGGTGGAGGAGACGATCCGCTTCTCGTCGATCTCCACGCCGGGCAGCGGCATGACGTCGGAGCCGGTGGCGATCAGGATGTTCTTGGCAGCGAGCTCGCGGGTGCTGCCGTCGGCGAGCCGGACCGAGACCTTGCCGGCCTCCTCGATGGCGCCATGGCCCACGAGGTAGTCGACCTTGTTCTTCTTGAAGAGCCCCTCGATGCCCTTGGTGAGCCCGTCGACCACCTTGGTCTTGTTGTCGAGCATGGCGGGCAGGTCGAGCTCGACGCCCGAGACCTTGACGCCGTGCCGGGCCATGTCGTGGCCCGCCAGCTCGAAGAGGTGCGAGGAGTGCAGCAGCGCCTTGGAGGGGATGCAGCCGACATTGAGGCAGGTCCCGCCGAGGCTGCCGCGCTTCTCCACGCAGGCGGTCCTCAGGCCGAGCTGGGCCGCCTTGATGGCTGCCACATAGCCGCCCGGCCCGCCGCCGATGACCACCAGATCGTAGCTGCTCTCGCTCATGACTTCCCCTTCCGAATGGGCGCCCCGTCCGCCTGCCGCCGCACCGGGTGCCATGCCCGGGCGCCTGCTCCTTCTTGACAGTGCCGCACCGCAGATGGCTCAGTGTCGCCAGGTGTCAACAAGCGGAAAGGAGGTGATCCAATGTCGAGTGAGACAGTGGCTTCGTCGATGCGGCTCCGGCGGCTCTCGTCGGCAGTGGAGCAGCCTTCGCTGTCGGCCTGAGCTGCACAAGGCGGGATCCGTCCCGCGTTGAGGCCGGCGACGGCCATGCTCACGGAAGGGCCGCCCTCGGGCGGCCCTTCTTGCGTTGCGGAGACCGGCCGGCTTCGCACCGCGCGCCGGCTCAGGCGTCCAGCAGGATGCGCTGCGGATCCTCGATGCACTCCTTGATGCGCACGAGGAACGACACCGCCTCGCGGCCGTCGACGATCCGGTGGTCGTAGGAGAGCGCCAGGTACATCATCGGCCGCGCCTCGATCGACCCGTCGGGCATGACCATCGCCCGCTGCTGGATCTTGTGCATCCCCAGGATGCCCACCTGCGGCGGGTTGAGGATCGGGGTCGAGAGCAGCGAGCCGAAGATGCCGCCATTGGTGATGGTGAAGGTGCCGCCGGTGAGCTCGTCCATGGCGAGCTTGCCCTGGCGCGCCCGCGTGCCCAGATCGCCGATCTTCTTCTCGATCTCGGCCAGGCCCATCGCCTCGGCATCGCGCACCACCGGGACCACCAGCCCCTGCTCGGTGCTCACCGCCACGCCGATGTCGTGGAAGTGCTTGTAGACGATCTCGTCGCCGTCGATCTCGGCGTTGACCGCCGGATAGGCACGCAGCGCCTCGATGCTGGCCTTCACGAAGAACGACATGAAGCCGAGCTTGACGCCGTGCTTCTTGACGAAGCTGTCCTGGTACTGCTTGCGCAGCTCCATGACCGCGGTCATGTCAACCTCGTTGAAGGTCGTAAGCATCGCCGCGGTGTTCTGCGCCTCCTTCAGGCGCTCGGCGATGCGCTTTCTCAAGCGGGTCATGCGCACCCGCTCCTCGCGGCCGGCGCTGGCCGGCTGCGGCGCCTTTGCCGGGGCCGGGGTCTGCTGCGGGGCGGGAGCCTTGGCCGGCGCCTCGCCGGCGGGGGCTGCCAGGACGTCGCCCTTGGTCACGTTGCCCTTGGGGCCGGTGCCGGACACCGAGCCCAGATCCACGCCCTTCTCCTCGGCGATCTTGCGCGCTGCCGGACCGGCACGACCGCCACCACCGGCGGCAGGGGCGGGCGGTGCCTTCTCCTCGCCTGCAGGAGCGGCGGCGGGTGCCGCGGCCGGAGCGCCGGCACCTTCGTCGATGCGGCCGATGACGGCACCCACCTCGACGTCGGTGCCCTCCTCGACGAGGATCTCGCCCAGAATGCCTGCGGCCGGCGCCGGCACCTCGAGGCTCACCTTGTCGGTCTCGAGCTCCACGAGCGGCTCGTCCGCGGCGACCTGCTCGCCGGCCTTCTTCAGCCAGCGCGCGACGGTGGCCTCGGTGACCGACTCGCCGAGGGTGGGGACCTTGATCTCGACGCTCATCGTTGTGCTCGCTCCTCCTCGGGACCCGGCATTCAGGGCGTGATCGCCGTCCGGACCAGCTCCTGCTGCTCGCGCTGGTGCTGGGCGTGGAAGCCGGTCGCCGGCGAGGCGGCCGGCTTGCGGCCGGCATAGATCAGCCGCGCCTGCTTCTTGCCCTGCGCTTCCATGATATTCTCGACGCGCGGCGCCACGAAGAACCAGGCGCCCATGTTGCGCGGCTCCTCCTGACACCAGACATAGCGCGCGCTCGCCGGATAGCGGGCGAGCTCCTCGGTCAGGGCCTCCTCGGGGAAGGGTGCCAGCTGCTCGAGCCGGACCAGCGCCACCTTGTCCTCGATGCCCTGCTCCTCCACCGCCTGCAGCAGGTCGTAATAGACCTTGCCGCTGCACATCACGACCTGCTCGACCGCCTCGTCGGCCGGGCCCGGAGCGCGGTCGTACATGACGCGGTGGAAGCTCGTGCCCACCGCCATGTCGGCCAGGCTCGAGGTGCAGCGCTTGAGGCGCAGCAGCGACTTGGGCGTCATGACGATGAGCGGCTTGCGGAAGTCGCGGTGCATCTGTCGCCGCAGCACGTGGAAGTAGCTGGCCGGCGTGCTCGGGTAGACCACCTGGATGTTGTCTTCGGCGTAGAGCTGCAGGAAGCGCTCCAGACGCGCGCTGGAATGCTCGGGACCCTGGCCCTCGTAGCCGTGCGGCAGCAGGCAGACCAGCCCGCACATCCGCAGCCACTTGCTCTCGCCGGAGCTGATGAACTGGTCGAAATAGACCTGCGCGCCGTTGGCGAAGTCGCCGAACTGCGCTTCCCACAGGGTCAGGCAGTTGGGATCGGCAAGGCTATAGCCGTACTCGTAGCCCAGCACGCCCTCCTCGGAGAGCAGGCTGTCGAACACCTCGAAGCTAGCCTGGTCGTCGGTCAGGCAGGAGAGCGGGACGTAGCGCTCCTCGGTGGTCTGGTCGTAGATCGTGGCGTGCCGCTGACTGAACGTGCCGCGACCGACATCCTCGCCCGACAGGCGCACCGGGAACCGGTCGGCCAGCAGCGTGGCGAAGGCCAGATGCTCGCCGGTCGCCCAATCGATCCCCTCGCCGGTCTCGATCGCCTTGCGGCGCTGGCCGATCACCCGCTTGAGGCGGGGATGGACGTTGAAGCTCTCGGGCAGCTCGGTCATGCGCAGGCCGAGCTGGCGCAGCCGGTCCTCCGGCACCGCGGTGCTGCCCCGCTCATAGGCCTCCGGCGCACGCCGCAGGCCCTTCCAGGCCCCTTCCAGCCAGTCGGCCTTGTTGGGCTTGTAGGAGCGGGCGGCGTCGTGCGCCGCCTCGAGCTGCTGGTTGAAGGCGTCGAGCATCGCCTGGGGCTCGCCGGCCTCGACGACGCCCTCCTTCTCGAGCTGCCGCGCATAGAGCTGGCGCACGGTCGGGTGCTGGGCGATGCGGCGGTACATCACCGGCTGGGTGAAGCCCGGCTCGTCGCCCTCGTTGTGACCATGGCGGCGGTAGCACCAAAGGTCGATCACCACGTCCTTCTTGAACCGCTGGCGGAACTCGGTGGCGAGCCGCGAGACGTGCGACACGGCCACCGGATCGTCGCCGTTGACGTGGAAGATCGGGCACTGCACGCCGCGCGCCACGTCGGAAGGATAAGGCGAGCTGCGGGCGTAGGCCGGGCTCGTGGTGAAGCCGATCTGGTTGTTGACGATGATGTGGATGGTGCCGCCGACCCGGTAGCCCTTGAGCTCCGACATCTCGAGGCACTCGTGGACCACGCCCTGGCCGATGAAGGCGGCGTCGCCGTGGAGCAGCACGCCCATCACCTTCGAGCGCTCGAGGTCGTCCTTCTGGCGCTGCTTGGCGCGGACCTTGCCCATGACCACCGGGTTGACCGCCTCGAGATGCGAGGGGTTGGCGGTGAGCGAGAGATGCATCTCGCTTCCGTCGGGCAGGCTGCGGTCGGTGGAGGTGCCCAGATGATACTTCACGTCGCCCGAGCCCAGCACGTCGTCGTAGACGGCCGCACCCTGGAACTCGGAGATGATCGCCGCGTAGGGCTTGCCCATGACGTTGGCGAGCACGTTCAGGCGGCCGCGGTGCGGCATGCCCAGCACGATCTCGTCGACGCCCAGCTCGGCGCCGGTACGGATGATCGCCTCCAGGGCCGGGATGGTGCTCTCGCCGCCGTCGAGGCCGAAGCGCTTGGTGCCCGGGAACTTGACGTGGAGGAACTGCTCGAAGCCCTCGGTCTCGGTCAGCTGCTCGAGGATGTCGCGCTTCTCCTCGGCACCGCTGTCGAAGATCCCGCCGGTGCCCTCGATCCGCTCCTGGATCCAGGCCTTCTGCTCGGGGTCCTGGATGTGCAGGAACTCGATGCCGACGCTGCCGCTGTAGGTCTTCTTGAGGACCTCGACGATCGTGCGCAGCGTGGCCTTCTCGAGACCGAGCACGTAGTCGAGGTAGAACTCGCGGTCGAGATCGGCGTCGGTGAAGCCGTAGGAGCGGTAGTCGAGCTCGGGATGGTAGTCCTTGAGGGTCAGGCCGAGCGGGTCGAGCTTGGCGATCAGGTGGCCGCGCACCCGGTAGGCGCGGATCAGCATGATGACCCGCAGATGGTCGCGCAGCAGCGCCTTGGTGGCGTCGTCGTCGAGGCCGCCGGCCGGCAGGTTCAGGTTGGCCGGGAGAGCCGCCAGCTCCCGCGGCCGCGGCGTCAGGGCCGCCCGCGCCTGCTCGAAGAGCACCCGGTTCTCGGGATCGAGCTCGTCGAAATAGGCTCGCCAGCTCGGATCGATCGACGCCGGGTCGGCGAGATAGCGGCCATAGAGCTCCTCGATGAAGGAGCTGTTGCCGCCGTAGAGGAACGAGGTCTGCTCGAGTTCCCGTCTGATCGCCATGACTTCGCCGCTCCCTCCACGACGACCGCGCCTGGCGGGGCCAGGCGCGGCGGCGCTATCTTGATCGCTGTGCCTGCGGGCGGCGCTAGCCGCCCATCGCCTTTAGCATGGCCTGACCGATCGCGGCCGGGCTTTCGGCGATCGCGATGCCTGCCTCGCGCATCGCCGCGATCTTCTCCTCGGCACCCCCGGTGCCGCCCGAGATGATCGCCCCGGCATGCCCCATGCGGCGCCCCGGAGGTGCCGTGCGGCCGGCAATGAAGCCGACGATCGGCTTCTTGCAGCCCGACGCCTTCCAGAACTCGGCGGCCTCCTCCTCGGCGCTGCCGCCGATCTCGCCGATCATGATGACGCCTTCGGTCTGCTCGTCCTTGATGAACATCTCGAGGACGTCGATGAACTCGGTGCCCTTGACCGGGTCGCCGCCGATGCCCACGCAGGTCGACTGGCCGAGCTTGGTGCGGGTGGTCTGGGCCACCGCCTCGTAGGTCAGCGTGCCCGAGCGCGAGACGATGCCGATCTTGCCGGGCAGGTGAATGTGACCCGGCATGATGCCGATCTTGCACTGGCCGGGGGTGATGACGCCCGGGCAGTTGGGGCCGATCAGCCGCGAGGACGAGCCGTGGAGCGCCCGCTTGACCCGCACCATGTCGAGCACCGGGATGCCCTCGGTGATGCAGACGATGAGCTTCACCTGGGCGTCGACCGCCTCGAGGATGGCGTCGGCCGCGAAGGGCGGCGGCACGTAGATCGCCGAGGCGTCGGCGCCGGTCGCCGCCACGGCCTCGTGGACGGTGTCGTAGACCGGCAGACCCAGATGGGTCTCGCCGCCCTTGCCGGGCGTGACACCGCCGACCATGCGGGTGCCGTAGGCGATCGCCTGCTCGGAGTGGAACGTGCCCTGGGCGCCGGTGAAGCCCTGGCAGATGACCTTGGTGCTGGCGTCGATGAGAACGGACATCAGGCGGCCCTCTTCACGGCGGCGACGGCCTTCTCGGCGGCATCGGCGAGGTCGTCGGCGGGGATGATGGCGAGACCCGACTCGGCCATGATCTGCTTGCCGAGCTCGACATTGGTGCCTTCCAGCCGGACGACCAGGGGCACGGTGAGATTGACCTCGCGGGCAGCGGCCACGACGCCCTCGGCGATCACGTCGCAGCGCATGATGCCGCCGAAGATGTTGACCAGCACGCCCTCGACATTGGGGTCGGAGAGCAGGAGCTTGAAGGCCGCGGTGACCCGCTCCTTGGTGGCGCCGCCGCCCACGTCGAGGAAGTTGGCAGGCTCGCCGCCATAGAGCTTGATGATGTCCATGGTAGCCATGGCGAGGCCGGCGCCGTTGACCATGCAGGCGATGTTGCCGTCGAGCTTGATGTAGTTGAGCTCGTGACGGCTCGCCTCGATCTCCTGCGGGTCCTCCTCGTCGAGGTCGCGCAGCTCGGCCACCTTGGGCTGGCGGTAGAGGGCGTTGCTGTCGAAGTTCATCTTGGCATCGAGGGCCACCAGATCGCCCTCGCCGGTCACGACCAGCGGGTTGATCTCGACCAGGCTCGCGTCGCGCTCGACGATGCAGGTGTAGAGGCCCTTGATGAACTTGACGGCCTTGGAGATCTCCTTGCCCTTGAGCCCCAGGGCGAAGGCGAGCTTGCGGCCCTGCCACGGCATGAAGCCGGTGGCCGGGTCGATCGCCACCTTGACGATCTTCTCGGGGTGGGCGGCGGCCACCTCCTCGATCTCCACGCCGCCCTCGGTGGAGGCCATCATGGTGACGCGCGAGGTGGTGCGGTCGATGACCGCGCCCAGATAGAGCTCGCGGGCGATGTTGCAGCCGTCCTCGACGAAGACGCGCTTGACCACCCGGCCCTGCGGCCCGGTCTGGTGGGTCACCAGGGTCATGCCGAGCATCTGCCCGGCGAACTGGCGGACCTCCTCGACGGAGCGGGCGAGCTTGACGCCACCGGCCTTGCCGCGGCCACCGGCGTGGATCTGCGCCTTGACGACCCAGAGCGGGCCGCCGAGCTCGCGGGCGGCTTGCTCGGCCTCCTCCGGCGTGTAGGCGACCTGCCCGCGCAAGACGGTGACGCCATAGTCCGCGAGGAGCGCCTTGGCCTGATACTCGTGGATGTTCATAGCTCGCTCCGTCTCCAGCGGGCTTGAGGGAAGCCTAGAGCTTGACCGCGTCGCAGAGCGACCGGACGGCCGCAACCGACTTGTCGAACCCGGCCTGCTCGTCGCTGTTCATCTCGATCTCGACGATCCGCTCGACGCCGTCCTTGCCGATCACCACCGGCACGCCGACATAGAACCCGTCGACACCGTACTGCCCGCTCAGATGGGCGGCGCAGGGCAGGACCCGCTTTTGGTCCTTGAGGTAGCTCTCGGCCATGGCGACCGCCGAGGAAGCCGGGGCGTAGAAGGCCGAGCCGGTCTTGAGCAGGCCCACGATCTCGGCACCGCCGTCGCGGGTCCGCTGGACGATCTGGTCGAGCCGCTCCTGGGTGGTCCAGCCCATCTTGACGAGATCGGGCAGCGGGATGCCGGCCACCGTCGAATAGCGCACCAGCGGCACCATGGTATCGCCGTGGCCACCGAGCACGAAGGCGGTGACGTCCTCGACCGAGACGTTGAACTCTTCGGCCAGGAAGTAGCGGAAGCGGGCGCTGTCGAGCACGCCGGCCATGCCGACCACCTTTTGCGGCGGCAGGCCGCAGACCTTCTGCAGCGCCCAGACCATCGCATCCAGCGGGTTGGTGATGCAGATGACGAAGGCGTCGGGGCAGTAGCGCTTGATGGCCTCGCCGACGTTCTTCATGACGCCGGTGTTGATGCCGATCAGGTCGTCGCGGCTCATGCCGGGCTTGCGGGGGACACCGGCGGTCACGATGACCACGTCGGCGCCCTCGATCGCGGCGAAGTCGCTGGCGCCTACGATGCTGGCGTTGAAGCCCTCAACGGGCGAGCTCTCGACGAGGTCGAGTGCCTTGCCGGCGGGCATGCCCTCGACGATGTCGAAGAGCACCACGTCGCCGAGCTCCTTGAGGCCGACGAGATGGGCGAGCGTGCCGCCGATCTGACCGGCACCGATGAGCGCGATCTTGTTGCGAGCCATGTGGCCGGCCCCCTTGTCGTGACGGTGCGAAGATACGGGGTGGGCGAAAACCGGCCCCTATCTAGCCCCAGCGGCACCCTGCGACAAGCCGCCCCGCGCACGCCGGCGCGGCACTTTTGCTATTGGCGCGCGACCCGGGCGTCAGCCTGTGCCGCCGTCGGAGCCGCGACCGAATGTGGTGGCGCCGGCGATCTCGAGCGCGTCGGGGCGCTCGAGATCGTGAAGAGAGAGGATCACCTGCGGCCGGTGCTCGCGCCCGGCACCGTCGAGATCGACCACCACCCGCACATCGTCGCGCCTGCCGTCGCCGTCGAGGTCGGCCGGCTCGAACCTCAGCCAGTCGGAGGCGTCCGGTGCCCTTGGATCGAAGGCGGTGCCGGCGAGCACGCCCTCGAGATCGAGCCGGTCCCCCTCCTTCTCGTCGAAATCGGTGACGATGTCGTGCCCGTCGCCCAGGCTCGCCACCACGAACCGGTCGGCTCCCGGGCCGCCGGTGAGCGTGTCGGCGCCGGTGAGCCCGATCAGCACGTCGTCACCCGGGCCGCCGTCGAGCCGGTCGTCGCCCGCCCCGCCGTCGAGAAAGTCGTGGCCGCCGCCGCCGCGCAGATGGTCGGGGCCGAAAAGCCCGTTGACCACGTCGTTCGCCTCGCCGCCCTCGAACAGATGCTGGTGACGGGGCAGCAGGACGGTGTCCTCGCGCAGCTCGAAGCGGATCAGCCGGGACTCGCCCTCGTGGCCGGCCGCGTCGACGAGCCGCACCTCGACCTCGCGCACGCCCGGAACGATGTCGTCGGCGACGCTGGTGAAGCGGATGGCGTTGACGAGCTCCTGGTAGGTGGCGCTGCTCGCCTCTCCGTGGAGCTCGAAGCGCGTCCCGCCGAGCCACTCCACATGGATCGGCGTGCCGTCGATCAGGCCGTCGCCGTCGCGGTCGGCGGGGCCGTCGAGAACGAGCCGGTCGCCCGGGCGGTAGCCGCCGACGAGCTCGACCACCGCGGCGCCGACCGGTCCCTCGCCCGGCGGCAGGGCGATGGCGAGGTGGCCGTCGTCTCCTGGAAAGTGCAGCGCCTGGCCGGCGTGGGCAGGGCCGAAATGGAGGCGCAGCAGCACCTCGCCGAAGTCCCGGCCGGGGCTGCCCGGGGCGCCCGCCCCCTGCTCGAAGGCCACGAGGATCTCGCCGGTCGCCGCGTCGAAGCCCCAGACCGTGTGGCCGAGCCCGTCCGGGTTGAGCGGGTTCAGGCCCGGGCTCGCCGGATCGGGGTCGGTCGAGAGCAGCAGACGGCCGCCGACCGGCAGCTCGCTGCCGTCCGCCAGCACGCGCACCAGCCGCGGCGGCGCCCCATCGCCGGTCGTGGCCGGCCAGCCCTCCGGCCCCCGAAGGACGAGCCCGGCCCCCTCGCGCAGGGCGGCGAGCTCAGCGGCCTCGAGACCCTCGAGGGTGAAGAGGCCCAGCCGGGTGCCCGGCGCCAGCGTGCCGAGCGAGACCTCGCCCTGCGGCCCGGCATCCTCGGCGAGAACGAGCCGCACCTTGCCGAGCACACCGCCAAAGCCGATCTCGAAGACGCCGATGGCCGGCGGTGTCGCACCCTCGGCTCCCTCGAGCCGCTCCAGCCGGAGGATCACCTCGCGCGGCGCATCCAGCATCAAGAGGCGCGGGTCGAGGCCGTTGACCAGGTCCTCGGCCAGCGCCTCCCCCGGACGGGCCGGCAGCTCCGCCGTCACCGGCGGCGTGAAGCCCCGGAACAGATCGACGATGGAGACCGGCACCTCGGTCACGTTCCCCGCCGGCGGGTGCTCGGGGCGCGATGGCGTCTCGCCCGGCGACCCGTTCTCCGGTGGCGGATCGGCAACCGGCGGCCTCGCAACGAGGCGGTCATCGGCCGGCGCATCGATGGCGGTGGACAGAGTGTCACCTTGCGGCCGCAGCCGCGGTACGAAATCGTCACCGGTCTCGCCGCCGCCGAGAGGCCGCTCCGACCGGATCCCCTCCCCGAGGGTGGCCCCGGCACCTGTCAGCGGGCTCGCCTCGTACTGGGTGAAGCTGGCGTTGCCGCTGATTTTCTGCGGCTGCTCCGGTCCGCCCGCCGCGGGCTCGAGCGCGGCCGGATCGACACTGGCGAGAATCTCCCCGAGGAGGGCCGTCGCGGCGACCGGAGGACTATCCAGCAAGGTGATAGAAACGGGAGGGTTGGCAACCGCAAAGAAATCTACGAGGGTAACGCGGCTACCGTTGGGCAGCACTGCCACCAGGTCGGTCCCGCTCACCGCGTACCGCGCCTGCGTCGGCTCGAAGACCTCGTCGAGGAGAACGATCTCCATGCCGGGACGGACATGGATTTCCACCTGCGCCCCGGCGTCGGGAGGTGGTGTCACCACGACCCGTTCCACGGGTGGCTCGGCCAGCCGTTGTCCGGCCTCACCCTGGACGGGCGTGACCGGGACAACCGGGAGCGGGTCCGCCAGTTCGGTCATGAGCGGCTCCGGCATTCAAGGCGCGCGCAGTTTTTGTATGGTTAGTCGGCGCGATTCACCATCGCTTAACCTATGGTCCCGCATGATAAGCCTCAATCATGATTTTCGCTCGCCGCGTGTATCATGGTGCGCGTTAAAACGGCCAGGAAGTAAGGGTCGAGACGAATGATCCGCAAGACCATGCGCATTGGCGACGTGCGCACCTCGATCAAGCTGGAAGGCGAGTTCTGGAGCTATCTCAAGGAGGTCGCCGAAGCGCGGAAGATCCGCCTCTCGGCCCTCGTGAACGAGGTCGCCCAGGCCACGCCGGACCGTACCAACCTGGCATCCACGCTGCGCACCTACTCGCTGACGCACGCCCGCCTGCGCAGCCAGAACCTCCAAAAGGAGTTCGACAAGCTGGCGCTGGCCGGTAACACCCACGATCTGGTGCGGGTCCTCGAGACCTGCCCGCTGCCGAGCCTGGTGCTCGACGGCGACCGGCAGATCAAGCAGCTCAACCGCGCCTTCGCGCTGTGGCTCAACCTCGAGGCGCGGGCGACTGTCGGCCAGCGTCTCGACAACATCATGATCCTGCGCGGCCCGGGCATGCGCGAGATGTGGCCGGGCCTGCTCGACGGCAGGCTCGCCCGCGGCACCTTCAACGCGACCTATGTCTCGCCGGGCAAGGTCCGCACCTCCCAGGCGATGGCGGTGGCGCTGGGCTCGCCGGCCGGCGAGGCCGACCCGCATCGCGGCTTCATCGTGATGTTCGAGACCCTGGCCGGCCGCAACTGACGGCAGCGCGGGTCTGGCGCGCGGCGGCGGAGCCACGCAAGGCGCTGCACGCGGTTGCCGTTTCTCTTTCGTCAGCGGGCAGCGGCGCGCGTTCACGGGATTCTCGGCTTTCCTGGCGATCCCGCTGGGGCGGAGCCCGCCGCCGCGTCATCGGCGAGCCGTGCCTGCTTCTCCCGTCGGCGAGGATGACCGGACGGGATCGAGACGGGCAGGCGCTGCGGCAGGCGCGTCACGACCCGACCGCCAGGCACCACTGCCACGCCCGAAAGAAAAAGCCTCGCCGCGCGCAGCACCTGGCACGGTCTCGCCGCCACGCCTCTGCGCCGCCGTTCAGCATCGGGCGCGGCCTTTGGGCCAGCCTGTCCGCAGCCGGTGCGACAGCTCTAGCGTGGCGCCCGCTTGGAGAGAATCCGCTGCAGGGTGCGGCGGTGCATGTTGAGGCGCCGCGCGGTCTCCGAGACGTTGCGGTTGCACTGCTCGAACACCCGCTGGATGTGCTCCCAGCGCACCCGGTCCGCCGACATCGGGCTCTCTTCGGGCTCGACCTGGCCCGCCTCGCCGCGCAGCGCCGCCACCACGGCCTCCGCGCTCACCGGCTTGGCCAGGTAGCCGCTCGCGCCGGCCTTGAGCGCCAGCACGCTCGAGGCGATGCTGTCATAGCCCGTGAGGATGACGATCCGGCAGGACGGGCGCAGCTCCTTGAGCGTGTCGATGAGCTGCATGCCGTGACCGTCCTCGAGATTGAGGTCGACCACCGCATAGTCGGGCGCTGTCTCGGCGGCGACCGCATGGGCCTCCTTGAGGCTCGCCGCGGTGACCACCTCGAAGCCCTCGCGCTCCAGCGCCCGGACGAGGTTGCGGCGCAGCGGCGCGTCGTCGTCGACCAGCAACAGGCGGCCCGTGGCGGCGGTTCGGCCGGGGTCCTCGCTCGACGTCTGCATGGGGGCTCTCCTCTACGGACCTGCCGTGCCGGCGCTCACTCGCGTGGCGCCCGCTTGTTGAGGATCCGCTGCAGGGTGCGGCGGTGCATGTTGAGGCGCCGCGCCGTCTCCGACACGTTCCGGCCACACTGCTCGAACACCCTTTGGATGTGCTCCCAGCGTACCCGGTCGGCGGACATCGGGTTCTCCGGCGGCGGCGGCAGGGTAGCGCCCGAGGCGAGCAGGGCGTTGATGACCTCGTCGGCATCCGCGGGCTTGGCCAGATAGTCGAGGGCGCCGGCCTTCACCGCCGCCACCGCGGTGGCGATGTTGCCGTAGCCGGTCAGGATCACGATGCGCACCTTGGGGTGAAGCTCGCGCAGCTTCTTGACCAGATCGATGCCACTGCCGTCCTCGAGCCGCAGGTCGATCACGGCGAATTCCGGGCGCACGCTGTGGGCAAGGTTCATGCCCTCGCGCACGCTCTCGCCGGCAAACACCCGAAAGCCGCGCCGCTCCATCGCGCGCTGCAGGCTCCGGCGCAGCGGCGCGTCGTCGTCGACCAGCAGCAGGGTCGGGCCCTCGCCAGCAGGCCGCTGCTCGGCGCCGCTTGCCGGCACCCGGGCGACGTCAGCCGACTCGTCGCTCATTCAGTCTCTCCTCGCCGAACTGGGCCAAGGCATCCGATGGCCAGGAGATGGTCACCCGTGCGCCCTTGCCGCTGTTCTCAAAATGTAGCTTCGCGCCGGTCCGGGCAAGCAAGGTGATGGCGATGAAGACGCCGAGCCCCAGCCCGCCCTTCTCCTGGCGGGTCGACAGATAGGGCTCGCCCAGCCAGTCGAGCACGTCGGGCGAGAAGCCCGGGCCGTCGTCCTGGACCACCACCGTGACCCGGCTGCGTTCGGTCCGGACCAGAACCGAGACCTCCCGCGAGGCGAACTGGATGGCGTTGTCGATCAGGTTGGCGAGGGCGTGACGCAGCTCCGGCGCGAAGGCCAGCTCCGGCTCGACAGCCCCCTCCTCGACCTCCCGGCGGATCTCGACCGCGACGTCCGGCCGGCCGAAATCCTCGGCGATGCCGGAGAGCAGGCTCGACAGCGGGGCACGGGCGAACGGCCGGTAGTCGTCGCTGTCGGGCCGCCGCCCGAGCGTGGCCAGGATCTCCCGGCAACGCTGCGCCTGCTCCATGAGCTCGCGCGCCTCGAGGGCCAGGGGGCTCTCCTCGGGCAGCTCGCGCACCAGCTCCCTGGCGATCACGCTCACCGTGCCCAGCGGGCTGCCCAGGAGATGCGCCGCGGCCGCTGCCTGGGCGCCCAGCGCCGAGAGCTGCTGCTCGCGGGCCAGCGCCAGCTGGGTGGCGGCAAGCGCGCTGGCGTGACGGCGCGACTCCTCGGCGATGTTCCAGGCGAAGATCGAGATCAGGATGGTGGCCATGCTGAGCGCCGTCCAGGCGGCCAGCATGTAGAGCGGCGGCAGGATCAGGGCGGCGCCGAGCCAGGGCAGCGTGCCGGGGAACAAGGCAAGAACGACGACGCCGGCAAGCGCCAGCCCGGTGACGAGCACGGTCGCGGCGAGGCCGAGCGTCGCCGCTGCCAGGGTGACGGGCAGCAGGAGCAGGATCGAGAACGGGTTCTGCAGGCCGCCGGTGAGGATCAGCAGATAGCAGAGCTGCACGACGTCGTAGGCGAAGAGCACCGCGGCGCCGCGCTCGCTCAACCGCGCCGCGACCCCGAAGGTCAGGATCAGGCCGATATTGATCAGCGCGGTGAGCAGCACCGCCGGCAGGAGAGCCGCCAGCGGCAGGCGGATGTCGAGCGAGAAATGGACGAACAGGATCGTGAAGAGCTGGCCGGCGACGGCCACCCAGCGCATGACCGCCACGGTGTGCAGCCGCACCCGGCCGCCATCCTCGGTACCGAAGCCCGCCAGCATGAGGAGGCCGCGCAGCCGGTCACCGATGCCGGCGAGGCGGCGCGCCAGCGGCGCCGGCCAGCCCCTGCCGCCGCGGAGAAGATCAAACGCCATCGGCGTGCGTCCCTGCTGAAAGGAAGGCGGCGGGGGTCCGGTGCCGTCGCGCCGCACAGGCCTCGAAGGCCGCCCGGTAGTCCCCAACCATGGCGGCGAGGCCGAAGCGCTCCTCCTGGCGCGCCCGGTTGGCAGCCCCCAGGGCGCGGCGCAGGCCGGCGTCGCCGACCAGGCGGTCGAGCGCCCCAGCAAGACCCGCCTCGTCCTCGCGGGGCACGAGGAGCCGGGCGTTGGCGGGCGCGACCACCTCGGCCACGTCGCCGACCGCGACTGCCGCCACCGGCAGGCCCAGCGCCATCGCCTCGAGCAGGGCAGCGGGCAGCTGCTCGGTGTCGGAGGACAGGGCAAAGACATCGCAGGCCGCCAGCTCGCGCGCCGGCGTCGGGCTATGACCGAGGAAGCGCACCTGATCGCCCAGCCCCAGCCGGTCGCGCTCGCGCTCGAGGGCCGCCCGCTCCGGCCCGTCGCCGATGAGGTGCAGCCGGCAGTGCCCACGCTCCTTCATGCCGGCGAAGGCGCGGAGCAGGCGGTCGAGGCGCTTCTCGCGACGCAGCGGCGCCAGGGCGGCAATGCGCACGAGCCCGTCCCCGGGCTGCTCGACGCCGGCCGCGGCCCCACGCAAGGCCGCCCCGTCGACGCCGTTGGGGATCCGCAGCAGGCGTGCCGCCGGCAGCTTCCATTCCTCGAGGGCGAGCCGCTCGAGCGTATGCGAGGGGACGACGACGCGGCAGCTTGCCGCCAGCGCCAGCCGCCGCGCCCAGACCCGCCGGACGAGCTGCCGGTCGGCCTCCTCGGGACCGAAACCGTGCTCGGCGTGGATGTGCGGGCAACCCGGCAGCAGCAGGCGCGCCAGCACCCAGTCCATGCTGCCCCAGTTGCAGGTGAAGAGAAGGTCGGGGCGCATCCGGCGCAAGCCCGCCACGAGCCGCGGCAGACGCGGCCGGCGGGCAAAGGGGCGGCCATCGACGAGATCGACCCGCAGCGCCGGATCGAGCAGGGAAGCGCTGCCGTGGCCGCCGTTCAGGCTCACCATGCTATGCCTGAAGCGGCCCGGGCCCAGCCCGTTGAGCAGGCGGACGGTGACAAGCTGCGCCCCGCCGGTATCAAAGCTCGGCATCACGTGAACGATGTGCAGCATGGGCCGCCCGGGTCTCGCACCTGTTCCGGCCGAGCATGAGGATTGCTGGCTCCCCGTGTCCTGCTCCGCCGCCGCCGTCTTCGTCAACCGCAGACCTCTCGCCTGGAACCGCTCCGCGCCGCAGCTTTGCGTGGTCGTCGACACGGAAGAGGAGTTCGACTGGGGCACCCCCTTCAGCCGCGAGGCCACGGCGGTCAGCGCGATGCGCCACCAAGAGCCGGCACAGCGCCTCTTCGAGCGCTTCGGCATCGTCCCTGCCTACATGATTACCTGGGCGGTGGCGAGCCAGGCGGAAGGCCGGCAGCCGCTGCGCGAGTTCCTCGCCGCCGGCGCCTGCGAGGTCGGCGCCCATCTCCATCCCTGGATCAACCCGCCCCTGCTCGAGCCGGTGAGCCGCAGCAACAGCTATGCAGGCAACCTGCCGCCGGCGCTGGAGCTGGCCAAGCTCCGCCTGCTCACCTCGTGCATCGAGCAGGAGCTCGGCGTGCGGCCGGTGCTCTACAAGGCCGGCCGCTACGGGCTCGGGCCGCATACCGCCGAAGCACTCGAGCAGCTCGGCTACAAGGTCGATCTCAGCGCCCTGCCGCACCATGACCTGCGCGCCGACGGCGGACCCGACTATCGCTTCCTGGACGCGACGCCCTTTCGCTTCGGCCCCTCGGGCCGGCTCCTCGAGCTGCCCATGACGGTGGGCTTCTCGGGCGTTCTGCGGCGGCATGGCGCGCCCTGGTTCGAGAGCGCCACCCGAGGCCTCGGGCGGCGCCTGCGGGTGGGCGGCGTCCTCGCCCGCTCCGGTCTGATCGAGCGCATCCGGCTGAGCCCCGAAGGGATCGACCACCGCGCCCACCGCCGCCTCGTGCGCGCCTTGCTGGATGGCGGCCAGCGGCTCTTCAGTCTCACCTACCACAGCCCGTCGCTGATGGCAGGCTGCACCCCCTATGTGCGCGACGCCGCCGGGCTCGAGCGCTTCACCGACACGATCGAGCGCTTTCTCGACTTCTTCATGGGCGAGCTGGGCGGCGAGGCCACCACGCCGACCCGGCTGGCGGCGGAGGCGGAGGCGCTGGCGTCGAGCGCCTGACGGCAGCCGGCCGGCTCAGCGCACGCCGTTGCCCCAGATCACCACGCGAAGGGTCTGCGCCAGGATCAGGATGTCCAGGAACATGCTCCAGTTCTTCACGTAGTAGATGTCGTATTCGAGCTTGGTGCGGGCTTCCTCGAGGTCCGAGGTGTAGCGGTGGTTGAGCTGCGCCCAGCCGGTGATTCCCGGCTTGGCGCGGTGGCGCTCGCGATAGTAGGGCAGACGCCGCGCCAGCTGCTCGACGAACACGGGGCGCTCGGGGCGCGGACCGACGAAGCTCATCTCGCCGCGCAGCACGTTCCACAGTTGCGGCAGCTCGTCGATCCGCAAACGCCGGATGAGCCGGCCGACCGGCGTGATGCGCGGGTCGCGCTCCTGCGCGAACTGCGGGCCGGCGGCCTCGGCATCCGCGCGCATGCTGCGGAACTTCATCAGCTCGAAGACGACGCCGTTCCGCCCGGTGCGCTGCTGGCGGTAGAGAACCGGGCCGCCGTCCTGGAGCTTGACGGCGAGCGCGGTCAGCCCGAGCAGCGGTGCCGTGAGCAGCAGAACGGCCAGCGACAGGGCGACATCGAACAGCCGCTTGACCAGCCCCGGCAACCCAGCCCGCCCGAAACCGTCGGAGAAGATCAGCCAGCTGGGCTTGAGGCGGTCGAGATCGACGCGGCCGGTCTCGCGCTCGCAGAAATCGGTGTAGTCGGTGACCCGCAGGCCGGCGAGCCGGCACTCGAGCAGGGCCTCGACGGGAAGCCGGCCGCGCCGCTCGGCGGCCCCTACCACGATCTCCTCGGCACCCAGCTCCCGCGCCATGTCGCGCAGCCAGGCTCCGTCATCCTCCCCGCCAGCGAGCTGATCGAGGCGCAGCACGCCCGCCGTGGCGAACGAGGAGAGAGCGCCCGACTCCTCGATCGTCCTTATGTGGGCGACGCGCTCCTCGTCGCCCAGGACCAGCACCCGGCGGCGGAGCCGCGGCCGGTCGATCATCCACAAGAAGCCGCCGCGTGCTGCCAGGATCGCCAGGAAGGACAGCGGCAGGCTGACGACCAGGCCGCTGCGCCAGACGAGGAGCGGCGGGTAGAGATAGACGACCGTGGTAAGCGCCACGAAGCCCAGCAGGAAGCTGGCCGCAAGCCGGATTGCCACGACCCGCAGGTCACGGACCGCAGCCCGGTCGTAAAGGCCGAGGGCGATCATCGAGCCCAGCGTCGCGACCACGAACAGGAGCGCGTTGGGAAGGTAGGCGCGCACCTGCGCCATGGCGGCGTCCAGCTCGGCGTAGCTCGCGAAATAGCCCGCATAGAAGCACAGGAGCAGCAAGGCCCCTTCCGCCAGGCCGAATGCGACCAGGCTCCGCTCCACATAGTGGCCGAAGATACGCAGCATTTCTGATTTGCCGACCAAAAGGCGTTGTTTTTCGTATCGAGCACCCGCCATACGCGCAGAAACGAGTCAACCCGCGAGGGGCGGAGCGCATCAACCTGTGCGTCATAGCGAGAAATATCCGGTCTTGCGTATCCCGTTATCGTTACTCGGCTCTCGACCCAGCATCGCAGCCTCGAAGAGGCTAGGCCGCCTGTCGCCGGTGGGGCAGTTTGGACCGGGCTCGGGAGACGTCATGCAACCGTCGATTATCTCGGCCGGGTGGTCCGTCCGGGGTGCTGCGCGCATGGCCTCCAGCCGATGACCGATCCCGGCAGACGCATGGCCGTGGGTGCCGCCTGGATGGTCGGGCTGCGCCTTGCGGTGCGCGGCCTGGGGCTGGTCAGCACGCTGCTGCTGGCGCGGCTGCTGACACCCGAGGATTTCGGCCTCGTGGCGCTCGCCACGACGGTGGCGGCCCTGCTCGAGATCGCCAGCGAGTTCAACTTCGACCTGGCATTGATCCGCGACCAGAAGGCCGGCCGCACCGACTACGATACCGCCTTCACCCTCGACATCCTCAAGGGCCTGCTGATCGGCCTGCTGCTCTGGCTGTGCGCCGCACCCGCCGCCGTGTTCTTCGAGGACCCCCGCCTCGAGGCGGTCTTCTGGGTGCTGGCGGCGGCCTCGGTGGTGCAGGGCTTCTGGAACATCGGGATCGTCGAGTTCCGCAAGAATCTCGAGATCAGCCGCGAGTTCTCCTTCCAGCTCCGGGGCAAGCTCGCGCAGTTCGTGGTGGCGATCGGCCTGGCCCTGCTGTGGCACTCCTACTGGGCGCTGGTGGTGGCGATTCTCGCCCGCCGGGTCGTGATGCTGTGGCTCAGCTTTTCCATGGCCCCCTACCGGCCGCGCCTGTCGCTGGCCCGCTGGCATGCGCTGGTGCATTTCTCCAAGTGGATCCTGCTCAACAATCTCCTGACCTTCGTGCGCGAGCGCATGGACGCGCTGATCGTCGGCAAGCTCGCCGGTCCTGCGCCGCTGGGCCTCTATGCGGTGGCCCAGGAGATCGCCGACCTGCCGACCAGCGAGCTTGCCGGCCCCATCAACCGGGTGATCTTCCCCGGCTTCGCCCGGTTTGCCGACGACAAGAGCCGGCTCGCCGCGGGCTATCTCGACCTGGTGGGGCTCCTCAACCTCGTGGCCCTGCCGGCGGCGGTCGGCACGGCGCTGGTGGCCGAGCCCCTGGTGCGGGTATTTCTGGGCGAGCAGTGGCTCGAGGCGGTGCCGCTCATGCAGGCGCTCTGCCTCTTCGGCATCTTCCGCTCCATGGCCGCCAGCGCCACGCCGGTCTATCTGGCGCTCGGCCGCTTGCGGATCGAGCCCGCCCTGCTGGCCCTCTATATCCTCACCACGGCGCCGCTGCTGTGGCTGCTGATCGGCAGTCACGGGGTGATGGGGGCGGCCTGGGCGGTCACCGCCGGGGCCGCCGTCAATTTCGCCCTGAGCCTCGCCATTGTCGCACGGCTGCTGGCACTGGCACCAAGCGCGCTTCTCGGCCGGGTGTGGCGCAGCCTCGCCGCCACCGCGGCGATGGCGGCGGTCGTGCTGTGGCTGCCGGCACCTGCGGCCTCGCCCGTTCTCCAGCTCCTGCAGGCGGTGCCGCTCGGCGTTGCCACGGTGCTCCTCACCCAGCTCGCCCTATGGCGGGCGAGCGGGAGCCCGCCGGGCCCCGAAAGCCTGACGCTGGCCTTCCTGCACGAGCGGCTCGGCGCGGGGAGGCTGCGATGGCGGGGCTAGGCCGGCCGCTGCGCCTGCTGGTGACGAGCAGTCTCTATCCGAGCACCGCCCGTCCCGGCTTCGGCGTCTTCGTCGAGAACAGGCTGCGCCACCTGGTGGCGAGCGGCGAGGCCGCCGCAAGGGTCGTGGCGCCGGTGCCCTGGACGCCCGGCGCCGGCCTGCTCTCGGCCGAGCGCCGCCTCCTCGACGCCGAGCCGCCGGCCGAGCAGCGCCACGGGATCGATATCCTGCGGCCGCGCTATCTGCACCTGCCCAGGATCGGCATGAGCGTGCAGCCATGGCTGCTCTACCGAGCGCTGCGCCGCACCGCGCTCGATCTCCTTGCAGCGGGCGAGCGATTCGACGCCATCGACGCCCATTACGCCTATCCCGACGGCGTCGCCGCCGCCCTCCTGGCGCGCGAGCTGGGGCTGAAGCTGGTGGTCACGGCGCGCGGCACCGACCTCAACCTCATTCCCCGCCACGCCCTGCCCCGCCGCTGGCTGCGCCTCCTCGCCAGCCGCGCCGACCGGCTGGTGGCGGTGTGCAGCGCCCTGGCCGACATCTGGGTCGAGCTCGGCGCCGATCCCGGACGGGTGCAGGTGCTGCGCAACGGCGTCGATCTCGATCTCTTCCGGCCGCTGCCGCGCGAGGCGCTGCGCGCCCGCCTGGGCATCGAGGGCCCCTGCCTGCTGGCGGTGGGCCAGCTCATCCCGCGCAAGCGTCCGGGGCTGCTGGTCGAGGCCCTGCCCATGCTGCCCGGGGTCCAGCTTCTGTTCGCCGGCGAGGGGCCGCTGCGCGGCGAGCTGGAAGCCGCTGCCGCCGGGCTCGGCGTGGCCGCGCGGGTGCGCTTTCTGGGCGCTGTGCCGCACGAGCGCCTGCCGGAGATCTACAACGCCGCCGACTGCCTGGCGCTGGTCTCGGAGCGCGAGGGCTGGGCCAACGTCCTGCTCGAGGCCATGGCCTGCGGAACGCCGGTGGTGGCGAGCGCGGTGTGGGGCACGCCCGAGGTGGTGACCGCACCGGAGGCCGGGTGCCTGCTGCAGCGCTGCGATCCGCCCGCCATCGCCGCCGCGGTGCGCGCGCTGCTGGCCGCCGCCCCGGCCCGCGCCGCCACCCGCCGCTATGCCGAAGGCTTCGGCTGGGAGGCCACCACCAGGGGGCAGCTCGAGCTGTTCCGCTCGCTGACCGGCCGCGGGGGCGAGCCGTGAGGATCCTCTATCACCACCGGGTGCGCTCGAAGGACGGACAGTTCGTTCATATCGACGCCATGGTCGGCGCGCTGCGCGAGCTCGGCCACGAGGTCCTGCTGGTGGGCCCGGCGGCCACCGCGCAGGCCGCCTTCGGCGAGGATGCGGGTGCCGTGGCGCGGCTCAAGCGGCTGTTGCCCCGGGCCCTCTACGAGACGGCCGAGCTCGGCTACGGCCTGGCCGCCAGCCGGCGCCTCCTGCGCGCCTGCCGGCGCTTCCGGCCGGACGTGCTCTACGAGCGCTACAATCTCCACTTTCCCGCGGGCGCCCTGGTGGCCCGCCGGTTGGGGCTGCCGCTCCTGCTCGAGGTCAACGCGCCGCTCGCCGCCGAGCGCGGCCGCCATGACGGGCTGGGGCTCCCCGCTCTCGCGCGCCGGAGCGAGGGGGCCATCTGGCGGGCGGCCGACCGGGTGCTTGTGGTGACCGACGTGCTGGGCCGGATGGTCGAGGCCGAAGGGGTGCCGGCGAGACGGATCGTGACGATCCCCAACGGGATCGACGCCACGCGCTACCGCGAGCCGCCTGAGGGAAGCGAGGCGCGGCGCCGTCTCGGCCTCGAAGGCCGGCTGCTGCTGGGTTTCGTCGGATTCGTCCGGGCCTGGCACGGGCTCGACCGCGTGCTGGACTGGCTGGCGCAGCGGCCCGATGCGATGCTGTCGATCGTCGGCGACGGTCCGGCCCGGCCCGAACTCGAGCGGCAGGCCGAAGCGCTCGGCATCGCCGGGCGGGTGCGCTGGCACGGCATCGTCGAGCCGGAGCAGGTGCCGGCCCATGTGGCAGCCTTCGACATCGCCCTGCAGCCCGAGGTCGTGGCCTACGCCTCGCCGCTCAAGCTCTTCGACTATATGGCGCTGGGCCGCGCCATCGTGGCGCCGGACAGCCCCAACATCCGCGAGATCCTCCGGGACGAGTCCAACGCCCTGCTGGTCTCCGGCGACGGGCTCGGATTGGCGCTGGACCGGCTCGCCGGCGACGCGGCGCTGCGCGCCCGCCTGGGCATGGCGGCAGCCGCCACGATCCGGGAGCGCGACCTCACCTGGCAGGGCAATGCCCGTCGCGTGGCGGCCCTGGCAGCGGAGCTTGCCGGAGCCGGATAGGACGGACGTGGCGGCCTTGGTCAGGCCGCTTCAGCGGGCGTCCAGCAGCTCGTCCACCAGCGCGTCGAGTGCCGCGAGACGGGCCGGCCAGCCGAGGTCGCGCAGGACGAGCATCCTGGCGCGGACGCCGATCTCCTCGGCCTGGCCGGAATCGCCGAGCAGGCGGCGGATGGCGGCGGTGAAGCCGGCAGCGCCTTCGGCCTCGACGATCTCGTCGCCGGGCCGGGCCTCGATGCCGGTGCGGGCCTCGGGGCTGCAGACCACCGCCTTGCCCATGGCCATCGCCTCCAGGACCTTGTTCTGGACGCCGCGCGCCACCCTGAGCGGTGCTACCGCCAGATCGGCCCAGCGCAGCCACGGGCGGACGTCCGGCACCCGGCCGGTCACCAGCACCTGGGGATCGGCGGCCAGCGCCATCACCCGCGGGACAGGCCGGGCGCCGACGATGGCGAAGCACACCGGCCGGGCCATCTCCCGCCGCAGGGCCGGCAGGACGCGGCGCGCCAGCCACTCGACCGCCTCGACATTGGGCGGGTAGTCCATGAGGCCGGTGAAGACGAGCCGCGGCCGGCCGTCGGCGGGCCACGGATCGGGCAGGCTCGACGCCGGATCGAAGAAGGCGGCGTCGACGCCGTTGCCCAGCACGCCGGTGGAGCAAGCGGCCTCCGGCGCCCTCTCGAGGAACAGCCGCCGCTCGGCCTCGGTGACCAGCAGGGTCCGCGAGCTCGCCGCGGCGGCACGTCGCTCCCAGGCGAGCAGGAGCCGGGCCTCGCGGCGCCACAGCGCCGAGCGCGGCCAGCTCGAGCTTTTGGCGAGCGCCCGCCATTTCTCGGAATCGCAATCCACAAGGTCGAGGATTCGCGGCTGGCGTGCGTGCCCAAAGAACTGCGCCATGGCGCCGGAGAAGGCGAAGACCAGGTCCGTGCCGGACGCGAGCTTGCGGCCGGCCCAGCGGCGCATCGCCGGATCGGCGTAGGCGGCCACGGTCAGCGGCCGTCCTTCCACAAGGGCGCGGCCAGCCCGCCAGGCGAGCTGCCGGCGCGACAGCGGCCGCAGGAAAACCTCGGCGCAGATCTCCTCCAGGGCCGTGCGGTGGGCCCAGTCCTCCGGCGCGTCGACGAAGGCGCCGAGCCGCACCCGGTGACGGGCGGCGAGGTGGCGCAGGAGGTGCCAGGAGCGGATCTTGTCGCCCTTGTCGGGCGGAAAGGGCAGCCGGTGGGCGAGGAACAGGATCTCGGCCATGGCCGCCCTAGCCGAGCTGCCGGGCGATCGGCGGCCCGAGGATCTTGGTCAGCGGCAGCGGCAGGCGCTTCCACACGGCCACGAACGCCGCGTAGCGGGGGTTGAGCGGGTTGATCTCGGGTGGCGGTGCGCCGTCGGCCGACCAGAAGCCGTAGACCAGCGGCTCGGGCATGAAGCCCCAGTGGCGCTTGAAGTCGAAGGCGCCGGTGCCGGCCTTGCTGCGGCCGAAATCGAACAGGCTCGCCCCGCGCACCGCGACCGCATGGCGCATCAGCTCGGCATACATCACGTCGCTGGCGGCGAGCGCCCGGCCTTCGGGCAGGCTGCCGCCATAATAGGGCAGCACCTCGCCGCGCCAGTAGAGGCTCATGACCGAGGCCAGCGGGTGCCCGCCCTGCACCACGGTCAGCACCTCGCAGCGCTCGTTGAAGGCGCGCGCCAGGGCCGCGAACCAGCGCTTCGGGAAGACCGGCGTGCCGAGCCGGTGCACGCTCGCTGCATAGATCGCGAAGAAGCGCTCGATACCGGGGTCGATTGCCGCCTGCAGCCCCATGGCGAGACCCTTGCGGATCACCGCCCGCTGCTTGCGCCGGATCTGCTGCAGATTGCGCTCGGGGTCGGGATCGAGCGGCTTGCGAAAGCCGTAATAGAGGCCCTCGCGGGCGGTCCAGCCGGCCCGCTCGGGCGGGGCCGAGCGCAGCTCGAGCCGCGCGCCGCGGCGCATGTCGGGGGCCTCGGCGGCGGCCACCAACAGCTCCACCGTCTCCGCATCCACGGCCAGCGGACCGCCCTCGACGGCAAAGCCGGTGGAGATCAGCGCGTGGCCGAAGAGGGGGCTCTTGACCCGCACCAGCGGCAGCACCCCACGGATCGCCCCATCGCGCTCGGCCAGCAGCCACGGGCAGTCATGGCCGAGGCCCTGCTGCACGGCCTGCCGCCAGGCGCTCAGATGAAAGGGCCGTCCCTGCGGATGCGCCTCGACGAAAGCGTCCCAACGCTGCCGGTCGTCCTCGCGCATCGGCCGGATCGTCGCCGGCATCGTCCCGCCGCTCACGACGATGCTGCCGCCAGGGCCGGATGGGCGCGGTCGAGGCGGTCCCAGCGGGCGGCCTCGAGCAGCCGGCGCAGCCGCGGCAGGAAGGAAGCGAGCCCGCCATAGTGGCGCAGCCGCGTTTTGAGCTTCAGCCCGGGCAGGCGCGGCTGGTCCGGGTCGATCTCCCAGGGGTGCAGGTAGAAGACCACCGGCGCTTCCTTCCTGGCGGTGCGGGCGAAGGCCCAGCGCGACCAGACATGCGGCAGCAGGCGGAAATAGCCGCCCCCGGCGAAGGGCAGGCTCTTGCCCATCAGGCGCAGCGTGCTCACCGGGATCTCGGGCAGGCCGTCCACGACATGGGCCTCGCGCGGCACGCGGCCGGCGCCATAATGGTCGTTGCGCACGGGGTGCGAGCTCGAGCTGTAGCGGTAGCCCTCCTCGCGCAGCACCCGGTGCGCCCACGGGCTGGCCGCCCCGATCGAGAAGCTCGCGGCGCGGTAGCCCTCGACCGCGGTGCCGCCGATGTCCTCGAGGAGAAGCCGGGTGCGCCGCACGTCGGCGCGGAACTCCTGCTCGCCCTGCTCGTAGACCAGCCGGTGGTCCCAGCCGTGGCTGGCCAGCTCGTGCCCCTCGGCGACGATGCGGCGGACCAGCGCCGGCTCGCGCCCTGCCACCCAGCCCAGCGTGAAGAAGGTCGCCCGGGCGCCGGTCTCGCCCAGAAGATCGAGCAGCCGGTGGGTGTTGGCGGCGACCCGCCGCTCCCGGCTGTCCCAGCTCGCGCGGGGGACGTGGCGGGAAAGGGCCCAGACCTGGAACCAGTCCTCGACGTCGATGGTGAGGGCGTGCGGCGGGCCTGGCTCAGGCCGCGTCATCGTCGCGGCCTTTCAGGCGGTCGAGCAGGCCGCGCCGCTGCCGGGCGTCGAGCCGGCCGGCCAGCTCCACCAGCCGCCGCATGGTCTCGGCGTCGAGCCGCACCCGCTCGACCTCGATGCGCTGCAGCGTCTCGCGCAGCCGCTCGGCCTCGGCCCGTACGCTGTCGTGGCGGTGGCGCTCGCGGCCGAGATCCTCGTGGAGCTGCTCGAGCTTGCGCTGCAGCCGCATGGCCTCGTCGCGCCACTCGTCCGGCGCCGGCGCCCCGGTCTGGACCGGCATGTCCGGGACCGGCATGTCTGGGGCGGGCCGGGGCGGCGGGAGGGCGCCCTGCTCGCGCGGCGGTGCCGGCGTCTGCTCCTGCTCCACCTCGGCCGCCACCATCCGCACGTCCTCGGCGGTCAGAAGGTGGCGCTGCTCGATGGCGCCATAGACCAGCAGGCGGGCGCAGAGCATGTTGATCCTGCGCGGCAGCCCGCCGGTCGCGGCGAAGATCGCGGCATGCGTGTCGGCGTCGAAGGCCGGGTCCTCGCGCCATGCCACCTTGCGCAGGCGGTGCTCGACATAGGCCTGCACCTCGCTCTCGTCGAGCGGGCCCAGATGGTAGCTCGCCACCACCCGCTGGCGGAGCTGCTCGAGCGCCGGGCCGGCGATGGTGTCGCGAAACTGCGGCTGGCCTACCAGCAGGATCTGCAGGAGTGCCCGGCCCTCCTCCTCGAGGTTGGAGAGCATGCGCAGCTCCTCGAGCGAGTCGGGCGGCAGGTTCTGGACCTCGTCGACGATCAGCAGGACCCGCTGCCGGGAGGTGCCGATCTCGCGCAGCCGGGCCTCGATGGCGGTCACCAGCGTCGCCTTGGAACGGCCCTCCATGGGCAGGCCGAACGCGCCGGCGACCAGCCGCAGCACGTCGTCGGCGTCCACCCGCGTGGCGTTGAGGCGGGCCGCCACGAAGCTCTGGTCGGCGAGCCTTTCCTGCAGATAGCCGATGAGCGTGGTCTTGCCGGCACCCACGTCGCCGGTGATCACGATGAACCCTTCGGCCTGGTGCAGGCCGTAGGTCAGGTAGGCCACGGCGCGGCGGTGGCCGCGGCTGCCATAGTAGAAGCGGTGGTTCGGGCTGAGCTGGAACGGACGCCCGGCGAGGCCGTAGAACTCGGTGTACATCGCCCCTCTCAGAATTCCCTGACCGCGCGTGCGAACACCGTGTTGGCGGTGACGTCGCCGGATTCGCCCGCCAGGCGGTGGTAGATGTCGTAGCCGAGCTCGAGGCGCGTCGAGCGGCCGAGCTGGTGGCGCCAGACCGCGGTGAGGCCCAGCGTGTCGGACCGGCTGTTGTCGAAGGCCACGTCGCGATGCTCCCAAGACGCGCCCAGCAGCAGGTCGTTGCGCCGGCTGAGGCGGCGCACATAGTCGAGCTCGACCCCGAAGGTCCGCTCGTCGTCGCGGGCGCGCTCGGCCTCGTGATCGGCGACGTAGCCGCTCAGCACCCCCAGATTGCGGTCCTGCTCGAGGGTCAGGCTCAGCCGGCCGCGCCGGACGCGGTTGACCAGCTCGTTGTCGAGCGTGTCGACCCGTGCCCGCGAGATCTCCTCGAGGGTGCGCCGGCGCTCCGCTTCCTCCTCGCTTTCCCCGCGCGGCCGCTCGCGGAACGAGGCCGCGTCGGCAAGCGCCTGGCGGAGCTCGCCATAGCGGGTCTCGAGGCCCTGCTCGTAGCCGGCCCGGACGCGCAGGGAGGCCGTGAGCGCGGTCTCGGCGGCCACGTCGATCCGCGGCTCGCCATAGATCGTGCCGCCCGTCGCCCGCAGCGTCGTGCCCCGCCAGGGCCGCGCCTCGAAGCCGGCCATGAGGTAGGGCGACGACCCGCCGCCGTCCTCCAGGGTCTCGTCGTCGAGCCACGAATAGCCGGCCCCGGCCAGCGCCGCCCAGCCCTGCGCCAGCTCGTAGCGCAGGTCGACGGTGGCGAGCCGCGTGCCGGTCTGCCGTCCGGCCTCGTCCTCGTCGGGCGAGAAGTCGGTGCGGTCGGCGGCGAGGGTGCCGGTCCAGCCCAGCTGCTCGCCGCGCGGCATCGAGGTGAGGAGGCCGGTCACGCTGTGGCTGCTGGCTTCGGCGAGATCGCCGTCGGCATAGTCGAGCCGCGTATAGCGGTAGCGCAGTTCGGCGTCACCGGCCTCGCCGAGCCGGGCCCGCACGAACGGGCTGGCGCTGCCGATCATCCGCGTCGTGCGGTTGCCGCTGTCGGTGAAACCGGTGCGCGGCACCGGCTCGCGGCCGGTCTCGAACGACTCGCCGACATTGCCGGCGATGTCCAAGAAGAGGTGGTTCTCGACCAGCTCGGCGCGCGAGGAGGCGTCGAGACGCTGGCGCAGCCGGTCGCCCGAGCGGGTCTCGGCGAACGTCACCTGCTCGACCGCATAGTCGGCATTGGCGCGCAGCCGGGCGGTCTCGCCGGCGACCCGCACGCCCGGCGCCACGGTGAACACCATGTCGGCGTCCTTCCGGCCGTCGGCGGCGAGCTTCACATTGTCGGTGACGGCCATGCCCAGCTCCAGGCGTGGCACCACGCTCCAATTGCCCAGGGCCAGAGGCGGCGCCAGCATCGCCGTCCACGCGGCCACGCCCACCGCCGTGCCGAGGCGCCGCCCGCCGGAGCCACTCCCGTAATAGCCGTAGGAGCCGGCGCGCCGCGAGCCGAGCGACTTGTTGAGCAGCAGCTGGACCTGGCTGTGCTCGACGACCAGGGCCAGAGCCTCGTCGACCACCGCACGCGGCGTGGCCCCGGCCTCGACCACGAACACCGTCTGGCCCGCCAGCATGGCGAGCGGCACGGCGTCGCTCGATGCCAGCAGCGGCGGTCCGTCGATCACCACCACCCGGCGCGGGTCGGCCGCGAGCACCGCGTCGAGAATGGCGGCCATGCGGCGGCTCGCCAGCATCTCGGCAAAGCGGTCGTCAGGAGCGCCGGGCCCCGTGAAGGTGAAGCGCTCGAGGTCGGTTGCGCGCAGGATCGCGGCGGGATCGCAAGGCCGGTCGCCGAGCAGCTCGGAGAGCCCTGGCGAGCGGGGCATGCCCAAGACCGCGCTGGCCGCGCCCATGACCTGGTCGGCGTCGATCAGCAGCACGTTGGCGTCGCGCTCGAGACTGAGGCTCAAGGCGAGATTGATGGCGGTGAAGGTCTTGCCCTCGCCCGGGCGGGCGCTGGTCACGAGCAGCACGCGGTCGCGGGCGACGACGCCCTCGGCGAAGGCGCGCGCCAGCAGCGGCCGCTTGATGACCCGGAGCTCCTCGGCCAGGGTCGAGCGGTCGCCGGCCGGATCGACGAAGCCGTCGGCCACCAGCCGCGCCCGGTCGAGCGTCTGCGGCGCCGGCCGGCCCGGTGCAGGCTCGGCTCGGGGCGGGGCACCCGCTCCTGCGGCTGGCGGCGGCTGCGGCTCCTCTCGGGGGGCGGCGGACGCCACAGGCCGGACGGCAGCCACGGGCGGCGGCTCCGCGGTCCCCACGAGGCGCAGATCGGGGCCGAGCCGGTCGGCCGCCCGCTCGACGAGCAGCGGCCCTTTGGAGGGCGGAACGCTGCGCCGGTCGATCATGCCCAGGCTCCGCTCATGTGGCCGGCCGTCCGAGCAGCGCGTGCACGGAGTTGCGCAGCGGCGCCGTGAGCTGCTGCTGCTCGGCGATCACGGCGCCCAGCACGAGCAGCAGGAGGGCCGCCGAGGCCACGCCGAAACGGAGGTGGGAGACGCGCCGGCGCCGGCTGGCGGCCGGCGTGACGACCTCCGAGACGGCACCCAGGACCCGGAGCGGATAGACCGCCTGCAGCCGGCGGATGCTCTCGAACGGCTCCTCGATCAGGCCTCGCAGCACCGCCCAGCCGGTGCCGGCGCCGATGGCGAGCAGCAGCACGGCGGCCAGCAGGAGCAGCCGCGGCGGGCTTGCCGGCACCAGCGGGAGCTGCGGCGGGTCGACGATGCGGAAGTTGATCCGCTCGGTCTGGGTCTCCAGATCGTCGGCGATCCGCGCCGACTGGCGGCGGGTCAGCAGCTCCTCGTAATTGCGCTTGATGACCTCGTAGTCGCGGCTCAGCCGCTTCAGCTCGGCCTCGGCCTCCGGCATGGTGCGGGCGAGGCCGCTCAGCTCCTCGAGGACCAGCTCGGCCTTGCGCTCGCGGCTGGCGAGGCTGGCGATCTCGGCTTCCTTCTGGGCGAGCTGGACGCTGAGCTGCTCGTGGACGGGATTGGGAAGACCGGCGGGCCCGGCGCCGCGGCCCGTCCCGGCCAGGCGCGCCTCGAGCTCGCCGATCGCCCGCTCGGTGGCCACCACGTCGGGATGGCGCTCGGTGTAGCGGCTCTTGAGCTCGCCCAGCCGGCGCCGCAGCGCGATGAGCTCGGCGGCCGGCCCCTGGGGCTGCAGCTGGAAGGCCCCACCCTGCAGCGCCACCGCCGGGATGGTCGCCGGCACGGTGCGAAGCTGGCGCTGCAGCTCGTCGCGCAGGGCGCGCGCCGCGTCGTGATCGGCGCGCGCCGCGATCACCTGCTCGCGAGCCTCCTGGAGACGTGCGAAGTAGCCCCGCTCGCCGGCCAGCACCTCGACATGACCCTTCTGGAACTCGGCGAGGCGCCGCTCCGCCTCGTCGAGCGCCGCGCCCTGCACGGCGATCTGCTCCTCGACGAAACGCCGGGCGGTGTCCATGTCCTGGCGGTTGGCACCGACATTGCTCTCGACGAAAATCTCGAGCAGGGCCGCCACCACCGCCTGGGCGGCGGCCGGGTCGCGGTCGCGGTAGGTGACGGTGAAGAGGTTCCAGCCCTGCGAGCTGACGCGAACCGCGCGGCTCATGGCCTCGATGAAGCGTTGGCGATGGGCGTCGCCCTCGATGCGCCGCTCGAGCCCGGCCCGCTCCACCACCCGCTCGAGATTGGGCCGGCTCAGCAGGGTGCGCTGCATGACATCGAGCTGGCGGCTCATGTCGGTCTCGACGGTGATGCCCTTCATCAGCGGGCTCAGCATCCCGTCAGTGTCGGCGAAGATCCGCGCCGAGCTCTCGTAGCGGTCGGGCAGCAGCACCACGAGCGCGGTGCCCAGTGCCCCGACGAGCCATGCCACGAGCAGGCACGACCAGCGCCGCCGGTGGACGTGGTGCAGCAAGCCGAGCAGCTGGTCGAGAACCTGCTGCATGGCGGCTAGAAGACGGTCTCGGGGATGATCAGCACGTCGCCCGGCAGAAGGGCCGCGTTGGCCGAGACGTCGCCCGAGCGCAGCAGGTCGGCGAGCCGCACCCGGTAGCGGACCGGCTCGCCGTCGCCGCGGCGCACCAGGATGGCGCCATTGCCGTCGGCGAACTCGGTGAGCCCGCCCACCGCGATCAGCGCGTCGAGCACGCTCATGTCGGGCCGCCAGGACAGGCTCTGCGGCGTCGTTGCCTCGCCCAGCACGCGAACCTGCTGGTCGAGCGGACCCAGAAAGTCGGCGACGATGACCGTCACCACCGGCTCTTGGACGTAGGTCGACAGACCCTGCTCAAGCTGCCGCCCCAGCTCGCTGGGGGTCCGGCCAGCGGCCTCGACGTCCTCGAGCAGCGGCATCGAGATGCGCCCGTCCGGCCGCACCCGGACCTTCAGCGACAGGTCGCGGTCCTGCCAGACGAAGATGCTGAGCTCGTCGCCCGGCGCTATCCGGTATTTCTCTGCGGACGGTGCGTGGGTGACGTTCTCTGGCACCAGCGGCGCTTCCGGCAGCGAGCTGCAGGCTGCCACCGCGAGGAGCCCGACGGCCACGGCGACGCGGGCCGCACCTCTCGCCACGAGCCCGCAGAGGTCCCGCGCGAGGCCGAATCCGGGCGCCGGCAGGCGCGGTGCTCCCGCCATGAACGGTATCATGAGTATCGACATTCCCGACCTGGTACCGCCGCGACGCGGGCCTCGGCGCGTTCCTTCCGTGTCCCGGGTGCCAGAAGACGTACCCACGCACAAGTTGATGGCGGGGTCTGCCCTAGAAGAGTACGCACGAGCCCGGATCGGCCGCTGCCGGCCCGCCTTCGCAGGCACCATGGGGCTGCCCCGGGGGACGTGGTACGAGCATATTGCGGAGATTGCACACCCGGATACGCAATGGGACGGTGACAATGGGTGAGATCGTGAATCTCGGCGCCCGGCGCCCGGCGCCGGCGGGCAGCCGCGGCGGCAGCGTGCTGGTGACCGGCGGTTGTGGCTATATCGGCTCGCACGTGGTGCTGGCGCTGCTCGCCGCCGGCTGGCGGGTGGCGGTGCTGGACGATCTGAGCACCGGGCGCGTCCGCCCGCTGCACCGGGCCTGCGAGGTGGTGGTCGGCGACATCGCCGACAGCGCCCTGCTGGCTCGCACCCTGGCCCGGCACGACGTCGTTGCGGTGGTGCATCTGGCGGCCCGGCTGGTGGCGCCGGAGAGCGTGCGCCAGCCTCTCGACTATTACCGGGTCAACACCGCCGGCAGCCTCACCCTGATCGAGACCTGCGTCGAGCACGGCCTCGGCGCCTTCGTGTTCTCCTCGACCGCCGCCGTCTACGGCTCGCCCCGGACCAGCCCGGTCGACGAGGAGACGGAGCCGCGCCCGGTCAATCCCTATGGCGGCTCGAAGCTCGCCGTCGAGCGGATGCTGGCCGACGCCGAGCGGGCGTTCGACCTCCCCTATGCGGCCCTGCGCTATTTCAACGTCGCCGGCGCCGATCCCCACGGGCGCGCCGGTCACGGCGCCGGAGCCGCGCCCCATCTGATCCGTGTGGCCTGCCAGGCAGCGCTCGGGCAGCGCGATGCCGTGCCGATCTTCGGCACCGACTACCCCACCGCCGACGGCACCTGCGTGCGCGACTATGTCCATGTGAGCGACCTCGCCGACGCCCACGTGGCGATGCTGGACCACCTTCTGGGCGGCGGGCCGAGCAGCGTGGTCAATATCGGCTACGGCCGGGGCCGCTCGGTGCGCGAGGTGGTGGACGCGGTGCAGCGGGTGGCCGGCTGCCGGCTGCCGGTGCGGCTGGCGCCGCGCCGCGCCGGCGACCCGGCCGAGGTGGTCGCGAGCAACGCGCGCCTGCGCCGGATGCTCGACTGGCGGCCGCGCTTCGCCGATCTCGACCTCATGATCGGCCATGCCCTGGCCTGGGAGAAGCAGCTCCTCGACGAGAGCCGCCGGCCGACGACGGACCGCGCCGCCGGCGCCTGAGTGACCGCGGCGCTTGCCGCCGCCCGCCATGGGCCGCTAAGTGTGCCGAGCCGAGAGGAGCGAGCCAACGCCCCGCCGGCCGGAAGGGGAGGACGGCCACTGTCTGGACAGCCTGATGTCGAGACCTCGCCGCGCGTGTCGGACGAGGTCGTCTGCACCACCTGCTACATGTGCGCGTGCCGCTGTGGGATCCGCGTCCACCTCAAGGACGGCGGCATCCGCTACATCGAGGGCAACCGGCGTCACCCGGTGAACCGCGGCGTGCTGTGCGCCAAGGGCTCGGCCGGCATCATGAACCACTATTCGCCGGCACGGCTGCGCAAGCCCCTCAAGCGGGTCGGCGAGCGCGGCAAGGACGCGCTGGTCGAGATCGAGTGGGACGAGGCGCTCGAGATCGCCGAGCGCTGGCTGCGCGAGGCGCGCGAGAAGGACCCGAGGCGGCTCGCCTTCTTCACCGGCCGCGACCAGAGCCAGGCGCTGACGGGCTTTTGGGCCACCCAGTTCGGCACCTGCAACTATGCGGCGCATGGCGGCTTCTGCTCGGTCAACATGGCGGCCGCCGGCCTCTACACCATCGGCGGCAGCTTTTGGGAGTTCGGCGAGCCGGACTGGGAGCACGCCCGCTACTTCCTGATGTTCGGCGTCGCCGAGGACCACGACAGCAACCCCATCAAGCTGGGCATCGCCAAGCTCAAGGAGCGGGGAGCCAAGTTCGTCTCGGTCAACCCGGTGCGTACCGGCTACTCGGCGGTGGCCGACGAGTGGCTGGGCATTCGCCCCGGCACCGACGGGCTCTTCGTCCTGGCGCTGGTCCACGAGCTGCTGCGCGCCGGCAAGGTCGATGCCGGCTATCTCGCCCGCTACACCAACGCCGGCTGGCTGGTGATCGAGGCGCCGGGCACCGCGGAGGACGGGCTTTTCGCGCGCGACGCGGAGGGCCGGCCGCTCTGTCTCGACCGCACGAGCGGCGCGCTCGGCCCCGCCACCACCGGCGAGGCCAGTCCAGCCCTCAAGGGCGAGGTGCTGCTGCCGGACGGCAGGAAGGCGCGGCCCGCCTTCGAGATCATGGCGCGGCGCTATCTCCAGCCGCGCCATGCGCCCGAGGCGGTGGCGGCGCGCTGCGGCCTGCCGGTCGAGACCATCCGCCGGGTGGCCGCCGAGCTGGCGCACGCCGCCTTCGCCGAGGAGGTGGTGATCGAGCAGCCCTGGACCGACTGGACCGGCAAACGCCATGAGCGGATGGTCGGGCGGCCGGTGGCGATGCACGCCATGCGCGGGATCTCCGCCCATTCCAACGGCTTCCACACCTGCCGGGCCATCCATCTGCTGCAGATGCTGCTGGGCACCATCGATGTGCCCGGCGGATTCCGCTACAAGGCGCCCTTCCCGCGCCCGATACCGCCCGGCCCGCGGCCGGCCGGCAAGGCGGGCCAGCTCGGCCCCGGCCGGCCGATGGCGGGCCCGCCTTTGGGCTTCGTCTTCGGACCGGAGGATCTCCTGGTCGAGGAGGACGGCACGCCGCGGCGGATCGACAAGGCGTTCTCCTGGGAGGCGCCGATCGCCGCCCACGGCATGATGCACACGGTCATCACCAACGCCTTCATGGGCGATCCCTACCCGATCGATGTGCTCTTCATGTACATGGCCAACATGGCCTGGAACTCGGCGATGAACACCGCCGAGACGATCCGGATGCTGACCGAGAAGGATCCGGCGACCGGCGCCTACCGGATCCCCAAGATCATCTATTCCGACGCCTACCATTCCGAGACGGTGGCCTACGCCGACCTCGTCCTGCCCGACACCACCTATCTCGAGCGCTGGGACTGCATCTCGCTGCTCGACCGGCCGATCGCCTCGGCCGAGGCCGCCGGCGACGCGATCCGCCAGCCGGTGGTGCAGCCCGACCGCGACGTCCGGCCCTTCCAGGACGTGCTGATCGAGCTGGGCGCCAGGCTCGGCCTGCCGGCCTTCACGAAGGAGGACGGCGCACCGCGTTTTCCGGGCGGCTATGCCGATTATATGGTGAACCACGAGCGCAAGCCGGGTGTGGGCTCGCTCGCCGGCTGGCGCGGCAGCGACGGCTCGAGGACCGGGATCGGCGAGCCCAACCCCGACCAGCTCCAGCGCTATGTCGAGAACGGCTGCTTCTTCGAGCACCGCTTCACGCCCGAGCAGCGCTACATGAAGCACGTCAACAAGGCCTATCTCGAGCACGCCGCCGGGCTCGGCCTCATCGAGGCGCCGCAGCCGATCTTCCTGCAGCTCTACAGCGAGGTGATGCAGAAGTTCCGCCTTGCGGCACGCGGCTTCGGCGCGGTGCAGCCGCCCGAGCCGCACCGCCAGCGGGTGGCGACCTATTTCGACCCGCTGCCGCTCTGGTACGCGCCGTTCGACGAGACCGCGGTCGAGGAGGAGGAATTTCCCCTCCACGCGGTCACCCAGCGGCCCATGGCGATGTATCACAGCTGGCACTCGCAGAACGCCTGGCTGCGCCAGATCCACGCCCAGAACCGGCTCTACATGAGCCGTGCCACCGCCGCGAAGCATGACATCGCCGACGACGACTGGGTGTGGCTCACCAGCCGCAACGGCCGCATCAAGGCGCAGGTGCGGCTGATGGACGGGGTCAATCCCCACACGGTCTGGACCTGGAACGCCATCGGCAAGCGCGCCGGCGCCTGGGCGCTGGATCCCGAGGCGCCCGAGGCCACCCGCGGCTTCCTCCTCAACCACCTGATCGACGACCTGCTGCCCGAGCGCGAGGCCGGCTACCGCTACGCCAATGCCGACCCGGTGACCGGCCAGGCGGCCTGGTACGACCTGCGGGTCCGCATCGAGAAGGCCAAGCCCGCGGAAGCCGGGCTCGCCGAGCCGCATTTCGCGACGCTGGCGAAGGTGCCGGGCCTGCCCGAGGCGCCGGACCAGCTCGCCTACGGTGCTGCCTTCCGCAAGGAGCGTGACCGATGACCAGCCTGCCCGCCACGCCGCCGGCCAAGCGCCTGGGGCTGGTGATCGACCTCGACACCTGCGTCGGCTGCCAGGCCTGCGTGGTGAACTGCAAGGAGTGGAACACCGGCGGCTACCCGGCCCCGCTCTCCGATCTCCAGCCCTACGGCAAGGATCCGACCGGAGCCTGGCTCAACCGCGTCCACACTTTCGACGTAGGCGAAGGTGCCGACGGCCGCACCGTGCATTTTCCCAAGTCCTGCCTGCACTGCGAGAACGCCGCCTGCGTCACGGTCTGTCCGACCGGTGCCTCCTACAAGCGGGCCGAGGACGGGATCGTGCTGGTCGACGAGAGCAAGTGCATCGGCTGCGGGCTGTGCGCCTGGGCCTGTCCCTACGGGGCGCGCGAGATGGACGGCACCGCCAAGGTCATGAAGAAGTGCACGCTGTGCATCGACCGCATCTACAACGAGAATCTCGAGCCCGAGGAGCGCGAGCCCGCCTGCGTCGCCACCTGTCCGTCGCGGGCCCGGCATTTCGGCGATCTGGCCGATCCCGAGAGCGACGTCTCGCGGCTGGTGCGTGAGCGTGGCGGCTACGATCTCATGCCGGAGATGGGCTACGCGCCCACCAACAAGTACCTGCCGCCGCGCCCGCGCGGTGCCGCGACCGTATCTCGGGCCTGCGGCACGAAGCTGGAGGACGCCGCCCCCGCCGGCGGCTTCCTGGGCTGGCTCGACCGGCTTCTCTCGGACTGAGCCCGCCATGCGTCCGGCCTTCTCCGTCATCTTCTTCACCACCGCCTCGGGTGCCGGCTACGGCCTCCTGGCCCTGCTCGGCCTGGCTGCGCTGCTGGGCGGCGTGCCGGCCGATCGCGGCCTGGGAGTCGCCGGGCTCGGCCTCGCTCTGGCGCTGATCACCGCCGGCCTCCTGAGCTCGACCTTCCATCTCGGCCATCCCGAGCGCGCCTGGCGGGCCTTCTCGCAGTGGCGCTCGTCGTGGCTGTCGCGGGAGGGCGTCGCAGCGGTCGCCACCTACCTGCCGGCGCTGGCCTTCGCCGCCGTGTGGGTGCTGGGCGGCACGCTCTCCGGCGCGCTGGGCCTGCTGAGTGCCCTGGGAGCCGCCGCCACGGTCTACTGCACCGGGCAGATCTACGCCTCGCTCAAACCGATCGCCCGCTGGCACCATCCGCTGACCGTGCCGGTCTATCTGGCGATGGCGCTGGCCACGGGCGGGCTTTTGGCGCTGCTCCTGCTGTTCGCGTTCGGTCTGCCCGGCGGCTGGCTGACGCTGCTCACCCTGCTGGCGCTGCCCGCCGCCTGGCTGCTCAAGCTGCGCTGGTGGCAGGAGACCGATGGTGCCGCCGCGACCTCGACCGCCGGCACCGCCACCGGCCTCGGCCGGTTCGGCGACGTGCGGCTGCTCGAGCGGCCGCACAGCGGCAGCAACTATCTGCTCGACGAGATGGTCTTCAAGGTGGCGCGCAAGCATGCCGGCAGGCTGCGCCGCATCGCCGTCGGGCTGGGCCTGCTCCTGCCCTGGCTGCTGATCCTGGGTGGCTGGCTTGCCGCCCCGTCGGCCGGCGCCGCGCTCCTGGCGCTGCTGGCGGTCGTCTCGGCAGGCGCCGGGGTGGTGGTGGAGCGCTGGCTATTCTTCGCGGAGGCGCAGCACACGGTGAGCCTCTATTACGGCGCATCCTCCACCGGCTGCGCCGCCCCGCAAAACTTCGAGCTTCCAACGAGGCAGGCATGAGCGGCATTCCAAGCGACATCGAGATCGCCCGCGCAGCAGAGCTGCGTCCCATTGAAGACGTTGCGGCACGGCTGGGTCTCGAGCCGGCGTCGGTGCTTCCGCATGGCAGGCATATCGCCAAGATTGATCTCTCGACTTTGCCCGAGCTGGAGAGCCGGCGCGACGGCAAGCTCGTCCTGGTGACCGCCATCAGCCCGACGCCGGCGGGCGAGGGCAAGACCACCACCACGGTGGGCCTGGGCGACGGGCTCTCGCGGATCGGCCGCAAGGCCGCCATCTGCCTGCGCGAGCCCTCGCTCGGCCCGTGCTTCGGGATGAAGGGTGGAGCTGCCGGCGGCGGCTACGCCCAGGTGGTGCCGATGGAGCAGATCAACCTGCACTTCACCGGCGACTTCCATGCGATCACCAGCGCCCACAACCTGCTCTCGGCGCTGATCGACAACCACGTCTACTGGGGCAACGCCCTCGACCTCGACCTGCGCCGGATCACCTGGCGGCGGGTGGTCGACATGAACGACCGGGCGCTGCGCGAGATCGTCACCAGCCTGGGCGGCGTGGCCAACGGCTTCCCGCGCGAGGCCGGCTTCGACATCACCGTGGCCTCCGAGGTCATGGCGATCTTGTGCCTTGCCCGCGACCTCACGGATCTGGGCGAGCGGCTGAGCCGAATCGTCATCGGCCAGACCCGCGACCGCCGGCAGATCACCGCCGGCGACATCGACGCCGCGGGCGCCATGACGGTGCTGCTCAAGGACGCGCTGCTGCCCAACCTGGTGCAGACCATGGAAGGCACGCCGGCCTTCGTCCATGGCGGGCCGTTCGCCAACATCGCGCATGGCTGCAACACCCTGATCGCCACCCGCACCGCCCTCAAGCTCGCTGACTTCGTGGTGACCGAGGCCGGCTTCGGCGCCGATCTGGGGGCCGAGAAGTTCATCGACATCAAGTGCCGGCAAGGCGGGCTCAGGCCCGACGTCGCGGTGGTGGTGGCCACCGTGCGAGCGCTCAAGCACCATGGCGGCGTCGGCCGCGACGCTTACGGCAAGCCCGATACCGAGGCGCTGGAGCGCGGCTTCGCCAACCTCGAGCGGCACGTCGCCAATCTCAGGAAGTTCAGCCTGCGCTCGATCGTGGCGATCAACCGCTTCCACACCGACTCGCCCGAGGAGCTGGCCCTGCTGCGCGAGCTTTGCCGCGACCGGCTGGGCGTCGAGGCGGTGGTGTGCAGCCACTTCGCCGACGGCTCCGCCGGCGCCGAGGAGCTGGCCACCCGCGTCGCCGCCATGTGCGAGGAGGATCACGATACCCGCGCGCACTTCCTCTACCCCGAGGACATGCCGCTGTGGGACAAGCTGCGCACCGTGGCCCGCGAGATCTACGGCGCTGCCGACATCTCGGCCGCCAAGAGCGTGCGCGACCGGTTCCGCGAGCTCGAGGACCGGGGCTACGGCCACCTGCCGGTTTGCGTCGCCAAGACCCAGTACAGCTTCTCCAGCGACCCCACCGCCACCGGCGCGCCCAGCGGCCACATCGTGCCGGTCCGCGAGCTGCGCCTGGCGGGCGGTGCCGGCTTCGTGGTGGCCGTCTGCGGCGACATCATGACCATGCCGGGCCTGCCCCGAAACCCGTCCGCCGCCCATATCCGCGTCGACGAGGATGGCCTGGTGCAGGGCCTCTCCTGAAGCCGGTGTTGCCGCCCCGTGCATGCCGTGTCATGTCGGGGCGGCAATCGGAGGAGGCGGGAATGAACAGGATCGATCTGGACGGCCGGCGCGCCGTGGTCACCGGCGGCGCCCAGGGCATCGGCCGTGCGATCGTCGAGCGCCTGCTGGCGTCGGGCGCAGCGGTGGCGATCTGGGACCGCGACGCCGGCGAGCTCGAGCGTACGGCGGCCGACCTCGCCGGCCAGGGCAAGGTAGCGACGGCCACCGTCGACGTCACCAGCTACGCCGAGGTCGAGGCCGCGGTGCGCGCCACCGACGAGGCCCTGGGTGGCATCGACATCCTGGTCTGCAATGCCGGTATCGCCGGCGGCAACGGCAAGCTCTGGGAATATCCGCTGGAGGAGTGGCGCCGGGTTCTCGACATCGACCTCGACGGCGTCTTCCACTGCCTGCGCGCGGTGACCCCGCAGATGGTCGAGCGCGGCTACGGCCGGATCGTCAACATCGCCTCGATCGCCGGCAAGGAGGGCAACCCCAACGCCTGTGCCTACAGTGCCGCCAAGGCCGGCGTCATCGCGCTCACCAAGTCGCTGGGCAAGGAGCTGGCCGGGCACGACATCGCGGTCAACTGCGTGACGCCGGCTGCCGCCCGCACGCGGATCTTCGACCAGATGAAGGAGGAGCATATCCAGTACATGCTCTCCAAGATCCCGCGCGGCCGCTTCGTCCAGACCGAGGAGGTCGCGGCCATGGTGGCGTGGCTGGTGAGCCAGGAGAACTCCTTCACCACCGGTGCCGTCTTCGACCTCTCCGGCGGCCGCGCCACCTACTGACGCCAGCCAGGCCATGGAGGGACTGGTCGAGGCTTTCGCCACCGCCATGGTGGCCTTCCTCGTGACGGTCGACCCTTTGGGCATCGTCCCGCTGTTCATCGCCATCACCCGCGGCTCGACGCCGGCCGCCCGCCGGCGGATGGCCGGCAAGGGGGTGCTGATCGGCGGGGCGCTGCTGTTCGGCTTCGCGCTGGCCGGCGAGCGGCTGCTCGGCGCCCTTGGCATCGGCCTGCCGGCGTTCCGCATCGCCGGTGGCCTGTTCCTGTTCCTTCTGGCGCTGGAGATGGTGTTCGAGCGGCGCACCGGACGGCGCGGCGACACCGCCAGCCATCTGGCCGACGAGCGGCACGGTGAGGACGTCGCGGTGTTCCCGCTCGGCATCCCGCTGATCGCCGGCCCCGCCGCGATCACCTCGGTGATCCTCGCGATGGACCGCTCGAGCGCGGTTCCGCTGGGCGAGCTCGCGGTAGCCGCGGCGCTGCTGGCCACGCTGCTGGCGACATGGCTGGCCCTCCTGCTCGCCGCGCGCCTCGACCGTCTGCTCGGCCCGACCCTGATCGGCGTGCTCTCGCGGCTGCTGGGCCTGCTGCTGGGCGCGCTCGCCGTCCAGTACGTCCTGGACGGCGCCCGCGCGGCTTTCGGGCTTTGAAGCTGGACAGTCGGACCCCGCGAGCAAATCTAAGGGGCATGAGCGAGAAGAACGTCACCAAGCCCGTGAGCAGCGCCGTCGAGACGTTTCTCGAGCAGGTCCGCCGCACGCCAGCGGCCGTGCGGCCACCGGGCACGCGCGGCCGGCTGATCTTCGCGATGGATGCGACCGCCTCGCGCGAGCCGACCTGGGACCGCGCCTGCGAGGTCCAGGGCCAGATGTTCCTCGAGGCCGACCGGCGCGGCGGGCTCGAGGTGCAGCTCGCCTTCTACCGCGGATTCCACGAATGCAAGGCCAGCCGCTGGGTCGCCAGCGCCCGCGGGCTGGTCGATCTCATGACCCGGGTGCGCTGCCGGGCCGGTCAGACCCAGATCCGCCGCATCCTTCGCCACGCCGCCGGCGAGGCGGCGAAGCAGCGCGTCCAGGCGCTGGTGTTCATCGGCGACTGCATGGAGGAAAGTCTCGACGAGGTTGCCCATCTGGCGGGCGAGCTCGGGCTTTTGGGGGTGCGCGCGTTCATGTTCCACGAGGGTGTCGATCCAGAGGCCGAGCGGGCGTTCAAGGAGGTAGCCCGGCTGACCGGCGGCGCCTATTGCCGGTTCGACCGCGGCTCGGCCCGCGAGCTGCGCGAGCTTTTGGGAGCGGTGGCGGCGTTCGCCGCGGGCGGCAGCGGCGCTCTCGCCGACCTGCGCCGCCACGGCTCGCCCGGCGTCAGGCTGCTCGCCGCCCAGATCCGCGACTGACCGATGCTGTGGCTCATGGCCGGCACGGCCCTTCTCGTGACGCTCATGCTCCTCGCGCGCTGGTTCACCGCAGCCTCGCCGGGCGACCTCGCCCAGGCGGGGCGGGTTTTCCTCGCGGTCTTCGGCGCCGTTGCGGGCACCGGCCTGCTCGCCATCGGGCGCTTCGGCCTGGCGATCGCCGTGCTGATCGCCATGGCGGTGGCGCTGCGCTCGCTGCGCAAGGCCGGCAGCGGGGCCGACCCGCTCGACGAGGGACCCGCCCCTGGCCGCTCGTCGTCGGTCGAGACCGACCTGCTCGCCATGCGGCTCGACCACGCCACCGGCGAGCTCGAGGGGACCGTGCGCACGGGTCCGCAGGCGGGGCGCGGGCTGCACGAGCTGGGCCTTTCCGCCCTTCTCGAGCTGCTGGAGCTGGCGCGCCGCGAGGATCCGCGCTCCGTCCCGCTCCTCGAGGCCTGGCTCGACCGGCATCAGCCCGGCTGGCGCACCGCCTCGGCCGACGCCGGTCGTCCCGGCGAGGCAGCGTCGGGCGCGATGGACGAGGCCACCGCCCTGGAGATTCTCGGGCTCGAGCCCGGCGCCGGCGACGAGGAGGTCAAGGCCGCCCACCGCCGGCTGATGGCCCGGCTGCATCCGGACCATGGCGGCAGCGGCTTTCTCGCCAGCCAGATAAACCGGGCCCGGGACTTCCTCCTGCAGCACCACGCCTGAGGCAGTACAACGGAACCACGGTTCCGCGTGGGCTCTTGTTGCTATTCGGTGGCCGCCACCGCTAGGAAGTGATGTGCCATCCTGTTGATAATGTGTCTGCTACGGGTCCAGTCGGGCTGTTCCCGTGTCATTTGCGTCGAAGGGATCGGGAAGATGGCGAGAGTCCGCAAGGTGGTGTTCCCGGTTGCGGGATTGGGCACCCGGATGCTGCCGGCGACCAAGGTGTTGCCCAAGGAGATGCTGCCGGTCGTGGACCGCCCCATCGTCCAGTACGCGCTGGAGGAATGCGCGGCGGCCGGCGTGGAGGAGTTCATCTTCGTCACCGGGCGCGGCAAGGCCCTGATCGAGGACCATTTCGACCGCGCGGTCGAGCTGTTCGACAATCTGCAGCGGCGCGAGAAGAAGGCCGAGCTGGAGGGTCTCGAGCAGCAGATGCGGCCGCCCGGCGAGGTCGTCTATACCCGCCAGCAGCAGCCCCGCGGCCTCGGCCACGCGGTCTGGTGCGCCCGCCATCTGGTGGGTGACGAGCCCTTCGGCGTGGTGCTGGTCGACGACCTGATCGACGCCGAGACGCCCTGCATGGCCCAGCTCGCCGAGGCGCACCGGCAGACCGGCGGCAACGTCGTGGCCGTAATGGAGGTGCCGGCGGAGCAGACCAGCCGCTATGGCGTGATCGACCCCGGCAAGGACGACGGCAGGCTGGTCGAGGTCAAGGGGCTTGTGGAAAAGCCCGCCCCGGACGTGGCGCCCTCGCGGCTCGCCGTGATCGGCCGCTATGTGCTGATGCCCGAGGTGATGGCGCACCTCTCCAGGCACGAGGTCGGTGCCGGCGGCGAGATCCAGCTCACCGACGCCATGGCGCGACTCATCGAGCAGCAGGCGTTCCACGGTATTCGTTTCGACGGTCGGCGCTTCGATTGCGGTGACAAGCTCGGCTATCTGGAAGCCATCGTGGCGATGGCGAGCAAGCGGCCGGACCTGCCCGGCTTCAAGGAAATGCTGGCGCGCTACGTCTAGGGACGCGCGAAGGAGACCTGCGTAATGCGCATTGCGATGATCGGCACGGGCTATGTCGGACTGGTATCCGGCGCGTGCTTTGCGGAGTTCGGGGTCGACGTGGTGTGCGTCGACAAGGCGCCCGAGAAGATCGAGATGCTCCGCCAGGGCCGGATCCCGATCTACGAGCCCGGCCTCGATGCGCTGGTCGAGCGGCACCAGGCCTCGGGCCATCTGAGCTTCACCACCTCGCTGCCCGAGGCGCTCAAGGATGCCGACGCGGTCTTCATCGCCGTCGGCACGCCGACCCGGCGCGGCGACGGCCATGCCGACCTCAGCTACGTGATGGCCGCCGCCGAGGAGATCGCCGAGCATCTCGACCATCCGGCGGTGGTCATCACCAAGTCGACGGTGCCGGTCGGCACCGGCCGCAAGCTGGAGACCTTCTTTCGCGGCCGCCGCCCCGATCTCGCCATCGAGGTCGCCTCCAATCCCGAGTTCCTGCGCGAGGGCTCGGCGATCGAGGACTTCCTGCGTCCCGACCGCGTGGTCTGCGGCGTCGAGACGGAACGGGCGCGCGAGGTTCTCTCGGCCCTCTACCGGCCGCTCAACCTGATCGAGACGCCGATCATGTTCACCACGCTCGAGACCGCGGAGCTGGTGAAGTATGCAACCAACAGCTTCCTTGCCACCAAGATCACCTTCATCAACGAGCTGGCCGACCTGTGCGAGGTGGTGGGCGCCGACGTGCAGCAGGTGGCCCGCGGCATCGGGCTCGACGGCCGGATCGGCCGCAAGTTCCTGCATGCCGGGCCGGGCTATGGCGGCTCCTGCTTTCCCAAGGACACACTGGCGCTGCTGCGCACCGGCGAGCAGCACGACACGCCGCTGCGCATCGTCGAGACGGTGGTCCAGGTCAACGAGAGCCGCAAGCGGCGCATGTGCCGCAAGATCGTCGACGCCTGCGGCGGCAGCGTCGCCGGCAAGACCATCGCGGTCCTGGGCGTGACCTTCAAGCCCAACACCGACGATATGCGCGACAGCCCGAGCCTGGTGATCGTGCCGGCGCTGCAGGGCGAAGGGGCGACGGTGCGGGCGTTCGATCCCGAGGGCATGAAGGAGGCCGCCCGGCTGATGCCCGACGTCACCTGGTGCAACGATGCCTACGAGGCGGTCGAGGGCGCCGACGCGCTGGTCGTGCTCACCGAGTGGAACGTGTTCCGTGGCCTCGACCTCGAGCGGGCTCACGAGCTGATGCGCGCGCCGGTGATCGTCGACCTGCGCAACATCTTCGACATCGGCCAGGTGGTGCGGGCGGGCTTCGCCTATACCGGCCTCGGCCGGGCAGCGATCCATGGCTGAGCCGGCCGGACCCGCGGGCGCTGCGCCGGCGGGCCACCGCTTCCATCCGACGATCCTGCGCGAGTATGACATTCGCGGGATCGTCGGCGACACGCTGCACGCGGCCGACGCCCGCGCCATCGGCCGCGCCTTCGGCACGGTGGCGTTGCAGCGCGGCGGCCGGCGCATCTGCGTGGGCCGCGACGGCAGGCTGAGCTCGCCCGGGCTCGCCGCCGCCCTGGCCGGCGGCCTCGCCGAGGCCGGGCTCGAGGTGCTGGACATCGGCCTCGGACCGACGCCGATGCTCTATTTCGCGGTGCACCATCTGCAGGCCGACGGCGGCATCCAGATCACCGGCTCGCACAACCCGCCCTCGCACAACGGCTTCAAGCTGATGCTGGGGCGAGCACCGTTCTTCGCCGGCGACATCCAGGAGATCGGCCGCATCGCCGCCGAGGGCGCATGGGCGGAAGGTACCGGCGCGCGGCGCGAGGTGGCGGTGTTCGACGCCTATGTCGAGCGGCTCGCCGCCGACTATCACGGCACCCGGCCCCTCGAGGTGGTGTGGGATGCCGGCAACGGCGCCGCGGGCGAGGTGATGACGGCGCTGACCGCGCGTCTGCCGGGCCGTCACACCTGCCTCTTCGCCGACATTGACGGCCGCTTTCCCAACCACCATCCCGACCCCACCGAGCCGCACAATCTCGAGGCGCTGATCGAGGAGGTGGCGCGGCGTGACGCCGAGCTCGGCATCGCCTTCGACGGCGACGGCGACCGGATCGGCGTGGTCGACCGCCAGGGCCGGATCGTCTGGGGCGACCAGCTCCTGCAGATCCTCGCCGCCGACCTGCTCGAGCGGCTGCCGGGCTCGACCATCATCGCCGACGTCAAGGCGAGCCAGACCCTCTTCGACACGATCGAGCGGCTGGGTGGCAAGCCGCTCATGTGGAAGACCGGGCACTCAATCATCAAGACCAAGATGGCCGAGGTGGGCGCCCCGCTCTCGGGCGAGATGTCCGGCCACATCTTCTACAAGGACGGCTTCTACGGCCACGATGATGCGCTCTACGTGGCGGTCCGGCTGCTCGACATTCTCGGGCGCGGCAGCCGCACGCTGGCCCAATGGCGCGACGCCATGCCCGAAACCTTCACCACGCCCGAGACCCGTTTCGAGTGCCCCGACGAGCGCAAGTTCGCGGTGATCGAGGAGGTCCGCCGGCACCTCGCCAGCGAGGGCGCCGACGTCGACGGCATCGACGGGGTGCGGGTGAGGACCGCGGACGGCTGGTGGCTTCTGCGCGCCTCCAACACCCAGGCGGTGCTGGTGGCGCGCGCCGAGGCGCAGAGCGCGGAGGGGCTCGGGCGCCTCAAGGACGAGCTGCGGCGCCGGCTGGCACAGGTCGGTCTCGCCGCACCCGCCAGCTTCTGATCGGGAGCCCGGCCCGCCATCCGCGGCGGGCCCGGCGCTTCAGCTTTCCTTAAGGGCGCTGTGGCAGGGTTTCGGGGAAGCGGTACCGTGCGACGAGCGCGGCGCCACCAGCCGGAGCCCGTCTCGTGACCTCGCCCGCCCCAGCCCGCCGAGCCGGCGCCGCCCGCCATCCCGGCGGCCCTGGCACCCGCCTCCTCGCGCGAGGCATGGGCGGACCATGATTGCGCAGCACTGCGCTGCGCCGTCACGGGTGGGCCGCCGCGGCCCGCCGGCCGCAGCGCTCCTTCTCCTCCTGCTGCTGATCCTCGCGACAGCCGCCGGCGCCGAGGCCACCGGCCCGCGACGGCTCGTGCCGGCGGCAGCCACGGGACCGGTGGCGGCGGGCACTGTCCAGGGCGGCGATGCCACGGCGCCGCCTGCTGCGGCGGAACCGCTCCAGCCGCGCCTCGACTGGCGATCGACCCGCGGCGCGGTCGGGGTGAGCGGGCGGCGCGAGGGCGGCCGCAGCGTGCTGCAGTTCGCCACGCCGCCGGGCACTGCCGCCGCCTTCTTCCTGCGCCCCGGCCGGCTGGCCGCGGTGCTCGCCACCGAGCCCACCGAGGAGCGGCTGGACGCGCACGACCTGGCCTTCCGGACCGGTCTGCGCCTCGTCGAGAAGAAGCTGCTCGACGGCGCCACGGTCTACTGGTTCGAGCTGCCCAGGACATTCGCGCTGGAGGTCGGGCGCCAGGGTGCCGGCGGCTGGCGGGTCGTGCTGCACGAAGGATCGGCGGCCAGCCGTGCCCCGCCGGTCGATCCGGCTCCGGCACTGGCGGGACTGCGGGGCGAGCCGCTCTACATCCTCGACGAGGCCGCCGGCGAGCGGCTGGCCGTCGTTCCCTCCACCATGCCCGGCAGCTCGGCCGGCGGCGCCGTGCTGGCCGACAGGGAGTTTCTCCCGGCCGGCCTGGGCATCGTCTGGCGCCGGCGCGAGCCGCCGCCCACCGCAGCGCCTCCGGTGCCGGCCATGCCGCGACTGCCCGACCCGCAGGCGCCGAGCATCGAGCAGGCTGTGGCGCCACCGCCGGTACCCGACGTTCCGCCACTAGCCACGCAGGTAGCGGTAACGCCGGAACCGACGGTCGCGGCGGATGCCTCGGGCGCCCTCCAGCCGGCGCTCCCCGCACAGCATTCCCTGCTCGGCCTCGCCAGCTGGCGGTTGGCGCCGGGCGAGACCTTTCTGCAGCGCAAGCGCCGCCTCGAAGCCGAGCTCGTGGCCCGGCTGCCGGCAGCGCGCCTGCCGGTTCTCCTCGCCCTCGCCCGCCTGCATCTGGCCCACACCCAGCCCTCGGAAGCATTGGTGCGGCTCCAGCAGGCCGGGGAGCTGTCTGCCGCAGACCCGCGCGCGGGCGCCGAGCTGCAGGCTTTACGGGCAGCGGCGGGGCTCCTGCGCGGCGGCGCGGAGCCGGCCGACCCGCCGCCGTCGGGCGACACGGAGCTGGCGCTGTGGCAGGCGGTGCTGGCCTCGACGGAGGTCCCTCCGGCCGACCTCCTGCCGGCGGACTACCCGCCGGCGCTGCAGCGCCGCCTCGGCCTGGAACTCGCCGAAGGACTCGCGCGGGAAGAGAGGTTTGCGGAGCTGCGGCCCCTGGCCGACCGCCTGTTGGCGCTACGACCGGCCGCCGGCGAGAAGGGGCGGCTGCTGCGGCTCAAGGCGCAGACCCAGGAAAGACTGGGCTCATGGCGCGACGCCGTGCTGACTCTCGAGCAGCTTGCCGCAGGCGGCGGGCGGCACGCCATGCCGGCCTTGGTGGAGCGGGCACGGCTCGGGGTGGAGCGCGGCGATCTCCTGGCGGAACCGACATTGGAGCGGCTGGCGAAGCTGATGCCGCTGTGGCGCGGGCATGTCGAGGAGGCCGGGATGCTGCGTTTTCTGGCCACGCTCGCCGAGGAGAACGCCCGGCCGCTGCTGGCGGTGGAGGCATGGCAGCAGCTTTTGGCGAGCGAGACGGGCGATGCGGCCGGCGAGGCGGGAGCGGCGTTCGAGCGGCTGCTCGCGCAACTGCTGGGCGAGGGCAGCGGCGATCCGGCCGAGCTCATGGCAGCCCTGGACATAGCCGGTCGGCTGTCGCCGGACAGTCTGGCACGGCCCGAGACCGCCGCGCTTGCCGGGCGGCTGGCCGATGGGCTGGCCGCCGCCGGCCTGCCGCTCGCCGCGGCCAGGCTCCTCGAGCGCACCGCCGGCGCCTCGGCCGGACCGTCGCGTGCCGCGCGGCTCGCCACCGCCGCCGGCTATGCCCTCGACGCCGACGACCCGGCCCTCGCGCACTCGCTGCTCGACCGGCTCGGCCCCCCCGTGACCGACGAGAACGGGCAGGTGAGGCGGTTGCGGGCGCGGGTGGCGCTGGCGACGGGAGCGCCGGAAGCGGCGCTGGCGCTCCTCCAGGCCGACGGCATCTCGGCGGACGATCCGCTGGCGGCACAGGCCGCTCTCGCCGCCGGCCGTCTCGATCTGCTGGCGGCGGCAATGGGCGAGGCCGTGCCGGAGCAACCGGAGCAGCGGCTCGCGCTTGCCCTGGCGCTCGCCACCACCGGCAACGAGGCCGGGCTGCAGCGCCTTGCCGAGGCCGAGCGCGCGATGGCCGAGCCCGCCGCCGCCGCCCTGGCCCCGCAGCTCGCCGGCCCGCTCCCGGAAGTCGTCGCGGCCCTGAACCGGGAGACCGTGGCGCTGCGCCGGCTGCTGGGCATTGCTCCCCCTCGCCCTCCCTCGCGCCGCGCCGCCGAGCGGCGCTGAGCCACGCCCCCGGCCGGGAGGGTTCCGCCGTCGGACGACGAGCGGGCGCTGGCGCTGGCGCGTCTGTGTCGCGGCATCGACGCCAGCAGCAACGTGCCGGCGGAGTTTCGGCCCGGCAACGAGACGGTGTCGGAGCGGCTGCCGGCCCACACGCTCGTGGCGTAGCGGACGGCCCTCGACAGCCGGCGCCGCACGATCATGTCCGAAGGCGGCCATGGGCCTTCGCCGGTCTGGGCCCGGCTCGAGCAGGAACCGAATGACCACGCATTCCGCCCGGGCAGCCACATGGCCGGCGGCCGGACGATGCCGGCAAAGCGCGGTGGGCGTGGCGCTCCTCGGCAGCCTTGCAGGACGCCGCGCGTGCGCCTGGCCCGGCCGATCGCTCGCGCAAATCACCTCGTGGAGTGATCGCTCGATCCTCGTATTCAGCTTCGAGCAGCCGGCGTTCTGGCGGCCGTTCAGAAGGCCGGATCCTTACCGTGGTCGTGCGCAGGGCGGGCAATGCCCCAGACCTTGTCGGCATCGGCTGACACGCGCCTGCGCGCTGGCCTGCTGGTCGTGGCGGTGGCGGCGGGAGGGGCGGTGCTGGTGGCAGGGGGCTACATGGAATCGAGCTATGCCACGCTGGTGGGCTGGGTGCGCGAGCAGCCCGTGCCCTTCAGCCACGAGCACCATGTGGGCAGGCTCGGTATCGACTGCCGCTACTGCCACACCACCGTGGAGACGAGCCCCGAGGCCGGTCTTCCGGCCACCGAGATCTGCATGACCTGCCATTCCCAGCTCTGGACGGGAGCGCCGATGCTGGCTCCGGTGCGGGAGAGTCTGGTCACGGGCGAGCCCCTGGTCTGGAACCGCGTCGCCCGCGTGCCCGACTATGTCTATTTCAACCACTCTATTCACATGGGCCGCGGCGTACCCTGCGCCACCTGTCACGGTCGCGTCGACGAGATGCCACTCATGCGGCGCGCCGAGCCGTCCCAGATGGAATGGTGTCTGGAGTGCCACCGCGATCCGGCCCCCGCGCTGCGCCCCCCTTCCGAGGTGACGCGGATGGACTGGTCCGGCTGGAGCGACGAGACGCCCGACCGTGCGACGTACGGCCGGCGGATGGTCGAGCAGCTGGGCATCGAACCCGCGAAGCTCGACGACTGAAGCATCTGCCACAGGTGAGGGAATGAGGCGAAGCGGAGCGACGCCGGAGATCACGGCCGACATAAGGAGACGGCTGGCCGGGCTCAGCGGCCGCACCTTCTGGCGCAGCCTGGACGAGCTTGCGCGGACGCCCGCCTTCCACCGTTTCCTCGAGGCCGAGTTTCCCTCGCTGGCCAGCAGTGCCGGCGGCATGGACAGGCGCTCGATGCTCAAGGTCATGGGCGCCTCGCTGGCCCTCGCGGGGTGCGACGGCGAGGCCGACGGGGCCGCCCTGCCCTACGTGAAGGCGCCCGAGGATGCGGTGCCGAGCCCGAGGCAGGGGCGATGAGCGAAGCCGCAGCAGGCACGCGGCCGGCGGGTTCCGCCGCCATTTCGGAATCCGCGAGCGAGCGGGCGAGCTATCTCGGGGCCGGCCACACCCTGCGCTCCTGGATGCTCAGCACCGACCACAAGCGGATCGCCATCCTCTATCTGGTCTCGGTGACGTTCTTCTTCTTCCTGGGGGGTGCAGCGGCGGGGCTGGTGCGCGCCGACCTGCTGACGCCGGAGGGCGATCTGCTCACCAGCGAGGGCTACAACCGCGCCTTCACCCTGCACGGCGTGATCATGGTGTGGTTCTTCCTGATCCCGTCGATCCCGTCCACCTTTGGCAACTTCCTGATCCCGCTCATGATCGGCGCCAGGGACCTCGCCTTCCCGCGCCTCAACCTGCTGAGCTGGTACATCTTCGTGCTGGGCGGGCTGTTCACGGTCTGGGTGCTGGTGACCGGCGGCGTCGACGCCGGCCGGACCTTCTACACGCCGCTCTCCTCGATGTTCGCCAACGGCAACGTGGTGATGGCCGCGGCCGCGGTGTTCGTCGTGGGCTTCTCGTCGATCCTCACCGGCCTCAACTTCATCGTCACGATCCACCGGCTGCGCGCGCCCGGCATGACGTGGCGGCGCCTGCCGCTCTTCGTGTGGTCGCACTACGCCACCTCGATCATCCTCGTGCTGGCGACCCCGGTGCTCTCCATCACCCTGGCACTGATCGCCGCCGAGCGGCTGTTCGGGCTGGGAGTCTTCGACCCGGCGCTGGGCGGCGACCCGCTGCTCTACCAGCACCTCTTCTGGTTCTACAGTCACCCCGCCGTCTACATCATGGTGCTCCCCGCGCTCGGCGTGGTGAGCGAGCTCGTGGCCGCCGCCGCCCGCAAGCCGATCTTCGGCTACGCCTTCGTGGCCGGCTCCTCGATCGCCATCGCCGTGCTGGGCTTCCTGGTGTGGGGCCACCACATGTTCGTCTCCGGCCAGTCGATGTATGCGAGCGCGGTGTTCTCGTTTTTGAGTGTGGTGGTGGCCGTGCCGTCGGGCATCAAGGTCTACAACTGGACCGCCACGCTCTACAAAGGGCAGATCGCGCTGGATCCCCCCTTCTTCTATGCGGCGGCCTTCATCGGCCTCTTCGTGGTGGGCGGAACGACCGGCCTGCTCCTCGCCATGCTGGCGGTCGACGTGCACGTGCACGATACCTACTTCGTGGTTGCGCATTTCCACTACATCATGGTCGGCGGCACGGTCTCGGCCTACTTCGGGGCCCTGCACTTCTGGTGGCCCAAGATGTTCGGCCGCACCTACTCCCTGGTCTGGGGGCGGATCGCAGCGCTGCTGATCTTTCTCGGCTTCAACCTCACCTTCTTCCCCCAGTTCATCCTGGGCTATCTCGGCATGCCGCGCCGCTACCACGTCTACACGCCGGACTTCCAGGTGCTCAACGTCCTCTCCTCGGCGGGCGCCAGCATCCTCGCGCTGGCCTACCTCCTGCCCTTCGCCTACCTCTTCCACTCGCTGCGCCACGGCTCGCCCGCAGGACCGAACCCGTGGGGCGCCACGGGCCTCGAGTGGACGCTCCCCTCACCGCCGCCCAAGCACAACGTCCCCGCCATTCCGGTGGTCACGACCCCACCCGACGACTATGCCGTCGAGCAGGAGAAGGGCGGTGGCTGAGGAACTGCGCGTCTGCGATCCGTTCAGCGAGGCCGAGCAGCAGCGGAGCGCGGACATGATGGGCATGTACGTGTTCCTCGCCACCGAGCTGATGCTCTTCGGCGGCCTCTTCGCGGCACTCCTGGCCATGCGGATCATGCACCCCGAGGAGGTGGTGGAGGCCTCCAGGCGGCTGCATCTGTGGCTGGGCGCTGCCAATACCGCGATCCTCCTGACCTCGAGCCTCGCGGTGGCGCTGGCGGCGCACGCGGCGCGGGCCGGCGAGCGTCGGCGGACGGCGGGCCTGCTGGGGGGGGGCGGCCCTGCTGGGCGTGGCGTTCCTCGGCCTGAAGGCGTGGGAGTACAGCTCGCAATATCGCGAGGGGCTGCTGCCCCATCTGAGCCCCGCCACATCCTTCGCCACGCTCGTGGGGGAGCTCTTCATGAACCTCTACCTCGTCTCCACGTCCCTCCACGCCCTGCACCTGGCGATCGGCATCGTCCTCCTCGCGGGCCCTGCCGCGCAGGTGTGGCGGGACGCCGTGCGCCTGCCCGGCCGCGCCATCACGGTCGAGATCAGCGGCCTCTACTGGCACCTGGTCGACGTGGTCTGGGTGTTCCTCTATCCAGCCCTCTACCTGGTGCGGTGACGGCGATGCGCGGCGTCCCTCTGCTGGTCACGGTCTGGGCGGTGCTGCTCGGCCTTCTCGCCGCCACCGTAGGCGCCAGCCTCGTGGCCACCGGCGCCGCGAGCGTGTCCGCGAGCATGGCCCTTGCGGCCGCCAAGGCGGCGCTGATCTTCTGGTTCTACATGCATCTTCGCGAGCTGGACGGCATCGTGCGGCTGGTGGCCGTGGGTGCTGCTGCATGGTTGCTGCTCCTTCTCGTGCTGATGGCCGCCGATTTCGCCACCCGCGCGGTCCCGTGAAGCTCGGGCCGGCCGCGCCACGACCCCCCGTGCGGGTCATGCGACCTCTGGCGGGCTCCAGACGATGCGGCCGTCGCCGCAAGACGCTGCTGCCTACCGGCTGCGCGTAGCCCGCCACGGCCCCACTCCCATGCACCCCGCGCCTCGCGCCGCGGTCAGCGCCATTGCCAGCGGCGCAGGCCCGGCGCAGTCTCCAGGGCACCCGGGAAAGAATGAAGGGAGGCAACCCGTGACATCCGCCTGGCCGACCACCGCAACGCATTGGGGCACCTATCGCGGCGAGGTTCGGGAAGGCAGGCTGGTGGCGCTGCATCCCTTCGAGCGCGACTGCGACCCGTCGCCGATCGCCGGCAACATGATCGAGGCGCTCGACCATCCCCTGCGCATCCGCAAGCCGGCGGTGCGGCTCTCGTGGCTCCGGCACGGCCACGAGGCGGGCGGCCGGGGGCGCGGCCGCGAGCCCTTCGTCGAGGTCGGGTGGGAGACGGCGCTGGATCTCGTGGCGAAGGAGATCGCCCGGGTGCGCGAGAGGCACGGCAACCAGGCGATCTTCGGCGGCTCCTACGGCTGGGGCAGCGCCGGCCGCTTCCACCACGCGCAAAGCCAGATCCACCGCTTCCTCAACTGCATCGGCGGCTACACCCGCTCGGTGAACGCCTATTCCTACGCGGCCGCCCAGGTGATCGTGCCGCGGGTAATCGGCAGCTTCCAGGGACTGCTGACGGACCACACCAGCTGGCGCTCGATCGCCGAGAGCGGCGAGCTGGTGGTGATGTTCGGCGGCATGCCGCTCAAGAACGGCCAGGTCAATTCCGGCGGCGTCGGCCGGCACGTGGTGCGCGAGGGACTGGAGCGCTGCCGCGAGGCCGGCCTGCGGTTCGTGCTGCTGGCGCCGGTGCGCGCGGATGCGGCCGATCTTCTCGACGCCGAATGGCTGCCCTTCCGGCCCGGCACCGACGCCGCCTTGATGCTCGGCCTCGCCCACACGCTGCTCGCCGAGGGGCTGCACGACCGGCGCTTCCTCGAGCGCTGCACCACCGGCTTCGACCGCTTTGCCGCCTATCTCGCGGGCGAGAGCGACGGCATGCCCAAGGACGCCGACTGGGCGGCCGGCATCACCGGCCTCGAGGCTGCCACCATCCGCGATCTCGCGCGCCGCATGGCGGCCTCGCGCACGCTGATCTCGGCCAGCTGGTCGGTGCAGCGCACCGAGCATGGCGAGCAGCCCTACTGGCTCGCCATCACGCTCGCCGCCATGCTGGGCCAGATCGGCAAGCCCGGCGGCGGCTTCGGCTTCGGCTACAGCGCCGCCAACGGCATCGGCAACGATGTGCGGGGCTTTCCCTGGCCGTCCGTGCCGCAGGGCGAGAACCCGGTCAGGGACCTGATCCCGGTGGCGCGCATCGCCGACCTGCTGCTTCATCCGGGCGAGCCTTTCGACTTCGACGGCAAGAGGCTCACCTATCCGGATACGCGGCTGGTCTACTGGGCCGGCGGCAACCCGTTCCACGCGCATCAGGACCTGAACCGCCTGGAGCGTGCCTGGCAGCGCCCCGAGACGGTGGTGGTGCACGAGATCATGTGGAACGCGCTGGCCAAACGCGCCGACATCGTGCTGCCGGCGACGATGCCGCTCGAGCGCGAGGACATCGCCTGCGCCAGCAATGACGGGTTCATGATCGCCATGAAGCGGCTGGTCCGTCCGGTCGGCCTGGCGCGCGACGACCATGCGATCTTCCGCGGCCTGGCCCGGCGGCTCGGCGTGGAGGAGGCGTTCACCGAGGGCCGGGAGCCGATGGACTGGCTGCGCTGGCTCTACAATGTCACCCGCCAGCGGGCGGCCGAGCGCCACATCGACCTGCCCGAGTTCGCCGCGTTCTGGGAGCGGGGCTTCATCGAGCTGCCGGAGCCGGCGGGGCCGCGCACGCTCCTCGAAGGCTTCGCCCGCGACCCCGAGGGCCAGAGGCTGCGCACGCCCTCGGGCCGCATCGAGATCTTCTCGAAGACCATCGACGGCTTCGCCTATGACGACTGCCCCGGCCATCCGGCGTGGCTCGAGCCCGAGGAGTGGCTCGGGGCGGCGAAGGCGGCGCGCTTTCCCCTGCATCTGATCTCCAGTCAGCCGGAGGGCAAGCTGCACAGCCAGTACGATCCGGGTGGGCACAGCCGCTCCTTCAAGCGGCAGGGCCGCGAGGTGCTGCGGCTCAACCCCGAGGACGCTGCCGCCCGCGGCATCGAGGAGGGCGCCTTGGTGCGGGTCTTCAACGATCGCGGCGCCTGTCTCGCGACCGCCGCAACCGACGGGGGGCTGATGAAGGGCGTGGCGGTGCTGCCGACCGGCGCGTGGTTCGACCCCGACCCTGAAACCGGCATCGAGCGGCACGGCAATCCCAACGCGCTGACCCTGGACAAGGGCACCTCGCGGCTGGCGCAGGGGCCCAGCGCCCATTCCTGTCTCGTCGAGGTCGAGCTCTTTGGCGGCGAGCCGCCGCCGGTGCGGGCCTTCGAGCCGCCCTCCTTCGCCCGGGCCTGAGCCCACGCCTTGACAGTCCTGTGCGCCCCCGCCCCATAGTGGCGGCGCAAGAAGCCGAGACAGCCCGCACCATGGATATCTATCTGCCCGTCGCCGAGATGTCGGTGAACCTTTTCCTGGTTCTCGGCCTTGGCGGGATCGTGGGATTTCTCTCCGGGGTGTTCGGCGTCGGCGGCGGCTTCCTGATGACACCGCTGCTCATCTTCATCGGCATCCCGCCGGCGGTGGCGGTGGGCTCCGGCACGACGCAGATCCTCGCCTCCTCGGTCTCCGGCGTGCTCGCCCATCTGCGGCGCGGCACGCTCGACCTGCGCATGGGCGCGGTGCTGGTGGGCGGCGGCATCCTGGGCTCGGCGATCGGCATCCTGGTCTTCCAGTGGCTGCGCGCGATCGGCCGGATCGACACGTTCGTGACCCTGTCCTACGTGTTCTTCCTGGGCTCGGTCGGCCTGATGATGTTCTGGGAGAGCCTCACGGCGCTGGTGCGGACCCGCAAGAAGGGCGCCCCACGGCGCCGCCTGCACCAGCATTACTGGGTGCACGGCCTGCCCTTGAAGATGCGCTTCCCGCAGTCGCGGCTCTACATCTCCGCGCTCATTCCGCTCGTCACCGGCGCCGGCATCGGGCTCTTGACGGCGATCATGGGGGTGGGCGGCGGCTTCCTGCTGATCCCGGCGATGATCTATTTCATCGGCATGCCGACCTCGGTCGTGGTCGGAACGTCGCTCTTCCAGCTGGCCTTCGTCTCGGCCGGCACCGCCTTCATGCACGCCGTGCAGAACTATACGGTCGACATCATGCTGGCGATCTTGATGATCGCCGGCGGCGTGATCGGCACCCAGTTCGGCACACGGGTCAGCGCCCTGCTGCGCGGCGAGCAGCTTCGCGTGCTGCTCTCGCTGATCGTGCTGGCGGTGGGTGCCCGCCTCGCCTGGGATCTCGTGGCCCATCCGGTCGATCTCTACACGCTGCCCGACTGAACCTGCGCATCGGGTTACGCGGCGGGCGGTTGCCACCGCTGACGTCACGCTACTGCCGGTCTAAGGGTGCCCCATCTTCTTCTACCCGAGAGAAGGGCCGCCCATGGCGACCGCTGGCCGTGCCCGCGCCGCGCCCGGCCTCGCCGGCCGTACCGGCGCCTTTCCGCTGCTTCTCGCCTGGGCAGTGGCGACACTGTGCGCCAGCGGCCTCGAGCTGGTGCTGATCGAGGTCAAGTACGAGGTCTTCCGCGGCGGCTTCCTGCAGTCCCACCGCCTCGTCCACTGGCCGCAGCGGCTCGCCTTCAGCGGCCTCGTGCTGCTCGTTCATGCCTGGCTCGCCGGGCTGGGCCTGGTCTGGTTCACGAGCCTCGCGCGACGCATCGCCCGCGACCGCCACCAGCTCGCCTTCGGCTTTCTCTTCACCTGGGGCTGCCTGGCCACCGCCGCGCTCACCGCCCGCTACCAGCTCCTGGCCTATTTCAGCGACGCGGTGAGCTTCGGCCTGCTGCGCGACCTCGCCGGCGGCAGTATCGCCACGGCGCTTCTCTACGTGGCCGACGAGCTCTCCTTGATGCTCGCCATGGCGGCCGCGATGGCTGCCGCCCTGCTGCTCGGCAGGCGGACGGTGCGGGCGCTGCTGCCTCCGGCGCCGCTGGCGGACGGGCCGCCTCTGCCGAGGCCATGGCCCGGCCTTCTCGTGCTGGCGGCGATGCTCCTGCCGCTGGCAGCCCTGCTCCTGCCGGCCAGCCGCGACGCCGATCTCGAGGCAGCCTTGCGCAAGAGCCTGGCCTACGAGGCGGTCGTGGGCCTCCTCAACGGCCTCACCGACGTCGACCGCGACGGCTACGGGCTGTTCGGCCGCCTGCCCGACAGCCACCCTTTCGACGCGGCACGCCACCCCATGGCGTTCGACCGGCCGGCAAACGGGATCGACGAGGACGGCTTTGCCGGCGACTTCCAGCTCCCCGCGGACGAGCCGGCCGGGGCCGCCTCGGTGGACGCGGTGCCGGTCGTGCCCGCACCGCGCCCCAACCTCTTTCTCGTGGTGCTGGAGAGCACCCGCGGCGACGTCGTCGGCCGGCGCCTCGATGGCCGGCTGGTGGCGCCGAACCTCACCGCGCTCGCCCGGCGCGGCAGCCTGCTCGACGCCGTCCACGCCCACGAGGCGTTCACGGTGCCCGCCATGAAGAGCCTGCTGACCGGCAGCCTCGCCGGCGAGCGCCCCGCCCGCTCGCTTTTCCGGGTGCTGCAGGCGAACGGCTACCGGACGTCCATCTTCTCCGGCATGGCGGAAGGGTTCGGCGGCATCGCGGAGACGGTCGGGCAGGACGGCCGGAACGAGATCATGCTGGACGCCGTGGTTCTCAAGGACCGCCGCGCCCTCACCTCGACCGACGAGGCCAGCCTGCGGATCGATTCGCGGATCCTCCTGGACGAGCTCGAGACGCGGCTGGGCGAGGCCGACTGGAGCGCCCCGCGCTTCGTCTATCTCAACTTCCAGGAGGCGCATTTCCCCTACGCCCATCCGGGAATGCCGATGCGGCTCGGCGGCCTGCCGATCCCCCGGGCCTCGATCGGTGCCGACCAGCGCGCCTGGCTCGAGCGCACCTACCTGAACGCGGTGGCCGCCGCCGACGCACAGCTGGGCAGGCTTCTGGCATTCCTCGAGGCGCGCGGCCTGATGGAAGGCTCGCTGGTGGCGGTGGTGGGCGATCATGGCGAGGCGCTCTTCGAGGAGGGCTATCTGGGCCACGGCCACCGGCTCGACGACGCCCAGACCCGCACCGCGCTGGTGCTCTCGCGGCCCGGCTTCGACAGCCGCCTGCCGCTCGGCCAGGAGGAGGTCCGCGACGTCCTGCTGCGCGCCATGGGCGCCGAGCCGCCGCCTGCCCTGCCGCGGGCGCCGAGGGGCGGCGTCTTCCAGCTGATCGGCGATCTCGAGAGCCCCGCCCAGATCGGCATGGTCGAGCCGGACGGACGCCGCACCATCCTCGACCCGGCCAGCCGCGAGGTCTTCTTCTCCGAGCAGGAGCGCTGGCTGCCCTATGACGCCCTGGCGCCGGCGAGCGCCGGGCGCGAGCGCGCCGACCGCCTCGTGCAGGGCTGGGAGCTGCGCCGCTGGCGCCGGCGACAGGCCCGGCCGGAAGGCTGAAGCGCCGCCCGGCGGCGCGGGTTCGTTCGTGCAAGGACGCGGCAGCGGGACAGACGGGCGCTTTGCGCCGGCTCACCTTTCCATTTTCTGGTCGGTCCCGCAGCCCGACCCGGCCGGACGATCGCGGCTTCGGGCGCCCGCCCGGAGGCGCTCGGGTTCGTTTGTGCCAGTCTTTGCGGCGGCTTTCGTGCCACCCTGCGCCGGCGCCCCGGCCGGGCCGCCGGGCTCGTTCATGCCGCCTGGAGCCGGCCGGTCCGGCGCGGCGGCACCGGTCTCGGGTTCGTTTGTGCCATCTCCGTCCTTCGCGGCCAAAAGCCGCTCGGTGGCGGCGATGCCGCCATTGGGCTCCTCGATGCTCTTGAGGAAGGCCGCGCCCGCGGGATCGACGAACACGGCGTTGCCCGGGTCGGGATCGCTCGCGGGATCGTGGCCGGGCTCGCTCATGCGCGCCTCGGCCGCCGCCCGCCCGGCCTGCATCCGCTCGCGCCGCCGGCGCACGAGGCCGGGCCAGGCATCCAGCGCGTCGAGCTGCTCGCGCTCCTCGATCAGCGCCTTGAGCTCGGTCTTGGCCTCGACATAGCCGCGCTTCGCCCGGGCCCGGCACTGGCTCCAGATCCGCGCCTGCTCGGCCACCGAGCGGGCCTCGCTGTCAGGACAGGTCAAAGCCCTGTCGGCGCAGCGCTCCTCGACGATCTTCAGCCGCTCCTGGCGCCGCACGCAATGATACATCTCGCGGGCGAAATGCACCTCCAGGGCGCAGCGCGGGTCGTAGCGCCACTGCAGCGAATCGCGCAGCATGAAGGCGAGCTTCTGGTCGTCCGGCTCGGCCTCGTAGCACAGGCGAAGCGGGCGGTAGCGAAAGACGTTCTCGGTCTGCTCGGCTTGCATGGCATCCTCGCGGGCACAAGAAGGGTGCGGCGAGGATAGCGTGAATTAGGAATATTTACCATACAGGGATGGAGAGCGGCTGCTGCTGGAGGAAGCCGGCGCCCGCTGACGGTCCGGGAGGACGCGGCCGCGTTCCTCACATCCCTGCTACCTGCGCGAGGCCGCGCAGGCTCAGCAGCATGATGACGGTGCCCACCAGGATCATGAGCGGCCGGTCGGGGATCGAGCTCGCCAGCCAGGCGGCGAAGGGTGCCGCGAGCGCGCCGCCCAGGATCAGCCCGGCGATGATCGGCCAGAGCTCGAGGCCGATGGTGCCGAGGAAGGTCACCGAGATGGTGACGGCGACGAAGAACTCGGAGGCGTTCACCGAGCCGATGGTATAGCGGGGCCTGGTGCCGCGGCCGAGCAGGGTCGAGCTCACCATGGGCCCCCAGCCGCCGCCGCCGATGGCATCGAGGAAGCCGCCACAAAAGCCCAGGGGCGCCAGCCACCGCGGCGGCTCGCGGGTGAGCGGCGCGCGGCGCAGCGCCTTCTTGAGGATCCAGGCGCCCATCACCAGCAGGTAGACGCTGACCAGGGGCTGCACCAGCTCGCCCGGCAGGCCCACGAGGAGATAGGCCCCCACGGCACCGCCCAGCATGCCCGGTACCGCCAGGCGGCGCACGAAGCGCCAGTCGACATTGCCGAAGCGCCAGTGGGCGAAGCCGGAGATGCCGGTGGTGAACACCTCGGCGGCGTGGATGCTGGCGCTGGCCATGGCGGGCGGGATGCCGAGGCTGAGCATCACCGAGGTGCCCGAGAGGCCGTAGGCCATGCCGATGGCCCCATCGACCATCTGCGCGGCGAAGCCCACGGCCACGAACAGAAGGAAATCCTCGAGCATCGCCGCATCCCCGCCTCGACAGGCGGGCGGATCTTGCGGCGCGCCCGCACAAGCCGCCATGCGACGCGATGGCGAGGGCTTGCTTTCGCGGGTGGCGAACGGGCAAGGATGGCGCAGCCGACGCCGTCATGAAGCAGGCGTGGATCCGAGAATCTTATCCGGCAAGACTCCTGCCTCTTTTGCCCGGATCCGCAATTCAAGCTGTTACATTTAAAATAGCTATGATCTCATTATCTGTATTTTTGCGTACAGGGACCCCAAGAAAACAATGAGTAAATAAATATCCTTGCCATTAAGTTTAAAAATAGCATCGACAATCATGAAAACAAAGATTACCACTAAAAACACCATCCATGAAATAGATAATTTACTCGCGATTGGCTTCGGTTTGTCGAGATCAGCGTCAGCGTAGAATATTTTACTCACCTCAACCAAATCTATAATCATAATAAATTGTCTTCGTGAATTAAAACGAATTCTAATCTTGATAAATATAGACAAAAGAACTGAACATATAACGAAAAATTAAAATGTCCGGTACGACCAATCTCTTGTAAATGTTATTAGTGATCCGATTGCGTGTATCGCTAATGCAACGGGAATATATTTATCCAAGATTTTTTTCTTGGTAGCCGATCCAGTCATGTCGTCTACAAGCGACATCTTTTTCTTTCAGAAGGGCCTCTTCCATGAAACGTGGTCCGAGGCAACTGTTCACCCAGGCTGTAGATCAAGAGCATTGGTTCGCCCTGCGCCACCCCCCTGCGTCGGCTCGGGAGTTGCGGGGATACTATTGGCTAATCCGCACTGCCTGCTCTTGCTCTGCCGGCAGCGTAGCGCGCCTTCTGGCCTGCGGCCACGAAAGACCAGCGGGGGCTCGGTGTCTGCGAGGTGCGACGTCGGGCGCTTTTTTCTGCGGGTGGCGAAGGGGTATCGCTGGCGGGAGCACCGCCGCCAATCGACAGACAAGGGGAAAAGAAGCCGCGCGCAGCGCCTCGATCGGCGGTGGTCTCAGAGCGAGCCGGTGGCGTGGAGGAGGAGCGCCAGGGCGCCGGCGGCGAGGAGGGCTGCGAGGATGGCGGCGGTGATCTTCCAGACGCTCCAGGGGCGCTCGCCATGGACCTCGCCGGTGCGGGCGTTGACGAGGACGCGCCAGGAGCGGCCGATATAGGCGAGGCGCTTGGTCCAGACCGGCAGCAGGACCAGCTTGAAGGTGGGGTCGCGCCAGTCGATCTCGAGGCGCTCGATGATCTGCTGGTCGCCGCCGATATCGTGGCGGACCGCGTCGCGCAGCATTTCCTGCATGCGCTCGCGGGCTTTGGCAAAACCCTGGCCTACCGGCAGCTGGTAGAGCTCGCTCTCGAAGCCGGGCAGGAAGGCGGGGGTGTAGGGCTTGAGCCCGTCCAGGTCCCAGGGCTCGAGGGGCGCCTGGAGGGCTTCGGGCACCGAGCTTCCGGCGGCCACCGGCACGTCGTCGAAGTCGCGGGCGATCTCGCCGGCGACGGGGGTCCAGCGCACCCTCGGCTCCATCCGGGTCTGGCGGGTGCGGCGGCCGTCGACCACCGCGGTTACCTGGACCGGCACGTAGTAGACATCGCCGCGGCGGCCGGCGTAGCGGGCGCGGGTGCGGCTGTCGAAGGTCCAGTAGGGGAGATAGCGGCCGGAAAGGCGGCTTTCGCTGCGGGCTTCCGTGGTGAGGCGCGAGGGCGCGAACCACAGCCCCTTCAGCCAGCTTTCCACCAGCCGGCGCGCCTCGGGCTCGCCGATCAGGAAGGGCAGCACGGCCTGGGGCACGAGCCGTCGGCTGCGCCCGGGATCGACCACCACCGCCTGGCCGCAGAACGGGCAGGGGCCGGCGTGCAGGCCTGGCGCGAACTCGAAGCCGGCGCCGCAGGCCTCGCAGGTGGCGGGCTCGGGCGCCTCGGCGATGCGCTCCTCGGCCAGCCCGGCGGGAAGTGCGGCGAAATCCTGCTCGACCAGCTCGGTGGCGGGCTCGCGGATGCGGTTGCGGTGGCCGCACCAGGCGCAGACCAGCTCGGTGGTGCCGGGCTCGTAGGCCAGCACGGCGCCGCACTGCTCGCAGGAAAAGCGGCGCGGCCGGCCCGAGGAGCGCACGGCCGCCGCCTTCGGGCGCGGACCCCAGGGCCCGGCGCCCGGCGCCGCCTCAGCCCGCACCGGGCAGCGGCGGCGGCTCGGCGCCGAAGAAGGATGCCAGCTCGGGGATCTCGCCGGCCGCCTGCCATTGCGGCATGCCCTCGCTCCACGCCAGCGTGGCGCGGGTGACGAGGCCCGCCTCGATCCGCTGGCGGACCTCGGCGAGCGGGAACGGCCCCTCGGCGCGGCCGTCGCGCGCCAGATGGAAGCTTTTGTCGGGTAGGGGCGGCGGGGCCGGCGGCGGCGCAGCCGCCATCTGCGGTGCAGCACCCCAGGGGCCGGCCTGGCCACCCAGGCCCATGCCGACCATCATGCCGAGCCCGCCGCCGGCGGCACCGGGGTTCTCGGCCGCCGCGCGCAGCGCCTCGGCCGCCTGGAACTGGCCGTAGCGCGACAGGTCGCCGACGATGCCCATGGAGGTGCGGCGGTCGAGCGCCTTCTCGACCTCGGGCGGCAGCGAGACGTTCTCGACCAGAAGCGTCGTCAGCTCGAGGCCGTAATTGGCGAACTCCGGGCCGATCCGGCCGCTCACGAAGCGGCCGAGCTTCTCGTAGCTGGCGGCGAGGTCGAGAACCGGGATGCCCGCTCCGCCGATGATGGTGGAGAAGCGGGCGATGACGGTGTTGCGGAGCTGCTCGCTGATCTCGTCCACGGTGAAGTGGCCGTCGGTGCCCACCACCTCGCGCAGGAAGGTGGCCGGGTCCTGGATGCGGATGGCGTAGGTGCCGAAGGCCCGCAGGCGCACCGGGCCGAACTCGGGGTCGCGCAGCATCACCGGGTTGCGCGTACCCCACTTGAGGTCGGTGAAGATCCGCGTGCTGCAGAAATAGACCTCGGCCTTGAAGGGGCTCTCGAAGCCGTGCGGCCAGGCCTGGAGGGTCGAGAGGATCGGCAGGTTGCGGGTAAAGAGCTCGTACATGCCGGGGGAGAAGACGTCGGCGATCTCGCCCTCGTTGACGAAGACCGCCACCTGCCCCTCGCGCACGGTGAGCTTGGCCCCGTGCTTGATCTCGTTGCCGTGCCGGCGGAAGCGCCAGACCATGGTGTCGGGGCTGTCGTCGGTCCACTCGATGACGTCGACGAACTCGCCGGTGAGCTTCTTCCAGATCATGCGGCACCCCCGCCATGCGGTGCCGGCGGCGGGGCGGCGCCGCCGGCACGCGAGGAGGCGGAGGCCAGGGTGCGGCGCAGCTCGTGCTCGCAGGCCTCCAGCTCGCGCTCGGCCTCGGCGCGCTTGCGCTTGCCCTCCTCGGCGATCTGGAGACTGTCCTCGATGGTGGCGATGAGCTCCTCGTTGGCCTTGCGCACGGTGGCGATGTCGAAGACGCCGCGCTCGGTCTCCTCGCGCACCTGGCGGTTCACCTGGCGGAGATTCTCGGCATTCGAGCGCAAGAGCTCGTTGGTGAGGTCGGTTGCGGCCTTCACCGCCTGGGCTGCCTTGCCGGAGCGGAAGATGGTGACCGCCTGGGCGAGCTGCTGCTTCCACAACGGCACGGTGTTGGCGATGGTGGAGGTGATCTTGCCAACGAGCGACTTGTCGTTCTCCTGCACCAGGCGGATCGAGGGCAGGCTCTGCATGGTGACCTGGCGGGTGAGCAGCAGGTCGTGGACGCGGCGCTCGAGATCGTCGCGCGCCGCCCTGAGATCGCGCAGCTTTTGGGCCTCGAGCACGGTCTGGCGGCGCTCCACCTCGGCTTCCAGCGCCGGCAGCACCTCGCCGTCGAGCTCGGCGAGCTTGGCCCGGCCGGCCGCCACATAGACCTCGAGCATGTGGAAATAGTCGAGATTGGCCTCGTAGAGCTTGTCGAGATAGGCGATGTCGGTGAGCAGGCGGGTCTTGTGGCGCTCGAGATCGTCGCTGATCCCGTCGATCTGGCCCTTCACGTCGTCGTAGCGGTCGAGGAACCTCTCGATCTCGCTCTTCACGCCGAACAGCCGCTGGAGGAAGCCGGGCTTTTGGCCGGGCTTGGCATCCGGCACGTCGAGATCGCGCAGCCGCTGGACCATCGTGCCCAGAAGATCGCCCGCCGGCCCCACGTCCTTGGTGCGGACCTTCTCCAGCATCTGGTCGGCGACGGCGGTGAGCTGCTGCTGGGCGCGGGCGCCGAAGAACAGGATCGAGCCGCTGTCGGTGAGGTCGAGCTCGGCCATGGCGGCGCTCACCCGCCTCTCGACCTCCGGGCTCACCGGCAGGTCGAGATCCCGCACCAGATCCGGGACGAGCTTGCCGCCCGCGTCCTGACCGCTCGCCATGCCGCTCGTCTCCCTGATGCCGCCGCTCAATGGATGCCCTCGAGGCGGAGCTGCTTTTCGAGGACCTCGATCTTGACCTCGAGGTCGAGGCGGTCGTCGCGTTTCAAGACGTCCTCCTGCTCGGCGAACACCTGCTCGATCGTGTCCAGCAGCCGCACGAAACTTTCGTCCAGGCCGGTTCCGGCGAGATCGTGCTGCTGCTCGGCATATCTGGCCACGACGTCGCGGGTGCCGTCGAGATATGTAACGAGAAAGCGCCGGGCGCGGGCGAGATCGCGCGGGTCGCGCTCGATCTGCGCGATCACCGCGCGGGCCCGGGCGCCGATCGCGGCAATCTTCGCGGCCAGCGCCCGGCTGCCCAGCGAGGCCGCCCGCTCCTCGATGGCGCGGATCTTGGCGCGGGCCTCCTCGACGGCGGCCAGAAGCTCGGGGGCCTTCACCCCGGCCTGCGCCGCCGCCGCCTCCAGCGCCTGCCGGTCGGGCAGCGGATCGGCGCCGTAGACGAGCCGGCAGCCGGTTCCGGCCAGCAGCCCGAAGAGCAGCGCCATGACGAGGGAGTCGTTGGCGCCGGCCCAGCTGAAGAGGGCCGCACCGAGCCCGGCCGCCACCGAGCCCGCGAGGCGGCGCGGCAGGCGCGGCGGCAGGCCCAGCTCGCCCGCGGCGAGCTGCTCCTCGATCTGCCGGCCGCGCGCCATGAGATCGCCCGCGAGCCACAGCAGCAGGCTGCCGCAGAGCAGGCCCGCCGCGGCCACGCCGTCGCCGCCGAACAGGCGGATCAGCAGCGGCCACAGGAAGGCCAGCGCCCAGCCGCGCAGCAGCCAGCCCGGCCGCATGGTGTTGCCGGGAAATGCGGAAGGGGCCGGGCCGGTGCCGACCCGCCGCGCGCTCCTGAAGGGAGAATCCGGTCGCCCGCGCATGGAGGGCCCGGTCAGCCGAGGAAGGGGGCGAGCAGGCCGGCGAAGGTCGCCTTGAGCCACAGCACGCCGAAGACAGCCGCCAGCAGCAGCATTCCTCCGGCCGATCTCGGCGTCATTCCACCCTCCGTCCTGCGCCCGTCCACGAAGCGGTGCCCCATGGCCCGCTCCTCAAATGTAGCGCAGGGCGGACCCGCCGCAACGGCGGGCGGCTCAGAACTCGGGAGCGAGCGTGACCTTGATGCCGTCGAGCGCGTCGGAGAACTTGAGCTGACAGGACAAACGCGAGTTGTCCTGCACCTGGAAAGCCTCGTCCAGCATCATGTTCTCGTCGGCGTGCGGCTCCTCGAGCTTCGCCAGGTGCTCCTCGTCCACATAGACGTGGCAGGTGGCGCAAGCGCAGCAGCCGCCGCAGGCCGCCTCGATCGGCAGCCCCGCCTCGCGGATGACCTCCATCACGGACCAGCCCGCCTGGCCCTCGAGCACATGCTCGACGCCCTCGCGGTCGATAACGACTACCTTGGCCATGTCAGATGACGCCCAGCTTCTTCTGCAGATCGGTGCTCGAGGTGGTGTAGCGGAAGACGAGCTTCTCGTCCGGCCGGCACAGCTTGAAAGCCTTCTGGCACATCAGCGCCGCCTCGTGGAAGCCCGAGAGGATGAGCTTGAGCTTGCCCGGATAGGTGCAGATGTCGCCGATGGCGAAAATGCCGGGCACGCTGGTCTCGAACGCCTCGGTCTCGACCTCGATCAGGTTGCGGTCGAGATTGAGGCCCCAGGAGGCGATGGGGCCGAGCTCCATCTTGAGGCCGTAGAAGGCCAGCAGCGTGTCGCAATCGACCTCTTCCTGCCCGCCGCCGGCGGTCTTGATGTCGACCGATTCGAGCTGCGCGTCGCGACCGGCCAGCGCGGTGATCTGGCCGATCACCAGGCGCATCTGCCCCTCGGCCACCAGCCGGCGCATCTTCTCGACCGAGTCGGGTGCTGCGCGGAAGTCGTCGCGGCGGTGCACCAGGGTCATGCTGGCGGCGAGCGGCTGCAGGCTCAGCACCCAGTCCAGCGCCGAGTCGCCGCCGCCGGCCACGAGAACATGCTTGCCGCGGAACTGCTCCATCTTGCGGACCGCATAGAACAGCGAGCTGTTCTCGTAGGTCTCGGCACCGGGCAGCGGGATGCGGCGCGGCACGAAGCTGCCGGCACCGGCGGCGATGACGATCGCCGGCGCCTCGAGGACGGTGCCCTCCGAGGTGACGAGCCGCCAGCTGCCATCCTCGAGCCGCTCGACGCTCTCGGCCTGCTGGTTGAGGTGGAAGACCGGCTCGAACGGCCTGCACTGCTCCATGAGAGCGTCGACCAGCTCCTGGCCGGTGCAGCGCGGGATCGCCGGAATGTCGAAGATCGGCTTTTCGGGATAGAGCTCGGCGCACTGGCCGCCGATCTTGTCGAGATTGTCGACCAGATGGCATTTGAGGCCCAAGAGGCCCGCCTCGAAGACGGCGAACAGGCCGCAGGGCCCCGCCCCGATGATGACCATGTCGGTCTTGATGACGCCTTCAGACATCGCTCGCCCGTATCGGATTGCCGTGGCCGGCCGGAGGGAAGGCTCGCCGAAAGAGCGATCGGCCGCGCCGCGTTGCTCCCGCGCCTGCCGCCCGGCGCGAGGGTCGAGCTGCACCTAGCAGTTGGCGGGCGAGGCCGCAAGGAGCGATGCCCCGCCCCTCAGGCCGGCGCCTCCAGCCGGTGCCGCTCCAGCGCCGCCCGCTGGCGCTCGGCCAGCACGTCGACGTCGAAGCCCTCGATGAGCCCCATGAACAGCTCGTGCCAGTTCACCTCGGCGGCCAGGTGCATGAAGACCGAGCCCAGGCCCACGGCGGCGCGGTCCATGAACACGAACTCGCGCGGCGGGGTGACGCCGCCGGCCTCGCGCAGGCGCTGGTGGACCCGCTCGGCCACCTGCCGTCCCTCGCGGCCGGTGGCGCCGTCCTGGATCAGCCGCGGCTTGTTCTCCATGAGCGGCGCATAGAGGAAAGCCGCCCACTCGTTGAGGATGTCCAGCACCTCGTGGGTGAGGCCGGTGAACCCCCAGGTCTCGTAGGCCGAGACGGCCAGATCGCGATCGCCGCGCACCAGCGCCCAGTAGAGGTCGATCACGCCCTTCACGAAGCGCGGCGGAAAGACGCGGATACAGCCGAAATCGAGCAGGTTGACGTCGAGCCCGGCGTCCGCCGTGTAGTTGCCCAGATGCGGGTCGCCGTGGATGACGCCGTAGCCGTAGAACGGACGGTACCAGGCGTGGAACATGTTGAGCGCGAGCTCGTTGCGGACCTCCTGCGGCGCCTCCTTGAAGCTCAGCAGCGGCCGGCCCTCGAGCCAGTCCATGACGAGAAGCCGGTGGGTCGAGAGCTCGCCCACCACGCCGGGCACATGGACCCGCGGCTGCTGGGCCAGCATCTCGCCGTAGAGCGCCATGTGCCGCGCCTCGCGGCTGTAATCCAGCTCCTCGCGCAGGCGGGCGGCGATCTCCTCGTAGATCCGCGAGGGATCGATCGCCGCGTCCCAGCGCCGGTAGAGCGAGAAGATCACCCGCAGCTGGGCGAGATCGGCCTCGACCGCCGATTCCATGCCCGGATACTGGAGCTTGCAGGCCACCAGCCGGCCGTCCTCGAGGCGCGCCTTGTGCACCTGGCCGAGCGAGGCGGCGTTGCTCGCCTCGAGCGGAAACTCGGCGAAGTGCCGCTGCCAGTCCGGCCCCAGCTCGCTCGCCATGCGGCGCCGCACGAAGGGTTTGCCCATGGGCGGCGCCTGGCTCTGCAGCTGGGCCAGCTCGGCGGCATATTCGGCCGGCAGCGCGTCGGGAATGGTCGCCATGAGCTGGGCGACCTTCATCAGCGGCCCCTTGAGCCCGCCCAGCGCCTCGCGCAGCTCGCCGGCATGGCGGCCGCGGTCGAAGGCGCCGCCCAAAAAACGGTTGCCGGCGATGCGCGCGGCCTGGCCGGCCACCGTACCGCCGACCCGCGCGTAACGGCGCACCCGGCCGCCCAGGGAGTTCTCCGAGGCGGGCTCCGTGCGGCGGTCCGGGACATCGCTCATCGCGCGTCTTCTCCCGCAAGAGCACCGGCGGCGATGCCGGCCTGGTCGAGCTCCGCCTCGAGCTGGTCGATCAGCTCCTCGAGCAGCCCCAGGCCCTTGGCCCAAAAGCCGGGATCGCCGGCATCCAGCCCGAAGGGCGCCAGCAGCTCCTTGTGGCGCAGCGTGCCGCCGGCCTTGAGCATCTCCAGATATTTGGTCTGGAAGCCGTCGGGCTGCTGCCGGTAGACGGCGTAGAGCGAGCTCACCAGGCAGTCGCCGAAGGCATAGGCGTAGACGTAGAAGGGCACGTGCACGAAGTGCGGCACGTAGCTCCAGAAGGTGCGGTACTCCTCGCGCCACACGAAGGCGGGACCGAGGCTCTCCTGCTGCACCGCCATCCAGATCTCGCCCAGATCGGACGGCGTGAGCTCGCCCTCGCGGCGACGGTCGTGGACCCGGCGCTCGAACTCGCAAAAGGCGATCTGGCGGACCACCGTGTTGATCTTGTCCTCGATCTTGGAGGCCAGCAGCACGCGGCGGCGCACCGGATCGCTCTCGGCCTCGAGCAGGGCCTCGAAGGTGAGCTGCTCGCCGAACACCGAGGCCGTCTCGGCCAGGGTCAAAGGCGTGCTCGCCATGAGATAGCCCTGCCGGCCGGCCAGCACCTGGTGCACGCCGTGGCCCAGCTCGTGCGCCAGGGTCATCACGTCACGGCTCTTGCCCTGGTAGTTCATCAGGACATAGGGGTGCACGCTCGGCACGGTGGGATGGCAGAAGGCGCCGCTGTCCTTGCCGGCGCGCGGGGCCGCGTCGATCCAGCGCTTCTCGAAGAAGTCGCCCAGGATCGAGGCCAGCTCGGGCGAGAAGCGGCCATAGGCGTCGAGCACCAGCCGCTGCGCCTCGCTCCAGGGGCGCCGCTGGTCGGCATCCTCGGGCAGCGGCGCGTTGCGGTCCCAGTATTCCAGCTTCTCGAGGCCCAGCCACCGCGCCTTGAGGGCGTAGTAGCGGTGCGAGAGCCGCGGATAGGCGTCCTGGACCGCGTCGATAAGGGCGGCCACCACCTCGTCCTCGACCTGGTTGGCGAGGTTGCGCCCGGAGATCGGCCGCTCGAAGGCGCGCCAGCCGTCCTCGATCTGCTTGTCCTTGGCCAGCGTGTTGGTGATGCGGGCAAAGAGCCGGATGTTCTTCCTCAAGACCTCGGCGATGCTCGCCGCCGCCGCCTCGCGCTTGCCGCGATCCTTGGCCGAGAGCAGGTCGAAGATCTCCTGCGCGGAAAGATCGCGGCCATCGAGCGGGAAGCGCAGGCCCGCCATGGTCTCGTCGAACAGCCGCACCCAGGCGCTGCGTCCGGTGACCGACTTCTCGTGAAGAACCCGCTCGATCTCGTCGTCGAGCTGGTGCGGGCGGAAGCTGCGGACGGTGCGCAGCCAGGGCCGGTAGCGGGCGAGCCTGGTCGACTCGGCAAGCCGGCGCTCCAGCAGCTCGTCGTCGAGCTTGTTGAGCTCCAGCGTCACGAACAGCACCTTGGTGCCGATCGTGGTGATCTGCTCCTGGATCGACTGGAAGAAACGGCCGATCTCGGCGTCCTCGCGGTCGGCCGCGTGCAGCAGCCCGGCGAAGGAGGCGACCCGGCCGAGCTTTTCCTCGAGGGTCTCGTAGCGGGCGATGACATCGGCCAGCCCGTCGCCCGCGAGCTCGGCAAAGCGGCCCTTGGTGTCCGCCGCCAGCTTCCCGGCCATCGCATCGGCCTCGGCCAGGAACTCCGCGATCCGCGGGTCCTCGCGCCCGGCGAAGAGATCGTCCAGGTTCCAGGCCGGCAGGCCCGCCTCGTCCCCTCCGGCCGCCGTCGATCCGCTCATGAATGCTTCCTTTGCTGCGTTGCCCGCCAGATATAAGTCACGGGCATGAATGATCCAGCGTCCAGCACCGCCCCCGTCCGCCCGTCAGGAGATGCGATGCCTCTTCCGGATCTCGGCGCCAACCTCGTCGAGCTGTTCGACAGGACCGCCGTCCGCCTGGGCGACGCGCCCTTCCTCTGGCAGAAGCGCGCCGGCCGCTGGCAGTCCTGGAGCTGGCGTCGGGTCGCGGAGGAGTCGGAAGCCCTCGCCCGCTGCCTCGCCGGACGCGGGGTGGCGCCCGGCGACCGGGTCGCGATCATCGCCGACAGCCGGCCCGAATGGGTGGTGGCCGATCTGGCGATCCTCAAGGCGGGCGCGGTCTCGGTGCCGGTGTTCACGACCTATGCCGGCGCCGACTACCGGTTCATCCTCGCCCATGCGGGAACGGTCGCAGCGGTGGCCGCGGGCGGCGCGGTGGCGCAGCGGCTGCTGCCGGAGCTGGCCGCCCTGCCGGACCTGCGCACGCTGGTGCTGCTCGACGAGGAGACCGCCGCAGCGCCCGGCGCCGTCGCGACGCTGGGCTACGGGGCGGCGCTCGAGGAGGGTGCTGTCGGGGCGCCCCTGACGGCCGGCCGGGCCCGACAGGGGGAGGATCTCGCCTGCCTGATCTACACCTCGGGAACGGGCGGAAGGCCCAAGGGCGTCATGCTCCCGCATCGCAGCCTGCTCGCCAATATCGCCGGCGTGTGGGATCTCCTCGAGGAGGTCGGGCTGGGCGACGACGTCTTCCTCTCCTTCCTGCCGCTCTCGCATGCCTACGAGCACACGGTGGGGCTCTTTTTGCCGATCGCCATGGGAGCGCAGATCCGCTTTGCCGAGAGCGTCGAGCGGCTGGCCGCCAACATGGCCGAGGTCCGGCCCACCTTCCTGCCCTGTGTGCCGCGCCTCTACGAGGTGATGAAGCAGCGCATGACCAGCGCCGCGTCCCGCGAAGGAGGCCTCAAGGCGCGTCTGTTCGAGGAGGCGGTGCGGCTCGGCACGCGGCGCGCCGCGCGCGGCGGCCGCCTGCCGCCGCACCTGGCGCTGGCCGACATGGCGCTCGAGCGGCTGGTCCGCGACAAGATCCGCGCCCGCTTCGGCGGCCGGCTCAAGGCGATGATCTCCGGCGGCGCGCCGCTCAATCCCGAGGTCGGGCAGTTCCTCCAGAGCCTCGGCCTGCCGATCCTGCAAGGCTACGGGCAGACCGAGGCCGGGCCCATCATCAGCGTCAATCCGCCCGGCCGCAGCCGCGTCGAGACGGTCGGGCGGGCGCTGCGGGGGGTCGAGCTCCGTCTCGCCGGCGACGGCGAGATCCTCGTGCGCGGCGAGCTGGTGATGAAGGGCTACTGGGCCGATCCGGCGGCGAGTGCCGAGGCGCTCAAGGACGGCTGGCTGCACACCGGCGACATCGGCACCCTGGACGAGGAGGGCTATCTGCGGATCACCGACCGCAAGAAGGACATCATCGTCAACTCGGGCGGCGAGAACGTGGCGCCGCAGCGGGTCGAGGGGGTGCTGATGCTCCAGCCGGAGATCGGCCAGGCCCTGGTGTTCGGCGACCGCCGGCCGCATCTGGTGGCGCTCGTGGTGCCGGAGAGAGCGCTGCTCGAGCGCCACGCCCGCGCCGCCGGCCTCGACCCCTGCGATCCCGCCCTGGCCGGCGCGGCGGGCCTGCGCCGCGAGATCGAGGAGGCCCTGGCGCGCGCCAACAGGCAGCTTACCGTGGTCGAGCGGGTGCGCCGCTATCACCTTTTGGTAGAACCGTTCAGTATCGAGAACGGGCTGATGACCCCTACGATGAAGCTGAGGCGGGGGATCATCTACCAGAAATACTACCCGGCGCTCAACGCGCTCTATGGTACTTCCAAATAGAAGGCCGCTCTGCTTTCGCGAGCGGCCAAGTGTCACGAGATCGTTTTTTCATCGAGCCCGAGGGCAATCGTGAGGCTCGTCCGGAGCATGCGGGACGCCGGCTCGTTCCGCTTTCTTTCCATTATGGAGCCTCAAGGACTCCACCATGCTGGCGGATACGGCCGTCTCTCTTTCCTTGGGTTTCTCCTCAAAAGAGATAACCTCACAAGATATACCCCAGTGTCAACGGGTCAGACACTAACTGTTGAAGTTATCCACTGAAAGTTAGCTTCGAGACCAACGCTTCGAGCTGTGCGGTGTCGGTATAGCGGATCGTCACCATGCCGCCGCGACGCTGCTGGCGGATCCGTACCGCCAGCCCGAGGCTCCGTCCCATATGCTGCTCGACCTCGGCAACGTTGGGATCCGGCTCCTTCTTTTCCCGGATCTTGCGCGGGGCGACGGCGCGCCGGACCAGCTCCTCGGTCTCGCGCACATTGAGGCCGCGCGCCACCACCTCGCGGGCCAGCGCCAGCGGGTCGGGAGCGCCGATCAGGGCACGCGCATGGCCGGCCGTCAGGGCGCCGCGCTGGAGCAGCTCGCGGACCTCCTCCGGCAGGCCCAAGAGCCGCATCATGTTGGCGACGTGGCTGCGGCTCTTGCCGATCGCCTTGGCGATCACCTCCTGCGTATGGCCGAACTCCTCGACCAGACGGCTATAGGCGTCGGCCTCCTCCAGCGCATCGAGATCCTCGCGCTGCAGATTCTCGACCAGCGCCAGCTCGAGAACCTCGCGGTCGTCGAGCTCGCGCACCAGCACCGGCACCTCGTGCACGCCGGCGAGCTGGGCCGCCCGCCAGCGGCGCTCGCCCGCCACGATCTCGTAGCCCGGCGCGCCGCCCGGCGAGCGCACCACCAAAGGCTGGAGCACGCCTTTCTCGCGGATCGAGTCGGCGAGGGTCTCGAGCTCCTCCTCGTGAAAGACCTTGCGCGGCTGCAGGGGCGAGGGGCGCAGAAACTCGACCGGCACCGTCTGCAGGCCGCGGCCGGGCTTGGCCGGAACCGGCGCGTTGACCAGCTCGGCGTCGCCGCCCAGGAGGGCCGAGAGGCCCATGCCCAGACCCCGGCGCTTGGCGGCCGGACGCTCGGGCGCCATCAGGCGACGTCGGCGAGCGAGCGCCCGCGCTTGAGGAGCTCGCCGGCGAGGCTCGCATAGGCCTGCGAGCCGGCGCAGCGCACATCGTAGAGCAGCACCGGCTTGCCATGCGACGGCGCCTCGGAGATCCGCACGTTGCGCGGGATCACCGTCTCGAACACGCGATCCCCCATGAAGCTTCGCACATCGGCCTCCACCTGCTCGGACAGCTTGTTGCGACGGTCGTACATGGTGAGCACGATGCCCTGCATCTCGAGCATCGGGTTCAAGGTGCGCCGTACCCGCTCGACGGTGCGCAGCAGCATGCTCAGCCCCTCCAGCGCAAAGAACTCGCACTGCAGCGGCACCATCACCGCATGCGCCGCCACCAGCGCGTTGACGGTCAGCAGGCCGAGCGAGGGCGGGCAGTCGATCAGCACGTGATCGTAGACCGTCTCGCAGCTCTGGAAGGCGTCGCGCAGGCGGTAGTTGCGGCGCGGATCGTCCACCAGCTCGACCTCGACCGCCGAAAGGTCGACGGTGGCCGGCACGAGGTCGAGCCCCGGCACCTCGGTCGCCGTGATCGCGTCACCGAGCGGCGCCTGGTCGAGCATGACCTGGTAGCTGCTCACCTGGCGGGCGTTGCGATCCACACCGAAGCCGGTGCTGGCATTCCCCTGGGGATCGAGATCCACCACGAGACAGCGTTTTCCGGCGGCGGCCAGCGCCGTCGCCAGGTTGATGGCCGTGGTCGTCTTGCCGACGCCGCCCTTCTGGTTGGCGACGGCGAGAATGCGGCCATGCCCTGCATGACCGGCCTCAGGAGCGGCCTGCACGTGTCACCTCGTCGAGCAGGATGATGCGTCCATCTTCTGCCGACATGCTCGGCAGGACGCGCGCCCGCATCATCCAGTGTTCGCGCGCATCGGTCAATTCGGCCTCGGCATTGCGGCCCTTGAGAAAGAGGCAGCGGGTGCCGGGGCCGATGAACCGCTCGGCATAGGAGAGCAGCTGCGGCAGGGCGGCAAGGGCCCGGGCGGAGACGGCATCGGCACGGATCGGCGGTGCCGCCTCGATCCGGCAGGCATGGACCTGCACCGCGACGCCCAGCGCCCGGGCGGCCTCGCGCAGGAAGGCCGCCTTGCGCTGGTCGCTTTCCACGAGATGGGCCTCGGGTGCGGCCATGGCGGCGAGGATCAGCCCCGGCAGCCCGGCACCGCTCCCCAGATCGACGAGCACCCGCCCGCCCTCGGGCCAGTGCCCGGCGAGCTGGGCAGAATCCAGCAGATGGCGGCGCCACGGATCGGCCAGGGTCGAGGGGCCGACGAGGTTGATCGCCCGTTGCCAGCGCGTCAGCAGCGCCAGATAGGCCTCGAGACGGTCCAGCGTTTCACGTGAAACAGCCGGTACCCGCCGGGCGAACCCCTCGCGCCCCAGCGGCGCCTCGCGGTCAGGACGCGGCACGGCGGACATGCCGGTAGAGGAGGGTCAGGGCAGCCGGCGTCATGCCGGGCATCCGGGCAGCGGCGCCGAGCGAGGGCGGGCGCGTCCGGTCGAGCTTCTCCCTCAGCTCGCCGCTCAGCCCGCTCAGGGCGCGATAGTCGAGGTCGCCGGGCAAGGGCAGCCGCTCCTCCTGGCGAAAGGCCGCGATGTCGGCCTCGTGGCGGCGCAGATAGGGAGCGTAGCGGGCCTCGATCTCGAGCTGCTCGGCGGCCTCGGGCGGGGCCGCGGCGAGCTCGGGCCAAAGGCCGGCGAGCCGCTGCACGTCCACGCCCGGCAGGCCCAGAAGCTCGAGGCCGGTACGGCGCCGGCCGTCCTGGTTGAGGGCCAGTCCCTGCCGGGCCGCCTCGGCCGGCGTCAGGGAGAGCCCGGCCAGCCGCGTCCGCAAGGTCTCGATGGCTGTCTCCTTCTCGGCCAGCCGGGCGGCCCGTCCTGCCGCCACGCAGCCAATGTCGCGGCCCCGGCCGGTCAGCCGGCGGTCGGCATTGTCGGCGCGCAGCACGAGGCGATATTCGGCGCGCGAGGTGAACATCCGGTAGGGCTCGGTAACACCGAGCGTCGTCAGGTCGTCGATCATCACGCCGATATAGGCCTCGGCACGGTCCAGCACAAAATGCCGGTGGCCGCCGCCTGCGCGCAGCGCCGCGTTGACCCCGGCCATCACGCCCTGCGCCGCCGCCTCCTCGTAGCCGGTGGTGCCGTTGATCTGGCCGGCGAGAAACAGGCCCCCCAGACGCCGCAGCTCGAGGTTGGGGTCGAGCTCGCGCGGGTCGACATGATCATACTCGATGGCATAGCCGGGCTGCAGCATGCGCACCCGCTCGAGCCCGGGGACGAGGCGCAGCAGCCGCTCCTGCAGTCCGGCCGGCAGCGAGGTGGAGATTCCGTTGGGGTAGACGGTATCGTCGTCCAGCCCCTCGGGCTCGAGGAAGATCTGGTGGCGGCTGCGGTCGGCAAAGCGCACCACCTTGTCCTCGATCGACGGGCAGTAGCGCACGCCGGTCCCCTCGATCTGCCCCGAATAGACCGGAGCCTGGTCGAGATTGGCGCGGATCAGCGCGTGGACCGCCTCGTTGGTATAGGTGAGGTGGCAGGCGATCTGCGGGTTGTCGATGCGCCCGGTGAGGAACGAGAAGGGCTGCGGCCGGGCATCGCCCTCCTGGCGGGCGAGCCCGTCATGGTCGATGGTGCGGCCGTCCAGCCGCGGCGGCGTGCCGGTCTTGAGGCGGCCCAGCGCCAGCCCATGCCGCAGCAGGCTCTCGGCGAGCCGCACCGCCGGCCTGTCGCCGACCCGCCCGGCCGGCCACCGCTCCTTGCCCAGATGGATCTCGCCGCGCAGGAACGTGCCGGTGGTCAGCACCACCGCTCCCGCCTCGAGCAGCTCGCCCCCGGCGATGCGCACGCCGCGGACCGCACCGGCCGCGGCCACCAGCTCCTCGGCCTCGCCCTCGCGGATCTCGAGGCCCGCCTGCGCCGCCAGCAGCTCGCCTATCGCCGCCGCATAGAGCCGCCGGTCGGCCTGGGCGCGCGGGCCCTGCACGGCGGCCCCCTTGCTGCGGTTGAGCACACGGAACTGGATGCCGCCGCGATCGATGGCACGGCCCATGAGCCCGTCCAGCGCGTCCACCTCGCGCACCAGATGGCCGCGCCCCAGCCCGCCGATAGCGGGGTTGCAGGACATCGCTCCCACCGTGTCGCGACGGTGGGTCAAGAGCAGCGTGCGGGCACCCGTGCGGGCGGCGGCAGCGGCGGCCTCGCATCCCGCGTGACCACCGCCGATGACGATCACGTCGAAGCTCGGCATGGGCGGACTTTCATGCCGGCAGCGCCCCCAGGTCAAGCAAAGAGGCCACACCCGGCTCGCGACAGACGCCGCCTGACGCTATAAATCCACATTCCCCGAGGAGATGGAACGCATGGGTGGCATAGCCGGGCTGGTCTTCGCGGTATCAGGGCTGCTCGGCCTGATCGCCTTCCTGCCGCCTTTGGCCTCGCGGCTGCGCATTCCCTACACGGTGCTGCTGGCGAGCCTCGGCATCGTCCTGGGTATCGTGATCGGCGCCTGGCACGGCCTCGTCGGCGCCGGGCTGGAGAGCGTGCCGGCCGACTTCATCGCCCAGCTCCGCGCCCTCCCCATCAATGCCCAGCTCTTCTTGTGGGTGTTCTTGCCGCTCCTTCTGTTCGAGACGTCCATCCATCTGGACGGCCAGGCCCTCCTCGACGACCTGGCGCCGGTCCTCGTGATGGCGGTTCTCGCGGTCATCGTCACCACGGCGCTGGGCGGACTCGCTGTCTGGGGAGCACTGGGCCTCCCCGAGCCGGGCCTCATCGCCTGCTTTCTCGTGGCGGCCATCGTCGCCACCACCGATCCCAGCGCGGTCGTGGCGATCTTCCGCGAGGTCGGCGCGCCGCGCCGCCTCACCTCCCTGGTCGAGGGCGAGAGCCTGCTCAACGACGCCGCGGCGATCGCGCTGTTCTCGGCCCTGCTCGGCCTGCTCCTCTACCCCGACACCAGCTCGGTAAGCAGCCTGCCGATGGGCTTTTTGTGGGCGTTCGGCGGCGGGACCCTGCTGGGCCTCGTGGCCGGCCGGCTGGGCGCCGGGCTGGTGAGCCGCCTCGACCAGGGCGGCCCTGCCGAGGTCACCCTGAGCGTCGCCCTGGCCTACGCCACCTATGGCTTCGCCGAGATCTACCTGCAGGTCTCCGGCGTCGTCGCGGTGGTGATCGCCGGGCTGGTGTTCGGCACTGTCGGGCGCAGCCGCGCGGGCACCAACGCCTGGCGCGCCATCAGCACGATCTGGCAGCAGATCGGCTTTTGGGCCAGCTCGCTGATCTTCGTGCTGGCCTCGATGCTGGTGCCGCGCACCCTCACCGCCGCCACCCTGGGCGACATCCTCGGCCTGACGGCGCTGCTCGCAGGCGCCCTGCTCGCCCGTGCCCTGACCCTCTTCCTGGTGATGCCGGCAATCAGCCGCCTGCAGCGCCAGCGGCCGATCGACAATCGCTACAAGCTGGTGATCCTGTGGGGTGGGCTCCGGGGCGCGGTGACCCTGGCGCTGGCCCTGGCGGTCACCCAGAACCCGCGCCTCGATCCGGCGGTGCAGCATCTGGTCTCGGTGCTGGCGACCGGCTTCGTGCTCTTCACCCTGCTCGTCCAGGCGACGACGTTGCGGCCTTTGCTGCGCCGGCTTCGTCTCGACCAGCTCGACCCGCTCGAGCGGATGCTGCGGGCGCGCGCCCTGGAGATCGGCCGCGCCGAGATCCGCGACCGCATCTCGGCTGCCGCCATCACCCACGGTATCGACCTCGAGAACAGTGCCAAGATCCGCTCGCTGCTCGAGCCGGTGGCCGAGGCCGAGGCCGCCATCGAGCCCAGCGAGGAGAGCCAGCGCGAGCAGCTCGTCGCCGCGCTAGCGACGCTCAGCAACCGCGAGAGCGAGCTCTATGCCGACGAGCTCGGCCGCCGCCTGATCGGCCGCACTACCGGCGCGCTGCTGGTACGCCAGGCCGCCGCCCTCACCGACGCCCTCAAGATCGACGGGGTGCAGGGCTACCGTCGCCAGGCACGCCGCCAGGCGGGCTTCGACCCGCTCACCCGGCTGGCGGCCTGGATCTATCGCCGGCTAGGGATCCAGACGCCGCTCGCCGCCAGCCTCGCCATGCGGATCGAGAAGCTGATCGTCCGCCGGCATGTGCTCGAGGAGCTGCTGAGCTTCAACCGCCGCCGCATCCGTGCCGTCTACGGCGAGCGCGTAGCGGACACGTCGGGCCTCGTCCTCGAGCAGCGGCTGGGCGAGGTCGACCGGAGCCTCGACGCCCTGCGCCTGCAATATCCCCGGCACTGGCAAGCCGTCTCGGCGCGCTACATCGCCCGGATCGTCACCCGGCTCGAGGCTGACGGCTTCGCCCGGATGGTCGAGGAGCATCTTCTCTCGCCGCAGCTCCACCGCCATCTCCTGACGGAGCTGCGTGCCCGGCGTCGCGCCATGGAGCGCATCCCGCGGCTCGACCTCGGACTCGGCGTCCACACGCTGGTGGCCAAGATGCCGCTCTTCGCCGGGCTGGACGAGGAGGACCGCAAGGACGTGGCCAAGCTCCTGCGGCCCATGCTCGTGCTGCCCGGTGAGCGGATCGTGCGGCGCGGCGAGGCCGGCGATTCCATGTACTTCATCGCGTCGGGTGCGGTCGAGGTGATGCTCGGCGAGGAGCGGGTCCGGCTCGGCTCGGGAGATTTCTTCGGCGAGGCCGGCCTCCTCATGGGGCAGCCGCGCAATGCCGACGTGGTGGCGCTGGGCTATTGCCAGCTCCTGGTGCTGGCCCAGGACGCGCTCGGGACCTTCCTGCGCGAGCATCCCGAGCTGGTCGGTGAGGTCCGCCGGGTGGCGCGAGAGAGGCTGCCGGAGGCGCTGCTGGAGGGCTCTGCCGGCTGAGCTGTTTCACGTGAAACAGCGCTCGCGGGACTGCCTACTTGCCGATGCAAAAGCCCGCGAAAATCCGGTCGAGCACCTCCTCGACCCCGACCGCGCCGGTGATCCGCCCGAGCGCCCGGGCCGCCAGCCGCAGCTCCTCGGCAGCCAGCGCCAGCTCGATCCGGCCGTGGCCGGCGAGAAAACGGTCGAGCGCGCCCCGGGCCTCGGCCAAAGCCAGCCGATGCCGCTCGCGGGTCGCCCCGGCCCCCTCACCCGTCCCCATCAGGCGCCGCGCCGCCCCGGCGAGCCGCTCCTCGAGAAGGTCGATGCCCTGCGCGCCGAGGCAGGAGATGGCGAGCGCGCCTGGCGGCAAAGGCGCCTCCTCCGGCACCAGATCGCGCTTGTTGACGACCAGCAGCACCTCGCCGTCGCCTCCCAGCTCCTCGAGGGCCGCCGCTGCGTCCTCCCGGGCGTCGACCACGAGAAGCCGGAGATCGGCCTCGGCCGCCCGCCGCCGCGCCCGCGCCACGCCCTCACGCTCGATGGGATCGGCACTCTCGCGCAGACCCGCCGTGTCGAGCAGCGTCACCGGCAGACCGTCCAGCTCCAGCTCGACCTCGAGCACGTCGCGGGTCGTGCCGGCGATCTCGGTGACGATGGCCACCTCGCGCCGCGCCAGCAGGTTCACGAGGCTCGACTTGCCGGCATTGGGCGCGCCCACCACCGCCACGCACAGACCCTCGCGCAGTCGGGCACCCCTCGGCGCTTCCTCGAGCAGCGTCGCGATCCCGGCCGCCACGCCGCGCAGCGCGGCCAGACGGGGAGCCAGCAGGCTCTCGCCGACATCGCCCTCCTCGGCACCGAAATCGATCTCCGCCTCGGCCAGCGCCAGGGCAGCGGCAAGAGTCTCGCGCCAGGCAGCGCAGCGCCGCCCGAAGGCGCCATCGAGCTGGCGCAGCGCCTGGCGGGCCTGGAGCCGCGTGTCGGCGTCCACCAGATCGGCCACCGCCTCGGCCGCGGTGAGATCGAGCCTGCCGTTCAGGAAGGCGCGCCGGGTGAACTCGCCGGGCTCGGCGGGGCGTAGCCCCGGCACGGCCGCCAGGGCGGCGAGCAGCCCGGCGCGCACCGCCCGGCCGCCGTGATGGTGAAGCTCCACCACGTCCTCGCCGGTCACGGTGGCCGGGCCGGGCATCCACAGCAGGAGACCGCGGTCGAGGGGCTCGCCGTCGCGCGGATCGGAAAACAGCCGCAAGGCGGCGCTGCGCGGCGCCGGCAGCGGCCGGCCGGTGAGCAGGCGCGCGGTGCTCGCGGCCTCGGGACCGCTCAACCGCACGATACCCACGCCGGCACGGCCGGGTGCCGTCGCCGGCGCAAAGATGGTGCGGGCCCGCAGGCCCGCCCCGCCGCTCAACCCTTCTTCTCGCTCCTGGGCTTGCCCTGCATGCCCGCCGCCGCCGTGGCGAGCTGGTTCCACATCGACTGCCATTGCTCCATGCCCTTGAGCGACAGCGGCATCCAATTGTCGAGCAGGGTCTTGCTGTCGACGCTGCCGATGGTCTCGACCAGCCGCTTCTCGATCGTCTCCATCACCGCCTTTTGCATCGGTGCCACTTCCGGCAGGCCGATGAACTGACGCGCCTCCTCGGGGCTGCAGTCGACCTCGATCAGGAATTTCATGGGCCGCTCCGCTGGCTGTTGCCGGTTGCGGGGCTACTATAGGCAGAGCAGGGCCGACCACCTAGAGCGCCCGAGACGACGAGGGAAACCGTGATGTCCAACGAGCTGGCGAAGGCGACGAGCCCCTATCTGCTGCAGCACAAGGACAACCCTGTCCACTGGCGGGAATGGAACGAGGAGACGCTCGCCGAGGCCCGCGCCAGCGACCGGCCGATCCTGCTCTCGGTGGGCTATGCCGCCTGCCACTGGTGCCACGTCATGGCCCACGAATGCTTCGAGAGCCCCGAGATCGCGGCCGTGATGAACGCGCATTTCGTGAACATCAAGGTCGACCGCGAGGAGCGTCCCGACCTCGACTCCATCTATCAGCAGGCCCTGGCCCTGCTCGGCCAGCAGGGCGGCTGGCCGCTCACCATGTTCCTGACGCCGGACGGAGCGCCTGTCTGGGGCGGCACCTATTTCCCGCCCGAGCCGCGCCACGGCCGGCCCGGCCTGCCCCAGGTCCTCGAGCAGATCGCCCGGCTGTGGGCCGGCGAACGGCACAAGCTCGACGGCAATCGCGAGCAGCTCGGCGCAGCCCTCGCCCGCCTCGCCCGCCCCGAGCCCGGCGCCGCGCCGACACCGGCCGCCGCCCTTCGCACCGCCCTGGCGCTGGGCGAGGAGCTCGACGCGGTCCATGGCGGGATCGGCGGCGCGCCCAAGTTCCCGCAATCTCCGGTCCTGGCGTTTCTCTGGGAGGCGGCGCTGGCGCCGGACGGCGACCTGCTGCGCCGCCGGCTGCTCCACACGCTGGCGCGGATCTGCCAGGGCGGGATCTACGATCATCTGGGCGGCGGCTTTGCCCGCTACAGCGTCGACGCCTACTGGCTGGCCCCTCATTTCGAGAAGATGCTCTACGACAACGCCCAGCTCCTGGCGCTGCTGGCACGCGCCTGGAACGCCACCGGCGAGGAGCTGTTCCGGCAGCGCGCCATCGAGACGGTCGGATGGCTGGAGCGCGAGATGATGGTGGGCGAGGTCTTCGCGTCCTCGCTCGACGCCGACAGCGAGGGCGAGGAAGGCCGCTTCTATGTATGGGACGCGGCGGAGATCGACGGCCTGCTGGGCCCCGACGCGGCCCTTTTCAAGCACGCCTACGGGGTCACCGCCCGCGGCAACTGGGAGGGCAAGTCGATCCTCAACCGCCTGCACGAGCCGGGCCTGCCGCCTGCGGCCGAGGCGCAGCGCCTGGCGGGCGCCCGCGCACGCCTTCTCGAGGCACGGGAGAAGCGGGTGCGGCCGGGGCTCGACGACAAGGTGCTGGCCGACTGGAACGGGCTGATGATCGCGGCCCTGGCCGAAGCCGGGCTGCGCTTCGGCCTCGAGGCATGGGTCGAGCGGGCCCGCACGGCCTTCGACGGCATCCTCGCGCGCATGAGCGACGGCGACAGGCTGCACCATAGCTGGCGCGAGGGACAGAGCCTGAAGCTCGCCTTCCTCGACGATTATGCGCAGATGGCGACGGCCGCCTTGATGCTCCTCGAGGCTACCGGCGAGGAGCGGTTCCTCCACCAGGCGGTGCGCTGGATCGATATCGCCGATGCGGATTTCGCCGACGGCGGGGGCGGCTATTACCTGGCCCCGGTCCAGAGCCCGCCGCTGCCGGTGCGCCCGCGCAACGCCCATGACGGCCCCTCCCCCTCGGCCGCCGGCACCCTCGCGCAAGCGAGCGTGAAGCTCTGGTGCCTGACCGGCGAGGACCGTCACCGGGCGCGTGCCGAGGCCATTCTCGGCGCCTTCGGCGGCGAGATGCTGCGCAACCCGTTCGCTCACGCCACGCTCCTCGATGCCGCCCTCTTCGCAGCGAGCCCGCTGCAGCTCGTGCTGGTGGGCGATCCGGGCGACGCCGCCTTCAAGGCGCTGCGCGAGGTGGCGGTGCGCGATCCGCGCGCCAGCCGCGTGCTGCTCGCGGTGCGCGATCCGGCGCGCCTGCCGGCCTCGCATCCGGCCCACGGCAAGGCGGCCATCGGCGACCGGCCCACCGCATGGCTGTGCACCGGCACGACCTGCCTTGCGCCGGCGCTCGAGCCGGGGGATCTTGCCGCCCGGTTCCGGGAGGCGGCCAGCCGCCCAGCGGCCTGATCCGCGGCTGCCGGAGCAGGAAGAAAAAAGGGAGAGCCCGATGGGCATGCGCATCGTCATCCACGAGCATGGCGGCCCCGACGTGCTGAAGGTCGAGGACCACGATCCCGGCAGGCCCGGCCCCGGCGAGGCTCTGGTCCGCCACAGCGCGGTCGGCCTCAATTTCATCGACACCTATTTCCGCACCGGGCTCTACCCGCCGGCCGGCGGCCTGCCGTTCACCCCCGGCAACGAGGCCGCAGGGATCGTCGAGGCGGTGGGCGAGGGCGTCTTTGAGGTGAAGGTCGGCCAGCGGGTCGCCTACGCCACCAGCCTCGGCGCCTATGCAGCCGAGCGCGTGATGCCCGCCAAGGCGCTCCTGCCGCTGCCCGACGCCATTGCCGACGAGCAGGCAGCGGCGATGATGCTCAAGGGCATGACCGCCCAGTATCTGCTGCGCCAGACCTACCGGGTCAAGGAAGGCGACACGATCCTCATCCACGCCGCCGCCGGCGGCGTCGGCCTGATCGCCACCCAGTGGGCCAAGCATCTCGGCGCCACCGTCATCGGCACGGCCGGCAGCAAGGACAAGGCCGAGATCGCCCGCGCCCACGGCGCCGACCACGTGATCCTCTACAAGGAGGAGGATTTCGCCGAGCGGGTGAAGGAGATCACCAACGGCAAGAAGCTGCCCGTGGTCTATGACGGCGTCGGCAAGGCCACCTTCATGGGCTCGCTGGACTGCCTGCGGCCGCGCGGCCTGATGGTGAGCTACGGCAACGCCTCGGGCGCGGTCGACGCGTTCAACCTGGGCATCCTCGCCCAGAAGGGCTCGCTCTTCGTCACCCGCCCCACCCTCTTCGGCTATACCTCCACCCGCGAGGAGCTGGTGGCCTGCGCCAGCGACCTCTTCGATGTCGTGGCCAAGGGTGCGGTGAAGATCGAGATCAACCAGCGCTTCAAGCTCGCCGAGGCGGCCGACGCGCACCGTGCGATCGAATCCCGCGCCACCACCGGCTCGACCGTTCTCCTGCCCTGAGGCAAGCGGGACGGATGCCGCCGTGCATCCGTCCCGCAGCTCCTCCGCCCCTGCTCCGGACCGCGTCCATGCTGATCGCGCAGATCACCGACCTCCATGTCTGCCCGCCCGGCCAGCTCGCCTTCGGCGTGATCGACACGGCAGCCGCCCTCGCCCGCACCGTCGACACGCTGCTGCGGCTCGAGCCGCGCCCCGACATGGTGCTGGTCACCGGCGATCTCGCCTTCGACGGGCAACCCGCGGAATACCGGGAGATCGCCCGGCAGCTCGGGCGCCTGCCCATGCCGGTCTACGCCATTCCCGGCAATCACGACGAGCGCGGCGCCTGGCGCGAGGTGCTGGGCTCCCGCTTCTCGCCCACCGACCATCCGGCCTTCATCCATTATGCGGTCGACCTCGGACCGCTGCGCCTCGTGGCGCTCGACAGCATCGTGCCCGGCAGCCCCTCCGGCGAGCTCTGCCAGGAACGCCTCGACTGGCTGGAGACGCAGCTCGCCCGAGGAGCCGGCAAGCCCGCCCTGGTGATGCTCCATCACCCGCCCACGGCCCTGGGTGTGGGTTTCATGGACGCCACGTCCTGCGCCGGCGGCGAGCGCCTGAAGGCCGTCATCGAGCGCCATCCGCAAGTCGAGCGGGTCTTGTGCGGCCATCTCCACCGACCCGTCACCCTGCGCTGGGCCGGCACGATCCTGAGCGTGGCGCCGGGCACCGCCCACCAGATCCCGCTGGAGATTCGCGAGGGCGGCCCCGCCGGCTACAATCTCGAGCCCCCCGCCTTCCACCTGCATTGCCTCGTCGAAGGCTCGGGCCTCGTCACCCACCAGATCTACCTCCAGAGCTTCGCCGGCCCCTTCCCCTTCGCCCCGCGCGGCTGAAACGACGGAACGAGTCGCGATCGGCCAGCATCGCGCGTCGGGGACGAATGACCAAAGCTGCCGGGCGCCCTGCATGATGTCATCGGGCGGCGCAGGCCCGTCACGGCGGAGCCACCGCAAGGCGCTGCGCGCGGCCCGGTGCTTTCTCCTGGTCGGCTCGACGTCGCCGGGAACCGCCTTCCCCGCCCTCCGTCACCACCACGGCGAACGCCACGCCCGTTCACCCTTCCTCAACACCTCACCCCCCCCATGCTCGCGGATGGTGGACCAGGCGCCGCTCCCGGGATCGCGCGGCGGCGGAGTCCCACCCCAGCAGCATCGCCGGGAAAGATGAAGATCGCTGAACGGTCCGAGACCGGCACAGGCCCGTGACGGCGGAGCCACGCAAGGCGCTGCGCGCGGCGCGGTTCTCTCTTTTGGTCGGCTCGACGTCGCCGGGAACCGCCTTCCCCGCCCTCCGTCACCGCCACGCCGAACGCCACGGCCGTTCATCCTTCCTCAACACCTCGCCCGGCATGCTCGCGGATGGTGGACCAGGCCCCGCTCCCCAGACCACGCGGCGGCAGAGTCCCACCCCAGCAGGATCGCAGGGAAAGATGAAGATCTGCTGAACGGACAGAGACCGGCTGCCGAGCGCCGTCGACACCGACGGCACCCGAAGCCGGAGCTTCACCTACCCAAGATTCCCGGCGACGTCGCCGGCAACATGCCGGGCGGCCCGCCCGGCGCCTGCACCTGGCCGGCCGCCACCGCGCCCCGGCCGCACACCCCCACCGACGTGGGCGGCCAGGCGCTGGGCTACGACGCCAACGGCAACATGACCGCCGGGCTCGGGCGGAGCATCGTCCACGACCACGAGAACCGGCCAGATCCCTCGAGGTGAGGCAGCGTCACCAAGGGCGGCGTCACCGTGGCCTGGGCCTGCGGCCCCGACGGCGCCCGCATCCTGAAGACCAAGGGCAGCGAGACCACCCTCTGGCTCGGCGCCGAGCCCCTGATCCTGCCCTCGGGTACCGCCATCAAGCACCTCCATGCCGACCTGCGCGTGGTGGGCCGGCTCGCCCCGTGATCGGGCGCCGCCCGATCACGCTTTCTGTCCCATGGGGGATCGCGGTGCAAGGCACCGCGGGGCGGGGTCAAGGAGTGGCTGCACCGCGACCACCTGGCCTCGGTGAGGCTGATCACCGATGAGGCCGGCGTGCGCGTCCAGCGCTCGCATTATCTCCCCTACGGCGACCGCTCGGGGGCGCTCACCGTGAGCGAGGCCGGGGGGCCGGCCCAGCCCGAGAGCAAGGGCTATATCGGCGAGCGCGACGATCCCGACACCGGCCTGCTCTACCTCAACGCCCGCTACATGGACCCGTTGCCGGGCCGCTTCATCCAGCCGGACTGGTGGGATCCGACCTCGGCGTTCTGGCTCAACGCGGTCGAGGGCTTCTTCTCGACCCTGACCCGCAAGCGCCTGAAGCGCGGCGTCTTCACCTCCGTCCCCCAAAATGGAGGACGCGATCCGCCGCTTCATCAAGGAGCACAACGGCAAGGCTAAACCGTTCGTCTGGACCAAGCCCGCCGAGACCAGCCTGGAAAAGCTCAGGCGCTTGCCCGCTGCATCCCTTCAATGAGTCGCTGCACTAGGTCATCGGGCAATGAATGAACGGCTCGACCGGCCCGTCGAGAAATTCCCGCTCGATATGATGCCCAGCACTTTCAACGAGGCTGCGTGCCACCATCGGGAGCTCCCGGACCGAGCGCTGCACGTCATCCATCGCTATCGGCGCATCGCTTTCCGGCACATCAATCCGTGTGACGTTGTTCTTGCCGACCAGCAGATAGGCTTGGCCGAGGGCATTTCTGGACTGTGCGCGGGCGGCCGCATTGAAAGAGCTCAGGAACGCCCAATCCTTTATGCCACCGTTGCGCGCCCGCTCATCCACCGTGAAAGTGGACTCACCCGTCCCCAAGCTCAGGATACGCACGTCGTCGCGCACAATGTCGAAGCAAGCAAGGGCGTCGACCAGAGCGTTCATGACCGGATTGTTGGCCCAGATGCCGCCATCGATCATGATGTAGCCATCGTCATCGACACCAGGGTAATAGGACGGAGCCGCCGTCGTGTGGAGCGCGACATGCGCGAGCTTCTTGTGGCGGTCCTTTTGGTAGTCCGGATGGTGCGGCGTCTTGTAGAGGAATGGCTCGCCGTGACGCCCTTCGAAGCTCGGGATCACCAGCCGGGTGACGGCATCGTCAAGCACCTTGTCGCCAAAGATCCGCAGCAGCTCCTCCTTGAGGGCTGCCTGGTCGTGCTTCGGCTTGAACATCCAGCGTAGCATCCTCGACAGCTTGCCGAGGCCAGCCGCCGGCGGAAAAATGCGCTCGCCGCGCTCGAGATAAATGTTCAACGCCTGTCGGGCAGTTATTCCGTGGGCAAGCGCGAGCGCGATGATGCCGCCCGTTGAGGTCCCCGCGATCATGTTGAAGTGATGGACGATGGAGGCGCCTCCCAGGAAGCGGCTTTCGAGTTCGGCCAGCACCGCTGCAGGAAAGACGCCGCGAATGCCGCCGCCGTCGATCGACAAAATGCGGAAGGGGCTGCCTTGCGGCCATGGCTGCTTCAGGCGGGCATGTTGAATGGTACCATCCGATCGCCGCGGCGGAACGTAATTCATCGCGTTGTCTCCCTTGCCTCGCCGAGGTCCTGTCCAGCGTGGCGCCCGCCGCCGGTCCAGCGCCCGGTCATCAACCAAAGTTCGTAGCAAGCCAGCCAGTCCAGCGCCCAAGGTACGGTCGTGCTTGCGATCGTCATGGTCCTTGTCCATTCCCTTTCACGCGGGTCGAACAGGCAAAGGGTCGGATCCTCGGCCGGTGGGTAGACATGAGGTAGTTGCCCCTCGGAATTGCCGGGCAATCGGATCAGTACTGGTGCGAGCACCCGCACCTCGGGGAAACACCCGAGCTCGTAGCGGATCTCCAGCGAGTAGCTCGCATATTGCGGCCTCACGCTCCCCACCCACCACGCGGACTGCGCGCGGCGGTCGATCTGGCGCGCCGAGAACTGCGGCCAGGCCGCCTTCATCGCGGCAACCTGCTCGTCGATGGAGAGGATCGCCGCCGTCATCAGATCTTGCGCCCAAAGAAGGTGTGAGGCCGTGCCACCGAAACCGCCGGATTGACGATCGCCGCTGCGACCGCGGCGGCAGAGGGCAACAGGAGGCCGCCCCGCCGCGTGTAGAGCTGACGGGACTGCTGGATGCCGCCACCGATCTCGGTGGCGATCTGGTCGGCGGCCCGGGTCACGACGCGGTCCCCGAAGTTCCCGCGCAGCGTGTCCATCATCGTGTCGGGGTACATCTCCCCCTTGCGCATCGCCTCGAGCGAACGGATGAGCTCGCGCAGATGCCCGGCGAACTCGTCCTGCTGAGCGATGGATTCGGGCCAGCGGTCCGTGAAGACATCGGTCTCGCAGATCGGATTGGCGACATGCAGAAGCCGCCTGTAGAGCGAAGCCTGCTCGATGTCGCGGATGATCCAGCTCGCGAGGCGAACGAGCATGGTGCTGAGCGACATGTTCGGCTGCGCGGCGAGGCCGGCATAGTAGGAGAGCATCACCGACGGCGGGATGCGGCCGGTGTAGCTCGCGTAGCGAATGTTGCGGAAGCGCTTGAGGAGCTGGAGGGCGAGCGTCGCGGTGTTCTTGATGATGAAGTCGCACTGATTCGGAACATCATCCACATCGGCGTCGGCGCGAGCGGCAAGGCCGGCATGGTCAAGCCACCGCCGGTGGAATTCCTTCGCCATGCGCAATTCGAGCGGCGTCCTGCTCGCATACCACTGCGCGAAGCCATAGGCGTTCATGTCAACGAACCGGTCGTCGGCCGACCGGCGCGGGCCCTTGGCGTGAGTGATCAGGCTCTCGCGATCGAGCGTGCTGTAGACGCGCAGCGACGGCGTGACGTCGAGATGCATCTTGTCGGCGTAGAACAGGGTGACGCAGCGCGTCTGCCGCAGCACCCGCTGCACGGGATAGTCGGCGAGGGCGGCTTCGAGCTCGGTCAAGACTTCCAAAGGCGCCATGCCGCGAAAACGGCCGCCGAGCTGCGAGACGATGTCGAGATCGTATTCGTCGTCGGTGCCGCGCGTCGAAACCGTGGCATCGATCGCCATGGAGCCCTGCGGGTAGAAGTGCTCGATCTGGTCGAAGAAGGCGGTCCTCGCTTCGAGATGGCGGCGCACCGCCTCGTAGCGCGACTTCGCCATGGCATGCAGCGAGGGCGGCAGCTGAATGCTGAGCGCGATCTGCGCGAGGATGCGGTCGAGAGGGTCGTCGAACGGATTGAGGCCAGTCGGCGCAAGCTGGATGTTCATATCGATCTCCGTGGCGGGCTGCGTCTGTGCATCTCGCCACCGCCCGCGCGATGTTCTTGATGGCATGACGTTATATATGTCTACTCCGAACAAGATGGGAAGCTTGAATGCGTCTTTCAAGGGACATAGAATATAGCTACTCCGAACGCAGGGTTGGGAAAGGTCAAGTAGAAGAGCCGGTTATGAAATTTGGCAAGCGCATCAAGGACTTACGAACGAAAAAGGGCCTGACGCTCGATCAGCTTGCGCAGGAGACCGGCTCATCGAAGAGCTACATCTGGGAGCTCGAGAACAAGAATCCGCCCAGGCCATCGGCCGAGAAGCTGTCCGCAATTGCAGGCGCCTTGGGGGTGACCGTCGACTACCTAATCGGGGCTGACACGCAGACCCTCAGCGAGGCGGAGGACACCGCCTTCTTCCGGCAGTACAGCGGCCTCCCGGAAGAAACGCGCCGGCAGATTCGCGAGATGGCTCGCATCCTCGACACGAAGACCCGCAAATGAGTGAGCCGATCCGCCTCCAGCCGCTGAAGGAGGCGGGCCGCATCACGCAAATGCTAGACTTGGTCCTTGGAGCGGATCGGTTTGATCGCGCGCCGGTCGATGTGATCAGCCTCGCGCTGGAGTATTCTCGTCAGGTCGCGCCCAACAGTCCCATCCACGAGGTCGTCGAGCGCAACATCCCGGGCTGCGTCGGCGCGTTGGTCTATGGGGAGGCGCGGCCGCGCCAATGGGCGATCATGTACCATGCAGGTCAGTCTGACGGACGTCGCTCGTTCACTGTGGGACACGAGTTCGCCCACTACGTGCTGCACCGCCAGCTGATTGAGGAGGATGGGCGTTTCGACGGCGGCATCTATTGCGACGAAAACGCGGTGGTTCGGCGCGACGGATCCGGCATCGAGCAGGAAGCAGACGAGTTCGCCGCTGCGTTGCTGATGCCGTTTCATGACTTCCGTCGCCAACTGCCAGCTAAGGCTCGCGCCGATTTCGGAACGCTCGGTCGACTGGCAAAGCGCTACGGCGTTTCGCTGACAGCGGCGATCCTGCGCTGGCTCGAATACACCGAGACGCGGGCAATCATGGTGGTATCGAATGAGGGATTCGCTCATTGGGCGAAGCCCAGCAAAGCGGCGCTTAAGTCTGGGCGCTATATCCGCACGAGGGACACCGTGTTCGAGCTCCCCCTGGAGGCCTTTGCGGCACGACGCGACTATTCCGACGTGGCGCTGAACGGCGTCATGCAACAATCTGGCGTGTGGTTTCCCGAACCGGTGCACGAGATCTGCCTTCGCTCCGACCGCTACGATCAGGAAATCACCGTGCTTCAATTTGAAGCATACGGCCCACGCTTTCAGGAAGAAGAGGAGAGTGACGTCTTCGATCATTTTGTGCGGAACGGACAGGTTCCGGATCGCTAGGGTCCGGACTCAATCAGATCCAGAAGGCCGCGACAGCCGCCAAGACGACGGAGGACTGGAAATTCGCCGCGAGCTTGTCGTAGCGGGTGGCGATGCGGCGGAAGTCCTTCAGGCGGCTGATCGCCGCCTCGACGCGCCAGCGCTCGCACCAGGCGCGGGCATCGTGGCTGACCGGGCGCTTGCGGTTGCGGCGGCCGGGGATCACCTTCTCGCTGCCGCGCTCGACGATCTCCCGCCGCAGCGCGTCGGCGTCCTAGCCGCGGTCAGCGATGATCCGCGTCGCCGGTCCCGCCGCCGCCAGCAGCTCGCTTGCCACGCGGATGTCGGCGGTGTTGCCGGACGTCAGGCGAAGCGCGATCGGCCGCCCGAGGAGGTTGGTCGCGAGGTGGATTTTGGTTGTCCGGCCGCCCCGCGCCCGATGACGCCATCCAGCCCCTGCACCGCTGCAACCCAAGGCCGCGAAGGCGGGGCCAGGCGGCGTGACAACCGGCACGCGCCGGTGCAGCGGCGCTGCACGGTGCCTGCTTCTGCTCGGCCGAAGCTGGCCGGCACGCGCGAAGATGGTTGCCGAACCTCAACACGCCCCGGCCGCCGCGTACCCCCGTGCCCCCGCATCGGCTCCCGCCCGCCAGTCCGCCTCCAGCAGCCGCCACGGCGCCGCCCCGCCGGGCTCGAGCACCACGCTCGCGGCAAACCCCGCCGTGGCCCCCCTGCCGGTGGTGACGTCGAGTTCCACCGCGTAGCGCCGCCACGTGAGCCCGCGCACCGCACCCGGCCTGCCGGCTTCCCCGGCCAGGAGCGGCCGCAGCGCCGGATCGACCGCCCCGGGCGCGATGCCATCCTCCAGCGACCACACCGTGACATGCGGCGCCAGGGCGGCCGCCGCCCCCGCCGCCAGCCCCGCCACCCGGGCAAGATCCTTCGTCGTCCGGAACGGCAGCCTGCCGGTGGCCCGCGCCGCCGCGCGATGGCGCAGGATCGCCCCCGCCGCGGCCTCTCCCGCCCCGCCGGGCAGCACCGCCCGGGCCAGGGCCCGCACCAGCGCCGGCCGCCCCTCGTCCGGATCCACCCGCCCGGCCAGATCCTGCACCCGCACCGCTACCACCGCGCCGGTGAGCCGGCACACCCGCACGGTCCCGTCCACCGGAACCACTGACAAAAGCGCCTCCCGCCCCGAGCCCGGCGCATGAAGCGCCGCCACCACCACCTCCAGCGCCGAGGCCGCCACCAGCCGGGCCAGGCACTGCAGCACGACATGGCCGACATTGCGGGCCGATCATCCGCGCGCGGCTCGCGGCGATCGTGGAGAAACCGGAGCCCACGCCTGCGGCCCGAGCCGGGACCGGCGGGCAGGCCGCGGAGCCCGACGCCCCCGAGCCCGGCCGCGCGGCCTGCGCCGAGCGCCCCTTGAAGCCGCCGCCGACCCCACCCGACCTACGGACCTGCGTCCGTTCACCGGATCTTCACGTCTCTCCGCCATCCTGTTGGGGTGGGAGTCGGCCGCCGCCGAATCCAGACGTCGCACGCTTTCCACCATCCGAGGGTGTGCCACGGCAAAGGTTGAGGAATCGCAAAATCCCGACCGATGCCAGGAAGCCACCGGACCACGTTCACGCCTTCTTCACCCCCTCTTGCACATAGTGCTGGGGTGGGACTCCGCCGCTCCGGAACCCTGCGGGCGCACCTCTCCCACCGTCCGCCAGGATGCACCGGCAGAGGTTGAAGAACCGTGAGCCGGCTGCGGCGGCCTGTTGGCCGGCCCAGGACGTTCACACAGTTTTAACCCGACTTTGCCATCCTGCTGGGGTGGGACTCCGCCGCCGCGAACGCCTGGGCGCGGCACCTCCCCCACCGTCCAAGAGACTCGCCCGGCGAAGGTAAAAGAACGGTGAACCGGCCGCGAGTTTGCCATGGCTGGTGCGAGACCCGCGGAAAGGAAGGCTGCAAGGCGCTGCGCGCGTCTTTTTCTTTATGGAATGGCCCGCCCCTCCTCGGCTGCATCCGCCAGGATGCGCGGTTCTGGAGACGGAAGGAGCGGACCATGACCATCGTGCTGCTCGCGATCGATCTGGGCAAGGCCGTGGGCAGCGTCCTGGGACCCGACGAGAAGGGGGCGGTGGCGCTGCGACGGCGGATGCGGCGCGAGACGATCCTCGGCCAGACGGCGACGCTGCCGCCTTCGTGTCGTGGCGATGGAGGCGTGCTGCGGGGCGCACCATCCGGGCCGGCTGCTGGAGGCGCAGGGGCACACGGTGCGTCTGATGCCACCGGAATACGTGCGGCCCTGCGTCAAGGCGCAGAAGAACAACGAGCGGGACGCCCGGGGATCGCCGGGGCGGCCTCGCGGCCGGGCATGCGATTCGTGCCGCCGGGGAGCGGGGACCAGCTCGACCTCCAGACCCTGCACCGGCAGACCCTGCACCGGGTGCGCTCGCGGCTGGTGGGGGCCGGAACGGCGCTGATCAACCAGCTGCGG
>JAWZSN010000008.1:0-182066 GCA_033875255.1 Geminicoccaceae bacterium 1502E | reverse complement strand
TCTCGCCAAGGACTGGGAAACCTCCACCGCCAGCGCCGAAGGCTGGATGATGGTCGCCCACATCCGCCTCACCACGCGCCGCCTCGCAAGGTATTGCCACGCCTCATAGAGTTTTGAGTCGGGCTCTGACAGAAATAAAGAAAAGGCAGCCGCGCGCAGCGCCTTGCGGGCGATGCCGGCGCGTCCGGCTCCGTGGTCATGGCATTGTTTCCTACCATCTGCTATCCTCGCGCTCCCCCTCTCCAACCTCGCGAGGAAGCCATGGAGACTGCCGAGCATCCTGGGGACGTCGTCACCTTTCGGCCGCGGCCGCTCATGGTGGCGTGGGCGGGGGAGGATCTGGCGCGGGGCGAGGGGCTGCGGGACAGTCTGCGGTGGCGCTACGATCCGCGCTGTGCGGTCGAGGTGCATTGGGGGCGGGAGATGATCTTTGCGATGCACCGGCAGGAGCGGCTGCGGGGCCTGGAGCTGCAGTGCGAGGAGCGGGCGGCGGGGTGTCCGGTGGAGGAGCGGCGGTCGGTGGCGGAGCAGGCGAAGATCTGGGGCCAGGCGCGGCGGCGGGCGCGGCAGGATTACGGCTACGCCAAGATCGAGCTGGCCGCCCTGATCGAGCAGCGGGAGGTGCTGGTGGCCTCGCAGAGCTGGCCCGGCTATCTGCACGGGCTGTGCCGGGACAAGAGCCTGGCGCGGGAGCAGGCCCGCTCGCGGATGGCCGAGCCCGGGCACGATCCGGCGAGCGACCCCGATCCGAAGAACCCGGTCTTCGTCGATCCGGAGGGCAGCGCCTTCATCGACGCCATCGAGGGGCCGGGTGGCGGCTTCGCCGCGGCGGCGGCGTGGGACGGGCAGGGCACGGCGGAGGGCGCGGCATCTCCCGGTGGCAAAGACGAACCCGACGCACCCCCGTCTCCCGGCCCGAGCCCGTGGCGCACGCGCTGCCGGCGCCGGCCCCGCGCCGGAGCTCGACCCTTCGGCGCCGCTTTGCCGCGGTAAAGTCGAGCCCGAACCCTCCCGCCTCGCGGCAAGTATCCGAGAAAAGGAAGACAAAAGCCGCCGGCAGGGCCTCGTGGACTCCATCCGTCCCGCCTCCACCGCCATCGCGCCACCCTGCCGGTGACGCGGACGAACCCCGACACAGCGCCGCGCCACGCCCGACCGCCCGCCGCAAGGACGAACCCGAACTCTCCCGCCTCGCGGCAAGCATCCGAGAAAAGGAAGAAAAAGGCCGCCCGCAGGGCCTTGCAGGCTTTTTCGACGTTCGCGCCTCCACCGCCATCGCGCCACCCTGCCGGTGGCACAGACGAACCCGAGGGCAGCGCCCGGTCGCGCCCGCCCGCCCGTGGGAAGAACGAACCCGACCCTTCATGCCTCGCCGCAAGTGTCGGAAAGAGGGGAGAAAGAAGCCGCCCGCAGGGCCTTGCGCACCGCGCCCTCTCGGCCTCCACCGCGAGGGCGCATGATCCGCCCGCCTGCCGCACCCGTACCGAGAAGCGTTCCCAGATCAGGAGGCAGTGCCGGTGGTGCCGGCCTTCCGGTCATCCCAACCGCCTTTGAAGGACGGAAGAGACCATGACCATCCGTATGCGACTGCGTGTGGCCGCCATGGCGCTGCCGCTGGTGGCGATGGCCGGCACGGCCGGTGCCGCCGACATCGTCGATACCGCCAAGGAGGCCGGCTCGTTCACGACCCTGGTGGCGGCGATCGAGGCTGCCGGCCTTGCGGAGACGCTCAAGGGGGAGGGGCCGTTCACCGTGTTCGCGCCCACCGACGAGGCGTTCGCGGCGCTGCCCGAGGGCACGGTCGAGGACCTCCTCAATCCGGAGAACAAGGAGCAGCTCGTGGGGATCCTCACCTACCACGTGGTGTCGGGCGAGACGATGTCCTCGGATCTCGCCGGCAAGACCAGCGAGGTGGAGACGGTCGAGGGCAGCATGCTCGCCATCGACGCCACCGGCGACAAGGTCATGGTGGACGACGCCACCGTTACCCAGGCCGACGTCGCCGCCGACAACGGGGTGATCCACGTGATCGACGGCGTGGTGATGCCGGATTCGTGAGCACCCGCCGCCGGCCCGCCTGTCCGGGGCGGCGCCGGCGGCCATTCTTCATTCACCCATGCCGATCGGAGCCACCATGACGACCCGTGTCTCGACCCAGCAGGCCCGCCAGGGCCATACCCTCAACCGCATGCGCTATGTGCTGGCGGCCTCGACGGCGCTCGCCGTGGCTTCCCTGACCATCGCTTACGCGAGCTTCTGACCGCAACTCCCCGAAGAAAAGAAGAAAAATGGCCCGCGCAGCGCCCCGCGGGCTCTCCTCCTCAGCCCTGTACAGCCTCCCCGCCGGCTTGCGCCAGAAGCCAGTCGCGGAACCCGTCGGGCAGCGGTGCCGATTTCCGGGTGGTCTCGTCCATGAGCACGATCACCGACTCGGCGGTGGCGGCGCAGGCGCCGTCCTTGAAGATCGCCTGGCCGAAGGTGAAGGAGGAGCGGCCGACCCGCAGGATGGTGGTGCCGATCTCGGCCTCTCCGGGCCAGGTGAGCTCGCCGCGGTAGTCGATCACCAGCCGGGCGATGACGAAGGCCCGGTGCGGCGGCAGGGCCGGGACGTCCGGGCCGAAGAGGAAATGGACGCGGCCGGTCTCGCACAGCGTGGAGAAGACGGCGTTGTTGACGTGGCCCTGGCGGTCGGTGTCGTTGTAGCGGATCGTCTCCCGCGCCCAGCCCGTGTAGAAGCCGCGCTCCATGCGCCGGTCGTCTGAAGCCTGCGTCATCCCGTTTTCCGTCCTGGTCCTGCCGTTGGTGGCGTGCGGCGGCACGGTTGCCCGGGCGGGGGCAGGGGTCAAGGTCCTCCGCCCGGGCAGGGCTCAGCGGTCGGCGCGCTCCACCGCGCTGTGGAGGAGGACGTTGATACCGGGGGCGAGGTCGTCGCGGTCGGCAAGCTCCTTGTTGTTGTGGGTGATGCCGTTGCGGCAGGGGGTGAAGATCATCGCGGTGGGGCAGACGCGGGCGAGAAAGTAGGCGTCGTGGCCGGCCTGGCTGGGAAGGTCGCGGTGGCTGTAGCCGAGCCCGTCCGCATGGCGGCGGGTGAGCGCCACCATCTCCTCGTCGAAGATCCGGCCGCCCCATTCCCAGCGGTCGAGGACCTCGGCGGTGCAGCCGGCGCGTGCTGCCGCCTCGCCGATGGCGCGCTCGACCCGCTCGGCCATGACGGCGGCGGTGGCCGGGTCGTCGTGGCGGACATCGCAGACCGCCTCGGCCCAGTCGGAGAGGGTGCCGGCCTTGTTGGGCCAGGCGACGAGGCGGGCGGCGGTGGCCTTGCCACCGGTGCCGGCGTGCTGCCAGCCCAGATCGTCGACGCTCACCAGCAGGCGGGCGGCGGCCACCAAGACATTGCGCCGGCGCTCCATGGGCCAGGGGCCGGTGTGGGCGGTCTCGCCGTGAAACGCCACGAGGAAGCCGTGCGACTTCAGGGCGTGGCTGACGATTCCGACCTGGACCTTCTCGGCGTCGAGAATCGGGCCCTGCTCGATGTGCAGCTCGAGATAGGCGTCGAGCTCGCGGCCGCCGACCGGGGCCTCGCCCAGATAGCCGATGCGGCGCAGCTCCTCGCCGAAGGTCGGACCATCGTCGGAGGGGCGGGCATGGACCCAGTCGACGCCGTAGGCGCCGGCGAAGCAGCCCGAGGCGGTCATGGGCGGTGAGTAGCGGGCGCCCTCCTCGTTGGTCCAGTTGACGATCTCGAGCGGCCGGCGGGTGACGTGGCCCTGATCGTTGAGGGTGCGCACCACCTCGAGCGCGCCCAGCACGCCGACGATCCCGTCGAAGCGGCCGCCATTGGCCTGGGTGTCGAGATGGCTGCCCATGACCACCGGCGGCAGATGGTCCTCGCGGCCGGCGCGGCGCGCGAAGATGTTACCGACCGCATCGACGCTCACCGACAGCCCCGCGTCGCGGCACCAGACCACGAACTGGTCGCGCATGACCTTGTCGGCGTCGCCCAGGGCGAGGCGCGAGAGGCCGCCCGCGCGGCCGGTGCCGATAGTGGCGGAGCGCTCGATGGTCGAGAGGAACCGGTCGATGTCGATGCGTGCGTCCCGCGGCAGGGAGGAAGCGTCGGATGCCATGGCAAGCCTCTATTATGGCTGGAGTTCAGCGTGGTTCGAAGAGAATTCCGGTTCGAAGTATCACATCGCCGCCGCTCTTGATGTCGAGGCGGATGGCCCTCCTCGCGGCGGTGGGGTCGCGGCGGCGGATGGCGTCCAGCACATGGCCGTGATGCTCGATCATGGTGCGCCCGCCGGCCTCGTAGGCCGCAGCGATCACCGGCCCCATCTTGAGCCAGAGATTGAGCAGGATCTCGCCCAGGATCGGCATCCGGGCGATGGCGGCGAGCTGGAAGTGGAAGACCTGGTTGAGGGCGATCGCCCGGTCGAGGCGGTGCTCGGCGAAGGCCAGCTCGTTCTCGGCGATCACCGCCGCCAGCCGCTCGATGTCGGCGGCGTCGGCGGCCCGCGCGGCAGCCTCGGCTGCGAGGCCCTCGAGATGGAGGCGGATTTGCCGGATCTCGAGATACTGGTCCCTGGCCAGGACGGGAACGCGGATGTCGCGCGGGCTGCGCATGGCGAGGGCGCCGTTTTGGACCAGGCGCAGGATGGCGTCGCGCACGGGCGTGACGCTGGTGCCGGCCTGGCGTGCCAGCTCGCGGATCTTCAAACGCTCGTCGGGCCGCAGCGCGCCCTTCATCAGCGATTCGGCGAGATCCCGATAGACGGTCTCGCCGAGACTGCCACGGCTGGCGACAGCGGTCTTGGAGAAGCTCACATCACGGCCTGGCGCGGGTTCCACGCGAGCCCCGGAATGGCGGCGATGAGCTGGCGCGTATAGGCGTGTCGCGGTGCGTCGAAGATCTGCGCCGGCGGCCCGCATTCGACGATGACGCCGCGATGCATCACCGCCACGCGGTCGCAGATCTGCGCGGCAACGCGCAGGTCGTGGGTGATGAAGATGATCGCGAGGTCGAGCTTGCGCTGCAGATCCTGGAGAAGCTGCAGCACCTGCGCCTGGACCGACACGTCGAGCGCCGAGACGCTCTCGTCGGCCACCAGCAGCTCAGGATCCAGCGCCAAGGCCCGGGCGATGCCGATGCGCTGCCGCTGACCGCCGGAGAACTCGTGCGGATAGCGGTCGAAGGCGGAGGGCTCCAGCCCCACCAGGCCCAGCAGCTCGCGCGCCCGCGCCTGGGCCCGGTCGAGCGGCACATCGTTGGCGACCGGCCCGTCGGTGAGGATGCGGCCGATGGTCTGGCGCGGGTTGAGCGAGGAGAACGGGTCCTGGAAGATCATCTGCACATGCCGGCGCATCGGCCGGAAGGCACCGGGCGAGAGGGGTACGATGTCCTGCCCGCGAAAGCGGATCTCGCCGCCGTCGACGTCGGTGAGCTTGAGCAGGCATCGCCCGAGGGTGGATTTGCCCGACCCGGATTCGCCCACGACGCCCAGCGTCTCGCCGCGCCGCAGCGAGAAGCTCACCTCGTCGACGGCCTTGACCACCCGCGCCTTGCTGAAGAGGCCGCCGCCACTGCGGTAGGTCTTGGAGAGCTGCTTGACCTCGAGCAGCGTCTCGCCGCCGGCATCCGTCCGGCTCGTCCCGTCCTCGCGGTGCGGCACGGCGGCGATGAGGCGGCGGGTATAGGGGTGCTGCGGCCGGTTAAGAACGTCGGCCGCCACGCCCTGCTCGACTACCAGGCCGCGCTCCATGACGACGACGCGGTCGGCGATGTCCGCCACCACGCCGAAATCGTGGGTGATGAACATGACCCCCATGCCCTTGGCGGCCTGGATGCGGCGGATCAGCTCGAGGATCTGCGCCTGGGTGGTGACGTCGAGCGCGGTGGTGGGCTCGTCGGCGATCAGCATGGCAGGCTCGAGGGCCAGCGCCATGGCGATCATCACGCGCTGGCGCTGGCCGCCGGAGAGGCGGAACGGGTAGGCGTGGCGCAGGCTGGCCGGGTCGGGCAGGCCCACGAAGTCGAGCAGCTCGAGCACCCGGCGCTCGCGCGAGGCGGCGTCGCCCTCGCCGTGCACCAGCATGACCTCGGCCACCTGCTCACCCACCTTCATCAGCGGGTTGAGCGCCGAGAGCGGTTCCTGGAAGATCATGGCCACCGAGCGGCCGCGCTCGCGCTCGAGCTCGGGCTCGCTCATGGCGAGCAGGTCCCGGCCGCGGAACACGATCCTGCCGTCCGAGGGCTTCAGATAGCTCGGCAGCAGGCCCATGATGGCGTTGGCCGTCATCGACTTGCCCGAGCCGGACTCGCCGACGACACACAGGATTTCGCCGGCGTTGAGCTCGTAGGAGATGTTCTCGACTGCGTACGTGCGGTCGAGCCCAGCGGGCAACGGGATCGACAGGTTGTCGACCCGCAGGAGAGGCGTGGTTTGCATATCCATGAAGGCGCTCCCCTCAGCCCTTGCGGCCGCGCAGATGCGGGTTCATCGCGTCGTTGAGCCCCTCGCCGATGAGGTTGATGGCGAGCACCGTGATCAAGATGGCCACGCCGGGAAAGACGCTCATCCACCAGGCCTCGCGCAGCATCGTGCGGGCGGCCCCGATCATGAAGCCCCAGCTCATCATGTTGCGGTCGCCGAGGCCCAGGAAGGAGAGCGAGCTTTCCGTCAGGATGGCGGTCGCCACCATGAGGGAAGCGGTGACGATGATGGGCGAGAGGGTGTTGGGGAGGATCTGCGTGAGCATGATCCGCGGCCCGCTCTGACCGACCACCACGGCCGCCTGGACGAACTCCCGCGAGCGCAGGCTCATGAACTCGCCGCGCACCAGACGCGCCACCGGCGGCCAGGACACGACGGCGATGGCCAGCGTGATCGAGGCGATGGTGGGGTTGAAGATGGCCACCAGGACGATGGCCATGGCGAAGGCCGGGATGGTCTGGAAGAACTCGGTGAAGCGCATCAGCAGATCATCGATGCGCCCGCCATAGAAGCCGGCGAGCGCGCCGATGGAAACGCCAATGACGACGGCCACGGCGGTCGAGACCACGCCGATGAGCAGCGAGACCCGGGCGCCGTAGGCAAGCCCGGCGGCGATGTCGCGGCCGAGCATGTCGGTGCCGAGTGGGAAGGCGGGGTCCTCGAACGGGCCGAGCAGCGGCTCGCCGACCCCCTGCCAGGGGCTCACGGGGTAGATCAGCGGTGCGAGCAGCGCCACCAGCAGCACCCCGCTGAGAATGGCGAGACCGACCAGGGCGCCGTAATGCTGGGCGTAGCGGCGAAAGAACGTCATCGGCGGCTCATCCTGCGGCTTCGATGCGCGGGTCGACGATCCGGTAGAGCAGATCGGCCACGAGGTTGACGGTGACGACCACGGCGGCGGTGACCAGAAACACCCCGAGCAGGACCGGATAGTCGCGCTGCAGCAGCGCGTCGAACATCAGCCTGCCGATCCCCGGCCAGGCGAAGACCGTCTCGGTCAGCACCGCACCGCCGACCAGCTGTCCGGCCTGGATGCTGGCGAAGGTGAAGACCGGCAGGACGGCGTTGCGCAGCACGTGGCGGCGGATGATGCGGGCCTTCGGAACGCCCTTGGCCCGGGCTGTCTTGACGAAGTCGAGGCTCATCACCTCGAGCATCGAGGCGCGGGTCAGGCGGGTGTAGAGGGCGGTGAAGAAGAGGCCGAGCGTGACGGTCGGCAGGACCAGGTGGTAGGCAATGTCGGCGAATCGCGCCCAGCCGGTGTAGTCCGCGCCGATGCTCTCCATGTCGAAGGGCGGCAGCCAGTCGAGATGGATCGAGAACACCAGCACCGCCATCAGCGCCACCCAGAAGAGCGGCGTGGCGTAGAACACCAGCGCGCCGGTCATGATCAGGCTGTCGGCCAGCTTGCCGCGCTTGTAGGCGGCGAGCACGCCCAGGAGGACGCCAAGCACGAGCGAGAACAGGAAGGCGCTGGCGGTGAGCAGCAGCGTTGCTGGCAGCCGCTCCATGATGAGCGCGGCAACCGGCACATTGTTGCGGTAGGAGAAGCCCAGATCGCCGGTGAGCACACTCTTGAGGTAGGTCAGGAGCTGCCACCAGAGCGGCTGGTCGAGGCCGAACTGGGCGCGCAGCTGGGCGATGAACTTCTCGTCCCCGGCGCCGGCCTCGCCGGCCATCACCGCCGCCGGATCGCCCGGTGCCAGATGGATCAGGAGAAAGTTCAAGATCACCACGCCGAGGACCACGAACGCGGCCTTGACCAGGCGTTGAAACAGGAAATCGAGCGTCTTCAAAGATTCGTTCCCGGCGGTCGCGGAGCGGAACGGGGGGCGCGATGCCGCCCCCCGCAGCCGGTCCTGGCTCGATGCGTGCGGTCCGCTGGCCTCACTTGGCCAGCCACACCTCGTCCATCGCCTCGTTGAGGCCGATCCCGGTGGTCACCAGGTTCTTCACCTTCTCGCGGCTGATGGTGACGTTGTGCATCTCGTAGAGCCAGCCCAGGGCCACCTCCTCGGTGAGGATCTTCTGCGCCTCGGCATAGGCCTTGGCCGCGTCCTCGGCCGAGACCGCGGAGGCGCCGGCGAGCAGCAGCTCGTCGACCTTCGGGTTGACGTAGCCCTGATTGTTGCCGAAGGGCGTGCCCTTGATGATGTTGGCCGAGAGATAGTGGCGCGCCACGCCCAGGGCCGGATCGCCGTACTGGTAGGTGAAGTTGAAGGTCATGTCGAAGTCCCACTCGGAGAGGGCCTGCGACCAGCCGCCGGGGTCCACACCCTGGATCGAGACCTTGAAGCCGAGCTGCTCGATCTGCTGCTTGACGTACTCGGCCAGCCGGTCCCACTGCGAGCCGTAGGGGATCGGCATCAGCCGCAAGGTGTGCTCGGCGGGCTTCACCCCCGCCTCGTCCAGCAGCGCCTTGGCCTTCGCCATGTCGAAGGGGTAGGCCGCGACGTCCTGGGAATGGAAGCGGGTGGTGGAGGCGACCGGGCTGGTGGCGGGCTTGCCCAGGCCGAAGAACACGTTCTTGACGATGAACTCGCGGTCAAGCGCGTGCATCACCGCCTGGCGCACCCGCTTCTCGTCGAGCGGCGCCTTGCGCGTGTTCATCTGCAAGAACACCACCGGCGAGTACATCTCCCAGCCGGCGGTGGTGGTCTCCACGCCATCCAGCTTGGCCAGGCGCCGCACCGCGAAGCCCTCGACGTCGCCGCCGCGCAGCACGTCCACGGCACCCTTCTCGAAGGCCACCGCGCGCGAGGCCGCGTCGGGAATGATGCGGAAATAGAGCTCGTCGAGATAGGGCTGGCCGGGCTTCCAGTAGTCCTCGTTCTTCACGAGGTGGATGTAGGAGCCGCGCTTCCACTCCTCGAGCTTGAATGGCCCGGTGCCCACCGGCGTCTGGTTGGCCGGGTTGGTGCGGTAATCGGTGCCCTCGTAGATGTGCTTGGGCACCACCGGGAAGGAGCTCAGCTCGAAGGCGTAGAGAAAGGCCGAGAAGGGCTTCTTGAGCTGGAAGATCACCTTGCCGGGGGCCGGCGAGGTGACGCTCTCGACATAGGTGCTGGCGATGTAGCGCCAGCGGGGATGGGCCTCGCGCAGGAACTTGTCGGCGGTGAACACAACGTCCTCGGCCGTGAACGGCTGGCCGTCGTGCCACTTCACCCCGTCCTGCAGGGTGAAGCTGTAGGTGAGGCCGTCCTCGGACACGTCCCACGCCTTGGCGAGCGACGGCAGGACCTCGAGGCCGGTGCCGTAGGTCAGCAGGCTCTGATAGATCTGACCGCCGACATAGAGCGTGGGCCCCTGGGTATTGAGGCCCACCATCAAGATGGGCGGCTCCGGCTGGGCGATCATGTTGAGCGTGCCGCCCGGGACAGGCGTTTTCGCCTCCTCGGCCTCGAGGCCGGTGATCGCGGCGAGCCCGACGAGTCCGGCGAGACCCAGCGCCAGCCTGCTGATCTTTTTCATGCGGTGTTCCTTTGGATTCCCCGATCGATGCCGATCATTGCAGCGTCTTCAGACGAAAGGACGAGTGGGCGCATTCTTGCCCTGGATCGTGCGCCCGCCCTCGCTCCGGCCGACCGCGCGGAGCGAGGGCCCCCACTCGCCAGACCGTGACCTGCGCGCGATGGGCGGGCTTCGCATGGATGTGCCGTTCCAGTCGCTGCTCGGTGCGTTGCCGTGGCCGAAGGAGCTGCATGACGCGTCGAATTCGGCGCGAGTATGATGCATCATCGCTCCCTGTCAACGGACCCGCCGCGACAATTCGTGGCGTGCCCGGAGCAGGGCTGGAGCACTGGCGGCCGGCTCAGATCCGGCGGAATACCACGCTCAGATTGTTGGCCGGCATGGCGCTCACCGTGGGCGGAGAGAAGCCGGCGGTGGCGGCAAGAGCCGCCACGTCCTCGAGGTCGCGTACGCCCCAGGCGGGGTTGCGTTCGCGCAGGCTCTCGTCGAACGCAGCGTTGCTCGGGGCGGTGTGGGCGCCGTGTCGCCGGAAAGGGCCATAGAGATAGAGCGGCGCTCCCGGCGGCAGGATGGCACCAGCCCCCTTCACCAATCCCTCGACAGCGCTCCAGGGCGCGATGTGGATCATGTTGATGCACAAGACCGCGTCAGCCGCGGCAAGCGGCCACTGGGAGGCGGCAGCATCCAGGACCAATGGCGGGCGAAGGTTGGCGAGTCCGGCGGTCTCGGCCCACGCCGCCACGCTCAGGCGCGCCCGCGGATCGGAATCGGAGGGCTGGAAGGTGAGGCTCGGCAAGGCCGCCGCGAAATGCACGACATGCTCGCCCGAGCCACTCGCAACCTCGAGCACAAGGCCCCGTGCCGGCAGCACCTCGTGCAGGACGGTCAGGATGGCGTCGCGGTTGCGGAGCGTGGCGGGCGCATGGAGGCGGTCGTCGTTCACTTGCACCTTTGTCCTGCTCGTCGGCGCGGGCGGGGTCGGATGAAGCCTGCGATGCCTGCTCCCGTCAACGGCGACGGGTTTCAGGCCGTAGCGGGCGTGCGGACGGTCAGGCCGAGAAAGGCGCGGAACGAGCGCTCGACGAGGGCCGGCTCGAGGCTGCGGGCGATCACCACCAGCCGGGTGCGCGGCGCGTCCGGCCAGCGCTCCAGATGCTCGGGCCGGTGAACGGTGTGCTGGACGCCCTGCACCACCACCGGCCGCTCGACCCCGGCGATGTCGAGCAGACCCTTGACGCGCAGGATCTCCGATCCGTGGCGGTTGAGGAGCATGGTGAGCCACAGGCCGAAGGAAGCCCAGTCGACCGGCTCCTCGGCGGTGAGGCAGAAGGCCCGGATCTCGCCGTGGCGGCTCCTGTCCACCTGGTGGTGGCCGTGCTCCGCCACGGCGTGGCTGGTCTCGGCGACGAGCCAGCGGCGTACCTCGGCACTGCGGCCCTCGAGATCGTGCACGTCCTGGAGCAGCAGCAACTCGGGCGCAGCACTCTCCATATCGGAGCGGTGAAGCAGGGCGGTGGGGTTGAGCTCATGCAGCCGCCGCTCCAGCGCATCGATGGCATCCATGGACGCAAGGTCGGTCTTGCTCACCACGATGCGGTCGGCCACCGCCGCCTGGCGCAGCGCCTCGGGAAAGCTGTCGAGGTTGCGGAGCCCGTCCACCGCGTCCACCACCGTGACCACATTGCCCAGCCGCACATGGTGGCGCAGCGAGGGCTCGGCCTGGAGCGTGGCGACGATGGGGGCGGGATCGGCGAGCCCGGTGGTCTCGATCACCAGTCGCGAGAAGGCCGGCACCTCGCCGCGGCGCATCTTCCCAAGGAGCCCGCCGATTGCGTCCCGCAGGTCGCCGCGGATGGTGCAGCACACGCAGCCGCTTTTCAGCAGCACCACCTCCTCGTCGACCTCCTCGACGAGCAGATGATCGAGCCCCACCTCGCCGAACTCGTTGATGAGCACGGCCGTGTCGGCGAGCGAGGGGAGGGAGAGCAGGCGCTTGAGGAGGCTCGTCTTGCCGGAGCCGAGGAAGCCCGTGAGCAGGTTGACGGTGACCGGCGCGCCCCAGCCCCCGCTCATCGCCGCGCCGCCAGATGCTCGACCCGCTCGATCACCGCCGGGTCGAGCGGATCGCAGGGCCGCCCGGCGAGCTTCTCGGCGGTGGGCCAGACGGCGCCCAGATGGTCCACCACGGCACTCTTGCCGGTGCGCCCGGCAAGGGTGAAGCGGTCCGCCCAGAGGGTGAGCTTCAGGCCGAACAGGCCCAAGACGGTGTTGGCGACGCGGGCGCGGTGCGCGCGGTCGGCCTGCCGGCTCACCGGGGTCGCCCCCGGATCGTCGGTCCAGTGGGCCTCCAGTCCGAAGATCCCGCAAAGCCCGCACATCGCGTCGCCACTCCTCCTGCTACGACTGCGGCCGCGCGCTGCCGCTCCTGGGGTAGCGCTTGGCAAAGTCGTCGGCGATCTCCTCCATCGGCACGAACCTCACGCCCGGGAACCGGCTCATGTGGGCAAAGAGCCGCTCGAGCATCATCAGCACCTGCGGCTTGCCCGAGACGTCCGGATGGATGGTGAGCGGGAACACGGCGTAGTCGTACTCGCGATAGACCCAGTCGAACTGCTCACGCCAGATGTCCTCGATATCGCGGGGGTTGACGAAGCCGTGGCTGTTGGGTGCGGCCTTCATGAACATCATCGGCGGCAGGTCGTCGAGATACCAGGAGGCCGGGATCTCGATGAGGTCGGTCTCCTTGCCGCGCTGGAAGGGCTTCATCCAGGCGCTGGGGTGCTGCGAGTAGTCGATCTTGGTCCAGCTGTCGCCCACCCGCGCATAATAGGGGTGGTAGTCGTTGTGCATCAGGCTGTGGTCGTACTTGATGCCTTTCTTCAAGAGAAGCTCGTTGGTCTTGGCGCCGAACTCCCACCACGGCGCCACATAGCCGCGGGGGCGCTTGCCGCAGAGCTTCTCGATCACCTCGATGCACTTGTCGAAGATCGCCTCTTCCTGCTCGGGCGTCATGGCGATCGGGTTCTCGTGGCTGTAGCCGTGCATGCCGATCTCGTGCCCGGCCTCGGCCACCGCCTTCATCTGCTCGGGAAAGCTCTCGATGGAGTGGCCCGGGATGAACCAGGTGGTCTTGATCCCCCAGCGGTCGAACAGGCGCAGCAGGCGCATGGAGCCCACCTCGCCCGAGAACACGCCGCGGCTGATGTCGCAGGGGCTGTCCTCGCCGCCATAGGAGCCGAGCCAGCCCGCCACGGCGTCCACGTCGACGCCGAACGAGACGAAGATTTCCTTGGCCATGCGTCTGCTCTCCCTTGGTTGGCTGGGGCGAGGCGGCTCAGCCGGCCACGCTCACCACGATGTCGGCCAGCTCCTTCTCGCGCGGGCCGCCCAGCAGCACCGCAAGGAGGATCCGGGCCTTAAGGCCTGTCAAGTCGCCGGCGAAGATGGCGCCGGCCCGCTCGAGGTCCTTGCCGCCGCCCGCGCCGTAGACCGGCATGACCCGGCCCTGCGGGCAGCGCGAGGTGACCAGTACCGGCACGCCCTTGCCGACGGCCTCCCTGACCAGCTCGTTGACGGGCGGCGTGCCGTTGCCCCGCCCGAATGCTTCCAGGACGATGCCCTTGGCACCGGTGTCCAGCGCGCAGCGCAGGAAGCGCGCGTCGCTGCCCATGGCCAGGCGGATGAGATCGACGGCCGGCTCGACGCGCTCGACCGCGAAGTGCCGGCGCAGCAGCGGCCGCTGCCGCACGACAACGCGCCCCTCGTCGACGTCGCCGAGCTTGCCGTGCTCGGCCGACTGGAAGGTGCCCAAGCGCGAGGTGTGGAGCTTGGTGGCGTCGCGCGCGCCATGGATCTCCGAGGCGAACACGATCATCGCTCCCAGCCCACGGGCTGCCGGCGAGGCTGCCACGCGGATCGCGTCGGCGAGGTTGCGCGGCCCGTCGGCGTCGGGCTCGTCGGCATGGCGCTGGGCACCGGTGAACACCACCGGCTTCTCGCCGGGCACCACCAGATCGGCGAGGTACGCGCTCTCCTCCATGGTGTCGGTGCCGTGCGTGACCACCACGCCGGCCACGTCCGGCTCGCTCAGAAGGGCTGCCGCCCGCCGTGCCAGCCTGAAGGCGAGCTCGAGGTCGAAGAGGAAGCTGCCGACGTTGCAGAACTGCTCGACCTCGACCCGTACCCCGTCGGGAAGCGCGAAGCCGCGCTCCGTCAGGCTGTCGAGCAGCTCGCTGCCGCTGGCCGCTGCCGCGACGTGACCCTTCGCGTGGTCGACCCGTGAGGCGATCGTGCCGCCGGTGCCGAGGATGATGACGCGTTTCATGCCATGGTTCTCGCCGCTGCAGTCAGGCCAGTGTCTCGATCCGCACGCCGACGCGGTCGGCGGCCCGGCTAAGATGGACCCGCATGTAGTAGCCGGCGCCGTCCGGATCGTGCATCTCCAGCGCCTTGAGGATCCGCTCATGCTCGATCACAGGCTCCCACAGCCGGCTGCGCCGTGCCAGCGGGAGGCGCTGACTCTCGAGCAGCACGCCGTGATAGGTGCGGTGCAGATCGGCGAGCAGGCGGTTCCCCGAGAACTGCATGATCATCTGGTGGAACTCGAAGTCGCACTGCGCGCTGCCCACGAGATCCATACCGCGCACCGCCTCCCTGAAGGCACCGAGATTCTCGCGCAGCCGGTCGAGCTGGGCCTGCTCGGCGTGGATCGCGGCAAGGCCGGCGGCATGCGACTCGGCAAGCTGGCGGAACTGGTAGACCTCCTGCGGCGTGTAGCGCGAGGAGAAGCGCCAGGAGCCGATGCCCTCGCTGGCAGGCCCGGGCGCGCCGGACCCAGGCGCCGCGACGAAGGTGCCGCGGGCCGGCTCGACCCGCACCATGCCCAGCGTGTGGAGGATCGAGAGTGCCTCGCGCAGCGCCGCGCGGCTCACCCCCAGCTCACGAGCAAGGGCGCGCTGCGGCGGCAGCGCCGCTCCCGGCGCTAGCGCGCCGGAGCGGATCATGTTCTGGATCTCGCGAACGACCGTCTGGGTCACCTGCCCGCGCTGGCCGGCCCGGGGAGCGCCACCCGGACTGGCCGGACCGGTCGGGCCGCTCTCGGCGATTTCTGTCATGTCCTCCCATCTTTCGAGCATGCCCATGGACGCGACCATCGTGCATATTCCGTCTTGACGTCAAGCTCGCGCGGCATGCTACTTCCATGGGAAAATAGCGGAAGCGAGGTCCGACCACGTCAGCTGGCCTGACCAGTCCGCAAGCCACACAAAGTGGGGAGGCGAGGCATGACCACAAAGACGCGCGAAGAGTGGGCCAAGCTCGGCCGACGGGCATTCCTGCAGTCGGGCACCCTTTTGGCAGGTGCTGCGGCAATGCCGCGGATCCTCTCGATCCCGCGCGCCTTCGCCCAGGCCGGCTCCACCATGGTGATCGCCGCACCGGCCACGCCGCAGAGCCTGGACTGCAATTTCGACGTGAGCCTCGGCACGTTCGAGGCGATCGCCGCCCTCTATGACGGGCTGCTCGGCTACGAGAGGATCATCGATCCGGACGTCGCCACGGCACGGCGCGAGGACATCGCCTACCACGCCGACAAGATGGGCGGCGTGAACATGTACGGGAAGCTGGCGGAGAGCTGGGAGCTCGATCCCGAAGGCCGCTGGGCGCGCTTCAAGCTGCGCGAGGGCGTGCTCAGCAACTGGGGCAACGAGCTCACCGCCGAGGACGTGAAGTGGACCTGGGACCGCGCCTTCGCGCTGGGCGCGCTGGGTGCCTTCTACACGGCGGTCAGCGGGCTCACCCGGCCGGACAACGTCAAGGTCGAGGACAAGTACACGGTCTCGTTCAACATCGACGAGCCCAACCCGCTGCTGCTCAAGATCCACACCAATCTCTACACGCCCGTCTACGACAGCAAGAAATGCAAGGAGATGGGCGGCAGCGAGGACCCCTGGGCGCGCAAGTTCATCGAGAACAACAGCGCCGGCTTCGGCCCCTACCGCCTGGAGCAGATGATCCGCGGGCAGCAGGCGATCTTCAAGGCGCGCGAGGACTACTACGCCGGCAAGCCCGCCATCGACACGGTGATCTTCAAGGAGGTGCCCACCTCGGCGGCCCGCGTGCAGCTTCTGCGCGGCGGTGCGGTGGACATCGCGCAGTACCTCCAGCCGCTCGAGATCATCAGCCTCGAGGGCGTGCCCAATGTCGCGGTGGAGACCGTGCCGGCCTCCTTCATGATCTGGATCGAGCTCAACGCCGCCCTGGAGCCGTTCGACAAGCCGGACGTGCGCCGCGCGCTGAACTACGCCTTCCCGCAGGACCAGGTGATGAAGGCGGTGTTCCAGGGGCTGGCCGATCCGCTCAACGGCTGCATGCCCAACATCTATCCGGGCTTCGCCGGCGACCTGGTCGACTATTCCTACAATCTCGAGAAGGCGAAGGAGCTGCTCGCCAAGGCCGGCCACGGCGACGGCTTCAAGACGACGCTCGCCTACAATGCGGGCGATCCCGTGCAGGAGCCCATCGCCATCATCTACCAGACGGCGCTGCGCGAGATCGGCGTGGAGCTGGAGCTCCGCAAGGTGCCGGCCGGCTCCTTCTACAACGCCGTCACCGAGCGCAAGCAGCCGATGATCTTCTACGTCGACAGCCCGTGGTGTCCCGATCCCGGCTACTCGCTCACGCTCTATTTCGATAGCAAGTCCTATGTGAACTACAGCAACTACAAGAACGACGAGGTGGACCGCCTGCTGGCCGAGATGGCCTCGACCGCCGACGAGAAGGTGCGGCTCGAGCTGGCGAAGAAGGCGCAGGCGATCATCATGGACGAGGCGCCGTGGACCTTCGTCGCCTATCCGAACTACACCATGGCCCGCAAGGGCAACCTCGAGGGCTGGACCTACTACACCTCCAACAACATCCGCTTCCAGGACTTCGAGCGGAGCTGAGGAGCAATGGCCACGGCCCGTGAGGCGGCTGCGGGGAGGGAGGCGGGCAGCGGCGCCCGCCGCCTCTCCTTCTTCATGGCGGTGCTGCGCACCCACCCGAGCTTCGCGCTCGGCTACGCCATCGTCGGCGCCGTGGTGCTGCTGGCGGTATTCGCTCCGTGGATCGCGCCCTATCCGCCCGAGCAGGCGGACGCGATGGCGTTTCTCCAGCCGCCGGGCTGGCCGCATCTCATGGGCACCGACGCCACCGGCATGGACATCTTCTCGCGGATCATCTGGGCGCCCCGCATCGATCTCTCCATCGCCATCCTGGGAACCCTGCTCTCGGCGCTGGTGGGCACCACGCTGGGCGCGCTGGTGGGCTACTACCAGTCGGTGCGCGGCCTCGGCCGGATCGGCGCCGGCTTCATCATGCGCTCGGCCGACGTGCTCCAGGCCTTTCCGGTGTTCGTCTTCGCCATCGCCCTGGTCGCCGTGTTCGGCCAGAGCCTGCAGTCCATCGTGCTGGCGATCGCCTTCGTGAACGCGCCGATCTATCTGCGCCTGATGCGCACCCAGGTCATGAGCATCCGCACCATGCGCTATGTCGAGGCGGCGTGGCTTGCCGGCATGTCGGATGTCCGCATCATCGCCCGCCACATCGTCCCCAACGCCATGGCCCCGGTCCTGGCCCAGCTCTCCGTCAATATCGGCTGGTCGGTGCTGCTCACCGCGGCGCTGAGCTTCATCGGCGCCGGCGTGAAGGCGCCCACGCCCGAGTGGGGCAGCATGATCGCCATGGGCTACCAGAACATCGTCACGGGCCACTGGTGGCCGTCGATCTTCCCGGGCCTGGCGCTGGCCCTCACCGTCTTCGGCTTCTCGCTGGTAGGCTCCAGCATCGAGATCCTCTCCGATCCGGCGCGCCGCCGCCGGCTCGCCGGCAGGCTCGAGGCCGCCAGGGGGATCCGGCCATGACCGTGCTCTCCTGGCTGGGCCAGCGCCTGCTCTTCGTGGCGCCGCAGCTCGTGGGCATCCTCTTCGTGAGCTTCCTTCTGGTGAAGCTCATCCCCGGCGATCCGGCGGTGCTGATGCTGGGCCCCTTCGCCACGCCCGACGGCCTCGCCCGGCTGCGCGCCGAGCTGGGCCTCGACCGGACCGTGGTCGAGCAGTTCCTGATCTATCTGGGCAACGTGCTGCAGGGCGATCTGGGGACCTCGTGGCAGACCACCATGCCGGTGACCTCCGACCTCGCCCAGCGCTTCCCGGCCACCCTCGAGCTCGTGACGCTGGGCCTGCTGGTGGCGCTCGCCATCGGCCTGCCGCTGGGCGTGGCCGGCGCCCGCTACAAGCGCGGCCTGCTGCGCACCGGCGCCGACTATTACGGCCTCTTGGCCGGCGCACTCCCCGACTTCTGGCTCGGCCTCGTGCTGATCTACGTCTTCTACACCATGCTGGGCTGGGCGCCCGCACCGCTGGGGCGGATCGACTTCGCGGTGATCCCGCCCGAGCCGGTCACCGGAGCCCTGCTCATCGACAGCGCCATCGCCGGCAACTGGCAGGCCTTCAGGAGCGCCGCCGGCCATCTGGTCCTGCCGGTGCTGACCCTGGGCCTCATCAATGCCGGCCCGATCCTCAAGATGACCCAGGCCACCACCGAGCGGATGCTCGATTCCGACTTCAGCCGCTATGCCGAGCTGTGCGGCCTGCCCCGCAAGGTGGTGGTGCGCCAGGCGCTCAGGAACGCGCTACCCTCGGTCATCACCATCGTGAGCGTGCTCTACGGCTTCCTCCTGGGAGGTGCCGTGCTGGTGGAGATCGTCTTCAGCTGGGGCGGGGCGGGCCAGTACGCGGTGCAGGGCGTGCTCAACGCCGACCTGAACCCGGTGCTGGGCTTCGTGCTCTATTCGGCCGTGCTCTCGCTCTTCATCTACCTGATCGTCGACCTCCTCTACTTCCTCATCGACCCGAGGACCCGCTGATGAGCAACACCGTCCTCGAAGTCGAGCGGCTCGACGTCGAGTTCCCCACCTACGGCCAGGCGCCGGCCCGGGCGGTGCGCGGCCTCGACCTCACCATCGGCGAGCGGGAGATCGTGGGCCTGGTGGGCGAGTCGGGCTCGGGCAAGACCGCGCTCGCCCGGGCGATCATGCAGCTCGTGCCGCCGCCCGGGCGGATCGCCGGGGGCCGCGTCCGCTTCGAGGGGCAGGATCTCTCGACGCTGGACGAGGAGCAGCTCCGGGCGCTGCGCGGCCGCGCCATGTCCATGGTCATCGCCAACCCGCGCAGCGAGCTCAACCCGCTGCTCACCGTGGGCGAGCAGATCGGCAATGTCCTCAAGTACCATCTCGGCCTGAAGGGCAAGGAGCTGCGCGAGCGGGTCCTCGAGATGCTCAGGGAGGTGCGCATCCCCGACCCCGAGCGCCGCTACGCCGCCTGGCCGCACGAGCTCTCCGGCGGCATGGCACAGCGCGTGGTCATGGCCATAGCCCTGATCTGCAACCCGCGCCTCGTGATCTCCGACGACGCCACCAGCGGCCTCGACGTCACGGTGCAGGCGCAGGTCCTGGAGCTCTTGAAGCGGCTGGCCGAGCGGCACCGGACGGCGATGCTGTTCATCACGAGGGACATCGGCATCACCGCCCATTTCTGCGACCGCGTCGCCATCATCTATGGCGGCGAGATCATGGAGATCGCCTCCCGCGACCGGTTCTTCGCCAATCCCATGCACCCCTATTCGGTGCTGCTGCTGGCGGCCTTCTCGCACAACCCGAAGCTCCGCAGCTACTGGCTCAAGGAGGGCGAGGCGGCATCCGAGGCGCAGCCGGCCGAGACCGGCTGTCCCTTCGCGACGCGCTGCGTGCGGGTCCGCGAGCACTGTCGCAGCGTGCATCCCGAGCTGCGCGAGCTGGAGGCGGGGCACCTCGTGCGCTGCCACTATCCGGTGGAGCGCCGGGCATGACGCTTCTCGACGTCAAGAACCTCGTCCAGCACTTCCCCATCGGCCGCGGCAAGGCGGTGCAGGCGGTCAACGGCGTGGACTTCACGGTCGATGCCGGCGAGACGCTGGCCCTGGTGGGCGAATCCGGATCCGGCAAGACCACCATCGGCCGCTGCGTGCTGGGCCTGATCCAGCCCACCGGCGGCAGCATCCTCTTTCGCGGCGAGCCCATGGGCGGCCGCCGCACGGTGCGCTCGCCGGAGCTGCGCGGCCGCATGCAGCTCGTGTTCCAGGAGCCGGCCGAGTCGCTCGATCCGCGCATCGTCGTGGGCCGGACCATCGGCGAGCCGATGGCGGCACTTGGCGCGAGCCGAGCCGACCGGGAGAAGGCGGTGCTCCTCGCGGCGCAGCGGGTGGGCCTGCCCGAGCGGCTGCTCGGCAGCTACCCGGCCGAGCTCAGCATGGGCCTGCAGCAGCGGGTCGGCATCGCCCGGGCCATCGTCTCCCGGCCGGAGCTGATCGTCCTGGACGAGCCCACCTCCGCCCTCGATCCCAGCGCCCGTGCCGAGATCATCGACCTGCTGATCCGCCTGCAGAAGGAGCTGGGCACCGCCTATCTCTTCATCTCGCACGACCTCAGCACGGTGCGCTATCTGAGCCACCGGGTGGCCGTGCTCTATCTGGGCTCCATCGTCGAGCAGGGGCCGGCGGCCGAGCTCTTCGCGGCACCGCGCCATCCCTATTCGGTGGGCCTGCTGGCCTCGGTGCTGCTGCCCAACCCGGAGCTGCGGCGCGAGAGCACGATCCGGCTGGAGGGTGAGATCCCCAGCCCCATCGACCTGCCGCCCGGCTGCCCGCTCGAGGGCCGCTGTCCGCTCGCCATCGACCGGTGCCGGCAGATGCCGCCTGCCGAGGCGGTCGCACCCGGCCACGAGGTGCGCTGCTGGCGCCACGAGGAGGTCGCGCGGATGGAGAAGGCGGTGGACTATTTCGAGCGTTTCCAGAGCGAGGCCGAGCGCATCCTGACGCCGGCGCCAGAAAAGCGGGAGGAAGAATGGGCAAGCTGAGCGGCAAGGTGGCCGTCGTCACGGGCGGCTGCAGCGGCATCGGGCTCGCCATCGCACGGCTTTTCGCCAGCGAGGGTGCTTCGGTGGGAATCATCGACCTCGACGAGGGCAGGGCCGAGGCCACCGCCGCCGAGCTTGCCGGCCAGGGCCGGAAGACGGCCGGCGCTGCCGCCGACGTGTCGGACGAGGCTGCCGTCAGGGCGGCGTTCGCGAAGCTCGCGGGTGCTTTGGGCGACATCGACATCCTGGTCAACAATGCCGGCATGGACACCACCCACCCGGTGGAGGGCATGCCCACCGGGATGTTCGACCGGATGATCGCGGTCCATCTGCGCGGCACGTTCCTTTGCACCCGCGAGGTGCTGCCCGCCATGAAGCGCAAGGGCTGGGGCCGGATCATCAACCTCTCCTCCCAGCTCGGCCACAAGGGCGGTCCCACCATGGCGCATTACTGCGCCGCCAAGGCCGGCATCATGGGCTTCACCAAGTCGCTGGCCTACGAGGTGGCGAGGGACGGCATCACCGCGAACTGCATCAACCCCGGCCCCATCAACACGCCGCTGCTCAACGCCCTGCCGCAGAGCTGGCTGGAGATGAAGAAGGGCGAGCTGCCCATCGGCCGCTTCGGCGAGGTCCACGAGATCGCCCCCGCGGCCCTGCTCCTCGCCTCCGAGGAGGGCTCCTACTTCGTCGGCGCCAGCATCAACCCCAATGGCGGCGACTACATGATCTGAGAGACGCGCCTCTTCCTGAAAAAATTGGCGCCAATATCGTCGCCAATGGTTGCATCGGTCGGCTGCCGGCCGCATGGTTGCAGCAACGAGAAGGGGGAGGCGTCTTGGCCGCGTCTAAGGCCAGAGTCCGGGCCGATGGCGCGGAGCAGGAGACGGAAGCGCAGGGCGGCGACGCGCTGCTGACGTCGCTGCGGCACGACATCGTCTTCGGTGCCGTGGCGCCCGGCCAGTGGTTGCGGCAGAGCGAGCTCGAGCGCCGCTACGGCACGTCGCGCGCCGCCATACGCAGGGCACTGGCCGACCTGGAGAGCCAGGGGCTGGTCGAGCACCGACTGAACTACGGTTACAGGGTCGCTGTGGTCGACGCGGCACAGCGCGCGCAGCTGTGCCAGGTGCGCGTGATCCTCGAGACGGGGGCCCTGCCGATGATTCTCGAGCGTGTCTCGCCGGACGACCTTGACGGGCTGCGCGGGCTCGCGTCGGCTTTCGAGCAAGCGATCGAGCATGGGGGGCGGCCGCAGCAGGTGGCCTCTAACTTCGCGTTCCATCGCCGCTTCTACGAGCTTTCCGGCAATCGCCCGCTGGAAGCGTTGATCCGTCATCAGCGGGAGCGCGCCGACCAGGGCTCGACCGGCCGCTGGCAGACCGTCAGCGGGCTGCGCGGGGCGAGCGCGGAGCATTTCGCCATGCTCGACGCGCTCGAGGCACGCGATCTGGAGCGGCTGGGAGAGCTTGTCCGCGTCCACATCGAGCGTTTTTGAGAGGAAGCCGCCGCGCCACATTCGGCGGGGCGGCAACGGGGCAGCCGGCGTCACGACCGGCAACCGGATCAGGAGGCAGACGAATGAAAAAGACCAGAAGGATCTTCCTGGGCGCTACCTTCGCGGCCGCCATCGCCTTTGCCGCGTCGGCGGGGTCGGCGACGGCCGCCGAGCGGCCCGACTACTACCCGGCCGATTACGACAAGCTCGTCGAGGCCTCGAGGAACGAGCAGGGCCTGCTCGTCTACTCCAACATGGCCGAGTATAACTGGGCGCCGGTCATTAAGGGCTTCAACGAGCTCTACCCGTGGATCAAGGTCGAGACTCTCGACCTCGGCGGCGAGATCTTCGAGCGCTACTATGCCGAGAACTCCTCGGGCACCCGTACTGCCGACATGGTCGCTACCGGCTCCATCGACAACTGGCTTGAGTTCACCGACAAGGGCGAAGCGGTCGACTACAAGTCACCCGAGGCCGACAAGGTGCCCGACTGGGCCAAGCCGCGGCCGGGACTGTACACCGTCTCCACCGACCCGATGATCATCGTCTACAACAAGCAGCTTCTGCCCGAGGCAAAAGCGCCCAAGTCGATCCACGAGATCGCCGAGCTCGCGAAAAGCGGCGAGGTCAAACTCGACAACAAGCTCACCACCTACAACGCCGCCGCCAGCAGCTTCGGCCTCTCGCTCTACTGGGCCTGGGTCAAGAAGCACGAGGACGCCTGGGACGTGTTCGACACGCTGGGTCCGCTCGCCCGTCCCGAGCGCTCGGCCGGGCCGCAGCTCGAGAAGATCACCAGCGGCGAGTACACCATCGGCTGGTTTCTCTCGGGCATCGTGGTCTTCCCGAAGATGAGCGATCCGGCCAGGAAGGCGCTGATCGGCTGGCACTTTCCGCAGGACGGCACACCGATCTTCATGCGCGGCATGGCGGTCGCCAAGGGTGCCAAGAGCCCGAGCTCGGCCAAGCTGATGCTCGACTTCATCCTCTCCCATGCCGGCCAGGTGGCGTTCGGCAAGGGCGGGCTCACCCCCTACCGGCCGGACGTGAAGGCCGACGAGGTGCCCTTCTTCACCTACAGCTCGATCACCGAGGCGGTCGGCGGCGAGAGCAACGTCGTTCTCGTCGAGTATGACCGCGAGATGCTCGAGAAGCGCGACGAGTTCCTCGCGCGCTGGAAGAAGGCGTTCTCGCAGGCCCAGTAGGCAGCGACCGTTCGAGACTGCCTGCAAGCAACCATGAGAGGACGGCCGCGCCTGCGCGGGTGCGGCCGTCGCCGGACAGACATGGCCACCAAGATTCACGCGGCGCCAGCCGCCTCCACCGGCGATCTCGCCCCGCCGCGCTCCTGGCGCCGGCGCGACCCGCTCTTGCAGTACGGCATTGCGCTGGCTTGCCTTCTGCTGGTGGCGGCACCCATCCTGCCGATCATCTACCAGTCCTTCATCGACCGGCCGATCTACGAGGACGGTCAGGCGCTGACGCTGGTGAACTACGCCAATCTCGTAGGCGCGCCGGAGTTTCGCGAAGTACTGGGCAACACCCTGCTCTTCGCCTTTCTCTCGACCGTGATCGCGCAGGTGGTGGGGCTGGTGACGGCGATCCTCGTTGGCCGCACCGACGTGCCGTGGCGGCACTTCTTCGGTGACGCGCTCTTGTGGACCCTGTTCGTCTCGCACCTCGTTCTGGCGCTGGGCTGGGTCATCATGTACGGGCCCTCGGGCTACATCACCGGCTATGTGATGCAGCTCACCGGCGGGCAGCCGTGGAATCTCTACACGATCCCCGGGCTCTCGCTCGCCGCCGGCCTCTCCCTGGCGCCGCTCACCTATCTCTACTGCATCGCCTCGGCGACCCAGCAGGATCCGGCGCTGGAGGAGGCGGCACGCGTGGCCGGCGCCGGCCCGTTCCGCATTCTCTTCTCCGTCACGATCCCGCTGCTGCGTCCGGCCCTGGTCTACAGCACGATCCTCAATTTCGTGATCGCGCTAGAGATGCTGGCGATGCCGCTCTTTCTGGGTGGCCCGGTCGGCCTGCGCTTCTTCACCACCTTCCTTTACGAGCGCGGCTTCGAGGCGCCGGTGAAGGACTACGGGCTCGTGGGCGCGGCCGCGGTGGTGCTGCTCATCGTCATCACCCTGCTGGTGCTCCTGCAGAACCGTCTGCTCAGGAACGCGCAGCGCTTCGTCACGGTGGGCGGCAAGGCCAGCCGGCCGCGGCTCCTCAGGCTCGGCAGGCTCCGCTGGGCGGCCTTCGCCTTCCTGCTGCTCTATTTCGTCTTCGGCACGGGTGCTGTGATCCTGGGCCTCGTGCTGCGGGCCTTCACCAGCTTCCTCTCGCCGCTGGTGCCGCTCGTCGACACGCTGACCTGGGACAACTGGACCTTCATCTTCTCCTACCCTGTCTATGTCCGCTCCATCGTCAACACGCTGGAGATCGCCCTGGTGGGCGGCGCCCTCGGGACGGTCTTCATCGCTCTCGTGGCCCTGCTGGTGCATCGCTCGCAGTGGCGTTGGCGGCGTCAGCTCGAGTTCGTGGCGCTCTATCCGCGCGCCATCCCCGGCATCCTGGTGGGCCTCGGTGCCTTCTACGCGGTTACGCTGATGCCGTTCCTGGGTGGTCTCAGGAACACCATCTGGATCCTCGTGCTGATCTACATCATGCGCTACCTGCCGACCGGCTTCGGCGCCGTGGCGCCGACGCTGATGCAGATCGGGCACGATCTCGACCGCGCCGCGCGCACCGCCGGGGCCGACTGGTGGACGACCTGCCGACGCATCCTGGCCGGCCTGATCCGGCCGGCCCTGCTCTCCTGCTTCGCCATTCTCTTCATCCACTTCATCAAGGAATACTCGGCCGCGGTCTTTCTCTACGCGCCGGGGAGCGAGGTGATGGGGACGGTGATGCTGAGCTTCTGGGCGCAGGGCGAGGCTGGACCCGTGGCAGCGCTGGCGGTGCTGCAGATCCTCGTGGTGGCCGTCTTCGTCGTCGTCACCCGCAAGCTGTTCAAGGTGAAGATCTATGGCTGAGGTGGTGCTTCGCGACCTGGTGCGGCGCTACGGCGAGGTCGTCGCCGTCGACCGGGTGTCCCTGACGGTGGCCGACCGCGAGTTCGTTACGCTGCTGGGCCCCTCGGGCTGCGGCAAGTCGACGACGCTGGCGGCCATCGCCGGCCTCGAGCGTCCGACCTCCGGCTTCCTCGCGGTGGGCGGCGAGACCTTCTTCGACTCCGGCAAGGGCGTCTTCGTCGAGGCCGAGCACCGCAATCTGGGTCTGGTATTCCAGTCCTACGCGCTCTGGCCGCACAAGACGGTGCAGGAGAATGTCGCGTTTCCGCTCCAGCTCCGGCGTATCGCGCGGGCGAAACAGAAGGAGCTGATCCACGAGGCCCTGGCGCTGGTGGAGATGGAGAGCTTCGCCGACCGTTATCCCTCGCAGCTCTCCGGCGGCCAGCAGCAGCGCGTGGCCCTGGCCCGCACGCTGGTCTACAAGCCCAAGGTGCTGCTGCTCGACGAGCCGCTCTCCAATCTCGACGCCAAGCTGCGCGACCGCGCCCGCACCTGGCTGCGCCACCTCCAGCGCGAGGTGGGGATCACCACCATCTATGTCACCCACGACCAGACCGAGGCGCTCTCGCTCAGCGACCGGATCGCGGTGATGAGCAAGGGCCGCATCGTCCAGCTCGGCACGCCCCACGAGATCTATGAGCAGCCGGCCGATCCGTTCGTCGCCGACTTCATCGGCACCAGCAACTTCTTCACCGGCGAGGTGATGGAGCAGGCGGGTGGGCGTCTCGTGGTGCGGCTGGCGGACGGGCAGGCCATCACCGTGGAGGGCGGCGACGGCATGGCCCGGGGCAGCCGCGCCACCTTGGCGGTGCGCCCCGAACGCATCCATGTGGGCGGCGGCACGGCCGGAAGCCTCCTAAAGGGCAGGATTACCGAGCGCGCCTACATGGGTGCCCGCTGGCTCTACACGGTCGAGGTGGGTGGCCAGGCCGTCCGGGTCGAGACCGAGGCCGATCTCGCCAGCGGCGAGGTGGCGCTGGGCCTGCCCGAGCGCGACGTCGCCGTCTTTCCTGCCCCGGCTGCCGGCTGATGAAGGAGTCCCTGCCGATGCCGCATTCGTTCGACCCTGCGAGGACAGCACCGCTCGAGGGCGTGCGGGTGCTCGACCTCTCCCGCCTGGTCTGCGGCAACATGCTGAGTCTGCAACTGGCCGACTTCGGCGCCGATACCGTCAAGGTCGAGGACCCGGGCAAGGGCGATCCCCTGCGCGACTGGTGCGTCGAGGGGATCAGCATCCACTGGAAGGTCTATGGCCGCAACAAGCGCAGCCTCGCCCTCGATCTCCGCGCCGACGGTGGCAAGGAGGCCCTCCTGCGGCTTGTCGATAACGCCCATGTCTTCATCGAGAGCTTCAAGCCGGGCACGCTCGAGAAGATCGGGCTCGGCCCCGAGCGCCTGCTCGAGCGCAACCCGCGCCTGGTGATCCTGCGCGTCTCCGGCTTCGGCCAGACCGGCCCCTACAGCGCCCGGCCGGGCTTCGGCACGCTGGTCGAGGCGATGTCGGGCTTTGCCGCCAAGACCGGCTATGCCGACCGGGCGCCGGTGCTCCCGGCCACGGCGCTGGCCGACATGATCGCCGGCCTGCAGGGCGCGTTCGCTGTGATGGTGGCGCTGCGCCACGCCGAGGCCACCGGCCAGGGCCAGGTGATCGACCTCTCGCTGCTCGAGCCGATCCTCTCGGTGTGCGGTCCCGATCCGGCGATCTACGCGCTTGCCGGCAGGAAGCCGCAGCGCACCGGCAGCCGCTCGACCACCACGGCACCGCGCAACGTCTATCGCACCAGGGACGGCCGGTTCGTGGCCATGTCGGCCTCGATGCAGTCGATGGCCGAGCGGGTGTTCAAGACCATCGGCCGGCCCGAGCTGATGGAGGACCCGCGGTTTCGCACCAACACCGACCGGGTGGCCAACATCGAGGTGGTCGACGGCGTGGTCCAGGAGTGGATGGAGCGCCACGACCAGGCCGAGATTCTGGAGATCATGGAGCAAGCTGGCGTCACGGTGGGGCCGGTCTACGAGGTCGACCAGCTCATCGAGGACCGGCACATCAAGGAGCGCGAGGTGCTGGTCGAGATGGAAGACGAGGATGCGGGTGCGGTGCTGATGCACAACATCATCCCGCGTCTCTCGGAAAGCCCCGGAACGTTCCGGCTGCCGTCGCCGCGGATCGGCGAGCACAGCCTCGCGGTGCTGCGCGAGGCCGGGTTCGAGGAAGACGAGATCGAGGCGCTGCTGGCCCGTGGGGCCGTCGCTGCCGCCGGGGAGAAGGCTGCATGAGCACGAAGAAGACCCTGCCCTTGTGGCGCTCGCTGCTGTTCGTTCCGGTGAACGTCGAGCGGTTCGTCGAGAAGGCGCATCTGCGCGGCGCCGACGGGATCCAGCTCGACCTCGAGGACAGCGTGCCGGAGAGCGAGAAGGACGCCGCCCGCCGGCTCGTTCCCGAGGTGGCCGAGCGGGTGGCGCGCGGCGGCGCCGACGTGGTGGTGCGCATCAACCGGCCGCTCTCCATGGCCGTGCGCGACATGGAGGCGAGCATCTGCGAGCGTGTGACGGCGCTGGCCCTGCCCAAGGTGCAAAGCGCCGAGCATGTCCAGCTCCTGGCCGAGCACGCCTCGGAGATCGAGGCCAGAAGCGGCCTGCCCGAGGGCCACACGCGCTTTATCGTCATGGTCGAGACGGGCGACGCCTTCTTCCGCATGGCGGAGATCGCGAAAGCGGATCCGCGCATCGTCGCCATGACCCTGGGCGGCGAGGATTTCGCCACCTCCGTCGGCATGGCGCCGGAGCCTGAGGGGCTCTTGATGCCCAAGCAGGCGATGATCTTCGCCGCCACCGCGGCCAGCCTCCTGCCCATGGGCTTCGTGGGCTCGATCGCCGGCTTCGCCGACATCGAGGGCTTTCGCGCCATTGTCCGCCGCTCCCGCACGCTGGGCTTCCGCGGAGCCTCGTGCATCCATCCCAACCAGGTGGCCGTTCTGAACGAGGAGTTCCGCCCGCCGGCGCAAGAGCTGGCGCATGCGCGCAAAATCATCGACGCCTACGATCTCGCCAAAGCCGAGGGGCGCGGCTCGGTCAGCGTCGACGGGCGGATGATCGACGTGCCCATCGTCCAGCGCGCCGAGGCGCTGATCGCCTGGGAGGAGGCCATCCGCGCCCGCGAGGCGCGCACGGAGGCGGCACGCGGCTGAGCCGCCGCCGGACGCCGATCGACTTGACGGCAAGGCCCTCCCCGCCCATCCACAGGATAGGGGCAGAGGGAGGTGAGGAGTGCCTGAGTCGCAAGCGCCGCGTGTGCGCGTTCTGGCGCCTGCACGGCTGCATCTGGGCTTCCTCGACATGCATGGCGGGCTCGGCCGACGCTTCGGCAGCATCGGCCTGGCGCTGGAAGGACTGGGCACGCGTCTGCTCGCCCGCTCTGACGCCAGCACGGTGACCGGACCCGATGCGGAACGCGCGCGCCGCGCCCGCGACCTCGTGTGCGACGCCTGGGGCCTGCCGCCGGCCGGAATCGAGATCGACGAGGTGATCCCGCGCCATGCCGGGCTCGGCTCGGGAACGCAGCTCGGCCTCGCCGTGGGAGCGGCGATCGCGACCCTGCACGGTCGGCCGGTGGATGCCGCAGCGATTGCGCTTCTCCTCGAACGGGGTGCGCGATCAGGCATCGGGGTGGGCACGTTCGCCGCCGGCGGGTTCCTCCTCGACGGCGGCAAGGGCGCGTCGGAAGTGCCGCCGCCAATGATCGCTCGCCTCGCTTTTCCAGATTCTTGGAGGATGATTCTCGTCCTCGATGATAACCGCGAAGGGCTTTCCGGCTCGGCCGAGGCGGAGGCATTCGCGACGCTTGCCCGCTTCCCCGAGCAGGAGGCGGCGCGCTTGTGCCGGATTGCCCTGATGCAGCTTCTGCCGGCCGTCGCCGAAGCCGATCTCGAGGCGGCCGGCCGGGCGCTGGGCGAGATCCAGCGGTCGGTGGGCGATCATTTCGCGCCTGCCCAAGGTGGCCGCTTCACCAGCAGCCGGGTCGCCGAGGTGCTGGCCTGGTGCGAGACGCAAGGCCTGGCCGGGGTCGGCCAGAGCAGCTGGGGACCGACAGGCTTCGCGCTCGTCGGCAACCCCGACCAGGCCGATGCCCTCGCACGGCAAGCGCGGCGCCGCTTCGAGCAGCTCCGCATCGAGGTGGCCGCCGCCCGCAACCGCCCCGCCCTGGTGGCCCTGGAGGCCTGAGGCCGCACGGTCTTCACAACAGGCGGCGGCCGTGCATCACTCCTATGGTGCCGATGGGAGGCCGCAATGCCCGATAGACGCTCGATCCTGCACTTCGTGACCCCGCTCAAGAATGTCAGCCCGTTCGACGTCAACATGGCGGTCGATGCCGGCTTCGACGTGGTGGTGCCTTACGCTCATGTCGAGGACAAGGAGCTGACCGGTCTCGTCCAGGACGCGATCTTCAGCCGTGCTCCCGAGGACGGACGCCACACCGCCATCCTGATAGGCGGCCGCGATCCGCTCGTGGCCCTGGACATGCTGGAGACGGCCAGACAGGCGATGATCCCGCCTCATTTCGAGATCTCCGCCATGGCCGATCCATCGGGCGCCTTCACCACCGCCGCCGGCATGATCGCCGTCACGGAGAAGCATCTGAAAAAGCTCGGCCGGGATCTCGCCGGCGTGCGGATCGGCGTTTTCGGCGCCACCGGCCCGGTGGGCGGCGCAGCCGGCCTGATAGCGGCGCGGGCGGGGGCGCAGGTGATGCTGGTCGGTCATGACGGGGTGGAGCGCGTAGCGAGCCGTTGCGAGAGCTTCGAGAAGCGCTTCGGCGTCGCCATGCGTCCCGCCGACGGCAGCGACGACGCAAAGAAGGAGGAAATCCTGGGCCGGGTGGAGGTGGTGCTGGCGGCCGGCCGGGCCGGCCTGCAGATCCTCTCGCGCGAGCAGCTTGTCCGTGCCGGTGGGCTGTTGGTGGCGCTCGACGTCAATGCCGTGCCGCCGGCCGGGCTCGAGGGCGTGGACGCATTCGACGACGGGAAGCCAGTGGAGGGCGGCGAGGTGCTGGGACTAGGCGCGCTCGCCGTCGGCAACATCAAGTTCAAGACCGAGCACGAGCTTCTGGCCGGCATGACCGACGCCAGCCCGCGCCGCCATGTGGGTCTCGACGAGGCGTTCGAGGTGGCCCGCCGGCATGCCGCCGCCTGAGCCCATTCTCATTGTCGGCCTGTCCGGCCGGGCGCTCGCCGTCTCGGCACGGGCGGCCGGCCTCGTTCCGGTCGTGCTCGACGCCTTCGGCGATCTCGACACCCGAGAAGCCGCCCTGGCCTGGCGCCGCATCCCGCTCGAGTCTGACTGGCGCTTCGAGCCGGCAGCCCTACTGGCCGCCGCCGCTGCCGTCGCTCCGCCGCCGATGCCGCTGGTCTGGGGCTCGGGCTTCGAGCGGCACACATGCCTGCTGCGCGAGCTGGCCGGGGGCCGGGAGCTTCTGGGCTGCTCCCCTGAAACGGTGGAGCAGGTCAAGGACCCGCTGCTGTTCGCCGACATGTGCCGGCGTCTCGGTGTACCGCACCCGGAGATACGGCTCGCGCCACCGGCGGATCGGGGCGCCTGGTTGACAAAGCGGCGGGGCGGGGCAGGCGGCGGCCATGTGCGGGCCTTCGTGCCGGGTCAGCGCCTGGCGGCCGAGCGCTATCTACAGCGTCTGGTCCCCGGCCGCCCGGTCTCTGCGCTGCTCGCCATGGGAGTGGCATCGCGCTGCCTCACGTTCAGCGAGCAGTGGCACGACCCGTCGCGAGCCGACGGGTCCCGGTTTGCGGGCGCTGCCGCCCCGGCAGTCCTGCCGGAGGGCGCACGCAAGGCGATGGCGGCGGCAGCGCTGGCCGTGGCCGGTGCCTTCGCCCTGAAGGGCCTCGTGAGTGCCGACTTTCTGGTGATGGCGGATGGCGACTTCCACCTGCTCGAGATCAATCCCCGCCCCGGGGCAGCGCTCGAGGCGCTGGAGCTGGCGTATGGCGTGCCACTGCTGGGTCTGCATGTCGCCGCATGCCGCGGCCAGCCGGTGCCGCCGCTGCCGGAGCCTGCCATGGCGGCGGCGACACTGGTGGTCTACGCGCGCCGACCGCTGCTGCTGCCGGCCGGCCTCGCCTGGCCCGGCTGGGCGGGCGACCGGACGCCCCCGCCAGCCGCGGTTCCGGCCGGGGCGCCGCTTTGTACCGTTCGCGCGAGCGGGCCGGATGCCGCTGCTGCGCGGGCAGCCGTGACCCGCCGGCGGCGCCTGCTGCTCGCCACCCTCCGGGGCCTTCCCGCCACCGAGGCGCTGCCGCAGGCGCTCGGGGCGCGCTAGAGTGGGTGTCGTGCGAGCTTGCGAGGGGAGGCCGGATAGATGAGCGACGACGCACCCGGGCATGCGATGGACACCGGAAGCTGGCCCAGCATCGGCAGGCTCGCCCTGCCGCTGGTCGGCAGACTGGTCGAGGATGCCCACATGCTGCGGCTGGCGGTCAGCCGAAGCCCGGCCGGTGCCACCATCGTCGATGCCGGTATTGCGGTGTCAGGCTGTCTCGAGGCCGGACGGCGGATCGCCGAGATCTGTCTGGGCGGCGTCGGAACGGTGAGCATCACCGGCGGCGGCATGGAAACGGCACCCTTTGAGGTCTGCGTGCGCTCGCCAAGCCCCGTGCTGGCCTGCCTGGCCAGCCAGTATGCCGGCTGGAGCCTGGAGCACGGCAAGGGCGATGACGCCTATTTCGCCATGGCCTCTGGGCCGGGGCGGGCGCGGGCCGCCAAGGAGGAGATCTTCGCCGAGATCGGCTACCGCGACGCTGCCGGCACTGCCTGTTTCGTGCTGGAGACAGACAGGCTGCCGCCGGTGGGGCTCATCGAGCAGGTCGCGCGAGACTGCGGTTTGCCGGCCTCGGCGCTGACCTTCGTGCTCACCCCCACCAGCAGCCTCGCCGGGACGGTGCAGATCGTCAGCCGGGTGCTCGAGGTGGCACTCCACAAGTGCCACGTTCTGGGCTTCCCGCTCGAGCATGTCGTGGACGGGATGGGTCGGGCTCCGCTGCCGCCGCCCTCGCCGCATTTCATCACCGCCATGGGACGCACCAACGATGCGGTGCTGTTCGGCGGCGAGGTGCAGCTCTTCGTCAACGGCTCCGAGAGCGAGGCCGAGCGGCTGGCGGCAAGCCTGCCGAGCTCCGCCTCCTCCGACTATGGCAGGCCCTTTGCCGAGATCTTCAAGGAGGTCGAGGCCGACTTCTACAAGATCGACCCGATGCTGTTCAGCCCGGCGCGGGTGCTGGTGACCGCGCTGGAGACCGGGCGGACCTTCGCGCAGGGCGGGCGCTCGCCAGAGCTCCTCGCGCGCTCCTTCGGCTTTCCACAGTGAGCGAGGCCGAGCTTGTGGTGTTAGGCGGAGGTGGCTGGCACTGGAAGCGCCTGGAGGCGGCCTTCGCCTGCCGCGGGATGCGCGCGGCACGTCTCGCCTTCGAGTCGTGCGGCCTTGCCGCCGACGGGCCGGGCGGCGTGCGACTCGGGGCGCTGCAGGCCCTGCCGCGCCTGGTCGTGGTGCGGGCGATGCCGCCGGGCAGCTTCGAGCAGGTGACGCTGCGGCTGGGCGTGCTGCATGCGCTGGCAGCCCTGGGCGTGCGGATCGCCAACGAGGCGGCGGCCATCGAGCGCTGCGTCGACAAGTCGGCCACGGGCTTTCACCTGGCCCGCGCCGGCGTCCCGAGCCCACCCGCCTGGACGGTCGAGACGGAGGAGGCGGCGCGGCTTCTGGCCGAGGAGGCGCAGGCGACAGGCCACGCTCTCGTCCTCAAGCCGCTCTTCGGCAACCAGGGCAAGGGCCTTCGCCTCGTTCGCAGCGCCGCCGACCTGCCGCCTGCCGAGGCCGTGGCCGGCGTCTATCACCTGCAGCGCTTCATCGGCGGGGAGGCAGGCTGGCACGACTGGCGCGTGCTGGTGGCCGAGGGCGAGCCGGTGGCCGCCATGGTGCGGCACGGGAAAGGCTGGATCACCAACATCCGCCAGGGCGCCCGGCCCGAGCCGCACGAGGCTGGTGGCGAGCTGGGGGAGACGGCGGTGGCGGCCGCCGCGGCGGTGGGCGCCGCCTATGCCGGGGTCGACCTGATGCGCGACCGCGAGGGGCGCCTCCAGGTGCTCGAGGTCAACAGCATGCCGGCCTGGCAGGGCCTTCAGTCGGTGACCGGCTTCGACATCGCAGGCCGGCTCGCCGACCGCCTGCTCGCCGGCCTCGGGCGGCCGGCGGCCGCCGCGTGAGCAGCCGCGCGGGAGCCATCGCCGCCGCGTTCGAGGCCGCCTGCCGCGCCGAGCTGGCCGCCCTCAAGCCCGGCAATGTGCATATCCACCAGGCCGGGCACGGCATGACGGTTGACGACTTCCTGACCAGCGCGACAGTCGCTGCGCCAGCGCTCGTGCAATCGGCGAGCGGGGTGGGCGAGCGGCTGCTGCGGGCGGTGACGGCGACGCGCGAGGCGGTCGGCAAGAACACCAATCTGGGAATCCTCCTCCTGTGCGCACCGCTCGTCGAGGCGGCCCTGCGCGGCGGTCCTTTGCGCGAGACGGCCTGCGAGGTGCTACGCGGGCTGACAGTGGAGGACGCGCGCCAGGCCTTCGCCGCCATCCGCCTGGCCTCACCCGGCGGCCTCGGCGCCAGCGCGCAGCACGACGTGCGCGAGGAGCCGCGAGTGACGCTGGCCGAGGCCATGGCGCTGGCTGCCGGGCGCGACCGCATCGCCTGGAACTATGCCAACGGGCTGGCCGACATCTTCGAGACCGGCATGGAGGCCCTCGCCGCGGCGCAGCGGCGCGGCCACCCGCCGGCCTGGCGCACAACCGCCCTCTATCTGCGCTTCCTCGCCGCCCGGCCCGACACCCATGTCGTGCGCAAGCAGGGCCTGGAGGTGGCGCGCGGCGTGCAGGCGCGGGCGCGGCTGGTGGAGACGCTGCTGCGTGCTGCGCCGGCCGAGGGGCGCACGGCCGGCGCACTGCTGCAGCTCGACGCGGCCCTCAAAACCCAGGGTATCAACCCGGGCACCAGCGCCGATCTCACCGTGGCGACGCTGTTCGCCGCCCGCCTCATTACACTCTCCACGCAGTAAGATTGCTGAAACCGACGATCCGTGTATTGATCTGGTACTGTGTCAGGCATTGGGCATAGGGAGGCAACCATGCCGATCGATCGGATGCTCGTCGGTGAGGCGCTGGTGGGCGACGGCAACGAGGTCGCCCATATCGACCTCATCATCGGCCCCCGCGGCAGCGCCGCAGAGACCGCCTTCGCGATGACGCTCACCAACCAGAAGGAAGGCGTGAACGGCCTTCTGGCGGTCCTTGAGCCGAACCTGATGGTCAAGCCCTCGACGGTCATGTTCAACAAGGTGACCATCAAGGATGCCCGCCAGGCTGTGCAGATGTTCGGGCCGGCGCAGCGCGCAGTAGCCCTGGCGGTGGCGGACTGCGTCGCCAACGGCACCATCCCGGAGGCCGAGGCCGACAATCTGTTCCTGTGCGTGGGTGTCTTCATCCACTGGGAAGCCCAGGACGACAAGAAGATTCAGCAGTACAACTACGAGGCCACCAAACTATCGATCGAACGCGCTGTGCGCGGCGAGCCGAAGATCCGCACGGTGGTCGAGAAGAAGGACAGCTCGCATCATCCCTTTGCCGCTGCTGATTGAAAGGAACCAGGTGCGCCACCTGCGTCCGGAACCGCGCCCGCGACGGGCGGAGGAGCCCGCTCCTCGGCGGCTCCGGCGAGACCGTCGGCTCGACAGAGCACAGGCTGGTGGATGTCCCTGCTCCGGATGCTCGGGCTGAGGAAGGACTAGCGCCCTCCTCCCTGAAGCAGCCATTGCCACGAGAAACCACACGCGAGCCTGCAGAGCCCGTCCTTGCGCGGGCTCTCTTTTTTGCACCGACTCAGGCCGGTCCGGCGAGCCGCTCCAGCGCCTCGGCTCCGACTCGGCCTGAGTGCAGGCAGGAGGCGATGAGGGCACCGGCGCAGCCGTCGGCGGCAAGAGCCGCCAGGTCCGCCTCGTCGCGCACCCCGCCCGCGGCGAAGATGCGCCGGCCGGCACCCGCCGCCTTGAGCTGCGCCAGCCGCTCACGGTCCGGGCCGCGCCCCGCGCCCACCCGCGCCAGCGTCATGGCGATGACCCGCCCGGGCCAGAGCTCGACCTGATCGAAAAGGGCACGCGGCCCGAGCAGCTGCTCGCCGCGAAAGTCCAAGGAGAGCACGAGTTGCGGCTCCTCGCGCAAGGCCGTCACCGTGGCGAGCCCGCTCTGGCTCTCGGTGCCCAGCACCAGCGCGCCCAGCCCGGCCTTCAGATAGGCGCGGCAGTCGCACAAGCCCGCAAACCCGGCATCGACCCACAGATCGAGCGCGGGAAACTCCGTGCGCAGCCGACGGATGAGAGGCTTGTGATCGCCGCGCTTCTGGATGGCGTCGAGATCGGCGATGTAGAGGGTACGGAACGGATGGAGACGCAGCAGGCCGCGCACCACCTCGAGCGGCTCGGCACTGGCGCACAGGGTCGAGCCTTCCAGCGGCCGGTAGGTGGCGCGATCGCCGGCGCGCGCGTGCACGACCTGGCCGTTCATGAGATCGATGACCGGAATCACCTCGAAAGCCGCCATGCCACGCCCCCTGCTGCGCGTTGCGATCATCGAATGGATAACCGGCGGAGGTTGTCTGGGCGAGCCCCTGCCGCCCGGCCTCGCCGCGGAGGGCCGCCTGATGGCGGACGGGCTGGCGGAAGAGCTGGTGGAGGACGGCTGCGACGTCATGCTGTGCCGCGACCATCGGGCCGGCCCGGTGCGAGAGGGCGTCGCGACGATTCCGGTGCAAGGCCGGCGACCGCCCTGGCGGCTGTGGGAGCGGGCCGTGGCGGATTGCGATATCTTCTGGCCGATCGCGCCGGAGACCGGCGGCGCCCTGGAGGCGCTGGCGCGGCTCGGACGGCGCCACGGCGGCGCGGTCGTGGCGAGCGATTCTGCCAGCCTGCGGATCGCCGCCAGCAAGCGGCGCACCTCCGGCGTTCTCCGGCAGGCCGGCCTGCCCGCCGTGGAGACGGTGCCTGCAAGCGCGCCCTGGCCGGCTGCCGCCGCGGGCTGGGTCGTCAAGCCGGACGACGGGGTGGGCGCGCTCGGCGTGCGGCGTGTGCGCGACCGCTGCGCGCTGCCGGAAGAAGAGGCGGCCGGGTTCGTCCTGCAGCCCTGGCTGCCCGGCGCGTCCTCGAGCCTGAGCCTGCTGTGCGCCGCCGGCAAAGCGCGCCTGCTGGCCTGCAACCGGCAGCTCATGCGCGAGGAGCCGGACGGCAGCCTTCTCCTCGAGGGCGTCGAGGTCGGCGGCGCCGAGGAGCGGCGGGCGGCGCTGGAGCCGCTGGCCATGGCGATCGCAGCGGCCTTGCCGGGCCTCTTCGGGCCGGTGGGGGTGGATCTCGTCGATGGCCCCGATGGGCCGGTGGTGCTGGAAATCAACCCGCGCCTGACCACTGCCTGGGCGGGCCTCGCCGCAGCACTCGGCCGTCCAACCGTCCCGCTGGTCCTGGACCTGCTGCGCCAGGGCCTCGATTCCGTTCCGCCACTGCGGCCCTGCCGCGTTGTTCCCGTCCTGCCGGAGCGCTCCCATGGCTGAACCGCAGCTCACCGGCCTCGATATCGGCGGCGCCCACCTGAAGGTGGCCCAGCTTCAAGCGGACGGCCGCGTCGCCGCGGCGCTGCAGGTGCCCTGCGCGCTCTGGCAGGGGCTCGACCGGCTGGAAGCGGCGCTCGATGCGGCGCTGGCAGGCCTCGCGCCGGTACGCCGGGCGGCGGTCACCATGACCGGCGAGCTGGTCGACCTGTTCCCCGACCGGGCCAGCGGCGTGCGGGCGCTGGTGGCCGCGATCGAGCGCCGCCTGCCGGGGGTGGAGCGATGGTTCTGGGCGGGCGAGCGGGGATTTCTCGATGCCGCCGCTGCCGTGGCAGATGTCGCTTCCGTCGCCTCGGCCAACTATATGGCGATGGCCGCTCTGGCGGCCAGGCGGCTGGGGGAGGGGCTGATGGTGGATGTCGGCAGCACCACCAGCGATCTGATCCTGCTGGCGCAGGGCCGGCCGCAGCCGAGCGGCACCGGCGATCGCGCAAGGCTGGCCTCGGGCGAGCTGGTCTATCAGGGACTGGTGCGCACGCCGCTCATGGCGGTCGCACGGCGGGTGCCGCTGGCCGGCGACTGGCATGGCGTGATGAACGAGCATTTCGCCACCACCGCCGACATCTACCGCCTGCTCGGCCTGCTCGACGAGGCTGACGACTGCCACCCCGCTGCCGATGGCGGCGCCAAGGAACCGAACGCGAGCGCCCGACGGCTCGCCCGCATGGTGGGCGCCGATCTGGAGGACCTGCCGATGCAGGCCTGGCGCGATCTCGCCCGCTTCCTGGCGGACCGCCAGCTGCGCTTGCTCGAGGACGCGGCGGCGCTGCAGCTCTCGCGCGGCGCCGTGGCGGCGGATGCGCCGGTGATCGGCGCCGGCTGCGGTCTGGTGCTGGCCGAGCGCCTAGCCAACCGCCTCGATCGCCCGTTCGTGGAGCTGACCTCGCTACTCGACTGCCCGCCGGCGCTGCGTCGCCCGGCCGCCGTCTGCGCCCCGGCGGTCGCCGTGGCCATGCTTCTGGCTGACCGCTGAGGGCTCAGGCGGGAGCGGGGTTCGTCGCAACCATGGCGGCGCGCACGGCGGCCAGCCGCTCGCCGTCGAGGCCGGAGGTTCGCGGGCCCCGGCACAAGGCGCCGCGAAAGCCGAGATAGTCCGGCCCCAGTGCGGTCAGGGGAGGAATGTCGTCCACGCCCAGCGAGCCGGCGAGACCCACGAGTAGCCCGTGTCCGCGGGCTGCTGCGACGAAGGCTCGGAGCTCGTCCGGCGCCAGATGGGTGCGCAGCCCGCCAGCCTGCTTGTCGGCGGTATCCAGCATGGCGCCGTGCCAGCCGGCGGCGGCGAGGTGCGCCAGCAGGTCGAGCCTCGGCTGCTGGTCGGCCATCATCACCGCCACCAGCCGCACCCCGCCGGCGGCAAGCGGCGCCATGGCGGCAGCGCAGGCCGCGGCATCGCCGCCCGTGAAGAAGCCGACCTTAACGTAATCGACACCGGCTGCGGCCATCGACGCTGCCGCCGCGCGGAGGCCCTCAGGCTCCATTGGCAGATCGCCCACCGTGGCCGAGAGTGGCCGGCGCCCGCCATGGGCCGCCACCGCCCTGCGGACCAGCGGCACCGGCCAGGCGCCCAGCGCGCCCCGCACCGGATCCTTGAGATCCACCAGATCGGCCCCGAGCGCCACCGCCTGGGCCGCCTCCTCGAGGGTCGCGACGCTCGCCAGCATCCGCACCATGGGCAGCTCCTGAGACGTCCGGACGGGCGGTCGTGCGTGCCGCGCATTATCGGGCGTCGGCTCGGCGAGCGAAAGCCGGTGCATCGGCCGATCGACCGCGAAAGGTTGATTAAACATTTAACTTTTGCCCATAACGGCTGGGTCGCCCGGGTTCAAGACGTGACGACAGGCAAAAGGGGAGGCCCAGAATGAGAAACGCGCTCAACGCGCTCCGACCGGTGCTGTGCGCTTCTGCGGCAGCGGCGGTCATTGCCATGGCGCCGGCGCCAGTGGCGGCCGAGAAGGTCATGAAGGCGACGGTGCATGCCGATGTGCGGGTGATCGACCCGATCTGGACCACCCAGACCGTCGCCGGCATCCACGGCATGCTGATCTACGACACGCTCTTCGGTGCCGACGACGATCTCGTACCGCAGCCGCAGATGGTGGGCGACTACTCGGTGTCCGAGGACGGCAAGACCTACAGCTTCACCCTGCGCGACGGGCTGAGGTTCCACGACGGCTCGCCGGTCACGACCGAGGACGTCATCGCCTCGCTCGAGCGCTGGGGAGCGAAGGATCAGGCGGGCAAGGCGCTCTTCGCGGAAATCGAGCAGCTCGAGAAGGTCGACGACAAGACCTTCAGAATGCTCCTCAAGGCGCCCTACGGCATGGTGCTCGACACGCTGGGCAAGACCAATACCAGCGTGCCGATCATCATGCGCGCCGAGGACGCCGCCACCGATCCCAACGAGCAGATCACCACGGCCATCGGCTCGGGGCCGTTCAAGATGGTCATGGACGAGTGGGTCCCGGGCAGCAAGACGGTCTATGTGAAGAACGAGGACTATGTGCCGCGCGACGAGCCGCCGAGCGGTTTTGCAGGCGGCAAGGTGGTCAAGATCGACCGGCTCGAGCTGCAGTGGATCCCCGATCCCCAGACCGCCATGCAGGCGCTGATTACCGGCGAGATCGACTTCCTCGAATATTCGCCGATCGACTTCCTGCCGATCCTCGAGAGCTCGCCCGGCATCGAGATCAAGAAGCCCGGCGTCGTCGACACCTACTGGGGCACGCTGCGCCTCAACCATCTCCACCCGCCCTTCGACAAGCCCGAGATGCGGCAGGCCATGTACCACCTGGTCAACCAGGAGGATTTCATGCGCTCGGTGGTCGGAAACACCGACTATTACCAGATCTGTCACAGCTACATGACCTGTGGCACACCCTACAGCAATGACGTCAAAAGCGACATTATCGGCGACTACGATCCGAAGAAGGCGCTCGAGAAGATGAAGGCCGCCGGCTATAACGGCGAGCCTATTACCGTCCTGGCGGCGACCGACCACTCGTTCATCACGCCGGCAACGCAGGTGCTGCTCAACGCCATGCGCGAGGCCGGCCTCAACGTCGATGCGCAGTCGCTCGACTGGGGCTCGGTGGTGGCCCGTCGTGCCAAGAAGGATCCCCCGGCCGAGGGCGGCTGGAACATTTTCGTCACCGCCTCCTCGGGCACCACCGGCGCCAACCCGGTGATCAACACCTGGCTGGGCGCGAGCTGCGAAAGCGCCAATGTCGGCTGGCCGTGCGACGAGAAGCTCGACGAGTTGCGCAGCGACTTCGCTTTCGCCTCCACCGTCGAGGAGCGCAAGGAGATCGCCCGGCAGATCCAGGAGCGTGCGGTCGAGATCGTCCCCTATATCGTCTGGGGCCAGTGGACCCAGCCCATCGCCTACCGCGCCGACAAGATCTCCGGGATCGTTCCGGTGACCGGCCTTCCGGTGTTCTGGAACATCGACAAGAAGGAATAGGCGCGTGCCAGCGCGGGCGGCCCTGGGGCTCGCCCGCGCGCTGTCGGCCGGCCGAGGTCTCGGGGATGTCTTCTTCCGTGCGGAAGCCACCTCGGGCCTATTCTGCCGCGAATGGTTGTCTAAACCTTTACCCCGCAGACATCAGGTTCAAGCGGGCGTGATGTAACGGTCACAATAGGCTGAAGGGAGGAGCCACTAATGACGAATTTGTTCACCGCGCTCCGCACGACGCTGTGTGCGTCGGCGGCTGCGGCAGTCATCGCCGCTGCGCCGGCGCCGGCAGCAGCCGAGAAGGTCCTTCGCGCCACCATGCACGCGGACCTGCGGGTGCTCGATCCGATCTGGACGACCCAGACGATAGCCGCCATCCACGGCATGCTCGTGTACGACACGCTCTTCGGGGTGGACGACAATCTCGAGCCGCAACCGCAGATGGTGGGTGACTACTCTATCTCCGAGGACGGCCTGGTCTACACCTTCACCCTGCGCGACGGGCTGAAGTTCCACGACGACACGCCTGTGACCACCGAGGACGTGATTGCCTCGCTCGAGCGCTGGGGTGCCAAGGACCAGTCGGGCAAGGCGCTGTTCGGGCAGGTCGACAGGCTCGAGAAGGTCGACGACAAGACCTTCAAGATGATCCTCAAGGCCCCCTACGGGATGGTGCTCGACACGCTGGGCAAGACCGGCTCGAGCCTGCCGCTGATCATGCGGGCCGAGGATGCCGCCACCGATCCCAACGAGCAGATCACCGAGGCCATCGGCTCGGGCCCGTTCAGGATGCTCAAGGACGAGTGGGTCCCGGGCAGCAAGGCGGTCTACGTCAAGAACGAGGACTACGTGCCGCGTGACGAGCCGCCCAGCGGCTTTGCAGGCCGCAAGGAGGTCAAGATCGACCGGCTCGAGCTGGTCTGGATTCCTGACCCGCAGACCGCCATGCAGGCGCTGATCGCCGGCGAGATCGACATTCTCGAGCAGCCGCCGATCGACTTCCTGCCGATCCTCCAGGGCACGCCCGAGATCGAGGTCATGAAGACCGGGACGGTCGACAGCCACTGGGGCACGCTCCGCATCAACCATCTGCACCCGCCCTTCGACAAGCCCGAGATGCGGCAGGCGATGTTCCACCTGGTGAACCAGGAGGACTTCATGCGCTCGGTGGTCGGCAATCCGGAATACTACCGCGACTGCCACAGCTATATCGTCTGCGGCACGCCCTACAGCAACGACGCCAAGAGCGACCTGATCGGCGACTACGATCCGAAGAAGGCGCTCGAGAAGATGAAGGCCGCCGGCTATAACGGCGAGCCCATCACCGTTCTCTCGGCCACCGACCACCACACCATCACCCCGGCGACCCAGGTCCTGCTCAACGCCATGCGCGAGGCGGGTCTCAATGTCGATGCGCAGTCGCTCGACTGGGGCTCGGTGGTGGCGCGCCGTGCCAAGAAGGATCCCCCGGCCGAGGGCGGCTGGAACATCTTCATGACCACCTCCGGCGCCGCCTCCGCCAACCCGGTGATCAACACATGGCTGGGCGCCGGCTGCGAGAAGGCCAATGTCGGCTGGCCGTGCGACGAGGAGCTCGAGGCGCTGCGCACCGAGTTCGCCTTCGCCCGTACCGTCGAGGAGCGCAAAGCCGTGGCGCGGCGCATCCAGGAGCGCGCCGCCTATGTCGTGCCCTATATCAACTGGGGCCAGTGGACCCAGCCGCTCGCCTACCGCGCCGACAAGGTCTCCGGCATCGTCCCGGTCACCGGCGTCACGGTGTTCTGGAATATCGACAAGAAGGAATAGGCTCGCGCCAGCGCGGGCGGCCCTGGGGCTCGCCCGCGCGCTGTCGGCTGGTCGAGGTCTCAAGGATCCTGTCGCCCGTGCGGAAGCCACCGCGCGACTATTCTGCCGCAAATGGTTGTTTAAACCTTTAACTCGCAGGCATAAGGGCTCAGGCGGGCGCATGCGCCAGTCACGATAGGCTGAATGGGGGAAGCCAATAATGAAGAATATATTCACTGCGCTCCGCGCGGTGCTGTGTGCGTCGGCAGCAGCGGCGGTCGTCGCCACGGCGCCGGCGCCAGCGGCGGCGGAGAAGGTCCTTCGCGCCACCATGCACGCCGATCTGCGGGTGATCGATCCGATCTGGACCACCCAGACGATCGCCGGCATCCACGCCATGCTGATCTACGACACGCTCTTCGGCCTCGACGACGACCTTGTGCCGCAGCCGCAGATGGTTGGTGATTATTCCGTCTCCGATGACGGCAAGCTCTACAGCTTCACCTTGCGCGACGGGCTGAGGTTCCACGACGGCTCGCCGGTCACGACCGACGATGTCATCGCCTCGCTCCAGCGCTGGGGTGCCAAGGACCAGCCTGCCAAGGCGCTCTTCGCCTATGTCGAGAAGCTCGAGAAGGTCGACGACAAGACCTTCAAGATGATCCTCAAGGCCCCCTACGGGATGGTCCTCGACACGCTCGGCAAGACCGGCACCAACGTGCCGGTCATCATGCGCGCCGAGGATGCCGCCACCGATCCCAACGAGCAGATCACCACGGCGATCGGCTCTGGGCCGTTCAAGATGCTCAAGGACGAGTGGGTCCCGGGCAGCAAGGCGGTCTACGTCAAGAACGAGGACTATGTACCGCGCGACGAGCCGCCCAGCGGCTTTGCCGGCGGCAAGATCCCCAAGGTCGACCGGCTCGAGCTGGTGTGGATCCCCGATCCGCAGACCGCCATGCAGGCGCTGATCGCCGGCGAGATCGATCTGCTGGAGCAGGCGCCCATCGACTTCCTGCCGATCCTCCAGGGCACGCCCGGCGTGGAGATCATGAAGACCGGCTCGGTGGACAGCCACTGGGGCGTGATACGCCTGAACCATCTCCACCCGCCCTTCGACAAGCCCGAGATGCGGCAGGCCATGTACCACCTGATCAATCAGGAGGACTTCATGCGCTCGACCGTGGGCGATCCCGCCTACTATCGTGACTGCCACAGCTACATCACCTGCGGCACGCCCTACAGTGACGACTCCAGGGGCGAGATCATCGGCGACTACGATCCGAAGAAGGCGCTCGAGAAGATGAAGGCCGCCGGCTATAATGGCGAGCCCATCACCGTCCTGGCGGCGACCGACCACCATCCCATCGCCCCCGCTACCCAGGTGCTGCTGAACGCCATGCGCGAGGCGGGCTTGAACGTCGACGCGCAGTCGCTCGACTGGGGCTCGGTGGTGGCCCGACGCTCCAAGAAGGAGGCCCCGTCGGAGGGCGGCTGGAACATCTTCGTGACCACCTCCTCAGGCACGGCCAGCGTCAACCCGGTGATCAATACCTGGCTGGGCGCCGGCTGCGAGAAGGCCAATGTCGGCTGGCCGTGCGACGAGGAGCTCGACGCGCTGAGCGCCGAGTTCGCCTTCGCCCGCAGCGTCGAGGAGCGCAAGGAGATCGCCCGCAAGGTGCAGGAGCGCGCCTACGAGGTCGTTCCCTACCTGAACTGGGGCCAGTGGACCCAGCCGATCGCCTACCGCGCCGACAAGATCTCGGGCATCGTCCCGGTGACCGGCCTTCCGGTGTTCTGGAACATCGACAAGAACGAGTAGACGTTTGCCATCGCGGGCGGCCACGGTGCCGCCCGCTTCGGGCGCAGCGGTTTCCCCGACAGACGCTCCCGGAGGACCGGTTTTGCGGCGGGGCACGCGGTGTCTCGACGAGCGGCACGAGACCCGCCCGCAAAAGAGGATTGCTGACCCTTCGCCCCTCGGCCACAAGAGTGACCAACAGGTCACAAGGCCCGATAGGGGAGACTGCAATGAAAAACGCGTTCACCGCGCTTCGCGCGGTGTTGTGCGCTTCGGCAGCGGCATTCATCGCCGCATCGCCCTTGCCGGCAGCGGCCGAGAAGGTGCTGCGGGCCACCATGCATGCCGACCTGCGGGTGGTCGATCCCGTCTGGACCACCCAGACGATCGCCGGCATCCACGGCATGCTGGTCTACGACACGCTCTTCGGCCTCGATGACGATCTCGTGCCGCAGCCGCAGATGGTGGGCGACTACTCGGTCTCCGAGGACCGCAAGACCTACAGCTTCACCCTGCGCGACGGCCTCGAGTTCCATGACGGCTCGCCGGTCACGACCGAGGACGTGATCGCGTCGCTCGAGCGCTGGGGCGCCAAGGACCAGCCCGGCAAGGCACTCTTCGCCCAGGTCGAGAAGCTCGAGAAGGTCGACGACAAGACCTTCAAGATGATCCTCAAGGCCCCCTACGGCATGGTGCTCGACACGCTCGGCAAGACCAGCACCAGCCTGCCGGTGATCATGCGCGCCGAGGATGCCGCCACCGATCCCAACGAGCAGATCACCAGCGTGATCGGCTCGGGTCCGTTCAAGATGCTCAAGGACGAGTGGATCCCGGGCAGCAAGGCGGTCTACGTCAAGAACGAGGACTACGTGCCGCGTGACGAGCCGCCGAGCGGCTTTGCCGGTGGCAAGGTGGTCAATATCGACCGGCTCGAGCTGGTGTGGATCCCCGATCCGCAGACCGCCATGCAGGCGCTGATCGCCGGCGAGATCGACCTGCTGGAACGCGCCCCCATCGACTTCATGCCGATCCTCGAAGGCTCGCCCGGAGTCGAGATCTTGAAGACCGGCTCGGTCGACAGCCACTGGGGCATGGTGCGCCTCAACCACCTGCACCCGCCCTTCGACAAGCCCGAGATGCGGCAGGCCATGTACCACCTGATCAATCAGGAGGACTTCATGCGCACGACCGTGGGCGATCCCGCCTACTATCGTGACTGCCACAGCTACATCACCTGCGGCACGCCCTACAGCAACGACGCCAAAAGCGACCTGATCGGCGACTACGACCCGAAGAAGGCGCTCGAGAAGATGAAGGCCGCCGGCTACAATGGCGAGCCCATCACCGTTCTTGCGGCCACCGACCATCACCCCATCGCCCCGGCCACCGAGGTGCTGATCAACGCCATGCGCGAGGCAGGCCTCAACGTCGATGCGCAGTCGCTCGACTGGGGCTCGGTGGTGGCGCGGCGCTCGAAGAAGGAGCCCCCCTCGGAGGGCGGCTGGAACATCTTCGTCACGGTCTCCTCGGGCCCGAGCGCTGCCAATCCGGTGATCAACTCCTTTCTCGGCGCGTCGTGCGAGCAGGCCAATGTCGGCTGGCCGTGTAACGAGAAGCTCGAGGATCTACGCACCGAGTTCGCTTTCGCCCGCAGCGTCGAGGAGCGCAAGGAGATCGCCCGCAAGATCCAGGAGCAGGCCTTCGAGGTGGTCCCCTACCTCAACTGGGGGCAGTGGAACCAGCCGATGCTCTACCGCGCCGACAAAGTCTCCGGGATCGTTCCGGTGACTGGCCTTCCGGTGTTCTGGAACATCGACAAGAAGGACTAAACCCTTGGCGATGGCGGACGGCTCCGGCGCCGTCAGCCATCGCCTCGCCGCGGATTCGCCCCAATAAGCCCCTTCCGGATGGCCGAGTCACCGGCCGGCAAGACGGCTTTTCAGGCCCATCGGGCGCGCCGTCCTTGCGAAAGAGGATTGCTTAAACCTTTTCCGGTCGGTCATAACGCGCCCACAAGGGTGACCGCCAGGTCACGAAGACCAGAAGGGAGACTAACGGATGAGGAACGCATTCACTGCGCTTCGGGCGGTGCTATGCGCTTCGGCAGCAGCGGCGATCATCGCCACGGCGCCGGCGCCGGCAGCAGCCGAGAAAGTCCTTCGCGCCACCATGCACGCCGATCTGCGGGTGATCGATCCGATCTGGACCACCCAGACGATCGCCGGCATCCACGGCATGCTGGTCTACGACACGCTCTTCGGCGTGGACGACAATCTCGAGCCGCAGCCGCAGATGGTGGGCGACTATTCCGTCTCCGACGACGGCAAGACCTACAGCTTCACCTTGCGCGACGGGCTGAAGTTCCACGACGGCTCGCCGGTCACGACCGAGGACGTCATCGCCTCGCTTCAGCGCTGGGGTGCCAAGGACCAGCCGGGCAAGGCGCTCTTCGCCCAGGTCGAGAAGCTCGAGAAGGTCGACGACAAGACCTTCAAGATGATCCTCAAGGCCCCCTACGGCATGGTCCTCGACACGCTCGGCAAGACCGGCACCAACGTGCCGATCATCATGCGCGCCGAGGATGCCGCCACCGATCCCAACGAGCAGATCACGACGGCAATCGGCTCGGGCCCGTTCAAGATGCTCAAGGACGAGTGGGTCCCGGGCAGCAAGGCGGTCTACGTCAAGAACGAGGAGTACGTGCCGCGTGACGAGCCGCCGAGCGGCTTTGCCGGTGGCAAGGTGGTGAAGGTCGACCGGCTCGAGCTGGTGTGGATCCCCGACCCGCAGACCGCCATGCAGGCGCTGATCGCCGGCGAGATCGACATTCTCGAGCAGCCGCCCATCGACTTCCTGCCGATCCTCCAGGGCACGCCCGAGATCGAGATCATGAAGACCGGGGCGGTCGACAGTCACTGGGGCACGCTGCGCCTCAACCATCTCCACCCGCCCTTCGACAAGCCCGAGATGCGGCAGGCCATGTTCCACCTGATCAATCAGGAGGACTTCATGCGGTCCGTGGTGGGAAATGCCGATTACTACCAGGAATGCCACAGCTACATCACCTGCGGCACGCCCTACAGCAACGACGCCAAGAGCGACCTGATCGGCGACTACGATCCGAAGAAGGCGCTCGAGAAGATGAAGGCCGCCGGCTATAACGGCGAGCCCATCACCGTTCTCTCGGCCACCGACCACCACACCATCACTCCGGCGACCCAGGTCCTGCTCAACGCCATGCGCGAGGCCGGCCTGAACGTCGACGCCCAGTCGCTCGACTGGGGCTCGGTGGTGGCCCGGCGCGCCAAGAAGGAGGCGCCTGCCGAGGGCGGCTGGAACATCTTCGTGACCACCTCCTCGGGTACCAGCGCCGCCAACCCCGTCATCAACACCTGGCTGGGTGCCTCCTGCGGCAAGGCCAATGTCGGCTGGCCGTGCGACGAGGAGCTCGACGCGCTGCGCACCGAGTTCGCCTTCGCCCGCAGCGTCGAGGAGCGCAAGGAGATCGCCCGCAAGGTGCAGGAGCGGGCCGCCTACGTGGTGCCCTACCTGAACTGGGGCCAGTGGACCCAGCCGATGGCCTACCGCGCCGACAAGGTCTCGGGCATCGTCCCCGTCACCGGCCTGACGGTTTTCTGGAACATCGACAAGAAGGAGTGAGGCCGGCCGGACCGCGGGTGGCTCTCGAGCCGCCCGCGGCTTCCGCGACGCCGCCACCGTTGCCCGCATGAGCGCCTATATCCTCCGCCGCCTCCTCGCGACCTTCCCCGTCATGGCGGTCGTCGCGATCTTCGTCTTCGTCCTCCTGCGTCTGGCGCCGGGCGATCCCGCAGCGCTGATCGCCGGCGACGATGCCACCGCAGCAGACATCGCCAACATTCGCACCCGGCTCGGCCTCGATCTGCCCATCTGGCACCAGTTCGTGATCTGGATCGGCGGCATCCTGCAGGGCGATCTCGGCGTCTCGATCTTCTCCAACCTGCCGGTCACCCGCCTCATCGCCCAGCGTCTCGAGCCCACGCTCATGCTGGCCCTGGCCACCCTGATCGTGGCCGTCAGCCTCGCCGTGCCGCTCGGCGTGCTCGCCGCCTGGAAGGCCAAGTCGCTGGTCGACCGCATCGTCATGGGCTTTTCGGTGATGGGCTTTGCCGTGCCGGTGTTCCTGGCAGGCTACGTGCTCATCTACATCTTCGCGATCCAGCTGCGCTGGCTGCCGGTGCAAGGCTACAAGCCCCTGGCCGACGGCTTTTGGGCGAGCATCCAGAGCCTCGTCCTGCCAGCCATCGCGCTGGGCACCGCCTACATGGCGCTCATCGCCCGCATCACCCGGGCGAGCATGCTGGAGGTGCTCTCGCAGGACTATATCCGCACTGCCAACTCCAAGGGCCTCGCTACCGAGAGGGTGCTTCTCCTGCACGCCCTCAAGAACGCCGCGGTCCCCATCGTCACCATCATCGGCATCGGCATCGCCCTGCTCATCAGCGGCGTGGTGATCACCGAGACGGTCTTCAACATCCCGGGTCTCGGCCGACTTACCGTCGATGCGGTCCTCAAGCGCGACTATCCGATCGTCCAGGGACTGATCCTCGTGTTCGCGATGACCAAGGTCTTCATCAACCTGATGGTCGATATTTCCTATGCCTTCCTCGATCCCCGAATCCGCTACTGAGGCCATCTGATGAGCGCAGCGAGCATCGCCCTCGAGCCCGCCGCCGGACGGGCATCCTCGGGTCTTTGGAGCGAGATCCGGCGCAACCCCACCATCTTCCTGGGATGTGCCATTCTGCTGGTCCTCGCGGCCTGCGCCGTCCTGGCGCCATGGATCGCCGACGACCCGCTCAAGCACGCGCCGGTCAACCGTCTGAAGGCGCCTTCCGCAGAGTTCTGGTTCGGTACCGACCAGTTCGGCCGCGATATCTACAGCCGCATCGTCTATGGCGCTCGCGTCTCGCTCATCGTCGGCCTGTCGGTGGCGGCGATCTCGAGCGTGCTGGGCCTCACGATCGGCCTCTTGTGCGGCTTCTACCGATGGTTTGATGGAATCGTCATGCGGATCATGGACGGGATCATGGCGATCCCCTCGATCCTCCTGGCGATCGCCCTGATCACCCTGGTGCACCCGAGCCTCACCGTGGTGATCATCGCCATCATCATCCCCGAGGTGCCGCGCATCGTCCGCCTGGTGCGCAGCGTCGTGCTGTCGATCCGCGAGCAGCCCTATATCGACGGGGCGGTCGCCGGCGGCACCAAGGCGCCGCGGCTCCTGGTCCGGCACGTGCTGCCCAACGCGGTGGCGCCGCTGATCGTCCAGGCCACCTATGTCTGCGCCTCGGCGATCATCACCGAAGCCGGGCTGAGCTTCCTCGGCGCCGGGGTGCCGCCCGAGATTCCGAGCTGGGGCAACATCATCGCCCAGGGCCGGGTGTTCTTCCAGCTCACCCCCTGGGTGATCCTGATCCCTGGCGTCTTTCTCGCCCTCACCGTCCTTGCCGTGAACATGCTGGGCGACGGCCTGCGTGACCGGCTCGACCCGCGTCTTGCGAGGCGGATGTGAACGCCGTGACCGACCAGCTTCCCCCGCCGATCCTCCAGGTCGAGGATCTTCGTACCCATTTCTTCACCCGTGACGGTGTGGTCCGCGCGGTGAACGGGGTCTCCTTTTCCCTGCGGCCGGGCGAGACGCTCGGCATCGTCGGCGAGAGCGGCTGCGGCAAGAGCGTCACCGCGCTCTCGATCCTGCGGCTGATCCCGCCCGATCTCGGCCGCGTCGTGGGAGGCTCCATCCGCTTTGAGGGCAGGGAGCTCACCGGTCTGGACGAGCAGGAGATGCGCGGGCTGCGCGGCCATCGCATCTCGATGATCTTCCAGGAGCCGATGACCTCGCTCAACCCGGTGCTCACCATCGGCCTGCAAATCGCCGAAAACGTCCAGCGCCACCTGGGCCTGCCCAAAAAGGCGGCCTGGGACCGGGCGGTGGAGATGCTGAGCCTGGTGAAGATCGCCGACCCGCACCGCCGCGTGCACGAGTACCCGCACCAGCTCTCCGGCGGCATGCGCCAGCGCGTGATGATCGCGATGGCGCTCTCCTGCGACCCGCAGATCCTCATCGCCGACGAGCCCACCACGGCCCTCGACGTGACGATCCAGGCGCAGATCCTCGACCTCATGCTCGAGCTCAAGGAGAAGCTCGGCACCGCCATCATCATGATCACCCACGACCTGGGCGTGGTCGCCGAGACCTGCCAGCAGGTCATCGTGATGTATGCCGGGCGCAAGGTCGAGGAAGCGCCGGTGGAAGAGCTGTTCGACCGGCCGATGCACCCCTACACGCGCGGCCTGATGGCCGCGGTGCCCCGTCTCGACGGCCGGCTCGAGGGTGGCGTGCGCCCGCGCCTCCAGGAGATCCCGGGCATCGTGCCCTCGCTCACCGCGCCGCTTCCGGGCTGCCCCTTCGAGCCGCGCTGCGCGTTCTCCACCGAGCAATGCGCCCGGCATATGCCTCCCCTCGAGCGGCATGGCGCGGCACACGATGCCGCCTGTTTCGAGGTCGACCGCGTTCTGGAGAAGAGCCTTGTCTGAGCCGGTCAAGCTCGAGGTGACCGACCTCGTGAAGCATTTCCCGGTGCGTGCCGGGCTCCTCCAGCGGCAGGTCGGCGCCGTGCGCGCCGTGGACGGCGTATCGTTCAAGCTGCGCCGCGGCGAGACACTGGGCGTGGTCGGCGAGAGCGGCTGCGGCAAGTCCACGGTCGGCCGCACCGTCATGAAGCTGCTCGAGCCTTCCGCCGGGCGCATTGTCCTGGGCAAGGCCGACATCACCAGCCTCGGCCGACAGGCCATGTGGCCGCACCGCCGCAACATCCAGATGGTCTTCCAGGACCCGTTCTCCTCGCTCAACCCGCGCATGTCGGCGGGCGACATTGTCGGCGAGCCGATCCGCAATTTCGGCTTGGCCAAGGGCTCCGAGCGCGAGCAGCAGGTGGCAGCCCTGTTCGACCGGGTCGGCCTGCGCCCCGAGGCGATGCGCAAATATCCGCACGAGTTCTCCGGCGGCCAGCGCCAGCGCCTGGGCATCGCCAAGGCCCTGGCCGTCAATCCCGAGGTGATCGTCGCCGACGAGCCGGTATCGGCGCTGGATGTCTCGGTGCAGGCGCAGGTCCTCAACCTGATGATCGACCTGCAGGAAGAGCTGCGCCTGGCCTATCTCTTCATCAGTCACGACCTGGCGGTGATGCGGCACATCAGCCACCGCATCGCGGTCATGTATCTGGGCCGCATCGTCGAGCTGGCGCCCAAGGAGGCGCTCTTCGAGCAACCGCTTCACCCCTATACCGAAGCCCTGCTCTCGGCGGCGCCGGTGCCCAATCCGCGCATCAAGAAGCAGCGGATCATTCTCCAGGGCGACGTGCCGAGCCCGTCCAAGCCGCCCTCGGGCTGCCATTTCCATACGCGTTGCCCCTACGCCATCGCCCGCTGCAAGACCGAAGACCCCAAGCTGCAGGAGATCCGGCCGGGTCATTTCGCGGCCTGCATTCGGCGCGAGCCGGGTGAGACTCAGCCTGCCCTGGCGCCGGCCCAGCACTGACCAGATCGCCCGCCGCCGGGCGGAACCAGCCGCGGAGTCGTCCATGCGCGTCTTCACTGCCACGCTCTCGACCGAGAGCAACAGCTTCTCGCCCATTCCCACGACCCGGGCGAGTTTCGAGGCGACGGCCTGGTTTCCGGCGGGGACCCACCCCGACCGCCCGCGGCCGACGACGGCGCAGATCATCGCCCTGCGCGAGGTGGCGGGCGCGCGTGGCTGGACCGTGATCGAGGGTCTGGCCACCCATGCCGAGCCCGCCGCACCTGTCCGCCAGGCCGACTACGAGGCGCTGCGCGACCAGATCCTGGGCGAGCTCGAGGCTGCCATGCCGGTCGACATGGTGGTGCTGGGCCTGCACGGGGCGATGCTGGCCGTGGGTTGCGAGGATTGTGAGGGCGACCTGCTGGCGCGGGTGCGGCGGCTCGTCGGGCCCGACGTGGCCATCGGCGCCGAGCTCGACCCGCACTGCCATCTCACCGAGGCGATGACCGAGAACGCCGACGTGCTGGTAGCCTACAAGGAATACCCGCACACCGACTTCATGGAGCGCGCCCGCGAGCTGGTGGAGATCACCGCTGCGGCCGCGGAAGGCCGGGCTCGGCCGGTCATGTCGGTGTTCGACTGCCGCATGATCGTCACCGCACCCACGTCGCGCGAGCCGATGCGCGGTTTCGTCGACCGGGTAAAGGAGCTGGAGGGCAAGGACGGGGTCCTCTCCATCTCCATCGTCCACTGCTTTCCCTTCGGCGATGTGCCTTCGATCGGCGCACGCCTCCTGGTGGTCACCGATGGCCAGCCGGAGAAGGGGCAGGCGCTGGCCGAACGGCTGGGCCGCGAGTTCTACGCCATGCGCCGCCAGGTGGCACCGCCCTATCTGGGTGTCGAGGAGGCAATCGACCACGTCCTGGCGCAGGAGGGCGGACCCTTCGTGCTGGCCGACCCGGCCGACAATGCCGGTGGCGGCGCACCCTCCGACAATACCTCGATTCTTCGCGCGCTCATCGAGCGAGGCGCGGAGGGTGCCGCGGTGGGGCCGATCTGGGACCCTCAAGCGGTCCGCTTCTGCGAGGGCTTCGGCGAGGGCGCCACGTTCCGCCTGCGCTTCGGCGGCAAGGCCGGCCTTGCCTCGGGCCAGCCCATCGACGCCGAGGTCACCGTGCTCAAGCTGGTGAAGAGCCTCACCCAGAGCTTCTCCGGCGCGATCATCCCGCTGGGCGATGCGGCGGCCATCCGGGTGGGCGGTGTCGACGTGCTGCTCAACACCAACCGCACCCAGGGACGCGCGCCCGACATGTTCGCCAACTGCGGCATCGACCCCACGGTCAAGAAGCTCCTGGTAGTCAAGTCGACCAACCATTTCCACGCCGCCTTCGCACCCATCGCGAAGGACATCCTCTATGTCGACGCCGACGGGCCGCTGGCCCGCGACTATCGCCGCGTGCCCTTCACGCGCCTCGAGCGCGACCTCTACCCGTTCCACCCGGACCCGCTGGGGCTGGACTGAGCCGGAAGGGCCGTCACGATGCGAGTCTTCACCGCCAGCCTCGGCACCGAGACCAACAGTTTCTCGCCGATCCCGACCACGCTCGACAGCTTCACGAGCAATGTGTGGCACCCGGCCGGCACCTATCCCGAAAGCTCGCACATGACCACCGCGCAGGTGCCTGTGCTGCGCAGGCTCGCGAAGGAGCGGGGATGGACGCTGATCGAGGGCTTGTGCACCTTCGCGTCGCCGGCCGGCCCCACCAGCCGGCACGCCTACGAGACGCTGCGCGACCAGATTCTGGCCGAGCTCGAGGCCGCCATGCCGCTGGACATGGTCGTGCTGGGCCTGCATGGCGCCATGATCGCCGAGGGCTATGGCTCCTGCGAGGGCGATCTCCTGGCACGGGTGCGGGCGATCGTCGGCCCCGACGTGCCGATCGGCGCCGAGTTCGACCTCCATTGCCATCTCACGCGTGCCCTGGTCGAGAACGCCGACATCCTGGTCGGCTACAAGGAGTTTCCCCACACCGACCATGCCGAGCGGGCCCGCGAGCTGGTCGAGCTCACCGCCGCTGCGGCGGAGGGGCGGGTGAGGCCGGTGATGTCGGTCTTCGACTGCCGCATGATCGTCTCGGCACCCACCTCGCGCCAGCCGATGCGCGGTTTCGTCGACCGGATCCAGGCGATGGAGGGCAGAGACGGCATTCTCTCGATCTCGCTCGCGCACTGCTTTCCCTATGGCGACGACGAGGAGATCGGGGCGCGCGTCCTGGTGGTCACCGATGGCGACGAGGCCAGCGGCAAAGCGCTGGCCGAGCGATTGGGCCGCGAGTTCTACGCCATGCGTCATGAGCTGGCGCCGCCCTACCACACCATCGACGAGGCGCTGGACCACGCGCTTGCGGGCGAGGGCGGGCCGTTCGTGCTGGCCGAGCCGGGCGACAATCCCGGAGGGGGCGCTCCTTGCGACAATACCGAGATCCTGCACGCGATGATCGCACGCGGCATCGAGGGGGCGGCGCTGGGGCCGGTCTGGGACCCGCAGGCGGTGGCCTTCTGCCACGGCTTCGGCAAGGGGGCGAGAGTCCGCCTCCGGTTCGGCGGCAAGGCGGGCTCCACCTCCGGCAGGCCGGTCGACGCTGAGGTCGAGATCCTGGAGACCGTGAAGCACCACCATCAGAGCTTCGCGGGGCTCACCGTCGCCCTGGGTGACGCAGCGGCCATCCGGGTCGCCGGGATCGACGTGCTGCTGGTCTCGACACGCAAGCAGGCGATGGCGCCGGACATGTTCTCGGGCTGCGGCATCGATCCGCTGGCAAAGAAGATCCTCGTGGTCAAGTCCACCAACCACTTCCACGCCGCCTTCGCACCGATCGCGAAGGAGATCTTCTATGTCGACACGGACGGGCCCCTGCCGCGCGACTACCGCCGGATCCCGTTCACCCGCATCACCCGCGACCTCTTTCCCTTCCACCCCGACCCCCTGGGTCTGGACTGAGCCAGGAGGGCCGCCGCATGCGCGTCTTCACCGCCACCCTCGCCACCGAGAGCAACAGCTTCTCGCCCATCCCGACGACGCTGGAGAGCTTCGAGACGGGCGTCTACTTCCCGTCCGGTACTCACCCGGACGAGCCGCGCCTTACGACCTCGCAGCTCCCCGTGCTGCGCAGGCTCGCCAGGGAGCGCGGCTGGACGCTGATCGAGGGCCTGTGCACCTTCGCCGAGCCCGCCGGCCTCACCACCCGGCACGCCTATGAGACGCTGCGCGAGCACATCCTGGCCGAGCTCGAGGCCGCCATGCCGCTCGACATGGTGGTGCTGGGCCTGCACGGCGCGATGATCGCCGATGGCTATGACGACTGCGAGGGCGATCTCCTGGCGCGGGTGCGGGCGATCGTCGGGCCGGACGTGCCGGTCGGCGGCGAGTTCGACCTGCACTGCCATCTCACCAGGGCGATGGTCGAGAACGCCGACATCCTGGTGGGCTACAAGGAGTTTCCCCACACCGACCATGCCGAGCGCGCCGTCGAGCTGGTCGAGCTCACCGCCGCGGCGGCGGAGCGCCGGGTGAAGCCGGTGATGTCGGTCTTCGACTGCCGCATGATCATCTCGGCGCCCACCTCGCGCCAGCCGATGCGCGGCTTCGTCGACCGGATCAAGGCGATGGAGGGCAAGAACGGCATTCTGTCCATCTCGCTCGCGCACTGTTTTCCCTATGGCGACGTCGAGGAGATCGGGGCGCGGGTCCTCGTCGTCACCGACGGCGACAAGGCAGGCGGCGACGCCCTTGCCGAGCGGCTGGGCCGCGAGTTCTACGCCATGCGCCGCGAGCTGGCGCCGCCCTACCACACCATCCACCAGGCGCTCGACCACGCGCTGGCCGGCGAGGGCGGCCCGTTCGTCCTGGCCGAGCCGTGCGACAATGCCGGCGGCGGTGCGCCCTCCGACAATACCGAGATCCTGCGCGCAATGATCGAGCGCGGGATCGAGAACGCGGCGCTCGGCCCCATCTGGGACCCGCAGGCGGCGGGCTTCTGCCACGGCTTCGGCAAGGGAGCCACGGTCCGGCTGCGGTTCGGCGGCAAGGCCGGCGCCGCCTCCGGCCAGCCCATCGACGCCGAGGTCACGATCCTGGAGACCATGAAGGACCATCAGCAGAGCTTCGCCGGCTCGACCATCTCGCTGGGCGACTCGGCGGCCATCCGCGTCGGCGGAATCGACGTGCTGCTGGTCTCGCGCCGCAACCAGGCCATGGCGCCGGACATGTTCTCCGGCTGCGGCATCGATCCGTCGGCAAAGAAGATCCTCGTGGTGAAGTCCACCAACCACTTCCACGCCGCCTTCGCGCCGATCGCGAAGGAGGTCCTCTATGTCGAGACCGGGGGCCCTCTCCCGCGCGACTACAGCCGCATCCCTTTCACCCGCCTGGCCCGCGAGGTGTGGCCGCTGCACCCCGACCCGCTTGGAATGGGCTGAGCGGGCTCGACGCGGCCTTGCCGGCCACCCGCCGGCGTGGCAGCCTTTTTCAACGCGGGCGGGTGCTTGGTGCGCGCCCAGGGAACCCGCCTCTGGCCGCTTCGTTCTGAAGGTGACTTCGGCCGCCGCCGGACGGCCACAGCCGAAACCCACTGCTCAAGGCGGCGCTGCATCATGGGCGAGGTCATCGACCTTCGAGAATGGCGTGATCGCGGGAGCGAGCGCCTCCCGGGCGCTCAAGCGCCCGCGCCGGCGGCCCCCTCCTTCGGCGCGGCCTGCGCCACGTTGCCGTTCTATCCCCTGATTCTGTGGTGCGCCTCGATGGAGGCGTGGATGAGCCTCTGGATGCCGTCGAGCCCCCGCCGCATGCCGCCGCAAGAGGACACACGCTGCGGCCCGGCGCTGCGCTGAGGCGCTTGTTGGCTGGGACGGGGAAGGGCGCCGGGAAGCGGTGGCGGCCGTGACGGCGGTGCCGTGCAAGGCGCCGCGCGCAGATTTTTGCTTTTCATCGTCTTGCGGCGGACGGCTCGTTTAGTGCCTCTGCTCGCGATAACGCTCGACCGCCTCCTTGATCCACCCCCATGCCTCCAGCTCGGCCGCGCCCGCCGTCTTCTCGACCGAGACGGCAAGCCAGGCCATCTCGCGGTCGATCTTGTCGGCCGGCAGCATGTGCAGGCGCGAGACGAGGATCGCCCCTTCGACAACCGCCGCCTGGGCGCGGTTCATGCCCCGGAACGGGGCGTGCATCGCCTCGTGCACCTCGCGGCAGAGAAAGCGCGGGCGCTGCGTGTCCTCGATCACCTGGGCCACCTCGACTTCGGCATGCGCGAGGGCGGCCCCGAGGCGCCAGCCATCCACCTTCTCTGCCCGCAGCACCGGCCAGTCGCGCCGGCGTCTGGTGACACAGCCGGCGAAAATCCGCGCGTCGGTGACGTAGCTGATGCACGCGAAGGGATGGCGGCGCAGGTTCTCCAGCGTCGTCGAGGGCGCGAACGGCGCGATCACCAGGAAGGGCTCCCGCTCGATCACACCGAGCGGCGCGATGTAGGCGGTGCCGTCCTCGTTGCTGGTGGTAACGATGCTCTCCCGGATGAACGGCATCAGCTCTCGTGGCCCCCCTTGCGGTCTTGCAAGGTGGTCCCGGCCGCCGCGAGCCGGGTGCCGTCCTCGCTGATCCGGTCTACCGCGCAGCCCCAGTCCAGCACGCTGTCCTGGGCATAGCGCTTGCCCAGCTCGTGCGCCACCTGGGCGCGACCCAGTTCCACCCCCAGATAGAAGGCGTGCGCGCCATCGGCCTCGACACCCAGATGCGGGTAGAGCTGGAACGGATCGGCGGCGGTCCGGTGGATGTCGCGGTTGTAGATGTGGATGCCGTCCTCGCCCACCTCGATGCGGAAGTTGCGGTCGGCGACCTGCGCCGCGTTCTCGGCGATCTCCTGGGGGCTGTTGGGGAAGGGGCGGCGGTCGCGCAGGCACAGGAGCGCGCCATCGAAACCCTGCGGCAGGGCGCCCTCCTCGCGTGCCGCGAAGAGGATGCGCCGCGCCCGGTCGCTCTCGCGCACCGCCCGGCGGCAATGCGGGCTCACCTGCACCACCAGCACGTTGCGGATCGCGAGCTCCGAGGCCATGCCCATCAGCATCATGGTGATCCCCGGCGTGTCGGCGTCGGTGAGCTCGGTGAGGTTGCCCACGCCCATCAGGATCTCGGCCTCGGGCATCGCCCGGCGGAGCTCGTGATAGCGCACCACCGACGCGGTGAAGCCCATGTGGATGGGATCGAGAATAGGGTCGGCCAGGTAGGGCCGGCCGCGCCGCTCCATCGCCGCGCAGGCGCGCAGCAGGCTCGCCATGTCGCCGTGCCGCGCCGGCACCAGCACCGGAACCGCATAACTCTCCTCGGCCAGATGCAGGCTGTCCTCGGTGAGCGAGAGGAGGAACGAGGCACCGGCCCGCGCCCCCCGCTGCAGCTCCTCGAGATCACCCGAATCGACGCTCACCTCGTGGCCCGCCGCTACCAGGGCCTGCACCGCCTCCTCGAGATGCGGAAAGGGCGTGCCGGGCAGGCCGCCAAGGTCGATCACGTCGGCGCCCTCGCCACGCAGGAACGCGGCGCGGTCGAGAATCGCCGCAACGCCCAGCGACGGCGCCTCGACGATCTCGGCGAAGATCCGGCAGTCATGGCGGGAGAGATCGGGCCTGCCGCCGGCCCGGCCGAAATGCTGGGGCAGGTCCTTCACCTCGTCGGGGCCACGCTCGAAAGGCACCTTGAAGTGGCGTGCCAATTCATCGAGATCACCGCGAAAGCGGCCCGGCAGCACCGCCCGGTCGATGCCTTCCAGCGTTTCCAGCCGGCGCACCAGGATCGGCACGGTCATCAGCGCCGCCACCTTCACCCCGGCATTGCGGATCTCCCAGGTGAACGGCGTCTCGCCCATCTGCGCCAGCACGCGGCGCAGCCGCGGCTCGGCCAGATGACCGGTGATGAAGGCGATGCGCTCGCTCATGGGACAGGTGAGGCGGCAGGCTCTACCACGGCCAGCCTTGCGGCGACCGCAGCCTCGAGCCCGGCCATGCTCTCGACCACTGTGGTCGCCTCGAAGGCGCGCAGACGCTCGGTGTTCTCGAGGTCGATGCGCCGCGGCCAGAGGCGCACCATCCCGTCGGGCGCCATCGTGTCCATCACCGGCCGGGTGTCGCAGGCATAGACGATGCTGGGAATGCGGCACTTGCCGGCTTGGGCATAGACGTTGGTGACCAGCGTGTCGGAGATGCCGGCCACGCATTTGGCCACCGTGTTCGAGGTGGCCGGGGCCACCACCAGCGTGTGGTACCAGCCATGGTAGAACCGGCCGACCGGTGCCGCAGAAGCGGTAGTGTCCCTGATGAGCCGGATGGTGTCGGGGAAGGGCTTGCGCTCGCGGGTGTACATGAAGATCACCTCGGCGGCGGCCTTGGAGAGAAAGACGTCCATCGCCCCGATGCCGCGCATCAGCTCGAGACACTCCATGAAGTCGTGGCCCGAGCCGGTCAACGCCCAGGCCAGACGCGCCCGTCCCGGCTTCTCCTCGTTCTCCTGCGCGTCCTCCTGCATCCAGCCCTCCTGCACGATATCGCGAGGCTCCCGCCTGGATCGCCACTCCAGGATGAGTACCGGCCGCAAGCCGGTCCTGTCGAGGGCACGTTGCGCAGCCCATCGAGCGGATGCCGATGGCACCACCGGAAGGCCGGCCCGCTCAGCGCTCGATCGGTGCGTCGGGATGGAAGGCGTGGAAGACGAACGCAAACGTCACGTGGTGGGCGACGTCCTCGAAACCGCTGCCGGTGCGCCGCTCGACCACCACGTCACCAACCTCGCGGCTCTCGGCGATGACCGGCGCGTCGAGCGCCGAGACCTGGCCCGGCCGCCAGGACAGGCGCAGCCCGTCCAGGTCGATCTCGCCCGCCGCGCGCAGCTTCTCGAGGCTCCAGGCGCGCTCGCCCACCACCACGACGCGGGCCAGCGGCGCAATTCCCTCCGGCACCTCGCCACGGTAGAGGAACGGCATGGCGGCGCTGTCATAGCCCACATAGGGATTGCTGCCATAGGGCCGGCGCCGCGGCTCGGGCGGCGCCAAGACCTCTCCGTGCGGTGCGCGATCCTCGAAGCTGGCGAAGGATTCGAGGCGGGCGGCGAGCATGGCGAGCCTGGTGCCCGTCATCGTCCCGACGATGGCCTCGCCCGAGAACTGCTGCCACCAGCTTTCGGTCTGGCGGTCGTACATGACCAGATCGGAATGGCGGAGCTTGCCGGTGGTCCCGAAATCGAGCACCCGGTCGTTGACGCGCCGGTCGAACACGATGGCGGCGTTGCACAACGGGCAGTAGGTGACGGCAACCGGCGTGCCCGCCACCTCGTCATTGACGATCTCGTGCCACATCAGGATGCGCAAAGGATAAGCGCGGGCTAGACCGCCCACCTCGAGACTGATCACGGGCTCCTGCGGGGCCAGCTCCTCTTCCTCGGTCACCGGATGAAAGCGCGGCCCGTCGATTGCCGGGATTCCGTCCTTCGGCGGGCCGCCGCTCATGATCTCGTCGAGCGCCACGGTGTGGCGGCCGAAATCGGTGCGTGGCCACTCCGCCTGCCACCCGGCCGGCGCCGCCCGGTTCGGCCCCGCGGCGAGAAGAGGGCCGAGGACGAGCAGCATGAGAATGCCGGAAAGACCAGCGCTGATCCGAAAGGTCCTCGCGGGTGCATGCATCACGGTGCTTTCCTGATCGCTCAACCCGGACATTCTCGCATTCATGCCAGCATGGCGCCGTCACGTTCCTTCACGAGCGCGCGTCGGCGACCGTCAAAAACGTGTGATCTTGTAGCGCATGCTACAGCAAGGCGGCGGCGAGGAGCGCATTCTCCAGCCATCGGACCAGTGCCCGCAGCCAGCGGGCCGGTCCGGGAGCCTGGAAGAACCGGAGCGAGCGACGCAGATGCGTGACCCAGCCCCTGAAGATCATCCAAGCTACGAGTTCGATCACACGCCCGAGGATCTCCTGCCGGAGGCCGGCACGACGATGGCGCTGTGCCTCGCCCTGCTGACCTTCCTCTTCATCCTCTAGAGCCTTCCGTGTAGACAAGCGGCGCGCCGCGACGCACCAGCCCGGGCCGGGCGGCGTCGCGGCCGACGATTGTGATCCATCCTGAAGACCCATGTCCGGGCCGTCGGCGCCGTCAGTCCGCCAGCGAGAGCCTGCCGACCCTTTCCTCGAGACCGGCTCCGCCGGCCTCTTCCGGCGATCCTTCCATCTCGCCGCCGACGAGCAGCCGCGCCTCGTGGATGCTGGCGCCGACGGGCGTGCCGTCGTGCTGCTCGTAGAGTTCCTGCAGAGCCTCCTGCCGGTCGGCGGCCAGCACCTGGAAGAGCGTCCACACCATCGAATAGAGGATGAAGGCGAAGGGGAGTGCCGCCAGGATGGCCCCCGTCTGCAGGCCCTGGAGGCCGCCGGTGGCGATCAGCGTCAGGCAGATGGCAGCGATGAGCCCACCCCAGGTCAGCCGCTTGAGGAGCGGCGGGTCCATGCTGCCGCGGTCGGTCAGCTGGGCCACGATGTAGGAGGCGGAATCCGCCGACGTGACCAGGAAGATGAAGGTCAGCAGCATTCCGATGATCGAGAGCAGCGTGGTGAATGGGAGAAGCTCGAAGAGGGTGAAGACCGCGCCGGTGATGTTCGCGTTCGTGGCCGCGGCGAGGCCCGCCTGCTGCGTCAGCTCCAGATGGAGGGCAGTACCGCCGAAGACGCCGATCCACAGGCACGCCAGAAGGGGCGGCATGACGAGCACGCCGAAGACATACTCCTTCACCGTGCGGCCGCGCGAGATGCGCGCGATGAACGTCCCGACGAACGGCGACCAGGCGATCACCCAGGCCCAGTAGAAGGTGGTCCACTTGCTCGCCCACGCGGAATCCTCGAAGGCCCCTGCGTGCAGGCTCATGACGAAGAAGTTTTGCAGGTAGTCGCCGAGGCCCTGGATAATGGTCTCGAAGATGACCACTGTCGGGCCCGCCGCGAGGACATAGACCATCAGCCCCAGGGCCAGCGCGATGTTGATGTTGGAGAGGACCTTGATGCCCTTGTCGAGGCCGGTTGCCGCCGAGCTCATGTAGGCCAGGAACATCACACCCAGGATGACCGCCTGCCAGCCGATACTCTCGGGAATCCCGAGCAGGAAGGCCAGCCCGCCATTGATCTGCAGCACCCCCAGCCCGAGAGAGGTGGCGACACCCATCACCGTCGCCACCACCGCAAAGACGTCGAGGGCGCTGCCGAGTTTCCCGGAGGCGGGCAGCCTGTCGGTGACCGGCTTCAGGACAGTCGAGACCAGACCGGGCTCGTTCTTGCGGAACTGGTAGTAGCCGATGATCAGCCCGACGATCGCAAAACCTGCCCACTGTTGCACCCCCCAGTGGAAGAAGCTGTACTGGATCGCCAGCCGCGCCGCGTCCCGGGTCCCGCCGTCGATCATCCCGTGGGGCGGCTGCAGATAGTGCATCATCGGCTCTGCCATGCCGTAGAACACCAGGCCGACGCCGAAGCCTGCGGCGAGCAGCATCGAGATCCACGATATGAAAGAGTAGTCCGGCCGACTGTCTGGGGGACCGAGGCGTGTGTCGCCGTACCGGGAGAAGGCGAGATAGACCAGCACGACAACAAAGCCGAAGACCGAGAGCAGATAGAACCAGCCGAACGAGGCCGTCACCCAGTCGAGCGCCGCGGAAGCGCGCAGGTTGAACTGTTCCGGGAAAGCGGCCCCCATCACCACGAGCGCGAGGATCACCGCTACGGACATCACGAAGACCGGCTGGCGGAAGGCGTGGGACACGGCGGGGCTCCAGCGGCGGGGGCAGGATGGTGGGCCTCCCGCTGCCCGGGATCTGGGACAGTCGAGCAGGGAGCGGCGGTGCGGCGGATCCACGATAGAACAGGCTGTTTGCCGCGGCGGTTCCGGCTGGCGTCGTAGAAGCGCCAGGCGCAGCTTCAGCCGTGCAGGCGGCTGGTTGCCGGAAAGAGAGCGCCGAGCGGCGGCGCGTCTCGATGCGCAAACGCGATGCGCTCTTCGAACCCGGCCGCAAGGCGGGTGAAGGCGGCGTCCACCACCCCCGCCGCGGCGAGCGACGCCAGGTCGGTGCCCGCCTGCATCGTCGCCGACTTCACCAGAACCAGCCGCTCGGCTGCCAGCCGCCGCGCCAGGATGAGAGCCAGGCTGTCGGAGGTGATGTCCCAGGAGGGCTCGATGGTGCGGTCGGTGCCGATCATGCGCCAGGGCAGCCATACGGCGCGGCCGCCCCCCTGCCGCAGCTCCGCTATCCCTTCTGCGCTCTCCACGAGGCCTAGCCGCGGCTCTAGCGACTGCAAAGCGAGGCCGTATTGCTGCATGGCCAGGATCGCCATGCGATGCGCCGCCAGATCGTCGAAGCCGAGCCGCTGCTGCGCCGCCCGCACCTGATCGGCGAACGGCCCGCCACCCGCCACCACCAGCCGTGCGGGCCCCTCCGTCCCGGCGATCGTGGCAAGCCAGGGGTGAAGGGCGGGCGCGTCCATGAGACTGCCTCCGATCTTGACGATCCACAGCGGCTCGCGGTTCATTCCCGGCTCCCTGCACGGCGGCAGGTGCCCTGCCTGCGCCTGCGGCGAGGCTAGGGCGGGAGCCGGCGGGGCGGCAAGCGGGGCGGGCCCGCGACGGGAAGGGGCGAGGCATGAGTACGCGGATGCGGGCGGCGGCCCTGGAGGCGGGGCGGCAGCGGCTCGGCCTGCTCATGGGTCTTGCCGGGGTGGCGACATTCAGCCTGACCCTGCCGGCCACACGTCTGGCCGTGCAGGAGCTCGATGTCTGGTTCGTGGCCTTCGGCCGCATGAGCCTCGGGGCCGTGGCGGCGCTGATTTATCTCGTCGCGGTGCGCGCGCCCCTGCCGGACCGCCGCAGTCTGCCATGGCTGGCGGCGACCTCGCTGGGCGTCGTGCTGGGCTTCCCCCTGTTCTCCACCCTTGCCATGCAGTCGGTGGACGCCTCGCACGGCGGCGTGGTGCTGGCTGTCCTGCCGCTCTGCACCGCGGCGGCGGCCGCCCTGCTGGCGCGCGAGCGGCCTTCGCCGGCCTTCTGGCTGGTGGCCTCGGCCGGCGGCCTGCTGGTGCTCCTCTTCGCCCTGCTGCGCGGTCAGGGCATGCCAGCGGCCGGTGATCTCCATCTGGTGATGGCCTGTATCGGCGGCGCCCTCGGCTATGCCACCGGCGGCGCGCTTGCCCGCCACATGCCGGGCCTCGCGGTGATCGCCTGGGCGCTACTGATGGCTCTGCCGTTCCTCCTGCTCGCCGCGCCGCTCTGGGTGCCGCCGGAGCTGCCCTCGGCCAGCGCCGTAGCCTGGGTCTGCTTTCTCTACGTGGCGCTGGGCAGCCAGTTCGTCGGCTTCTGGTTCTGGTATCACGGCCTCGCCGAGGGCGGCATCGCCAAAGTCAGCCAGCTCCAGCTCCTGCAACCTTTCCTCACGCTGGCGGCCAGCGGCTTTCTGCTGCACGAGGAGCTGGATGAAGTGACCTGGGCGTTCGCCGCCGCTACGATCGGTCTGGTATGGCTCGCACGGCGCTGCAGGATCGGGCGGGCCTGAGGTTTGCCTGTCGCGCGGGAGAGAGTCATGGGCGAGCACCGCTACGCGGTCACCGTGGAATGGACCGGCAATAGCGGCCGCGGCACCAGCTCGTACGATGCCTATTCGCGCAGCCACGAGATCACCGTCTCGGGCAAGCACATCATCGCCGGCTCCTCCGACCCGGACTTCCGCGGCGATCCGCACCGCTACAATCCCGAGGAGCTGCTGGTGGCCTCGCTCTCGGCCTGCCACATGCTCTGGTACCTGCATCTGTGTGCCGATGCCGGGCTCCATGTGCGCTCCTATCTCGACCGCGCCGCGGGCAGCATGACCACGACCGGCGAAGGTGGCCGCTTCACCGAGGTGGTGCTGCGGCCGCGGGTCGAGCTTTTGGGCGAGAGTGACCTCGCTATGGCCGAGCGGCTTCACGAGGAGGCCCACGCGCGCTGCTTCGTCGCTTCCTCCGTCAACTTCCCGGTGCGCATCGAGCCCACCATCGCCCGCTCCGGCCGCTGAATTTCCCCGATCCCTCGCGAGCAGATCTCCTTGACCAGCACCGTCTCCCGGCTCTTCGCCGCCCCCGCCCCCTGGCTCATGGGGGTGGTCAACGTCACGCCCGACAGCTTCACCGACGGCGGCCGCTTCCTGGCTGCCGAGAGCGCGGTGGCGCACGGTCGCGCGCTTCTCGCCGACGGCGCGCACCTCCTCGATCTGGGCGGCGAGTCGACGGCGCCGGGCCGCAGCCCCATCGGCGCTGCCGAGGAGCTGGCACGGATCGAGCCGGTGGTCCGCGCGCTGGCCGACGAGGCGGTGCTGTCGATCGACACCTACCATGCCGCCACTGCCGAGCGCTGCCTCGAGCTGGGTGCGCGGATGATCAACGACGTCTCCGCCATGCGCGCCGATCCGGTCATGGTGGAGGTGCTGCAGCGGCACGACTGCCCGGTGGTGCTGATGCACGCCAAGGACGGGCCACTGCCCCACGCTACGGACCGGCCTGCTTCCTTCACCGACGCGCTGCAGGGCGTCGGCGACTTCCTGGCGGAGCGCGTCGATTTCGCGGTGAAGCACGGTATCGCCGCCGAGCGGCTGGTGCTCGATCCCGGCATGGGTCGCTTCGTGAGCCTCGATCCGGCGGACTCGTTCCGCCTGCTGGAGAAGTTCGAGCTGCTGGTGGAGCGCTTCCGGCCGATCCCGCTCCTGATCGGTACCTCCCGCAAAGGGTTTCTGGGCGTACCGATGGCCGACCGCGACCCGCTCTCCCAGCTCACCGCCCTCATTGCCGCCGCCAAGGGCGCACGCTTCATCCGCACCCACGAGGTGCGCATGGCCCGGCAATTCCTCGAGGCATGGCGGGCAATGGGTCAACCCTTGCGCTCCGCCGCCGATTGACAGAGACGGGCCGGCCCGTGCAACAGCATGGATCGACCGCCATCCTGGAGAGAAACGGGCAATGCATCGCCGACTGCTGGCCCTGCTGCCGGCCGCTCTCATGGCTGCTGCTGCGATCCCGGCTGCGCTCGCCGCATGGCCTGAAAAACAGGTCACGGTGTTCGTGCCCTATCCCGCCTCGACCCTGGCGGGGCGGACCGCGCGGGCCTTCAATGACGCGATCCGCGGCGGCGAGCTGCTGCCGCAGCCGCTCCTCGTCAAGAACAGTCACCGGCATTTCTCGCGTGGCGCCCGAGAGGCGCTCGAGGCGCCGGCGGACGGCTACAGCTTTCTCGTCCTCGACCCCGCCATCATGGGTGCGGAGGCGGCCGGCCATCTCGACTTCGGCTTCGAGGACCTGACGCCGGTGGCCGAGACCGGACGCTACTGCATGCTCGTGGTGACGGCCCGCGACAGCGGCATCGACTCGCTCGGGGCGCTGGTACGGCGCGCGAAGGCCGAGCCCGGCTCGCTGGTCTGGGGTGCCAATCTTCGCGGCTACAATCATCTCGCCGGCCTGGCCCTCGCCGGCGAGGCCGAGATCGACTTGCCTGTCGCCCAGACAGGTGGGGCCGAGGAGAACGTGGAGGCGCTGCTGAGCGGACGGATCGCCGCCACCGCCATGACCCCGGCTGAATATTTCCGGCTGGCCTTCCTGCCGAGCGGCGCGAAGGACCCGGCGGCGCCGGTGCAGCCGATCGCCTATCTGGGCGGCGAGCGCCTGCTGCGCCTGCCCGACGTGCCGACCGCGCAGGAGACCGGCCACCAGCTCCGGTTCTGTGTGCCCGTCTGGTGGTTCGCCCCGAAGAACACCCCGGCTGCTGCCGTCGAGGCGATGGCGGGGACGCTGCAGCAGGCGGGCCAGAGCGAGCGCCTCCGCAAGTTCTGGACCGGCCGCGACATGGACCCGACCTTCCTGCGCGGCGAGGCCCTCCACGAAAGCCTCGCGCGGACCTGGGAGATGATGGAGATCCCGGCCATCGAGGCTCTCGAGGCCCGCCCCGGCGGCTAGAGCCCCTCCCGCGCAGCGGAAGCTGGGGGTGAAACCTCAGGCGGCTTGCGGAGCCTCGCAAGGCGCTGCGCGCGGCTCTCGCCTTTTGCTTTCAGTCGGTTGGCGGTGTGTGCTCACCGGATGTTCAGGTCTCCGGCCGATGCTGCCGGGGTTGAAGGCCGCCGCGGCGCTCATCCCGGGCCCCCCTCTCCACCGTTCGCGGGCATGGCGCGAGAGCAGACGGGCGGCCGTGATGGCCGCCCTGCCGGTTGCTGTCTGGCTCAGAACGCGACCTGGTCGCCGCCCTTGAGGGCCAGGATCTCGCGGGCTTCGGTGGGCGAGGCGATCTCCAGGCCCAGGCCCTCGATGATCATGCGCACCCGGCGCACCTGCGCAGCGTTGCTCTCGGCGAGCTTGCCGGGGCCGTCCCACAGCGAGTCCTCGAGGCCGACGCGCACATTGGCTCCCTGTGCCGCCGCCATGGCGGCGATCGGCATCTGGTTGCGGCCGGCGCCGAGCACCGACCAGCGATAAGCATCGCCGAACAGCCGGTCGGCGGTGCGCTTCATGTGCATCACGTCCTCGGGATGCGTGCCGATTCCGCCAAGGATGCCGAAGACCGTCTGCACGAAGAGCGGGGTCTTCACCAGGCCGCGGTCGAGAAAATGCGCCAGATTATAGAGATGGCCGACGTCGTAGCATTCGAACTCGAAGCGTGTGCCGCCATCGCTCAACGTCTTGAGGACATACTCGATGTCCTTGAACGTATTGCGGAAAATGAGATCGCGACTGTTCTCGAGATGGGTCCGTTCCCACTCGTGCTTGAACTCCTTGAAGCGGCCCAGCATCGGGAACAGGCCGAAGTTCATGGAGCCCATGTTGAGCGAGGCGACCTCGGGCTTGAAGACCTTGGCAGGGCCGATGCGCTCGTCGACGGTCATGTTGGGGGCGCCGCCGGTGGTGATGTTCACCACGCAGTCCGACTGCTGCTTGATGCGCGGCAGGAACTTCCTGAACGCCTCGGGGCTCTGGTCGGGCTTGCCGGTCTCGGGATCGCGGGCGTGCAGATGGATGACGGCGGCCCCCGCCTCGGCGGCACCGATGGCGGCATCGGCGATCTCGTCGGCGGTCACCGGCAGATGCGGCGACATCGAGGGCGTGTGGATGGCGCCGGTGACGGCGCAGGTGATGACGACCTTGCGGCTCTTGGCCATTGTTTCTCTCTCGCTTGTCTCAAAAAATTCAGTCGCCGATATCCTTGGCGGCCCGTCGCTTGTGCCCCGCAAGCGCCATCAGGCGCCGGTCGCGCCAGTTCTGGCGCTCGGCAAGCGCGTCCTCGGCCACCCGCTCGCGGCGCTCCTTCTCGACCTTCTCCAGGACCGGGCCGGCCCAGTCGACCCGGCGCTGCATGGAGGGGAAGAGGTTCTCGTAGATGCCCTGGTAGCGGGTGACGTAGTCGCGCACCCCGCCGGGCGCGTTGAGGTCGATGGTCTCGAACGGGCCCATGAAGGACCAGCGCAGCGCCAGGCCCTCGCGCAGGCCGATATCGATTTCCTCGGCGGTGCACAAGCCGTCCGCCACCAGCCGGAAAGCCTCTTCCAGAAGAGCGCCTTGCATCCGGTTCATGACAAAACCGTCGAGCTCGCGGGTCATCATGATGGGCGCCTGGCCGATGGCCCGCATCACGGTGGCGGCGCGATCCATGGAAACCTTCGAGGTCCACGGAGCCGGCACCACCTCGACGGCCGGGATCAGATAGGGCGGGTTGAGCGGATGGGCCACGACGCAGCGCTCGCGCCCCTCGAGATGCTCGGTGAACCTCGAGGGCACGATCGCCGAGGTGGAGCTGGCGAGAATCGCCTCGCGGGGCGCCAGCGGGTCCATCCGGGCCCAGAGCTCGCGCTTGACCTCGACCTTCTCGGGCGCGTTCTCCTGCACCCAGGCGACCCCGGCCAGCGCCTCCCCGAGATCCGTCACGGGCGCCATTCGCGCCATGACCGTCTGGACGTCCTGGCCGGCCAGGAGGCCGTGATGCGCCATGTCCGCCAGCAGCGGCTCGATGGTCGCCAGGGTGCGTGCCGGCACTGCCGGATCGGCGTCCCACAGGCGCACGCTCCAGCCGGCGCGGGCAAAGGCTATCGCCCAGGCACGACCGATCAGGCCGGCCCCGACGATCGCTACGGTCTCGCTCATGCCACCTCTCGTCCCACGGGTTTCGCTCATAGCCACAAGACCTGGCGGCGCAGCTCCAGATCCTCGAGGAGCGGACGCGCCGGCCCCTCGTGGACCACCCTGCCGCGCTCCAGCACATAGGCACGCTCGGCCAGCGCCAGCACCAGGTCGAGATTGTGCTCGACGATGACGATGGCGACCTCCCGGCGCAGCAGGTCAAACGCCTCGAACAGCTCCTCGATCACCGCTGGAGCCAGCCCCTCGAAGGGCTCGTCGAGGAGCAGCACCTTGACGTCGCCGGACAGCGCCCGGGCCACTGCCACCATCTGCTGCTCGCCGCCCGAGAGATAGTCGGCCGGCGTGTCGAGCCGCTCACGGATGCGCGGGAAGAACTCGAAGATCCGCTCCTCCTCCCAACGCACGCCGTGGCCGGTGCGGCGCCTGAGACCGCCCAGATGAAGATTGTCGCGAACGCTCATGCCGGCGAAGAGCCCGCGCCCCTGCGGCACGTAGCCGATGCCGAGCCGGGCGATCCCGGCCGCCGGCATGCCGGCGATGTCGCCGCCGTCCAGCCTGATCGTGCCGGTGCGCGGCGGGGCCACACCGATGAGGCTCTTGAGCAGCGTCGACTTGCCGGCACCGTTGCGGCCCAGCAGGGCCACGATCTCGTTGCGCCGCACCTCGAGGCTCACATCGTCGAGGATATGGCTCTTGCCGTAGAACGTGTTGACCTTGTCGAGCTCGAGAATGGCCTCGCCCTGCGCCGCCGAGATCCGCGGCCGCTCCTGGATGGCGGCGATCCCCGAGCCGATATAGACCTCCTGCACGCGCCGGTCCTCGCGGATCACCGCGGGCGGGCCGCTCACCAACAGCGATCCCTGGTTCATCACCGTGACGGTGGCGGCGAAGTTCAGGACCCGGTCGATGTCATGCTCGACGATCAGCACCGGGATGCTTCTTGAGATCGTCAGGACCAGGTTGGAGATGCGCTCGCGCTCGGCGGCGGCGAGACCCGCCAGCGGCTCGTCCAGCAGCAGGACGCGGGGCTGGGTTGCCAGCGCCATACCCATGTCGACCAGCCGCTGCCCGCCATAGGAAAGCTCCTCGGCGCGCGCCTTCTCGATGCCGGCGAGCCCGAGGAAGCGGATCAGCTCTGCCGCCTGCTGCTCGATCTCCCCGATGGCACGGGCGTCGCGCCAGAAGGAGAAGCGGGCGTCGTGGCTCGCCTGCAGGCCGAGCCGGATATTCTCCTCGATGCTCAGGCCCTTGTAGAGATTGGTGATCTGGAAGGAGCGGGCGAGGCCCTGCCTGGTGATGGCGTGCGGCGGCAGGCCGCCGACCGGCTCGCCCATCAGCCGGACCTCGCCCTCGTCCGGCGGGAACATGCCGGAGATCAAGTTGAAGGCGGTCGTCTTGCCGGCGCCATTGGGCCCGATCAGCGCATGGATCGCCTTGTCGCGCACCTCGAGATCGAGAGCCGCCACGGCGTGGATGCCGCCGAAGCTCTTGCTCATGCCCTTGCAGGCGATGACCGGGCCGTCGACCCGGCTGCGCGGCTGCAGGAAGGCGGGCAGCGGCATGGCCTCGATCTTGCGTCCGGCCATGGCCGCGGCCTCCACCACATGCCTGCGGAACGGTGCCAGGAGCCGCTCCGCCAGCCCCACCAGGCCGCGCGGCGAAAAGACGATGAAGCCCACGAACAGGATGCCGAAATAAAAGAGCCAGTTCGGCGTCGCGATCGACAGGAACTCGCGAAAGAGGATGTAGAAGAGGGCGCCCAGCGCCGGGCCCAGGAAGTTGCGCATCCCGCCGATGATCACCATGGCCAAGAGCTCGCCCGAGAAGGGAATGGCAAGCGGGTCGGCCGAGGCGAAGCGGTGGTGGAAGACGAAAAGCGCGCCGGCGAGGGCGGTCACTGCCGTGGAAAGGGTGAAGGCCAGGAGCTTGTAATGGTTGGTGGGATAACCCTGGAACTGGGCGCGTTGCTCATTCTCGCGGATCGCCACCATTACCGTGCCGACAGGCGAGCGCACCACCCGCCACAGGAAAGCGAGGGTAAGAAATCCCACGATGCTGACTGCCACGAGGTAGGCCCAGGGATCGGCGAGGTCGATCCCCAGCACCTCGGGACGCACCACGCCGCCCAGGCCGTTCTCGCCGCCGGTGACCTCGGTCCAGCGGAACGCCACGGCATAGAGCATCGCGGTCAGCGCCAGGGTCAGGAGCGAGAAGTAGACGCCGCGGCGGCGCAGGATGAGGAAGCCCACCACGACCGCGATCGCCGTCACCGAGAGCACCCCCAGCACGGTCGGCAGGACGATCGAGTCGGGAAGGAGATGGCGCTGGAACAGGGCAGCGGCATAGGCGCCCATCCCGAACCAGGCGCCGTGGCCGAAGGAGACGAGGCCCGTGTAGCCGACCAGGAGGTTAAGGCCCAGCGTTGCCATCGCGAAGATGACGACGTCGGTGGCCGAGGTCAGGGTCAGGCCGAGCGAGAGCAGGAGCGGCGGGAGGACGATGAGCCCGAGCGCGCCGACGAGAAGCGGAGCATAGGTCTTCACGGTGGCCGTTCCCTACTCGAACTTCTCGATGCGCTCGCCCAGCAGCCCGCGCGGGCGCACCAGGAGGACGAGGAACATCAGGAGGTACATGGAGGCCTCGGCGGCGGGCGGGACGTAGTAGACCGTGACCCCGCGCACCACGCCTACCAGGATCGCCGCCAGCACCACGCCCCAAAAGCTGCCGAGGCCGCCGATCACCACGACCACGAAGGCCGCCACCATGATCTCGTTGCCCATGGCCGGGTGGACGCCGGTGATCGGCGCCAGCATGACCCCGGCGAGCCCGGCAAGGCCCACACCGATGGCCACCATGACGGTCATGACCGGGGCCAGCGAGATGCCCAGCACGCCCACCATGTCGGGGTTCTGCACCCCGGCGCGCACGATCTTGCCGAAGCTCGTCTTGTTGATGAGCAGCCACGTAGCGAGCACCGCCGCGGCGGCGACGCCCAGCATCCCGAGCCGGTATCTGGGATAGATGAAGTCGCCCACGAAGACGACGCCGCTCAGCCACTCGGGCATGGAGAAGGGGATGGGCGCCGCTCCGAAGATCATCCGCAGCGACTGCTCGGCGATCATCGCGAGACCGAAGGTCAAAAGCAGGGTGAGGACCGGGTCGGCGCGGTAGAAGCGCCGGAACAGGAAACGTTCCACCACCATGCCGATCGCCGCCACGAGCAGCGGCGCGCAGACGAAGGAGGCGGCGAAGCCGAACCGGTTGCCGATCACCACGGCGCTGTAGGCGCCGATCGCGTAGAAGGCGCCATGGGCCAGGTTGACGATCCCGCCGAGCGAGAAGATCAGCGACAGGCCAAGGGCGATCAGCAGGTAGTAGGCGGCGACGAGCAGGCCGTTGACGACCTGCTCGAGCAGGAAGACGAGCTCCAGCGGCACGTGATCACCATCCCTAGCGCCGCCGCGCGAGCAGCTCGCGGCCGGCAGTCTCGAACGGCCGGCCCGGGAGGGCCGGCGAGGGAGGGGCGGCTGGCCGCGGCGTGCCGGGGTAGTCCCCGCCGGCCGCGGCCAGCCGCTTCAAGAGCCTCCTGCCCTCAGGCGAAGGTGCAGGCATTCTCCTCTTTCGAGGGAGCGATGACATCGAGCTCCTGGTCGGGGCCCGGGACGGCGGCGCTCAGCTCCATGAGGTCCCACTGGTCGCTCATCTGGCCCTTCTCCTTGGGCGTCATGGTGTACATCTCGTTGATGAGCTGGTGGTCCCAGTCGCGGAAGTAACCCTCGCGCTCCTTGAGAACGTCGAACTTGGCGCCCTTCTCCATGTGCTGGATGAGCTCGTCGCTGTTCGTGCTCTTCGTCTCCTCCATGGCGCGCGCGATGGCGTTCATGGCGACGAACTCGCCCCACGCCTGGTTCTCCGGCGGCTTGCCGTAGCGCTCGTTGAAGCTCTTGGTGAAGGCCTGCGAGCTGGGCGTGGAGATCGTGTGGTACCAGATGCACGGCCAGGTGCCCTGCATGGCGCCGGCCCCCGCACCCCAGGCCAGCGCCGTGTCGAAGCCGAAGCCGGCGATGGGGAAGGGCAGCTGGTACTCGCGGTACTGCTTGATGAAGCTGGTGATCTGGTTGCCGGCGAGGTTCGAGATGACCAGATCCGGCTGCGCCTGGCGAACCTTGAGGATATAGGCGCTGAAGTCGGTGGCGTCGGTTGGCACCAGGTCGTTGGCGATGAACTCGCCGCCGTTCTGCGTCACGAAGCGGTCGGCGACCCGGTAGAGATCGTGGCCGAAGGCGTAGTCGGCGGTGAGCGAGAAGAGCTTCTTGCCCTCGATCATCCCGTCGCGCAGCAACGCCTGGCCGGACGCCTTGACATACATCGAGTTCGCACCCTCGACGTGGAACATGTAGCGGTTGCAGTCCGCGCCGCGCAGGGCGTCGGAGTTGCAGCCGGTGTTCACGAACAGCGTCTTCGTGCGGCCCGCCACCTCGGCGATCGCCAGGCCCGAGGCCGAGCTGATCTCGCCGATGATGAGCGCCACACCATCGCGCTCGATCAGGCGCTGGGCCTTGGAGGAGGCGGTCGACGGATTGACGCTGTCCTCGCTGATCAGCTCGACCTTGCGGCCCATGATGCCGCCTTGCTCGTTGAGCTGGTCGACGGCGAGCTTGATCGACATCACCGCATATTCGCCAAGCGGCCCGAGAAAGCCGGTCAGGGGCGTCAGATGGCCGACGCGGATCACGTCGCTGGTCTGGGCGCGCAGCACCGCCGGCGCGCCCAAGCCAGCGACCAGCGCCGTGCCTGCGGCACCCTTGAGGAGCGTGCGACGGGTGAGGTCGGTTCTCATGTCTTGTGGTCCTCCCTGATGGCATATCGTGCGCCGCCGCGAACGGCCGGTGCACAAGCTTACCATTAAAGGCTGGTGACGTGCCCGCACACGCTGAGCGCCTGGCCGGAAATGCTGGCGCCCATCGACGAGCACAAGAACACCGCCATGTTGGCAACGTCCTGCGGCGTCACCATCCGGCCCAGCGCGGTTTTCTCGAGATAGCGCTGGCGCATCTCCTCGAAGCCGATGCCGAGCTCCTGGGCGCGCGCCCCGATCACCTTGTCGATGCGCGGCCCCTCGACGATGCCCGGCAGGATCGCGTTGACCCGGATCCCGTCCCGGCCGAGCTCGATGGACAGGCTCTCGGTCATGCCGACGATGGCCCATTTGCTGGCGGCGTAGGGCAGCCGGTAGGCGTAGCCGAGCCGGCCGGCAACCGAGGCGATGTTGATGATCGACCCGCTGCCAGCCGCCTTGAGGAGCGGGACGGCGCGGCGCAGGCAGTGGAATTGGCCGTTGAGGTTGACGTCGATGGTCCGCCGCCACTCCTCGGGATCGATGTCCTCGACCGCCGCCGTGGGCCCGGCGATGCCGGCGTTGTTGACCAGCACGTCGAGGCCGCCGAGCTCGTGCGCGACGGCCTCGAACAGCGCGTCGACATCCGCCGGCGAGGCAACATCGGCGCGGATCGCGGGCTGGCCGGGATGAGCCTTGCGCCAGCCGTCGAGAGCAGCCTCGTCGACGTCGCAGATCATCACCCGCGCGCCGTGCGCGACGAAGGTGTCCGCCATGACGCGGCCGATACCGCCGGCGCCTGCCGTCACCAGCACCCGAAGGCCGGAACGCACACCTCCGACAAGCGGCTGAGCCATATGGAAGGCCTCCCTGCAGCACCACTTGCTGTCGGCAGCTTGCTCGTGCCGATTTGCGTTTTGATCATAGATCACAGATCATGAAAGCCGGCAAGGGCGCGGCAGCAGGGCAGTTCGGGCGTCGGAGAGACGGGAATGACAAGCGCAGACGAGGTGACGGCGCGGCGCCTGGCACCGGTGCCGCGAACGACCATGCAGCAGCATGTCTACGAGGCACTGTGTGCCACGATCATGCGCGGCGAGCTGCAGCCGGGCGAGAACGTGACCATCCAGGGGCTGGCCGACGAGCTGGGTACCAGCGCCATGCCGGTCCGCGAGGCGTTGCGCCGGCTCACCGCGGAAAAGGCCCTGACGGTGGTCTCGGGGCGGTCGGTCGGGGTACCGCCGCTGAGTGCCGCGCGGCTGGCCGATCTACGGCGCGTGCGCGTCGAGGTGGAGGCCACGGCAGCCGGGTGGGCGGCAAGAAGCATCACGCCACCCGAGCTCGACCGTCTGCGCGAGCTCCTGGAGACGCTGCGCCGGCACGAGGACTCCGACGACAGGCGGACGTTCCTCGCAGCCAATCAGGAGTTTCATTTCGCGATTTACCAGGCGAGCAGGTCGGCGACGCTGCTGGCGATCATCGAGCAGCTCTGGCTGCAGATCGGGCCCTACCTTACCCTGCTCCACCGATCGGGCAACTGGCGGACCGCCAACGAGTGGCATGCGGCCCTGCTCGCGGCGCTCGAGGGCGGTGATGAGGCTGCCGCCCGCACGGCGATGGCCGCCGACATCAACGAAGCAGGGGACGCCCTCGCACACATGCTCGGCGACTAGCAGGCAATATACCCTATACGATATATCACGGCGACGGCGGAAAGGAGCGCCGAGATGTGTCCGAATTGCCGCTTGCCGCAACCACATGGCGAGCGTACACGGATGCTGTAAACCGAGAAGTAGATTGACGGTCCCATCCAGCGCATGCCTCCCAAAGCACGGGACGGCGCCGTACGCAACGCCTCGAATGACCGCGGTCCTGTCGCATTTGTCGCGCCAGAGGCGACCAACCAGGCTTGCATGATGAACGACCGTCGTGTGAGGTCCGATGGTCGTTGCATGGCTGTTCGCTCTTGGCGCCGTCCTCTGGCTCGCGTCGATCGACGTCGGGATCGGGCCGCAGATTCTCCTGGCGGGCGGCGGCGTGCTGTCGGTGCTGGTATTGCGCCTTCTGCCCCGCGCCCACGCCCTGCGCCTCCTGCTGATCTGTCTCGCCCTTTTCGTGAGCGCCCGCTACCTGCTGTGGCGGGTGACGGAGACGGTACCGACCGGCCATTGGTACGAGGCCGTCCCGGCGGTCATCCTCCTGCTGGCCGAGCTCTACGGCTTCTGGCTGCTGACCTCGGGCGTCTTCATGACGATCCGGCCGCTCGAGCGCGTGGTCGCGAGGTTGCCGGCCGAGCGCCCGAGCTGGCCCACCGTCGACATCCTGGTGCCAACCTATAACGAGCCCTGGCCGCTGGTCGAGGCGACCCTGGTGGCCGCCCGGCAGGTGCGCTGGCCCGAGGGAAGGATGCGGGTCTGGTGCTGCGACGACGGCGGCACCGAGGCCTTCCGCAACCACGCCGACCCGGCGCGCGCGGCTGCCGCAAGGGAGCGGCACGAGGAGTTCAAGCGCGGCTGCGCGGCGATCGGCGTCACCTACATCACGCGGCCCGAGAACAAGGGTGCCAAGGCCGGCAACCTCAACCACGCCATGCAGTCCTGCTCGGGCGAGCTGGTTGCCGTGTTCGACGCCGACCACGCGCCCAGCGCCGACTTCCTCGAGAAGACGGTGGGCCAGTTCTTCAAGGACGACCGGCTGGCGCTGGTCCAGACGCCGCACTTCTTCATAGGCCCCGACCCGCTCGAGAAGAATCTCGGCATGTTCGGCCACATGCCGTCCGAGGCCGACATGTTCTACTCGATGACCCTCAAGGGCCTGGACTTCTGGAACGCCGCGTTCTTCTGCGGGTCGGCCGCGGTGATGCGCCGCAAGGCGCTCGACGAGATCGGCGGGATCAAGCAGCAGACCGTCACCGAGGACGCGCACACGGCGATGGAGCTGCACTCGCGCGGCTGGAACAGCGCCTATGTGAACGTGCCGATGGTGGCGGGCCTGCAGCCCGCCACCATGACCAGCCTCGTCAAGCAGCGGGTGCGCTGGGCCCAGGGCATGGTCCAGATCTTCCTGCTCGACAACCCGTTCTTGAAGCGCGGGCTGAGCATGGCCCAGCGGCTCTGCTATGCCGCCCTTTCTGGCTTCTGGTTCTTCCCCTTTGCGCGCCTCGTGTTCCTCGTGGCGCCGCTGGCCCAGCTGCTCTTCGGGCTGCAGCTCTTCGACGCGGGAGCCGACGAGTTCCTGGCCTACGCGATCCCGCATCTGGCGGTCTCGATCCTGCTCAATGACCATCTCTACGGCAGGCTGCGCTGGACCTTCATGAGCGAGGTCTACGAGACCGCCTTGGCCCCCTACGTGGCCCCCGCCATCCTCAACACCATCCTCCATCCGCGCTCGCCCAGCTTTGCCGTGACCAGCAAGGACGAGACCCTCGACCGCGAGTTCCTGAGCCCCATGGCACGGCCTTTCCTCGTGCTGGCAGCCCTGGTGGTGCTGGGCGTGGCCAACGGCCTGTGGACCTGGCTCACCGACCCCGTCCAGCAGCAGACGCTCGTGGTCGTGCTGGGCTGGGGCATCTTCAATCTGTGGCTCGTCCTGGCAGTGCTGGCGGCAATGTGGGAGACGCGCCAGGTGCGCGAGTTCCCCCGGGTGCCGCGGGACCTCGAGGCCACGCTCGTGGCCGCGGGGACCGGCGTCGCCTGCCGGCTCACCGACGTTTCGATCACCGGTGCGCAGCTCGCGGCGGGCACCGGCGTTGTGCCCGACGGGCCCGGTGAGGTGCAGCTGATCATCCCTGGCGCTGGCGCCGATGCGCCGACCCTCGACGTGGCGATTACCAATCGCCGTTCCGTCGGCGCGGAGGATCTACTGGGGCTCCGCTTCCTGCGCACCAACGCGGGCCAGATCGAGGCGATCGGGCGGCTGGTGTACGGCCGCTCGGACCACTGGCAGCTCATCGTCGAGCGCCGGACCCGGTCCCACGGGCTGGTGCGCGGGGTGAGCCTGTTCTTCAGCATGGCCTTTCGCGGGGCCCGCCTTCTGCTGCAGCGGAGCTGACCCATGTCCCGTCTCGTCCTTGGCCTGGCCTCTCTCCTCCTGCTCCTGACGGCACCCGCCCGGGCTGCGCTGGTGCAGCTTCCGCTGGATCGCCTGGTGACCCGCTCGAGCCCCGATGGCGGCCTTGCCTTCGCGATGCCCGAGCTTTGGGGCATGAACGCCGATTCCGTCCGCCTCGAGCTGGTCTTCCAGCCGCTGGGCGACGACCCGCTCGAGCCGGAGCTTCTTGTCGATGGCAAGGTCGTGGCGCGCGAGCGGCTGTCGCCGCAGCGCTTCGCCTGGAGCCATCGCTTCCGTGACCTGCCGGCCGGCGGGAGCACGGTCAGGGTGCTGCTTTCCCGCGAGCGCCTGTGCACCGCCGGCGGCCCCGCCGGCGCCCTCGACCCGGCGGCCAGCCGTCTCGTGGTCGAGACCGGCGAGGAGGGGGTCCTGCTGCCGGCGGTCGACCAGCTCCTGGGGCCGTTCGGCGGCAACGAGCTGGTGGTCTGGACGCCGCTCGGCGTCGCGGGCGACTGGCAGCTCAGCTGGGCGGCGCGCCTCGCCCAGGGCTGGGCGCTGCGTGACCTCCGCCGGGCGCCGCGGGTCCGCACGGCCCGCCTGCCGATCGGTCGCGGCAGCTTCGAGCTGCTGCCGGGCGTCGACACCGACGCGATGCCGGGCGGGCTCAACGTCGTGATCGGCACGCTGGACGAGCTGGAGGGCCTCGTGAGCGAGCGGGTGCTGGGCCAGATCGGCGCGGCCTATGTGGGCCTCCTGACCGATCCCGGGCAGCCGTTCAAGGCATGGCTGGTCATCTCGGGGCGCGACGAGCGCGAGGTCGCCACCGCTGCCGCTGCCGTTGCCCGGCCGGGCTTCGCCTGGCCCAACGGGGGCGCGGTGCTCCTCGACCCGGCCGATCCCGACCTCGCAGCCGTGGCCCCCTACCGCGTGCTGACCGGGCCGCGGCAGGCGGACGCCGCGCCGGCCGGGCGCAGCTTTGCCAGCCTCGGCTGGACCACAGGAACGTGGCGGCTGGACCAGGACCGCATTGTCGAGGTCGATCTGCTGGTCAATGGCGATCCCGCGACACTGACCGGTGCGGCCTCCGTCCGCCTGAACGGCGACTACGCCCCAGGCTTTGCCGCCGGCAGCGCGTTGCATCTGCGGGCCAACGGCCTGTTCGTCGGCAGCGTCGCCCTCGACCCGCAGGGCGGCAGCCTGCGCGAGCAGGCGCTCGAGGTGCCGCTGCACCGCCTGCGCCAGGGCTCCAACCGGCTCGAGCTGATACCCGAGTTTGCGGTCGACCCGGAGATCCTGTGCGGCGCCGGCATGGGCGGCATCGAGCCGACCCTGACGCTCTATGACGACAGCTCGATCGACGTGCCGTGGCTGGGGAGCCCCGGCGGCTCCAGCGACATCGCCTCCTGGATGATGGGCGCCGATCTCGCCGGGAGCGAGCTGCGTCAGGGGGCGACCTGGGTGCTGGGCGATCAGCGGCCGCAGACCGTCGATGCGGCGCTCACCCTGCTCGCTGCCCGCGCGCAGATCGCCAGCCGCTTCCTGAGCGAGGCCCGGATCACCTTCGACCGCGGCTTCTCCGGCACCGACGTGGTGCTGGTGGGAAGCTGGGCAGGGATCGACAAGATCCTCTCGGGTCGGCCGATCATCGACGAGCCGAGCGGGATGTTCGCGGCCGACCAGCCCAGGCTTGCCGATGCGCGCGGCCTCTTCAAGTTCGGCCTGGGCAGTGCCGCGGTGGAGCCCCTGAGGCAGATCGTGCAGCTCCTGGTCGCCCGCAACACGCCGCAGGAAGGCAGCGCCATGTTCGCCTTCCAGCGCGGCAGCCAGCGTGTCGTGGCCGTGGCCGGGCGCGACGGCACCGAGCTGGTCCAGGCGGTGCAGAGCCTGGTCGAGCGGCGCCGCGACGTGATGCTCGAGGGCGACGTGGTGACCATCGGGCAGGGCGGCCGGCAGATGGTGGCCCACCGTGCTATCGTCGAGCAGGGGCCGGAGCAACCCGAGGGCCAGCTCCAGACAATAGCCTTCGAGCTCGTCCGCATGGCACAGGAGACCCCTTTGCGGTGGCTCGCGGTGATGTTCGGCGCGGTCGTCCTGCTGGCCTTCCTGACGCTGGCGGCGACGCGCAGCCGGAGGGTGCGGGATGCCGAGACGGCGTGACATCCTGGCCGGCGCCGTGGCTCTCGGCGTGAGCCCGCTGCTGCACGGACCGGCCCGCGCTGGCGACGCATGGAGCGCCTTTCTGGCGGCGCACGAGCGCAGCGGCCGGGTGATCGACGACTTCTCGGGCCTGTCGCACAGCGAGGGGCAGGGTTTCGCCATGCGCCTCGCCGTCCATCACGGCGACCGCGCCGCCTTCGAGCGGCTGTGGAGCTGGACGGGGCGTGAGCTGGCACGCGATGACGGGCTCTTTGCCTGGTCGTGGCGGGACGGGCAGATCGCCGATCGCAACAATGCCAGCGACGGCGACATCACCATCGCCTGGGCCCTGCTCGAAGCCGCCCAGCGCTGGCGCCGCGAGGAGTGGCGCACCGCCGGCCTGCGCACCGCCCAGGCGGTTCGCGAGCTTCTCACGGTCGAGCGGGATGGCCGGCTGCTGCTGCTGCCGGGCGGCGAGGGCTTCCGCGAGAAGGACGGGCTCGTCGTCAACCCGAGCTACTGGGTCTTTCCCGCCCTCGACGCCTTTGCCGCCATCGAGGGCTCGCCTGCATGGCGCCGCCTCGCGGACGCCGGGACGGCGCTGCTCGCGGAAACGAGCGGCGCCTACGGGCTCGCGCCCGACTGGCTGGAGCTGCCCGCGAACCTCGCTTGGAAGCAGCGGCCACGGGCGAGTTACGATGCGATCCGGGTGCCGCTCTGGCTGCTCTGGTCGGGCCGCGCCGGCCCGCAGCCGGAACGATGGTTGGCCTTTCTCGAGAATGTGGGCCGCGCCTGGATCGACAGCCGGTCGGGTGCTCTCGCCGACTACGGCCTCGGCATCGAGCAGCGCTCGGTGCTGCTGCTCCTGCGCCGTTGGCGTGGCGACGGCGATGTGACGCTCGCCGGTCTCCCGCTCGTGGGCACCGAAACCTCCTATTACGGCGCCATCATCCGGCTGCTCGTCGCAGCCGCGTGGCTCGAGCGCTTCGGATATTGAGTGCGATGCTGCGTCTGTCCCCCCTTCTCCTCGCAGGTGGCCTGGGCCTGCTTCTCTCCGCCGGCCCGGCGGCCGCCCAGAGCGTGCGCCAGGTGCTCCAGGCGCCGACCGCAGCCCCGACGGTCGACGAAGGCCCGATGTGGGCAGCGCTCGCCGCCGGCGATCTGCGGCTCTTCGAGGAGCTGGAGCTGCGGGCCCGGCGCCAGAGTCCCGGGTGGCAGCCGAGCGCCGCGCTTGCCCGGGAACGGCGCGAGCGCGAGCTTCGCAGCGAGGTGGGCGAGGCACGCTCGGCCGGCGACCCGGCCGCTCTGGCCCGCCTTTCCGCTACCGCGCCCGGGCTCTTCGGGTGCGCCGATCCGGACAATCTCTGGGCGCTCGCCGCCGCCCACCGGCGCGCCGGCGACGAGGCGAAGGAGTGGGAGGTCCATGAGCGCGCGGTGCGCGAGTGCCCCTCCGAGATCCGCCTCACCACCCTGCAGAAGGCCCAGGGTCGCTACGATGCTGCACAGGTCCGCAAGCTCCTCGACCTGCCCGGCAACCGGAGTCCGGGGGAGGAGGCGCTCAGACGCGAGATCGACGGTATCCTAGGCCAGCGCGCCTATGGCGCCAATGTGCGCAGCCTCGCCGCACTGGTCGACAAGGCCGGCCCCGGCACGACGGCGCCGGCATGGCTCGCCGGACTCGAGCGGCAGATCGCCGGCCGGCGCGACGGCCGCGCCGCCCTGCTCCTCGGCTGGTGGCATCAAAAGCGCGGCGCGCCCGGAGAGGCCCTGGGCTGGTTCGACCAGGCCGCCGCCTGGGGCGCCAGCGCGGATGCCAACAAGGGACTCGTGGCGGCCTATCTGGCCGTCGGCGATCCGGCCAAGGCGGCCGAGATCGTGCGCCGCGACCCGTCCGCGGCAAGCGACCCCGACGAGGTTCTGGGCGCGGCGCGCGCCGCCATGGTGCATCGCCTGCTGGAAGCCGAAGACTTTTCCGCCTGCCTCGAGGCCGCTGCCGACCCGCTCCTGGCCGAGCGAGGCGACATGGCGGCGGCGCGCGGCTGGTGCCTTCTGGGCACCGACGAGCCCCGTGCCGGTCTCGCCGCTTTCGAGGCGGCGGAACGGCTGGCCGAGGACGATGCGAGCCTGCGCGGCGACGCCCGCAAGGGGCAGGTCGCGGCGATCCGTGCGCTGGGTGACCCGCGCGAGCTGGAGCGTCTGCTCGTGCTGCCGTGGATCGAGCGGCCCCTGCGCCAGGAGCTGGAGATCGAGCTTGCCCGCCGCAGCTTTCTGACCCGGGCCGAGGCACGGCAGTGGGGCAGCGCCAACGAGGCGGCTCTGGAGCTCGAGCGGCGCGGTATTGCGCTGGGCGGAGCGAAGGACGTTCTGTGGGCCGGCTGGGTCGCCATGCGCGCCGGCGACTGCTGGACCGCGATGGCCCGCTTCGACCGCCTCAAGAACGACGCCGACACGGAGATCGCCCGGGACGCCTGGCGAGGCTGGTGGGATGCGAGCCGGGCGATGAGCGGCGACGGCTGCAGCTGAGACGCGCTGCCGGCGGGTAGCGCTGGAGAATCCGCCCCGGGCGGCCTATACCGACTGCCATACGGTATTGCCGAACGGGATAGTCAATGTCGAAGATCGTGTCGGGCGCCGGGAGGGTGAAGTCGCTCGCCAAGGCGGCCAGCCTCCTGGACTGTTTCGGGCGTGACAGCCGCGCCATGACCCTGGCGGAGCTGGCCGAGCAGGCCGGCCTGCCCAAGCCCACCGCCCATCAGCATCTGGTGACCCTCAAGGAGCTCGGCTTCGTCGAGCAGGACGTGAAGGGCGACCGCTACCGCCTCGGCATCCGGCTCTTTCAGCTTGGCTCCCTCTATCTGGCCAATCTCGAGCTCGGCCGCGAGGCGCAGCCGGTCGTCGACCGGCTCGCCCGGATCACCGGCGAGACCGTCCATCTGTCGATCTTCGACGGGCTCTATGCAGTCATGGTGGACCGCCGCGAGAGCGACAGCGGACCCTATCAGATGGTGATGAACATCGAGGGCGCGCCGGCCTATTGCACCGGGGTGGGCAAGGCGATGCTGGCGTTCCAGCCCGACGCCGCGGTCGAGCGTGTGATCGCCGCGGGGCTCGTGCGTTTCACCGAGCGCACCATCACCGATGCCGGCGAGCTGCGCGCCGAGCTGGCCCGGGTCCGCCAGCGCGGCTTTGCGATCGACGATGACGAGCACCAGTTCGGGCAGCGTTGCGTGGCAGCGCCCATCCGCAACGCCGCGGGCCAGGTCTTCGCCGCGATCAGTGTCGCCGCTCCCGCCGCCCGGGTGCCGGACAGCCGGATCGAGGTCCTGGGCGAGCTGGTGGTCCAAAGCGCGGAGACGATCGCCCGCCGCCTCGGCTGGCACGGCTGACGCGGTTGGCCGATTGACTTGCCGGCCCGACGCCTCCTACAGTCTTGCGAAATGACATTCGGCATAACCAAACGGGAGGCTACCATGTCGATGCCGCACGGCGTCATTCCGCCGATGACTACGCCGTTCGACGCCAACGGCAATCTCGTGCTCGATGCGGTCAAGCCGCAGGTCGATTTCCTGATCGAGGCGGGTGCCACAGGACTTGCGGCCGGAGGATCGACCGGCGAGGGCCATGTCCTCGACGATGCCGAATATACCGATCTCATGGCCGCCACGATGGAAGCCGCTGCCGGCCGGGTGCCGGTGATCGCCGGGATCATCGTCGACAGCACCCGCGACGCCATCCGCCGCGGCCTCGCCGTCAAGGAGATGGGCGTGGCAGCGCTGCAGGTGACGCCGGTGCATTATCTCTTCCGGCCCAGCGACGACGCCATGCTCGAGCATTTCCGCGTGGTCACCGAGGCGACCCAGATGCCGCTGGTGATCTACAATGTGGTGCCCTGGAGCTATCTCTCGCCGGCGCTGCTCAACCGGATCATGAAGGAGGTGCCGCTGGTCACCGGCGTCAAGCAGAGTGCCGGCGATCTCAAGCTCTTCGCCGACCTCATGGCGACCGCCCAGCCGGGCAAGGCGATCTACAGCGCCGTCGACGCGCTGATGTACCCGTCCTACAGCCTGGGGGCGCACGGCTCCATCGCCGCCATTCTCACGGCGGCACCGCATGCCAGCGTGGAGCTGTGGAACGCGGTACAGGCGGGCGACCATGCCCTGGCGCTCGAGCTGCACACCAAGCTGCTGCATCTCTGGAACGGCCTCGTGGCCGACAACCTGCCGGCCTGCACCAAGTACGCGCTGGAGCTGCAGGGCGTGCCGGCCCATCTGCCGCGCGCCCCCATGCCCACGCCCGACGAGCGCCAGAAGGCGGCGGTGCGGCGCGGCCTAGAGGGGCTCGGCCTCAAGCTCGCCGCGCGCTGACCCGGTCTGCCGGCGGAATCCGTCACGGCGCCGCCGGCAGCGTCCAGGCGAGCAGGTAAGATGACGCGCCAGGTCGGCTGAACCGGAGCGAGAACTCGTGCACCGCCGCCCACTCGAACCCCTCGGGAAGATCGACGCGCACGAGCCCGCGGGCCGCGTGGAGCTGGGCGCCCAGGGTCCGCTCCGGCGCCACGGCGACCTCCTCCAGAACGCCGGGCGCCTGCCACGGGCCCGCCTCGAAGGTCACCTCGACATCCTCCGGGGCGACCGCCTCCGGCTCCTCGCCCAGCAGCAGGAACGAGAAGGTAAGGCTCCGACCGGGGTCGCGGTGGATCACCCGCAGCCGGTCGTCCGCCTCGGCGGAACCGAGCAGCCGCCCGGCCGCCCATGCGCGGCTGGCGAGATAGTAGGTCTCCGGAAACCAGGGGGAGGCCTGGGCCATGATCCACGGTTCCGTGCCATAGCCGGACTCGGCCCGCGCCATGCTCTCCGAATGGTGCAGCGTGCCCCAGCCAATCTTCTCCGCCAGAAGCTCCAACCGCTGGATCTCCTGCCGGGACGGCGGCCGGTCGGGACGCGCCGCCAGCTCCAGCGCCGAGGCGGCGAAAGCCGGCCATGAAAGAACAAGTGCCAGGACAGCGGCGCCGGTGAGGCGGCGCATCATCCCATCCTCAGGAGGCATCATGAGTTCTTCCCGCGTCCTCTTCGTAGGCGAATCGTTCTCGAACATCGGGCTCAACCTCAAGGGATTCTCGGTCTACACGACCGGCGGCTACGAGGAGGGCGGCAAGCCCCTGATCGACGCTTTGGGCGAGGCAGGGTTCGAGGTCGACTACATCCGCAACCACGAGGTCGCGAGCCGCTTTCCCGCCGAGCCGGAGGCGCTTGCCGCCTATGACGCGGTGATCCTGAGCGACGTCGGCGCCGACACCTTTCTTCTCCACCCCGACACGCTCTTCAAGAGCCTCATCCGGCCCAACCCGCTGGCATCCATCGCCTCCTATGTGGCCGGCGGCGGCGGCTTCCTCATGGTGGGCGGCTACATGTCGTTCTCCGGCATCGCCGGGAGCGCCTGCTATCCCAACACCGTCATCGCCGACATCCTGCCCGTCAGCATGATGACCGGCGACGACCGGATCGAGCGGCCGGAAGGGGTCCGGCCGGAAACGGTGGCGGAGCACCCAGCGCTCGAGCCGGTCGCGGGCCGGTGGCCGACGTTCCTGGGCTACCAGCGCCTCGTGGCCCGGCCCGAGGGCGAGGTGCTTCTCAAGGCGGGCGAGGATCCCTTCCTGGTGGTCGGCCGGCACGGCAAGGGCAGGACGGCTGCCTTCGCGTCAGACTGCTCCCCGCACTGGGGAACGCCCGAGTTCGTCGGCTGGCAGGGCTACGGACCGTTCTGGGGGCGGCTCGTCGGCTGGCTCGCCGGAAGGTCCTGAAAAACGCCCTAACTCAGAGCGATAACGAAAGAAAAGGAGATCGGGGATGAAGCCTTTAGCGAAACTGGCGGCGGCCTTGTGCGGTGCTGCGGCGCTCGTCGGCGCCATGAGCGCGCAGGCGCAGGAGTTCACCCTGCGCATCACCAATCCGGACGCGCCTTACGTCACCATCGGTGATCTGAAGTACCCCTACTATGTCTATGGAATGATGAGCTCTTTCGGCAGCACCGTCGAGGCGCTGAGCAAGGGGCGCATCAACGCCGAGGTTTATCACAGCGGCACGCTGGGCGATCTGCGCGAGAACATGGAGAGCGTCCGGATGGGCGTTCTCGAGGCCACGACACCCTCGGAAGGCCCGGTCTCGATCTGGTATCCGGACATCCAGGTCATCACCATTCCCTACGTCTTCTCGAACGCCGCGGTGGCCTGGGAGGTCATGGACGGGCCGTTCGGCCAGAAGCTGATGAACGGGATGATCGAGAAGGGCTTCAGGCCCGTGGCCATCGGCGAGAACGGCGGCTTTCGGATCTGGGGCAACAACAAGCGCCCGATCCAGACCCCGGCCGACCTCGAGGGCCTCAAGATCCGCACCATGGAGATCCCGGCGCACCAGGAGATGGTCCGCAGCCTCGGCGCATCGCCCACCGCCGTTCCCTGGATGGAGGTCTACACGGCGCTGCAGACGGGCGTGGTCGACGGGGCGGAGCTGCCCACCGTGGGCTCGCTCCAGCAGAACCTCGCCGAGGTGCTCAAGTACGTGACCGTCGACAACCACGTCTACAGCCTCTCCTTCGTCATCGTCAGCGAGAAGTGGTTCCAGAAGCTCCCGCCCGAGCTGCAGGAGGCCGTGCTCGTCGCGGGCCGGGTGGCGACCGTCACCAGCCGCGGTCTCGTCCAGGTGACGGTCAACGATGCGATGGCCGAGTTCGAGAAGCGCGGCGTGGAGGTGACCTACGTCTCGGCCGAGGAGCAGGAGAAGTTCCGCCAGAAGGCCCAGCCCGGCGTCATCAAGTGGATGGAGGAGCAGCTCGGCGCCGACCTCGTGTCCGGCTTCATGGACGCCGTGAAGGCCGCCGAGGCGAAGGTCCGCTCTCCCGCCGCGCCCTGACCAACCGTCCTGGAACGGGCCGGGCGCCGCCGCCCGGTCCGCGAGGAACATCCATGCTCGCCCTACTCGACTGCGGACTGCTGGGTGCGACGCGCCTTCTGTGCATCCTCTCGCTGGGCGCCATGACGGTGGCCATCATCGTCAACGTGTTCTTCCGCTACGTGCTGGGAGCGCCGCTCGCCTGGCCGCCCGAGCTCGCCCGCTACCTGATGGTGGCGGTCACGCTGCTGGCGAGCAGCCTGGCATTGCGGGAGGGCGCGCACGTGGCGGTGACCATCCTGGTGGAGCGGCTGCCGCTCGCGGTCCAGCTCGTGGTGCGCCTGGCAGGGCTCGTGCTGGTGGGCGTGTTCCTCGCGGTGGTGCTCTGGCAGGGCGCCATCCTGACGTTCGTCGAGGGGCCGATGCAGACAGCGCCCTCGCTCGGCATCTCGATGCTGCTGGCGTTCCTGCCGCTCCCGCTGGGGGCCGTCCTCATGCTGATCGAGCTGGTTCGCGAGGGCGGGCGCAGCATCCGGCGGGCGCGCGAGGGCCTCTCGCCCTTTGGCGTGCCCGCCGAGAGCGTCGTGAGCTGAGGAGGCGTCCATGCTGACGACGGTAGCGATCGTCTTCTTCGTGCTGCTGTTCGCGGGCGTGCCCATCGCCTTCGTGCTCGGCATCACGGCGCTCGTGCCCATCGTGATGGGCTTCGGGCTGGACTTCCTGGCGCTGGTGCCCCAGCGCATGTTCGCCGCCCTCAACCTCTTCACCATCATGGCGATCCCGTTCTTCTTCCTTGCCGCGGAGCTGATGAGCGCCTCGCGGATCACGGAGGACCTGGTGCGCTTCGCCGAGGTGCTGGTGGGGCGCATCAAGGGCGGGCTCGCGCACGTCAACGTGCTGGCCAGCGCCTTCTTCGCCGGCATCTCCGGCTCCGCCATCTCCGATGTCGCCGGCCTCGGCGCCATCGAGATCAAGGCGATGCGCCAGGCCGGCTACCCGCTGCCGTTCGCCACTGCGCTCACCGTGGCCTCCTCGCTGATCGGGCCGATGATCCCGCCCTCGATCATCCTCGTGCTCTACGGCTCGATCATGCAGGTCTCGATCGCGGCCCTGTTCCTGGCGGGCGTGCTTCCGGGCCTCGTGATGGCGCTGCTGCTCATGGCGATGATCCGCGCTATGGCCGACCGGCAGGGCTTTCCGCGCCGCACCGAGCCGCTGCCCCCGGGCGAGGCCGGCCGCGCCGTCAGGGGCGCGCTGGTGGGCCTGATGATGCCCGCCATCATCCTGGGCGGCATCCTCTCGGGCGCCTTCACGCCCACCGAGGCCGCCGCGGTCGCGGTGGCCTACGCGCTGCTGGTGGGCTTCCTGGTCAAGCGCAGCCTGCGCTTTGGCGACCTGCCACCCATCATGCTGCGGGTCTCCATCATGACCGCGGTGGTCTTCATGGTGCTGGCCTGCGCCAACATCCTGGCATGGTTCATCGCGCTGGACCGCGTGCCCGAGGCCATCGCCCGCGGCCTCATGAGCATCGCCAGCGATCCCTACGCGCTCCTGCTGCTGGTGAACCTGCTGCTGCTGGGGATCGGCATGTTCATGGACATCGGTGCTGCGATCATCGTCATGGCGCCGATCATCGGTCCGGTGATGGTCGACGCGGGCGTTCACCCGGTGCATTTCGGGGTGGTCATGTCGCTCAATCTGGTGCTGGGCCTGAGCACGCCCCCGGTGGGGCCGTGCCTGTTCGCCGCCGCCGGGATCACCGGCATGCGCATCGAGACCCTCTCGAAGGCGCTGCTGCCCTTCTACCTGGTTCAGGTCGTCTTTCTGCTGATCGTCACCTACGTGCCGTTCCTCAGTCTCGGGCTGCCCCGGCTGTTCGGCTACATCAACTGAGGTGCGGACATGCAAAGAACAAAGGGAGGCATGACAATGAACGCAAAGACACTTCTCGCCGCCGGCATCCTTCTGGCCGGCGCCGCCGGAACAGCCGACGCGGCCTGGCCCGAGCGGCCCATCAGCCTGATCGTGCCCTGGTCGGCGGGCGGCGGGACGGACGCCACCGGCCGCATCGTGGCATCGCTGCTCGAGGAGGAGCTGGGCCAGCCGGTGAACGTCGTCAACCGCACCGGCGGCGGCGGCGTGGTGGGCCACACCGCCATCGCCAGCGCGGAGCCGGACGGCTACACGCTGGGCGTGCTCACCACCGAGCTCTCCATGTTCCACTGGGTCGGCACCTCGCCGCTGACCCATGAGGACTACACGCTGCTGGGGCTCTACAACACCGACCCGATCGGCCTTCATGTCGCCAAGGAGGGCCCTGCCGACGCAAAGGCCCTGGTCGAGCAGATCCGCAGCAACCCTGGCCAGCACAAGGCCTCCGGCGCCAATCTCGGCGGTGCCGCGCACCTGGCGCTGGCCGGCCTGCTCGACAGGCTCGGCCTCGAGGCCGGTGCCGCGCCGTGGGTTCCCTCGGAGGGTGCGGCCCCCTCGCTGCAGCTCCTCGTCTCGGGTGCCATCGACATCGTCAGCACGACCCTGCCGGAGGCGCGCGGCATGGTCGACGCGGGCGAGGTGAGGACCCTGCTGGTGATGGCCGACAAGCCGGCGGCCGGCTTCGAGCAGGTGCCCACCGCGCAGGACGCGCTCGGCGTCGACTGGCAGATGGGCGCCTGGCGCGGAATCGGCGGTCCCGACGGCCTCCCGGACGAGGTGCAGCAGAAGCTCGCGGCCGCCCTGGAAAAGATCGTGGCCAGCGAGAAGTTCGAGGAGTTCATGCGCGGGCGGGGCTTCGGGATCCGCTGGGCGGGGCCGGAGGAGTTCCGCTCGTTCCTGGCCACCACCGACGCCAATTTCGGCCAGGCCATGAAGGCGGCAGGCCTCGCCCAGTGACCGGCCGGACGGGCCCCTCGCGCATGATCGCGGACGCCGTTCCCGGCCTCGTGGTCGCGGCGCTGGGGCTCGTCACCGTTCTGGGCGCGCGCACGCTGCCGACCTTGCCGGGTCTCGCCTACGGCCCGGCCTTCTTCCCCACCGTGATCGGCATCGTCCTGGTCCTGCTCGGCGGCGGCATCGCGACCAAGGCGGTGCGCAGCACGGAGGCGGGCACAGCAATCGGGCCGCTGCCGCCGCCGCGCCGCCTCGTCGCCGCCGGCTGGGTCGTGCTGGGCCTGCTCCTCTATCTGCCGCTCCTGCAGCCGGCCGGCTTCGTGCCGCTGACCACGGGCTACGCGCTGGTGCTCCTGCTCCTGCTGGCCGTGCGCCCCCTGCCGGCCTTGCTCTACGCGGCGCTGCTGGCCCTTTTGGTGGAGCGCGCCTTCGTGAAGCTGCTGCTGGTCCCGCTGCCGGCCGGCGCGCTCGGGATCTGGTAGCTCATGCCGCTCGCCGACATCGCCGCCGGGCTCGCCATGGTGGCCGATCCGTGGGTGCTCACGGTGATCCTGCTGAGCGCCTTCTTCGGCCTCTTCATCGGCGCCGTGCCCGGCCTCACCGCCACCATGGCCACCGCCCTTCTGGTGCCGGTCACCTTCTTCATGGACCCGCTGCCCGCGGTAGCCGCCATCGTCGCCTGCACCGCCATGGCGATCACCGCCGGCGACATCCCGGGCGCACTGCTGCGCATACCCGGCACGCCCGCCTCGGCCGCCTACACCGACGAGGCCTACGCCCTGACCCGCGCCGGCAGGCCCGAGATCGCGCTCGGCAGCAGCCTGTTGGCGGCGGTGGCGGGCGGGCTCTTCGGCAGCATCGTCCTGATGCTGGCGGCACCGGCTTTGGCCCGAGTGGCGCTGGGCTTCTCGAGCTTCGAGTATTTCTGGCTGGCGCTGCTGGGCCTTTCCTGCGCCACCTTCCTGGGCGCGGTGGACCGGCTCAAGGCGCTGGCCTCGCTCGCCATCGGCATGCTGATCTCGACGGTGGGCATGGACACGATGACGGGCCTGCCGCGCTTCACCATGGGCAGCGTCGAGCTCATGGGCGGGATCAGCTTCATCCCCGCCATGATCGGCATGTTCGCGCTTTCCGAGGTGCTGCGCGGCATTCTCTGGCCGGACCGGGTGCCGCGGGTCACGGTGCGCATCGGCAGTCCGCTGCGCGGCATCGGCAGGGTGCTCGCCTCCTGCCGGGTCAACCTCGCGCGCGGCAGCGTGATCGGCACGACCGTGGGCATCCTGCCGGGCGTGGGCGGCGATCTCGCCGCCTGGATCTGCTACGCCACCGCCCGCCGCTTCTCGCGCACGCCGGAAAAATTCGGCACCGGCCATCCCGAGGGGCTGGTGGAGGCGGGTGCCGCCAACAATTCCGGGCTGGGCGGGGCCTGGGTTCCCGCACTGGTGTTCGGCATCCCGGGCGATGCGGTGACCGCGATCGCCATCGGCGTGCTCTACATGAAGGGCCTCAACCCGGGCCCGCGCCTCTTCGTCGAGCAGGCGCCCATGCTCTATGCCGTCTTCGCCTGCTTCCTCGTGGCCAACCTGCTGCTCATCCCGCTGGGCCTGCTGGCGATCCGCGCCGCCCGGCGGCTGCTCGCGGTGCCCCGCCCGCAGCTCGTCGCGGCGGTGCTGGTGTTCTCGATCGTGGGCTCGTTCGCCATCAATAACAGCGTCTTCGGCGTTGCCGTGATGCTGGCCATGGGTCTCCTCGCCTTCCTGCTGGAGAGCGCGCGCTTTCCGGTGGCGCCGATCATCCTTGGGATCGTGCTGGGCCCGCTGGTCGAGCAGAACTTCATGACCTCGATGACCATCGCCGACGGCAGCCTGCCGGGCTTCTTCGCGCGGCCCGTGGCAGGCGTGCTGGGGGTGGTGACCATCCTCGTGTGGCTCACGCCGGTTCTGGGCGCCTTGCTCCGGCGGCGGGGAGGCGAGGCGTCTAGCGGAGCCGGAAGCTGATCGGCAGATCGACCGTGCCGGCCACCGCAGTGACGCCGTCACTGGCGGGGCGGAAGCGCCAGCGCGCGACGGCCTCCAGCGCCGCCTCGTCCAGCAGCCGGTGGCCGCTTCCCTCCACCACCGCCACGTCGCGCACCGCGCCGTCCGCGCCCACGGCGATCCGCAGCAGCACGCGTCCCTCAAGCCCGCGGCGGCGCGCCAGCGGCGGGTAGTCCGGCTGCGGGTTGCCGGCCAGCGCCACCGGCCCCGACGCGGCGGTACCGGCGCCCTGCTGGCGCCGCACCCCCGGCGTGGTGGCCGCTTCCGAAGCCGGGCCGCTGTTCTCCCCCGCGCCGGACGATGCTGTTGGTTCGGTGTCGGCTGCGGCAGGCGGCGGGGCCTCCTGCACGGCCTCCCGCGGCATGGTGGGCGCGGGACGCCGGGCCGGCGGCTCGAGCGCCGGATCCGGCGGCGGCGTGTCCTGCCTTGGCGGTTCCGGGGCGGCCGGCTCGATAGGAGCTTCGTCGGCGAGCAGCGGCTCGGGAACCGCACGCTCCGCCTCCGCCGGCTCGGGGGGCGGTGGGGGGACCTGTTCCTGCCCGGCTGCAGGCGGCTCGGGCAACGCGGGTGCGGGCTCGGCGACGGGCTCCGGCTCGTCCGGCTCCTGGCGAATCTGTGGCCGGCCGCGGGCGGGCTCGTCCTGCGGCTCCGCCGCCTCCTTCTCCGGCTTTTTTCCTGCCTCGGCCGCGGGTTCCGCCTCGGCTCCCCCGCCGCCGCCAGAGGCGGTCGACTCCAGGACGATTCCCACCGTTATGCCGGCGGGCTCGGGCAGGGGCGGGCGCTCCTCCAGCAGGAGCAGCGATGCCATGGCGAGGCCGGCATGGAAGGCTGCCGAGAGGGCGAGCGCGGCGCTCCAGCCGGCCCGCCGCCGCGGCCTCGCTTCCAGCCGGTCAGGAGCCGACCGTCGCATCGCCGTCGCAGCGCTGCCATGGAACGATGCAGTCGCGGCCCTCGTGCCGCCAGCGCAGGCTGGTGACGCGGTAGGCGCGGCGCAGCTTGTCCTCGGCCAGCACCGCCTCGGGCGGCCCCGCCGCCAGCAGCCGGCCCTCGTGCAGCAGCACCAGCCGGTCGCAGAACCGGGCGGCCAGGCCCAGATCGTGCAGCACCACCACGACCGCGGTGCCGCGGCCGGCCGCTTCGTGCAGCAGCTCCATGACCGCCAGCTGGTGGTAGGGGTCGAGGGCGGCCACCGGCTCGTCGGCCAGCAGGACCGGCGCCTCCACCGCCAGAGCCCGGGCCAGCAGCGCGCGCATCCGCTCGCCGCCCGAGAGGGTCGAGACGCGGCGCCGGCGCAGCCCGGCCACGCCCGCCGCCACCAGTGCCTTCTCGACCGCGGCCCGGTCGCGCTCCTCGTGCGCTCCCCACACCCGCCGGTGCGGCAGCCGCCCCAGCGCCACCATGGTCTCCACCTGCAGCGGCCAGTGCACCTCCCCATCCTGCGGCAAGTAGGCGATCCGCCGCGCCCGCTCCCGCGGCCGGAGACGGCCCAGCGGCTCGCCGTCGCACACGACCTCGCCGGACTCCGCCTCCTGCAGCCCGGCCAGCACACGCAGCAGCGTGGACTTGCCGGCACCGTTGGGGCCGATCAGGCCCAGGAGCTCGCCGCCATGCGCCTCGATGCCGACCCGCTCGAGCAGCGTGCGCCCCTCGATCCTGACGGTGAGCTCCCGGCCCGCCAGCCGCATCAGCCCTCCTCGCCGCGCAGCCGCACGACCAGCCAAAGAAAGAAGGGCGCGCCAAGCAGGGCGGTGAGGACGCCGAGCTTGAGCTCGGGGCCGGTGGCCAGCAGGCGGATGGCGATGTCCGCAGCCAGCACCAGCACGGCACCACCCAAGGCACTCGGCAGCAGCAGACGGCCCGGGCGGTGGCCCACGAGCGGACGCAGCAGATGCGGCACCACGAGCCCGACAAAGCCGATCACCCCGGCGACCGCCACCGCGGCACCCACGGCGAGTGCCGTCGCCATGATGATCCGCAGCCGCACCCGGCCGAGATCGAAGCCCAGGCTGCGGGCGGTGTCCTCGCCCAGGCTCAGCGCGTCGAGCGCCGGGCCGGCGCGGGCCAGCAGCAGCCAGCCCAGCAGCATGGGCGGTGCTGCCAGCGCCACCATGCCGAGGCTGCGGTCGGCCAACGAGCCCATGAGCCAGAAGACGATCTCGAAGGAGGCGTAGGGGTTGGGCGAGAGGTTGAGGGCGAGCGCGGTCAGCGCACCGGCGAGGCTGTTGAGCGCCATGCCGGCGAGGACCAGGCTCAACAGGCCGCCGCGCCTTCCGGCCAGCGCATAGAGCAACGCCACGGCGGCGAACGCGCCGGCGATGCCGCCCAGGGGGAGGGCATAGGCGAAGCGGGCGGACAGGCCGGTGTAGAAGGCCACGACCGCGCCGAAGGCGGCGAGGCCGGACACACCCACGACACCGGGCTCGGCCAGCGGATTGCGCAGGAGGCCCTGCATGGCCGCACCCGCGAGCCCGAGACTGGCGCCCACCAGCCCGCCCAGAAGAGCCCGCGGCAGGCGCAGCTCCAGAAGGATGATGCTGCCCGGCGTGCTCTGCCCGGCGGCGATCTCGCCCATGGCAGCGAGCAGCGGCAGCGTCACCCGCCCGGTCGCCGCGGAGCCCACGAGCAGGAGCAGCACCGCCAGCGCCAGAAGGCCGGAGAGCAGGCGGGGCGGCACGCGCTCAACGGCCATCGGCAGTTTCCGCAACAGCATGACGGGCCTGCGCCAGCCGCTCGACCGCCTCGAGATTGCCCATGCCGCCGCAGATCCACAGACGCTGCGGCACCACCACGCGGCGGTCCGGTCCGAAGAGCGCGCCCAGCGCCGGGTGGCGGATCATCTGCTCGGCGAGGGAGGGCGGCCAGGCGTCCTCCCGCTCGACCACGAGCAGGTCGGGGGCGTGGCGGACCAGCAGCTCAAGGGGCAGGTAGCCGTAGGCGGCGCTGCCGGCACGCCCGGCGAGGTTGGCGAGACCGGCCCGCTCGAAGACCGCGTCCACCAGGGTGCCGGGGCCTACGGTGGTGCCGTTCGCCTGGTAGAGGACGGCTACGGGCCGCTCGGCCGGCGCGGGCGGAGGCGGCAGGCCGGCCAGGCGCGTGTCCAGCTCGGCGGCCATCGCGGCGGCCTTGCCAGGCTGGCCCAGCGCCTCGCCCATCCGCAGAAGCTGGGCGCGCATCTCCTCTAGATCGCGCGGCGAATCGAGCTCGAGAACGGGCAGCCCTCGTGCGCGCGCCACGGATACCGCGCCGCGCGCCGCGTGGCGGCCGACCACCACCAGATCGGCGCTTGCCGCCACCAGCTCCTCGCCGGTGCCGTAGTGCACAGGCACGTCGCCTGCTTGCGCGCATCGGAGGGAGAGGGTGCAGTCGCGCGCCAGCCAGCTTACCGCCGCGATCTGGCCGGGCTCTGCCAGCGCCAGCACGAGCTGGTCGGTGCAAAGGTCGAGGGAGACCACGCGCGCCGGCCGCGCCGCCGCCGTGGCCGCCACCAGGACGGCCATCAGGAAGGCGAGCGCGGCCGGGCGCCTGGCCATGCTCAAAAGCGCAGCCGCACCCCGGCGAAGGCGCCGATGCCGGTGCCCTCGAAGCCCACCGGGTTCTCGTAGTTCTCGTCGAGCAGGTTGGTGACCCGCCCGAACACGGTGACCTCCTCGGTCACCGCATAGGAAGCCGCCACGTTCACCACCGTATAGCTCTCGGCATCGAGGCGCGGCACGGTAAAGCTCCGGTTGGCGTCGACCCACGAGCCCACATAGATGGCCTCGGCGTCGAGCGACAGGCCGTCGAGGGGCCGCCACTGGCCGGTCAGGCCCGCCTTGTGCGTGGGCCGCCGCAAGAGCTCGTCACCGGTCTCGTCGTCCGTGGCCTTGGTATAGGTGTAGTGCGCCTTGATATCGACCGTCTCGTGCGGTGCCACCGCCACGAAGGTCTCGACACCCTCGGTGGTCGCCCGGTTCACGTTCTCCAGCGAGGTGAAGTCGGGCGTCGAGTTGATGAGATCCTCGATATCGTTGCGGAAGTAGGTGACGCCCATCTGCAGCCGCTCGTCGAGCAGCTCCTGCTCGATTCCGACCTCCCAGCCGAAACTCTTCTCGGGGTTGAGGTCGGGGTTGGAGAAGAAGTTGAAGGACGGGAAGCTCACGAAGAGCTGGTTCAGGGTAGGGGCCTTGTAGGCCGTCCCGACGCTGCCCTTGAGCTTGGTGCCGGTCTCCTTGAAGAGTACCGCCGGAGCGATACGCCAGGTGACCTCGCTGCCGAAGCGGCTGTTGTGATCGTAGCGCAGGCTGGCCGTGTTGAAGAAACGGTCGTCGAAGCTCGACTGAAGCTGCACGAAGCCCGCCTGGCTGTTGGTCTCGGCGGAGATCGGGCTGTCGTCGATCTGCTCGCGCTGGACCTCGGCGCCGAAGGTCAGGATCTGTCCCTCGATCACCGTGTAGTCGGCCTGCCAGTCGAGCCTGACGCGATCGCCCTTGGTCTCGCTCTCGCCGCCCTCGGGCGGGCGGTCGCGCCGCTCGTGACCGGTGAAGGCGAGGCCCAGGGTCTGCTCGAGATCGCCGCCCAGGGCGATGTGCGTGGCGCTCGCCCGGGTGAAGAGCTGGCGGATCCGCGTCTCGCTCTGCTCGGACGCCGGCACGCTCGGAAACACGCTGAAATCGTCGCCGGTGAACTGCAGCTCGGCGTCGGTGTAGCGGGTGACCAGGCCCAGCGAGAGGGTGTCCGTGAGATCGGCGCCGAAGCGGCCCGAGAAGGTGGTGTTCTCGTAGTCGTTGCCGGTGCGGTCGCCGCCGGACGGCACCAGATCCTTGGGCGTCACCGGGATGTCGGCCGAGCGGAAGTGGGCGAGGTCCGCCGCGTAGGAGAAGCGGCCCTTGCTGCCGCTGAAGCCGGCTTGCTGGTTGAAGGTCTCGAACGAGCCTGCCTCCAGGCTGCCATGCACCTCCAGCGGCCCCTTGCCCTTCTTCGTGACGATATTGACGACGCCGCCGATGGCGTCCGAGCCGTAGAGGCCGCTCTGCGGCCCGCGCAGCACCTCGACCCGCTCGATGTCGGCGGTCAGCAGATGGGCAAAATCGAAGGCGCCGGTGGGCGTGCTGGGATCGCTGGCGTCGATGCCGTCGATCAGGACCTTGGTGTGATTGGAGTTGGTGCCGCGCAGGAACAGCGAGGCCTGGCCGCCGGCGCCGCCGCCCTGGACCATGTTGAGGCCGGGCAGCTCGCGCAGCACGTCGGGAAGGGTGCGAAGCTGGCGCCGCTCGATCTCCTCGGCGGTGACCACGCTGACGCTGCTCGCGACCTCGCGGGCGGGCGTGGGAATGCGGGTCGCCGTCACCACCAGCTCGGGCAGCGCGGTGCCATCCTGCGCCTGGGCGCCTGCGGCCAGGACCAGCGGCGAGGCTGCCGCAAGGAGGATGGAAAGGCGAGGGCGGCGCATCGCCCGGGCACGGGCGACAGAAGGATCGATCATGAACAGCCTCGCGGCATGTGGCCCGTCACCGCGAGACGAGGCGGGAGCTGCCGGCAGACAGCTCCAGCGACCCGCCGGAAATCACCCCGTCCGGCGTGCCCGCGCGTGACCACGGTCGATGGCAGGTCTCCTGGCTCGCAGGTCGCCGCCTCGCACCGCCTTCCCGGACACTCCAGTGGCCTTCCGGACGCGAGGCTCGCTGCTCACAGTTGCGGGGGCAGCCGCGGAGTCGCACCCATGAGCGCTCACCGCGTTCCCTTTTCATCCCCGGAGGGAACCATCGGCGGCACGGATAGGTAGCCGCCGCCGCCCTGTCAATCGACGTGGGCGCCGCCCGCCTCGGCAAGCGTCCGCCGGACACCCTGCTCGAGCAGCCGGCCGAGCGCAGTGGACACCTGGTCGCGAAAGCGAGGGTCGTCGGCCAGCGCCGGCTCGAACACCTCGCGCACCGCCAGAAGCGCCGGCGCCAATCGTCCGGCCACCGGGCCTGCCTCCTCGGCGATGGCGCGTAGCCGGCCGGCGAGCGGGTCGCTGAGCTCGATCGGCCGGCCTACCTCGTCGCGGCCGCTCACAAAGCGCATCCATGCCGCCACGGCTAGCGCGATGTGGCGGACCTGCCGACCCTTGGCCAGCAGGTCGCGGGCCGGCGCCAGCAGCCGCTGCGGCAGCTTCTGCGAGCCGTCCATGGCGATCTGCGCGGTACGGTGGCGCAGCGCCGGATTGGCGAAGCGACGCGCGAGCGCCGCGGTGTAGTCGGCCAGATCGACGCCTGGCGGCGGCGGCACCGAGGGCACCAGCTCTTCCGCCCAGAGCTGCCCGATGAAGCGCGCGAGGTCGGCATCGGCCATGGCGTCGGCCACCGTCTCGTGGCCGGCAAGGAAACCCAGATAGGCGATCGACGAGTGGGCGCCGTTGAGGCAGCGCAGCTTCATGTGCTCGAACGGGCGCACATCCTCCACCAGCATCGCACCGTGCTCCTCCCAGGCGGGGCGGCCGGCCGGAAAGCGGTCCTCGATCACCCACTGGCTGAAGGGCTCGGCCACCACCGGCCAGGCGTCCACCGCACCCAGGGCAGCGTCCACCGCGGCCCGGTCGGCATCGGTGGTCGCCGGCACGATCCGGTCGACCATGGTGCAGGGGAAGGCCACTTCCTCGCGCACGAAGCGGCCGAGCGCCGGGTCGCGCAGCCCGGCCAGCTGCGCCACGATGCGCCCGACCGTGGCGCCGTTCTCCGGAAGATTGTCGCAGCACAGCACGGTGAAGGGCTCGAGGCCCTCCGCCCGGCGGCGACGGAGCGCCTCGACCAGAAGGCCCGGCGCGCTCCTGGGCGCGGAGCCCTCGGCGAGATCGTGGCGGATGTCAGGATGGTTTCCGTCGAGATTGCCGGTCGCCGGATCGTGGCAGTAGCCCTTCTCGGTGACGGTGAGGCTCACGATCCTCGTGTCGGCGGCGCACAGGCGGGCGAGCAGGGCTTCCGGCTGCTCCGGCGCCACCAGCAGCTCGCGGACCGCACCCACCACCCGCAGCCGCTCGCCCTCGCCCGAGCGCACCGCCAGCGTGTAGAGACCGTCCTGCGGGCCCAGCGCGTCGCGCGTCGCGGGCGAGCGCAGGCTGACGCCGCAGATCCCCCAGCGCCGGTCGCCGGCGGCCAGCACCGCGTCGGTGTAGACGGCCTGGTGCGCGCGATGGAAGGCGCCGATTCCCAGATGCACGATGCCGGTCCGCACCGCCCCACGGTCGTAGGCGGGCCGCTCGACGCAAGCAGGCAGCCGCCCCAGCACGCTCTCCGACAGACGCTCCACCACCGCACTCCTCCCGCTGCTACCGGCCGCGGCCTTACCAGCTTCCACGTCGCGCGGTCCAGCCTCCCGCCCAAGCCCCCTTGCCAGCCGCCGTGCGGCGCGCAAGAGAGGCGGACACCGGCCCGGCCGGCCGCAGCAGGGAGGGAGCCATGCGGGCATTCTTTCACCAAGACCAGCATCTTCACGCGCCGCAGCAGTTCATGCGGGCCGGTGTCATCAGCGATCCCAAGGACCTGCCGGCGCGCGTGGATGCGCTGCTGGGTGCGCTGGCCGAGCGCGGCATCACGCCGGAGACGCCGCGCGACCAGGGGCTCGAGCCGCTGCTGGCCATCCACACCAAGCCCTATCTCGACTTCCTCGCGAGTGCCCATGACCGGTGGCAGCAGATCCCGGGTGCCGGCCCCGAGGTCCTGCCCAACGTCTCGCCCTACTGGAACGGCCGCCCCGAATGGCCGCATCGCCCGGCCTGCCGCTCGAGCTCCGTGGTGGCGCAGGCCGGTCACTATCTCGGTGACCTCGCCGTCCCGTTGGGACCGCAGACCTGGCGCTCCAGCCTCGCCTCCAGCCACACCGCGCTGGCCGCCGCCGATGCCGTCATCGACGGCGCGGCCGAGGCCTACGCGCTTTGCCGGCCGTCCGGCCACCACGCCCGCGCCGACCGGGCGAGCGGCTTTTGCTACCTCAACAACAGCGCCATCGCCGCCGAGCGCCTGCGCACCCGCTTCGGCCGCGTGGCGGTGCTGGACGTCGACGCCCATCACGGCGACGGCACCCAGGAGATCTTCTACCGCCGCAGCGACGTGCTGACGGTCTCGGTCCACGTCGATCCCGACGCCTACTACCCATTTTACACGGGCTATGCCGACGAGCGCGGCAGCGGCGAGGGAGAGGGCTTCAACCGCAACCTGCCGCTGCCGCCGGGCGCGTCCGACAGGCAGATGCACGAGGCGGTGGCCGAGGCCCTGAAGGAGATCGGCGCCTTCCGCCCCGACGCTCTGGTAATAGCACTGGGCTATGACAGCCACGAGCACGACCCGATCGGCCTGCTCAAGGTGACCACCGGAGGCTTCGAGGGCATCGGCCGGCAGATCGGCGCCATGGGCCTGCCGACCCTCGTGGTGCAGGAGGGCGGCTACCAGATCTCGGTGATCGGCGACTGCCTCGGCCGCTTCCTCGACGGGTTGCTCGACAAGGCCTGAGAACCGTCGACCCGGGCAGCCCGGCCGGCCGGGCTGCCGCGGTTCCTGACGCCCGCTGCGCGCGAGCGAGAGCGGCCGTGGCGGCAAGGAGCGCCTGCCGGTCGGCGCGCGCCCGTCGCGGGTTGCGCCAGCCGGCGCCAGAGGATCGGCGCTGCGAGCAGTCCCTTCCACGGCCGGTCCCGCTGCCGGAACGCGCTGCTCATACCCGGGTGAGCGCTCGGGTACCGCTTGCGAAATCCCATGCTACACTCCAGGGCACCTGATCCTTGTGGCGCTCAACTGCTGCTGGGTAGAATCTCCATCGTTGCTCTTCACGATCGGATCGGTGCTGATGACCGACGACTTGCGCCTCTGCCTGGAGGCTTCCAAAGACGCCACGGCGCTCAAGAGCGCCCTGGCCGGGACCGACGTCCTGACGCTCGTCACGCGTGACGCCGAGCGGATCGTTCGTCGCCTGGAAGTGCTGGAAGGGGCGCCGGACCTTCGGGTGCTGTACCTGGGCAACCATACGCTCGACATGTTCGCCCGCATGGTGAGTGCCGCATCGCTTTGCCGAGGGGTCCATGTCGACGGCCGCGTCGGCCCGTTCGACCAGCATATGCAGATGCTGCTCGACCCGTCGCTGGGCCTGGCCGACTACGATCCCCATGCGATCTTCCTGTCGCTCGAGCTCGAGCGCGTGCTGCCGCAGCTTCCCGCCGGCCTTGCCGGCCTTGGCGCCGCGGCGCGCGAGGGCCTCGTCGAGCAGGCGCTGGCCGCTGTCGCAAGCTGGATCGAGACCGCCCGCGGTGTCACCGGCGCAACGCTGCTCGTCGGCAATTTCTGGCGCCCGTGCCGGCAGCATCTGGGCATCGCCGACGCCAAGCTCGGCCATGGCGAGGCGCAGCTCTATGCCAGCCTCAACGCCCGCCTGTTCGACGCCTACGCGGCCGACCCCCAGGTCTTCGTGGTCGACGTCGATCATGCCCTCGCCACGGCCGGACGCCGCGCGGCCCACGGCCCGCGGATGAAGCTCCTGGCCAAGATAGCGTGGGCGGAGCCGGCGCTGCCGCAGCTGGCCGACCTCATGAGCCGCTATTTCGCCAGCATGGTGCTGCCGCCCAAGAAGTGCCTGGTGCTCGATCTCGACAACACGCTTTGGGGCGGCGTGCTCGGCGAGGAAGGACCAGAGGGGATCCGCATCGCCGAGGGCGATCCGGTGGGCGAAGCGTTTCGCGCCTTCCAGTCGGCCATCAAGGCGGTGCAGCGGCGCGGTCTGCTGCTGGCGATCTGCAGCAAGAACAATCTCGAGGACGTCGAGGAGGCGTTCCGCCTCCACACCGACATGCCGTTGGGCTGGAGCGACTTCGCGGCGCGGCAGGTCAACTGGGAGCCCAAGCACGCCAACCTTCAAGACATCGCCGCCCAGCTCAATATCGGCACGGACAGCCTGGTGTTCGTGGACGACAACCCGGCCGAGTGCGAGCTGATCCGCCAGCTGATGCCCGAGGTCCGCACCGTCCATCTGCCAAAGGACCCGTCGAGCTATGCCGACCTCCTCCTCGATCTGCCGGAGCTCGAGCGCGTCGCCCTGAGCGAGGAGGATCTGCGCAAGACCGAGCAGTATCACGAGCAGGCCGAGCGCGAGGCGGTACGGGTGGCCGCCGGCGACATGCGGGCCTATCTCGAGAGCCTCGAGACGCGCCTGACCTTCTGGCCGGCGACCCGGGCCGAGATGACCCGGGTGCACCAGCTCTTCGCCAAGACCAACCAGTTCAACGTCACCACCAAACGCTACCGGCCGGCCGATATCGAGCGCTTCATGGCCTCGCCGGACTGGCAGCTCGAGGTGGTGGCGGCGCGCGACCGGTTCGGCGATCTCGGCATCATCGGCGCCTTCCTCGTGGAGCGGCGCACCGACGCGGTCGCGGTCGACAGCGTCGTGCTGAGCTGCCGTGCCATGGGGCGCGGCGTCGAGACCGCCATCGCCAACCGGATCAAGGCGATCGCGGCCGGCTGGCAGCCGCAGGGGCGGCTGCTGGCGGAAGTCCGGCCGACCCGGAAGAACAAGCCCGTCCTGGAGTATTTCGACAGCCAGGGCTTCGCGCTTCTCGAGGCTACGGCCGAAGGCACGAAGCGGTACGGCCTGAAGATTGCGCAAGCCCAATCGCTGGATTGTCCGGGTATTATCGTTGAAGCAGGAGCGCAGAGCCTTGAATCAGAAGCTAGCTGAGCTGATCGCCGACGTCCTCGACATGCCGGTGGCGGAGGTGACACCGCGCATGGTCCGCGAGGGCCACCCCAAATGGGACTCGCTCAACCATCTGCGCCTGGTGACGGCGATCGAGGAGGAGTTCGGCGTCGCCCTGTCGATGGACGAGATCGAGGCGGTGGAGACCGTGGGCCAGCTCGACGAGATGATCGCCGAGCATTGCACCCCCGCCTGAGCCCGAGGCCAGCCTTCACGCGAAGGGCGGCTCGCCGAGATTGAGCACGATCTGCTGGCCGGTGATCGCGTCGGACCAGCGCGACGCCAGATAGAGCATGGCCTGGGCCACCTCGATGGGCTGCAGGTTGCGGCCCATCCCGCGAGCCTTGGCCATGCGGCGGATGAAGTCGCTGGGGATCGACGCCAGGAGATCCGTCTCGGTCATCGCCGGCACCACCAGGTTGACCTGGACATTGTCCTTCAAAAGCTCGACCGCGAGACTCTTGCTATAGCCGACCACCGCACTCTTGGCAGTGATGTACTTGCTTTGACCCCGCACCGGCTGGTCGACGGCGATGCTCGAGACGTTGATGATCTTGCCGCCGCCCCGGCTCTTGAAGCGCGACACGGCGGCATCGCAGCAGGCGTGCAGCCCCTTGAGCGATACCTCGAGCTCGCCCAGATAATCCGGCCAGCGCAGCTCGCTCACCGGCTTGGGACGAAAATCCATCACCGCATTGTTGACCAGCACGTCGACGCCGCCGAAGGCACTGTCGACGGCCGCAAAGAAACGCCCGATCTCTGCTTCATCGCGGATGTCGCAGGCCAGCGGCAGGGCGGTGCCGCCGGCCTCGGCAATCTCTGCTGCAATCGCCTCGGCGTCGCTGCGTCCGCGGAAATAGTGGACCACCACACGCGCGCCGGCCATGGCGAAGAGCTTGGCAGCGGTCTCGCCGATCCCGCGGCTGGCGCCGATCACCACCACCACCTTCCCCTCGAGCCCATGCCCCAGATGGCGCTCGCGGATCTCGGCCGCCGACAACATCGCCCGGGGCCGCGGGTTGATCACCGATCTCACCTCGCCGGTAGCGATCTCTTTCCCGCCACAAGCGATCCGCGCCTGCGCCGTCAGCGTCTCGCTCGCCGCCGAGAGCTTCGTCACACGGCCCTCGAGACAGGCCGGCGCATCGAGCGGCAGATCGTCCTCGAAGCCGATGCGAAAGTCGGTGAAGGTGGCGCGGCGGCCGGGCAGCCGCATCCCCACCAGGGTCGAGAGAAGCATCGTGGCAGCGAGGTTGGGGCAGCGGAGCGCGGGCGCCGGGCCACCCCCGCCAATGAGCCCCGCAAGCGCCGCCAGTCCGCCCGGCGTGATCCGCAACGGCAGCTCGGCGGTCGCCTCGGCAAGCGCGTCGGCGCCGCGGTCTGCCTCCTCGACCGGCTCGAGAAGCAGGCAGGACTGCCCGACAGTCTCCAGAAGAGGGGGCGGTGACTCGGGCAGCAGGGCGAAGCTGCCGCTGCCCGTGATGGCCGCCAGCCCGTCCGCCTCGCTGGTCCAGCACGCCTCGAAGGTCCACAGCCGGTCCGTCTGCGGCGTGGCCCGGACCTCCAGCCGCAGGGCAGCACCCACGGGGACGGGGTTGGTGAACCTGGCCTCCAGCGTGCGGAAGCGCAGCCATCGGTCGGGCCAGGCGTCCGCCAGTCGGCCGATCCGGGCGAAGGCCAGCATGCCGTGTGCTACTCGCTGCCTGAAGCGGCTCTTGCGCGCGAACTCCTCGTCGGTGTGAAGCGCGTTGTGATCGCCGGTGAGCCGTGCGAAGCCGTCGACCAGGGCGCTGGTGACGGTGAATGTCTCGACGGTCTCTTGCATCTACGGCTCCCGGGAAGACAGCGCCTCATACGGCGCAGCTGGTGCATTCCGCGCCCAAGCTGCCCATTTGCGCCTTGTGACGCTAGTGGTTAGTGGATAACCCTGTCCCAACCTGTATTTGTATTATCGTTGGACGCACGCATGAACCTCGCGACGGCGATGCGCCGCTTTCTTATTCCGGCCTCCATCGTCAGCCTCTATGGCTATGCGAAGTTCCGCTGCCGGATCAGTACCCGGGCCGAGGTGGAGCTCGGGCCGTTCTTGAAGATCGGGCGCGGCACGCAGATCAGCTCGTTCGTCAAGATCAAGTCGAGCTACGGGCCTTTGGAGATCGGACGGCGGGTGTCCATCGCTACCGGTTGCTTCATCGCCTCGCACGAGGGCGGTGTCGTCATCGGCGACGACACGATGCTGGGCCCCAACGTCGTCATCGTCGGCGTGAACTACCGGTATGACCGGCTGGACGTGCCGATCCAGCACCAGGGCGACACGTCCAAGGGCATCCGCATCGGCAAGGACGTGTGGCTGGGCGGCAATGTCGTCGTGACCGATGGCGCGGAGATCGGCGATCACACTATCGTCGGCCCCGGCTCGGTCGTCACCGGCAAGCTGCCTGACCGGGTGATCGCGTCGGGCAATCCCGCCAAGGTGGTCTTCCGCCGCCGCTGAGCGGGGGAGCGGGAAGACCACGCGCGGCCATCAGCGGTCGGCACTGCTCGCCGCAAGGCCGACCGCGAAATCATCGCCGGCCGCCATCGGTGCCGCCTTGATCGAGGCACCGTGCCGGAAGAAAAGCCAGGCGCCGGGCAGGGCAGTGAGCAGGTTGAGAGCCTCGCGCACGAGGATCAGCGCGAAGGCGCCGGCAGGCGCCACGCCGGCCACGCCCAGAAGGCCGACGAAGGTCGCCTCGCGCGGGCCGAGGCCGCCGAAGGAGATAGGCAGCAGGGCCACGAGAATGGCGATCGGCACGATGGCGACGAGCAGCCCCGGGTCGATCGAGAGGCCCAGCGCCCAGCCGCCGATCACGAAGCTCACCGCCCGCAGGAGCTGGTTCACGCAGCCGAGCAGAGCCGAGTAGACGAGAGTCCAGGGCACCCGCGCATAGGCATCGAGCTTGCCGGTGATGCCGCCAAGCGCCGTGTTCAGCCGGTGCAGCGGCTTGACCGCGAGCAGCACGCGGCGGGCAAGGCGGCGCACGCTTTTCAGATAGAGCGCGACCGAGGCCAGGACCAGGCCGCCCGCCGCCAGCACCAGCAGGATCTCGACCTCCCACGGGAGGCCCACCGGCGCCATCAGCAGGCCCACCGGGATGAGGGCGAACATGCCGGCGAGACCGAAGATCCGCTCGACCACGATCGAGGAGAGCGCCAGCGGCAGGTCCGAGGCGTGCCGCGACAGGCCCCACACCCGCAGCATGTCGATCCCCACACCGCCGGGCATGAAGGCACCCAGATAGTTGCTGATGAAGCTGATCCGCAGCACCGGCGCAAAGGGCAGGCCGGGCGCGTTGGGGCGCAGCAAGACCCACCACCGATAGGCGGCGAACACGCGCTCGACGAACAGCGAGGCCAGGAGCAGGAGCAGGAGCCGGACGTCCGCGCCGGCGATCAGGCCGGGCAGGGCGCTGACGTCGAGCGTCCACAAGAGGATGCCGAGGACCACCACCGTGACGCCGAGCTTGAGCCAAAAGGGCCCCTTCCTTTTGCCGCTGCGCGTGGAGCGGTCGGGCCCGTTCATCATGGGGGCATCGGTCACGCAAGCATCCCTTGGGCAAAATACCATTCGGCCGTGCGGCGCAGTCCCTCGTCAAGCTCGACCTTGGGCGCATAGCCGACGAGGCGCCGCGCCTTCTCGCTCGAGAACGCCCGCGACTTGGTGAAGAAGTCGCAGCGCCGGCGATGGAGAGGCGGCTCGATGCCGAATGGCCGGCAGACCGTCTCGCACAGGACGGCGGCGGCCAGCAACGGCGGCAGCGGCAGTCGGCCCCTGGGCGGTGGCACGTCGACGGCACGCGCTACCGAGGTCACGAGCTCGTTGAGGGTCGTGTAGCGCGGTCCGGTGAGGATGAAGGTCTCGCCCACGGCCGCCGGATGCTCGCCGAGCAGCACGATCCCGTCGGCCAGATCCTCGACGAACGTGAGATGGTAGAAGATCTCGCCCTTGCCGAACATGCGGAACGTACGGTTGCGGATCGTCCTGAAGAGCTTGAGGAACCGGGTGTCGCGCGGCCCGTAGATGCCGGCCGGCCGGAAGCAGGATACCTCGAGGCCCCTGGCGGCATACTCGGCGACCAGCCGCTCGCTCTCGACCTTGCTCGTCTGGTAGGCGTCGCCGGGATTGAAGGGCGCGTCCTCGGCGGCAACCCCCTCGACGTCGCCATGGACGCCCACCGTGCTGCAGTGGACGACGCGCGCGCCGTGGCGCAGCGCTGCCTCCAGCACGTTGGCGGTGCCGCCGGCATTGACCTGGTGATAGACCTCGTCGCCGAACTTCGCCTCCCGGTAGAGTGCGCCGATGTGAAAGACATGGCTGCAGCCCTCGGTCGCGCGGGCGACGGCCGCCGCGTCGCGCAGATCGCCGATGGCGATCTCGTAGCCCAGCTCGGCCAGCGGTGCTGCCTTGGCGGCGTCGCGCACCAGCGTCCGCACCTTGTACTGCTTTCGCGCCAGTGCTTCGGCCACATACCAGCCGGTAAAGCCTGTAGCGCCGGTGACCAGTGCCGTGGGTTGCGGCGAGGGGGGAAGGGACATGGCGGCTTTCATCAATGAACGGGCTGGCTGGAATGGGCGGACGGGTGCCCGCGGGATCTTCCGCGAGGTCCGATCTGGGTGCCCCAGATCATGACGTTGCGGCAACACCAGGCCAACAACCCTGGCACCATGATACTGCGCCCCAGAGGATGCTGTTCAGCCTCGGGTAGCTCCATGCTAGCAAAAACACAGTGGCGTGGTCGGCCCGGCTCCGCCACGCTCTACCAGATCGCAGGCAGAAAGTGCCGACGCGATCGAGCAAGGTTAATGGAGCCGCCTGGTGCTCGATGCCCAACATATGTCGGGCTGCGGCATGTAATTCTTCGGCAGAGGGTTTGCACGTTACGATGACGTTACCTGCGGGGGAAACTCTCGTGAGCCTCGGGGGACGGCGCGAAGAAGGTGATGCTGTCGATCCACCGATGACGCCGCGAGAGCGGCGCGTGACGGTGGCGGTCGACGCTCACGTTCATCTGCACCCGGTCTTCGGCCGCCGTCGCTTTCTCGACGCGGCCATCGCGAACGCCGCCGAAAGCGGTCTGCCGCTCGGCCCCGTCTGGCTTCTGCTCACCGAGATCGCCGGCGTGCATGCCTTCCGCGAGCTGGCCGACCAGCCGCCGCAGGGCTGGCGCGGCGAGCTGCGGGCGGATGGACGGACGCTCGAGCTGCGCCGCGCGGACGGCGCCACGGTCCTCGTGACCGCCGGCCGGCAGGTGCAGGTCGCGGGCGGGCTCGAGCTGCTGGCCCTGGGCACCGACGACGACATCCCCGACGGCATTGCCATGAGCGAGGCCATAGAGCGGGCACTGGCCGCCGATGCGCTTCCCGTCGTGCCCTGGGGTTTCGGCAAGTGGTGGGGGCGCCGCGGTCAGCTGCTCGAGGCGCTGCTCGACAGCCCCCAGGGCGCCTCCGTGTTCCTCGGGGACAATGGCGGCAGGGCCGCATTCATCGCGACACCCGGCCAGTTCGAGCGGGTCGAGCGGGCCGGACGGCGGGTGCTGCCGGGCAGCGACCCCCTGCCGTTCGCCCGGCAGGTCGAGCGGGTGGCAAGCTACGGTCTGCACCTCGAGATCGACCCCTTCCAGCCCCCCCCCTTCGCCGCCCTCAAGGCCCGGCTCCTCGATCCGCAAGCGAAGGTGAGCATTTATGGGACGCGCGCGGGGGCCATTTCATTCCTCCGCGACCAGGTCGCAATGCAGTTGTACAAGCGGAGGCAGGCATGAGCAGCCGTCCCCGGGCTCTGGTGGTGGCGCCGCAGCCGTTCTTCGCGCCCCGCGGCACGCCCTTCTCGGTCTACTACCGCACCCTGATCACCGCCCAGGAAGGCTACGAGGTCGACCTGCTGTGCTACGGCCGCGGCGAGGATGTGGACCTGCCGGGAATCCGGATCGTGCGGATTCCCGCCATGGCCTGGCTCGGCCCGATCAAGATCGGTCCGTCGGTCGCCAAGCTGTTCCTCGACGTCTTCATCTTCGCCTATTCCCTCTGGCTGCTGTCGACGCGCCGCTACGCCTTCGTGCATGCGCACGAGGAGAGCGTGTTCTTCCTGCGCTTCATGAAGCCGATCTTCGGCTTCAAGCTGATCTACGACATGCATTCGAGCCTGCCGGAGCAGTTGCGCAACTACAAGTTCACCGAATCGCGGCTCATCATCGGCGCGTTCGAATGGCTCGAGCGGACCTGTCTCAAGGCGGCCGACGCGGTGATCACGATCTGCCCGGAGCTGGCCCATTACGCGCGGGCGCAGATGCCCGACCCCAGCCGCCACGAGCTGATCGAGAACTCGATCTTCGAGGACGTGAAGCTGGCGCGCCCGAGGCGCGGCGAGGAGCCCGAGACCGTCGAGATGCCGATGCCGAGCAACCGTCGCGTGGTGCTCTATGCCGGCACGTTCGAGGCCTATCAGGGGCTCGACATCCTCATTCCCGCCTTCGCCGAGGTGAAACGGGCGGTGCCGGACGCCTTCTTGCTGATGGTCGGCGGCTCGCCCGCGCAGGTGGAGCGCTATCGGGTCCTGGCCGCCAGCCACGGGATCGATACCGACGACATCGCCTTCACCGGCAGCGTGCCGCCGACCGTGGCACGGCGCTATACCAAGGCCGCCGACGTTCTGGTCTCGCCGCGCTCCTCGGGCAGCAACACGCCCTTGAAGATCTACGAGCAGCTCGCCTCGGGCGTGCCGCTGGTCGCGACCTCGATCCTCTCGCATACCCAGGTCCTCGACGAGACGGTCTGCTTCCTGGCCGAGCCGGAGCCCCGCTCGTTCGCGGCCGGCATGATCCGGGCGCTCACCGACGAGATCGGGCGCGCAAGGGTGAGTGCTGGAGCGCTGCAGCGCTACCGCGAGCAGTACAGCCGGCCGATCTACGAGACCAAGATGCGCCGGGTCCTGGCCATGGTCGCCTGAGGAAAGCACAAGCATGTGTGGTATTGCCGGGGTCCTGACGCTGGGGCGCGGAGAGGCCCCGGAGCCGCCGGTGCTCGTCCGCATGACCGACGCGATCGAGCATCGCGGACCGGACGATGCCGGGTTCCATCTTGCCCCGCCGGTCATGATGGGGATGCGCCGGCTGGCGATCATCGATCTGGAGACCGGCCAGCAGCCGATCGCCAACGAGGACGGCACGATCCACGTCGTCTTCAACGGCGAGATCTACAATTACCGGGAGCTGCGCGCCGAGCTGGAGGCGCGGGGGCACGTCTTCAAGACCCGCTCCGACACCGAGGTGCTCGTCCATCTCTACGAGGAGGAGGGCCTGGGGTTCGCCCGGCGTCTCAACGGCATGTTCGCCATCGCCCTGCACGACCAGGCGCGCCGCCGGGTCCTGCTGGTCCGCGACCAGGTGGGCATCAAGCCGCTGTTCGTGGCCCGGCTCGGCACGCACCTCGTGTTCGGCTCGGAGATCAAGAGCCTTTTGGCCTCTAACCTCGTGCCCCGCGAGCTCGACCTCGACGCCCTGGCCGAGTTCTTGACCTGGGAGTACGTCCCCGCACCGGCCACCCTCTTCAAGGCGGTCAGGAAGCTCGAGCCGGGCACCCTCTTGAGCATAGGGCTCGATGACGGGAGCGTCGCCGAGCAGCGCTACTGGGACGTGCCGCCGCCTTCCGCGAGGTCAGGGGGGCTCGACGAGGCCGGCTGGGTCGAGCGCATCGACGGCCTGCTGCACGAGGCGGTGCAGCGCCAGCTCGTCAGCGACGTGCCCCTCGGCGCCCTGCTCTCGGGCGGCGTCGACAGCTCCATCGTGGTGGCCGGCATGGGACCGGACGCGCTGACCTTCTCGATCGGCTTCGACGATCCCTCCTACGACGAGGTGCCGCACGCCAGGCGGGTGGCGGGGCATCTGGGGGTCCGCCACGAGGTCGAGATGGTGCATCCCGACGTGCGCGATCTCTTCGGCCACCTGATGCGCTTCATGGACGACCCGATCGCCGACGTCTCGATCTTCCCGACCTACATGGTCTCGCGGCTCGCCCGGCGGCATGTCACCGTGGCGCTCAGCGGCGATGGCGGCGACGAGCTCTTCGGCGGCTATGATGGCTATGTGGCCCAGGCCGCGGCCGCCCGCTTCCAGCGCCTGCCGGGCTTCCTGCGCAACGGCGTCATCGCTCCCGCTCTGGCGATGGTGCCGCCAAGCCCACAGAAGAAAGGTCTGGTCAACAAGGCCAAGCGGTTCGTCGAGGGAGCCGGGCTCGATCCGGCCCTGCGCCACGCCCGCTGGCGGCTGTTCGCCGACCAGGCGCTCCGCAGCCGGCTCTTCACTCCCGAGGCGACGGGCGCCATGACCCGGCCGGTCGAGGCCCATATCGAGCGCTACCACCAGGCGGCCGCGGGCCGCGATTCGGTCGACACGGCGCTCTTCGTCGACTTCAAGAGCTATCTCGTCGACAACTGCCTGGTGAAGAGCGACCGGATGTCGATGGCGGCCTCGCTCGAGCTGCGGGTGCCGTTCCTCGACATGGAGGTGGTCGAGGCCGCCTTCGCCATGCCCTCCGCACTGAAACTGCGCCGCGGCCAGACCAAGCCTCTCTTGAAGAAAGTGGCGGCGCGCCATGTGCCTGCGGATGCGGTCTACCGCACCAAGCAGGGCTTCTCGATCCCGATGAAGAACTGGCTCAAAGCCGAGCTCCGGCCGCTCCTGGAGGAGCTGCGCAGCCCGGACGGGCTGGCCGAGGGACTGTTCCAGCGGGCCACCGTCAGCCGGCTGATCGACGAGCATCTGGCCAACCGCGCCAACCATGCGCACATCCTCTGGGCGCTGGTCGTCTTCCAGGACTGGCGCCGGCGCTGGGGCGCGTGACGGGCATGGCGCGGTTCGATGTCGTGGTGGTGGGCGGCGGCGTGCTCGGCCTGTGCACCGCCGCCGAGGCGGCGCGCAGCGGGCGGCGCACGCTCCTGGTCGAGCGCGGCGAGCGGCTGGCCGGGGAGACCTCGGCGGCGTGGTTCCGGCTGCTCCATGGCGGCCTGCGCTATCTCCAGCGGCTCGATCTCGTCCGCCACCGCAAGTCGATCGCCGCCCGCGCCCACTGGCTGCGCCGCTATCCCGCCCTGATCGAGCCGCTGCCCTGCCTGATGCCCCTCTACGGCCGCGGCCTCAAGCGGCCTTTGCCGTTCCGCGGCGCCTTCGCGCTCGACGCGCTGCTCGCCTTCGACCGCAATCGCCGCGTACCCGCCGACCGCCATCTGCCGCGCGGCCGGGTCCTGTCGCCAGCCGAGACCAGGAAGCGGTTTCCCCGGGTGAGGCCGGACGGGCTCCAGGGCGCCGCCCTGTGGCACGACGCGGTGGTGCGCGACGACCGGGCGCTGATCGCCGCCCTGGCCGAGGAGGCACTGGCCGCCGGCGTCGAGATCCGCACCGGCACGAATATCGAGCGGCTGGCGGTGGAAGGCGGCAGGGTGCGCGGCGTCGCTGCGGCGTGCGGCTGGAGCGAGGCCGCCGACGCGGTGGTTCTCGCCGCCGGACCGTGGAGCCGGGGCCTCGCCGCCCGCTTCGATCGCGACCTTGCCGCACTGTTCCGCCCGTCGCTGGCCTTCAACCTCCTCCTCGACCGGCCGCCGCCCGCCGATGCCGGGCTGGCTGTCCAGGCCGCCCGGGCGGATGCGCCGGTGCTGTTCGTCTACCCGCTCGACGGCGGCACCTATGCCGGCACCTGGCACCTGCCCTGGCCGGGCGCCGTTGCCCGGCCGGTCCCCGACGATGCCTCGATCGCGGCGTTCCTGGCCGATCTCAACGACGCTTTGCCGGGCCTCGAGGCCGGGCCGCGGGATGTGCGCCGGGTCATGGCGGGACTGTTGCCGGCAGCACGCGACGGCTCGGCCGAGCTCGCCGACCGCCCGGTGCTGGTCGAGCACGCCGCACATGGCGGCCCGAAAGGCCTGATCAGCGCCGTCGACGTCAAGTTCACCACGGCACCCATGCTCGCCGCCCGCATCGTCGCCGGCCTCGCCCGCCAGCAGGAGGCACCGGGCCGCGGCCGGTGATGTGGCAGGGCCGGGGCGCCGCAGGAGGGGCACCCCGGCAAGCGCCCACCAGTGGCCCCCCGGCGGCGAAGGCGCTACAGGAGACTCCTGTCGGCCTGGCGCGGCACGCGCCTGACGGGGCCGCCGCCGTCGATCCGCGCCGCGAGGCGGGGAGGGCGGGGTGAGAACGCACGACGAGAGGGAGGGGCCAGACCATGCCGTCAGGGCGTCATTTTCTGCAGATACCGGGTCCGACCAATGTGCCCGACCGGGTGCTGCGCGCGATCGACCGGCCGACCATCGATCACCGGGGCCCGGAGTTCCAAAGGCTCGGCCAGGAAGTGCTGGCCGGCATCAAGGAGATCTTCCAGACCCGTCAGCCGGTGATCATCTACCCGGCCTCGGGCACCGGGGCCTGGGAGGCGGCATTGGTCAACACGCTCTCGCCCGGCGACCGGGTGCTGATGAGCGAGACCGGGCATTTTGCCAGCCTGTGGCAGCAGATGGCGGGCCGGCTGGGCCTCGAGGTGGAGCTCATCCCGGGTGACTGGCGCCACGGCGCCGACCCGCAGGAGATCGAGGCGCGCCTCGCCGCCGACCGCTCGCACGCCATCAAGGCGGTCTGCGTGGTCCACAACGAGACCTCGACCGGCGTCACCTCGCGGATCGACGAGATCCGCCGGGCCATCGACCGGGCGGGCCATCCGGCGCTCTTCCTGGTCGATACGATCAGCTCGCTCGGCTCCATCGACTACCGCCACGACGAATGGGGCGTCGATGTCACCGTGTCGGGCTCGCAAAAGGGGCTGATGCTGCCGCCGGGCCTGTCCTTCAACGCGGTGAGCGAGAAGGCGCTGGCCGCCTCCAAGACGGCGCGCCTGCCGCGCTCCTTCTGGAGCTGGGAGGAGATGCTGGCTGCCAACGCCACCGGGTTCTTCCCCTACACCCCGGCGACCAACCTCCTCTTTGGCCTGCGGGAGGCCGTCGCGATGCTGCTCGAGGAGGGGCTGCCGGCCGTCTTTGCGCGCCACGAGCGCCATGCCGAGGCGACGCGGCGGGCAGTGCGGGCCTGGGGGCTGGAGATCCTCTGCGCCGATGCGCGCGAGCATAGCGCCGCGCTCACCACGGTGATGATGCCCGAGGGCCATGACGCCGACGCGCTGCGCAAGGTGATCCTCGAGAAGTTCGACATGTCGCTGGGCGCCGGCCTGACCAAGCTCAAGGGCAAGGTCTTCCGGATCGGCCATCTGGGCCATTTCAACGATCTCATGCTCTGCGGCACGCTCAGCGGTGTCGAGATGGGCATGAGGCTGGCCGGCGTGCCGCACGAGGCGGGCGGCGTCCAGGCGGCTCTCGACCATCTGGCTGGAAGCCTCGCCGGCGAAGCGATGGAGCCGCAGCGGCGAACGGCCTGAGGAGCGCCCGCGCTGGGCGGTCGCCCGCGGCCGCTCAGCCGGGGAACTCCACCGAGACCTCGCCCAGCCCGTCGAGCAGGGCCCCGATCCTTGCACCCGGCTCGACCCAGCGCAGCCCGGTGAGCGAGCCGGTGGTCACGATCTGGCCCCGGCGCAGGCCGCCGAACACACGGCCGGCACTCCCGGCGAGCCAGGTCACCAGGCGCATGAGATCGCCCGCCGGGTTGCCGCCGCGGCCCTCGGCCACCGTGACCCCGTCGATCACGAGGCGCACCGGCTGCGTCAGCGGGTCCACCGCCCGCCAGTCGGCGCGCGGCGCGCCCACCACCAGCCCGCCATTGAGCTGGAAGTCGGCGAGCTTCCAGAACGGCTCGCCGTCGAGCGGGGCAGCCAGCCGCGTGTCCACCACCTCGATGGCCGGCATGACGGCGTCGATCGCCGCCGCCACCTCCTCGCGCGTCCAGGGCTCGTCCCGCGCCGGAAGATCCCGGCCGATCCGGTAGGCGATCTCGACCTCCACCCCCAGCCGGTGGTAGCCCGCCGCAGGCAGGCTGGCGGGCGAGGCATGGACCAGATGGATCGGCGCCATGCCGGGCTCGGCTTCCGGCGAGGCAGCGCCCACCTTCCAGGCCGCGACCGGGCCCAGCTCTCCGCTCACCAGGCGCTGGATCGTGTAGGCGTCGGCGGCGCTGGCGGGTGCGGGAAGATCTTCTGCCGGAGCGAGCGGCATTCTGCGCCAGCGCGCCTCGAGCAGCAGGTCGGCGATCTTCCGGGCATCCTGGGCGAGCATGAGCGTTCCTCGGCGAGGGGTGCAGAATCCTGGCTGGTGCGGACGGCCTAGCGCGAATCGTCGGCCGGATCCACGGGAGTCGCAGCAGGCGCTGCGGCCGGCTGCGTCTGCAGCACCGAGCCCGAGGAGTCCTCGAGCGTCAGCGACGGGTCGAGGCAGAGGATCTCCTCGAACTCGGTGACGTTGTGGATCTCGGTGCCCATGGCGATGTTGGTGACGCGCTCGAGGATGAACTCGAGCACCACCGGCACCTGGTGCTCCTTCATCAGCGCCCGCGCCCGGGCGAACGCCTCCTTGAACTCGTTGGGGCTCTTCACCCGGATGGCCTTGCAGCCCAGCCCCTCGGCCACCGCCACATGGTCGACGCCGTAGCTTCCCGTCTCCGGGCTGTTGATGTTCTCGAAAGCGAGGCTGACCTCGAAATCCATGGAAAAACCGCGCTGCGCCTGGCGGATCAGGCCGAGATAGGAATTGTTCACGACGACGTGCAGGTAAGGCAGCCGGTGCTGCGCCCCCACCGCCAGCTCCTCGATGAGGAACTGGAAGTCGTAGTCGCCGGAGAGCGCCACGATCTCGCGGTCGGGATCTGCCGCACGCACGCCCAGCGCCGCAGGCAGCGTCCATCCCAGCGGCCCCGCCTGGCCGCAATTGATCCAGTTGCGCGGCCGGTAGACGTGCAGGAACTGGGCGCCGGCGATCTGCGAGAGGCCGATCGTGCTCACATAGCAGGTGTCGCGCCCGAACTCCTGGTTCATCTCCTGATAGACGCGCTGGGGCTTGAGCGGGACCTCGTCGAAATGGCTGCGGCGCAGCATGTGCTCCTTGCGGTGCAGGCAGTCGGCCGCCCAGGCGCTGCGGTCGGCGAGCTTTCCGGCGGCCTTCCACGCCGTCGCGATCTCGACGAACAGCTCCAGCGCCGCCTTGGCATCCGAGGCGATGCCGAGGTCGGGATTGAACACGCGGCCGATCTGGGTGGGCTCGATGTCGACATGCACGAACCGGCGGCCCTCGGTGTAGCTCTCGATCGAGCCCGTATGCCGGTTGGCCCAGCGATTGCCGATGCCCAGCACGAAATCGGACTTGAGGAAGGTGCGGTTGCCGTAGCGGTGGCTGGTCTGCAGACCGACCATGCCGGCCATGAGCCTGTGATCGTCGGGAATGGCGCCCCAGCCCATGAGGGTCGGGATCACCGGCACGCCCAGGATCTCGGCGAGCTCCACGAGCAGCGCCGAGGCGTCGGCGTTGATGATGCCGCCGCCGGCCACGATCAGCGGCCGCTCGCTGCCATTGAGCATCGCCAGCGCCTTCTCGACCTGGCGGCGGCTGGCCCTGGGCTTGAAGACGGCCAGGGGCTCGTAGGTGTCGATGTCGAACTCGATCAGGGCAGTCTGCACGTCGACCGGCAGGTCGACCAGCACCGGGCCCGGCCGGCCCGAGCGCATGACATGGAAGGCCTGCTGCAGCACCCGCGGCACGAGGCCGGGCTCGCGCACCGTGACCGCCCATTTGGTGACGGGCCTGGCGATGGCCTCGATGTCGACCGCCTGGAAATCCTCCTTGTGCAGCTTGGCCCGCGGCGCCTGGCCGGTGATGCACAGGATCGGGACCGAATCGGCGATGGCCGCATAGAGGCCGGTGATCATGTCGGTGCCGGCCGGCCCCGAGGTCCCGAGACACACGCCGATATTGCCTGCCACGGCGCGGCTATAGCCGTCGGCCATGTGGGCGGCGCCCTCGACGTGGCGCGCCAGAATGTGGCGGATCCTGCCATCCGCGCGCATCGCGGCATAAAGCGGGTTGATCGCCGCCCCCGGCACGCCGAAGGCCACGCTGACGCCTTCCTTGTCCAGGACACGCACCGCCGCTTCCACCGCCGTCATCCTCGCCATGACGCAACCTCCCGAAGCTCGCTCATTGAAGAATACGAGCCGAAGGCAGCGGCGCAACGCACTTCAAGAACCTCGCCATGATGTGGAAGCACCAAGGATTTCGCGGCCATGCCAGATACTTGGCACAACCTCCGGGTAAGAATCGCGCGGCCTCGCTCGGCCCAGCCGACCCGCAGGCCTGTCGAGGATCTCGACGGTCCCGTGCCACGACGCGTCATTCCACGATGCGGCGCTCATTCGATCATCTGTCCATCATGTTTTTGTCATAAGTCTCCTTCTGCATGTTTTTAGCGCCTGCGGGTGACGGGAAGCGGCGGCGCGCCATGCAATCTCCTCCCGGAGCCGGATCAACGGCTTGCATCTGCGACGACGCGAGGCGATCCTCCGGCCATCGCCAAGCGCGGACGGATACGGCGGACGGGCGCCTGACAAGACGCTCGTGCCCGGCGTGCGCGCCAGTTCGTCGACCAAGCGACCGGGGGTGCCGCCACGCGCGCCCCGGCACAGGAGGCTATCGATGATCTCGACACGAACCCTGGGTATCGCCGCCGGCATCGCCGGATCGCTGCTGATGGGCGGCGCTGCCAACGCGCAAGAGCAGCTCAAGTTCGCCCATGTCTACGAGTCCTCCGAGCCCTACCAGAAGTGGGCGCTGTGGGCGGCCGAGCAGATCGCGGAGCGCACCGACGGCCGCTACACGATGGAGGTCTACCCTGCCTCCTCGCTGGGCAAGGAGTCGGACATCAACCAGGGCCTGACCCTGGGCACCGTCGACATCATCTATACCGGCACCGCCTTCGCCGGAAACTATTACGGGCCCCTGGCCATCGCCGGCGCTCCCTACATCTTCAGCGGTTTCGACCACTGGCAGAGCTACAAGGACAGCGAGCTCTTCGACGAGCTCGCCGAGGGCTACAAGGAGAAGACCGGCAACAAGATTGTCGGGATGACCTATTACGGCGAGCGGCACGTCACGGCCAACAAGCCGATCCGTACGCCTGAGGACATGAAGGGTCTGAAGATCCGCGTTCCCGACGCGCCGCTCTATTTGATGTTCCCCAAGGGCGTGGGCGCCAATGCCGCACCGATCGCCTTCGCCGAGGTCTATCTGGCCTTGCAGACCGGCACGGTGGACGCCCAGGAGAACCCCCTGCCGACCATCCTGGCCAAGAAGTTCTACGAGGTTCAGGACACCATCAACCTGACCGGGCACATCACCGAGAGCCTGATCACGGTGATCGGCGCGCCGCTGTGGAACCGGCTCTCCGACGAGGACAAGACGATCTTCACGGAGATCTTCAAGGAGGCCGCTGCCAAGGCGACCGACGATGTCCGTGAGGCCGAGGACAGGCTGCGCACCGAGTTCGTGACGATGGGCGAGACGGTGATCACCGACGTCGACCGCGAGGCGTTCCGTGCGGCCCTCCAGCCCTCGCTGACCGGCCCCTCGGCGACATGGACCAAGGAGCAGTACGACCGCCTGCAGGCGCTGGCGAACTAGGCCTCAGGCAACAAGGCGGGGCAACGGAGGGTGAAGATGGCGGAAGACGGCAGGCCCGTGGCCGAGACCGGCGCGCAAGAGCACCACGCGCCGGAGTTCGACGGGCAGCAGCCCGACTTTCGGATGTCGGAGCTGGGAATCGAGGACGGCGTGACGTTCGTGCTGTTCTGGATTCTCGCGGCAGTGGTGTTCGTCCAGTTCTTCACCCGCTACGTCCTCAACGACTCGCTTGCCTGGACCGAGGAGGTCGCGCGCTATCTTCTGATAGCGGTGACCTTCCTCGGCGCCACCATCGCCGTGAAGAAGAATACACACATTCATGTCGAGTTTTTCTACCGGTATCTGAAGGGCTCAGCGAGCCGGACGCTGGCGACCTTTGTCGATGTCGTCCGGCTGCTGCTGCTGGGCTACTTCATCTACCTTTCTTGGAAGATCCTGAACCTGATGGGCAACCAGCGCATGGCGTCGATCGACCTGCCGATCGGCCTGCTCTACTGGGTCGTGCTGGCCGGCTTCTCCATCATGTTCCTGCGCGCCATCCAGGTGACCTGGCGTCACTGGCGCCAGGGCTACAGCGATCTCGAGAAGACCGACGACGCGCCGAGGCCGACCACATGATGCTTTGGACTCTCTTCATCGCCCTTTTGGTGATGATCGTGATGGGGCTGCCGGTGGCGCTGGCCCTGGCGGGATCCTCGCTGCTGGCGATCCTCGTGGCCGGCACGGTGCCGGATCTCGTTGTCCTGCACCGCATGGTCGGCGGCGTCGACAGCTTCCCGCTGCTGGCCATCCCGTTCTTCATCCTCGCCGGCAATCTGATGAACGAGGCCGGCATCACCAACCGCATCTTCGCCTTCGCCATGGCGCTGGTCGGCTGGATGCGCGGCGGGCTCGGCCACGTCAATGTCGGCGCCTCGGTGATCTTTGCCGGCATGTCCGGGGCGGCCGTGGCCGACGCCGGCGGGCTCGGGACCATCGAGATCAAGGCGATGCGCGACGCCGGCTACGACGACGATTTCGCCGTGGCCGTCACCGCCGCCTCCTCGACCATCGGCCCGATCATTCCGCCGAGCCTGCCCATGGTCATCTACGGGGTGCTCGCCAACGCCTCGATCGGCCAGCTCTTCGCCGCCGGCTTCGTGCCCGGCCTGCTGATGGCGCTGGCGCTGATGGGGATGGTCGGCTGGTACGCGCGCCGCCGCAACTACCCGCGCGACGCGCGCTTCTCCGTCCCGCTGCTCGGCAAGACCTTCAAGCGCGCCTTCCTCTCGCTGATGACCCCGACGATCATCGTGGGCGGTATCCTCACCGGCGTGTTCACCCCCACCGAGGCGGCGATCGCCGCGGTCGGCTACGCGCTCGTGCTGGGCCTCCTCGTCTACCGCACCCTGACCTGGCGGCACTTCATGCGGGTCAGCATGGACACCATCGAGACCACCGCGATCATCCTCCTGATCGTCGCCGGCGCCTCGATCTTCGCCTGGATCCTCACCAGCGCCCGGATGCCCGAGCATCTTTCCGCCGCCATCCTGTCGCTGACCGAGAACAAGATCCTGATCCTGCTCCTCATCAACCTGATCCTGTTCGCGGTCGGCTGCTTCATGGAAACGATCGCGGCGATCACCATCCTGGTGCCGGTCCTGCTGCCGATCGCCATCAAGGTCGGCGTCGATCCGGTGCATTTCGGCGTCATCATGGTGCTCAACCTGATGATCGGCCTGCTCACCCCGCCGGTCGGCATGGTGCTCTACGTGCTCTCACGGGTCTCCGGCCTGCCGTTCGAGCGCTGCGCCTCGGCCACCATGCCGTTCCTGGTGCCGCTGGTGCTGGTCCTGCTGGTGGTGACCTTCGTCCCCGCCTTCTCGATGTGGCTGCCGACGCTGGTCTATCGCTGACCACGCGGCGGGGCGGACGGGCCTAGCCCGCCGCCCCGCCTCGGGCGGCGCGGCCGCGCGGCGCCGCCAGCAGGGCGTGCAGATCGGCCGCCGGCATCGGGCGCCCGTAGAGAAAGCCCTGCCCCTCCTGGAAACCCATGAGCCCGAGCAGCGCCGCCTGCGCTTCGCGCTCCACGCCCTCGGCGCACAAGCGCGCATCGAGATCGCGCGCCAGTCTGGCCACCGCCTCCACCACCTTGCGCGACTGCGGCTGCTCGACGATCTGCTCGACAAACGAGCGGTCGAGCTTGATCTTGTCGAAGGGGAAGCGGTGCAGGTAGCTCAGGCTCGAATAGCCGGTCCCGAAATCGTCGATGGCGATGCCCACCCCCAGGCGGCGCAGCTGCGCCATCATCGCGGCTGTCCCGACCGGGTCGTCGAGCAGCGCGCTCTCGGTTATTTCCAGCTCGAGACAATGCGCCGGCAAGCCGGTGGACGCCAGCGTCCTGCCTATCTCGGCCACGAGCTCGCGCTCGCGGAACTGCAGCGGCGAGACATTCACGGCGACCTTGAGCCCGCCCCAGCCGGCCGCCTCGGCCGCCGCCCGGCGCAGCACCATGCGGCCGATCGCGGGCATCAGCCCCGCCCTCTCGGCCACGGGGATGAAGAGGCTCGGCGAAATGGTGCCACGGGTGGGGTGCAACCAGCGCAACAGCGCCTCCGCCCCCAAGAGGCGGCCACTGCCCAGTTCCACCTGCGGCTGGTAGTAGATGTCCAGCGCGCCCCGTCCCACGGCCTCCCGCAGCTCCGTCTCGAGGCAGCTCGCGCGGGTGGAAAGCGGCCTGCCCTTGCGGCTCCGGCGCAGCGCTCTCCAGGCCAGCGCGCCTGCCGCTCCCGTCAGCAGGATGACAAGCAGGGTCCGTGCCTGCGGGAGCGGCGCCGTCGTAACTGCAGGCTCGTTCCAGGCCAGGACCCCCAAGGGGCTCCCGAGGCGGCTGTGCAGCTCCATGGCCGCAGCGCCCGCGGGCGCCTCCGCCGCGAATCGCAGGCCCGGCAGGCCCAGATGGCGCTCCAGCTCGCCGAGAAGGAACGGGTCCAGCTGCTCGCCGATCACCCGACGCTGCCCGTCGCTGCGCGCCGGATCCGGTGCGACGGCGACGAGGGCAGGACCCGACGAGGTGAGCACGAATCCGGAGGCCACTGCGTTGGCAGAGGCGAGCGGCGTTGCAAGCAGATCGTCGAGCCCCTCCACCAGCAGCCCCGAAGCGGTCACGGCCAGCGCCCTGCCGCCGAGCGCCCCGTGGAGGGTGGTGCCGTCGCCGGCCAGCACGAAGGCGAAGTCGATATCCGGCTGCCGGAGCTCCTCCGGAAGATGGGCGATCGGCGCCGGCTCGTCTGGCGCCGGCGGCCGCTCGGGTTGCCGCTGGCGAAGATTGCGTTTGAGCGCGACGCGCAGGCCCGCGAGGGACCCCGCCAGCCGGTCCCTGCCGGACTCTGCGTCCAAGGCCTCGCTTTCCTGCACACCCTCCCGGTCGGGTCCGGGCCTGGCAGTCGCGGGAACCGCCATGCTCACGGCCAGCAGCACGAGCGCGGTGACCGCCCGGGCGCTGGGTCGGTAAGAAACGGGCATAGCTGACTGATTGCTCACGCGATGGGCGAATATCGCAGAGTCACACGCTAGCAAAGCGCTAGTTTCGTCAGCGAACGCCATGCGCGCGGCGGCGGTTTGCCGCGGCCCTGCCTCCGCCCCGGGGCACCGCTTCGCTCAGATCACCGCCGACCACGCGGCCGGCGGCGCGGCGCGCAGCGGCCTCAGCTCCTCCGCGGGCATCGGGCGGGCGAAGAGAAACCCCTGGGCCTCGTCGAACCCGAGCGTGGCCAGCAGTGCCGCCTCCTCCTTGCGCTCGATCCCCTCGGCACACAAGGAGGCGCCCAGGTCCCGCGCCAGACGCACGACGGCCTCGACCACGGCGCGGCTTGCGGCGTGCTCGAGGAGCTGCTCGGTAAAGGAGCGATCGATCTTGATCTTGTCGAACGGAAAGCGGTGCAGGTAGCTCAGGCTCGAGTAGCCGGTGCCGAAATCGTCGATGGCGATGCGCACCCCGAGCTGCTGGAGCCGCCGCATCTTGGCGAACGCCGCGGCCGGATCGTCGAGCAGCGCGCTCTCGGTGATTTCCAGCTCCAAAAGGCTGGCCGCGAGCCCGGCCGCCGCGAGCGCCTCGCGGACCTGCGCCACCAGACCCGGCCGGCGGAACTGCAGCGGCGAGACGTTGACCGCCACCTTGAGGCCGCCCCAGCGGGCAGCCTCGGCGGTGGCCCGGCGCAGCACCATGCCGCCCAGCTCGGGCATCAGCCCGGCCTTCTCGGCCACCGGAATGAAGAGGCTCGGGGGGATCGTGCCGCGCGTCGGGTGCGACCAGCGAAGAAGAGCCTCGGCGCCGCTCATCACGCCGCGCCGCATGTCGATCTGCGGCTGGTAGTGAAGATCGAGGGCGCCGGCGCGAAGCGCCTGGCGCAGCTCCTTCTCGATCCAGGCATTCCCCCGGAGCTCGGCGCGCGCCTTGCGAACGACAACCGGCCCCGACACGGCGAGGGCAAGGGCCAGAACGGCGAGAACGAACAGCAGCCCCCACGACCCGGCACCGCCGGCGAGCCCCTCCTGCGGGCCCGCTCCGTCCCAGACCAGCGAGCCGAGGAGCGCGCCGTCCCTCGTCCGCAAGGCGAAGCTCCGGGGCGAACCCGCCGCCCCCTGCTCGAAGCGGAGGCCGGGAAGCGTGAGAAGCTCGGCGATCCCGCCCAGCAGGTCGGGATCGAGCAGCTCGCCGACCACCAGCAGCGCGCTCCCGCCACGGTGGGTCGTGGGAGTCACTGCAGCAAGCGCAAGCCCCGATCGCGTGAGAACGAACCCGGAGACGACCGAGGGGGCGGTCGGCTCGACCGCGGCAAGCAGCGCGCCGAGATCATCGCCGATCAGCGTGTGGGCCGTGGCCGTCGTCGGCCTTCCATCGATCATCCCATGCACGGTGAGGCCGACCTCGCCCAGCAGGAACGCAAAGTCGATGTCGAGCTGCCAGAGGGATTGGGGCAGGTGGGACAATGGTGCGGCGGGCCTGCCCGTCAGCACATGGCCGACCTCGAGCTGGACGAGCTGCCGCTTGAGCGCCACGCGAAGGCCGGCCAGCGAGCCGGCGAGCCATGCCCGCTGCGCCTGTAGCCCCTCCTGCTCCATGACCGCCGACGTCTTCTGCCAGCCCGTCGACAGCAACACCGTCAGCAGCACTGTCAGGGCGGCGGCCAGAACCGTGAGAGCGAAACGCGTTCCCGCCGGCAGGCGCATTGAAAGTCGCATGAACTTATCGATTGTTCAGCCAGCAGATGACCGGCTTATAGGTCGACCAACCTCCCCCTGCTAGCTGGAAGAGTCGCCCGACGAGACAAGTCCCACGTTTGCGCCGCCATCAATCGTCCGGCAGCGCATAGGCGATGATCGCGTCGCCGGCCTTGGTGCCCAGCGAGCCGTGCCCGCCCGCCACCACGAGGACATATTGCCGCCCGTCGGCGCCGGCATAGCTCATCGGCGTCGCCTGGCCGCCGGCCGGCAGACGATCCTCCCAGAGCTGCTCGCCGGTGGCCACGTCATAGGCGCGCACATAATAGTCGAGCGTGCCCGACAGGAAGGCCACGCCGCCTGCGGTCATCAGCGGCCCGCCCAGATCCGGCACGCCCATCTCGAAGGGCAGCGGCACCGGCGCCCGGTCGCGGACCGTGCCGTTCCTGTGCATCCACGCGATCTCGCCGGTCGCGAGGTCGGCCCCGGCCACATAGCCCCAGGGCGGCTCCTGGCAGGGCAGGCCCAAAGGCGAGGTGAACGGGTGAAGCTCGACGGCGAAGGGCGCACCGAGATTCTCGTTGAGCGGCACCGCCGGGTCCTTCGTGACCAGCCTTTCCTCGGCATCCTCGCGGGGGAGCAGGCGCGAGACGAACGCCAGATAGGCCGGCGTCGCGAACAGGGCTTGCCGCGTCGGGTCGACCGCTACCCCGCCCCAGTTGAAGACGCCGAAATTGCCCGGATAGACCAGCGTGCCCCGGGTGGAGGGCGGCGTGTAGCGGCCCTCGTAGCGCAGCCCGCGAAAGGCGATGCGGCACCACAGCTGGTCGAACGGCGACGCCCCCCACATGTCGCTCTCCTCCAGCGGCGGCGGATCGAAGGAGAGCGCCGAGACCGGCTGGGTCGGCGCGGTGCGGTCGCCCTCGGCGGCACCCTGCGGCACCGGGCGCTCCTCGACCGGCAGCACCGGCTCGCCGGTGCGGCGGTCGAGGACGTAGATCTCGCCCTGCTTGGTCGGCTGCACCAGCGCCGGCACCGTCTGTCCGTCGATCTCGAGATCGACCAGGGTCGGCTGCGAGGGCACGTCATAGTCCCAAAGATCGTGGTGCACGGTCTGGAACGCCCAGCGCAGCTCTCCGGTGGCGAGGTCGAGCGCGATCACCGAGGAGGAGAAGCGCTCCACCGCGGGATTGCGGTTGCCGCCCCACTGGTCGGGCGGCGCGTTGCCGAGCGGCACGTAGACCATGCCCAGGGCCTCGTCGGCGCTCATGATCGACCAGCTGTTGGGCGAGTTCGGCGTCCAGGTCCGGCCCGGCGGCAGCGGCACCGTGAGCTCGGGATCGCCCGGATCGAATGCCCAGACGATCTCGCCGCTGTTGACGTCGTAGGCGCGGATCACGCCCGACGGCTCGGTGGTCGAGACATTGTCGTTGACCGCACCGCCGATCACGATCAGCCCGCCGGCCACCACCGGCGGCGAGGTCGAATAGTAGAAGCCGGCCTGGGTGTAGGGCATGTTCTCCCAAAGGCTGATCTCTCCGTCCTGCCCGAAGGCCCGGCAGACCTCGCCGGTCTCGGCGTCGAGCGCGATGAGGCGCGCGTCCGGGGTGGGCAGGAACAGCCGGCGGGCGCAGGTGGTTTCCGGTGCCGGCGCCGCCGCCGCGTGCCAGGAGACGCCGCGGCAGGTCTGGTGCTGGAGCGCCAGCTCGTCCGTCACCTCCGGATCGAACCGCCAGCGCTCCTCGCCGGTATCGGCGTCGAGCGCGATCACCCAGGCGTGCGGCGTGCACAGGTAAAGCGTGTCGTCGATCTTGAGCGGCGTCACCTCGTAGGTAGTCTCGACCGGATCGCCGGGGCCGCGAACGTCACCGGTGTTGAAAGTCCAGGCGACCTCCAACCGGCCCACATTGGCCGGGGTTATCCGCTCGAGGGGCGAGAAGCGCTGGCCCTCATGGGTGCGCCCGTAGGCGTGCCATTCGCCGGCCGGCACGCCGTCATCCTCGGCCAGCGCCGCTCTGGGGCCGGGCAGCGTGCCGGCACGGTCATGCGGCTCCGTGACCAGGGAGACGCCGGCGACGGCCAGGGCCAGCAGCAGCGAGAGGCTGAGCGGAAGCCCCGCCCCGCGCAGGGCGCCCGGCGCGCGGGCGCCAGGCGCGGCGGCGAGCCCGCTGGTGATCCACGGCATCACCAGCCACAGCCCGATCAGGAAAACGAGCCAGCCGCGCGGCGCCAGCTGCCACCAGTCGAGGCCCGCCTCCCATACCGCCCAGCCGAGCGAGCCCAGCACCACCAGCGCCCATACCCATAAAGCCAGTGGCCGGCGCGCGATCAGAAGGGCCCCGGTGAGCAGGAAGCCCGCCCCGGCGAGAAAGTAGTACCAGGACCCGCCGATGGCGATCAGCCAGACGCCGCCGGCGCCGAGCGCCAGCCCCAGAATGGCCACGAGGAGGCCGGTGATCCAGAGAGCCGGCGAGGGGCGGGGCATGTTCATGGAGGTGCTCCGGCACGAGGCGACACACTTCATGAACACCCGGTTGCGCGGATGGTTCACCGTGCAATCGACGCGCCGGTCACCTTCTGCCCTCCCGCGGCCGCCGGAACGTCAGTCCTCGACGCGGAACCCCACCTTGAGGACGACCTGGTAGTGGCCGACCTTGCCCTCCTGGACCTGCCCGCGGATCTCGCTCACCTCGAACCATTCGATGTGCCGCAGAGTCTTTGCGGCGCGGGCGATCGCCCCTTCGATGGCATCGCTGATCGAGGTCGTGGAGCTGCCGACCAGCTCGGTCTTGCGATAGACATGGTCGTTCTGCACGCCCGCTCTCCCCTGCCTGTTGCGCGACATCGGCGGCGGTGCAAGGCCGGTCCATGCGTCCGCCACGGCAACCGAGGATAGCATGGATCGCCACGCCCGCAGACACCATGGCCGACGGCGAGGTCCATGAGCGGTGCCGATCGTGTAGGATCGGAGCAGGACGCGTCCATTCGGGAGATGGCGATGCCCGCACGCAGGGCGGAGGCCGCGAGGCTCGAGGAGCGCGCCGTCGAGGCGGCGCTGGCGATCGCCGACGAGACCGGCTGGGAGTCCGTGCGGCTGGCGCTGGTCGCCGACCGCACCGGTCTGCCGCTCGAGGAGATCGGCCGGCGCTTTCGCGACGTCGAGGCGGTAGCCGATGCCTGGTTCGGCCAGGCGCGCGTCGACATGCTGGCGCTGTCCCGAGAAGAGCTGGAAGCCAGGCCGGCGGACGAGCGCATCGCCCTTGCCATGGAGCGCTGGCTCGACACGCTGGCGCCGCACCGGCGGATCGCCGGCCAGATCATCCGCCACCGGCTCTACCCTTCGCACCCGCATCACTGGGTCCCGCTGGTGTTCGACCTTTCGCGGCTGGTCCACGACCTGCTCGACGTGACCCGCGTGCCGGGGCAGGGGCGCCTGCGCCAGGCGCAGGAGATAGGCCTGACCGCCATCACGCTCGCCACCCTGCGCGACTGGCTGGGCGACGGGAGCACTGGCCAGGAGCGCAGCAAGGAGCGCCTGCGCCGCCGGCTGGCCGGGGCGGGCCGCCTGGCCCTCCGGCTGCAGCGGCAGCGCCCCCCGCGCTGAGCGGCGCCGCATGCCAGCCTTGCCCGGGCCGGCTGTACGGCGCCGGTGCGGCCTTGTATCCCCCGGGGCGGGCCGGCCGGAGGCGTGCCGGGAGCGGATGAAGGATGAACGGCGATGCGCGCGTGGCAGATCGTTGGAAAGGGTGGAATCGACGCGCTGAGACTGGTGGAGCTGCCCTCCCCGCGGCCCGGACCGGGCGAGGTCCTCGTGCGGATGCGGGCCAACTCGATCAACTATCGCGACTACAGCATCATCGGCGATCCGGTGAGCCGGGGCATCCCGCTGCCGCGGATCCCCAACTCCGACGGCGCCGGCGAGGTGCTCGAGACCGGGCCGGGCGTCACGGGCTGGGCGCCGGGCGACCGGGTGGCGAGCTGCTTCTTCCAGGGCTGGACCGACGGCGCCTGCTCGGCCGTGACCATGGCCAACGCGCTGGGCGGCACGCTGGACGGCGTGCTGGCCGAGGAGGTGGTGCTGCGCGCCGACGGCCTGGTGCGCATCCCCGACCATCTGGACTTTGCCGAGGCCGCCACCCTGCCCTGCGCCGCGCTCACCGCATGGCACACCCTGGTTGAGGTGGGACGGCTCAAGGCCGGCGACACGGTCCTGCTGCTGGGCACCGGCGGCGTCTCGATCTTCGCGCTGCAGTTCGCCCGGCTCATGGGGGCGCGGGCCATCGTCACCTCCTCCAGCGACGAGAAGCTCGAGCGGGCCCGGTCGATGGGCGCCTGGCAGACCGTCAACTACCGCCGGACGCCCGACTGGGAGAAGGCGGCGCTCGAGCTCACCGGCGGCCAGGGCGTCGATCTCGCCGTCGAGGTGGGCGGGCCGGGCACGCTCCAGCGCTCGCTGGCCGCCACCCGGGTAGCCGGCACGGTGGCGCTCATCGGCATTCTTACCGGCGGGCAGATCGACCCGCTGCCGGTGATGCGCAGGTCGATCACCCTGCAGGGCATCTATGTGGGCTCGCGGCGCATGTTCGAGGACATGAACCGGGCGCTGGCCTCGGCGGCGTTGCGGCCGGTGATCGACAGCCGTTTCGCTTTCGAGGACGCGCCCGAGGCCTACCGCGCGATGGAGCGCGCCGGCCATTTCGGCAAGCTCGTCATCGACGTCTGACCGTCGCCGCCGGGAGGGGCCGGGCGATCGCGCCGGGCCCGCTCCTGCGCCCACACGAGGAAGTCGGCCGCCGGCATCGGCCGGGCGAAGTGATAGCCCTGCCCCCACGGGCAGCCGAGATCGCGGAGCATGTCGCACTGGGCCCGGGTCTCGATGCCTTCCGCCAGGGTGGCCAGATCGAGGGTGGCGCCCAGCGCGATGATGGTGTGGACGATCGCGTCGTCGCGCCCGTTGGCGGCGAGGTTGGCAACGAACGAGCGGTCGATCTTGAGCACGTCCACGGTGACGTCGCGGAGCCTTGCCAGTGAGGAATGGCCGGCACCGAAATCGTCCAGCGCGATGCGGATCCCCATGCGCTGGAGGGCGGCGATCTGGCCCTCCGCATGGAACAGGTCGGCGAACGATCCCTCGGTGATCTCGAGCACCAGGCGCTCCGGCGCCACGCCCGAGCAGCGCAGCTCCTCCTCAACAACCTCCACCAGCCCGTCCCAGCGGAACGATCGGGCGGCGAGATTGACCCAGACGGAGAGCTCGAGGCCGTTCTCCTCCTGCCACGCCTTTTGCTGACGCAACGCCTCGGCGATCGTCCAGCGGGTGATCGACATGATGACCGGCCGGCGATCGGCGGCCGGGAGGAAGGCCCCGGCGGCGAGCAGGCCGCGGCTGGGGTGGCGCCAGCGCAGCAGCGCCTCGGCGCCGATCGGCTGCTCGGTCTGGAGGTCGAGGATCGGCTGGTAATGAAGCAGAAGCTCGTCCTGCGCGATGGCCTTGCGCAGCGCGAGCTCCAGCGAGGCGGTGGCCTCGGCGTTGGCCGCCATGCCGCGCTCGAAGGCGCGCCAGCCATGCCGGCCTGCCCGCTTGGCCGCATAGAGCGCAGCGTCAGCGTTGATGAGGAGCTGCTCGGCGTCGGCCGCGTGGTCGGGATAGACGGCCACGCCGAGGCTCAGCCCGGCAGTGATGCTCTGGCCGTCGATCTCGAACGGGCTTCGGAAGAGATCGACCAGGCGGTCGGCCAGGGCGCCGAAGCCCCGGTCGCCGTCCAGCGCGAAAGCCAGGATGGCGAACTCGTCGCCGCCCAGCCGGGCCACCATATCGCCGGCGCGCAGCCCGCTCATGAGGCGCCGCCCCACCTCGATCAGCAACCGGTCGCCGGTGGCATGGCCGTGGCTGTCATTGACCGCCTTGAAGCCGTCGAGATCGCCCATCAGCACGGCGAAGCTCGAGCGCTCCCGCCCGGCGCGGGCCAGCACCCGCTCGAGCTCCTCGCGGAACATGCTGCGGTTGGGAAGATCGGTCAGCCCGTCATGCATCGCCATGTGGGCGATGGCGAACTCCATCTGCTTGCGGTGCGTGACGTCCCGCCGGGTGCTGACGACCCCGCCCTCGCTGGTCCGCCGCGTGGAGATCTGGATCCACCGTCCGTCGCTCAGGTGGAGCTCGTAATCCTGCGGGCAGTCCTGGTGTCGCGTCACCTGCGTCTCGACCCAGCCCTCGAGCTCGTCCTCGGCCATGCGGTACTGCCCGCGCTCCACCATGGCGCGGACCAGCGCCTCGTAGCGGACACCCGGCACCAGCAGATCGCCGATCAGCGGGTATATCTCCTTGATGCGCTGGTTGAAGATCAGCAGGCGCCCGTCCTTGTCGAAGAGGGTGAAGGCGTCGCGCATGCATTCGATGGCGTCGGTGAGCATTTGCTGGGTGCGCGCCAGCGCCCGCTCGGCCTCCTTGCGTCCCGAGATGTCGACCAGCACCGTGAGGCAGCCGGTGATGCTGCCCTCCTCGTCCCGCTCCGCCACCGTCGACAGCACCACCTCGACGATCCGGCCGTCCTTGCGAAGAAACTCGCACTCGACGCCGCGGACGGCACCATCCTCCCGCAGCGTGTCGAGGATCTTGTCGCGGTTCCGGGCGAACGAGGCTTCGGTGACGAAGGCCATGATGGGGCGGCCCAGCACCTCGTCGCGGGCATAGCCCATGCGGGCGAGCCAGTGGTCGCTGACCGCGACCAGCCGGTACTGGGCGTCCACCGAGAGCAGCATGGCGGGCGTCGCGTCGTAGAGCCGCCGAAAGCGCGCCTCGCTCTCGACCAGCGCCGCCTCGCGCCGCCGCTCCTCGGTGACGTCGCGCAGCACGCCGAAGAGGGCCGCGGGCTGCCCCTCCGCCCTCGCCTCGCGATGCCCGATCCCACGCACCCAGCGCTCGCCGCTTCCCTCGTCGAGAAGGCGCAGCTCGAAGGCGAAGGACGGGTCGCCCTCGCCCGCGTGAGCCATGTGCCGCGCCAGCTGCGCCCGGTCCTCGGGATGGTAGAAATCCATCATCTGCTCGAGGGAAGGCGGCGGATCGTCCGGCGCCAGGCCGTGGATCCGCAGCATCTCGGCGGACCATACCAGCTCGCCGGTCTCGAGGTCGTGCCGCCAGTGGCCGATTCCGGCGAGCGCCTCGGCGGCCTCCAAAAGCTCGGCCTTCACGCGGGCGCGCTGCTCGCTGCGCCTGACGTCGCTGATCTCGATGGCGGTGCCGACGATGCGGACGACCTCGTTCCCCTCCGGATCGAAAAGCGGCGTGAGCGTCGTGCGCCACCACGTCCGCCCGACCGGCATGTCGAGCTGCTCCTCGTACTCGAACGCGGTGCCCCCCCTGGCGCAGCGCGCGAAGTTCGGCTCCACCTTCGCCGCCAGCGCCGGGCCCAGGCAGTCTTCCAGGCGCCGGCCCTCGAGATCGGCCGAGAGCAGCCCCGAATGGCGCTCGTGCACGCGATTGGTGGCGACGAAGCGAAAGCCCCCGTCGGGCTCGACGTCGAGAACGAAGACGGCGGCCCCGAACCGGTCGATCAGGGTGCGCACCCGGCTGGGGACGGAGTCGAAAAGCATGGGAACTCTGCAATCGTGAGGCGAACGACGCGCTGCTCTCTACCACTATCAGCGCCGTTTCACCATCACGGCTTTTACCAGTGCGCGAGTTTCACCGACACGGCCTCAACCCCGACATTCCGGCTCGGGCCTTGCCGTCCCGGCTTCTCAGCAGGTGCCGCCGTTCATCGAACGCAGCAGGGCGGCGGTGGGCGGCGCTTGCGCGGCGCGCTCGAAACGGCCCTCCTCGCGCACCGAGCGGGCTACCTCGAGAAACGCCCCGAAGGCCGCCCGGGCGAAGGCGCCGCCAATGCTGATGCGGCGAACGCCCGCCTGCTCCAGCTCGGCCACGGGAAAGGTCTCCTGACGTAGCCCCATGACCACGTTCACCGGCTTGCCGACCGCCGCGCACACCGTGCGGATCGCCTCGAGGTCCGGCAGGCCCGGTGCATAGAGCACGTCGGCGCCCACCCCCGCGAAGGCCTGGAGGCGGCGGATCGTGTCGTCGAGGTCGGGGCGGCCGTGGAGGAAGTTCTCGGCCCGGGCGGTGAGGACGAACGGCTGGGCGAGCGCGCGCGCCGCCTCGGCCGCCGCGGCGACGCGCTCCACCGCCTCCTGGAAATCGTAGACCGGCCGCTGCTGCTCGCCGGTTGCGTCCTCGATGGAGCCGCCGGCAAGGCCGGTCGCGGCGGCGAGACGGATGGTCCGGGCGCAAGCGGCGGGCGCGTGGCCAAAGCCGTTCTCCAGATCCGCCGAGACCGGCACGTCGACGGCCTCGACGATGGCGCGCGCATTGGCGAGCGTCTCGTCCAGCGAGACGGCGCCTTGCCCGTCCGGCCGCCCGAGCGAGAGGGCGAGCCCGGCACTGGTGGTGCCGATCGCCTCGAAGCCCAGCCCCGCCAGGAGCCTGGCCGTCCCCGCGTCCCACGCGTTCGGCATGACGAAGGCGCCGGGCCCCTCGTGCAGACTGCCGAACCGTCGTGCTTTCGCGAGCTGGCCCGCCATGCCCGTCCCTCCCGGTGATCGGCATGAAAAGAGCATGGTCGCGCAAGCTCTGTCCATGCCACGCGAGGCTGGCAGGCTGCCGTCGATCGCAATCAGAGGGTTCACAAGATCGATGAATCATAGGACGGTGCGCCCGTGCCGTCGCTGCGGGCTCCTCCAAGCGCCGTGGTAAAGGCTGACGGGGAGGCCGAGAAATGCTCATGAAAGCACGCCGTGGCAGGACTGGCGCAAGGTGGCTGGCACTGTCCGCGAGCCTGCTCTTGGGCCTGGCCGCCTGCGACAGCAACGAGGAGCAGGCGTCCTCCGCCCCGCCCGCACCCCCTCCGGCGGTCGGCGTCGTCCAGGTCGCAAGCCGGGAGGTGACGCCCAGCGCCAGCTTCAGCGGCCGCATCGAGGCGATCCAAAAGGTCGAGCTGCGGGCGCGGGTCGAAGGCTTTCTCGAGAAGCAGACCTTCGTCGAAGGCTCGGAGGTCGAGGCCGGCGACCTTCTGTTCGTGATCGAGAAGGCGCCCTATCAGGCGGCCCAGACGGAGGCTGAAGGCAGCGTCGTGGGGACCCGCGGCACGCTGAAGCTGGCCGAGCTCGAGCGCGACCGGCAGACGACCCTGGTAAAGAAGCAGGCGGCAGCGCAGGCCCGGCTCGACGAGGCGACGGCCAAGCTCGCCGAGGCGCGCGGCACGCTGATGCGCAACGAGGCCTCGCTCGACAGGGCGAAGCTGGAGCTTTCCTATACCGACATCGTGGCGCCGGTGGCCGGGAGGATCGGCCGGGCCTCGTTCACCGTCGGCAGCCTGGTGGGCCCCGCCAGCGGACCGCTTGCCACCATCGTCAGCCAGGACCCGATCTACGTGACCTTCCCGGTCACCGTCCGCGACCTCTTGAACCTGCGCAAGAAGACGGCCGGGCACGAGCGCAAGCCGGGCGAGATACCCTTCAAGCTCGAGCTCGCGGACGGCTCGACCTACGCCCACGAAGGCCGGCTCGACTTTGCCGACGTCGAGGTCGAGCAGGGCACCGACACGGTCCTGATCCGCGGCAGGCTGCCCAATCCCGACCGTCTGCTGATCGACGGCGCGCTGGTCAACGTGACGGTCGCCACCGCGGCGCCCGAGGCGGCCATGGTCGTTCCGCAGACCGCCGTCCAGCTCGACCAGGGCGGCACCTACGTCCTCCTCGTCGACGACGAGAACAAGGTCGAGATGCGCCGGGTGGTCCTGTCACAGCGGCTGGGCGGGCTCGCCGTGGCAACGGAGGGCCTCGAGGCGGGCGACCGGGTTATCGTCCAGGGCCTGCAGAAGGTCCGCCCGGGGCTCGTCGTCGAGCCCACGGAGGTGCCGGTACCGCCCGGCACGGCGCCTGCGGCGGGAGCGCCCCGCCCGTGATCTCCGGCATCTTCGTCGACCGTCCGCGCCTGGCGATCGTCATCTCGGTCGTCATCACGCTGGCCGGCCTGATCGCCCTGCTGGCGATGCCGGTGGCGCAGTTCCCGGACATCGTCCCGCCGCAGGTGCAGGTGACGACGGCCTATCCGGGCGCCAGCGCCGAGGTGGTCGAATCGACCGTGGCCCAGCCGATCGAATCGCAGGTCGTCGGCGTCGACAACATGATCTACATGAAGTCGACCGCCGGCAATGACGGCAGCTACACGCTGACGATCTCCTTTGCCGTCGGTACCGATCCCGACATCAACGCCGTCAACGTCAACAACCGCGTCCAGCTGGCGCTTCCCGCGCTGCCCGACGAGGTCGGCCGGCAGGGCGTCTCGGTCAAGAAGAAGTCGGCCGCGATCCTCCAGGTCGTCTCCGTCCATTCGCCGGACGACAGCCGGGACACGCTGTTCCTCTCCAACTACGCCACCATCAACCTGCTCGACAGCGTCAAGCGCGTGCCCGGTGTCGGCGACGCGTTCCTGTTCGGCGCGCTCGACTACTCGATGCGGGTCTGGCTCGACAGCGACCGCCTGACCGGGCTCGGCCTCACGCCGGGCGACGTGATCGCGGCGCTGCGCGGCCAGAACATCCAGGCGGCGGTCGGCCGCATCGGCGCCCAGCCCATCGGCGCCGACTCCGCCTTCCAGCTCAACATCCAGACCAAAGGCCGCCTGAGCGAGACGGACGAGTTCGAGAACGTCGTGATCCGCGCCAATCCCGACGGCTCGTTCGTCAGGGTGCGGGACATCGGCCGGGTCGAGCTGGGTGCCCGGACCTCCGATTCCTTCGGCCGCTTCAATGGCGGCCCCGGCGCCCTGATCGCGATCTTCCAGGCGCCCGGCGCCAACGCGCTGGCCACCGCCCGGGGCGTCCTCGAGGTGATGGATTCGGCCAGAACGCGCTTTCCCGACGGCGTCGACTACACCGTCACCTACGATTCGACCGCCTTCGTCAAGCAGAGCATGGAGGAGGTCGTCCACACGCTCGTCGAGGCGTTCGTCCTCGTGGTCATCGTGGTCTTCCTGTTCCTGGGCAACCTGCGGGCCACGATGATCCCGCTGATCGCCGTCCCGGTCTCGCTGATCGGCACCTTCGCGGTGATGCTGGCGCTGGGCTTCTCGCTCAACATGGTCTCGATGCTGGCGCTGGTGCTGGCGATCGGCCTCGTGGTCGACGACGCGATCGTCGTGGTCGAGGCGGTCGAGGCGCAGCTCGAGAAGGATCCCGGCCTGAGCCCGGCCGAGGCCACCCGCCGCGCCATGGCCGAGATCACCGCGCCCATCGTGGCGACGACGCTGGTGCTCCTCTCGGTCTTCGTCCCGACCGCCTTCATCCCCGGCATCACCGGTCAGCTCTTCCAGCAGTTCGCGGTGGCCGTGGTGGTCTCGATGGTCATCTCGATGGTCAATGCGCTGACCCTCTCGCCGGCCCTGTGCGCGCTGCTCCTGCGCCACCGCCACGGTCCCCCGCGCGGGCCGATGCGTTTTGTCCTGGCAGCGATCGACAGGACCCGCGACGGCTACCGCGCCGTGGTGGCGCGACTGGTCCGGGTCTCGGTGCTCATGCTGGTCCTGCTGGCGGGCGTCTTCGCCGCCGATGCCTGGCTCTTCAAGGCGACCCCCACCGGCTTTCTGCCCGAGGAGGACCAGGGCGCCTTCTTCGCCGAGATCCAGCTTCCCGAGGGAGCCTCGGTCAACCGCACGCTGCAGGTGGTCGAGCGTGTCGAGGCGTTTCTTGCGGATATTCCCGGCGTTGCCGACATCAGCACGGTGGTCGGCTACAGCACGATGGAAGGCATCGCCAAGTCGAACAGCGCCTACCTGATCGTGCTGCTCGAGCCCTTCGAGGAGCGCACGGCGCCGGGCACCGACGTCCGGTCGATCATCCGCAAGACCATGGCCCAGGGCCGCGCGATCCTGGATGCCAATATCATCGCCTTCAACGTGCCGCCGATCATCGGGCTGGGCACCGGTGGGGGCTTCGAGTACCAGCTTCTCGATCTGCGCGGCGGCGATCCCGCGGACCTTGCGTCGGTCGGCCGCGGCATGATCCTCGCCGCCAACCAGGACGACAGCCTCTCCGCCGTCTTCACGACCTACTCGGCCAGCACCCCGCAGCTTCATCTCGAGATAGACCGCGACAAGGTGCAGACGCTGGGCATTGCGCTCTCGGACGTCTTCAACGCCCTGCAGGCGACGCTCGGCGGCTACTATGTCAACGATCTCAACCTCTTCGGCCGCACCTGGCAGCTCAACCTGCAGGGCGAGGCCGGCGATCGTGACGCCGTGCCGGACATCTACCGGATCCATGTCCGCAACAAGGCCGGCCAGATGGTGCCAATCAGCGCCTTCGCGCAAGCCCGGCCGATGATCGGGCCGCAGTCCATCGTCCGCTACAACAATAATCGCAGCATCACCATCAACGGCAGCCCGGCCCCGGGCGTCAGCTCGGGCGAGGCCCTGGCAGCCATGGAGAGCCTGTCGACTTCCACGCTCCCGGACGGCTACAGCTTCGAGTGGACCGGCACGGCGCTGCAGGAAAAGCTCGCGGCAGGCCAGACGACGGTGATCCTCGCCCTCTCGGTGGTGTTCGCCTATCTCTTCCTCGTGGCGCTCTACGAGAGCTGGACCATTCCGGTGGCCGTGCTGCTCTCGGTCGGCGTGGCGCTGGGCGGCGGGCTCGCCGGGCTATGGGTCGCCGGTCTCGACAACAATGTCTATGCGCAGATCGGCATCGTCGTGCTGATCGCCCTCGCCGCCAAGAACGCGATCCTGATCGTCGAGTTCGCCATGGCTCGGCGCGCGGCAGGACTGGGCATCCAGGAGGCCGCGGTGGAGGGTGCGGGCGAGCGGTTCCGCGCGGTCATGATGACCAGCCTTGCCTTCCTGGCCGGCCTCCTGCCGCTGGTGACCGCCGAGGGCGCGGCCATGCTCTCGCGGCGCGGCGTCGGCACCGCCGTCTTCGCCGGGATGATCGCCGCCTCGCTCATCGGCATCTTCTTCATCCCCTCGCTCTACGTCGTGGTGCAGAAGATGCGCGAGAAGGTCAAAGGACGCCGCACCGGTGCCGGAGCGGCACTCTCGGCGCCGGCGTCGGCGCCCGGCGACCACCCCTAGCTCCGACAGGCTCGGCCGGCCCGGCCGCGCGCCCGCGTCGGCCGAGGGCCGGCGCCGGCACGATCGGCCGCACGAGGAGGCGGCTCAGCCCACGGGCGCGCATGCCGCCCGGGACCGGAGTCCCTTCCACCACCGCCTGCGGCACTCGCTTGGCAATTCTTCCTTCTCCATGGTAGCATGAGGGCATACGGTCCTCATTAAGCGAGATCCGCCATGGCCAAGCCGCCATCCGCTGCCCGATCCGACGCCGCCCGCCGCAACGGCGCGCTCTCGCACGGCCCTGTGACACCGGAGGGCAAGGAGGCCAGCTCGCGCAACGCCGTGCGGCACGGGCTGTGCGCGACGGACACGCGCCCCGAGCCGGAGGAGCAGGCCCTTTTCGAGGCGCTCCATGCCGCCCTGGTGGCACAGCACGGGCCGGCCGACGAGGCGCAGGAGCACTGGGTCCGGCAGATGGCGCTGGTGATGCTCCGCGAGCGGCGGCTCAACGTCATCGAGGACCGGGTGACGGCAGCACTGCTGGATGCCCCGGAGAAGGGGCCGCCGCCGGGCCTGCCGTCGCTGCCGACAATCCTGCGCTATCGCGCCCGCCTCGAGCGGGACTGGCGTCACGCCTCCGGCCAGCTCGCCGCAGCCCGGACCCGGCACAAGCAGCAGGCCCGCCCGGTTCCCGCCAGACCGCAGGCGCTTTCCGGGCTAGCGGCGGCCTTCGCGCACGACCCGCGCGCCATGCAAGCCGCAATGCCAGCCTCGGGCGACGAGGCCGCCCACCCTCTGGCTGATGGCACGAACGAACCCGGGCAGCACGTCCGGGGCGCCTTGAACCGCGCCCAGCGCCGGCGGCTGGAAGCCTGCCAGCGGCACGACAAGGCGGCGTGAGCGACGGCACGGTCGCAAGGATCGCGGCGGGACGTGCGGGCGGGCCGGGCTGACGGCGTCGCGTGACAAGGCTCGTGGGACAGCCGCCGGATCGTGGCAGCGCCCTCGTCCCGCTCAGGCGCCGGCCGCCCGGGCCCCTCCGGCCCGAAGCCGCCGCAGCCGCGCCCCGACTCTCTCGCCCAGCATCAAGAGGGCCGGCGTGAGCAGGAGGGTCAGCAGCGTCGCGAAGGCGAGGCCGCCGGCGATGGCGCTTGAGAGCTCGGTCCACCACTGGGTCGAGGGAGCGCCGAAGGCGATGCTGCGGCCGATCAGGTCGATATTCATGCCCAGCACCATGGGCATCAGGCCCAGGATGGTGGTGATCGAGGTGAGCAGCACCGGGCGCAGGCGCTGGGCGCCGGTACGCAGCACCGCCTCCAGCGGCTCCATGCCCCGGCGGCGCAGCTCGTTGAAGGTGTCGATGAGCACGATATTGTTGTTCACGACGATGCCCGCCAGCGCGATCACGCCGATTCCGCCCATGACCACGCCGAACGGCCGGCCGGTGACCAGCAGGCCGAGCAGCACCCCGGCGGTCGAGAAGACGATGGCCGAGAGCACCAGCAGGGCCTGGTAGATGCTGTTGAACTGCGTCACCAGGATGATGAGCATCAAGAAGACCGCGGTGAGGAACGCGCCGGCGAGGAAGCTCGCGGCCTCCTGCTGGTCCTCCGTCTCGCCGGCGAAGGAGAAGCCGACCGACTGCGGCAGGTCCGCCTCGGCGAGCGCGGCGCGCAGCTTCTCCGTCTGCTCGCTCACGAGGAGCCCCTCGGCGACGTCGGCCTCCACGGTCATGGCGCGGCGCGCGTCGATACGCTCGATGGTGCCGGTGCGCGGCGCCGGCCGGAACTCCACGAAGTTGCCCACCGGCACGAGGCCGCGCGCGGTGGGCACCCGGAGCTGCTCGAGCTGTGCCAGGGTGCGGTAGCCGGGCGGGAAGCGCACCCGGATGTCCACCTCCTCGTCGGCGTCGTCGGGACGGTACTCGGCCACCGGGATGCCCACCGTGAGGAGCTGCACCGCCTGGCCCAGCAGGGTGACGTCGGCCCCGTAGCGCGCCGCCTTGCTGCGATCCACGACCAGCTCCCACTCGACACCCGGAAGCGGCCGGTTGTCCTCGACGTCGACGAAGCCGCCGATCCGCTCCATGAGCGAGCGGGCCGTCGCCACCGCATCGTCCAGCAGCGCCGGATCGCGGGAGGTCAGGCGGAGCTGCACCGGCTTCCCGCTGGCCGGTCCCTGCTGCTGCTCGCGCACCTGCAGGTGGATACCTGGAATCTCGGCGGTGCGGGTGCGGATCTCCTCGATGATGCGCGCTGCCGGCCGCCGCTGCGACCAGTCGACCAGCTCGAGCTGGATCACCCCGATCACGTCCTCGGCGAGGTTGCGGCCCTGCCCCTGGCCGATGGTCCGGGCATAGACGCTCTCGAGCTCGCCCATGCCCAAAAGCCGCTCCTCGACCTCGCGCACCAGCGCATCCTTCTCCCATACCGAGAGATTGTCGCGCGCCTGGACCTGGACTTGCGCGAAATCGGGCTCGATGCTGGGGAAGAACTCGACGCCGCGGCCGAGCCCGGCATAGGCGGCATAGGCGCCGGCCAGCATGGCAAGGGCGGCGCCCAGGGTAAGCAGCGGGCGGCGCACGAGGTGCTCGAGCACGGCCAGGTAGCGGCCGGTGAAGCCCCCGATCGAGCGCAGATCGCCGGTCTCGGCCGCCTGCAGCACCGCCAGCTGGCGCCCTGCCCGGGCATCGGCCCGGCCCAGCAGCCCGCCCAGCACCGGCACGAAGACCAGCGCCATGAAGAGCGAGGCGGTGAGGGTGACGAGCACCGTGATCGGCAGGTACTTCATGAACTCGCCCACCACGCCGCCCCAAAACAGCAGCGGCAGGAAGACGGCGAGCGTGGTGGCGGTGGAGCTGACGATGGGCCAGGCCATGCGGCCCGCCGCCTCGGCATAGGCCTCGCGCGGCGGACGCCCCTCGGCGAGGCGTCGGTCGGCGAGCTCCGTGGTCACGATGGCGCCGTCCACCAGCATGCCCACCACGAGGATCAGGCTGAACAGCACGACCGTATTGAGCGTGTAGCCGAGGGCCGCGATGGCGATGATCCCGGCCAGGAACGAGCCCGGGATGGCAAGCCCCACGAGGAGCGCGTTGCGCGCGCCCAGCGTCGCCACGATCACGATCATCACGAGGATGATCGCCGCCAGGACGTTGTTCTCCAGATCGCTCAGCATGGTGCGGACCTGGCGGGACTCGTCCTGGAGATAGTCCACGGCCACGCTGCCCGGCCAGTCCTCGCGCGCCGCCTCGATGACGGCCTTGGCGGCCTCCACTGTCTCGATGATGTTGGCGCCGAGCCGCTTCTTGATCTCCAGCGCCAGCGCCGGCTGCCCGTCGATCCGCGCGAAACCGTCCGGATCGCGGAACGTGCGGCGCACCACCGCGACATCGCGGAAGCTCACCACCGTTTCGCCGTCCACCTTGACGGGCAGCTCCAGCACATCGTCCAGATCCTCGATGATGCCGGGCACCTTGAGCAGGATCCGCCCCGCCCCGGTGTCGAGCGCGCCAGCCGCCACGAGACGGTTGTTGCGCTGGATCTGCGAGATCAGGGTCTCGAAGGAGATGTTGTAGGTCTCGAGCACGCTGGGCTCGACCAGCACCTCGAGCACCTCCTCGCGCTCGCCGCCGATATCGACCTCGAGCACCCCGGGCAGCGCCTCGATCGCATCCTGGAGCCGCTTGGCGAGCTCCACCAGCGTGCGCTCGGGCACCGGCCCCGAGAGCATCGCGGTGAGCACTGGGAAGAGGGCGACATTCACCTCCTGCACGACAGGCTCGTCGGCCTCTGCGGGCAGCTCGGGCTTGGCGCGGTCCACCGCCTCGCGGACGTCGTCGAGCGCCGTCTCCGAATCGAAGCCGGCGGAGAACTCCAGCATCACCGAGGCATGGCCCTGGGCCGCCGTGGCGGTCATCTCGTCGAGCCCCTCGATCGACTGCAGCTCGGTCTCGAGCGGCCGGATCAGCAGGCGCTCGGCGTCGCCCGGCGAGATCCCCTCGAGGGTCACCGACACGTAGATCACGGGGATCGGCACATCTGGCGCCGATTCCTTGGGTATCGTCAGATAGGAGGTGGCGCCCATCGCGAAGATGAGCAGGAGAGCCAGGAGGACCGTGCGGCTACGCTCGAAGGCGGCGGTGATGAGCGGGCGCATCAGCTCATCGTCCCACGGAATCCACCGGCAGTGCCGCAGCCGGCCCGGCAAGGGCGCCGGAGGCCGCTGCCGCCTCCGCGGTCTCCACCACGCGCACCCGATCGCCGTCGCGCACGAACCCTTGGCCCGTGGTGATCAGCCGGATCCTCTCGGGAAGGCCTGCCACCCACACGCCGTCGGTCTCGGCCCGTACCAGCTCCACCGGCCGGAAGCGCACCACGCCCTGGCCGTCCACGGTCTTGACCCCCAGCTCGCCGTCCGTGCTCAGCGCCAGGATGGCCGGCGAGAGGAAATGGGCCATCATCTCACGGGCGGGAATCCTGGCCTCGGCGCTGATGCCGGAGGGCACCTCGCCGTCCGGATTGGGCACCTCTACCTCGACCAGGAACGTATGGGTGGCGCGGTCGGCACTGGCCGAGACGTAGCGTACCGCGCCCTTGGCCTGCTGCCCGGTGACGAAGGCGATCTCCACCTCCATCCCCTCGCGCACATGGGCGATGTTCTGCTGGGCCACCTGGACCTCGACCACGAGCGGGTCGTTCTCCACCAACCGACCCAGCTCGTCGCCCTGGCGAACATACTCGCCGTGCTCGACGTCGAGCCGGTTGAGGATCCCGGCGAACGGCGCCTCGATGGTGGCGTCGGCGATCTCCTCCTCGACCTCGTCGACCTCCGCACGGGCGGCCTGGAGCTGCGCGAAGGTCTCGCGCTCCCGGGCGGCCGCGGCATAGCCCTTGCCGGCCAGCCGCCGCGCCGCCTCGTAGTCGCCCTCGTAGCGCGCCACCTCGGCCTGCGCGCGCCGGAGCCGGGCCGGCCGGTCGCCCGGGTCGAGCCGTACCAGGAGGCCGCCCTGGCCGATACGGGCGCCCTTGGCCACCGGAAGCTCCGCCACCCGCCCGGCGATCCCGGCGCGAAGCGGCACATCGCGTCGCGGCACCACCTCGGCCTGGTTGACGAGATAGCGGGTGATCATGGCTGCCTGCGAGGCCCGGCTGGCTACCGTCACCGGCTGGGGCGAGGGCGAGGCAACGTCCTGCGGCGGCGCGCCGGCATCGCCGGCACCCCACATCCCGCTTGCCATCCAGACCACCAGGCCCGCCACCAGGGCAACGGCGATCCAAAGCGACCGGCCGGTGCCGCCCGCCGTCCCTGCCGGTGCTGCCGGCCTCGCCAGCGTCCGGGGAGCCGGAGCGGCAGTCTGCTCGTCGGCTCGCGCCGGCCTGTCGCGAATCTCGTCAAGCATGCTTACATCCGGTTGGCGGGCGACCTGGCTCAGCGCCTGCGCGAGAACTGCTCGATAAGGCGGGCGAGACTGGAGCCGAACTCAGCGTAGAACTCGTCCAGCTCGGCCAGCCGCTGATGGGCGCCATGACGATCGGGCGACAGGCTGCGCCCCGCTCGCTGTACCACGTCGCGCGCCTTGGCCATGCGCTGCGTCAGCCCGCTCAGCAGCCTGACATAGGGGGCGGCAGCCAGCCGGAAGAAGTCCTGCCGCTCGCCCGGCACGGCCACCCGCTCCAGCACGCCCATCTGCTCGAGCAGCCTCGTGTTGGTGCTGACGCTGCCGCGGCTGATGTGGAGCCGCTCGGCGATCGCGGCAAAGGCCATAGGCCCGCCCTCGATCACCAAAAGGCCCATCACCCGCCCGGCGATGCGCGGCAGGCCCTCGGCCTGGAACACCATGCCGAGCTCCTCGATGAACTGTTCCGTGCCGTCGTGGTTCCTGTCGCTCATCCAGGCGACATGGGGCGTTCAGTTCATTCGGTCAAGACTGAACGAGAAGACTGCGGCCACTCATCCCTGCAGCCGGCAACGGCATGGTCGGCCGCCTTGTGGAGGATGATCCGAAGAGCCACCAGTCCGGGCTCCTTCGAGCGGCCCATGAGCCCCATGAGCTGCAGCCAGTCCTCCTCGCCAGCGTGATCGAGGAAGTGACGCACCGCGCGGCTGGCAAAGGCCGCCAGCTGGACCCCCTCGGCCGCGGCGATCTCCTGCAGGCGTGAGAGAAGCGCCATGTCGCCGGCCCCGATCAGGGCCGCCTCCGCCATGCCGGGCTCCTCGAGGCGGGTGATCAGCGTGCCGAGCATCATGGAGACGTCTCCTACTGCACCAACGGCGTCTCGGCACCATCGAGCCGACAACCCTCGATCACCGCACGTCCGGCGAGAATGCGCACATACTGCGCGACGGCCCGACGCCACACGCGCTCCTCGAGCCAGGCGGCGATCCGCTCCCGAACCGCCTCGAATGGCACCGGTCCGCCGTCGATGCGGCGGGTCAGGCGAATGACGTGGACGCCGTAGGGCGTGGTCACGGGCTCGGGCGTGATCTGCCCGACCGCGAGCCCGGCCAGCGCCTCCTCGAACTCCGGCGTCACCTGGCCCGCCGAGATCTGACCCAGATTGCCACCGGAGGCGGCAGATGGGCAGGCCGAGAGCGAGCGCGCCAGCTCCTCGAAACGTTGCGGTGCCGCCCACAGCTCCGCGATTGCCGCCTCCGCCAGACGCAGCGCCTCGGCAAAGGCATGCTCGTCCCTGCGCGATGCAGAGAACAGGATGTGCGAGGCCTCGAAGATCGCGGGGCTGCGAAACTGCCCGGGATTGGTGTCGTAGAACCGCCGGCACTCGCTGTCTTCCGCTTTCGGTACCGCGACCGCCTGCTCGACGAGCCGACGGACGAGCGCCTCCTCCTCCGTCTCGCGGCGGCCTTCATCGTCCTCGGCCGGCGCCGGATCGAGACCGAGAAGGCGGGCCTCCTGCAAGAGCAGCTCGCGCACCACCAGCGCCTCCACCGCAGCCCGGCGCGCCTCGGCGGGCGAGGATGCGGGATGATGCTGGATCTCGCGGGCGATGGCCGCCGGCGGGATCACGACGCCGTTCACCCGGACGAGGAGCGGCGTCGCCGCCTCCGCCTGCCGCCTGCCGATGGCGAAGACCTCCATGGCGCTCACTCCGCCGGGGTCGCGGCTGGACGGCCCGGGGCGGCAGCCGCTTCCGCGCCATGCGCCCCGGCCCGTGCCGGCCGCTGCCGCGGGGCACCCGCCCGCCGCGTGCGGACGACCTGATAGCCCCGCCGGCCCAGATACCAGACCGGTGCGCTCCACACATGCACGAGGCGCGTGAAGGGGAAGACCAGGAAGATGGTGAGCCCCAGGAAGAGGTGCAGCTTGAAGAGCGGGTGGGCGTCCAGGACCAGCGCCGCGGCACCGGGCTGGAGCGTCAGGATGCCCTGCGCCCAGGCCATGAACCGCACCATCTCCGCACCGTCCAGATGGCCCAGCGACACGAAGATCGTGAGCAGGCCCAGGACGAGCTGCACGGCGAGCAGCACGAGGATGGCGATGTCGCCGGTGCTCGAGGTCTTCAGGATGCGCGGGTCAGTGAGGCGCCGGTGCAGCAGGAGCGCGATTCCGGCGAGGCATACGAGGCCGGCCACACCGCCCACCACGATCGCCATGACCTGCTTGGCGCCGTGCGAGATGCCCACGAGATCGAAGACCTGTATGGGCGTGAGCAGCCCCACGAGGTGCCCGAAGAAGATCACGAGGATGCCCACGTGAAAGAGGTTCGAGCCCCACATGAGCTGGCGGCGGCGCAGGAGCTGGCTCGATCCGGTCTTCCACGAATACTGCTCGCGGTCGAAGCGGATCAGGCTGCCCAGCAGGAACACGGTGAGGCAGAGATAGGGATACCAGCCGAAAAGGGCGGCATTGATGTACTCGGCCATGGCCGTCGCTCCTCAGTGGCGGTCGGCGACGCTGCGCGTGGCGGCGCGCAGGCGGGTGGCGAGGCGGGTGCGGCCGCAACTGTCGGCCATGGGATCGCCCGGCCCGAAGGTGACGGCCGTCTCCTCCCACTCGGCATCGAGCGCCGCCAGATCCTCGGGATCGATGTCATCGGCCGGGACCGTCTGCGTCCCGGCCGCAGGCGCTTCCCCGGCGAGGTCGAGCAGCGCCAGGAACACGCCGGCATAGATCGAGCCGCGCCGCCGCAGCCGCTCCTCGAGCGTCCGCAGCACCTCCGCCGGCTCCGCCAGAAGCGCCCTCGCCTCGCCTTCCGGCAGCAGCGACAGGAACTCGAGGAACAGCGGCAGGAAGTCGGGCAGCTCGCTGGCGGCAATGAGAAAGCCGCGGCTCTCGTAGTGGCGGGCGAGGTCGACCATGGCCTGGCCGCGATCGCGGCTCTCGCCGTGGATGTGCTCGAAGAGATGGAGCGAGAGCGAGCGCGAGCGGTCGAAGAGCAGGGTGTAGCGCTCCTGCAGGTCGTAGAGGTCGCGCACCGCCAGCTCGTCCAGGAGACGGTCGAGCAGGGCCAGCCGCCGCGCCGGCACGAGCGCCTCGTCCCGCAGCGCGCTGCGCAGCTCGCCCGCCGCCCCGCAAAGCTCGGCAGTGGGATAGGAGAGCAGGGCCGAGAGCGCCTTCAAGGTCCTTGCCATCACTCGACCTCCATGGGCGTGCGGGCCTTCTTCCTGCTGCCGAACAGGCCGGTGCCGCTGATGCCGTCGGAGCAGCCATTGCCGAAGGAGAAGCCGCACGAGCCGCGCAGGTCGTAGGTGTCCTCGCCTGCCTCGCGATGTGCCGTAGGAATGACAAAACGGTCCTCGTAATTGGCGATCGCCATGATCCGGTACATCTCCTCGATCTGCGCGCCGGTGAGGCCGACACGGCCGGCGATGGCCTCGTCGATCACGCCGTCCACCGTCTTCGCGCGCATGTAGCCGCGCATCGCCAGCATCCGTTCCAGGGCGCGGATCACCGGCGCCTCGGCCCCGGCGGTGAGCAGGTTGGCCAGGTACTTCACGGGGATCCTGAGGCTGCGCACGTCGGGCATGCCGCCGTCCACGCCCATCTTCCCCGCGGCCGCGGCCGACTGGATCGGCGAGAGCGGCGGGACGTACCAGACCATGGGCAGGGTGCGGTACTCGGGGTGGAGCGGCAGCGCCACCTTCCACTCCATCGCCATCTTCCAGATGGGCGAGAGGCGGGCGGCCTCGAGCCATGCCTCGGGCACGCCGTCGCGCCGGGCCTGCTCGATCACCGCCGGGTCGTCCGGGTCGAGGAAGAGCTTGAGCTGCTCCTCGTAGAGCCGGCCCTCGTCGGGAACGCTCGCCGCCTTCTCGATGCCGTCGGCGTCATAGAGGATGACGCCCAGATAGCGGATGCGGCCGACGCAGGTCTCCGAGCACACCGTGGGCTGGCCCGATTCGATGCGCGGGTAGCAGAAGATGCACTTCTCGGATTTGCCCGAGGACCAGTTGTAGTAGATCTTCTTGTAGGGGCAGCCCGAAACGCACATCCGCCAGCCGCGGCACTTGTCCTGGTCGATCAGGACGATGCCGTCCTCCTCGCGCTTGTAGATCGCGCCCGAGGGGCAGGCGGCGGCGCAGCTCGGGTTCAGGCAGTGCTCGCAAAGACGCGGCAGGTACATCATGAAGGTGTTCTCGAAGGCGCCGTAGATCTCCTTCTCGACACCCTCGAAATTCACATCCTTCGAGCGCTTCGCGAACTCGCCGCCGAGGATCTCCTCCCAGTTCGGCCCCCACTCGATCTTCTCGATGCGCTCGCCGGTGATCTGCGATCGCGGCCGGGCCGTCGGGAAGGCCTGTACCTCGCCGGCGTTCTGGAGATGCTCGTAGTCGAAGGTGAAGGGCTCGTAGTAATCGTCGATTTCGGGAAGATCGGGATTGGCGAAGATCTTCGCCAGGATCCGCCACTTCGAGCCCATTTTCGGCTGCAGCCTGCCGCCACGGGTGCGGGTCCAGCCGCCGTTCCAGCGCTTCTGGTTCTCCCACTCCTTGGGATAACCGATGCCGGGCTTGGTCTCGACATTGTTGAACCACGCGTATTCCATGCCCTCGCGGCTGGTCCACACGTTCTTGCAGGTCACCGAGCAGGTGTGACAGCCGATGCACTTGTCCAGGTTCATGACCATCGCGATCTGGGCGCGGATCTTCATTCGGCTGCCTCCTGCTTCGCCGCTTCATACGGCCCCTCGAGCCAGTCGATGCCGGTCATCTTGCGGACGATCACGAACTCGTCGCGGTTCGAGCCCACCGTTCCGTAGTAGTTGAAGCCGTAGGCCTGGTGGGCATAGCCGCCGATCATGTGGGTCGGCTTGAGGGTGGTCCGGGTCACCGAGTTGTGGATGCCGCCGCGATTGCCGGTGATCTGCGAGCCCGGCGTGTTCACGATCTTTTCCTGGGCATGGTACATCAGGATCATGCCCGGCCGGATGCGCTGCGAGACTACCGCGCGGGCCGTGAGCGCGCCGTTGGCGTTGTAGGCCTCGACCCAGTCGTTGTCCTCGATTCCGGCCGACCGCGCGTCGGCCTCGCTGAGCCAGACGACCGGGCCGCCGCGGTTGAGCGTCAGCATCAGCAGATTGTCGGTGTAGGTGGAGTGGATGCCCCATTTCTGGTGCGGCGTGATGAAGTTCAGCACCAGCTCGGGGCCCTCCGCGGGCACCGCGCCGCGCACCTTCGCCACCGCCTTGAAGTCCACCGGCGGCTTCCAGGTGCACAGACCCTCCCCGAAGCCGAGCATCCACTTGTGGTCCTGGTAGAGCTGCTGCCGGCCGGTGAGCGTGCGCCACGGGATCAGCTCGTGGACGTTGGTGTAGCCGGCGTTGTAGCAGACCTTCTCCGATTCCAGCCCCGACCAGGTGGGCGAGGAGATGATCTTGCGCGGCTGCGCGGCGATGTCCCGGAAACGGAGCTTCTCGTCCTCCTTGGGGACCGCGAGATGCGCATGCTCGCGCCCGGTCGCGGCCGAGAGCGCCTCCCACGCCCGCACCGCGACCTCGCCGTTGGTCTCCGGTGCCAGCATCAGGATCACCTCGGTGGCGTCGATGTCGGTCTCGATCCGGGGCAGGCCCTTGGTGGGCCCCTCCTCGGTGACAACGCCGTTGAGGGCGCGCAGCTGCTCGACCTCGCGGCCGGTCTTCCAGGCGATGCCCTTGCCGCCGTTGCCGACCTTCTCCATGAGCGGCCCCAGCGCGGTGAAGCGCCTGTAGAGATTGGGGTAGTCGCGCTCGACCACGCTCACCTGGGGCATGGTCACGCCGGGGACCGACTCCACCTCGCCCTTCTTCCAGTCGCGCACGTCGAAGGGCTGGGCGAGCTCGGCCGGGGTGTCGTGAAGGATCGGCGTGAGGACCACGTCCTGCTCGACGCCCAGCACCTCGGGCGCCACCTCGGAGAACTTCCTCGCGATCCCCTTGTAGATCTCCCAGTCGCTCCGGGCTTCCCAGGCGGGGTCCACCGCTGCGGTGAGCGGGTGGATGAAGGGGTGCATGTCGGAGGTGTTGAGGTCGTTCTTCTCGTACCAGGTGGCCGTGGGCAGGGCGATGTCGGAGTAGACGCAGGTGGTCGACATGCGGAAGTCGAGGGTCACGAGCAGGTCGAGCTTTCCTTCCGGCGCCTCCTCGTGCCAGCGCACCTCCTTCGACCGGGTCACGCCCTCCTGCCCCAGGTCCTTGCCCAGAACGCCGTGCGTGGTGCCGAGCAGGTACTTCAGGAAATATTCGTGCCCCTTGCCCGAGGAGCCCAGCAGGTTGGAGCGCCAGACGAAGAGGTTGCGCGGCCAGTTGGCGGGATCGTCGGGGTCCTCGCAGGACATCTGGAGCTCGCCGCTCCCGAGCGCCCTGGCGACATAGTCCTTCGGCTCAAGGCCGGCCTCCTTCGCCCTCGCGGCGATGGAAAGCGGGTTCTGCTTGAGCTGCGGGGCGGAGGGCAGCCAGCCCATCCGCTCGGCGCGGATATTGTAGTCGATGAGCGAGCCCGACCAGTCGCCCTCGGGCGCCGTGGGCGAGAGGATCTCGTCCACCGTCAGGGTCTCGTAGCGCCACTGCCCGGTGTGGGCGTACCAGAAGCTGGTGGAGTTCTGCTGGCGCGGCGGGCGGCTCCAGTCGAGGCCGAAGGCCAGCGGCAGCCAGCCGGTCTGCGGGCGGAGCTTCTCCTGCCCCACATAGTGCGACCAGCCGCCGCCCGACTGGCCCACGCAGCCGCACATGACCAGGAGGTTGATGATCCCCCGATAGGCCATGTCCATGTGGTACCAGTGGTTCAACCCGGCGCCCAGGATCACCATGGAGCGGCCGCCGGTCTTCTCGGCGTTGGTGGCGAACTCGCGCGCCACCGTGACGATGGACTCCGCCGGGACGGCGGTAATGCGCTCCGCCCAGGCCGGCGTGAAGGGGACGTCCTCGTCGTAGGATAGCGCCACATTGGCGCCGCCGAACCCGCGGTCGAGCCCGTAATTTGCGCAGAGCAGGTCGAACACGGTGGCGACCAGCGCCTCGCCGTCCTTCAGCGCGATCCTGCGCACCGGCAGATGGCGCTCCAGCACCTCGCCGTGCTGCGTGGCGACGAAATGCTCGCTGGCCCGGCCGCCGAAATAGGGGAAGGCCACCGGCACGATCTCGTCATGGGCGTCGGCCTGGCTCAGCCGCAGCCGGACCTCGCGGCCCCTGCCGTCCTTCTCCTCGAGGTTCCACCTGCCCTTGCCGCCCCAGCGGAAGCCCGCCGAGCCCAGCGGCGCCACAGGCTCGCCGGTAGTCTCGTCGAGGGCCACCGTCTTCCACTCGGCATGCTCGCTCTCGCCCAGCGCGTCGGCGAACTGGCTCGCCCGCACGAGCTGGCCCGGCACCCAGCTTCCGTCCTTGCGCTCGAGCCGCACCAGCATGGGCAGGTCGCTGTAGCGGCGCAGATAGTCCTGGAAGTAGGGGACCTGCCGCTCGAGGTGGTACTCGCGCAGGATCACGTGGCCCAGCGCCAGCGCCAGGGCCGCGTCGGTGCCCTGCTTGGGGGACAGCCACAGATCGGCGAACTTGGTGGCCTCGGCATAGTCCGGCGAGACCACCACCGACTTCGTGCCCTTGTAGCGGACCTCCGTATAGAAATGCGCGTCGGGCGTGCGGGTCTGGGGCACGTTGGAGCCCCAGATCATCAGGAAGCCCGCATTGTACCAGTCGGCGGCCTCCGGCACGTCGGTCTGCTCGCCCCAGGTCTGCGGGCTGGCCGGCGGCAGGTCGCAATACCAGTCGTAGAACGAGCCGCACACGCCGCCCAGGAGCGAGAGATAGCGGGCGCCGGCCGCGTAGGAGACCATCGACATGGCCGGGATCGGCGAGAAGCCGAAGATCCGGTCCGGCCCGTGCTTCCTCGCGGTATAGGCATTGGCCGAGGCGATGATCTCGTTGACCTCGTCCCAGCTCGCCCGGACGAAGCCGCCATGGCCGCGCAGCTTCACATACTCGGCGCGCCGCGAGGGATCCTCGACGATGCTCGCCCAGGCCGCCACCGGCGGCCGGGTCCTGCGGGCAGCGCGCCACAGCTTGAGGAGGCGCGAGCGCACCAGCGGATATTTGAGCCGCGCTCCCGAGTAGAGGTACCAGCTGTAGCTGGCGCCCCGCGAGCAGCCGCGCGGCTCGTGGTTGGGAAGGTCGGGCCGGGTGCGCGGATAGTCGGTCTGCTGGGTCTCCCAGGTGACGATCCCGCCCTTGACGTAGATCTTCCACGAGCACGAGCCCGTGCAGTTCACGCCGTGCGTGGAGCGCACGATCTTGTCGTGCTGCCAGCGCTTGCGATAGGCGTCCTCCCAGCTCCGGTCCTCGCGGGTCACGATCCCGTGGCCGTCGGCGAAGCTGTCGACGTTCTTCTCGAAATATCTCAGACGGTCGAGAAACTGGCTCATCGCCGCGGTCTCCGGGTCATTCGGCGGGCGCGGTGGCTGCAGGCAGCCCGCGCTCGGTCTCGTAGAGCTCGCCGCCCTTGCGGGTGTAGACCGCCCAGGTGACGAACGCGCAGATCAGGTAGAAGAGCATGAAGCCCCACAAGGCCGCCTGCGGGCCGCCGGTCAGGGCGATGGACGTGCCGTAGGCCTTGGGGATGAAGAAGGCGCCGTAGGCGGCGATGGCCGAGGTGAAGGCGATGATGGCCGCCGATTCGCGCTCCGCCTGGCGGAGCTGGTCGCGGGCGCCGAGCTGGGGCATCAGCCGCGGCACCTCCTGGCGCATGATGATGGGGATCATCTGGAAGGTGGAGGCGTTGCCCACGCCGGTGGCGAGGAACAGCACCATGAACATCGCGAAGAAGCCCCAGAACGCGCCGGGCTGCTCCTTGATGCCGAGGAACCAGAGCACGCCGGCCACGGCCGCGATCATGAGCCCGAAGGTCCAGAAGGTGACCCGGCCACCGCCGTAGCGGTCCGAGATCCAGCCGGTGGCGGCGCGCGAGAGAGCACCCACCAGCGGGCCCAGGAACACGAGCTTGAGCGAATCGACCTCCGGGAACTGGGTCTTGGCAAGCAGCGGGAAGCCCGCCGAGTAGCCGATGAACGAGCCGAACGTGCCGGTATAGAGCAGGCACATGATCCAGTTGTGCCGGCGCTGGAAGATCACCGCCTGCTCGCGGAACGAGGCCCGCGCGCTGGCGATGTCATTCATGCCGGCCCAGGCCGCCGCCGTCGCCAGGACGAGGAACGGCACCCAGACGAAGCCCGCGTTCTGCAGCCACAGCCGCTCCGTCTCGCCGACCGCCCGCGGCTCGCCGCCAATCGCGCCGAACACCCCCGCCGTGATCACCAGCGGCACGAGGAACTGCATGACGCTGACGCCGAGATTGCCGAGCCCGGCATTGAGCGCCAGCGCGTTGCCCTTCTGCGCCTTGGGGAAGAAGAACGAGATGTTGGCCATGGAGGAGGCGAAATTGCCGCCGCCCAGCCCGCACAGCAGCGCCAGGACCAGGAAGATCAGGTAGGGCGTGTCGGGGTCCTGGACGGCGTAGCCGATGCCGAAGGCGGGGATCAGCAGCGAGGCGGTGGAGAGCGTGGTCCACAGCCGCCCGCCGAAGATCGGCACCATGAAGGAATAGAAGATCCTGAGCGTAGCGCCCGAGAAGCCGGGCAACGCCGCCAGCCAGAAGAGCTGGTCGGTGGTGTAGGCGAAGCCGATGGAAGGCAGCTTGGCCACCACCACGCTCCACACCATCCAGACGGCGAAGGCCAGCAGCAGGCAGGGGATCGAGAGCCACAGGTTGCGCGCGGCGATGCGCCGGCCGGTGCCTTCCCAGAAGGCCTCGTCCTCGGGGCGCCAGTCCTCCAGCACCCGCGCCGGACGGCCGTGGATCTCCGGCCTGTGAACCGCCTGCAGCTCGGGGAAGGCCGGCAGCGCCTCCACGGCGACACCCGCCGCCGCCCGCTCCATGGCGCGGATCGAGAAGTGCATCCACGCGAGCGAGGCGCCCACGATGATGAACAGCAGGGCGAAGGAGCTGGTCCACACGCCGGTGAGATCGAGCAGCACGCCGAAGGTGATCGGCAGCAGGAAGCCGCCCAGTCCGCCGATCATGCCGACCAGGCCACCCACCGCGCCCACATGCTCGGGGTAATAGACCGGGATGTGCTTGTAGACCGCGGCCTTGCCCAGCGACATGAAGAAGCCGAGCGTGAAGATCAGCGCCAGGAACGGCAGGAGGCCGAGGCTGGTGGAGAACGCGATGGGCCCGTGGATCCCGTGGATGACGTAGTCGGTCTCGGGATAGGAGAGCATGAACAGGCAGATCAGCGAGAAGCCGAACGTCCAGTACATGACCGTCCGCGCGCCGCGCCGGTCGGAGAGATGGCCGCCATAGGCGCGGAAGAGCGAGGCCGGCACCGAGAAGAAGGCGGCCAGCATGCCGGCGGTGCGGATGTCGACGCCGTAGACGCCCACCAGGTAGTGCGGCAGCCACAGCGCGAGCGCCACGAAGCCGCCGAAGACGAAGAAGTAGTAGAGCGAGAAGCGCCACACCTGCTGGTTCTTCAGCGGCTCGAGCTGGAGAAGCACGCTGCGTGCCTTCTCGCCGCGCTCGCGCCGGCGGCGCAGGGCCGGGTCGTCGCTGGTGGCGAACCAGAACACCACCGCCATGACGACGAGGCCCACCGCCCAGAGCTTGGCCACGACGGTCCAGCCGAATGCCACCATGACGAAGGGTGCGAGGAACTTGGTGACGGCGGCACCCACGTTGCCGGCGCCGAAGATGCCCAGCGCCGTGCCCTGCTGCTCCCTGGGATACCAGCGCGAGACATAGGCGACACCCACCGCGAAGGAGCCGCCGGCGAGCCCGATGCCAAGCGCTGCCAGCAGCATCATCGGATAGCTGTCGGCGTAGGCGAGCAGGAAGGTGGCGATGGCGGCCAGCACCATCACGGCCACGAAGACGACCCGGCCGCCGTGCTGGTCGGTCCAGATGCCGAGCACCAGCCGCGAGAGCGAGCCGGTGAGGATCGGCGTGCCGATCAGCAGCCCGAACTGCGCCTCGCTGAGGGCGAGCTCGTCCTTTATCTGCACGCCGATGATCGAGAAGATCGTCCAGACGGCAAAGCAGGCTGTGAAGGCCACGGTGCTGAGCCATAGCGCCCGGCTCTGCTCGCCGCGGCCGACATCCTCGAGATCGCGCATCGGTCCTCCCCGGTCCCGGGCTGCCGCTTCTTGCGCGGCATGCTCCTCCATAGGGGCCATGGGAGTTCACCCACATTGATCTCGATCAACGATGCATAGGGCGTTTTCTCAACCTTCGATTGCCTCTCTGCCGCGGCGCAGCAGGAACCGCGCGGCGGTTCCGCCGGTTGAAGGGTAGTAGCGCGTGCACGCGCCACCCAGTCGTCAACCGGGAGAGAACGCCATAGGCCCGCGCGCCCGTCCGGACCATCCTGCGCATCGTTTTGCGGGCGCTCCGTGCGCCATGGCGCTGCCGCTTATTCTGGCGGCCTGCCAGGGCCCGCAATCGACGCTCGACCCGGCGGGGACCGAGGCGGAGCGCATGGCGGACCTGTTCTGGATCATGGCCACAGGCGCCGCGCTGCTCTGGCTCATGGTGCTGGGCACCGCGTTCTATGCCACCCGCATCCGCCCGCGACCGCACGCCGAGCGTGCCGGCCGGCTGCTCATCCTGGGCGGCGGCGTGGTGCTGCCGCTCATCGTGCTCACCAGCCTGCTGGTCTACGCGCTGGCGCTGATGCCCGGTCTGCGCGCCGCCGGCGACGGGCTCGTGATCCGCGTCTCGGGCGAGCAGTGGTGGTGGCGGGTGACCTACCAGCCGCCCGGCGGCGAGCCCGTGGAGACCGCCAACGAGATCCGCCTGCCGGTGGGCGAGCGCGTCGAGTTCCTGCTGGAAAGCCCCGACGTCATCCACTCCTTCTGGATCCCGCCTCTGGGCGGCAAGGTGGACATGATCCCCGGCCGCACCACCCGGCTCGTGCTGGAGCCCACCCGCACCGGCAGGTTCCGCGGCGTGTGCGCCGAGTTCTGCGGCGCCTCCCATGCGCTCATGGCCTTTCCGGTGGAGGTGATGGAGCCGGATGCCTTCGCCGCCTGGCTCGCCGCCGAGAGGGAACCCGCTGCATCGCCGCAGGGTGCGGCGCAGGAACGGGGCCGCGACCTCTTTCTCGAGCTCGGCTGCGGCGCCTGCCACACCGTGCGCGGCACGCCGGCACGGGGCGTGATCGGCCCGGACCTCACCCATGTGGGCGGCCGCACCAGCCTCGCCGCCGGGATCATGCCCAACGAGCCGGAGGACTTCGTGCGCTGGATCGCCGAGGCGGAGCGGATCAAGCCGGGCTCGCGGATGCCCTCCTACAACATGCTGCCGGCGGACGAACTCGACGCCCTGGCAATCTGGCTCGAGAACCTGCGATGAACGAGGCCCCCGCCAGTCGCGAGAGCGAACTGGAGCGCCGGCGCGGCCAGGAGGAGCGGCTGCGGGCCGCCTGGGCCACGCCCAAGGGCTGGCGCTACTGGTCGGCGGTGAACAACACCGAGGTGGGGGTCTGGTACACCAGCACCTCCTTCGCCTTCATGCTGTTCGCCGGCGTGCTGGGCCTGCTGATCCGCACACAGCTCGCCGTACCCGACAACGACTTCCTCTCCGGGCCGTTCTACAACCAGGTCTTCACCCTGCACGGCACGGTGATGATGTTCCTCTTCGCCGTGCCGATCTTCGAGGCGGTGGCGATCACCATCATGCCGCAGATGCTGGCGGCTCGCGACCTGCCCTTCCCGCGCCTCTCGGCCTTCGGCTACTGGTGCTTTCTCATCGGCGGCATCTTCGTGTGCGGCTCGATCTTCTTCGGTGCCGCTCCCGACGGCGGCTGGTTCATGTACCCGCCGCTCAGCACCGATCCCGAACAGGCCGGCATCGGCGCCGACATCTGGCTTTTGGGCCTGAGCTTCATCGAGGTGGCCTCCATCGCCGCTGCCGTCGAGCTCATCGTCGGCACGCTCAAGTGCCGCCCGCCCGGCATGCGCATCAACCTCATCCCGCTCTACGCCTGGTACATCCTGGTGGTGGGCGTGATGATCGTCTTCGCCTTCCCGCCGCTGATCGCCGGCGACATCCTCTTCGAGCTGGAGCGGATGTTCGACTGGCCGTTCTTCGATCCGCGGCGCGGCGGCGACCCGCTGCTCTGGCAGCACCTGTTCTGGATCTTCGGCCACCCCGAGGTCTACATCATCTTCCTGCCGGCGATCGCGGTGGTGGCGATGATCGTGCCGACCTTCGCCCAGCGGCCGATCTTCGGCTATTCCTGGATCGTGCTGGCGGCAGTGGGCACCGGGTTCCTGAGCTTCGGCCTGTGGGTCCACCACATGTTCGCGACGGGCCTGCCGGCGGTCTCGCTGGGCTTCTTCTCGGCGGCCTCCGAAGCGGTGGCGATCCCCACCGGCGTGCAGATCTTCGTCTTCATCGCGACACTCCTGCTCGGCCGCGTGGTGAGCTCGGTGCCGATGATGTTCGTCTGGGGCACGCTCGCCGTGTTCGTGCTGGGCGGGCTCACCGGCGTGATGGTGGCGCTGGCCCCCTTCGACTGGCAGGTCCACGACAGCTACTTCATCGTTGCGCACCTCCACTACACGCTGATCGGCGGCGGGCTCTTTCCCATCGTGGCCGGCATCTACTACTTCTTCCCGCTGGTGAGCGGCAGGAAGCTTTCCGACCGCCTGGGCAAATGGGTCTTCTGGCTCATGTTCCTGGGCTTCAACATCGCCTTCCTGCCGATGCACCTGAGCGGCCTCAGGGGCATGCCGCGGCGGGTCTTTACCTATCCCGAGGGTCTCGGCCTCGAGCAGCTCAACCTCGTTTCCACCATCGGCGCCTTCGTCTTCGCCGCCGGCTTCGCCCTTCTCGTGATCGACGTGCTGCGGCCGCGTCGCGGCCAGCCCTATGCCGAGAAGAACCCCTGGAACGCCGGCACGCTCGAATGGCTCATCGAGATGCCGGGCGAGAGCTGGGGCGTGCGCTCGGTGCCGCACATCACCAGCCGCTATCCCTTGTGGGAGCAGGAGGGGCTGGCGCGGGACGTGGCGGAGGGCCGCTGCTACCTGCCCGACGCCGAGGAGGGCCAGCGCGAGACCCTCATCTCCACCACCATCGACGCCCACCCGGTGCAATGCCTGCGGGTGCCCGGCCCCACCTTCATCACGCTCTGGGCGGCACTGTTCACCGGCGGCGTCTTCGTCTTCGCTACGTTCCACTGGTGGTTCGCCACGCTGGTCAGCGGCGTGCTCGCCGGCGCCGCGATCCTGCGCTGGCTGTGGACCGGCACGGCGGTGATCCCCGAGAAGCCGGAGAAGGACATCGGGCTGGGCCTCCGCCTGCCCCTCTACATGTCGGGGCCCCGCTCGGTGGGCTGGTGGGCCATGTTCATCACCATGATGGGCGACATGGCCGCCTTCGCGAGCCTGGTGTTCGGCTATTTCTTCTACTGGACCATCCATCCCGAGTTCCCGCCCGCCGACCAGCCCGACCCCTCCCCGCTCTGGCTGGGGCTGAGCCTCCTCCTGCTGCTGGGAGCCTGGGCACTCACGCTTGCGGCCCGCCTGCGCAACGCCGCCGGCCATACCTTCACGCTGCGCCTGGCGCTGGTGGCGGGGACCGTGCTTTCCCTGCTGGGCGGTGCTGCCCTGCTGCTCGCCGGCTGGCTGCCCGGCCTCGACCCCACCAGCCACGTCTACCCGGCGATCGTCTGGGTCCTGCTGATCTGGACGGCGGTGCACGCCGTGCTGGGGGCGGTGATGCAGCTCTACTGCATCGCCGGCAGCATCGCCGGCAGGCTCACCCCCAGGTTCGACATCGACATCTGGAACGTGACGCTCTTCTGGCACTTCATGGCGCTTACCGCCCTCATCACCGTGGCGGTGCTGGCGCTCTTCCCGATGGCGGCATGAGCCATGGCCTTCGAATCCCGATCCCCGCGCAACAGCCTGATCGTGCTCTCCCTCGGCCCCACCATCTGGGCCGCCCATTTCCTCGCAAGCTACGTCGTGGCCGCGATCTGGTGCGAGAAGGCCGGTGCCGGGGCGGAGCTGGCACCGGTGCAGCTCCTGGTGCTCGTGTTCACCGCCGCAGCCCTTCTCGGCATCGGCTGGCTCGGCATCGCCGCCTGGCGACACTGGGGCTATCTTGAGGGCGAAGGCCCGCCCCACGACGCCGACACCGACGAGGAGCGGGGCCGCTTCCTGGGCTTCGCCACCCTGCTGCTGTGCGGGCTCAGCTTCGTCGCGGTGATCTACGTGGCGCTTCCCGTGGTCTTCATCGCGGACTGCCGGTGATGCGAAGGGACGGGCTGCCAGTGATGCGCGGGGCCGCCCTCGCCGGCGCGGTGGCAGCACTCGTGGCGGCATGGCTCTGGCCGCTGCCGCAGCTCGGCGGCCATCTCTTCACCGGCCACATGGCGGTCCACATGACCGTGGTGGTGGTGGCCGCACCGCTGCTCGCCATGGCGCTCTCTGGCTCCGCCGGCGACCCGCTGCGCCGCTGGCCTCTCGCCGCCTCACCGGTGGTGGCCTCGCTGCTCGAGTTCGTCGTGGTGTGGGGCTGGCATGCGCCGTTCCTGCACCACGCGGCGCGCAGCCTGCCCGCCGCCCGCGGCGCCGAGCAGCTCTCCTTCCTCGCCGTGGGCACGCTGCTGTGGCTGACCTCGATCCATGGCCGCGACCGGGGTGCCGACGCGGCGGGCGTGCTGGGCCTGCTGCTCACCTCGATGCACATGACCCTGCTGGGCGGGCTGATCGCGCTGGCGCCCCGCCCGCTCTACGACCACGCAGGCAGTACGGGCATGCTCACGCCGCTCGAGGACCAGCAGCTCGGCGGCACGCTCATGCTGACCGCGGGAGGTGCCGTCTATCTGGCAGGCGGCCTCTTCCTGCTCGCCCGCCTGCTGCGCGAGGGCGGCACGCTCGACTGGAGGCAGGATGCGGATCGGCATTAGGCGCCTGGTGCTCATTCTCGCGGCCCTGGCGGTGGGCGGCTTTCTCTTCGCCTGGTCGGGGCTCTTCAACATCGCCGCCAGCAGCGGGCACTGGGCGATCACGAGCTGGTTCCTGCACTTCACCATGCACCAGTCCGTGGAGACCCACGCTTTGGGCATCGAGGCCCCGCCGCTGGACGACATCGCCATGATCCAGAGGGGTGCGGGGCACTACGCCACCGGCTGCGCGCCCTGCCACGGCGCGCCCGGCGTGGAGCGCTCGCCGGTGGCGCTCGAGATGACGCCGCACCCGCCCGTGCTCCATCCGCATATCGAGGTGTTCGAGCCGCGCGAGCTGTTCTGGATCGTCAAGTACGGCGTGAAATACACCGGCATGCCGGCCTGGGCGGGGCGTGAGCGGGACGACGAGGTGTGGTCGGTGGTGGCCTTCCTGCTGCGGCTGGGCGAGCTGGATGCGCAGGCCTACCGGGAGCTGGCGCACGGCGAGACCATCGGCGGCAGCGCGCCTGCGGGCCCGGTCCTGGCCTCGCTCGGCGGCGCCGCACCGGAGCCGCTCGCCGGCTGCGCCCGCTGCCACGGCCGGGACGGCAACGGCCGGGGTACTGGCGCCTTCCCGCGGCTCTCGGGGCAGAGCGAGGACTATCTGCTGGCCTCGCTGCTCGCCTATGCGCGCGAGGCGCGCAACAGCGGCATCATGACCCCCGCCGTCTCGGGCCTGGGCGAAGCCGAGCTGGCGAGGCTGGCCGCCCACTACGCCCGCCAGGCGCCGCCCGGGGAGACGGACGCGGCTCCGGACGATGCCCTCGTGCGGCAGGGGCTGCTCATCGCCCGGGACGGGGTTCCCGCGGACGGGGTGCCCGCCTGCCTGTCCTGCCACGGCGAGCGGCGGCGGCCGGTCTACCCGCTGCTCGACGGCCAGCACACCCGCTACCTCGCCAACCAGCTCCGCCTGTTCCGCGACGGCAAGCGTGGTGGAACGCCCTTCGCGCATCTCATGGAGACCGTGGCGAAGCGTCTCGACGAGCGGCAGATCGAGGCCGTCTCGGCCTATTTCGCGAGCCTGCCGCCCCCCGCCGCCAGCCGCTGAGCGGAAAATTTCCCCGTTGCCGGAACGTGTCCTCGACATTAAGAGCGCTTAACCGATTCAACGAGGATCCGGATTGAGCCGACGCCCCACCATTCGCGACGTGGCGAGCAAGCTGAACATCTCGGCGGCCACGGTCTCCTACGCGCTGAGCGGCAACGGCCGCGTCTCCCGCGCGCTGGCGGAAAAAGTGCGCGAGACGGCCGCCGCCATGGGATACGTGCCCCGGCACGCGGCGATGGCCCTGCGCACTGGGCGCTCGGGCATGATCGGCCTCGTCCTTCCCAATATCGCCAACCCGCTGTTCCCGGCGCTGGCCCAGGAGATCGGCCGGGCGGCGCGCCGTCGCGGCTACGCGCTGCTGCTCGCCGACTCCCTTGATGAGAAGGCCGGCCAGGACCTCGCCGTGGCGCAGATGGTGGCGCGCGGGGTCGATGCGCTCATCGTGGTGCCACGGCGGGGCAGCGACCTGCCCGAGGCGCCGGTGCCGCTGGTGATCATCGACACGCCGGCGAGTGCCGGGCGCGGCGTGTGCAGCGACCACCGGGGCGGCGGCAGGCTGGTTGCCCGCCATCTTCTCGATCTCGGCCACCGCCGCGTTCTGGTGCTGGCCGGCCCCGAGAACTCGCGCGTGGCGCAGGAGCGGCTGGCTGGCGTTCGGGAGGTGCTCGAAGCCTGCGGCCGCGCGCAGCTCACCGTGCGGCATTGTCGGTACCGTCCAGAGGAGGCCGCCGCGACCGTGGCGGATCTCGACCAGGCCAACTGGACCGCCGTCGCCGCGGTGTCCGATACCCTCGCCATCGGGGCCGTGAACGCGCTCCTGGCCCGCGGCGTGGACGTGCCGCGCGAGGTCTCGGTCACCGGCTTCGACGACCTCGTATGGGCGTCTATCGTCCGACCCGAGCTCACGACGGTCCGGCAGGATCTGGCACAGATCGCGCGTGACGCCGTGGCCATGGCGCTCGGCGAGCGCGAGCCGGGCGAGATCGTCCCGGTGGAGCTGGTGGTGCGCCACTCCACGGCCGCCGCCCGGCCCGCACCCGCACCCGCACCCGCACCCGCACCCGCAAGCATTCCGGAAACCGGCACCGCCCGGCCATGCGAAGGAGAGCCAGCATGAGACGCGCCGCCCTGACCTCCGTCCTTGCCCTCGCCTTCGGTGCCGCGGCACCGGCGGCGGCCGAGCCGACCCTCGTTCTCTCGGCCTACGGGATCAGCCAGGACGCCTTCAAGAAGATCCTCTACGAGCCGTTCGAGGAGACGTGCGGCTGCGAGCTGGTGGTGGAGATCGGCAACAGCGCCGAGCGGCTGGCCAAGCTCGAGGCCAGGAAGGACAATCCCAATGTCGACGTGGTGGTGTTCGCCGACTTCAACGCGCTCGAGGCGGCCCGCAAGGACCTGATCCAGCCCCTCGACCCGTTGAAGCTCTCGAACCTCGACAAGCTCTACGACGTCGCCCGGGACCCCATCGGCGACAACATGGCAGTGGGCTACACGCTCTACTCCACCAGCATCGTCTACCGCACCGACAAGATCACCGACATGAGCTCGTGGAAGGACCTGTGGCGTCCCGAGCTCAAGGACCGCGTGGCGTTCCCCAACATCACCACCACCCAGGGGCCGCTCGCCCTCTACATGGCCGAGCAGGCGTGGACCGAGGGTCAGCCCTCGCCGGGCCTCGAGACCGCCATCGGCAAGGTCGCCGAGATCAAGGACGACGTCGTCACCTTCTACGAGCGCTCCTCGCAGATCGTGCAGCTCTTCCAGCAGGAGGAGATCTGGGCAGCACCCATGGGCCGTTTCGCCTGGGGCAACATCATGAAGCTGCAGATGCCGCTGGGCTGGCTGCTGCCGGCCGAGGGGCAGACCGGCGGGCTCAACGTCGCCAGCATCGTCAAGGGCACGGAGCAGGCCGATCTGGCCCACCAGCTCATCGACATGTGGCTCTCCACGGAGGTCCAGACGGCGCTTGCCGAAGCGCTGGTCGACAGCCCGGTCAACAGGGAGGTCGAGCTCTCGGAGCCCGTCGCGCAGCTCATGACCTTCGGGCCCGAGCAGGTGGAATCGCTGCGCCTGGTGCCGCCCGAGCAGCTCCTCGAGAACCGCGAGGCGTGGCTCGAGACCTGGAACGCCAAGGTCGCCCAGTAACCCCAAGCTGACGGCGGAACTTCCCTTCATGTTCACGAGCCGGACCACCGGCCTGATGCTCGTCCTGCCGGCGGTGGTGTTCATCGCCGTCGGCTTCCTCGCCCCCGTCCTCATCCTTCTGGCCCAGAGCCTGCGGCTCGAGGACGGCTGGGGTATCGGCAACTATCTGGCGTTCATGAACGACGGGCTGGGGCGCGAGGTGTTCTGGCGCACCATCAAGCTCGCCGCGCTCGTCACCCTCGCCGCCGCGGTCATCGGCTACGTCGCCGCCTGGGCGATCGTCGAGACGCGGCCCGAGCGGCGCGGCGTGCTGGTGGGAATGGTGATCCTGCCGCTGATGATCTCGCCGGTGGCGCGCACCTATGCCTGGCTCGTGATCCTCGGCCGCACCGGCTTTCTCAACGTGCTGATCACCAATCTCGGGCTCTCCGAGGAACCGCTGCGGCTCCTCTTCACCGAGACGGCGGTCTTCATCGGCCTGCTGCAGCTCTTCCTGCCGCTCATGATCATCTCGCTGGTGAGCGCGCTCGAGAACCTGCCGCGCGACGTGGTGCCGGCCGCCCAGACGCTGGGCGCAGGCTGGATCGCCACCTTCTTCAAAGTGATCCTGCCGCTCACCCGCGAGGGTCTGGTGATCGGCGGCACGCTGGTCTTCACCGGCTCGGTCACCGCCTACATCACGCCCGCCGTGCTGGGCGGCTCGAAGGTGCTGATGCTCGAGACCCTGCTCTACCAGCGGGTCAGCGTCGCCAACGACTTCGCCAGCGCCAGCGTGATCGCCGCCATCCTCATGGTCACAACCCTCGCCGCCAACAGGCTCCTGCGCCGCCTGGCGACCCCGCGGAGGCGCTGAGCCATGTCGAGCCGCATGGGCGGGCTCATGCTCGCGCTGGTTTTCCTGTTCCTGATCGGGCCGTTCCTGATCATCATCGCCGCCGGCATGAGTGCCGGCGAGACCCTGGCCTTCCCGCCGCAGGGCCTCTCCCTGCGCTGGTTCTGGGCGGTCTTCGAGGTGGAGAGCTTCCGGGCCTCCTTCGTGCTCAGCATCGTGCTCGCCGTGGGCGCCACGCTGCTGGCCCTCGTGCTGGGCGTGCCGGTGGCCTACGCACTCGCCCGCTACCCTCTCCCGGGAGGCGAGGCGATGCGCACCCTGCTCACCTCGCCGGTGATCGTGCCGGCCATCATCGTCGGCCTGGCGCTGCTGCGCTACGTGGTGATCCCGCTCGATCTGGGGATCGTCCCGGCCCTCTTCGTGGCGCACACGGCCCTTCTCGTGCCCTATGCCGTGCGGGTGGTCTCGGCGAGCCTCGCCAATCTCCGCAGCGATATCGAGGAGGCGGCGGTGCTGCTCGGCGCCAACCGGGTCCAGGCGTTCTTCCTCACCGTGCTGCCCAACATCAGGAACGGCATCCTCGCAGCCTTCATCCTGGGCTTCGTGACCTCCTTCAACCAGGTGCCGGTCTCGCTGTTCCTCACCGGGCCCGGGGTCAGCACCCTGCCGATCCAGATGCTCTGGTATATGGAATTCACCTACGATCCCTCGATCGCCGCGCTGTCCGCCCTGCTCGCCCTCATGTCGATGGCGATCGTGCTGCTGGCCGAGCGCTTCCTCGGACTCTCCCGCTATGTCTGACGCCGCCTTCCTCGACCTCGCCGGCATGACCCTGGGCTATGACGGCAAGGCGGCCGTCGAGTCCCTCGACCTCGCCATCAAGGAGGGCGAGCTCGTGGCCCTGCTGGGCCCTTCGGGCTGCGGCAAGACCACCACCATGCGCGCCATCGCAGGCCTGCTGCAGCCCATGGGCGGCCGCATCACGCTGGGCGGCCGCGACATCACCAGCCTGCCGGCCAACCGCCGCAATATCGGCCTGGTCTTCCAGTCCTACGCGCTCTTCCCGCACCTCTCGGTGTTCGAGAACGTGGCCTTCGGCCTGCGCCGCCAGCGCACGCCGAAGGACGAGCTCGAGCGGCGGGTGGCCGGGGCGGTGGCCATGGTGGGGCTCACCGGGTTCGAGAGGCGCCTGCCCAAGGAGCTCTCGGGCGGCCAGCAGCAGCGCGTGGCGCTCGCCCGCGCGGTGGTGGTGCGCCCCCGCCTCCTGCTCCTCGACGAGCCGCTCTCCAACCTGGACGCCCGCCTGCGCCTCGAGATGCGCACGGAGCTGCGCCGCCTGCAGCGCGAGCTCGGCATCACCATGGTCTACGTCACCCACGACCAGGAGGAGGCGCTGGCGCTGGCCGACCGGATCGTCGTGATGCGGGACGGAAAGATCGAGCAGATGGGGCCGCCCGAGGCCATCTACGAGACGCCGGCCACGGACTTCGTGGCCCGCTTCGTGGGCTTCGAGAACGTCTTCGAGGTGAGGGACGGCCAGCTTCGCGCGGGCAACGGCGCTGCCCTGCCGCTCCAGGCGCCCGTCGACGGCGACACCGCCTGGCTGGCCTGGCGGCCGCACGCCGTGGAGCTGGGCCAGGGCCCCTACGAGGGCCGGGTACGGGGCACCTCCTATCTGGGCCAGAGCGTGGAGTACCTGATCGAGAGCGCGCTTGGCCCCATCAAGGCCGAGGCGCCCGCCGCCCTGCCCCGCCACGAGGCCGGCCGCACCGTGGCGTTCGGCCTGCCTCCGGCTGCCGCCGCGGCGATCACCCGATGAGGCCCGTCTGGATCGACACCGACGCCGGCTTCGACGATCTGGCGGCGATCCTGACGGTCCTTGCCGACCCCGCCGTGACGGTCGGCGGGATCTCCCTGGTCGCCGGCAACACGCCGCTCGAGGGGGTGATACGCAACGCCTGCCGCATGAAGGCCTTCTTCGGCTGGGAGCTGCCGCTCCACGCGGGTCGCGACCGGCCGCTGCTGGGGCCGCTGGTCACCGCCCAGGACGTGCTGGGCGAGGAGGGCATGACCAGTGCGGACCGCAAGCTGCCGGAGGAACAGGCGCCGCTCGACCCCGAGGACGCGCTGGATGCCATGGCCGCGTGGCTCGGGCGCAATTGCGGCGGGACGATCCTGGCACTCGGGCCGCTCACCAACATCGCAGCGCTGCTGCTCGCCCGCCCCGGCCTCGCGGCGCATATCGGCCAGGTGATGTGGATGGGCGGGAGTGCGGGCCGCGGCAACCACACCGCCGCCGCCGAGTTCAACGCCTTCGTCGACCCCGAGGCCGTGGTGGCGGTGCTCGAGTCGGGCGTTCCTCTTTCGATGGTGGGCCTCGACGCCTGCCGGCAGGTGCCGGTGGATCTGGAGCACGCCGCCCGGCTCCGCGCGCGGGCGACGCCCCGCGCCCTGCTGCTGGCCGACTTGCTGGAGGGCTATGTGCGGATCGCCAGCCCCGACGGGAGCCGCCCCATGGCGCTCTACGACCCGGTCGCGGCCGCCGCCCTGCTCGACGCGGACGCGGTGGCCTTCGAGCCGATGCATGTCGCGGTGGAGCGCGCCGGCACCCACACGCGCGGCATGACCGTCTGCGAGTGGCGGATCCCGCGCAAGGCGCGCGCCAATGCCCGGGTGGCCGTCCGCGCGGACGCGGGCCGTGTGCGCGCCCGCGTCCTGGCGGCGCTCGCCGGAGAGGAGCCGTCGCGATGACCAGCGATCTCGCCGACCGCGAGCTGCGCGCCCGCGCCGTCGCCGCGGCCCGGGGGCAGGCGCCCTTCGACCTGCTGCTGGAGGGCGGGACCGTCGTCGATGTCGCGACCGGCGAGCTTCGCGAGGCGGACGTGGGCATCACGGGCGCGCTCATCGCCAGCGTGCATCCGCGCGGCGCCCGCAGCGACGCCGCGAGCCGCCTTGACTGCACCGGCAGGTTCGTCGCCCCCGGGTTCATCGACATGCACATGCATGTCGAGAGCTCGATGATGGTGCCGCGCACCTATGCGCAGACCGTCGTGCCGCAGGGCACCACCACGGTGGTGTGGGACCCGCACGAGCTTGCCAACGTGATGGGCCTCGAGGGCGTGCGCTGGGCCATCGCGGCAAGCCGGGACCTGCCGCTGCGGTTCCTCGTCCTGGCCCCCTCGTGCGTCCCCTCCGCACCCGGCCTCGAGCTCGCCGGCGCCGAGATCGGCGGCACCGAGATGCGCGAGATGCTGGGCTGGCCGGAGGTCGCCGGCGTCGCCGAGGTCATGGACATGCGCGGCGTTCTGGAGGGCAGCGGGCGGATGCGCGCCGTCGTCGGCGAGGGGCTCGCCAGCGGCAAGCTCGTGTGCGGCCACGCCCGCAGCCTCAAGGGTGCCGAGCTCCAGGCCTTCGCCGCCGCCGGCATCGGCTCCGACCACGAGCTGGTCTCGGGGGAGGACCTCCTCGCCAAGCTGCGCGCCGGCTTTACCGTCGAGCTGCGCGGCTCGCACCCCTACCTGCTGCCCGAGTGCGTGGCGGCGCTGAAAACCCTGCCGGTGGTACCGCAGACCCTGACCCTGTGCACCGACGACGTGTTCCCCGACGATCTCGTGGCGAAAGGCGGCATGATCGCCCTGCTGCGCCTGCTCGTGGAGCACGGGCTCGATCCGGTGCAGGCGCTGCGCTGCGCCACCCTCAACGCCGCCATGCGTCTGGGCCGCGCCGATCTCGGGCTGGTGGCGGCCGGTCGGCGGGCGGATCTCGTGGTGCTGGACGATCTCTCGACCCTCGCCGTCGCGCACACCATCGCCTCGGGCCGCCCCGTGGCGGCCGATGGCGCGATGCTGGAGGAGCTGCCGGGCGATGCCGTTCCCGCTCCCACCCAGACCTTGCGCGTGAGCCGGTTCGAAGCTTCGGACTTCACCATCCGGGTGCCGGAGGGCTGCAGCGGGCGGGTCCGGCTCCGCGTGATCCAGGGGGCACGGTTCACCCGCTGGGCCGAGGCCGTGGCCAGGGTGGAGAACGGCCGGGCCGTGCTGCCGCCGGAGCTCTCCTTGATGGCGGTGGTCCACCGTCACGGCAGACGGCCGGCCGTGCCGGCGCTCGCACCGCTGGGCGACTGGGGTCGGTGGCGCGGCGCCATCGCCACCACCGTCAGCCACGACAGCCACAATCTCGCCGTCTTCGGCCGCGAGCCCGCCGACATGGCGGCGGCCGCCAACGCGCTCGTCGAGAGCGGCGGCGGCATGGCGGTGGCGCGCGACGGGCGGGTGATCGCTCATCTGCGCCTGCCGGTAGCGGGCCTGCTCTCGCAGGAGGCACCTGACAAGGTCGCCGCCGCCTTCGCGGAACTGAAGGCGGCCGCCGACGAGGTGGGCGACTGGAAGCCACCCTACCGGGTCTTCAAGGCCATCGTCGGCGCCAGCCTCGCCTGCAACGCCGGGCCGCACCTTACCGACCTCGGCCTCACGGACGGCACAACCGGGGAAGTTTTCGTCAGCGCAGTGCTGTAGGCCCCTTGCAGTCTGCCGGCGATAATCGCGGGTAGAGACAAACAACATCTATTGGCCAATCCTCAATCCAACTGCTCCTCGTCATCGTGGCTAAAAGCAATACTCGAAGGTGGCTACTTCGTCTTGCGATGTTCTCAGCGCAACCGCTTTCCGCAGAATGATGCCGTTGGCCTGACGCGCAGCCGATCATGCTGCGCCTGGAGGTTGCGGCATGGCGTCGGCGTTATTGGTCAGGGGCGTTTGCGCGGCATGGGTGGCGGCACTTGCGGGCACCGGCGCCGGTCAGATCGGGGATGCGTCGGCGGCGCCGGCAGGCCGTGCGGCCTGCGAGGATCTTCCCTATCGCGGGCTCTTTTATGGCAACCTCGTTCACGGCGACACCGTCTCCGAGGTGCGCGTCGCCTGCGGCGAGCCCGTCCACCAGCCGTTCACGGCGGAACGCTCGGGGCCAGTTCCGGCCGTCCAGTGGTATCTGCGGTTCGACCGGGAATGCCACGGCTGGGCCGGCTGCTACAGCGGCGGTGACGGCGGCGCGATCCGCATCGCCATCCACGCGGCGGATGCGGGCGGGATACCCCGCAGCGATCCCCTGGGGCAAAGCGCCGTCAATGGCGGTAGCGCGTCGATCTTCGATATAGGTGGGCCCGGGGGCGGCTTTCCGGTGTGGCGGCTCGACCACCCGGCCCAGCTCTCCGCTGGCCAGCGCTATGCGCTGGTCCTGCGCAACGAGAGCTGCAGCGGCTACGTCTCGACCGACGGGATGCTGGCCGACTGGGGTCCGGCCCGGCAGCATGACGGCCGCGCCGGACCCTATTATGGCGGGGATCGTCCCACCTACCGAGGGGCACGTCTCGAGCAGAACCACCTCTCGCTGTTCGCCCTGCATTATGCCGACGGCACGGTCGTCGGCCCCGGCGCCATCTGGGCCACTGCCTCCAACCGGGAACAGATCGGCGGTGCGCTTCTTGCGCGACAGCGCTTCACGCTGATCGACGCCGCCCGCGAGGTCGACGCCGTGCATGTCTGGGCATGGCGCAGCGCCGCGTCGGCCGGAGACCTCACCGTGACGGTGCGCGACACAGAGGGTGGCGTCCTCGGCACCGGGATCATCCCGGCCGCGGCCCTCGCCATCAGCAGCAACCACGAGGAAGGCGCACCGGCCAGGCCCTGGGCGCGGACCCGGCTCGACGCACCTGTCAGGCTCGAGAAGGGCCGCAGCCACACGGTCGAGCTGCGCGCCGCGGGATGCTGCCATCAGACCATTCCCGCCCATCGCTCAGCGCGATGGCCGGCGCGCGAGGGGTGGGCGGAGGGACGGGCCGAGTTCAGCGAGGATGGCGGCGGCACCTGGCGGTGCGCCGCGAGCAGCGACGGTCCCGCGTGCGGCGTCGACCTCTCCCTGGGTTTCTCTGTCACCGCCACCACCCTCGATGACGGCACGCGCCTTCAATGCCGGCCGGAGGCAGCGCATTAAAAACAGTGTGCAAAAGCGCACGCAGACAGCAGCACATAGTTCTCGCGCATCATTTGGCGCCGACAGTTCGGAGCATTCAGTTCCATGCTCTTCAGCAGCGAATTTTTTGTCCTGGTCTTCCTGCCGACCGTCTGGCTTGGCTACCAGAGCATGCTGCGCATGGCGTGGCCGCGTGCCGCCGCCGCCTGGCTCGTGATCAGCTCGCTGGTCTTCTATAGCTGGTTCGAGCCGCTCCACCTCCTCCTGCTGCTTGGCATGATCGTCGGCAATTATGGTGCCGGCCTGGTGCTCGCCCGGCTGCCGCAGGGTCGACGACGACTCCTGCTGACGCTCGCCATCGGCGCCGATCTCGGCATCCTCGCCTATTACAAATACGCCAACTTCCTGATCGCCAACCTCAACGCCTTGAGCCCCCTTGAGCTGGGCTTCCAGACCATCGTCCTGCCGATCGGCATCTCCTTCTTCACCTTCCAGCTCGTCGCCTGGCTGGTCGACGTCCACAAGGATGCGGCGCGCGCCTACGGCTTCCTGGATTTTTGTCTATTCGTCTGCTTCTTCCCGCAGCTCATCGCCGGGCCGATCGTCCATCACGCCGAGATGATCCCCCAGTTCCGACAGCTAGCGAGCCGACGCCCGGAAGCCGCTGACATCGCCGGTGGACTGATCCTTTTCACCATCGGCCTCTTCAAGAAGATCGTCATCGCCGATCATGTGGCGCCGATTGCCGATTCCGTGTTCGCCGCCGCCGAGACGGGTGCCGGCGTCGATCCGCTCAGCGCGTGGTGCGGCACCCTCGCCTTCACCGTGCAGATCTATTTCGACTTCTCGGCCTACAGCGACATGGCACTCGGCATGGGCCTGCTCTTCGGTATCCGCCTGCCGATCAACTTCGCCTCGCCCTACAAGGCCGTCTCGATCATCGACTTTTGGCGGCGCTGGCACATCACCCTGTCGCGCTTCCTGCGCGACTATGTCTACATCCCGCTGGGCGGCAACCGCCGCGGCCCGAGCCGCCGTCACGTCAATCTCCTCGCCACCATGCTCATCGGCGGCCTGTGGCACGGCGCAGCCTGGACCTTCATGGCATGGGGCGCGCTGCACGGCTTCTATCTCGTCGTCAACCATGCCTGGCAGCTCCGGCGCGATCGCCTGGGCCTCCCCGCCGGCTGCCTCGGTCCAGCCGGCCCGTGGCTCGCGCGCTGCCTCACATTCCTTTGCGTCGCCGCCGCCTGGGTGCTCTTCCGCGCCGAGAGTTTTGGCGGTGCCGCGGGGATCCTGGGCGGCCTCATGGGGACTAGCGCGGGTGACCCGAGCGCCAACGTCACTGCCGGGACGACCGAGCTCGTGCTGCTGCTGGCGATCCTCGCCGGCACCTGGCTCCTGCCCAATGCGGTGGAGATCGCGGCGGCCTTCCGCCCGGCCCTGGAGCCGGTGGCGGAGAAGCCCGTGGCGAGGCTCGTCCGGCGCCTCGTGGAGGCGCCGAGCGCCGTCCCGCTGGTAGCCGGCGTCGCCACCAGCAGCGCCCTGGTGCTGGTGCTGGCCTACCAAGGCTTCAACATCGACCGCATGCAGGCCTTCATCTACTTCCAGTTCTAGGAGAGCGCAGGTGCGATCCGGCGGTCTTTGGATCCTCGGCTTCATCGGTGGCGGCATGGTGGCGGCCGCGATCGGCCTTGCCCATCCGGTCAAGCTCACCAGCCTCGCGCCGCCGCAGATCGAGCCGGTCGCTGAAGACCCGTTCGAGCCGCTGCAGGCTGCTTCGCGCGACGCGTGCCAAGAGCCCCATCCTGCGCGCTTCCACGATCAGGCGCCGGACTGTGCCGTGACCCGCCGCCATCTCGAGGGGGGCGAGATCATCTATCGGTGGAACGCCTGCCGGGTGCGCAGCGATCTGCCCTGCACGCCGCGCCCGCCGAGAACGCTGCGCCTCCTGGCGGTCGGCGATTCGATGACCATGGGCGCCTTGGCCGCGGTTGGCGACACCTACCCCGCGGCCCTCGAGCGCCATCTGGCAAGGCAGGCAGGTCGAAGCTTCGAGGTCCACAATCGCGGGGTGGCCGGCTATGGGCTCTACCAGTCGAGCCTCCTTGCCCTGGACGCCGCCGATCACGATGCCCAACTGGTGATCCTGGGCCTCGCCGCGAACGATCTGGCCGAGGACCTGTCGCCCGAGCGGCTCCGCGCCTGGGACCGGGCCGCGGCACGGTTCGCCGAAGCGGCGCCGGATGCAGGAACCGCAAGCCGTGTGGGCTTCCGCCTCACAGTTCTCGACGAGGCGAAGCGGCTCGCCGTCGCCAGCCCGCTCGCCTTGTCGCTCAAGAAGCTGCTCTTCCGCAGCGACCGGCTCTATGTCGAGCTCTACCGACGGCGCGGAGCGGCGTGGCTCGAGGAGCCGGACGGCGAGCGTTGGCGCGCCAGGCTCGCCGACGCCGAGCGGCTCCTGGCAGGGCTCGCCGCCCGGCTCGAGGCGCAGGGCCGGCGCCTGGTAGTGCTCGTCATCCCGCAGCGGGTCCAGGCGCTGCTCGTCTCGACGGCACCGCGGCCGGACCTGGATCCCCACGCCTTCGGCCGCGACATCGAGGCGATCGGGGCGCGCCATGGCATTCCCGTCATCGACGCGCTCGACATGCTGGCCGGCCTTCCGCGCCCGGGCGACCTCTACCACCCTCTCGACGGCCACTTCGTACCGGAGGGCTACCGGCGCCTCGGCCATCATGTCGGCGCCGAGCTGCTCCGCAGGGACCTGCTCGGCCCGGACTGAGCGTGTCGATCTTGGGTATCCCGGTGGTACGCCCTCTTGCATGGCGGCCCGCCCGGCCCCATGCAGGAGCGGGCGCAACGGCTGCTGCCCCGACAGACGCCGCATGAGCCGCGCCGATGACCGGAACAGGGAGAAGCCGCTCTTGAACGTCAGGCAGCTCGAGGCCTTCAGGGCGGTCATGCTGACCGGGACGGTCACCGCGGCCGCGGAGATGCTCCACGTCTCCCAGCCCGCCGTGAGCAAGCTGATCGCCGGCCTCGAAGCCGTCTGTGGCTACGATCTCTTTGTTCGCAAGGCCGGCCGGGCACTACCGACACCCGAAGCCCAGCAGCTCTATTGCAAGGTCGAGCAGATGTTCGTGGGCGTGCATGCGATCAGACGCGAGTCCGACCGTATCCGCGACCAGGCAAGTGGGCAGGTCACGATCGCGGCGTTCCCGGCGCTGGCGGGACGTGCCTTGCCGCGTCTCCTGACCGGCTTCCTGGGCTCGCGCCCCGACCTGCGGCTGTCGCTGCGCAGCATGGCCTCGCGGCGCGTCCTGGAGACCGTCGGTGCCCAGCAGGCCGATATCGGGTTCAGCATCATGCCCTGCGAGCATCCGGGGGTCGATGTCGAGCATCTTCACCGGCTCGAGAGGGTGTGCGTCGTGCCGCGTGGGCACCGGCTGGCGGAGGCCCGGTCCGTCTCCGCGGAGGACCTGCGGGGCGAGCCATTCGTGTCGCTGAATGTGGAGGATCCCGACCATCTGGCGATCGAGAAGGTCTTTTGCGATCTCGGGATCCAGCGACGGCTCCGGATCGAGACGCTGCACTCGGAGACCGCCTGCTCCTTCGTCGCCAACGGTGCCGGCGTGACGATCATCGACCCGCTCACCCCGGCGGAGCACGACGACACGGTGATCGCCCTGCCCTTCGTGCCGCCCGTCTACCTCAATGTCTGGCTGCTCTGGCCTAGCCATCGCATCCGCTCGAAGCTCGCCTTGAGCATCGCCGACCTGGTCCGCGACTGGCTGGCCGCGACGTACCCGAGCGGCGCCGCCGCCCCCGTTGCCCGTCCCGCTGGCAATCCCCTCGGCTGAGCCCCCCTTCTTACTCGACTCGTCTCCTCCCGACACATCTTGGCGGCATCCGCTGCATGATATATCATGCAGCCAATCAGAGGAGGCAGGCGTTGAGAAAGACAATTCCCGAGAATGGGACCGGCTGGCCGGAGCTGGAGCCGCAGCTCGACCGTTTCGCCGCCGAGGCGGTCGACTGGCGTCACGGCCGTTCGCCGCTCTTCGTCTTTCTTGCCACCGAGAGCGCCTACGATGTCGGCAAGAACGCCTTCTTCAAGTTCTTCTCGGAGAACGCCCTGGGCGGCAAACGTGCCTTTCAGGGCCTCAAGCGGATGGAGGACGACGTCCTCGAGATGGCGCTCTCGCTGTTCTCCGCCCCGCCCGATGCCGCCGGCAACATGTCCACGGGCGGCAGCGAGAGCATCTTTTTGGCAGTGAAGGCGGCGCGCGAGTGCTTCCGGGCGCTCAAGCCCGGTATGCGCCACGATCTCAACATGGTCGTGCCGCACACAGCGCATCCCGCTTTCGACAAGGCCGGCCAGGCCATGGACATGGAGGTGCGCCGCGTGCCGGTGCGCGCCGATCTGCGCGCCGACGTAAAGGCGATGGCCAGCCGGATCGACGAGCGTACCTTCCTCCTCGCGGGCTCGGCGCCGTGCTTCCCGCACGGGCTGATCGACCCGATCGACGAGCTCAGCGCGCTCGCGATCGACAGCGGCGTGTGGCTGCATGTCGATGCTTGTGTCGGCGGCTATGTGGCGCCTTTTGTCAGGCGCGCCGGCTATAGCCTCCCCGCGTTCGACTTCGCCCTTCCGGGCGTGCGCTCCATCTCCGCCGACCTGCACAAGTTCGGCTTCTGCCCGAAGCCGGCCTCGACCGTGTTCTACCGCGAGCGCGAGGATTACGAGCGGCAGATCTTCGACTTCGACGACTGGCCGAGCGGCCGCTTCACCACCCCGATGCTCTCGGGCACGCGCGCCGGCGGCGCGGTGGCCGCGGCCTGGGCGGTGTTCCACCATCTGGGTGCCAAGGGCTACTGCGCCATCGCCCGCGACCTCATGGAGATGACCCGCCGCTATGTCGCCGGAATCGAGGCCATCGAAGGGCTGCAGATGTGGGCGCAGCCGGATCTGACCCTGATCAATTTCGGCGCGCCGGACCTCGACATCTTCGCCGTCGCCGAGGGGATGAGGACGCGCGGCTGGCTGCCCGGCCTCACCCAGCGCCCGCGAGGCATGCACATGATGATGTCGCTGGTCCACGAGGAGGCACGGGAGGCTTATCTGGGCGATCTGCGCGCCGCCGTGGAGGCGGCCCGGGCGGGCCGGGCGAGTGGCGCCGCCATGAAAGCGACCTACTGAAGCGATGACGATGACCAGCGAGCGCACCCAGCCCTTGGCCGAGGTGGAGCGCGAGAACCTCGCCTCGCGCGTCTATCAGGCCCTGCGCCAGGCGCTCATGGCCGGCCATTTCAAGCCGAACGACCGGCTGCGCGTCCGCGAGCTGGCGGCCCGCATGGGGACCAGCGAGACGCCGGTGCGCGAGGCACTGATGAAGCTCGTGAGCGAGCGCGCGCTCGAGCTCAAGGCCGGCCACTCGATCCGCGTGCCGCACCTCTCCCTGGCCCGCTACATGGAGATCCGCGGCCTGCGGGTGATGCTCGAATGCGCCGCCGCCGAAGCGGCCCTGGAACATGCCGACGCGGCGCTCCTTGCCCGGCTGGAGGCGATCCAGACCGACCTGCTGGAGGCACGAAGGAGTGGCGACCATGCGCGCGCCCTGGCCCTCAATCACGACTTCCACAGCACGCTGTGGCGCGCCTCCGGCAACGACACGCTGGTCGAGCTGATCGAGAACCTCTGGTTGCGAACCGGCTCGATACGCAGTCATCTCTACCCGCACGCCCCCCCCTTCAGACAGGGTCCGCACGGCCATGAGCCTGTTCTGGCGGCCCTGCGGCGCGGCGATCGCCTGGCTCTGCGCGCCGCCGTCGAGGCCGACCTGATCGAGGGAGGCGCGCCCCTGGTCCGCTATCTCGAGACGATGGAAAAGGGGCAAGGGTAGGTTACCCTCGGCGACAAGAAAAACGGGAGGCAACAGAAATGATGCGATACTGGATCGGCGGTGCCGCGATGGCACTTGCCGCCGGCGCTCTGCCGGCACCGGCCCAGGCGGGCGAGATCCTCGACAGGGTCAAGGAGCGCGGCACGGTCCGCTGCGCGGTGTTCGACGACCAGCCGGGCCTGGCCACGCTGGGCAGCGACGGACGCTGGGTCGGCTTCGACGTCGATTACTGCCGGGCCTTTGCCGCGGCCATCTTCGGCGATCCGGAGAAGGCCGAGATCGTGAAGATGAACTTCGCGCAGTCCTTTCCCGCGCTGCAGTCGGGCGAGGTGGACGTCGCCAATATGGCGATCACCTACACGCTCGGCCGCGACGCGGAGCAGGGCTACGATTTCGTCGGCCCGACGCTCTATAACGGCATGGGCTTCATGGTGCACAAGGAGCTGGGCATCACCAGGGCCGAGCAGCTCGACGGCGCCACCATCTGCCTGACCGCCGGCACGCTTCTCGACGCCTATCTGAGCGACTGGTTCGGCGCCCGCAACATGACCTACCAGGTCGTGGCGGTCGAGCAGTCGACCCAGCGCTACCAGATGTACGAGGCCGGCCGCTGCGACGTGGTCACCACCGAGCTGCCGCTGCTGGCGGCACGCCGCTCGCGCATGCAGAACCCCGACGCCCATGTGATCCTCGAGGAAACCTTCATCAAGTCGCACATGGGCCCGCTCATCGTCGAGACCGACCCTCAATGGTCGAACGTCATGCGCTGGACCCACTACGCGCTGATCAACGCCGAGGAGTACGGGATCTCCCAGGCCAACATCGACGAGGTCGCAAACACCACCAAGGCCCCGGACGTCCGCCGCTTTCTCGGCCTGGAGGAAGGGCTCGGCGCCAAGATCGGGCTGCATGACGGGTTTGCCGCCGACATCGTCCGCGCCGTGGGCAACTATAACGACGTCTGGGAGCGCAATTTCGGCATGAGCTCGGCGCTCAAGCTGCCGCGCGGCATGAATGCGCTGGCCCAGGACGGCGGCCTGCAGTGGGCACCGACATGGCGCTGAGCGCCTGTCCGGATCGCGCCTGATGTCGACGGCCGTGCGCCGGGATCGCCTGCCGGCGGAGGCGTCGGCCGCGGCCCCCGCCCTGCCGGCCTTCTGGCGCCGGCCGCGGCCCCGGCGCCTGTTCTGGCAGTTCTTGCTGATCGTGCTGCTGACCGCCGCGCTCGGCTGGCTCGCCGGCAACGTGCAGAGCAATCTCGAACGCTCGAGGCTGGCGTTCGGGTTCGACTTCCTGGACGACGCCAGCAAGTTCTTCATGGGCCCCAATCCGTACGGCTACGCGCCGGGCGACACGGTCCTCGACGCCTTCCTGGCCGGCATCGTCAACACGATCCGCGTCTCGGCGCTGAGCATCGTGCTGACGACCGTGCTGGGAACGCTGCTGGCGCTCATGCGGCTGTCGCGCAACTGGCTCGTTGCCCAGGTAGCATGGCTCTACGTGGAGACGATGCGGAACATTCCGCTGCTGCTCCAGATCCTCTTCTGGCACGCCATCCTCACCCATCTGCTGCCCAATGCCCGGGAGGCCTGGAAGCCGGCCGACGACGTCTATCTGAGCCGCAAGGGGCTCTATCTGCCCGACCTCGTCGTCGAGCAGGGGCTGACGGCGGCACTGTTGGCCCTTCTCGGGGCAGGGATCGCCGCCTGGCTGCTGAGGCGGCATGCCATCCGCCGGCGCGAGCGGGTCGGGCATCCCGGCCGGCTGCGCTGGCTGGGGCCGGCGCTCATCGTCCTCCTGCCGCCGCTGGCCTTCCTCGCCGCCGGCGGCAGTCTCGGCCTCGACCGTCCCTCGGCACGCGGGCTGGGCTTCGAGGGCGGCAGATGGGTCTCGCCCGAGTTCGTGGCGCTGCTCTTCGCGCTCACCATCTACCAGTCCGCCTTCGCCGCCGAGACCATCCGCTCGGGGATCCTGGGGGTGCGCAAGGGCCAGATCGAGGCCGCCCGCAGCCTCGGGCTCAAGCCCTCGCTGGTGTTCCGCAAGATCGTCATGCCGCAGGCGCTCCGGATCATCGTCCCGCCGCTCACCAGCCAGTATCTGAGCCTCACCAAGCAGAGCTCGCTGGCCGTGGCCATCGGCTATCCCGACGTGGTGCGCGTCTCGGTGGCGATCACCAGCGACACCGGCCGGGCGGTCGAGTGCATCGCCATCATCATGGCTGTCTACCTCACCTTGAGCCTGCTGACCTCGCTGGCGATGAGCGTATTCAACCGCCGCATCGCCTTCGTCGAGAAATAGCGCCGATGCCCGCAACCTTCCCCCCGCCCGCCCACGGCCGCCCGCCGACCCTGCCCAACCCGCCGGACCGGGCGGGGCCGCCGCGGGTCGAGCGCACGCTGGTCCAGCGCAACCTCGCCTGGGCCCGCGCCAACCTCTTCGCCGGCCCGTGGAACACGTTGCTGACCCTGCTGGTCGTGCTCCTCCTCCTCTGGACGGTGCCGGCCCTGCTCGACTGGGCCGTGCTCGACGCCACCATGGCGCCGGCCGACATCGCCCTGTGCATGGAGCGCGGCGGGGCCTGCTGGGCGATGCTGCAGGACACCTGGCGCATGATCCTCTTCGGGCCCTACCCGCCCGCGGAGCATTGGCGCCCGGCGCTGGCGGTGAGCCTCTTCGCGAGCCTGGTCGTGGCGAGCCTCGTGCCCGCCCTATGGGCCAGAGCCGGAGGCCGGCGTCTGCTCCTGGCGGTCTGGCCGCCCGCGCTTCTCGTGCTCGTGGCCCTGATGCATGGCGGCGTGGCCGGCCTCGCGGTGGTCGAGACGCGGCTTTGGGGCGGTCTGCCGCTCACGGTGATCCTGGCCTCGGTGGGAATCGCCTTCGCCTTCCTCCTCTCGCTGGCCCTGGCGCTCGGCCGGCAGTCCTCCATGCCGGTCGTGCGGATCGTCTGCATCGCCTATATCGAGCTGATGCGCGGCGTGCCGCTCATCACCCTGCTCTTGATGGCGAGCATTCTCCTGCCGCTCACCCTGCCGCCGGACGTCACCATCCACCCCTATCTGCGCGCCCAGCTGGCCTTCATCCTGTTCTTCGCGGCCTACATGGCCGAGGCCGTGCGCGGCGGCCTGCAGGCGATCCCCAAGGGCCAGTACGCGGCCGCCAAGGCCATGGGGCTGAGCTACTGGCAGTCCATGACGCGGGTCATCCTCCCCCAGGTCCTGCGCATGATCATCCCCTCCATGGTCAACATCTTCATCTCGGCCTTCAAGGACACCTCGCTGGTCATCGTCATCAGCATGCTGGACCTGCTCGGCACCGCCAAGGCGGCGACCTCCAATCCCGACTGGTGGGGTCTCTTCATCGAGCCCTTCACCTTCATCAGCGCCATCTATCTCGTCGTATGCTCCGCCATGTCCTGGTACAGCCGGCTGCTCGAGCGCCGCTACGGCACGGCGGGCGCCCATGACTGAGCAGGCCCCGCCTCTGGTCCGCGTGCGCGGCCTCGAGAAGCGCTTCGGCGACTACCGGGCGCTGGCCGGTATCGATCTCGACATCGCCCGAGGCGAGCGGCTGGTCGTGTGCGGCCCCTCCGGCTCCGGCAAGTCCACCCTGGCCTACTGCCTCAACGGCCTCGAGCCGCACGATGCCGGCCGGATCCTGTTCGACGGCATGCCGCTCGACGAGGAGCTCGGCACCGCGCATCAGCTCCGCCGCTCCATCGGCATGGTGTTCCAGAGCTTCAACCTGTTCCCGCACCTCTCCGTGCTCGAGAACTGCACGCTTGCCCCGCGCCTGGTGCTGCGGCTGAGCGAGCAGGAGGCGCACCGCCGCGCCATGGAGAATCTCGAGCGCGTCGGCATCGCCGACCAGGCGACCAAGCGGCCCGACCGCCTCTCGGGCGGCCAGCAGCAGCGGGTCGCCATTGCCCGCGCCTTGTGCATGCGCCCGCGCCTCATGTTGTTCGACGAGCCCACCTCGGCGCTCGACCCGGAGATGGTCAAGGAGGTGCTCGACGTCATGATCGAGCTCGCGCAAAGCGGCATGACCATGGTCTGCATCACCCACGAGATGGGCTTTGCCCGTGCCGCCGCCGACCGGATCGTCTTCATGGACGAGGGCCGCATCATCCATCAGGCCCCGCCCGAGACCTTCTTCGGCGACCAGCAGGAACCGCGCATCCGCCGCTTCCTGGCCGACATCACGACCGGATAACGCGCCCTTGGCGCTGCACGCCACTTGTCGGGTGTGGCGGGCCGGGAGCGCGGCGAAGAAGGCCCGTCCCGTGTCTCCCGACGCCTCTTCACCCGGTGCCGTGCCATCCTCGCAAATGGCGGCAGAGGTGCAGCCACAAGGTCCAGCGGCGGACGGAGTCCCACGCCAGCAGGATGCCGAAGAACGGTAAAGGCGGTGTGAACATGCCCGGCCGCGACTGACAAAAGGGGAAAAAGAAGCCGCGCGCAGCGCCTTGCGCGGCTCCGCCCCTCCCGCCCGCTCGGCTGTCGCGGCAGTCCTGCGCCGCGCCTCACCCGCCGCACGCCGCCTGGCGCTGCCGGGCCTCCAGCCGGCGCCGCTGCGCGCGGTTGAGAGCGAAGGGCAGCGCGGGCTCGGGTTCGAGTTTGCCGTGCATGCCGCGCATGGCGAGCAGCCGGGCGATGTCGCGGTCGGCCGCGGCGGCGGCCTCGGCCTCGATCTGCGCCAGCTGTGCCGCCATGTCCGGCATCGGGTTCGAGTTTTCCACCGTGTCGCGGCACCGCGCGTCGCGGGCGGCGGCGAGCTCCCGCAGGGCATGCTCGTGGTCGCGCTGCAGGCGGGCGCGGTAGCGCAGCAGCGTGGCCGGCGACGGCAGGCCCGCCTCGCGCACGGCGTCTGCCCCCTCCATCGCCAGGTCCAGCACCCGCATCTCCAGCGCATCCAGCCGCTCGCGGCGCAGCATCGTCACCGCCACCTGCCGCACCCAGTGCTCCTCCGCCGCGCCCGCCGGCCGGTGCCGGCGGCCGAGATCCTCGAGCAGCGCCGTGAAGTGCGCCTGTTCCTCGGACGTCAGCTCCAGCTCGGCCGCGAACAGCCCGTGCCTTGTGCCGTTCCTGGCGCTCCTGGCCTTGCCGTCCTCGGTGACGGGACCGTGCGAGAGCCCGCCGTTGCGGCGGGAGGCCTCGGACTGGGCTGCGGTGGGGCTGCTCGGCATGACGACCTCGCGGAATAGGACCGATATGGCGCGAGGGTAGCATAGTCGAGGAATATCTGCCAACACCCCGCAACGGTGTGGCATCCGTGGCGGCGGTGCCGCGCAAGGCGCTGCGCGCGGCTTTCTCTCTCTCTCTCTCTCTCTCTCTCTTTTTCTCCACAGGTCAGGGCGGTGCGGAAGGCAGCAGCGGCGCTTTGGCCTCCAGGATTCGGAGATACCGGCAGGGGACGCGCGTTCACGCTTCCTCAACCCCTGCCGTGGCATGCTCACGGATGGTGGGAGAGGTGCCGCCCCCAGGATCTCGCGGCGGCGGAGTCCCACCCCAGCAGGATGCAGAGGCCGGGTTAAGACGGTGTGAACGTTCGCGGCCGGGATGGCCGGCAGCCGCGCCCGGTTCACACTTCTTCAACCTCTGCTGTGGCATTCTCGCGGATGGTGGGAGAGGTGCGGCCGCAGGATCTGGCGGCGGCAGAGTCCCACCCCAGCAGGATGCGGGGGCCAGGTTAAGACGGCGTGAACTGACCGGGCGGCACGTCTCCACGGTCGGCTCTCGTTTCTTCAAGCTTTGCCGTGGCATGCTCGCGGATGGTGGGAGAGATGCGGCCGCAGGATCTGGCGGCGGCAGAGTCCCACTCCAGCAGAATGCGGGGGCCAGATTAAGACGGCGTGAACTGGCCGGGCCGGGCTGCGCGGGGCCGGGCCGGGCGGCAGACCGCCAGGATCCGTTCAGGGTTCCTCAACCTCTGCCGTGGCATGCTCACGAATGGTGGGAAAGGTGCCGCCGCAGGATCTCGCGGCGGCGGAGTCCCACCCCAGCAGGATGGTGGAGAGACGTGAAGATCCGGTGAACGGGCGCAGGTCCGTAGGTCGGGTGGGGTCGGCGGCGGCTTCGAGGGACGCCCGGCGCCGGCCGCAAGGCCGGGCTCGGGGGAGTCGGGCTCCGCGGCCTGCCTGCCGGTCCCGGCTCGGGCCGCAGGCGTGGGCTCCGGTTTCTCCACGACTGCCGCCGACCACGCGCGGATGCTCGGCCCGGAATGTCGGCGATGTCGTGCTGCCGTGCCTGGCCCGGCTGATGGCGGCCTCCGCGCTGGTGGCGGCGCTTCATGCGCCGGGCTCGGGGCGGGAGGCGCTTTTGTCAGTGGTTCCGGTGGACGGGACCGTGCGGGTATGCGGGCTCACCGGCGCGGTGGTGGCGGTGCGGGTGCAGGATCTGGCCGGGCGGGTGGATCCGGACGAGGGGCGGCCGGCGCTGGTGCAGGCCCTGGCCCGGGCGGTGCTGCCCGGCGGGGCGGGGGAGGCCGCGGCGGAGGCGGTCCTGCGCCATCGCGCGGCGGCGCGGGCCGGCGGCAGGGTGCCGTTCCGTAGGACAGGAGATCTCGCTGGGGTGGCGGGGCTGGCGGCGGGGGCGGCGGCCGCCCTGGCGCCGCATGTCACGGTATGGTCGCTGGAGGACGGCATCGCACCCGAGGCGGTCGATCCGGCGCTGCGGCCGCTCCTGGCCGGGGAAGCCGGCAGGCCGAGGGCGGTGCGCGGGCTCACGTGGCGGCGCTACGCGGTGGAGCTCGACGTCACCACCGGCAAGGGAGCCACGGCGGGATTTGCTGCGAGCGTGGTGCTCGAGCCCGGCGGGGCGGCGCCGTGGCGGCTCCTGGAGGCGAACTGGCGGGCGGGAGCCGATGCGGGGGCACGGGGGCGCGCGGCGGTCGGGGCGTGCTGAATGGGTGGATCATGGCCGCCACCCCGTCCGGTTATACCCGGGGAGATCCCACACCTGTAACCTCTGCGGCCCCGGATACGGCCGTTCAAGCGAGCATGTGTCGCGGCCCGGAAACTTGCAGCCCCGCTGTCTTGTCGAAAGCCGCGACAGGCTGGGGGACTGGTCGAACCTGCCAGGTGTTCCCGAACTCCCCCTCGGTGCGGCTCGAGGCGGTGCGCCTGCCAAAGATGCTGCCGGCCGTGCGAGATGGCACGAGAGCATCGCCGAGATGCAGGTCGACCGCGACGTCCGGCTCGTCGCCTGCAGCATCGGGCGACCCTACCAGGGCCGCGGCGTGAACGGCAGGACACCGGCCCGGGTCTTCCTCGAAGGCTTGCCGCCATCAACCATGGAGGCGCCGCCAGACGACGAGATCGCAGCCTGAACCGGAAAGCGAGAAGCGGCCCGTGTCAAGGAAACGCCGTCACTGTACATGCCGAGCCGGCCAAGGTTTCTCAAAATGCCCATGTGCCTTACAATTTCGATCAAGAAAAATCGCTATTTAAAGAAAATATCGTAAGTGCTATAGCATATTGAATTTTTAAACGGTTCCGAAATTTTAATGTCGTGCAAAGTTCTGCAAGAACATCCTAACTTTATTATCTCATTTTTTAGTATATTAATATTTTCATATTTATTAAGAATTTTCATATAAGTCTCTCCAATCAACGGGCATACCAATCCCAAGGGAGAAATATATATCTCCGGTGGCGTTAAATAATCTATCGGGTAGTCGCCGTCAAATGTATAGAGATTTTCCGTATCTTCCAAATATACCCATACACCGATAAAAACATCCCAATCGTTGGGATACCCATCAGCGATCTTTCGTGTTCTTTCAAGAGCATCTATTGCTAAACTATCAAAAGCATCGAATGATTTTATCCCAGAGTCCCATCCATCGAGTTCATCAAGATGGGCCGAGTAGGGAAGTTTATCCTCATCATACTGCATGGCCCATTCTTCGATCGTCGGTAAATTTTTCATATTTTACTCCTTGGGAAGTCCCCAGCCCACATTGTCGAGGTAGTCCTTTTGCCTGTTGGTCAGCGAAAATCCTCCGCGCTTCCACGTTCCATCTATGTTAAGGGCTCCCCTGCTGAAATGGATGTGTGGCTGTTCAAAATGTTTTTGATAATTTCCCTCAATACGTGTCGCGCCAGGAAGCTTTCCTTTGGCTATATCTTTTCTTATTTCTGATAATGGTTTTTTCACGTTTTCGATGTTCTTTATCACTTTATTCTTAAGAGCCCGACTCAAAACTCTATGAGGCGTGGCAATACCTTGCGAGGCGGCGCGTGGTGAGGCGGATGTGGGCGACCATCATCCAGCCTTCGGCGCTGGCGGTGGAGGTTTCCCAGTCCTTGGC
>JAWZSN010000007.1:0-201882 GCA_033875255.1 Geminicoccaceae bacterium 1502E | reverse complement strand
CGGTCCAGCCGGTGCAGCGCATGCAGCATCTCCTGCGCCCGGTGCACCTCCAGCGGACAGCGCGGATCGAACCGCCACTCGACGCTCTCGAACAGCCCCGCCGCCTACTCCCGCCCCAGCCCCCGCCACTCCAGCTGCAAGGTCCGGGGCCGATAGACGAACACCCCGTCGTTTGCCGCCTGCTCCACGACGCACCTCCTGACCGGCAAGAGAGGGCGCGATGATAGCATGGGGTAGGAATAATTGCCATCACCGCAGAGCGGGATGCGGCGGCGACGCCGGCCGAGGCGCTGCGCGCGGCTGGTTTTTTGTTTCTGTCAGTCCGGTGGCGGGGCGGCGGCGCGGGCTGCTGGAGTGGATGGCGATGCGCTTTACGCTGCGGGGGCCGCTGCGCGGCTGCCGGGCACGGCGCCGTTGCGAACCGCCAGCATCCCCGTCACAGCAGAGCCCGGCGCCGCGACCGCGTCATCGTCCCGCGCATGCGCGACGGAGCAGCGAACGGCGGGACCCCGTCATCAGCGCAGGCCATGCTTGCCGCCGGTAAGGGGCTCTCGCGGGACCGGTGCGGCTCTCGAGCCCGATCCCGGCAGCATCGGCGGGACGACCGGAGATCCGGCGGGCGTGCACCGCCGCCGACTGACAAAAGCGGAAAATGAAAGCCGCGCGCAGCGCCTTGGCCGGCATCGCCGCCACGTGCCGCGGAAGCCGTCCGGCCGATGGCTCCAGGCGATCGGCCAGCGTTCTGGCGCCGTTCAGCCGGCGAGGCGGCGCAGCGCCGTGGCAGCCTCCTCGCCGAGCCGCCGCACCAGCTCGCCGGCCGGCATCTCGCGCGCGAGCCCGGCCGCCTGTCCGGACCACAAAGGCAGCGTGTCGGCGCTGTCGGCATCGCGGCGCAGCGGCCCGGTCAGCGAGAGCTGCAGGGGGTAGGGCAGCGCCTCGTCCTCGGCCTCGAGCAGCTCCTCGGTCAGCCGGTTGCGCAGCGTCCGCGCCGGCCTGCCGGTAAAGAGCCGGGTGATCCGCGTGGCATCGTCGCCGGCTGCCGCCAGGGCCGCGCGATGCGCCGGGTGCACCGCCGCCTCGGGGCAGCGCAGGAAGGCGGTGCCGAGCTGGGCGGCGCTGGCCCCCAAGAGCAGGGCCGCCGCCACCCCGCGTCCGTCGGCGATGCCGCCGGCGGCGATCACCGGCACCGTGACCGCGTCGGCCACCTGCGGCACGAGCGCCATGGTGCCCGGCTGGTGGGCGGGCTCGGCGTCCAGGAAGGTGCCGCGATGACCGCCCGCCTCGGCGCCCTGGGCGATCACCGCATCGGCCCCGTGCTCCTCGAGCCAGCGCGCCTCGGCGACGGTGGTGGCGCTGCTCCAGACCATCGCCCCGGCAGCCTTCACCGCCTCGACCAGCCCGGCCTCGGGCAGGCCGAAATGGAAGCTCACCACCTCGGGCCGCAGCGCCTCGACCAGCGCCAGCTGCTCTGCTCCGAAGCTTTGATAGGGCAGGGCCGGCAGCGGCGGCTCGCCCAGCCCGCGCTCGAAGAAGTACGGCGCCAGCAAAGCGCGCATCCGCGTGCCGTCGCCGCCCGCTCCTGCTGCGGGCTCGGCATGGCAGAAGAAGTTGACGTGGAGCGGTTGGGTCCCCAGCCGCCGGGCCTCCTCGATCTGCCGGCGCGAGGCCTCGACGGACTGGGTGCCGCAACCGAGCGAGCCCAGCCCGCCGGCAGCACACACCGCGGCCGCCAGCCCGGGCGTGGTGGCGCCGGCCATGGGTGCCTGGACGACGGGCACCGCCAGCCCCAGCCGCTCGGTCAGCGCATTCTCTCTCGGCATTCCAGCAACTCCAGCGTGCGTTCTCAGACCTGCCGCTCGGCCACCGCCTTGACCAGGGCCGCCAGCGCCACCCGGACCTGCGGCGCCTTGAGATCGCCGAAACTGCGCACCAGCTCGATCATCGCCCGCTCGCGGGCGGTGTGACCCGGCTCGGCCGCCATCTCGCCCTCCTCGAAACCGTCGAGGAAATAGTTGGTCGGCACGCCGAGCCGGCGGCCGAGCCGGTAGAGCTTCTCGGCGCTGATCCGGTTCGAGCCGTTCTCGTATTTCTGCAATTGCTGGTAGGAGGTCTCGATCGCCTGGGCCAGCTGCTGCTGGGTCAGCCCGCATTCGGCCCGCCGGCGGCGGATGCGCTCGCCGATATGGCGCTCAAGCGATTGCTGGTCCCGCGACATCGCCTGCGGTCTCCACGGTTAGCGGATCACGCCATGCTGGCGGCTTGCACCGCTCTTGTCTATGGTCCAACGCGCTACGGCCGGAAGGCCGGGCATTCTGTGCGATGGCGGTGAGGGTTAACGAGGAATGGACGTCGCCTTCCGGGTCGATCGGAACCGGGCATCGGCCAGCCGGCTGGCCGCCACGGCGCTGGCACTGGGACTGCTACTGGCCGGCTGCTCCGGCAACGACAAGTCCGACTATGTCGAGCGGCCGGTCGACGAGCTCTACAACGAGGCGCAGGACCTGCTGGTCGACGGCAGCGCCAGGAGCGCTGCCGAGGCCTTCGAGGAGGTCGAGCGGCAGCACCCCTACTCGCAGTGGGCGACCCGCGCGCAGATCATGGCGGCCTACGCCTATTACGAGGCCAACGAGTACGACCAGGCCATCGGTGCCGCAGAACGCTTTCTCGACCTCCATCCCGGCAGCGAGGACGCGGCCTACGCCCAGTATCTGATCGGCGTCAGCTACTACGAGCAGATCTCCGACGTGCGCCGCGACCAGGCGATGACCGAGAACGCGCTGGAGGCCTTCACCGAGCTGGTCCGCCGCTATCCCGACACCGACTATGCCCGCGACGCGCGCCTCAAGATCGACCTGACCCGCGACCATCTGGCCGGCAAGGAGATGGAGATCGGGCGCTATTACGAGCGCAAGCTGGAATATGTGGCCGCGATCAACCGGTTCCGCGAGGTGATCGAGCGCTATCAGACCACCACCCACGTACCGGAGGCGCTGCACCGGCTGGTCGAGTCCTACCTGGCGCTCGGCCTGCGCGACGAGGCTCGCAACGCTGCCGCGGTGCTCGGCTACAACTTCCCGGGCAATGTGTGGTACGAGCGCAGCTACGCGCTTCTCGACGACCAGAGCCTCTCGCCGCAGCGCAGCGAAGGCTCCTGGCTCAGCCGCATCTTCTAGGGCGCCACCGGAGACCCGGGCCGTTCCATGCTGACGAGCCTCGCGATCCGCGACATCGTGTTGATCGACCGGCTCGACCTCGCCTTCGAGGCGCATCTGACGGCGCTCACCGGCGAGACCGGAGCCGGCAAGTCGATCATTCTGGACGCGCTGGGCCTGGCCCTGGGCGGCCGGGCCGAGCGCGCCCTGCTGCGCAGCGGCGCCGGGCAGGGCTCGGTTACCGCCGGGTTCGAGCCGCCCGACGGGCACCCGTCCTTCGAGCTGCTGGCCGAGCAGGGCATTCCCTGCGACGGCGAGCTGGTGGTGCGCCGCCTCCTGGGGGCGGACGGCCGCTCGCGCGCCTTCGTCAACGACGAGCAGGTCTCCACCCAGTTCCTGCGCCGCCTGGCCGAGACGCTGGTCGAGGTGCACGGCCAGCACGCCCAGCGCGGGCTCATGAACGAGTCCGGCCATCGCGACCTGCTGGACGCTTTCGGCGGCTTCGGCGGGCTGGTGGCCGAGCTGCGCGCGGCGTATGGCGCCTGGCGCGACGCCATGGCCCGGGAGGAGGAGCTGGCGCGCGAGCTCGAGGGGGCGCGGCGCGAGGAGGACTATCTGCGCCACCGCGCCCAGGAGCTCGAGGACCTGGCGCCGGAGGAGGGCGAGGAGGAGGAGCTGGCCCTGCAGCGGGCTCGCCTCGTAAACCGCGAGAAGCTCGTCTCGACCGTCGACGAGGCGCTGGCGGCGATGGCCGGGCAGGGCGGCGCGCGCGACCGGCTGGGGGCGGCCGAGCGGCGCCTCGAGCGCATGCTCCAGCTCGCGCCCGGGCTGCTCGCGCCGGGCACCGAGGCGATCGCCCGGGCCCTGATCGAGATCAACGAGGCCGAGGCGGCGCTGGAGGACGCGCTGCGCCATCTCGACCTCGACGCCGGCGCTCTCGAGCGGGCCGAGGCGCGCCTCTTCGCGCTGCGCGACGCCGCCCGCAAGCACCGCGTCCCGGTCGAGGCGCTGCCGGGCCTTCTGGCCGACACCCGGGCGATGCTGGCGCGTATCGACAGCAGCGGCGACGCGCTGGAGGCCGCCCGGGCCGACGTGCGCCGCGCCCGCGAGGCCTATGGCGCTTTGGCGCAGCGCCTGTCGGAGAGCAGGGCCGCGGCCGCCCGCCGCCTCGCCCGCGCGGTGATGGCCGAGCTGCCGCCCCTCAAGCTCGAGCGCGCCCGCTTCCAGGTGACGCTCGATCCGCTCGGCGATGCCGACTGGGGGCCCTCGGGACGCGAGCGGGTGCGCTTCGAGGTGGCGACCAACCCCGGCGAGCCGTTCGGCCCGCTGGCGCGCATCGCCTCGGGCGGCGAGCTGTCCCGCTTCATGCTGGCCCTCAAGGTGGTGCTGGCCCGCCTCGACAGCGCCGGCACGCTGATCTTCGACGAGGTCGACGCCGGCATAGGCGGCGCCACCGCCGACGCGGTGGGCGAGCGGCTGGCGCGGCTGGCGCATGAGCGCCAGGTGCTGGTGGTGACCCACGCGCCCCAGGTGGCGGCGCGCGCCGCCCATCACGCGACGGTCGCCAAGGAGGTGCGCGGCGGGCGCACCCATGTGACGGTCCGCCGCCTCGCCGCCGCCGAGCGGCCGCACGAGATCGCCCGCATGCTGGCGGGCGCCGAGATCACCGAGGCCGCCCGCGCGGCCGCCGCCAGCCTTCTGGAGAAGGCGGGGCGCATGGAGTCGGAGACTTCCGCATGAAGAAGCCCGCGACGCTGGGGCTTCCCGTGGGCGAGCTGGACGAGGCGCAGGCGGCAGCCGAGCTTGCCTGGCTCGCCGCCGAGATCGAGCGCCACGACCGGCTCTACCATCGCGACGCCGCGCCCGAGATCAGCGACGCCGACTACGATGCGCTGCGCGCCCGCAACAGCGCGCTCGAGGAGCGCTTCGCGGCGCTGCGGCGGCCCGACAGCCCGAGCCTGCGGGTGGGCGCACCGCCGGTCGAGAGCTTCGGCAAGGTGCGCCATGCCGTGCCGATGCTCTCCCTCGACAACGCCATGGCCGGCGAGGAGGTGGCAGAGTTCATCGCCCGCATCCGCCGCTTTTTGGGTCTCGGCGAGGACGCGGCCCTGGACTTCGTGGCCGAGCCCAAGATCGACGGCCTGTCCTGCTCGCTGCGCTACGAGGACGGCTTCCTCGTGCGCGGCGCCACGCGCGGCGACGGCACGGTGGGCGAGGACGTCACCGCCAATGTCCGCACCCTGCGCGACGTGCCGCAGCGCCTGCTCACCGACGATCCCCCGCGCATCCTCGAGATCCGCGGCGAGGTCTATATGGAGCAGGCGGCGTTCCTCGAGCTCAACCGGCGCCGCGAGGCGGCCGGCGAGCCGGTCTTCGCCAATCCCCGCAACGCCGCGGCAGGCTCGCTGCGCCAGCTCGACAGCGCGGTCACCGCGCGCCGCCCGCTGCGCTTCTTCGCCTATGGCTGGGGCGAGGCCGATCCGCCGGTCGCGGGCAGCTACTCGGGCTGGCTCGAACGCCTCGAGGCCATGGGCTTCAGCGTCAATCCGCTGGCCCGGCGCTGCCGCGGGGCGGAGGAGCTGCTGGCCTTCCAGGCGGAGATCGGTGCGGCCCGCCACGAGCTGCCCTACGACATCGACGGCGTGGTCGACAAGCTCGACCGGATCGACCTGCAGCAGCGCCTGGGCTTTGTCGGCCGGGCGCCGCGCTGGGCGATCGCCCACAAGTTCGCGGCCGAGCAGGCGCAGACGGTGGTCAGGGCGGTCAATATCCAGGTGGGCCGCACCGGCGCCCTGACCCCGGTGGCCGAGCTCGAGCCCATCACGGTGGGCGGGGTCGTGGTGAGCCGGGCCACCCTGCACAACCAGGACTATATCGAGAGCAAGGACATCCGTGTCGGCGACACGGTGGTGATCCAGCGGGCCGGCGACGTGATCCCGCAGGTCGTCGAGGTGGTGGCCGAGCGGCGGCCCGAAGGCACCGAGCCATTCCTGTTCCCCGACCATTGCCCCGAGTGCGGCTCGCTGGCGGTGCGGCCGGAAGGCGAGGCGATACGGCGCTGCACCGGCGGCCTGGTCTGCCCGGCCCAGCTCGCCGAGCGCCTGCGCCACCTGGTCTCCCGCGAGGCCTTCGACATCGAGGGGCTGGGCAAGAAGCAGGTGCCGCAGCTCCTCGAGACCGGCATCGTCAAGAGCCCGGTGGATCTCTTCACCCTGCCGCGCGACGGCGAGCGGCTGGAGCGGCTGGCCTCGCTCGAGGGCTGGGGTGCGAGAAAGATCGAGAAGCTCAAGGCGGCCATCGAGGCGCGCCGCACGATCCCCCTCGAGCGGTTCGTCTACGCCCTGGGCATCCGCTTCACCGGCGAGGTCAACGCGCGGCTGATGGCCCGGCATTTCGTGGCCTATGATCGCTGGCTCGGCGCCATGAAGGCGCTGGCGGCGGGCGGGGAGGAGGTCCGCGCCGAGCTCGACAATGTCAACGGTATCGGCGGCGCGCTGATCGAGGCGCTGGTCGAGTTCTTCAAGGAGCAGCACAATCTGGAGGCGGTGGAGGCGCTGGCCGCGGAGCTCACCATCGAGGATAGTGTGCACGCGCCGGCCGCCGCATCCCCTTTTGCCGGCAAGACACTGGTCTTCACCGGCTCCCTCGAGCATATGACGAGAGCGGAGGCCAAGGCCCGGGCACAAGCGCTCGGTGCCAGGGTGGCGGGCTCGGTCTCGCGCAGCACCGATTTCGTCGTCGCGGGTGCCGATGCCGGCTCGAAGCTGGCCAAGGCGCGGGAACTGGAGGTTGCGGTCTTGAGCGAAGCGGAGTGGATCGAGCAGGCCGGCTCCCGATGACCCGGATCGCCATGATGGGCCTGGGCTACGGGTTCCTGGTGCTGGGCGTGCTGGGCCTGTTCCTGCCCTTCCTGCAGGGCATCCTGTTCCTGCTCGTGGGCCTGCTCATCCTCGCCCGGCACGCGCCCTGGGCGGAGCGCATGCTCGAGCGGCTCAAGGGCCGGCACCCGCATCTCAAGAGCAGCATCGAGAAGGCCGAGGCGCTCGCCGACCGCTGGAGCGAGCGCACCCGCGCCTTCTTCAAAAGGCTGGTGCGCCGCGTGCGCGGCTGAGCCGTCCCGGGCGCTGCGCGCGGCTGTTCTTCTCTGATTCCGTCAGTCGGGGCGGTGAGCGTTCACCGGATCTTCATTTCTCTCCGCGATCCTGCTGGGGTGGGACACCGCCGCCGGATCATCGCCGGGGCGCGCCTGTTCCACCGTCCGTGAGGATGACACGGGAGGGGTTGGGGTCCGGACTCAACCAGGTCCGGAAGGCCGCGACGGCCGCTTGCGTCACGGTGGGCGGGAAATTCGCCGCGAGTTTGTCGTAGCGGGTGGCAATGCGGCGGAAGTCCTTCAGCCGGTTGATCGCCGCCTCGACGCGCCAGCACTTGCGCCAGGCGCGGGGGTCGTGGCGGACGGGCGCTCGCGGTTGCGGCGGCCGGGGATCAGCGGCTCGGCGCCGCGCTCGACGATCTCGCGCCGCAGCGCGGCGGCGTCGTAGCCGCGGTCGGCGCTGATGCGGGTGGCGGGCCCCGCCGCGGCCAAAAGCTCGCCCGCGACGCGGATGTCGGCGGTGTCGCCGGGCGTCAGGCGGAACGCGAGCGGCCGCCCGGGGAGATCGGTGGGCCAAGAGCTGGGGGCCAGGTGGACCTTCGTGGTCCGGGAGACCCCGATCGCCTCTTCTCCTGGCCCCTTGCTCCCTCCCGCCGAGCGCCGCTGTCGATGGCGACGCGGCCGCCGAGCGCCCCGCCCTCGAGCAGCCGCCGCTAGATCCGCCGCCGGGACCAGCGGTTGAAGCGGTTGCAGACGGTCGTTCAGGGCCCGCAGGCCTGCGGGCAGTCTCGCCGCAGTCCGAGCGCAGCACGTGCAGCATGGCGCTGATCAACCGCCGGCCGCTGACCCGCCGCGCCCCGGGCTGGGCGCGGCCCGATCACCGCCCACGCCGCGTCACCCCGTTGCCTGTCGGCGCGGCGCTTGGATCAAAGGGCCGGCCGTGGATCAGGAGGGTGATCGGGTAGAGGGCCCAATGAAGGGTGGGCAGGTGGAGAAGCCGTGGCGGGAGCTTCTCGACCTGTCTGCCGGGCGCCGTCGACAAGCCCGAGAAGCAAAAAGAGAACGGCTGCGCGCAGCGCCCTGCCTTGCACCGCCGCTGCGGCCCTGCGCTTTCCGCTGACCTCGCCGGTCGGGCTGCCAGCCGACCGGCGGGGGCGCTCTAGTCGTGGAGGCGGGCGCAGGCCGTGCGCAGCCATGCCCGGTCGGATTCCTCGTGCAGGAGCGGCATCAGCTCCTCGAGGACGATGGCGTGGTAGCCATCGAGCCAGGCGCGCTCTTCGGCCGAGAGCAGCGACGGCTCCACCAGGCGCCGGTCGATGGGGCAGAGCGTGAGGTTTCTGAAGCCCAGCAGCTTGCGGTCGCCGCCTTCGGGGGTCGCGCGGGGCTCCACCACGAGCAGGTTCTCGATCCGGATTCCGTAGGCTCCGGGCCGGTAGAAGCCGGGCTCGTTGGAGAGGATCATGCCCGGGCGCAGCGGCGTCTGGCTCACCTTGCTGATCCGCTGCGGCCCCTCGTGCACGCAAAGATAGCTGCCGACGCCGTGGCCGGTGCCGTGGTCGAAATCCAGCCCGTGCCGCCACAGCGCGATACGCGCCAGCGTGTCGAGCTGAGCGCCGGAAGTGCCTTCGGGGAAGACCGCCGTCGCCACCGCGATGTGGCCCTTGAGGACCAGGGTGAAGCGCTCGCGGATCTCCTCGCTGGCCTCGCCGCGGGCGACGGTGCGGGTGATGTCGGTGGTGGCGTCGAGATACTGGCCGCCGGAATCCACGAGATAGACGGTGCCCCCGGCGAGCCGCCGCCGGGTCTCGGGCGTGGTCCGGTAGTGGGGCAGGGCGGCGTTGGGGCCATGCGCCGAGATGGTCGGGAAGGAGAGGCCGCGAAAGAGCGGATCCTTCGCCCGCTCGGCCTCGAGCCGGTCGGCGGCGCTGACCTCGTCGACGGCCCCGTCCACGGGCTGGGCGTCGAGCCAGGCGAGGAAGCGGACCATGGCCGCGCCGTCACGGCGCTGCGCGGCGACGGCGCCGGCCACCTCGACCGGGTTCTTGCAGGCCTTGGCGAGCAGGCAGGGATTCTCGGCCTCGACCACGGCCGCGCCGGCCGTGCGCAGCCTGTCGACGAAGCCCACATGCGCCTCGCCGGGATCGGCCAGCACCCTGGCACCCTCGCGCCCCAGCGCGTCGAGGGCGGCGGGGAAGCCGGCCACAGGCTCCAGCGCGACGGCATTGCCGAGGCTGGTGCCGGGCGGGACCTTGCGCGGATCGAGGAAGAAGCGGCAGGTCCCGTCGCGATGGAGCAGGGCAAAGCCCAGCGTCAGGGGATTGAAGGGGATGTCGCTGCCGCGGACATTGAGCAGCCAGGCGATGGAATCGGCACCCGTCAGCAGCAGCCAGTCGGCACCCTTGGCGGCAATCTCGCCGCCGATGCGCTCGCGCCTGGCAGCACTGCTCTCGCCGCCGAAGCGCTCCTCGTGCAGCTGCAACGGCGCCACCGGCGCCGCGGGGCGCGCCGTCCACACATCGTCCACGGGATTGCGCTCGAGGGCCACCAGCCGCCCGCCGCGCGCTGCCACCACGCGCTCCAGCGCCGTGCGCTCGCGTGCGGTGACGAGGAAGGGATCGAAGCCCAGGGCGGCACCCTCGGGCAGGTTCCGCTCGAGCCACCCGGCAGGGGTCACCTCGGCGAGGCGGCAACGCTCGAAGCTCGCCGGGTCGACCTGCTCGTCGAGCTGGACCGTGTAGCGGCCGTCGGAGAATACCGCGGCCTTGTCGGCCAGCACCACGACCTGGCCGGCCGAGCCGGTGAAGCCGGTGAGCCAGGCGACCCGCTCGGCCGCCAGCGGCAGGTACTCGCTGCCATGCTCGTCGGTGCGCGGCAGGAAGAAGCCGTCGACACCCTGGCGGCGCAGCTCTACACGAAGCAGCCTCAGCCGCTCGGGCAGGGCAGGAGACCGGGCCTCCCTCGCGGCAGCCTCGCCGAGAAGGGCATCACGCCGGGCGATCAGCGCGGCGCGCAGCGCCTGCGAGGGCTGGCCGCCGAACAGTGCGAGCCAGGCCTCGGCTTGCGGAGGCTCGGGCGCTGCGGCGATACCCGCCAGCAGCGCGTCGGCCTCGTCGAAAGACAGCGGAGAGCCGGCCTGGCGGAGCAGGTCGGCCAGGGCTGCAGTCACTTGAGCGGCGCCATCACCATGACCATCTGCCGGCCTTCGAGCTTGGGAAACTGCTCGACCTTGCCGAGATCGGCCACCTCTTCCTTGACCTTGTTGAGGATGTCGATGGCGATGTGCTGGTGGGCCATCTCCCGGCCGCGAAAGCGCATCGTGACCTTGACCTTGTCCCCCTCGTCGAGGAACTGGCGCACCTTCTTCATCTTGATGCTGTAGTCATTGTCATCGATGCCGGGGCGCATCTTGATTTCCTTGACCTCGATGACGCGCTGCCTCTTACGCGCGGCATTGGCCTTCTTCTGCGCCTCGTACTTGAACTTTCCGTAGTCGAGAATCTTGCAGACCGGCGGCTTGGCGGTCGGCGACACTTCGACGAGATCGAGACCCGCCTCTTCGGCTTGTGCCAGCGCGTCCCTCAAGGAGACGACGCCGAGCATCTCGCCTTCTGCTCCGACAAGGCGAACCTCGTGCGCATCGATCACACGGTTGACGCGGTATTCCTCGCGAGTGCTACTGGCCATTGATGCCGATCTACCTCCGTTTTGTTAACACCAAGAAGTCGCGCCAAACCCCGTCGACGCGACCTTAACCTCAAGGCTGAGCCAACCTTCCAGCCGCCGGCGCCCTCATGCGTCCGGCGCTAGCGACTCTCGCTGACACAAAGCCACCGCCTCGTCAAGGGACAGGCTCTGCTGGTCCTTGCTCCCCAGGCGGCGCAGGCTCACCGTCCTCTCGGTCGCCTCGCGCCCGCCGACGGCGAGCAGCAGCGGTACTTTCTGCAGCGCGTGCTCGCGCACCTTGTAGCCGATCTTGTCCGAGCGCAGGTCGGCCTCGACCCTGATGCCGGCCGCCTTCAGGCGCCCGACCACCTCGGCGGCATAGTCGTCGGCCTCGTTGGTGATCGTGGCCACCACGACCTGGACGGGCGACAGCCACACCGGCATGCGGCCTGCATAATGCTCGATGAGCACGCCGATGAAGCGCTCCAGCGAGCCCAGGATGGCGCGGTGCAGCATCACCGGGCGGTGCTTTTGGCCGTCCGCGCCGACATAGGCGGCGTCGAGCCGCTCGGGCAGGACGAAGTCCACCTGGAGCGTGCCGCACTGCCAGTCGCGGCCGATCGCGTCCCTGAGCACGAACTCGAGCTTGGGCCCGTAGAAGGCACCCTCGCCGGGGTTCAGCGTGCATTCGAGCCCGGCGGCACGAACGGCTTCCCAAAGCGCGCTCTCGGCCTGGTCCCAGACCGCGTCCTCGCCGGCCCGGACCGGCGGGCGGTCGGAGAACTTGACCCGCACGTCGGTAAAGCCGAAGTCGCGATAGACCCGGCGCAGCAGCTCGACGAAGGCCACGCTCTCGGCCGTGATCTGCTCGGGCGTGCAGAAGATGTGCGCGTCATCCTGGGTGAAGGCGCGCACCCGCATGATTCCGTGCAGCGCGCCCGAGGGCTCGTTGCGGTGGCACGAGCCGAACTCGGCCATCCTGAGCGGCAGGTCGCGGTAGCTGTGCAGGCTCTGGTTGAAGATCTGCACGTGGCACGGGCAGTTCATCGGCTTGATGGCGAAGGTGCGCTTCTCCGCCTCGAGGAAGAACATGTCCGAGCCGAACTTGTCGGCGTGCCCCGAGCGCTCCCACAGGCTCTTGTCGACCAGCTGCGGGGTCTTGACCTCCATGTAGCCCTCGGCGGCGGTGCGCCGGCGGACGTAGTTCTCGACCTCGCGCCACAGGGTCCAGCCCTTGTGGTGCCAGAACACGGCGCCTGGCGCCTCCTCCTGGACGTGGAACAGGTCCATCTCGCGGCCCAGCCGGCGATGGTCGCGCCGCTCGGCCTCCTCGAGCTGATGCAGGTAGGCGTCGAGCTGCGCCTTGTCGGGGAAGGCGGTGCCGTAGATCCGCTGGAGCTGCGGGTTGCGCGAATCGCCGCGCCAGTAGGCGCCGGCCACCTTGGTGAGCTTGAACGCGCCGATCCTGCCGGTCGTGGGCGCGTGCGGCCCGCGGCACAGGTCGAACCAGCCGTCCTGGTGGTAGAGCGTTACCGCCTGGTCCTCGGGGATGGCGTCGAGGATCTCCAGCTTGAAGGTCTCGCCCATGGCCTTAAAGCGGCGGCGCGCCTCCTCGCGGCTCACCTCCTCGCGGCGGAACGGCTTGTTGGCCTTGATGATCTCGGCCATGCGCGCCTCGATGCGCGCCAGGTCGTCGGTGGAGAAGGGCTGCTCGCGGTGGAAGTCGTAGTAGAACCCGTTGGCGATCGCCGGGCCGATGGTGACCTGGGTGCCGGGGAAGAGGCTCTGCACCGCCTCGGCCATGACGTGCGCGCAGTCGTGGCGGAGCAGCCCCAGGGCCTCGGGATCCTGGGCGCGGATCAGGCGCACCCGGGCGTCGCTCTCGATCGGCCGGTCGAGGTCGCGCAGCTCGCCCTCCACCTCGATGGCGAGCGCGCTCTTGGCGAGGCTCCTGGCGATCGCGGCGGCGACCTCGAGCCCGGTCGGCGCGTGATCGAAGCTGCGCGTGGCGCCATCCGGCAGAGTGATGGTCACTCCGCTCGGGCGAGAGAGGTCCTCGCGGGGCTGCACGGCGCTGCTCATCTGTGGGTTCACCTGTGTGGAATGGTTCATGCACGCCTCACATGGGGGTCAGGCGCGCGGGGCGCAACAGTGTCCGCGGGGGATGCGCCTGTCAATCGCCGGGCAGGAGGTCGCGGTAGATCCGGGTCATCCGCCGCCACGAGGTCTCGCCGGAAAGCTCGGCCGCGACGAAGGCGCGAGCCCGCTGGGCGATCCGCGCGCGCACCTCGTCCTCGAGCAAGAGCGCCCGCTCGAGCGCCCAGGCGAGCTCGACCGCATTGTCCGGCGGCACGATCCAGCCGGTCGCGGCCGGCAGCATCAGCTCGGGCAGGGCGCCCAGATTGCTCACCACCACCGGCTTGCCCATGGCCTGGGCGGCAACGATGGCCCGGGCGGTCGGCAGCGGACGGTCGGCCGGCAGAGCCACCACGTCGGCGAGCTGGCAGGCCGCCGCCAGATCGGCCTCGCCCTCGGCAAAGCGTATCAGGTCGCCGATCCCGTTGGCCCGGATCTCCGCCTCCAGCGACCGCAGGAGCCCGTCGCCGCCACGCGCCGATCCAAGGCACATCAAGACGAGGTCGCGCCGCCGCAGACGCGCCACCGCCCGCAGCAGGGCCAGATGGCCCATGCCCGGGGTCAGCGGTGCCGGCAGCAGGATCACCCGGCGGTCCGCGCCGACGTTCCAGCGCTCGGCCAGGGCCGCCACCTGGGCACCGCGCACCCGCTCCGGGTCGAACTCCCCGAGATCGATGCCCGGCGGCACCACGACGACGCGGTCCGGCTCGGCGCCGGGCCGGGCGAGCACCTGCTCGGCCACATAGTCGGAGGGGACCACCGCGCGGTCGCCGGCGAGCATCAGGGCGCCGTCCTCGCCCGCCAGCTCCTCGGGCTGCTCGATGGTGGTGAGCATCGCCGCACCGGCCCGCTTGGCCGCCTTGCCACCCAGCACCACGCTGGCGCGGCGGTGGACATGCACCACCGTGCTGCCGGGCCGCTCCAGCAAGGCCGCCAGCCGGCGCACCCCCAGCCACGAGCCGAGCGGCCCGCCGCCGGCCGCGCGCAGCGTCTGATGGCTTGCCCCGGCGCCCGCGAGATCGCGGGCCAGGGGCCCGCCCGCGGAGGCCACCATGACCTCGAAGCCCTCGCCGCGCAGATGACGGGTCAGGTCGACCAGCCCGTGCGTCAGGTCGCACGGCGCCAGGTCGGGCAGCAGGTGGACGATCAGGGGGCGCTTGGCGCTGGCTGTCCGCTCGGGCGGCATGATGGGCAGGCTGATCTCGACTAGGGGTTTCGCGGCGTGCATGCCCGGGCGGCGCGGATCCGGCTTGTCTGCGCAGGCTGCTGCCAGCATGTAGCACGACAGAAGCAGGATGACACCGTTCCCCGTCAGGACGCTCCCATGACCTCCGACATAGCCCGTCTGCCGCTCGCCGGGGGCGGCGCCATCGCCTGGCGACGCCTCGAGGGCCAAGGCCCCGAGATCGTCTTTCTGTGCGGCCTGCGCTCCGACATGGAGGGCAGCAAGGCGCTCTTTCTCGAGGACTGGTGCCGCCGCGAGGCGCGTGCCTTCACCCGTTTCGACTATCGCGGCCACGGAAGCTCCACCGGCCGCTTCGAGGACGGCTGCATCGGCGACTGGCTGGCCGACACGCTGGCGGTGCTCGACCGGGTGGTGCAGGGCCGTTTCGTGCTGGTGGGCTCCAGCATGGGCGGCTGGCTGGCGGTGCTGGCCGGGCTCGCCCGCCAGGAGCGGCTGGCAGGCATCGTCGGCATCGCCGCCGCGCCGGATTTCACCGCCGATCTGATGGAAGCGCGTTTGAGCCAGACGCAGCGCGCGCAGCTCGCGGAGAATGGCTTCCTCGAGGAGCCCTCGCCCTATGGCGAGCCGCTCAAGATCACCCGCCGCCTGCTCGAGGACGGCAGGCGCCATCGTGTGCTCGAGGGCCCGATCCCGCTGCGCTGCCCGGTCCATCTGCTGCAGGGCCAGGAGGACCCGGACGTGCCCTGGAAGACCGCGCTGAAGCTGGCGGCGCGGCTGGAAAGCCAGGCCATCACCGTCGAGCTGATCAAGGACGGCGACCACCGCCTGTCCCGCGACACGGACCTGCGCCGGCTGGCCGCCGCTGTCGAGCGGGTGCTGGAGCAGGCGGCGGCCGCAGGGTAAGCGCGCCGTGCACCGCGGCGGCGCAGCGTCGTCTCCGGGGACCGTCACGCATTGCAGCCCCCCCGGCCGCCCGCTTCCGGCAGGACAAGAACGGCTCTAGAAGCGGCGCCAGGAAAGCCGAGACCAGGGAGGAGAGGGGATATGACAGAGCCGGTCGTCGACTGGGGCTCGCTCAAGGCGCACGAGCTGCGCGAGCTGGCGACGCAGGAGACCGTGGTGATCGTCCCGGTGGCCGCCATGGAGCAGCACGGGCCGCATCTGCCGACGGGCACCGACACCATCCTCGGCCGTGAGGTGGCGCGCCGGGCGGCAAGGCTCGCCGCGCCGCAGCGGCCGGTGGTGGTGACCGAGAGCGTGTGGTGCGGGATCTCCGAGCACCATATGCCGTTCGGCGGCACCATCTCGCTCGATTTCGCGACGTTCCGCGCGGTCATCCGCGGCATCGTCGGCTCGATCGCCCGGCACGGCTTCAAGCGGGTCTGGCTGATGAACAGCCATGGCGGCAACGCCAACGCCATCCGCATCATCGCCGACGAGCTGGCGGCCGAGCTGGGCATCCGCGTCGCCGCCTCGACCTACTGGCTGCTGGCCCGCCCCGAGATGGCGGCGCTGCTGGAAAAGCAGAGCGGCATCCGTCACGCCTGCGAGGGCGAGACCTCGATGATTATGGCGCTGCACCCCGAGCTGGTCGACGCGAGCCGCCTGGCCGAGGCCGACACGCCGGACAATCGCGACGCGTCGGCCGGCCCCGAGCGCGACCTGCATGTCTGGTCGAGCTTCGCTGCCAAGACCAAGAGCGGTGCTCTGGGCGTGCCCAGCGCCGCCACGCCGGAGAAGGGCCAGAAGATGCTCGACGCGGCAGCCGAGGTGGTGGCCGGGCGGCTGCGCGACGAGGCCCTCTGGCGCCTCGATCCGGCGCCGGCGCGTTAGGGAGGCTCCCGACCTGCCGGGAACGGGGGCGCTCTGCCGACGACGCGGGGCCCCTCTCCGGCAGGAGCCCGGCAGACGCTGCCAGACGGCCGGCGACCAGCAAGAAAGCCGCGCTACCCGCCCGACAGGGTCCGAAGAAGCGGACAGCCGGCAGCACGGCTTGCGCTGCACCCGGCGGCGGCACCGGCCAGGGCCCGCTCCATGCGCCGCAGCTCGGCCATCTTCCGGCGCAGGCTCGCAAGCTGCTCGCGGGCCAGCAGCTGCGCCTCGCCGCAGCCGCCGGCCTCGAGCCGCAGGAGCCGACGGATCTCCTCGAGCCCGAAGCCCAGCGCGCGGCCGCGCCGCACGAAGTCGAGGCGCCTCGCGTCCTCCTCCCCGTAGAGCCGGTGGCCGCCCGCCGAGCGCGGCGGCGGCGGCAGCAGCCCGATCCGCTCGTAGTAGCGAACGGTCTCTACCGACACGCCGCCGCGCCGCGCCACGGCACCGATCGTCAGCCCGTCGCGCATCGCCTCTCTCCGTCCCTTGCACCTGTAGCCGCTACAGGTCGTAGCATGGCTTCATGAACGACCGGAACCTCCTGGGCGTGGGCGTCGTCGGCACCATCGTGGCAGCGATCTGCTGCTTCACGCCGATCCTCGTCCTCCTGCTGGCGGCGCTGGGCTTCTCGGCGCTGGTGGGGTGGCTCGACATCGTGCTGTTTCCGGCTCTGGGGCTCTTTGCCGGGATCACGGTCTATGCCTTGTGGAGAAGGGGGCGGCGGCCATGAGTGAGCTGCGCTCGACCATCACCTGCCCGCAGTGCGGTCATCGCGAAGCCGAGACCATGCCCACCGACAGCTGCCGGTTCTTCTACGACTGCAAGGGCTGCGGCGCGCTGCTGCGGCCGAAGCCCGGCCATTGCTGCGTGTTCTGCTCCTGGGGCAGCGTGCCCTGCCCGCCGGTGCAGGAGGGCGGCTGCGCCCCGGAACCCGGTGCGCGCCCCGGCTGTTGCCCCGGCGAAGGGCCGCAGGGGGAGTGAGATGCAGGAGCTCGATCTCGTCGTCATCGGCAGCGGCACGGCCGCCACCGGCATCGCCACGCGCTGCCGCGAGGCGGGGTGGAGCGTGGCGGTGGTCGACCGGCTGCCCTATGGCGGGACCTGCCCGCTGCGCGGCTGCGATCCCAAGAAGATGCTGCGCCGGGGGGCGGAGATCGTCGACGCGGTGCGCCGCTTCGAGGGCAAGGGCGTCGTCGCCGGGGACCTGCGGATCGACTGGCCGGCGCTCATGGAGTTCAAGCGCGGCTTTACCGAGACGGTGCCGCCGGGCCGCGAGAGGCGGTTCGCGGATGCCGGCATCGCCACGTTCCACGCCAGCGCGCGCTTCCTCGACCGCACGACGCTGCAGGTCGGCGAGGAGCGGCTGCGCTTTCGCCACTGCGCCATCGCCGCCGGCGCCGAGCCGCGCCGGCTGCCCTTTCCCGGCGCCGAGCTGCTGACCACCAGCGACAGGTTCATGGAGCTGGAGCGCCTGCCGCGCCGCATCCTCTTCGTCGGCGGCGGCTACGTCTCCTTCGAGCTCGCCCATCTGGCCGTCCGGGCCGGCGCCGAGGTGACCGTGCTCAATAGCGGCCCCCGGCCGCTTCCCGCCTTCGATCCCGATCTGGTCGACATGCTGGTGGAGCGTACCTGCCGGCTGGGCATCGCCTTCCACTCGAATGCCGAGGCCCGATCCGTCGAGCGCGCGGGCGAGGGATTCGAGGTCAAAGCGAGCGTGGAGGGAGCGACGCGCAGCTTCGAGGCCGACCTCGTGGTGCACGGCGCCGGCCGGGTGCCGGCGCTGGCCGATCTCGCCCTCGAGAAAGCCGGCATCGAGGGCGGCGAGACAGGCGTGGCGGTCAACGCGTTCCTGCAGAGCACGAGCAACGCGGCGGTCTATGCGGCCGGCGATGCCGTGCTGGCGGGCGGACCGCCGCTGACCCCGGTGGCGGGCCTTGAGGCCAAGGTGGTGGCCGCCAACCTGCTCGCCGGCAACCGCGAGAAGTCCGACTATACCGGCGTGCCCAGCGCCGTCTTCACCATCCCGTCCCTGGCCCGTGTCGGCCTGCTGGAGAGCGAGGCGCGCGAGCAGGGCCTCGACGTCACCTGCACGTTCAGCGACATGCGCGACTGGTTCTCGATCCGCCGGACCGGCGAGACCCATGCCGCCGCAAAGGTTCTGGTCGAGAAGGGCACCGACCGCATCCTGGGCGCCCATCTCCTCGGCCCCGACGCGGGCGATCTCGTCAACATCTTCGCCATAGCGATCCGCGGCGGCCTCAGGGCCTGCGACCTGCGCGACTATCCCAGCGCCTATCCGACGGCAGCCTCGGATGTGGGAAGCATGCTGTAGGCGGGGCGCTACGTCCTCTCCGCCGCCAGCAGCGCCCGCAGGCCCTCCCGGTAGGTCGGGAACGCGAGCTGCACGCCCAGCTCCTCCTTGATCCGTGCGTTCCGCACCCGGCGATTGTCGGCGTAGAAGCTGCGCGCCATGGGCGACAGCTCGGCGGTCGCAAAGTCCTGCTCGGGGGGCGGCTCGACGCCCAGGAGGGCGGCAGCGAAGGCCACCGGGTCCTGGGGCGGGGCCGGCTCGTCGTCGCAGACATTGTAGACGCGGCCGGGGTCGGGGCGGGCCATCGAGGCCTCGAGAACGGTGGCGATGTCCTCCACATGGATGCGCGAGAACAGCTGGCCCGGCTTGACGATGCGCCGGGCGGTGCCGTTGCGCAGGCTCGCTATCTGGTTGCGGCCGGGACCGTAGATGCCGGCGAGGCGGAAGACGTGCGCCTTCAGGCCCGAGGCGAGCCACGCCCGCTCGGCCTCGAGCCGCCGTGCGGTGCGGCCCAGACCGGGGGCGGGCTCGTCCTCCTCGTCGACCCAGCCGCCGCCGCGGTCGCCATAGACGCCGGTGGTGCCGAGATAGCCGGCCCATTGCAGCGTCGCCAGCCGCGCGAGATCGGCGCCGTGCGCCGCCAGCACCGGATCGCCCTCGTCGTCGGGGGCGATGGAGACCAGAAGGTGGGTGACGCCCGCGAGGGCGCTGGCCGGATCGGCAAGAGGCTGGCCGCGCTCGAAGGGAAAGGCGCGCCAGCCCTTGGCCTCGAGCCTCGCCGCCTTCGCCGGATCGCGCGTCGTGCCGCGCACCTCCCAGCCTTTGCCGTGCAGGCGGCGCGCCACCGTCCGGGCGGTATAGCCGAGGCCGAAACAGAACAGGACGGGCATCAGGCGGCGATCTCCTCTCCAAGGGCCGCGGCCCACTCGGCGGCCACATCGCGGTCCGCCTCGGCCGCGGCGCGGGCGCCGCGCAGCAGGGTGAGGCGTTCGCGGCCGGCGAGCCGCGCGCAGGCCCAGACGGCGGCCCCGCGCACCACCGGTGCCGGATCGTCGAGCAGCGCCTCGGCCGCCGCGAGGAGTGCGGGGCTGCCGCTGTTGCCGATGGCGACCAGAACGTTCCTGACGAACCGGTCGCGGCCGATGCGCTTGATGGGCGAGCCGGCAAAGCGGGTGCGAAAGGCCGCGTCGTCCAGGGCGGCGAGCTCGGCCAGCCCCGGCCGCACCAGATCCTCGCGGGCGGCGAGCTTCAGCTCCTGGCCCGCCTTGGCGAACTTGTTCCACGGGCACACGGCAAGGCAGTCGTCGCAGCCATAGATGCGGCTGCCCATCAGCGGCCGCAGCTCGCGCGGGATCGGCTCCTTGTGCTCGATGGTGAGGTAGCTGATGCAGCGCCGTGCATCGAGCTGCCGGGGTGCGGGGAAGGCGCCGGTCGGGCAGGCGTCGAGGCAGCGCCGGCAGCGGCCGCAGTGATCCGTCTCGGGCCGATCCGCCGGCAGCTCCATGTCGGTCAGGATCTCGCCCAGGAACAGCCAGGAGCCGAACTCGCGCGATACCACGTTGGTATGCTTGCCCTGCCAGCCGAGCCCGGCCTGCTCGGCCAGCGGCTTTTCCATCAACGGCGCGGTGTCGACGAAGACCTTGACCTGGGCGCCGCTGCGTGCGGCGAGCCAGCCGGCGAGCTGCTTGAGGCGGCCCTTGATGAGGTCGTGATAGTCGCGGTTGCGGGCATAGACCGAGATATAGCCGGCCTCCGCCTCGTCCATCTCGGGCAGCGGGTCGGCGGGCGGCGCGTAGTTGACGGCGCAGACGATGGCGGTCCTGGCCTCGGGCCACATGCCTTGCGGCGAGGACCGGCGCTCGGGCTCGCGGGCCAGCCAGTCCATGGTGCCGTGCCGCTCCAGCGCCACGAACTGCCGGTAGCGCTCGGCTACCGTGCCGGGCAGCGCGGCCGGGGTCACGCCCAGCGCGTCGAAGCCGATCTCGCGCGCCCGGGTCCGCAGCGCTGCCAGGAGCCTTGCGGGGTCAGCATTCTTCGGAGAAGGCAAGGCGATAGCCATTGGGATCGAGAAGGGCGAATTCGAGAAGGCCGTAAGGCATCATCTCGGGCTCGGCGGCAAACATCACGCGGCCCCGCAGGGCCTCGGCGGCGCTCACCACGCCGTCTTCCGGATATAGGTGCAGCGTGCCGGTAAGCGAGGGCTCGCCGGCCGCCGCGTCGGCGAAGAACTGCAGCACCACCGCACCGTTGCGCAGCTGGATCCAGCTCGGCAGGTCGGGATCGGGATCCCAGGCGGTGAGCTCGAAACCGAGAAGGTCGCGATAGAACGCGATGGTGCCGGGCAGGTCGCTCGACAACAGGCTGGCTACCGGCCCCTGGCGAAAGCGCAGGGAAGGCATGGCTGTCCGTCCGGTCAGAAATCCGGATTGTCATAATGGTCCGGCGGCTTGATGCCCGCCACCCTGTCCATGAGGATGGGCCGGAAGCTCGGCCGGGACTTCATCTTGGCGTACCAGTCGCGCGCCCCCGCCGAGCCCTTCCAGGGCACGTCGTCCATATAGTCGAGCACCGAGAGGTGCGCTGCCGCCACCACGTCGGCCATGCTGAGCTCGTCGCCGGCCAGCCATTTGCGCTGCTGGTAGAGAAAATCGATATAGGCGAGATGGAAGCGGATCGCCTCCGCACCGCGGCGCAGCGCATCCGAGCTCGGCCAGCCGGCCCGCTTCCAGCGCTTGACCAGCTTCTCGCGCCACAAGGGCTCGGTCACCTCGCGGCCGAACTTGGAATCGAACCACGCGACCAGCCGGCGGGTCTCCACCCGCTGCTCGAGGCTGCGTCCGAGAAGCGTGGTCTGCGGGTAGGCCTCCTCGAGATACTCGCAGATGGCCTGGCTGTCGCAGACCACGAGATCGTCGTCGACCAGCACCGGCACCTCGCCGGCCGGGTTCATGTTCAAGAACTCGTCGCCGGCCGCCCAGGGCTGAACCTCGATCAGCTCGGCGGCCAGGTTCTTCTCGCGCAAGGCCACCCGGACCTTCCGGGAGAACGGGCACAAGGGGAGGTAGTAAAGGCGCAGCATGGAAACTCCGGGGGCCGGCAGCGGCGCGTCGCAGCCGGCTTCTAGAAACCTTAACGGCGCGTGTCTGGCAAGCCACAGGCGGTTCTGCGTCGCCGGATGCGCACATAATCGGGCGAACGCGGCTTTCGCATGGCTTACCAGAGGTTAAGGTAGCGTTGATCCCATCCGCGCGCCGTTAGTGAAAAAATGCGCGCAGAAGTCAAGCAAGGAGCTTCGAATGAAATCCCTGATTGAAGAGCTCCGCCTTTTCGTCTCCGGCCGGACTGCCGCTGCCCTTGCCGATACCGAGGCCGGGATTCACGCCGCCCGCGGCAAGGCGCTGTTTGTCGGCGGCGCCGGGGACGACGTGCTGATCGGCACGGATCGCGGCGAGAAGATCCGCGGCGGCGCCGGCGACGACATCATCGAGGGGCGTGGCGGCAGGGACAAGCTCTGGGGCGGCGAGGGCAACGACACCTTCGTCTTCGCGCGCGGCTTCGGCCGCGCCGTGATCAAGGACATCGGCGAGGGCGACACGCTGCGCTTCGACGGGATCGACGAGGCGGACCTGATCCGCACGCAGCGGGGCAAGCATCTGCGCATCGACGTGGCCGACACCGGCGAGCGGGTGATCGTCAAGAACTACTTCAAGGAGAGCCCCGAGGTGACCATCGCCTGGAAGGGCGGCGCGGAGAGCGCCGGCGGGCACGAGGCGGGCCTGCGCAAGCTCGGACCCGGCAACGACCATTTCCGCGGCGGCGACGGCCCCGACGCGGTGGATGGCGGGCGGGGCAACGATGTCCTCGAGGGCGATGTCTCGCGCAACGCCTATTTCGAGACGGAGCTCGACCGGGACGACATCCTGCACGGCGGCAAGGGCGACGATATCCTCATCGGCGGCGCCGGCAACGACATTCTCTCGGGCGGCCGGGGCCACGACGTCTTCGTCTACCGGGTCCAGGAGTTCCACGAGCAGCGCCTCGAGGGCCCTGACAGGCTCGTCTCGCGCACCGCCGACGGCGCCGACCTGATCCTCGATTTCGAGCGCGGCGAGGACCTGATCGACCTGCAGAGCCTCTATGTGCGCACCCGCCCGGTGAGCCAGACCTCGGGCAATTTCGAGGCCTTCGACAGCAATGGCGACGGGCTCCTCGACGAGGGGGATGCCCACGTCTCGGTCCAGGAGGTCACCCATGGCGGCCAGACCAAGGCCTCGCTGGTGCTCGACGCCGGTGCGGCCTTCCGCGTCGAGGCCGACGCGGCCAGCTACGACGACACCTTTCCCTACGAGGCGGGGCCGCACACGCTGACGGTCTTCGGCGTCACCACGCTGAGCGCCGCCGACTTCGTTCCGACCGTCACCACCGACATGATGCCCTGAGGGGCCGCGCGGGGTCGCATCAGGCGGCAGCCCCGCGTCCCAGCGCGCCGGGCGAGGGCAGGCGCAGCCTGAGCACGGCGATCGGCGGCCCCTCGAGCCCCGCAAGCGGGGCGCTCGCGGGATCGACCTCCAGGCCGGCGAGCAGCCCGGCCGCGCCCGCCGCCTCGCCGGCCTCGGCACCCAGGCAGATCCCGCCGGCGCCGGCGAGACTGCACAGCCGGGCGGCGACGTTCACCGTATGCCCGAAGAAGTCGGGACCCGCCTCGAGCGCGGCGGCGATCACCGGGCCCCGGTGGATGCCGATCTTGAGGCGCAGCGGGGCGATCCCTGGCGGGGCAAGGGGCTGACGCTCCGTCTCCGCCAGCGCCGCCAGCGCCGCCCGCATCGCCGCCGCCGCCTCGGGAAAGACGGCCATGACGGCGTCCCCGATGGTCTTGACCACCGTGCCGCCTGCGCCGAGCACCCCTTGGCGCAGGACGCCAAGATGGCGCCGTACCAGGGCGAAGGCGGCGCCGTCGCCGAGCCGGTGGTAGAGCGCGCTCGAGCCGCCCAGATCGGCGAACATGACGGTGAGGTCGGGCAGCACGACCGCCGCCGCCTCGGCCGCTGCTACGGGCGCAGGATGCGGCGGGGCAGAGGCCGGCTGGCGGCTCTGCCCCGCCGGCCCAGGATGCTCGGGCAGGCTCATCGCGGATACCTCATCACCTCTCGCTCAGGCCGCCGGCGACACGGCGGCCTGGGGTACGGCGCCGGATGGCGTTCCGGCCAGGGCCTCGAGCTCGTCCACGACCGTCGGCGCTGTCGCCTCGGCCGCCACCGCGGCGCCCAGCGTCTCCGCCGCTGCCCGGAAGCCGGGTTCCTCCAGCAGCCGGCGCAGGGCCGAGCGGATGGTCGCCGGATCGGACTCCACCGGCAGGCTGAGCCCGGCGCCGCGCGTGACGACGCGGACCGCGTTGTCGTCCTGGTCGCGGCCCATCGGCACGCAGAGCAGCGGCCGGCAGTGGGACAGCGCGCGGGTGACCGTGCCGTGCCCGCCGTGGCAGACCACCAGCGATGCCTCGCGCATGACCGCGTCATGCGGCGCACTGCGGCGGATCACGACGTTGGCGGCGGGATGCAGCGCATCGCCGGGCAGCGCCGGGCCGAGCGTGACGAGGCCGCGAACGGGCAGGCCGGCCAGGGCGTCGATCGTCCGCTGCACGATCGCCGTCTGGTCCTGGAAGCTGGTGCTGAAGGCCACCAGCACCAAAGGCCGCGGATCGCCGGCAGGCCAGGGCGACACCCAGGGCTCTGCCCAGGGGGGCTCGCCCAGTTGCGGCCCCACATAGCGAAGTCGCTCCGGCAGCCGGCCGGTGGGGAAGTCGAAGGCGCTGCTGGTGGCGAGCAGGATCCGTCCGGCAGCAGCAAGCTGGTCGAGCAGGCCGGCCAGCGGCGGAAGGCCCAGCGCCGACCGGGCCGCGTTGACCGCCGGCAGGCCTTCCGCAAACAGCGCCTCGCCGGCCGCGGCCACCTCCGCGTGAAGCTGCCGGTCCGCCTCGTCGCGGGCCGGTGCCAGACCGGCGCCGAACGGCGGCAGGCCGGGCACGAGCGGAAAGATCGAGAGATTGACGGCGAGCAGGGCCAAAGGCTGGGAACGCGCCTCGGCGGCCACCATCACGCCGAACAGCATCTCGCTGCCGACCAGAAGCTCTGCCGGTCGGCGTTCGAGCTCGGCCAGCGTGTCCAGCGCGTAGCCCAGCGCCGGGCCACACATGATCGCGTCGCGCAGGCGGGCAAAGCCGCCGGCGGTAGTGCTCTCCTCCCAGTCGCGCAGCAGGTCGGTGCCGATGCTCTTGTCGGGCCGGCTGGGAGCCCGCTGCCACGGCACGAACTCGAGGCCCGCCGCCTCCGTCTCGGGGCGGTTGCAGGCGTCGCTCATGAAGCGGACGCGATGGCCGCGGGCCAGCAGGCGCCGCGCGGCGGTGAGGGCAGGGGTGACGCTGCCGCCGCCTTCCCAGGTCGCGAACAGGAACTCTCGAGTCTCGGGTGCACACGATCCAGGCATTGTAGCCTCGCTGGTTCAGGCTCCGGCGGGAGCGCCGGGAGCCTCTCCGATCAGCCCCGCCGCCATCTGGCGCATGACCCGGCCGGTCTCGGCCGGCGGCAGCCCCAGGTCGCGGCGCAGCAGCTTCCACGTGTAGACGTCCATGGTAGCGATCAGCCCTGCCAGCCGGCGCTCCCGCCCCTCGCGGGGCAGCTTCTCGAGCCATGGCGAGAAGAGGCTGGCGGTCCAATCGCGATGGCAGCGGCGGCCGACGGCGAGCAGCAGTGCCAGCTCCGGGTGACGCTCTTCTTGGGCCAGAAGGCGGATGACCACGTCGCCGGTCAGCTCGTAATCGACCACCAGCACGGAGATAGCCTCGTCGAGCGCACCGGGCGCGGCTGTCCGGCGCGCCGAGATCTCGCGCTTGAGATGCCCGGATGCGGCGTCGATGAGGCCGCTCTTGCCGCCGAACCGGCGGATCACCGTCTGGACGGTGACGCCGGCCGCCCGGGCGACCTCGTCGAGGGTGATGTCCTCCAGCCAGCGCTCGCGCATCAAGGCGATGAACGTCTCGACAATGCGCCGGCCGGTGGCGGCCGCGGCCTCGGCACGCGCTCCTTGACGGTAACGCCGCGGCTCGGCAGCGGGAATGGGTGCGTTTTTCATGTTATCATTGCTAACATCAAATCTGCCGGCGATGCAAGTGACAAGAGCGCGCACTTGCCGCTCGGCTCATGTTGCTGTTGCAGCGACCGCCGCCTGTCCTCGTATAGTGGTAGCGTCCCGCCCCGGGGCGGAGCGGCCGTCCGCGGGCCGGGTGCAAGGAGGGCTCCAGGCATGGCGACGAGCTGCGCAAGCCGACCGCGATCACCCCCAGGACCGTGAAGCCGGACCAAGGGACCAGCGCGGAGCTGCGCTGCCTGCGCGCCGAGGTGGCGGCGCTGCGGGCGCGCGAGGAGCAGCTCGACGCGGCGCTCGCGGCGTGGGACGCCGGCACCTTCCGCTGGGAGATCGCTGCCGACCGGGTGACATGGGACGACAATCTGCGGCGCGTCTTCGCCCTGCCCGAAGGGCGCGAGGTGCGGACCATCGGCGACTTCCTGGCGCTCGTGCACCCCGAGGACCGCGAGGCGGTGGTGGACGGCGTGCAGGCGGCGTTGCAGGCGCGGCGCGATCTCGACATGGAGTTCCGGATCGTCCGGGGGGACGGGGCGGTGCGCTGGCTCGCCGACCGCGGCAGGCTGCTGCTGGACGGCCAGGGGCAGCCGGCGGCGGTCATCGGCGCGTGCATCGACGTTACCGCCCGGCGGCTGGCCGAGGAGCGGCGGCGCGAGAGCGAGGAGCGCTACCGCTCGCTGGTCGAGACCTCGCCGGATGCCATTTTCGTGCATCAGGACGGTCTGATCGTCTTCGCCAACCGGCAGGCCGCGGCAATGCTGGGCGCTGCCGACGCGGCCTCGCTGGTCGGATCGCCCGTGTTCGATCTGGTAGCCCCCGAGTTCCGCGAGCTGGCGCGCCAGCGGGTGGCGCGCGTGCCGCGGCCGGGGATGCGCAACGAGCCGACCGAATTCCTGGTCAGGCGCCTCGACGGTCGCACGGTGCAGGTCGAGACGACCTCCGCCTCGGTGCTGGTGGACGGCAGGCTGGCCGTGCAGGTGGCGCTGCGCGACATCACCGGGCGCAAGGCCGCCGAGGCCGAGCAGGCGCGCCTGGTGGCCGCGCTCGATGCCGAGCGGGCCCGGCTGCACGCCATCCTCGAGCACATGCCGGCGGGCGTGCTGATCCGCGAGGCGCCCGGCGGCGCGCTGGTGCTCAGCAACGAGCAGCTCCGGCGCATCTGGCGCGGCGGCTCGGTGTTGCCCGGCCAGGATACCGGCAGCGAGTACCTGCATGGCTTTCATCACGACGGCCGGCCCTACGAGCCCTCGGAGTGGCCGCTCATGCGGGCGATCGCGACGGGCGAGACGGTGCTCGGCGAGGAGATCGAGATCCTGCGCGGCGATGGGACGAGAGGGGTCATCAGCGTCAACGCCGCGCCGGTGACCGACGGGCAGGGGCGGCGGATCGCCGGGGTGGTGGTGGTCGACGACATCACCGCGCGACGCGAGGTGGAGCAGCGTCAGCGCCTGCTGTCGGCAGAGCTCAGCCATCGCGTGAAGAACACCTTGGCGGTGGTGCGCAGCATCGCCAGGCAGAGCCTCGCCGGTGACCGCTCGCTGGAGGACGCCCGACAGGCTCTCGACAGCCGCCTCCTGGCGCTGGGCCAGAGCCATGACCTGCTCACTGCCAGCGGTTGGCGCGGCGTCGATCTGGAGGATCTGGTGCGCGGCGAGCTGCTGGCCTATGGCGGCCGTGCCCGCGTCCGCGGCGCTCGCGTCCTGCTCACCCCGAAGGCGACGCAGACGCTGGGTCTGGTGCTGCACGAGCTGGCCACCAACGCGGCCAAATACGGCGCTCTCTCTGTGCCGGGGGGCAGCGTGACCGTGGAATGGAACACCCCCGGCCGGGGCCTGCTGGAGTTGCGCTGGGAGGAGCAGGGCGGGCCGCCGGTCGGGACGCGGCATCGCTGCGGCTTCGGCCGCACCCTGATCGAGCGGGCGCTCGCCTACGAGCTGGGCGGCAGCGCCACGCTGAGCTTCGCGCCGGCCGGCGTCACCTGCGAGCTGCGGATGTGGCTGGGCGATCGCGAAACCCCTGCAAAGGGGTAGCGCTGCCATCTCGCCTTGGCGTGGTGCGCGCTCTAGATAGCCCGGCGAGCCCGCTTGCTGCGAGGAGATGCCGACCGTGTTCGTGCCCCAGTCGATCCGCCTTTTCACCGCCGCGATGCTGTTCGCCGTCGCGGCCCCGGCCCCGGCCGATGCCGCCGACCGGCTGGTCTTCGGTCTCGACTGGGTGGCCGAGGCCGAGCAGGGCGGCTTTTTCCAGGCGCAGGCCACCGGCATCTACGAGCGCTACGGGCTCGAGGTCGAGATCCGGCCGGGCGGACCCCAGATCAACAACAAGATCCTGCTCGCCGCCGGCAAGCTCGACCTCGCCATGCTCGCCAACTCGCTGGAGCCGGTCGCCGCCGTGGCGGAAGGCGTGCCGCTGGTGGCGGTCGCGGCCTTCATGCAAAAGGACCCGATCGCCCTGATGGCGCACGAGGGCGCGGGAATCGACGGCCTCGACGATCTCGCGGGCCACCCGCTGTTCCTCTCCGACAATGCGCGGATCAGCTTCTGGCGCTGGCTGCAGAAAAGCTACGGGCTCGAGGAGGAGATGGTCCGGCCCTATACCTACAATCTCCAGCCCTGGCTGGCCGACCCGCAGGCGGTGGTGCAGGCCTACGCCACCAACGAGCCGTTCCTCGCGCGCGAGGCGGGGGCGCGGCCGCGCGTGCTCCTCCTGGCCGACCAAGGCTGGCCGACCTACGCCGCGGTGGTCACCGCGCGGCGCGAGACGGTGGAGAAGCGCGGCGCGGTGATCCAGCGCTTCATCGACGCCTCGATCGAGGGCTGGCAGGACTTCCTCGAGGGCGATCCCGAGCCGGCCTTCGCGGCGATCGCCGCCATGAACCCGGACATGCCGCGGGCCATCATGGAGTTCGGCCGGCAGGCCATGATCGAGCGCGGCATCGTCGATTCGGGCGATGCGCAAAAGCTGGGCCTGGGTGCCATGACCGAGGAGCGCTGGCAGGCGCTGGCGCGGGTCCTCCTCGAGACCGGGATCTACGCGAGCGATCCCGGCGTCGAGCGGGCCTACACGCTGGAGTTCGTCAATCGCGGCGCCGGCGCGTCGGCCGGGCCCTGAGGCGGCCGCCGCTCCATGCCTTCGAGGGCAGGCGGCAGCGGCCCGCCGGTGGCCCAGTCGAGCAGCTCCACCGTATGGCAGATCGGAACCGCCGTGCCGCTGGCGATCTGGGTGATGCAGCCGACATTGCCGGTGGCGATCACCTCGGGCCGGACCCGCTCGATATTGGCGACCTTGCGCTCCTTGAGCTGCCCGGCGATCTCCGGCTGCAGGAGATTGTAGGTCCCGGCCGAGCCGCAGCACAGATGGCCCTCGGGCACATCCTTCACGGTGAAGCCGGCCTCGCCCAGAAGCTGCTTGGGGAGGGTCGTGATCTTCTGGCCATGCTGCATCGAGCAGGCCGAGTGGTAGGCCACCACCATGTCGGTGTCGCGCACCGCGGGCGGCAGGCCGACCATCGCCAGCACCTCGCTGACGTCGCGGGCGAGGCCGGCGATCCGTTCGGCCTTCGCGGCATAGGCCGCATCGGTGCGGAACATGAAGCCGTAATCCTTGATCGTCGTGCCGCAGCCCGAAGCGTTGATCACCACCGCGTCGAGCCCGTCCTTGTCCAGCTCGCGGGTCCAGGCGTCGATCGTGGCGCGGGCGGCGCGCAGGGCCGGCGCCTCCTTGCCCATGTGGTGGGTCAGCGCGCCGCAGCAGCCGGCGCCCCGTGCCACCACCACCTCCACGCCCAGCCGGGTGAGCAGCCGGACGGTGGCCTCGTTGATCTCGGGCGCCACCACCTGCTGGGCGCAGCCGTTGAGCAGCGCCACCCGGAGCTTCCTCTTCCCCTCCGCGGCGAACACCTGCGGCCGGTCGACGGAAGAGGGCCCGCTGAGATCGGCGGGCGCCAGGTCCAGCAGGTGGCGCAGCCGCCCGGGCAGCAGGGCCGCCACCGGCCGCGCCAGCATGGCGCCCATCAGCGCCAGCCGGAACAGGCCCGGCCGCGGCAGCACCGTCGCCAGCATGGTGCGCATCCAGCGGTCGGCCGCCGGCCGTCGCCAGGTCTCCTCGATGCGCCGGCGGCCGTGGTCGACCAGGTGCATATAGTGCACGCCCGAGGGGCAGGTGGTCATGCACGACAGGCAGGACAGGCAGCGATCGATATGCTTGGCGACCTCGGCCGAGGCCGGCTTGTCGTTCTCCAGCATGTCCTTGAGGAGGTAGATCCGCCCGCGCGGCGAATCGAGCTCGTCGCCCAGCAGCACGAAGGTCGGGCAGGTCGCCGTGCAGAACCCGCAATGAACGCAGGCCCGCAGGATCTTCTCGGACTCGGCGGTGTCCGGGTCGGCGAGCTGCTGGAGGGTGAAGTTGGTCTGCATGGGGCTCAGATCCCCTCGTACATGCGGCCGGGGGTGAGCAGGCCCTTGGGGTCGAAGCTCTTCTTGACCCGCTCGGTAAGCGCGCGCAGGGCGGGCGGCTGCGGCTCGAACACCGGCACGCCGGCACGCATCGCCAGCGGCGCCCGCACCAGCATCAGATGGCCGCCATGGCCGGCGAGGGCCGTGCGCATGTCCATGGTTCCGTCCTCAGGCGCCAGCCAGACCAAGCCCCCCGACCAGTCGTGGAGCCGGGCGGGGGCGAGCGCTTTGAGCGTCTCGGCCAGCTCGCCCGCCCGCGACGGAGCCACCGACAGCCGCCACAAGGCGCCTGCGCGGGGCAGCAGCGCCACGTCGCGGATCTCCGCCCACAAGGTGCGCGACGGCTCGTCCTCCAGCACCGCCATGTCGCTGCCCGGTGCCGCCAGCGCCCGCTGCAGCGCTTCCAGCCGGTAGGCGACCGACGCGGTCAGCCCCTCGAGGCGGATGCAGCCGAGCGCCCGGCCGGCGCCGGCCACCGCCTCGACGGCCGAGCGTGCGGCCGCGGCGGCCGGGAGCATGGCGGCGCCGGAGACCTCGCAGGGCGTGCGCATCGCCGCGCGCAGGCCGGCCAGGAGCCCGGCCTCGTCCGGCCCGCCAAGCAGCAGGGTGGCGCTGGTCTCGGCGCGCGGCATCACCTTGAAGGTGACGTGGCTCAGCGCCGCCAGCGTTCCCCAGGAGCCGGCCAGCAGCTTGCACACGTCATAGCCGGTGACGTTCTTGACGACCCGGCCGCCGGCCTTGATGGCCTGGCCGTGGCCGGTCACGCACTGCACGCCGAGAAAATGGTCGCGCGCCGCACCGGCCTTCATGCGCCGCGGGCCGGCGAGATTGCAGGCGATGACCCCGCCGATGCTCTGGCGGCCGCGCTCGCCCCCGGCAAGCGAGCCCCAGTCGCCCGGCTCGAAGGCCAGCTCCTGGCCGCGCTCGGCCAGCACCGCCTCGATCTCGGCCAGGAGCGTGCCGGCTCCGGCCGACATCACCAGCTCCTCGGGCTCGTACATGTCCACGCCCGACAGACGCGAGAGATCGAGCACATGATCGGCCAGCACCGGGCGGCCCATCGCCTGCTTGCTGCCGCGCCCCACCAGCTCGAGACTCTTCTCCTCGGCTACCGCCCAGGCGACGAGCTGCTCGAGCTCCGCGAGGCTTCCCGGTGAAAGCTCTCCCCCGCTGTCCAAAAGCGGCTCCCCCATCCTCGAAGACCGTCCGGCCGGCATGGCACGGTCCATGCTGGCGGTCCTTCTTCTACGCGGAGCGGACGCAGGGCTCAATCGCTGGCACCCTTTTCCCGCACGCAGGCCCGCGGAACCGATGGCGGACCTCGGGCGTTATCTGTCACGGGAAGTTGCGTCGCATCGGGATGGCGGCGTCGGACCAGGCGCCGGCTGCGGCGGCGGGGCCTCGCAGCTGCGTCATGCCCATCCGCGACGAGGGCGGGGCAGGGTTCACGGAAGGCTACCGGCATGCGTGGAGTTGCGATGTTCGACACCCAGCCTTCGATCTCCAGAGCCGCCACCCACGGCCTGCCACCCGCCCTCGACGACACCATCCTCGATCTGCTGCCGGCCGCCGTCTATGTCTGCGGCGCCGACGGCATTCTCGTTCGCCATAACCGCAAGGCCGCCGAACTCTGGGGACGCGAGCCGGTGCCCGGGGATGCGGCGGAGCGGTTCTGCGGCTCCTTCCGACTCTACTGGTCCGACGGGCGGCCGCTTGCTCATCACGAGACGCCGATGGCCGACACGCTCCGCAGCGGCCGCCCGCACCGCAATGTCGAGGTGCAGGTGGAGCAGCCGGGCGGCCGTCGTCTCTGGGTGCTCGTGAACATCGATCCGATCAGGAACGCCGCCGGCGAGCTCACCGGTGCGATCAACTGCTTTCAGGACATCACCGCGCGCAAGCTCGCCGACGAGCGGATCCGCGAGAGCGAGCGGCGCCTGCGCGAGGTGCTGGAGGCGCTGCCCACGGCGGTCTACACGACCGACGCCGAAGGCCATGTGACCTTCTACAACAGGGCCTCGGTGACGCTGTCCGGCCGCCGGCCGGAGCTCGGAACGGACCGCTGGTGCATCAGCTGGCGCCTCTACCAGCCCGACGGGACGCGGCTGCCGCACGCGGAATGCCCGATGGCGGTGGCGCTCCGGGAGAACAGGGCGATAGAGGGCGCGGAGATCGTGGCCGAGCGGCCGGACGGCCAGCGCCTGCCGTGCCTGGCCTACCCGACGCCGCTGCGCGACAGCGCCGGCAAGCTGGTCGGCGCGGTCAACATGCTGGTCGACATCTCGGAGCGCAAGCGGGCCGAGGAACGCCGGCAATTGCTCATCAGGGAGCTCAATCACCGGGTCAAGAACACGCTCGCCACCGTGCAGTCGATCGCCGCGCAAAGCTTCCGGCGCGAGGCCCGCAGCGAGGCGCACCAGCGCTTCGAGGGCCGGCTGATAACCCTCTCCCGGGCCCATGACGTGCTCACCCGCGAGAGCTGGGAGGGGGCGGAGCTCCACGATATCGTGGCGCAGGCGATGGAGCCGCTATGCGGCGAGGACGAGGACCGTCTCGAGATCGGCGGTCCGGAGCTGCGCCTGCGTCCAAAGATGGCCCTCTCGCTCGCCATGGCGCTGCACGAGCTGTGCACCAATGCCGCCAAATACGGGGCGCTCTCGAACGAGGCAGGGCGGGTCGGCGTCACCTGGCGGATCGAGGTCCAGGACCAGGACCGGCGCCTGCACCTGCGCTGGGCGGAGAGCGGCGGGCCGCCGGTCGAGGTTCCGCAGGAGAAAGGATTCGGCTCGCGCCTCATCGAGCGGGGGCTCGCCTGGGAGCTCGGCGCCGTGGTCCGTCTGGAATTTCCGCCCTCCGGCGTGGTCTGCGAGATCGCGGCGCCGCTCCCGTGAACAGGGTCCCGACCGCAAGCCCGATGGCGCCTGGACCCCCGCCTTGATCCGCGCGACCGGACAACGGCCGCGGGTTCTGCTCGTCGAGGACGAGATCATGATCGCCATGCTCATCGAGGACATGCTGCTCGCCATTGGCTGCGAGATCGGCGCCACGGTGGCGCGGGTCGACGATGCCCTGCGGGCGGCCCGAGGCGGCGCCTTCGACCTCGCCATCCTCGACGTCAATCTCGACGGCAAGCCCAGCTATCCGGTTGCCGACTTTCTGAAGGCGCAGGGCGTTCCGTACCTGTTCGCCACCGGCTACGGCCGGGAAGGGCTCGATCCCGGTCATGCGACCGCACCGGCGCTGCAAAAGCCGTTTGCGCAGGCCGATCTGGAAGTCGCCGTGGCTCGGGCGCTGGCTCGTTGAGGCGCCGTGCGAAAAGCTGGGACAGGGCCGCGCGATCACGGGGGCGGCAGGGATCCTGCGGGGCGCTGCGCGCGGCTTTCGCTCGTTGATCTTTGTCAGTCGGCGGTGGTGGGTCCGCCGGCTCTCCGTCTTCTTTCGCGATCCTGCCGGGGCGGGAGTCCGCGGCGGCAGTCTGCGGCGTCGTGGTTAACGCCCCGTTCATGTCACCTGGTACCCTTCCCTCCGGCTTAACAGGCTGCGATTCCCGCTGAGGCAAGCATCAGCCGCCCACCCCCGGCACCACCGTCGGACTGACCAATAAGAGCGAAAAGCCAGCCGCGCGCAGCGCCCGCGGAGCGGATGGAGGGCGCTCCCGGCGAAAGGCAGCCGCTGACCGCGCGTTAATCTCACCTGGTACCATCTCCCGCGGGCTGACGGCGGTGCGGCCGCGGCAAACGCGAACCCGGCACCGGCCTGGAGCGCCCGCCGACCTTCGCAGCCGCGTTCGTGGATGGGGAGTGGCCATGGCGTCCGGCCGCGGAGGGGCGGCGTCTCACGCAGATCAAGTATCGGGCGGGCGAGGGAGAAGGAGATGCTCCGGGCGTGGCTGTTCTCGGTGGGGCGACGCTTCCGCTGCGGCCGCGGGAGCGGTGGAAGACTTCGCAGGAAGACCTCGTTGCGGCCGGCGCAAAAAAGTCGGAACCGCGGCCGGGCCTCGCCTATTGGTCGCCGGAGAGATCAGCCACCACAAAGCGGAGGAACATCATGCCCAGGAACCTTCTGGCGACTACCGCGATGATGCTGGCCCTGGCGGTGCCGGCTGCCGTGGCGGCCCAGCAGAACACGACGGCAGCGGCGCAGCAGACGCAGCAGCAGACCCAGGCAGCCAGCCAGCAGGTGCTCCAGAGCCTCGAAGGGGCGGAGCAGACGCTCGAGCAGGCGCTGAGCAAGCTGGAGCAGGGCGGCGAGCAGGCCATGCAGGAGGCATCCGAGGCTCTGGCGAATGCGCGCTCGACGCTCGACAGCCTGGATTCGCCCGACAACGACCAGACCTTCACCAAGGCCCGTGACGAGCTGAAGAACGCCGAGCAGGCGATCGGCGACAAGGATGCCGGAAAGGCGGTCAGCTCTGTCGAGCAGGCCCACAAATCGGTGGGCGAGCTGCGGCAGCGTGTCGAGCAGTCGGCTTCCGGCCAGGGCGGGGATGCGCTGCGTCTGGTGGTAAAGAGCCCGGCGCCGGAGGTCGAGGTCGACCGCCAGCAGGCGAAGGTGCAGGTCGACCAGTCGCAGCCTCGCGTCCAGGTCAAGCAGCCCGAGCCGCAGGTCACCGTTACCCAGCCCAAGCCGCAGGTCGATGTCGACGTGACCGTGCCCAAGGCGCAGGTCGAGGTGAAGCAGCCCGATCCGCAGGTCCAGGTCACGCAGCGCCAGCCGCAGGTCGACGTCAAGCAGCCGGCGCCGCAGGTGAACGTGCAGCAGCCCGAGCCGCAGGTCGAGATCGAGCGCGGCAAGCCGCAGGTCAACGTGACCCAGGCGGACCCGCAGGTGACGGTCAAGCAGGCCGACCCGAAGGTCGAGGTCGAGCAGGGCAAGCCGCAGGTCGAGGTGAAGCAGGCCGACCAGCAGGCCGACGTGAACGTCGACGTGCAGCGGGCGGAGACCGGCACGTCGCAGGGCATGCAGGCGGAGCAGGCACAGAGCGACCGCGCGCTGCAGGACTCCGCCCCGGCGCAGGACTCCACCAAGCAGCTGACCCGGGACGCCCAGCCCCCGGCCGAGCCGCGCATGTCGATGGCCCAGCTCCAGGATATGGTCGGCAAGAACGTCATGGGCGCCGACGGCAAGGAGATCGGCGAGGTGCACGACGTGCTGATCGGCCCCGACGGCGAGGCGATGAGCGTGATCGTCGAGCGCGGCGGGTTCCTGGGCCTCGGCGAGAGCCTCTACGAGATCCGCTGGGACCAGATCGAGCTGCGTGGCGACGCGCTCACGACCGGCATGACCGAGGACGAGGTCAAGCAGGCGCCCAAGTTCGACTATTCGGGCAGCGAGACCCGGATCCGCAAGGACTGACGGCGCGCCGGCCGCACGCGGGCCGGGCCTGACGGGAAGGGCCGTCCCTAGCCGGGGGCGGCCCTTTCTTGCGTGTGGGCCGAAGGGGCTAGTACATCCTTGATCTTCGGGACCGGACGTGCGGAGGCGGGCGGGCCGATGGGCCGGCATGTGGAGTTCACGCAGCATCGGGTGAAGCTGCCGGACGGGCGGCGCGTGCTGGTGGCCGAGTATGGCCGGCGGTCGGCCGTGCCGGTCGTCTATCTCCACGGCTTTCTGGGAAGCCGGCTCGAGCCGTTGGCGGCGGACGGGCTGGACGGCAACATCATCGCCGTCGACCGGCCGGGCTATGGCGGCTCGGACGCCCAGCCGCTTCTCTCGTTGCGGGCCTTCGGCGAGGATCTGGCGGCGACCCTCGACGCGCTTGGGGTCGATCGTTACGCGCTGGTCGGCGTCTCGGCCGGAGCGCCCTTCGCGGTGGCGGCCGGAGCGGCATTGGGAAGGCGGGCGGTTCGCTGCGTGCTCGCCTCGGCGGTGGGCTCCAAAAAGGCCATTCGCAGCGGCGGTGGCACGGTGCGGATGATGCGCGGGCTGCGCCGCGGGCCGCGGCTGGTGCGTCTCCTGGCGCCACGGCTGCTGCGGGACGCACGGCGCCACGGCCTGGACCTGCGCCTCGTGAGCCTGGCGCTGCGCGGCGAACAAGGTTGCTTTGCACCTTCCGTCGACCAGACACAGCTCGCCCGGGCGCTCACCGCTTCCTTGCGGGAGGGATGCCGGCGCGGCGTGGCAGGACCGCTCGCCGACCTGCGCCTGCTGACACGGCGCTGGGACGTGGCGCCGACCGAGCTGCGCGTGCCCGTCCTGGTCCTGCACGGGGCCGCCGACCGGGTGGTGCCGGCGGCCCATGCGCACTGGTACGGCAGCGTGCTGCCGCAGGTCCGGGTCGCGATCGTGCCGGCGGCCGGGCATGTCTCGCTGGTGGTCAACGAGGCGCAGCGCATCATGGCCGCCGCCCTCGGAGAGCAGGGTCCCGCCACCGTGCCTTGACCGCTCGCCGCCGGCTGCGGCAAGTGCGGCGGAAAGAGAGGGAACAAACGCATGCCCGAGCTCGACCCGAGGATGGCGGTCATCCTCGCGAAGATGGCGGCCGCGGCGCCGCGGCCCTACGAGGCGATGACCCCCGCCGAGGCCCGCGCCGAGGCGGAGCGCCGCAACGCCGTCTGGAACGAGGAGCCGCCGCCGCTCGCCCTGGTCGAGGAGCTGAGCCTGCCCGGCCCGCGCGACATGCTGCCGGTCCGCTTCTACGTGCCGGAGGGCGGGTCCGCCCCGACGGGCTGCGTGCTATTCTTCCATGGCGGCGGCTGGGTATTCGGCTCGCCGGACACGCATGACGGGATCTGCCGCAGGCTCGCCCGCGCCGGCGGGTTCGCGGTCGCCAGTGTCGATTACGGCCTTGCCCCCGACCATCCGTTCCCGCATGGCCTCGAGGATTGCCTGGCCGCCATCCGCTGGTTCCGCGAGCACGGGGCGACCCATGGTGTCGACCCGGAGCGTCTGGCGCTGGCCGGCGATTCCGCCGGTGCCAACCTGGCGCTGGCCTGCTGTCTTGCCCTGCGCGACGCCGGTGAGCCGCCGTTACGCGCCGCGGCGCTGGCCTATGGCGTCTACTCGGCCGATTGCGACAGTGCCTCGCACGCCGCCTTCGGCGATGGCCGCTATGTTCTATCGAGCGCCATGATGCGCTGGTTCTGGAACCATTACGTGGCCGAGCCGGCACGGCGCACCGACCCGCTCGCGGCCCCGCTCCACGCCGACCTGCACGGCCTGCCGCCGCTCTTCCTGGCGGCCGCCGAGCTCGATCCGCTGCGCGACGACAGCGAGCGGCTGGCGCGCCGGCTGATCGAGGTGGGTGCGGAGTTCGACTACCGTTTGTGGAAGGGCGTCACCCACGCCAGCATGGCAATGAGCCGCCTGCTGCCGCAGGCCGAAGGCTTCATCGCCGACGCTGCCGGCTTCCTGGCCCGGCGCCTCGCCTGATCCGAAGGGAGCGCCGCGCGCGGCTCCCTCCCGGTTCGTGCCAGCTGGCGGCGGCGCCTGCCCGCCAGGCGCCGCCCGCTGTCTAGTCCTCGAGAAGATAGTCGATGGTCGAGACCACCCGCACGGTCTTGGCCACCTGCTGCTCGGCCGAGATACCGGGTGCCTGGTCGCGGGGCAGGATCTCGAACACGCCCTGGTTGGCGCGGCGGATGCCGGCGAGGCGGCTGCCGGCATCAGCGGCGAACTGCTCGGCCGATGCCCGCGCGTTGCGCGTGGCCACCGCGATCATGTCGGGCTTGATGTCGTTGAGGCCGGTGAAGAGGTAGACGGGCGCGCTCGAGGGGCCGCCGTCGCTGCTGAGCACCACACCCTCGGCGATCAGCTCGGCAATGGCCTGATGGGCGGTCTCGACCAGCTCCACCTCGCTGGAGCGGACCATCAGCGTCTGGGCGACGATGAAGCGCTCGTCCACCGGCCCCTGGCGCCAGGCCTGGGCGATGAGGTCGGTGACCTCGAGCCGGCTCACCTCGATGGAGGCGGCGGGAATGCCCTGCCGCTCGAGGAAGCCCCGAACCTTGCGGCCGTCGATGGCGATCTGCCGCTCGACGGTGGCGAGCTCGTTGCCGGTGGCCACGAAGCGCAGCGGCCACAAGGCGAGGTCGGAGCGCACCTCGCGCTCCGCCAGCCCCTTGACGGTGACGTGCCGATCCTGACTGCGCCCGAGCGCGAAGCCGTGCCCGACGAACCAGCCGCCGGTAGCGATGCCGGCGCCCAGGAGAACGGCGCCAGCGAGCAGGGAGAGGGAACGTGCGGGCAAGGTGGACTCCAGCGAGGGAAGGGGGGCTCAGCAGGCCGTTACGGCCTCGGTGCACTCGTTGAACCGGAAGGCCAGGAGGGGATCCTCGCGCCAGGCGTCGAACACCCGCTGGTCCTCGCAGTGCACCTTGGCCATCACCGTCCGCCGGCCGTCGGCCTCGCGCTCCTCGACATTGCTGAGGAAGGCGACGACGCAGTCCTCGACCATCAAGATCTCGGCGGCGAGCTCCTCCGGCCAATCGGCGGCAGCCTGCGGCGTCTGGACGATTGCCAGAAGCACGCCCGAAAGCAAGAGCAACGCTCGTTGCATGACACTCCTCCTCGGCAGATGCGCGCGCGCGATTGCCCAAGGCGCGATTATAGGGCAGAGGTCTGGCCCGAGTGCGCTGAGCTGGATCAAGCGAGCCGGCGGGGAGCGTGGCGGATGGGAAAGAGCAGACCGACGGCGCTGGTGACCGGCGGGGCCAGCGGGATCGGCCGGGCGGTGGCGGAACGTCTCGCGCGCGACGGGCTCGCCGTCACCATCACCGACATCGACGCCGGGCAGGGAGAACGCACGGCAGCCGTCCTGGCGGCGGCCGGCACCGTGCGCTTCGTGCAGGGCGATGCCGCCAGCGAGCCCGACATGGCCGCGGCGCTGCGCCAGGCGGCCGGCCCCGATGGAGGGCTCAACGCGCTGGTCTGCAACGCCGGCATCATGATCCGCAAGCCGCTCACCGATCTCTCCCTCGAGGAGTGGCGGCGGGTGATCGACACCAACCTCACCAGCAGCTTCCTGCTGGCCCGACACGCCGCGCCGCTGCTGAGGAAAGCCGGGGGCGCGATCGTCACGATCGCCTCGACCCGTGCGCACCAGTCGGAGCCCGACACCGAGGCCTATGCTGCGAGCAAGGGCGGGCTGGTGGCGTTGACTCATGCCCTGGCGGTGAGCCTCGGGCCGGAGGTCCGGGCGAACTGCATCAGCCCCGGCTGGATCGACACGTCGGGCGAGCCGCTCGACGCTCAGGACCATGCCCAGCATCCGGCGGGCCGGGTCGGCCGGCCGGAGGACGTGGCGGCGCTGGCGAGCTGGCTCGTAGGGCCGGAGAGCGGCTTCGTCACCGGCGCCGAGTTCGTCGTCGACGGCGGGATGACCCGCAAGATGATCTATGTCTGAGCAACGAAGGATGAGGTCCGTGACCGTAGCAGCCGTGCCGACCCTGAACATCGACAATGACCGCGTGCGGGTGACCACCTGGCGCTTCGCGCCCGGCGCCGCCACCGGCTGGCACCGCCACGAGATGGCTTATGTCATCGTGCCGCTGGTCTCCGGCAAGCTGAAGCTCGTTGGCCCCGATGGCGCGGAGACCATCGCGGAGCTTCAGGCGGGCATCCCCTATTACAAGGACGCCGGGGTCGAGCACGACGTGATCAACCCCAACGAGTTCGAGTTCGCCTTCGTCGAGACCGAGCTGAAGTAGCAGCGGCGGCTCAGGCGGCGAGCTGCGGGCGCGCCGCCAGGGCCTTCTCGATCACCGCCGTTACCCGCGCCCGCTCGGCCCCTTCGAGCGGGCGACGGGGCGGACGGACATGCTCGCTGCCGACGCCCAGCATGGCCTGGACGAGCTTGATGTTCTGGACCAGCCGCGGGCTGACGTCGAGCTCGAGAAGCGGTGCGAACCAGCGGTAGATGGCCAGGGCCTTCTCGATCCGCCCCGACCGGGCCAGCCGCCAGACGGCGAGGGTCTCGTGCGGGAAGGCATCGACCAGACCCGCCACCCAACCGTCGGCGCCGACCACGCAGCTCTCCAGCGCCAGATTGTCGACGCCGGCAAAGATCGCCAGCCGCTCGCCCAGGGCGTTGCGGATCGCGATCACCCGGCGGACATCGTCGGAGCTCTCCTTGACCGCGACGATGTTGGCGCGGCGCTCGGCGAGGCGGGCCAGCATCGCCACCGTGACGTCGATCCGGTAGGCCACCGGGTTGCTGTAGACCATGACCGGCAGGCCGGTCGCCCCGGCGATCTCCTCGAACCACCCACAGGTCTCGTCGTCCGATGCGTGGTACATCATCGGCGGCAGCACCATGAGCCCGTCCGCTCCGGCCGCCTCGGCACGGCGCGCCAGCTCGACCGCGCGATGGGTGGCGCTCTCGGCCAGCGTCATGAGCACCGGGCGGCCCCTGGAGGCGGCGCGGGCGATGCGCACCAGCGAGAGCTTCTCCTCGGCCGAGAGGGTGCTGCCTTCGCCCAGCGAGCCCGCCACGATCAGCCCGTCCATGCCAGTCTCGATCTGCCAGGCGCAGAACCGCTCCATGGCGGCCTCGTCGATCTCCGCCTCGGCGTCAAAGCAGGTGGTCAGCGCCGGAAAGACGCCCGTCCAGGCGACGGTCATTGGCCAAGCCTCCCCAAAAACGACGACGACCGCGGCAGACTAGCTTGCCGCGGTCGTGGCGTTAACGGGCTTTCGCGCGCCGGTGGGCCGGCTACTCGATCCGGGCGCCCGGCGTCACCTCGGCCAGGAGGCCGCGCAGCTTGCCGTAGATCTCGGGATTGCCGGCCACGATGGTGCCGCGCTCCCACATCTCCTCGTCGCCCTCGAGCCGGCCCATCCGTCCCGCTGCCTCGCGCACCAACAGCAGGCCGGCCGCATAGTCCCAGGGCTTCACGCCATATTCCCAGTACCCGTCGAGGCGTCCGGCCGCGACATAGGCGAGGTCGAGCGAGCAGGCGCCGTAGCGGCGCAGGCCCGAGACGTGATCGGCGACCTTCTCGAGCTGGGTGGGAAAGCCCTTCTTGCGGGCCTCCCAGTCCTGCACCGGCAGGCCGCAGGCAATGAGCGCGCGGTCGAGCTCGCTGCGCTTGGAGACGCGGATGCGACGGTCGTTGACGAAGGCGCCGCCGCCCTTCACGGCGCTGAACAGCTCGTCCTTGATGGGGTCGTAGACCACCGCCGCGGTGATGTCGCCATGCTGCTCCAGCGCGATCGAGATCGCCCAGTGCGGGGTGGCGTGGAGGAAGTTGGTGGTGCCGTCGAGCGGGTCGACGATCCAGCGATTGTGTGGCGAGCGGCCCTCGACCGCGCCGGTCTCCTCCATGAGGAAGCCGTAGTCGGGCCGGGCGCGCTCGAGCTCGGCGTGGATGATGCCCTCCGCACGGCGGTCGGCCGCCGAGACGAAATCGCCGGGCCCCTTCACCGAGACCTGGAGATGCTCGACCTCGTTGAAGTCACGCACGAGGTGGCGGGCGGCGGCGCGGGCGGCGCGCACCATCACGGCGATCGCAGCGGAATGTCTCGTCATGGATCCTGTCTTTCGCGCGCGGGCTCAGCCCTTGGCGCGCTCAACGTAGCTGCTGTCGGTCGTGTTCACGACCACCTTGGTGCCGGCCTCGATGTGCGGCGGCACCATGATCCTCACGCCATTGTCGAGGATCGCGGGCTTGTAGGAGGCAGTCGCGGTCTGGCCCTTGATGACCGGATCGGCCTCGACGACCTCGAAGATCGCGGTCTCGGGGATGCGCACCGAGAGGGGCCGCTCCTCGTAGGACGAGACGGTCACGGTGGCCCCCTCCTTGAGGAACACCGCCTGCCGGCCGATCAGGTCGCGGGGCAGGGCGACCTGCTCGTAGGTCTCGTTGTTCATGAAGTGGAGCTGCGGGCCTTCCTCGTAGAGGAACTGGTACTCGGCGAGATCCAGATGGACCTGCTCCACCGTCTCGGAAGTGTTGAAGCGCTGGTTGAGCTTGGTGCCGTCGGTCAAGCAGCGCAGCTCCGCCTGGAGATAGGCGGGGCCCTTGCCCGGCTTGACGTGCTCGCCCTTGACCAGGGTCCAGAGCTTGTCCCGGTACTCGATGATGTAGCCGGGCTTCACCTCGTTGACGTTGACCTTCATCGCTCACCCCTGCGTGCCGGACCCGGCCTCGCGGATCGTCGCGGCGAGAGTGCGGGCGACGGCGGCCAGCGCCGCATCGCCCTGGATAGCCAGGAAGGCGGCTCCGGCGCGCACCAGCGCTTGGGCAGTCTCGGCTGACGGTCCGCTGGCGACGGCGACCGGCAGGACGAACAGGTCGTTCCACCACGCGGCCGTCTCTGCCAGCTGATCGACCCCGGCCGGCGCGTCGGGCGTCGGATGATCGGGGGCAGCGCTCCCTTCGAGCGCGCCGAACATCACATAATCCGCACCGGCCTCGCCGGCAACCATGGCGAGGTGGCGCGAGAGGCCGCAGGAGACCCCGATCAGGCGCTCGCCGCCGAGCATCGCGCGAGCCGCCTCGACCGTCTCCGGATCGCGCAGATGCACACCGTCGGCGTCGATCTGGCGGGCCATACGCGCATCGTCGAGAAGGAAGAGGGCAGCGCCGTTCCGCCGGCAAGCGGCCTGCAGCGCGTCTGCCTCGTGCCCCGTGGGCGCGTCAGCGAGGGCCGCCGGATCGAGAACGAAGGCGGCGACGGCGCCTGTTTCGAGCGCCGTCTCGAGCTGGTTCGCGAAGTCGGCCGCGAAGGCGGGCGGGCCGAAGACGATCAGCTTCGTCTCGGCCTCGTCCGTCTCGAGCCAGTGCTCCTGCTCGCTCACGCCTGGCCCAGATAGACCTTGACGACCTTGTCGAGCAGGTCGAGGGCCTCGGCCTTCGGGCGCTGGAACGAGTTGCGGCCGATGATCGAGCCGTTGCCGCCACCGTCGCGGATCTGCCGGATCTCCTCGATCAGCCCCTCCGTGCCCTTGGCCTCGCCGCCCGAGAACACCACGATGCGCTTGCCGGCGAAGGCCGCCTGCATGACATGGGCGATGCGCTCGGGGAGCGTCTCCATCGGCACCTTGGCCTTCTCGTAGGTGGCCTTGGCGGCGTCGAGGTCGATCATCGCCTTGGGCGGCTTCACCTTGATGATGTTGGCCCCCATGAGGGCGGCCATGTGCGCGGCATAGGCCACGATGTCGAGCGCCGTCTCGCCGTCCTTGGAGACCTTGCCGCCGCGCGGGTAGGACCAGACCACCGTGGCGAGACCCTTGGCTTTCGCCTCGCGGCTGAGCTCGCGCAGCTCCTCCTGCATGCCGTAGCAGGCGTCGGCGCCCGGATACATGGTGAAGCCGATGCCCACGCAGCCCAGCCGCAGCGCGTCGTCGACGCTGGCGGTCACCGCCTGGTCGCCGCCGCCGCCCGCCAGGCTGTTGGCGCTGTTCATCTTCAGGATGGTGGGCACCTGGCCGGCGAAGGTGTCGGCACCCTGCTCGAGCAGGCCCAGCGGGGCGGCGTAGCCGGAAAGCCCGGCCTCGAGCGCCAGCTCGTAGAGATAGTGCGGATCGTAGGCCGCGGGGTTGGGCGCGAAGCTGCGCGCGGGCCCGTGCTCGAAGCCCTGGTCGACCGGCAGGATGACGAGCTTGCCGGTGCCGGCCAGCCGGCCGTTCATCAGGAGACGGGCGAGGTTGCCCTTAACGCCGGGGTTCTCGCCCTCATACCAGGAGAGGATCTCCTTGACCTTGGCGGTCAGCTGCATCTCGGCAGTCCCTTTCTCGTCGCGACTAGGCCACAAAATGGCCTTTCTCATACACGGCTGCCGCCTTGCGAGGAAGGCGGCAGGGGTGGTGCCGGGTATCCGCCTGCAGCGTGGAACCTCAGCCGCCGTGCGGCATCCTCGCCCGGCTCGAGAAGCACGCGCCGTGGCCCCAGCCGCGCGTGCACGAGCGCTGCCTGGAGGCCGGCGATCTCGCGGAGCCGGCGCCGCAGCGGCGGCGGGCCGGTGAACAGCAACTGGCGCAGACCCATCCGCAGGCCTGCCAGCACTAGCCCCGCATCGGCCCCGCAATCCACCAGCACCGGCGCCTGCACCAGCTCCTCGAGCGCCCGGAAGTATAGCACGCCGGCCCGGGCCGCGGCGCCCGGCGGGCTGGTGAGAAGAATCGCCAGGCCGTGCTCGCGGGCAAAGGCCAGGGCCGCTGTCGCCTGGTCCCGGTCGTGCACGGCGACGGCGAGCGTTCTCAGCGCGGCTCGAGCGCCTTGATGCCCGGCAGCTCCTTGCCTTCCAGCCATTCGAGGAATGCCCCGCCGGCGGTCGAGACGTAGGAGAAACGCTCGAGCACGCCGGCATGCGAGAGTGCTGCCACGGTGTCGCCGCCGCCGGCGACGGTCACCAGCCGGCCGGCCTGGGTGAGCTCGGCCGCGGCCTGCGCCACTGCAACCGTGGCCTTGTCGAAGGGCGGGATCTCGAAGGCGCCCAAGGGCCCGTTCCAGAGCAGCGTCTTGCAGCCCTTGAGCTTGCCCACGATGTCCTCGACCGTCTTGGGGCCGAGATCGAGGATCATCTCGTCGGCGCCCACGCTCTCGATGGCGACGGTCCGCGAGGCGGCGTTCTCGCGGAACTCGGTGGCCACCACCGCGTCGATCGGCAGGATGATGTCGACGTTCTTCTCGGCCGCCATGGCGACGATGGCCCGTGCCTGCTCGGCCAGGCCAGGCTCATGGAGGGACTTGCCGACGTCGAGGCCCTCGGCGTGCATGAAGGTGTTGGCCATGCCGCCGCCGATGATGAGCGCGTCGACCCGGTCGAGCAGCGTGCCCAGCACCTCGAGCTTGGTCGAGACCTTGGCCCCGCCGACCAGTGCCGCGGCCGGCCGGGCGGCACCGCCCAGCGCGTGCTCCAGCGCCTCGAGCTCGGCCTGCATCAGGCGGCCGGCGAAGGGCGGCAGAAGCTCCGCCACGCCCACCACCGAGGCATGTGCCCGGTGCGAGCAGGAGAAGGCGTCGTTGACATAGAGATCGCCAAGCTCGGCCAGGGCCTCGGCGAAGGCCGGATCGTTCTTCTCCTCACCGGCATGGAAACGCAGGTTCTCGAGCAGGGCGATGCCGCCCGCGGGCAGGGCATCGACCACCTGGTGGGCGGGCTCGCCGATGCAGTCGCCGGCGAACTGCACCTGCATGCCGCCCAGCGCCTTGCCGAGCGGCCGGACAAGGGGCTCGAGGCTCATGGAGCTCTCGCGACGACCCTTGGGACGGCCGAAATGGGAGAGCACCACCACCCGGGCCCCCTTGGCCATCAGCTCCTTCAAGGTCTCGGCGGCCCGTTCGATGCGGGTCGCGTCGGTGACCTCGCCGTCCTGCATCGGCACGTTGAAGTCGGCCCGCACGAGCACCCGCTTGCCTTTGACGTCGACCTCGTCGAGCGACTTGAATGCCGGCATCCGCCCAATCTCCTGCGCCCTTGGGCGCGTTGCTTCTGCGGTGGATTTTGCGCCACGGAAGTAGCACGGGGGGAATGCCCAAGTCCACGAGGCGGGGCGGATGCCGGCGCTCTCGGGGGTGCAGCGCGGCTGGCCGCAGGCTGTCGGAGAGCGGCCCTTCGGCCGCGCCGCTTGAGGCACGTCAAGGACCGGCGCCGGGCGCTCGGGCATCAGAAGGGCCATGCCCACTATTGCGGGAGATCGCTCATGCCCCGGATGAAAGCCGCCATCTTCGTCGAGCCCGGACGGATCGTCCTCGACGAGAAACCCATCCCCGATCCCGGGCCGCTCGACGCGGTGATCCGGGTGACCACCACCACGATCTGCGGCACCGATATCCACATCCTCAAGGGTGAGTACCCGGTCGAGCGGGGGCTCACCGTCGGCCACGAGCCGGTGGGCGTGATCGCGAAGCTGGGCGCCGCGGTGACCGGCTATGAGGAGGGTCAGCGGGTGATCGCCGGGGCGATCACGCCCAGCGGCCACAGCCACGCCTCGCTGGCCGGCTGCGGCAGCCAGTGCGGTGCGGGCACGCCGCACGGCTGGAAGGCGATGGGCGGATGGCGGTTCGGCAACACCATCGACGGCTGCCAGGCCGAGTACGTGCTGGTGCCGGACGCCATGGCCAACCTCGCTCCGGTGCCCGACGGGCTCACCGACGAGCAGGTGCTGATGTGTCCCGACATCATGTCGACCGGTTTCAGCGGTGCCGAAAGCGGCAAGGTGCGGATCGGCGACACCGTGGTGGTGTTCGCGCAAGGCCCGATCGGCCTGTGCGCCACCGCCGGCGCCCGGCTCAACGGGGCGAGCCGGATCATCGCCGTTGACACCGTTCCCGAGCGCCTCGCCATGGCGCGGCGCATGGGGGCCGACGAGGTGATCGACTTTCGGGCGGTGGATCCGGTCGAGGAGATCATGCGCCTCACCGGGGGCCGCGGCGTGGACGTGGCGATCGAGGCGCTGGGCACCCAGCACACCTTCGAGGCGTGCCTGAAGAGCCTCAGGCCCGGCGGCACACTCTCCAGCCTCGGCGTCTATTCGGCCGACCTCACGATCCCGCTGGGCGCCTTCGCCGCCGGCCTGGGCGACCACAAGATCGTCACCACGCTGTGCCCGGGCGGCAAGGAGCGGATGCGGCGGCTGCTCGATGTGGTGCGCGCCGGCCGCGTCGATCTCGGACCTTTGGTGACGCACCGCTTCAAGCTGGAGCAGATCGAGGAGGCCTACGAGCTCTTCGGCAACCAGCGCGACGGCGTTCTCAAGGTGGCGATCACACCCTGAGTGGCGCGGCCGGGGGCAGGGGGCTCGCCGCGTGCGGGCCCTTTTGGAAGCGCAGCAGCTCCGCATAGCCGCCGGCGATGGTGCGGCGGGCGAGCCTGCCGTCGCCGCGCTGCGCCAGATGGCCCAGGAGGCGTGCAACCGACGGGCGGTGCTCCACGCCGAACCGGTCGAGCCAGAGGCGCATGCCGCCGGCGAACCAGCGCGGCAGCCGGTCCATGGCACCGAAATCGACGACGTGCAGCACGCCGCCCGGGCGCATCACCGCGAGCGCGCGCAGGAGCGCCAGACTCGGCGAGTCGACCATCGAGAGCACGTAGCTGAAGACCACATGATCGAAGCCGCCCTCGCCGAAGGTCTGCGGCTCCAGCGATTCGACGGTGCCGTGCTCGAGGCGCAGGCGGTGGGCGCGGGCGAGCGGGGCCATGCGACCGCGCGCGATCTCGAGCATGGGCAAGGCGGCGTCGAGGCCGCAGAGCCGGGTGCCGGGCCAGCGCCGCGCGATGCGGCGGAGATTGCGGGCGGTGCCGCAGCCGATCTCCAGCACCGCCTCGCCCGGCCGCGCCCCCATCTCCTCGATCAGCTGGTCGCGGCCGAGCAGATAGGGCTTGCGGGTCAGGTCGTAGATCAGCTTTTGCGGGCGGTACATCCGGCCCATACGGTCGCTGACGGAGGAGGAGGCGAGGGCGTGGACGGTCATCGGGCGCTCCGTCGGTAGAGGTGGAAGCCGCCATAGATCGCCGAGCGGTCGCGCTCGTGCAGGATGGCCGAGCGGTCGGCGTCGCGGGTCCAGGAGGCGAGCAGGCCGGGCGGCAGTCGCGCCGGCAGCGGCGAGGTCTCGCCGGCAGTGCGGAAGATCACCCTGGCGCCGCGGGTGGCGGTACGGGCGATCTGGGCCCAAAGGGCTGTCAGCTGGCGCTCGTTCATCCAGTCCTGGGCATCGAGCAGGACATAGGCGTCGAGGCTCGCTGCCGGCTCCCGCGCGAGCCGGGCCGTCATGGTCTCGTGGCAGGACTCGATACGGCCGGCGCGGGCCGACAGGGTGGAAAAGAGGCCTGCCTCGAGATAGGGCGGCAGCGCGCCGGGCCCGTAGGCCCTGCCGAAGGCCTGGCGGGCGAAATAGTTCTCGGCGAGCGGAAAGCCGCAGGCCAGCCGCTTGAGCCGCGCGCGCACCAGATGGGCGGGCTCGCTGCCGCCTTCCGCCAGCATCGTCTCGCACTGGGCCGGCGGGATGCCGAGGCCGAAATAGGCGACCGGCATCCGCAGCGCGGCACGCAGCCAGGGCTTGTCGAACAGCGGCGCCAGTCGGCTGTCGAACCAGCGGCGCTGCTCGGCGAGGTCGCGGGCCTCCAGGATCTCGCGGCAGTCGACGCCGTGCAGCCGGGCCGCCAGATGGCCGGCGGCGATGAAGCGGCCCAGCAGGCCCTGGCGATAGAAGCCGCGGGCGAACCAGGAGATGCGCCGTCGGCCCGAGGGGGTGCGGCTCTCCCAGTAGCGCCGGGTCGTCGGGTCGAGCACCGGCGCCAGCCGCTCGTCATAGAGTGCCACGTTGGTGGCGTTGGCGGCGTCGGCGAACAGCTGCCGGAACTCGCCGGCCTCCAGCGTCCGGAGGGCCGCCAGCTTCAGCCTGAGCAGGGCGAGGTGGGCGGGGTTGAGATCGACGGCGATCACCCGCGCCGGGTTCGCCGCAAGATAGCTCAGCACATTGCAGCCGCCCGAGGCGATGGCGATCATCCGGCTGCCGGGGGCGAGCTCCAGGGCCTCGAGGTCGACCGCCGGATCCTCCCAGATCTGCGGGTAGACCAGCCCTTCGAAAGCCAGCGCGAACAGCCGCTCGAGCAGGCCGCGGCGCGAGGCCGTGGCGTGGCTCTGGGCCGCCTCGCGCACCAGCGCGTTGGCCATGGCGGGGTTTCCTCCGTCCGTCCCGCCCCGTTCAGGGGCAATGGTTGATGCGCACCGCTTGGGCGTCGATGGACAAGAAGCTCGCCGGCCGCTCGACCCAGGAGCCGGCGTTGACATAGGTGACGGCGCGCTCGCCGGGGGCGGCGAAGCGGCGCTCGAGCGGCTGGTGGGTATGGCCGCAGAGAATGACGTCGCGGCCGTGCTGGCGGGCGAGCGCGGCCGCGCCGGCCGCCACCTTCTCGTGCAGGCCGAGGAGCTGGCTGTGCCAGCGGTCGAGCAGGCCCGGCCAGCGGCCTTCGCTCGAGAGACGATGCTGGCAGAACGTGTAGAGCCGGCTCACCCAGCGGGCGACGCGCTCGTTGCCGGCGATGAAGCGGTCGAACGCGTCGCCGTGGACGGCGGTGTACCGGCACCCGGCCAGCGTCCAGTCGTAGCGCTCGCGGGGCTCGACGCCGAGGAACCGGACGATCTCGGGCGCCAGGTGGCGGTCGTGGTTGCCATGCAGCCAGACGACCTCGACGCCGCTCGCCGCCTGGTGGCGGACATAATGGAGGAACGCCCAGCCGTCGGCGCACAGGCCGCGGAAATCCTCGTGGAGGATGTCGCCCAGCAGGACCAGCCGGCGGCAGTGCCAGCCGCGCAAGGTCTCGAGCAGGCTGCGGGGGCGGCTCGATCTCAGGCCCAGATGGACGTCGGAGATGACCAGCGTGTCGGCATGGGCCCGGGCAGCACCGCTCTCGACGAGCCACCAGGGGGTGTTGTTGCGGCCCGCGCGCATCGCCAGTCCTCCGCCCGAGTGACCCCGGCGCGGCCAGGCCGGCGGGGCGTCTCGCGACGGCTTTTAGGGCATGACCGTTGCAGCCATGCGCGCGCTGCGTGACGGGAAGATGGCGGTCCGAAAAGAAAAGGAGCGCGCCCGAAGGCGCGCTCCCTCATTACCTCGTGGGTGGCGAGCGACGCTCTAGAGGAACTTCGCCATGGCGCTCACCGTGTCCGCCATGCGGTTGGAGAAGCCCCACTCGTTGTCGTACCAGGAGGCCACGCGCACCAGACCGCCCTCGATCACCTTGGTGGCGTTGAGGTCGACGGTCGAGCTTGCCGGATGGTGGTTGAAGTCGATCGACACCAGCTTCTCGTCGGTCACGTCGAGAACGCCCGCGAGCGGGCCCTGGGCTGCCGTGCGCAGGAGATTGTTGATCTCCTCGACACTGGTCTCGCGCTTCGGCACGAAGGTGAGATCGACCATGCTGACATTCATCGTCGGCACGCGGATCGCCACGCCGTCGAGCTTGCCCTTGAGCTCGGGCAGCACGAGGCCCACCGCCTTGGCCGCACCGGTCGAGGTCGGGATCATCGAGGCCGTGGCGGCGCGCGCCCGGTAGAGATCCTTGTGGAACACGTCCAGCAGGTTCTGGTCGTTGGTGAAGGCGTGGATGGTGGTCATGTGGCCACGCACGATGCCCACACCGTCATTGAGGACCTTGGCCACCGGCGCCAGGCAGTTGGTGGTGCACGACGCGTTCGAGACCACGGTGTGCGCGGCCTCGAGCTTGTCGTGGTTCACGCCCCAGACCACGGTGAGGTCGGCGCCGTCGGCCGGGGCCGACACCAGCACCTTCTTCGCACCGGCCTTGAGGTGCCCCGAGGCCTTCTCCTTGCTGGCGAAGATGCCGGTGCACTCGAGGACGATGTCGACGCCCAGCTCGCCCCAGGGGAGTTTCGCCATGTCGCGCTCGGCCAGCACCTTGATGGGGCCGGTGCCGACGTCCATGACGTCGCCCTCGAACGTCACCTTGCCCGGAAAGCGGCCGTGCACGCTGTCATAGCGGAAGAGGTGGACGTTGGTGGCAGGCGGCGCCAGGTCGTTGATGGCGACGACCCGCACGTCCGTGCGACCATTCTCGCTGAGCGCCCGCAAGATGTTGCGGCCGATCCGCCCGAAGCCGTTGATGGCTACCTTCACCGTCACGTCCACTGTCCTCCGAACCGTTCAGGAATGCTTGCCGAGAAGAGCCTTCACGCGCGCGGCGACTGCTGCCGGGGTGATGCCGAAATGCTCGTAGAGCGCCGGGGCGGGGGCAGAGGCGCCGAAGCCCTTCATGCCCACCACGTCATCCTCGGAGGCCACGTAGCGGGTCCAGCCGAACGGGCTGGCGGCCTCGACCGCAACCCGCGGCGCCGTGCCGAGAACAGCCGACCGCCACGCCGGTTCCTGGCGCTCGAACAGCTCGAAGCTGGGCATGGAGACCACGGCCGCTGCGATCCCCTCGGATGCCAGCAGCTCGCGCGCCTCCATGGCGATGGCGACCTCGGAGCCCGTGGCGAGGATCGTGGCGTCGCGCGCGCCCTCGGTCGCGGCGAGCACATAGGCGCCGCGGGCCGAGAGGTTCTCCGCTCCCGCCTCGGTGCGCAGGGTCGGCAGGTTCTGCCGGCTCAGCGCCAGGACCGACGGCGTCTTGTCGTTCTCCAGCGCCGCCTGCCAGCACTCCAGCGTCTCGACCGCGTCGGCCGGACGGAACACCAGCATGTTGGGGATAGCCCGCAGCGAGGCGAGGTGCTCGACCGGCTGATGGGTCGGGCCGTCCTCCCCGAGGCCGATCGAATCGTGGGTGCCCACCAGCACCACCCGCTGCTGCATGAGCGCGGCCAGGCGCAGCGACGGACGGCAATAGTCGGTGAACACCAGGAAGGTGCCGCCATAGGGGATGTAGCCGCCATGCAGCGCCAGGCCGTTCATGGCCGCCACCATGGCATGCTCGCGCACGCCATAGTGGATGTGCCGGCCGGAGAGCGCGCCCGCCATCACCGGCGCCGTGGAGGGGGTGTTGGTGAGGTTGGAGCCGGTGAGATCGGCCGAGCCGCCGAGGAGCTCGGGCAGCGCCTCGGTCAGGACCTTGAGCGCCTCCTGGCTGGACTTGCGGCTGGCCCAGCCCGGCTTCTCGGCCACCAGCCGCTCCTTCTGGGTGGCGACGAGCTGGCCCAGGCTCTCGGGCAGCCGGCCCTCGATGCGGCGCTCGAACTCGGCGCGCGTGGCGGCCGCCTCGAGCCGCGCCTTCCAGGCGGCCCGGACGTCGGCGCCGCGCGCCCCGGCGGCACGCCACGCGGCGAGGATCTGCTCGGGCACCTCGAAGGCGCCATGCGGCCAGCCCAGCGCCTTGCGGGTGCCTTCGATCTCCTCGGCCCCGAGCGGCGCGCCGTGGGACGCGGCGGTGCCCGCCTTCTTGGGTGCACCCTTGGCGATCACCGTGCGGCAGGCGATCAGCGAGGGCTTCCCCGACGCCTTGGCCCGCTCGATGGCAGCATGCACCGCCTCGGGATCGTGGCCGTCGACCCGCTCGGCGTCCCAGCCATAGGACTTGAAGCGCAGGAGCGCGTCGTCGGAGAGGGCGAGCGAGGTCGGCCCGTCGATCGAGATCTCGTTGTCATCGTAAAGGACGATGAGGCGGCCGAGGCCCAGATGGCCGGCGAGCGAGGCGGCCTCGTGGCTGATGCCCTCCATGAGGCAGCCATCGCCGGCGATCACGTAGGTGTGGTGATCGACCAGCTCGCGGCCGAACTCGCCGGAGAGCAGCGCCTCGCCAAGGGCCATGCCCACTGCGGTGGCGATGCCCTGGCCGAGCGGGCCGGTCGTCGTCTCGATCCCCGCGGCATGGCCGAACTCGGGATGGCCGGCGGTACGCGCGCCGAGCTGGCGGAAGTTCTTGAGCTCCTCCAGGGTCATCTCGGGATAGCCGGTGAGATGGAGGAGGGCATAGAGCAGCATCGAGCCGTGGCCGGCCGACAGCACGAAGCGGTCGCGGTCGGCCCAGTGCGGCGCGGTGGGGTCGAACTTCAGGTGGCGCGTGAAAAGAACGGTCGCGACATCGGCCATGCCCATGGGCATGCCCGGGTGACCCGACTTCGCGCGTTCCACGGCGTCCATCGCGAGAGCGCGGATGGCGTTGGCGAGATCGTTATGGGAAACGTCGGCGTGGCTCATGCGATGTCCGCTGCGGAAGGGGTCCGCCCGGCGCGCGCCCCGGCGCCCGCGCCTGGAGGCAGGGTAGGATGGCGTCGCGAAACTGGCCGAAAGCCGAGAAAAATCAATCTCCTTTTTGCCACACCCGTTGTTGACGCCCCTGCGCCTCGCGTGCGAGAAGTAGAGGAAACTCAAGCAGCTAGCGACGGTAGCAGCGGTCCGATGTCAGCACTGGAGGCGGCCGAACGCCGTCTGATGAGCGCGCTTTCGCGCCTCGAGGAGGCGGCGTCGGCCCGGCCGAGCCCCGCCGAGCTCGCGGCCGCCCTGAGCGAGGCGCAGGGCCGGCAGGCGGCGATCGAGCGCGACTGCGAGAGCCTGCGCGCCGAATGCGACGGGCTGCGGCGCGAGCTGGCCGCCCTTCAGGAGCGGCATGCGCGTCTCATGGAGACGGCGGGGACGGTGCACGACCGTCTCGATCGTGCGATCGACGGGATCGACGAGCTGCTGGGAGCCTAGGCAATGCCGATGGTGGACATCACGATCGCCGGACGGCGGCACAACCTGCAGTGCGACGAGGGGCAGGAGACCCGGCTCAAGCGGCTCTCCGGCTATATCGACAGCAAGGCCTCGGAGGTGCTGCGCCGCAACCCGCAGCTTACCGAGGCGCGCGCCATGCTGCTGACCAGCCTGCTGGTCGCCGACGAGCTGATGGATGCCTACGAGGAGATCCAGCAGCTCCGCACCCGCGCCACCCTGGACGCCAAGGCGCACGAGGAATCGGGGGTCAAGGCGATGGAAAAGATCGCCGAGCGTCTCGAACGTCTTGCTGGCGAGCTGGAGAGCGCCTAGATACGCGATTGGCGGTTGCTGCCCGGTTCGAGCAGTGTCCATCAAGCACCCGGGCCTAATTCGTTCCCAAGGGGGCTGGCTCTGTCAGGGCCGTGGTTCTGGCATCCGGCGCCCACCTGCAACGCAGGTCCCAGGAGCGATAGCGACACGAGACGGCCATGGTGGCGCCGCCCCCTCACGGGATCGAAGCGATCATCATCAAGCGCAAAGCCGAGCTGAGGGCGCTTCTTCGCAGGAAGCGCGCCGTTCTGGAGCCCGAGGATGCCCGGCGCCGGTCGCACGCCGCGGCCGAGCGTCTGTGGGAGGTCATCGGTCCCGCCGAGGGGCCGGTCTCGGTGTTCTGGCCGCTGCGCCGCGAGATCGACACCCTGCCTGTCATCGAGAAGCTGCTCGGCCGTGACGGCCGCGTGCTGCTGCCCCGCCAGATCGGTCCCGGCCTGCCCCTGGTGCTGCATGTCTGGCGGCGCGGCGAGCCCTTGCGTGAGGGCGGCTTCGGTGTTCTCGAGCCGCTCGAGAGCGCGCCCGTGGAGGAGCCGCGGGTGGTGGTGGTGCCGCTTTTGGGGTTCGACGAGGAAGGCCGCAGGCTCGGCTATGGCGGCGGCTTCTACGACCGGACCCTCGAGCGCCTATGCGACATGGGGCTCCGGCCGGTGGTGGTAGGCTATGCCTTCGAGCTGCAGGCGGTGCCCGAGGTCCCGGTCGACGACCACGACCAGCGCCTCGACTATCTGGTGACCGAGTGTGCCGTGCGCCGCTTCGCGCCCACCCCCACGCTTTCGAGAGACTGAGGAAGAGACTTGCGGATCATCTATGTGGGCGACGTGGTGGGCCGGGCCGGCCGCACCGTTCTCACCGACAATCTCCCCGGCCTGCGCGAGAAGCTGCGCCTCGACGCGGTGGTGGTGAACGGCGAGAACGCCGCCGGCGGCTTCGGCATCACCGCGGCAATCTGCAAGGAGTTCTTCGACGCCGGTGCCGACGCCATCACCCTGGGCAACCACAGCTGGGACCAGCGCGAGATGATCGGCTTCATCGACGGCGAGCCGCGCCTGGTCCGGCCGATGAACATGCAGCCCGGCACGCCCGGTCGCGGCCTCACCGAGGTCCGCACGGCGCGCGGCAAGCGGCTGGTGGTGGCGCAGGTGATGGGCCGGCTGTTCATGGGCAGCTACGATGACCCGTTCCGCGCCCTCGAGGCCGAGCTCGCGCGCAACATCCTGGGTGGCAACGCCGACGCGATCCTCGTCGACATCCATGCCGAGGCCACCAGCGAGAAGATGGCGCTGGGCCACTTCCTCGACGGCAGGGCCAGTCTGGTGGCCGGCACCCACACCCATGTGCCGACCGCCGATGCGCAGATCCTGCCCGGAGGCACCGGCTACATCACCGACCTCGGGATGACCGGCGACTATGACAGCGTGATCGGGATGGAAAAGGAGGGGGCGCTGGCCCGCTTCCGCAGCGACATCCCGCAGCGCCGTCTCGAGCCGGCGCTGGGGGAGGCCACCTTGTGCGCCGTCTATGTCGAGACCGACGACCGCACGGGACTTGCCAGGCGGATCGAGCCGGTGCGGCTGGGCGGCCGGCTGACCGCGCTCATGCCCGAGGCAGGCTGACGCCTCAATCGGTCAGGCGACGCAGGCTGTCGCTGCCGAGCAGGCGTTCCACCGTGCGCGACAGCCGGGCCTCGTCGACCAGCAGCACCTCGAGAAAGCGCCGCCGCTGGTCCTCGCACAGATCGGGGCAGTCGCGCATGATCTCGAGCAGGAGGCGGATCGAGGTGAGCGGCGTGCGCAGCTCGTGTTCCAGCTCCTCCATCGACAGCCCGCGCACGGCAGGCTCGTGGGCTGCCGCGGCCTCTGCCGTCTGCTTGTCGACATTCATGCGCGCTCGTCCATGCTGGGTGGGCGGACACCTCCCGACGCCCGAGGACCCCGAGGACCCCGAGGATATGGCCTCGGACGTGCGCCGCCATGCGACAGGGAGCGCGCGCGGCGATCTGACACGCGCGCTCCTCGCCCGCTAGTCACCCAAGGCGAGGCCCTCGCGGCGCGGGTCGGCGCCGCCCAGAAGCTTGCCGTCGGCCAGCATCACGGCGTGAAGGCCGCTGGCCTGCTCGCGCTGCTTGACCGTGTGGCCGCGTGCGGCCAGCGCCTCCTCGAGTGCCGCCACCGGCGTGTCGGCCTCGAGCTCGCTATCGCCGTTGCGGTTGATCACCCGGCCCATGTCGATCGCCTGCTGAACGTCCATGCCCCAGTCCAGCACGCCCACCAGGGTCTGGGCCACATAGCCGATGATCCGGCTGCCACCGGGTGAGCCCACCAGCAGGAAGGGGGCGCCCTCGGCGCCGAAGACCATGGTGGGCGCCATCGAGCTGCGCGGCCGCTTGCCGCTCTCGACCCGGTTGGCGATCGGCCGGCCGTTCTTCTCGGGGGCGAAGGAGAAGTCGGTGAGCTCGTTGTTGAGCAGGAAGCCGCGCACCATGAGCCGGCTGCCGAAGCCCGATTCGATGGTGGTGGTCATCGAGACGGCGTTGCCGTCGCCGTCGACCACCACGAAGTGGCTGGTGCCGCGCTCGGTGCGGCTGGTGTCGGCAGCGCGCAGCTCGCGGTCGCGCCACGGCGGGTTGCCGGCCCGGGCCAGGCCGATGCTGGTATCGAGGCCGAGGAGCTGGGCGCGGCTGGTGAGGTAGGCGGGATCGATCATGCCCGCCACCGGCACCCGCACGAAGTCGCTGTCGGCCACGTAGGTGTCGCGGTCGGCGAAGGCGAGGCGCGAGGCCTCGAGCAGCATGTGGATACCGTCGGCGGTGGGCCCCAGGCCGCGCATGTCGACATGCTCGAGCAGGCCCAGGATCTGCCCCACGGCGAGGCCGCCGGAGCTCGGCGGGCCCATGCCGCACACCTCGAAAGCGCGATAGGGCAGACAGACCGCCGGCCGCTCGACCACCTCGTAGCCCTTGAGATCCTCCGCGCTCAAAAGTCCCGGATTGCTCTCGGCGCCGCGTACGGTGGCGACGATATCGTGGGCGATCGGCCCCTCGTAGAAGGCGTCGGCACCGTCCTTGGCGATGATCCGGAGCGTCTCGGCGAAGTCGGGATTTTTCAGGAGCGTGCCGGCGGGCAGGGGTGCGCCGCTGTCGTCGTAGAAGTAGGCGCGGCCGGCCGCGAAGCGGTCGGGGCCGCGCTCCGTGTCCTCGGCGATGGCCGAGGCCAGGCGCGGCGAGATCTCAAAACCGTTCTCGGCCAGCTCGATGGCCGGCTGCAGCAGCTGGGCCCACTCCTTGCGCCCCCAGCGCTCGTGCGCCCGCTCGAGGAGCCGCAGGGTGCCGGGCGTGCCCACCGAGCGGCCGCCGATCACCGCGTCCCAAAAGCCCATGGGCGTACCGTCGGCCTCGAGGAAGAGGTCGAGGCCGACGGCGGCTGGCGCGGTCTCGCGGCCGTCGAGGGTGACGAGCTCGCTGCTGGCCGCGTCCCAGTGAAGCATGAAGGCGCCGCCGCCGATGCCCGAGGACTGCGGCTCCACCAGGTTCAGGACCATCTGCACCGCGACCGCCGCATCGGCAGCGCTGCCGCCGTTGCGCAGCACCTCCAGACCCGCTCTCGTGGCGCTTGGATGAGCGCTCGCAACCATGTGGCGGTCGGCGGCAGCGAGCGCCTTCTCGACCCGCGGACTCGCCTGCTCGGGGGGCGGCGGAGCCTGTGCCAGAGCGGGTGCCGCGAGGCAGAGCAGTGCCGCCAGCGTCCGTGGCGGGAGTTGCCGGAACAAGGCGTTATGGTGCATGAGGAGGCCTCCCGTCGATCATGCTCGACGGCACGCTACCAGTTTATCCTTTTTGCTCGCACCCTTCGGCGCGCAGGGCGGTCTCGCTCCGGGCGCGGGCGGCGGCCCCACGGGAGTACACAATGACCGACGCCACCATCCGGATCCTTCAGGGCCACGACAAGCGTCTGCGGGGTGGCGGCCCCTGGCTCTACTCCAACGAGGTCCAGATGGACGCGGCCGCCAAGGCCCTGCCGCCGGGCAGCGTCGTGCGGCTGGTGGCGGCCGACGGCAAGGCCATGGCACTGGCGCATTTCAATCCGCACTCGCTGATCGCCGCGCGGATCTTGACGCGCAATGTTGAGGTGCGGATCGACGCCAAGTTCTTCGCCCGCCGTCTCAAACGGGCCGTCGAGCTGCGCGACCGGCTGTTCGAGCGCCCCTTCTACCGGCTGGTCCATGCCGAGGCCGACGGGATGCCCGGCGTGGTCATCGACCGGTTCGGCGACGTGCTGGTGGTGCAGCTCAACTCGGTCGGCATGAACCGCCAGGAGGAGGAGCTGCTGGCGGCGATCGACCAGGTGCTGGCGCCGCGGCTGGTGGTGCTGCGCAACGACAGCCCGATCCGCAGCCTCGAGGGGCTCGAGGCCGAGGTACGGGTCGTGCGCGGCGAGGCCACCGGGCCGCTCGAGGTCGAGGAGAACGGCCTCTCCTTCGTGTGCGACCCGCAGGGCGGGCAGAAGACCGGATGGTACTACGACCAGCGCGACAATCGCGCCTTCGTGCGCCGTCTCGCCCGCGACCAGCGGGTGCTAGACGTCTACAGCTATGCCGGCGGCTTTGCACTGAACGCCGCGGCCGGCGGGGCGCGCGAGGTGGTCGTGGTCGACCGCGCCGAGAGCGCCCTGGCGATGGCCCAGGAGAGCGCCAGCCGCCAGGGCGTGGCCGAGCGCTGCAGCTTTCGCAAGCAGGAGGCCTATGCGGCGATCGACGATCTCGCCGCCGCCCGCGAGCGCTTCGGCCTGGTGATCTGCGATCCGCCGGCCTTCGTGAAGAGCCGCAAGGATCTCGCGGCCGGCCTCAAGGGCTACCGCAAGCTCGCTCGCGGAGCCGCCGGCCTGGTGGCGGAAGGCGGCTTTTTGTGCATCGCCTCCTGCTCGCACAATGTCGACGAGGCGTCCTTCGCCCGCGAGGTCTATATCGGCATCCGTGCCGCCGGGCGCAGCGCCCGGATGATCTATCGCGGCGGCGCCGGCCCCGACCATCCGATCCATCCGGCCCTGCCGGAGAGCGCCTATCTCAAGTTCCTGGCCTACGCGCTGGATTGAGGTTTTGACGCATTACGGTTGCGTGAAGACTTAAAGGAATATATTAACGGGATAGAAACCATCTCGTCGGTCGGCCCCCGAACTCCTGCGGAGAGCGCGCATGGGTCCAGCCGACGTCTCATCCCCCGGCGGCGCCGCCGCGATCGGCGAGGCGCCCGCGCCGGGTGGGCCCGGCGAGGTGGTGCTGGCGGCCTTTGTGAGGCTTTGCCGGCAACTCGGCAAAACCTGCGGCGAAGGCGAGCTGCGCTCCGTGGCGCAGAGGCTGGCGGCTGGCGAATGGCTGCCGGCGGTGCTCGAGCTGGGCCGCAAGGTCGGGCTCGCCGGCCGGCGGCGCCGCGCGGTTGCCTGGCGCCTGCGCCTGATGCGGCCGCCTTTCCTGCTGCTCGGCCACGAGCCGGGCGAGGCCTGGCTGGTGCGCGCCCGGGTCGGCAGCCAGCTCGTGCTGGTCGACGCGCTCACCGGCGAGGCCGCGACCGCGACCCCGGAAGGCGCTGCCCGCAAGGCGGCCGCCGCGCTCGTCTTCGGCGCCACTCCGGCGTGGCGGCGAACCGCTGCGCCATTGCCGGCAGGTGACGCTGCGCCACCCCGCGACGCGCCGCCATCGCCGGCGCTCCCGGCGCCCTCCGCTACGTCGCGCGGGGGCTGGCGGCAGCCGATCCTCGCGCCGCTCTGGCCGGCGCTCTGGCAGATCGGCCTCGCCTCGGTGCTGATCAACCTGCTGGCGCTGGCCGTGCCGCTTTTCATGATGACCGTCTACAACAAGGTCATCAATCACGGCGCCCTCCAGACCCTCGATGTGCTGGCGGTGGGGATGCTCACCCTGATCGCCTGCGAGCTGATGCTGCGCGGCGTGCGGGGGCGTATCTCCAGCCTCACCGGGGCGCGGCTCGACGTGGCGCTCGGCCGCGAGGCGCTGGCCCATCTCCTGCGGCTGCCCTATCGGGCGTTCGAGGGGGCGGGAAGTGCCGGGATGCTCGAGCGGCTGCGCCAGGTGGACCAGCTCCGCAGCTTCCTCACCGGGCAGCTTCCGCTGCTGGCGGTGGATCTCGCCTTCGTGGCGTTGTTCCTGGTGGCATTGTTCGTGCTGGCGCCGGTGCTGGCCTGGATCACCCTTGCCGTGGTGCCGCTCTTCGGCGTGCTCTCGCTCGTGGCGCACCGCGAGCAGAAGGAGCTCGCACGCAGCGGTGGCCGGTCGAGCGCCGCCCGCGCGGCAGCGCTCGGCGAGGCGGTGAGCCAGGCGCTCACCGTCAAGGCGCTGGGCCTCGAGCGGGTGATTGCCGGGCGCTACGAATCGCGCCTGCTGGAGACCGCCTGCACCGGCTTTCGCGCCGGCAGCCTCGGCAATCTCGTGGGCGCGGCGGGCCAGGCCCTGCAGCATCTGGCGGGGCTGGTGCTGGTCTATGTGGGGGCCCGGCAGATCGTCGCCGGCGAGCTTTCGGTAGGTGCGCTGATCGCTGCCACCATCCTCGCCGGCCGGGTGCTGGCCCCGGTCCGCCAGGCCTTCTTCGCCTGGCACCAGATCCAGCAGGCCCGCGAGGCGGTGGTCCGGCTCGCCGCCTTCATGGACGAGGGGGCCGAGGAGCAGGGCGGCGGGCGGGCGCCGCTGGCCCGGCTGTCGGGCCGGATCGCCCTCGACGCCGTCACCTTCCGCTACGCCGCCGATCGCCAGCCGGCGCTCGACGGCGTCGACCTCGCCATCGAGCCCGGCACCATGCTCGGTGTCATCGGCCCGCCGGGCTCGGGCAAGAGCACGCTGGTCAAGCTGCTGCTCGGCCTGGAGCTGCCGCAGGAGGGGCGGATCCTCGTCGACGGCCGCGACCTGCGCGAGGTGGCGCTGAACGACTATCGCCGGCAGATCGGCGTGGTGCCGCAGGACATCCAGCTCTTCGCCGGCAGTGTCGGCGAGAACATCGCGTTGGGCTCGGCCGGGGCCGATCCCGCGCGCATCGTGGCAGCCGCCAAGTTCGTCGGCCTGCACGAGGCCATCCTGCGGCTGCCCGATGCCTACGAGACGCTACTGGGCGAGGGGGGTAGCGGTCTGTCGGCCGGCCAGCGCCAGCTTCTGGCGGCGGCCCGGGCGGTGGTGCGCAACCCGCGCATCATCATCCTCGACGAGGCCACCAGCGCCCTCGATCCCGCCAGCGAGGCGCGCCTTCTCGGCAATATCCGCCGGGCCGGGCGCGGGCGCACCATCATCCTCGTCACCCACCGTCTCGCAGCCCTCCAGGCATGCGACCAGGCGGTTCTCATGCAGAACGGCCGGATCGCCCGGCAGGGGGCACCGGCCGACGTGGCGGCAGCGGCCCAGTCGCGCGCCGGCCGCCGCGGCCTGCACGCCTTGGGCTAGGAGATTTTCCATGCGACCGATCGGCCGTCTGGCGGATGCCGACACCCGCGCCCTGCTGCAGGACGCCAGCTCGCCCCTGGCGGGCGTGCTGCTCGGGCTCGTGGCCCTCATCCTCGTGGCCGGCTTCGGCTGGGCCGCCTGGGCCGAGGTCGAGGAGATCGTGCGCGCCCAGGGTCGGGTGGAGCCGGCCGGGCGGGTCAAGCTCGTGAACCATGCGCGCGGCGGCCGGGTCGCCGAGGTGATGGTGCGCGAGGGCGACCAGGTGACCGCAGGGGCGCCGCTGCTGCGCCTCGATCCCGACGTGCGCGAGCCGGAGCATGCCGAGCTGCTCGGCCGCTGGCAGGTGCGGACCGCCGAGGTGGCCCGCCTCGAGAGCGAGGCGGAGGGGACGCCGCTGGCGGTCGATCCGGCCGTCCTGACGGCGCGACCCGACCTAGTGGAGGCGGAAGCCGGGCTGCTGCAGGCCCGCGCCGCAGCCCTGGCCGGCCGCCGCGCGACCCTGACGCAGGCCATCGAGACCCGCCGCGGCGCGGTCCGCGAGGCGCTGGCCGGCGTGGCGCAGCGCCAGAATGGGCTCAAGCTGCTGCGTCAGCAGGCCGAGGCGGTGAGCGAGCTGACCGAGCGCGGCTTTTATCCGCGGATCAAGCACACGAGCATGCAAAAGGAGGTCGCCGACGGCGAGGGCGAGCTCGAGCGGGCGAAGGCTGCGGCGGCGGCGGCGAGGGCGGCGCTTGCCGAGAGCGAGAGCCGTCTGGCCGGCCTGGAGACGGAGTGGAAGAGCGAGGTGCTGGCCGAGCTGGCGCGCGCCAGGGCCGATCGCGACCGGCTGCGCGAGCAGCTGCGCGCCCAGGACGTTCTCCTCGAGGGCATGCTGCTGCGCGCCCCGGTCGACGGGATCGTCCAGGACCTTGCGGTGGCCGGGCCGGGTCAAGCGGTCGGCGCCAACGAGACGCTGCTGCGGATCGTGCCGTCGGAGGAGGGGCTGGTGGTCGAGGCGCGGGTGGCCAACGAGGATATCGGACGGCTGCGCGAGGGGCTGACGGCGACCGTCAAGGTCCACGCCTACGACTTCCTGCGCTTCGGCAGCCTCTCCGGCCGCATCGCACGGATCGCCGCCGACGCGGTGCCCGAGCCGCTGACCGGCAATCTGAGCTATCCGGTCACCGTGGTGACCGACACCGCCCGGCTGGGTACCGCGCCGGGCGAGCTCGAGATCGCTCCCGGCATGGTGGTCGATGTCGAGCTGACAGTGGGCGAGCGGACGATCCTCTCCTACCTCACCGACCGGCTCTTCAGGACCGGCGAGGCCGCCTTCCGGGAGGGTTGAGGTGCGGCCTCAGCTGTCGCGCTGTGGGCCGGTCATCGAGCGCACGACGAGCTCGCCGCCGGTGGTCCGGTCGAGCACGAAGGTCCGCTGGTCGAAGCCGGAGCAGCCGCCGACCCCGACCCGCACGCCGAACCTGCCGTCATCGTCGTTGCCGAACACGTTGTCCTGCCAGTAGTAGCGGACATCCAGCACCATCCGCTCCGGCGTGTCCTCGAGGATCTGCACGCTGGTGATGTCCATGCGCGGCTGCAGGCAGGTGGCGTTCCGCTCCCATGCGCGGTCCCGGTAGAAGCTCTCGATCCTGTATTGCAGGCCAGGCTCGCCGGCGAGCTCGGGGCCCTTCCATCCGCAGGAGGCCACCGCCAGGAGCGAGGCCAGCAGCATCGCTTGCGTGGGGCGCATCAGGCTTCTCCGCTCGCGGCCGCGGCGTGCGGGATGCGTGCCGGCAGCCTCAGCTCGAAGCTGGTGCCCTGGTGGCCGGTGTCAAGCAGGGCGATGTCGCCGCCATGCGCCCGCATGATCTCCAGGCAGATGGCGAGCCCCAGACCGCTGCCGCCCGCCTTGGTGGAGCCCGAGAAGCTCTCGAAGAGGTGCGGCAGGACCTGCTCGGGCAGCCCGGGCCCGTTGTCCTTGACCTCGATACGCACCTGCGAGCCCCTGCGCCCGGCAGCGACCCTGATCTCGCCCGCCTGCTCGCCCAGGGCATGGCGGCTGTTGCGGCCGAGATTGAGCAGCACCCGGTAGAGCTGGTCGCGGTCGGCCGTGACATCGAGCGATGCGTCGACCTGGTTGCGCCAGGCGAGCCGCGGCGCGTCGCTGGTCACGGCAGCGCCGACCTCGTCGACCAGCTCGCGCAGGGCAAAGCGTCGCGGCTGCAGCTCGGGCGGCTGCTCGCGGGCAAAGCGCAGCGTCTCGGCGCACAGGCGGATCGCCCGGTCGAGACTGTCGACCAGCCGCGGCGTCACGCTCCTGACCGCCGGATCGGCGCTGCTCTCCAGGCGGTCGGAGACCAGCACGGCACTGGCGAGGATGCTCTTGAGGTCGTGGTTGATCTTGCTCACCGCGGCACCCAGCGCGGCGAGGCGGGTCTTCTCGGCCAGGGCCCGGCGCAGGCCGCGCTGCATCTCGGCCAGCTCGCGCTCGACCACCCCGATCTCGTCGCGGCGCCGCGTCGGCGGCCGCTCGTCGGTCGCCACCTCAGGGCGCTCGCGAAACGCTGCCAGCCGCTCGGTGATGCCGCGCAGCGGCAGCACGATCATCCGCCTGAGGCCGAAGAACAGCAGCGAGGCGACGATCGCCGAGAGCACCAGCGAGAGCAGGAGGATGCGCCAGGAATAGTCGAGCATGGCGCTGCGCATCGCCGTCTCGTCGAGGATCACGTCGATGACGGTCTGCGGCTCCAGCGCCGAGCCCGCCACCACACGGATCATCCGGCCCTCGCCATGGACCACCGTGCCGAGGCTGGCCAGCACGAGGCTCAGGGGCGTCCTGCGGCGCAGGTCGAAGACCGCATCGACCGATTCCACCCGGCCCAGCATCAGCTCGGCATCCGGCCGCCAGAGAGTGATCGCCAGCACGCCAGCGTGCCGGAGCAGCCGCGTCTCCAGCTCCGGCGGCAGCGTGCCCGGATGGGGCACATCGAGGCTCAGGGCCGCCAGATGCGCCCCTGCCACCCGCTCCTCGAGGAAGGACAGGCGGAAGCGGGCGATCGAGGGCACGTAGATGAGGACCTCGCCCAGCAGGACGAACGCCACCGTCAGGGCGAGGATCCTCGCGGACAGGCCGCGGCCCGGTGTCGGCCGATCAACCGCTCTTGCCATCGTCCCCCAGTTCCGCACCCTGACCCGGCGGCCGCCATTCTTATAACATGCCTGGAGACGGGGAAGCTTGAAGAGCCTTCATCGCTCGGCCGGCGCGTCGTTGAGGCTCCAATCATAGGCGTACCCGTCGATGGCCTCGCGTCCGGCGAGCTCCATGGCGAGCGGCGGAGCGGCGTAGGCCGAGAGATGCCGCAGCACGCCCCGCTCGTCGCCGCCGAAATCCCCCACGAACCAGCGATAGATGCTGGAGACGACAAGCTCGTCGCCCTCGAGACGGACGCCGCGCCGATCGTTCACATAGTCGACGGCGGCGGCGTTCAGCTGTTGGTCGACGCTGTCCCCCAGAAATGGCTCGGGCTGCAGGTCGGGGCAGCCGCGGGAGGCGCAATTGACGGCGTAGTGTATTCGCGGGTCGCGCCAGATCGGCCGCAGGATACGGTGCTCGATATCGTCGAGCGACAGGCTCTCGCCCTCCACTGCAGCGAGCCGCGCACCCCATGGTCCGTCGCTGAACAGCCCGGGCGAGATGTCGATGTCGCGGATCGAGGCAACCGGGTAGTGCTCGAGGATGGTCTCGACGGTGAGCGCGTTGTAGAGATTGATCCAGTAGGCGAGCTGGGCCGGGCGGGCGAGGAGGCTCACGGCGACCTGCTGCATGTCGGCAAGGTAGGCCGCGAGGGCCTGGCGGTCGGCCGCGCTCATCTCGCCATAGGCAAAGGCCGTCGAGCCGTCGGCCTGCGGCTTCACATGGCGCGCGAGGATCCGGCCCCAGGCTCCGTGGTCGACGCGCAGCGTCGAGGCCTGGTCGTGGCGCTGCCAGCGTGGCCAGAGATCGGCGGCGGGGGCTGCCGTGGCCGGAGCGCCGGCGAGGCAGAGCAGGAGGAGGAGGAGAGGCCGGATCACGTGCTGCTGCATCCCCGTGGTGGCGGGCTTTCCCTGCGGTGATGCCACCGCTCGGGGCATGCGACCAATCGCGGCCTTTCACAAGGGCTCGACCTGTAGTTTGACAGCCGCCGGGCGCCTGCTTATACCCGCCCAGCGTTTTTCCGTTTTTCCCTGCGCAGAGGTGATGTCGTGAAGCGGACCTATCAGCCGAGCCGCCTTGTCCGGAAGCGTCGTCACGGCTTCCGTACCCGGAGCGCCACGAAAGGCGGTCAGAGGATCCTGGCCAACCGCCGGGCCCGCGGGCGCAAGCGTCTGTCGGCTTGACGGACGAAGGAGCCGGCCTGCCCGTCCGGGTGGTCCGGCTGCTCAAACGGGCCGAGTTCCTCGCGGCGGCACGCGGAGCACGTTGGAACACACCCGCGTTCCTGCTGCAATGCGTCGAACGCGGCGCGCCGCGTGACGAGGAGGTGGCCGGTGTCGGTTTCACCGCGACCCGCAAGCTCGGCTCTGCCGTCATCCGCAACCGTGCCAAGCGCCGGCTGCGCGAGGCGGTGCGGCTTGCTGCGCACGAGGTGGCGAGTCCGGGCCGCGATTATGTGCTCGTCGCCCGGACGCCGGTGCTGAAATGCCCGTTCGACAAACTTCTCGAGGATGTGCGGCAGAGCTTTGCCGGTGCCGAGCGCAAGCTGCGCAAGAGCCGCGCCTGAGCCCGCCCGTCCTCCTGCTACGCGGCCTGGTGCTGGGCTATCGCTGGCTTATTTCGCCGGTGATCGGGCCTGCCTGCCGCTATGTGCCCTCCTGCTCGGAATACGCCCTCGAGGCTTTGGCCGAGCATGGCGCCCTGCGCGGCTCGTGGCTCGCCCTGCGCCGTCTCGCGCGCTGCCATCCCTGGGGCGGGTCCGGGCTCGATCCCGTGCCGCCACGCCTTTCCCCGCCACGCCTTTCCCCGATAGAGAATGACCCGGCCGCCGCCCCCACGGGCCACGGCTGAGCGTCCGGATTCTGGCTGGAGCCCTTTGCCGTCATGACGGAGCAACGCAACCTCATCCTGGCGATCGTGCTGTCGGTCGGCATCATCCTGGCCTTCCAGTTCTTCTACGGCGGGCCGGCCGTCCGCGAGGCACAGCAGGGTGACGCCCCGCAGACCACCGCGCAGGAGACGGTGACGCCGCAGCCTGGCGTCCAGTCCGGCGGTGCGGTTCCGGGCCAGGTCCCGGGCGTGTCGACGGCCGCCGAGCCGCCGGCCGACCGCAAGCAGGTGCTGGCCAGCGTGCCGCGCATCCCGATCGACAATGGCCGGGTGCACGGCTCGATCTCAACCGTGGGCTCGCGGATCGACGATGTGACGCTGGCAGACTATCACGCGAGCGTCGACCGGCAGTCGCCCGAGATCGTGCTGCTGAGCCCGCCGGGCTCCGCGGCACCCTACTTTGCCGAGCTGGGCTGGGTTGCCGGGCAGGACGGCACGGCCGTTCCCGGCGCCGAGACGCAGTGGCAGGCCGAGGGGCAGGCCCTGAGGCCGGACTCGCCCGTCACCCTGAGCTGGGACAACGGCACGGGCCTGCGCTTCGCCAAGCAGTTCGCGATCGACGAGAACTACATGTTCACCGTCTCGCGCAGCGTCACCAACGCCGGCGAGGAGCCGGTCACCCTCTATCCCTACGGCCTCGTCAGCCGTTGGGGCACGCCCGAGACGCTGGGCTACTACATCCTCCACGAAGGCCCGATCGGCGTTCTCGCCGGCTCGCTCAAGGAGCCGGACTATGACGATCTCCAGGAGGACCGTCTGGTAGAGTTCGACTCGACCGGCGGCTGGCTCGGCTTCACCGACAAGTACTGGCTGACCTCGCTGGTGCCGGCCCAGGACCGGCCGATCAAGGCCAGCTTCCGCCACACCATGGGTCCCGGCGGTCAGCACCGCTACCAGTCGGACTTCCTTGGCGAGGCCGTGACCGTGGCACCGGGCCAGACGGTCGAGATCACCGACCGGCTGTTCGCCGGCGCCAAGGAAGTCGACAAGCTCGACGCCTACGAGGAGCGCTACGGCGTGCCGCTGTTCGACCGGGCGGTCGACTTTGGCTGGTTCTACTTCCTCACCAAGCCGATCTTCCACGTCCTCGACTTCTTCTACAAGCTCGTCGGCAATTACGGCGTGGCGATCCTGCTGCTGACCCTGGTCGTCAAGATCCTCTTCTTCCCGCTGGCCAACAAGTCCTACAAGGCGATGAGCCAGATGAAGAAGCTGCAGCCCGAGATGATGAAGCTTCGCGAGCGCCACGGCGACGACCGGGCCAAGATGAACCAGGAGCTGATGGAGCTCTACCGGCGCGAGAAGGTGAACCCGATGTCGGGCTGCCTGCCGATCCTCGTGCAGATCCCGGTGTTCTTCGCACTCTACAAGGTGCTGTTCGTCAACATCGAGATGCGCCACGCGCCGTTCTTCGGCTGGATCAACGACCTCTCCGCACCCGATCCGACCACCATCTTCAACCTCTTCGGCCTGCTGCCCTTCGAGCCGCCGGCGATGCTCATGATCGGCGTGTGGCCGCTCTTGATGGGCCTCACCATGTGGCTGCAGCAGCGCCTCAACCCGAAGCCTGCTGATCCGACCCAGGCCAAGGTCATGAACTTCCTGCCGGTGATGTTCACCTTCCTGTTCGCGACCTTCCCGGCCGGTCTCGTGGTCTACTGGACCTGGAACAACACGCTCTCGATCCTCCAGCAGTGGGTGATCATGCGGCGGATGGGCGTTAAGGCCGGCTGAGCCGGCGGCCTGGGGAGGCGCCCATGCAGGGGCCAGAGAACGCGGCCGGCGACGGCCGCACCACCGACGACAAGGCGACCATCGCCGGCCTCGAGGGCCTCGACCTCGAGGCCGGCAGGCTGCTGTTCGCGCAAGGCTGCGCGTTCGTGCGCGGCATCGCCAAGGCCGACCAGCTGCCGGCGCCGGCGACGCCGGAGATCGCCTTCGCCGGCCGCTCCAATGTCGGCAAGTCGAGCCTGATCAACGCGCTCACCGGGCGCAACGGGCTGGCGCGGACCTCCAACACGCCGGGCCGCACCCAGGAGATCAACCTCTTCGACCTCGCGGTCGGCAGGCTCTGCCTCGTCGACCTGCCGGGCTACGGCTACGCCAAGGCGCCCAAGGCCAAGGTCGACAGCTGGACCGACCTGGTCTTCGACTATCTGCGCGGTCGGCCGAGCCTGCAGCTGGTCTGTGTGCTCATCGACTCGCGTCACGGCTTCAAGAAGAACGACCGCGAGGCCCTGGAGGTCCTGGGCGACGCGGCGGTGCCGTTCCTGGTGGTGCTCACCAAGGGCGATCTCGTCGGGCCGCAGCGCCTGGCCGAGCTCACCGAGGAGATCACCACCGAGCTGCGCCGGCAGCGCGGGGCCCTGCCCGAGCCGCTCGTGACGAGCTCCCGCAAGCAGGGCGGCATCGCCGAGCTGCGCGCGGTCCTGGCGTTCTACGCGCTTCCCAAAGCCACGGGATCCGACCGATGAGCGACACCGACCTGCCGGGCGGGCCGCCCGAGATCGCCCGCACCCTGATCGAGGCGCTGCCCTTCATGCGGCGCTATCAGGGTGCCGTCATGGTCATCAAGTATGGCGGCCACGCCATGGGCGACGAGACGGTCGCCCGCGACTTCGCCCGCGACGTGGTGCTCTTGAAGCAGGTCGGCATCAACCCCGTGGTGGTCCACGGCGGCGGGCCGCAGATCAAGGCGATGCTGGGCCGGCTCAAGATCGAGAGCAGCTTCGTCGACGGGCTGCGGGTCACTGACGCTGCCACCGTCGAGGTGGTCGAGATGGTGCTGGCCGGCAAGATCAACAAGGAGATCGTCACCGCCATCCAGACCGCCGGCGGCAAGGCCATCGGCATCTGCGGCAAGGACGGCGGTCTGATCGAGGCGGTCAAGCTCAAGCGCACCAAGCGCGACCCCGATTCGCTCATCGAGGAGGCGGTCGATCTGGGCTTCGTCGGCGACCCGCAGCGCATCAACACGAGCCTCCTCGACACGCTGCGCGGCACCGACTTCATCCCGGTGATCGCACCCATCGGCGTCGGCGCCGACGGCCAGACCTACAACATCAACGCCGACACGGCGGCCGGCGCCATCGCCGGTGCGCTGCGCGCCCGCAAGCTCATGATGCTGACCGACGTGCGTGGCGTCATGGACGCCACCCGAAACTTCGTGGCCACGCTGACCGACACGAGGGCGCGCGCCTGGATCGCCGAGGGCACCATCTCGGGCGGCATGATCCCCAAGATCGAGACCTGCCTCGGCGCCGTCGAGCGCGGTGTCGACGCCGCGGTGATCCTCGACGGCCGTGTGCCCCACGCCATCCTCCTCGAGCTCTTCACCGAGCACGGCTTCGGCACGCAGATCCTGCGGGGATAAGGCGCGGGGCGAGGGCATGGGCCGCGCGAGGTGCTGCGCGCGGCCCTTCTTTGCCTTTCTCGAGGTGTCGCGGCGAGCCGGCCGGGTCGGGGCGCCGACGCCGCACCGGCCGCAGCGCCGGGGTCCGGCGGACACGTCCCGCGCATGCCGGGGGAGGCACCGCAGGACGGCCGACGAGACCCCGGGCTTCCGCGGCTACCCCCGGGGGCAGGGGCAGCCGCGGCGGGCACGAGGGTCGAGACGGGGAGCCTTGAGGGAGGGGTCCTCTTCCGGCCCGAAGATATCCCGGCCCTCGATGGCGACATCAGGCCGAGCGGGCGATCCGCGCGACGGCGTCGTCCGTCCACCAGACGCCGTTGGCGACCATCCGGAAGTTGATGATGGCGGCGAGGTAGCCGTCGCCCTCGGGAACCTTGGCGCCGGCGGTGGCGTCGCGCACCACGGCAACCTCGTAGCCGAGCTCGAGCAGCTCGTAGAGATGCGCCTGGGTGCAGAGATTGGCCGACATGCCGGCCAGGATCACCTTGTCGATCCCGCGCTTGCGGAGCTGCAGGTTGAGATCGTTCTGGGCGGGGCTGTAGACCTTGTGGGGCGAGCACACCACGGTCTCGCCATCCTCGATGTATTTCTTGTACTGCGGCATCCAGTCGGCGCCTGAGCCTTCGAAGTTGTCGAGCTTGAGGGGCCCGGGCCGGTCGAACATGCCGATCGCGTGCATGGTCTTCTCGAGCGTTCCCTCGAACTTCCACTTGTGATCGTGTGGGTAGTAGTAGTGGGGCGAGATGAAGACCGGCATGCCGGCGGCCTTCGCCGCGGCGAACAGGCGCTCGATATTGTCGACGGTGCCCTGCTCGGTGACGCTCTCCCCGACGACGCCCCACGTCACGCCGCTCTCGGAGAGGAAGTCGACCTGGGGATCGGTGACGACCAGGGCCGTGCGTCCGGGCTCGATCGTCATGTCGACCTGCGGCAGCCCCGGCTCGTCGGGATCGGCGTAGAGCGCGCGCGCCTCGTCGGTGGCGGCCGATGCGGCGCGCCCCCCGGCCACGACGGCGCCTGCCGCGGCGGCCGCTGCAGCACCCGTCAGCACACGCCGGCGGGCCAGATATACGGTCTCGCGGGTGGTGCCGCAGCCGAAGTCGTGATCGTGCTTGCTGGTCATCGGGGTAGTCCTTCGCCTTGGGGTGGGGCAGCACGGCCTTTGCTCGCGCTGCCGGGGCGTCCCGGGCAGCCCTCTCCCGCTCGTTGAGCCGTCGGTCCGCGGCAAGGGAGGGGGCGCCCGGTCTCCTCAAGACCGGCCCCGCCCGAGCGGCACCGGCGTAGCGGCTCCTAGAGGCCCAGGGCCGAGAGGCCCGGGTGATCCTCCGGGCGGGTACCCAGCGGCCAGTGGAACAGGCGCTGGTCCTCGGTGATCGGCAGATCGTTGATGGAGGCGACGCGGTGGCGCATCAGGCCATCCGCGGCGAATTCCCAGTTCTCGTTCCCGTAGGCGCGAAACCACGAGCCGCTGTCATCCCGGTACTCGTAGGCGAAGCGGACCGCGATCCTGTTGCCGTGAAAGGCCCAGAGCTCCTTGATGAGCCGGTAGTCCAGCTCCCGGGCCCATTTGCGGGTCAGGAAGGTGACGATCTTCTCGCGGCCCTGGAAGATCTCGGCGCGGTTCCGCCAGCGGCTGTCGGGTGTGTAGGCCAGGGCGACCTGCTCCGGCGACCGGCTGTTCCAGGCGTCCTCTGCCATCCGGACCTTGGCCGTGGCCGAGCTTTCGTCGAAGGGGGGAAGCGGCGGGCGACTCATCGTGAAATCTCCTCGTTGGCCGGAAGGACGCCGCGGACGGTGCGTCGGGGGATCGCCGTTCGCGGCGTCCTTGATCGTCAGGCGGCGCTGGCGCTCACGACCGGGAAATCGATCGGCGTCCGGAACGCCTCGTTGAGGTAGTTGGTGAGCGTGTTGAGCGCGACGTGGGCCACGATCTCGACGATCTCCGCGTCGCTGTAGCCGGCCATCCTCACGGCCGACACGTCGATATCGCTCACCTGGCCGCGCTCGCGGACCAGCTTCACGGCGAAGCGGACGGCGGCATCGGCCTGCGGATCGCTCGAGGTGCCGTTGCGGTTGGCGGCGATCTCCGCGTCATCGAGCTTCGCCAGGTTCTTGGCGAGGTACGAGTGGGCCGAGAGGCAGTAGTCGCAGCCGTTGATCTGGGCCACGGCCAGGGCGATCCGCTCCCGGGTCTGGGGCTTGAGGCTGCCCTTCGCCAGGGCACCGTTGAGTCCGAGATAGCCTTCGAGCGAGGCGGGGCTGTTGGCCGTGATCCGGAACAGGTTCGGAACGCTGCCGAGCATCTTCTGTACGCCCTCGAGCAGCGGCCGGGCCGCGGCGGGAGCGGCGTCGATGGAGGCGGGAAGCGGAATGCGGGTCATTGGGATCCTCCCTTGTCATCGTGGCTTGGTGTCGAAGAGAACATACAGACCAGTCTGTCTATGCGTCAACCCAATTTGGCCACAAGGCCGCGCGAATGGCGAAACCTCTTGTTTTCAAAGGAATGCTGCGGCAAGCGTAGACAGAACTGTCTGGCTTTCGGAGGAACCGAGTTGCAGTCCCGTCGCGACGAGCTCGTCGATGCTGCCCTGCGCCTTTTCTACACCGGCGGCTTCAATGCCACCGGCATCGACAAGATCCTGGCGGAAGCCGGCGTCGCGAAGATGACGCTCTACAAGCACTTCCGCTCGAAGGACGAGCTCATCCTGGCCGCCCTGCAGCGCCGCGACGAGCAGTTCCGCGACTGGCTCACGGGCGAGATGGAGAAGGCCTCGCCGGATCCGCGCGAGCGCCTGCTGGCGATGTTCGACGCGCTCGAGGACTGGTTTCGCGGCCGCGCCTTCAAGGGGCTGGGCTTTTCCGGCTGCGCCTTCATCCACGCCGCGGGCGAGTTCGGCGCCCAGGATCATCCGGCCCACCGGACGGCCGCCGAGCACAAGCGCTTGATCGTGGCGTATCTCGGCAGGCTCTGCGCGCAGGCGGGGGCGCGCGATCCCGAGCAGCTCGCCGAGCAGCTGGCGCTTCTCAAGGAGGGAGCGATCGTCACCGCCCATGTCCGCGGCATGCCCGAGGCAGCCGGGATCGCGAAGAAGATGGCGGAAATCATGATCGCCGCCGCCATCGGCGAGCGACCTGCCGCGACTGCCGAGCCGGACGGCGACGGCTGACCGCGGACGGCGGCCGGCCCTAGCTCCGGTGGAGCGGCGGCCAGGGGCCGGCCCCGACCGCCTTCTCGACGGCACGAACCCCTGGTGTTGCATTGCCTTGCCCGTCCAGCGCATCATCCGGCCGGAGCGTTGCGGACGGGGCCGTCCAGAGTATCCTCGCTGGTCTGTTCCGGATCGCGAGGAGGGCAGGCAGATGGGCGATGTGCACAGAGGCACCTGCTTTTGCGGCGCGGTGGAGATCGAGGCTGCGGGCGAGCCGCTCGAGACGGGCTTTTGTCATTGCAGCTCCTGCCGGAGCTATTCGGGGGCGCCGGTGACGGCGTTCATCCTGTGGAAGGCGGAGCAGGTCAGGATCACGCGGGGGGCCGGGCTGGTCGGCCGGTTCAACAGGACGGGCATGAGCGAGCGGCACTTCTGCTCACGCTGCGGCGGCCACCTGATGAGCCGCCACCCCGCCCTCGGCCTCACCGACGTCCACGCCGCCATCCTCCCCTCCATCTCCTTCCACCCCACCCTCCACCTCAACTACGCCGAAACCGTCCTGCCGATGAAGGACGGCCTGCCCAAGCTGAAGGATTTCCCCGCGGAGGCGGGGGGCTCGGGGCAGACGGTGGAGGAGTAGGGGAAGAAAAGGCCGGCGGCCTCCGCCACGGCCGCGTCAGCCGCCTGCCTCGCGTTCCGCTTCGCCGCCGACCTGGCCGTTGCGGGATGACGACGCCTGCCGGCTATGGCCACAGCAGTGCGATGTACCCGAGATAGGCCGCGACGAGGAGACCGCCCTCGCGGCGGCTGATGCGCATCCCCGTATAGGCGAGCGCGACAAGCAACGCCGAGACGCCGATCATCACCAGATTATCGAACCGCACGATCTCGGACGGCACCTCGGTCGGCGAGATCAGCGCGGTCATGCCGCCGATCCCGAGAATGTTGTAGATGTTCGAGCCGACGATGTTGCCGAATGCGACGTCGGTCTCCTTGCGGATCGCCGCCATCACGGACGTGACGAGCTCGGGCATCGACGTCCCCACGGCGACGATCGTGAGCCCGATCACGGTCTCGGAGATGCCGACCAGCCTGGCGAGCCCGACTGCACCGCCGACCAGCAGGTAACCTCCTGCGACGACGAGGCCTAGTCCGGCGAGGGCGATTCCGGCCGAGACCGCCACCGGGCGCTGCGGCCCGGCCGCCGGCACGAGGGCGGGATCGGCCTCCTGCGCCGCGAGGCTCTTGTCGTAGGCTGCTCCATGATCGGCCGGGCGCGCCCGTTCCTGCCGGAATGCCAGGAAGATGTAGGACGCCAGCCCCGTGACGAAGACCGCGCCGATGACGACGCCCAGGGGCATGGCCGCGGAAACTGCGGCGAACAGCACGGAGACGGCCACCATGACGGCGCTGTCGCGCTTCAGCGCGTTCGAAGTGACGAGGATGGGCGTGATCAGCGCCGAGGCGCCGAGGATCAGCAGGATGTTCGCGATGTTCGACCCGACAATGTTGCCATAGGCGATCCCGGGCGAACCGCTCAGCGCCGCCTGGACCGAAGTGACCAGCTCGGGCGTCGACGTGCCGAAGCCAACCAGCGTCAGTCCGATGACCAGAGGCGAAACGCCGAGACGGGCTGCGACCTGGACCGCGCCGCGAACGAGCAGCTCGCCACCGACCACGAGAAGAACGAGCCCACCGACAAGGGAAATGAGGATCATCATGACCTACCGAAATTGCCTTGTTCGATCACCTGGGGGTTCTGCTTTCCGTCCTTGCGCTGCGCGCCGCCGAGCCGGAGATAGCGCCATGGCCGGCGGGACGACGAGGGGCGCAGGGCAGGCCTTTCCGTCGAGCCCTTCCTCTCCGGCCCGACCTCGCCCGCAGGGGGTGGCGATTGGTCCGGCCGGCATCCTTGCGCGGAACCAGCGGAACGCGGTGGCGTTCCGTCCGACAACCGCCGCAGTCACGGAAAGGATCGCCTCATGTCAGAGAGCACGACGTTGCTGACATCGCTCGTCCAGACGACGATCGACAGCGCAGAAGGATACGAGCGCGCCGCCGAGCATGCCAAGGCAGCCGAGCTGAAGCAGGTGCTGCGGGATCAGGCGGCGAGACGACGGCAGCTCGTCAACGACCTCAACACGGAGCTCGTCCGCCTCGGGGGAGAGCGGCAGGAACGCGGGACGACGAGCGGTGCGGCGCACCGGATCTGGACGCAGGTCAGCACCGCGTTCAAGGACAACGACGAGGCTGCCGCAGAGCGTGTCGAGGAAGGCGAGGACTACCTCGAGAAGAAGTTCCGCGAGGCGCTCGACAGATCGGATTGGGAGCCGGCCACCCTCCGCGTCCTGCAGCAGGCGCACGCTCAGGTAAAGGAGGGCGAGCGGCTGACTGACCGGCTGGAGGACCGGTACGACTGATCTAGGGCGCATCGTCCCCGGTCACCGCGCCGGTCTCGGCGGTTCCAGGCCTCGTGCCCGATCGCCCACCTGATCCGCAGCCTGGATGGGCGACGGGCACAGGAGCACCTGCTTTTGTCGTGCGGTGGAGATCGAGGCCTGAGGCGAACTGCTCGAGATCGGCCACTGCCACTGCAGTTGCTGCCGGAGCTGGTCCGGTGCCCCTGTGACGGCCTTCATCCTGTGGATGGCGGAGCAGGTCAGGATCACGCGGGGGCCCGGCTGAACGGCCGGTTCAACAGAACCGACATGAGCCGGCGGCACTCCTGCTCACGCTGCGGCGGCCACTTGATGAGCGGCCATCCCGCCCTCGGCTTCACCGATGTCCACGCCGCCATCCTCCCCTCCATCTCCTTCCGTCCCACCGCCCACCTCGACTACGCCGCAACCGTCCTGCCGATGAAGGATGGGCTGCCGAAGCTGCGGGACTTTCCCGCGGAGGCGGGGGCTCGGGGGAGGTGGTGGAGGAGTAGGGGGCAAAAGGGGGAAGGGCACCCGACATCGTCCTCACCAGCTAGGCGTGGCTGTCAAACCGAAGCGCGAGAAGGTCCATAATTGCCTTTCCGAGAATCGCGGCTGGTACCTTCGAAGGGACGATCAGTGTCAGGGTCGATGATGTCAGTTGGGAGAGGAGAGCGCGGCGTATGCTTCTTTGAGTTCTCGGTTGCCAAGGTCTCTGCGAAGGAAACCCTCCTGTCCGTAATAGATTGCAATGCACCTCAGTACTGCTCGGCATAGCTCCTCCGCCTCTCGAGCGATCTCTCCCAATCCGTCGTCCATCGGTGAGTTTGATCCATGAACCAGGCGAGACCGAAAGTCATAGACGCGGCGGAAGCGCTTTCGCAAGGCATTGGAGTCGCACGAGCGGCCGCAAGCCACTTCGAAGTTGTACATTAATGCGGCGCCACGCGAAGAAATGATGTCTGCTATCATCGCCTCGGACCCGATAATAAGGACGCGTTCCATGGCCGTGATATATTTCACTATGCGTGAGGCTGTGAATTCGTCACGAACTGCCTCACCATACCAGGTCAGGGCGTCAAGGAAACGGCCCGCAAGTGGAGCCGGCCTCCGGATATCGTTGCCTTCTTTTATCGCTACGCCTAATATTTCTATAAGAAAATTTCCCGAGCCGCGGTTAATCGCTTGCCACCAAGTTTCGCCGAAATGACCTCTGCGCCATTTGATTGACGCTCTCAAGCACAGGTCGCCGGCGCTATCGAGGGCTATTTCGCCGCGTCGATCTGCACGAAACGCAGCGCCTTCTATGCAAAAATGCTTCGAATAGGGTGCGCCAACCAAGAGATGTAGGACGTCAATTGCATTTCTGACCATGCTCATCGCGAGCTGTCGCCCAACGGATGGTTCGCAATCCTTCACGTGAATCTGCGCAACCCAAGAGAATGACTTGTAATATGATAGTGTATCTTCCGCGAGCATCAGCTGTATCTTAGTGGGGGTTTTGCTTTTCCCCTCGTTGTCAGGTGAGATCTCATGATTCGGATACTTTTGAATGGCGTCACTGTTGATGGTTAGCCATTTTTCCATCGGCATGAAGGTTACAGGGCCGATTTGGAATAGCGCGGGAGATTGGTCGTGGCAGATGTGACATGGGATGATATGGGTCATATCTGTGCATTGCCGCGCGGCATGCTTGATTGCAGCGGCGACTACGCGGTCTGCTGCCTGATCCGTCAGTGCGTCTCGGTACCCGATGAAGCGCTTGCTGATGAGGCGCTGTAATTCTTTGGCGACGGATTGGACGGCGACACGGCGCACATAGCGGCTCTTGGAAATCGCATACTCGGCGAGTTTGTTCAGCCGGGAGTTGGCGGCATACCCGCAGATCAACATCCCGCTGCCGGAGGGGTGCGGCAGGTGTGACAAGGCGTCATAGAACGTGAGTTCCCCGTACTCTTCTCGCGGAAGGCGCGCAAATCGTTCCACTTCTGCAAGTATGAACTCTATATCCGCGCGGTGTCTATTCAAGTTAGCACTCCGCTTGTGGTCTATTTGCTCGCCAAGGCGTGCACATTATCTGGATGGTCGCATGGAAGTGTACGGGAAAAAGGCTGCACGCCGCTAGGTATTTTGAACTGTCCGCTGCCGGAAGCGAGTTTCTTCCTGTGACATCACCGAATGATTAGGCGCACGCAGCGAACATTAAGTTGGTGACGGCGCCCGGGTCCATAGAGGTTGGAGTCGATCCAGCGGGCAGCCTCTTGCAATTGACAGAAAGAAGGAAAATAAAGCTGCGCGCAGCGCCTCGCACACCGCCATCGCCGCCCGCCCGCACCGCCGTCCCCTACGTCCGCCCCTCGCGCCACCAGGCCGTCGCCGCCGTCGCCAGGAGGAGCGTCAGGGCGAGCCAGGCGGGGAGGAGGGCGGTTTCGGTGGCGCCGGTGACGGTGTAGGCGCGGTTCTCGACGAGGCCGATCCAGCCGCGGCCGTGGCGGCGGCGGTCGGGGGCGACGCGGCGCAGCTCGGGCAGGCCGTCCTCGGCGAGCCAGCGGGTGGAGCCGCCGGCGGCTTCCACGGCGGGGCCGAGCGGGGCCGGGGTGGCGCGCATGTCGGCGAGCTCGGCCGAGGGGACGGGGCGCGGCGTGGCGTAGGCGGTGCGGGTGCCGTCGGTGATGCGGTAGAGCCCGTCCTGCTCGGCGGGGATGGCGGTGCGGGCGATGCCCTCGGCGTCGGGCTCGGCGCGCAGCTCGGTGCCGGTGCCATCCGGGCGGGTGACGGTGAGGGTCACCGGCTCCTCGCCCAGTGTCCGGCGGGTAATGGCGATTCCCTCGCCGTCGGGCGCCGCCGAGAGGGCCTCGGCCTCGAGCTCGGGCTCTTTCATCAGCCAGTGCACCAGCCGCCGCAGCAAGGCCGCCTGCGGGCCACCCTCCTCATAGCCGCGGGCCCACAGCCAGGCATGGTCGGAGAGAAGCTGGGCCACCCGGCCCTGGCCGGCCTCGTCGAGGAGCAGGAGGGGGCGGTCGGCGACGCCGGTCATGAGCACCTGGGCGTCGGTCGCCTCCACGTCGATCTGGCGGAACCAGCGGCCCCAGCCGGGCTCGGCCGGATCCTCGGCGAGCCCGCTCGTCACCGGATGGCGGCGGCCCAGCGCGGTCACCGCCGGCGTGTAGGGCCGCTCCAGCACCTCGCCCGACGGGCGGCCGGGCAGCACCCGGGCGAGCGGCGTGCGAAAGAGGCTGGTGGGGCTGGCGAACTCGGGGCCGGCCGCCTCGAGCAGCGCGCCGCCGCGCTCCACGTAGGCGGCGACGTTCTCCAGATAGGGCAAGGGCAGCAGGCCGCGGCGGTTGTAGCGGTCGAAGATGACGAGGTCGAACTCGTCGAGCTTCACCTCGAAGAGCTCGCGCGAGGGGAAAGCGATCAGCGCCAGCTCGCGGATCGGCGTGCCGTCCTGCTTTTCCGGCGGGCGCAAGATGGTGAAGTGGACGAGATCCACGGCGGGATCGGCCTTGAGCAGGTTGCGCCAGACCCGAAGGCCCGGATAGGGCTGGCCCGAGACCAGCAGCACCCTGAGCCGGTCGCGCACCCCGGTGACCTCGACGGTGGTACGGTTGTTGAGCGTCGTCAGCTCGCCCTCGCGCGCCGCCGCCTCCAGCTCCATCACCGTGCGTCCGGGTTTTTCCAGGGTGAAGGGCAGGCTCAGCGTCTGGCCGGGCGCCACCACCGCCTCGCGGATGATGCGCCCGTCCTGGCGCAGCGCCAGGCGCACCGCGCCGGCTCCATCGCTCTCGGGCTGCTCGACGACCCGGACCACGAGGCTCTGCGGCTCGCCCACCATGGCGAAGCTCGGCGCCTGCTCGACCACGAGGCGCCGGTCGACCTCGTCGGGGCGGCCGGTGAGCAGGACGTGCAGCGGTGCGGTGAAGCCGGGGGCGGCTGAAGGCGCGTCGTGGATCGCGCCGTCGGTGACGGCGACGATGCCGGCCAGCCTGTCGCGGTCGATCTCGCCCAGGGCACTCTCCAGCCGCTCGAAGAGCTGGGTGCCGTCGCTCGCGCCGCGCACCTCCACCTCGCGGACCTGAAGATGCGGCTGGCCGGCCAGCCGCTCGCGCATGCCGGCAAGGGCGGCGGCGGTGCGCTCCGGCCGCTCCTCGAGCTCCTGGCTGGGCGAGCGGTCGGCCAGCAGGACCACCACGTCGTCGAGCGGCTGGCGCTCCTCCTGGCGTAGCACCGGGTTGGCGAGCGCCCCCAGCAGCAGGGCCGCGAACAGCAGGCGCAGGAGGGCGCCCCGGGCACGCACGACGAGTCCCCAGCCCACCAGCAGCAGGGCCAGCAGAGCGAGACCCGCCAGCGCCTCCCAGGGCAGATGCGGGGCGAGGAGGAGGCTGAAGCCGCTGGTCATTGGCCGAGGCGCTCCAGAAGGGCCGGGACGTGCACCTGGTCGGTCTTGTAGTTGCCGGTGAGCGCGTACATCACGAGATTGACGCCAAAGCGCCTTGCGGTCTCGCGCTGCCGCTCGCCGCCCGGCACCACCGGCAGCAGGCTGCGCCCGTACTCGTCCTCGGCCCACGCGGCGGCCCAGTCGTGGGCACCGATGATGACGCTCGAGACCCCGTCATTGATCGAGGGCGGGACCTGGTCGATCCACACCGGCTGGCCGGTCCAGCGGCCGGGGAACTCCTGCAGGAGGTAGAAGGAGCGGGTCAGCACATGATCGGGCGGCACCGGCAGGAGCGGCGGCAGGTCGAGGCCCTCGAGAAGCGCCGCCAGCCGCTGCTCGCCCGGCCCGCCGCCCTGCTGGCCGGGCAGCAGGCTGCTTGCGTCGCCGGTGTCGAAGAGGATCATCCCGCCGTTCCTGAGATAGCGGTCGACCCGCTCGAGGGCGCCCTCGGCGAGGTTCGGATGCTCGGCCGGCACCGGCCAGTAGAGCAGCGGGAAGAGCGCCAGCTCGTCGGCTGCCGGGTCGACCGGCACGGGCTCGCCGGTATCGACCGAGCTGCGCATGCCGAGCACCCGGCCGAGGCCCACCAGGCCGGCGTGGCTGAGCTCGTCGACCCGGGCGAGGCCGGTGCGCACATAGGCGAGCCGCGTCTCGTTGGCGAGCGCCGTGTCGGCGGTCTCCTGGGCCTGCGCCAGTCCCGGCACGGCCAGCCCCGGCAGCACCGCCAGCGCCACGGCGGCAGCCGCCCGTCCGAGCCGCGGCACGAGCCCGCGCAAAAGATAGCCCAGCACCAGGTCGAGCAGCGCCAGGATGAAGGCCGCCAGCAGAAGCCATGGCGCGAGATCGAGCTCGCGGGCGCGGGTGTAGCGCTCCGGCGCCACGCCGAAGGCTTCCGTCGCCAGCGGGATCAGCTCGTCGATCCCGGCCTGGAGGTTCAGCGCCACGCGGGCCTGCCCGCTCTCCTCCTCCCGGCTCGCGCGGACCGGCCCGTAGAGGCCCGGCGGGTGGGCCGGCGCCGGCACCAGCCCGTCGAAGCCCGAGGCCGGCACCGGCTGCAGGCGGCGCGGCGGGTCGCCCAGCAGGCCCTGCGCGTCGAGCACCGCGCGGGCCTCCAGCATGCCCTTGCGCGCCCCGCCGGCGCCGGGTGCCAGCGCCAGCACGCGGCGCAGCATGTCGACATAGAGCCCGGAGAGCGGCAGCGTCGTCCAGGCGGTGTTGGCGGTGGTGTGGACGAGGATCAGCCAGCCGCGGCCCTGACGCCGCGCCGTGACGATCGGCGTGCCGTCGGCCAGCGAGGCAAGGGTAGCGTCGCGCAGGGCCGGGCCCGGCTGGGCCAGCACCTGGCGGCTGACCCGCGCCTCCGGGCTGGGCTCGAGCCCGGCGAACGGGCTGCCGGCGGGGAACGGGGCCAGGGCCAGCGGCTCGGACCAGGAGAGCGCGCCGCCCAGCGAGCGGTCGCCGGCCCGGAGCTGCACCGGCACGAGGGCATCCTCGCTGGCGGCGAGACGCGGGCCGGCAAAGCGCAGCACCACCCCGCCTTCCTCCATCCACGCCTCGATCCGCTGCCGCTCGGCCGGCGGCAGCCTGCCGGTGTCGGTCATCACGAGGAGCGAGAGGGGGGTGGCGAGCAGAAGGTCGAGCGGCGCCGTCCTCACCTCGGCGAAGGGGGCGAAGGCCTTTTGCAGATAATAGAGCTCGGCCAGCAGCGGCTGGTCCTCGACCGCGTGCTGCGGGCCCATGAGCCCGACCGTGCGGCGCCGCCAGCGCTCGTCCAGCAGCACCACGCCGCCGGCCCCGGAGAGCGGCACCAGCTCGAGCCGGGCGATGCGGTTGCGCAGGTCGAGCGGCAGCTCCAGCGCGGCGCTGCCGGTGCGCCCGCCTTCGGGCAGCTCCAGCGAGCCGCTCGCCAGCACCTCGCCCGCGGGGCCCAGCGCCCGGAAGCCGTGCGCCTCGGCGGGGCCGGGCGCGGTTCGCATGGCGCGCATGGTGAAGGCGTCGCCGGCCTCGTCGGGCTCCAGCAGGAGCGCCGCCAGCTCGCCCGGAGCCTCGGCCAGGACGCGCAGCGGCCCCAGCTCCCGCAGCCGCGTGGCGAGCTGTTCGGCCTCGGCGCGCGACGCGGCGCCGGTGGCGAGCCCGTCGCTCAGCCAGACCGGCACGAGCTCGCCCGAGAGCTCTTCCAGTGCTGCCAGGGCGGCGGCGCGGTCGACCGGCCAGGGATGGGCGCGGAAGCCCGCCAGCGCCTCGCGCGCCGCGGCGGCGGTGGTGCGGACCAGCGCCGTACCGCCCTCAAGCGGCGGTGCGGTGCGCAGCATCAGCACCTCGCGCTCCTCCCGCTCGGCCTGTTGGAGCAGCGCGTCGAGGGCTGCCAGGCGCTCCTGCCAGCGGGCGGCGGCGGCCCAGCCGTCGTCGACGACGAGGAGCAGCGGGCCGCGCCCGGCGAGCTGGGGGGCCGGGTTGAGGAGGGGGCCGGCGAAGGCGAGGACCAGCAGGGCGGCGATCAGGAGGCGGAGCAGCAGCAGCCACCACGGCGTGCGGGCCGGCGTCTGGCGGCTGCTCTGGAGCTGGAGCAGCAGACGCAACGCGGGAAAGCCCTGGCGGCGCGGCGCCGGCGGCACCACGCGCAGCAGCAGCCAGAGCGCCGGCAGTGCCAGGGCGGTGGCGAGCAGCCAGGGCTGGGTGAAGGCGAGGAGACCCAGGTCGAGCATCTCTTCAGCGTACCGTGCGCGGCGCCAGCATCTGGTAGAGGGTCAGCAGCGCGCTCTCCGCGCCGTGATCCGTGCGGTGCGCGGCAAAGCGCCAGCCGCGGCTGGCGCCGAGCCGGACCAGCTCCTCGCGGTGCGTGGCGAAGCGTGCCCGGTAGCGCTCGCGGACGCTGCCCACATTGCCGATCAGCGCCTGCCCGTCCTGCTCGAGCCCCTCGAACTGTACCCGCCCCTCATAGGGCAGGTTTTCCTCGACGGGGTCGTTGACCTGGAGCAGGCAGGCGCGGGCCCCGCCGGTGATATAGGGCGCAAGGCGGCGGCGCAGCGTCTCGACCGGCTCGAGGAAGTCGGAGAGCAGCACCAGCCGGGCGAAGCGCGGCAGCGGTACCTGGGGCGGCAGGCTGTCCTCGCCGGCCGCGGCGGCCAGCGAGCGCGAGAGCATGTTGAGCCCGTGCTTGCCGCCATGCGGGCGCTCGCCGCTGCCGAGCAGGCTCACCCGCTCGCCGGCGCGCACCAAAAGGGCCGCAAGACCGAAGGCCAGGATCAGCGTGCGGTCCTGCTTGGTGACCAGGCGGCGCGACGAGCGGAACTGCATCGAGCGGGAGAGGTCGCACCACAGCCACACGCTCTCGGCCGCCTCCCATTCCTGCTCGCGCACGAAGAGGTGGCGCGAGCGCGCCGACTGGCGCCAGTCGATCCTCGAGGCATCGTCGCCGGCCTGGTAGGAGCGGAACTGCCAAAAGGTCTCGCCGAGGCCGGTGCGCCGTCGCCCATGCACGCCCTGGGCCACGGTGGCCGCGACCCGCTCGGCCTCCACCAGAAGGCCGGGCAGCCGCTCGCTCAGCCGCTCCGCTTCATGACGCAGTGCCAGCAGATGGCGTGGCGTCGGGGCGCGGGCCAGCCGCTCATCCGACATGGCGGCACAGTCGTGCGACGATCTCGTCCACGCCTATCCCGTCGGCACGGGCAGCGAAGGTCACGGCCATGCGATGGCGCAGCACCGGTGCTGCAAGCGCCGCCACATCCTCGAAGGAGGGGGCGATGCGTCCGTCCATCAGGGCCCGCACACGCACCGCCAGCATCAGCGCCTGGCTGGCGCGCGGCCCCGGACCCCACGCCACCAGCTCCTCGATGTCGCCCAGCGCGCGGTTCTCGGGCCGCCCGGCTCGTACCATGGCCAGGATCGTGTCGACCACCTGCTCGCCTACCGGCAGCCGGCGCACGAGCTCCTGCAGCCGCATCAGCTCGCCGCCGTCGAGCACCCGTGCCGGCACCGTGTCGGCGCCGCTGGTGGTGGCAATCATCATGCGCCGCTCGGCTTCGGCCGAGGGATAATCGACGTCGACCTGGAGGAGGAACCGGTCGAGCTGGGCCTCGGGCAGCGGGTAGGTGCCCTCCTGCTCGATGGGGTTCTGGGTTGCCAGCACATGGAAGGGGCGGGGCAGGAGATGGTCCTGCCCGGCGATGGTGACCCGGCGCTCCTGCATGGCCTGGAGCAGGGCCGCCTGGGTGCGCGGGCTCGCCCGGTTGATCTCGTCGGCCATGAGGAGCTGGGCGAAGACCGGGCCCGGCACGAAGCGGAACGCCTGGCGCCCGCCCGACGCCTCGTCCAGCACCTCCGAGCCCAGAATGTCGGCCGGCATGAGGTCCGGCGTGAACTGCACCCGCTTCTGCCCGAGGCCGAGCACCACGCCCAGGGTCTCGGCGAGCCGCGTCTTGGCAAGGCCCGGCACGCCCACCAGGAGCGCGTGGCCGCCTGCCAGAAGGGTGATCAGGGTCTCGTCGACCACCCGCTCCTGGCCCAGGATGACGCGCCCGACCTCCTCGCGCACCCTGGCCAGCAGGGTCACGGCCTGGTCGACATCCTTGATGACATCGCGTTCCGGCTCGACGGTCACGCCCTGCTCCCATGCGGTGCGGGTGGCTGGATCGAAAACAATGCGCCATTACATAGGGCCTTGGAAGCGCCTTCGCAGGTGCCCCGGAGGGGGCGGGTACCGGAACGGCGGCATTTCGGCCTCAGGGGGATGTTCGTGGCACGCAGGCCTTTCGATCCGCAAGCCGTTCTCGAAGCGCTGGCGCGCGGCGAGCTGGGTTGCGGCGATCTCGACATGCGTATCGACCGGCGCGGCGAGTGGTTCTATCGCGGCTCGCGCATTGGCCGGCCGGCGCTGGTCCGGCTGTTTGCCGGTGTTCTGCACCGTGGCGCCGACGGCGTCCACTGGCTGATCACGCCGGTCGAGCGCTGCCGGGTGGAGGTCGAGGACGTGGCGTTCACCGGCGTGGCTGTCGAGCGCCGGGGCGAGGGCGGGGCGCAGCTTCTCGAGATCCGCACCAATCTCGGCGAGGAGGTCGCGATCGACGGCGAGCACCCGCTGCGCATGCGCGAGGGCGTGCCTTATGTGCGGGTACGGGGCGAGCTCGAGGCGCGGCTGCTGCAGCCGGTCTTCTACGAGCTGGCCGAGCTGGCGGTGCCGGCGCCGCAGGATCCGGACTGTCTCGGCGTATGGAGCGGCGGCAGCTTCTTTGCGCTGGGCCGCCTGGAAGGCGAGGAGCCGGGCAGCGATGCCTGAGGACCTCCGGCCGCCGTCTCCCCTCTCGCCGGACTGGATGCGCGAGCGCCTTGCGCGGCCGCTGGCGGAGGCGGGCGCGCACATACCGGGCGATCAGGATCATCCGCCGGGCGAGCGCGGGCTGGTGACGGCGGCCGTGCTGCTGGGTCTGCTGCCGCAGCCCGGCGGGCCGAGCCTTCTGCTGACCCAGCGCACCGCGCATCTGCGCGATCATGCGGGGCAGATCAGCCTTCCCGGCGGCCGGATCGAGAAGGCCGACGCAACACCGGAGGCCGCCGCCCTGCGCGAGGCCGAGGAGGAGATCGGCCTCGATCCCTCGCGGGTCGAGCTGCTGGGCCGGCTGCAGCCCTACCGCACCGTGACCGGCTTTCTGATCCACCCGGTGGTGGGCTGGATCAGGCCGCCGGTCGAGCTGGTAGCCGACCCGTTCGAGGTGGCCGAGGTCTTCGAGCTGCCGCTGGCCTTCGCCCTCGATCCCGCCAACCACCGGCGCGACAGCTACGAGCGCGACGGACGGCGCCGGCACTTCTTCGTGCTGCCCTACCGGGACCGTTACATCTGGGGCGCCACGGCCGGCATCCTGGTGAATTTCGCCCGACTGCTGCGGAGCTGAGGAATGGGACGTGCCGCCGTGCAGTCGCTGATCGCCTTTTTGGCACCTTTTCTGGCGTTTCTGGTCTACCGCATGCTGATGCAGCGCGGGCAGTCGTTCCTGCGCGACACTCCCTGGTTCCTGCTCACCGCCATCGGCCTGGTGCTCACCTCGCTGTCCTTCGTGGCGCTGGCGCTGTTAACCGGCGAGCCCGGCTATCGGCCCTACACGCCGCCGCATCTGGAAGACGGCGTGGTGGTGCCGGGCCGGTTCGGCGAGCCGCAATGAGCGCTTCGGCCGGGCGCCCTCTGGCGCATGCCAAGTGGCTGAGGGCGCCGGAGAGCCATGCGGTGCTGCGGGCCCTGTCGGCGGAGGGCGGCGAGGCGCGCTTCGTGGGCGGCTGCGTGCGCGATGCGCTGCTCGACCCCGACAAGGACGCCGCCGATCTCGACATCGCCACCCAGGAGCGGCCCGAGCGGGTGACGGCGCTCCTCGAGGCGGTTGGCATGCATGTCGTTCCGACCGGGCTCAAGCACGGCACCGTGACCGCCCATGTCGGCAAGCACAGCTACGAGATCACCACCCTGCGGCGCGACGTGGACTGCGACGGCAGGCACGCCCTGGTCGAGTACAGCAGCGACTTTGTCGAGGACGCGGCGCGGCGCGACTTCACCATCAACGCCATGAGCTGCGATGCCGACGGCCGCCTCTTCGACCCGTTCGGCGGGGCTGGCGACCTGCGCCAGGGGCGGGTGCGCTTCGTCGGCGAGCCGCGCCGGCGGATCCGCGAGGACTGGCTGCGCATCCTGCGCTTTTTCCGTTTCCTCGCCCGCTTCGGCGGCGAGGAGGTCGATGCGGCAGCGCTCGCCGCCTGCGAGGCCGAGCGCGCCGGCATCGACTTTCTCTCCGGCGAGCGGGTGCGCGAGGAGCTTTTGAAGCTGCTGGTGGCGCCCCGGGCTGCGCGCAGCCTGCGGCTGATGGTCGAGACGGGGGTCATGCGGCATGTGCTGCCGGCCGAGCCGGCGATCGGCCGCTTCGAGGCGCTGGTCGACCGCGCTCATGGCAGCGACGCGCTCCTCCGGCTGGCGAGCCTGCTGCGCGGGGCCGTGGCCGGCCCGCAGGGCGAGGCGGTGGCGGGCGCGCTTCGCCTGTCCCGCAAGGACGGGCTGAGGCTGCAGGCGCTGCTGGCCCTGCCGCTGCCTGGCCCCGATACGACCGGGCAGGAGCACCGCCGCCTCGTCTGGCGGCACGGACTGCCGCTGTGGCGCGACCTGGTGCGGCTGGCCTGGGCCGAGGCCGGCGGCGATCCCGAGGCGCTGGCGGCGCTGCTCGAGCGGCTGGGGCACTGGAAGGTGCCGGTCTTCCCGCTGCGCGGCGCCGACGTGCTGGCCATGGGCGCTGCCCCCGGGCCGCAGGTGGGGCGTGTCCTGGAGCGGGTGCAGGCCCGCTGGGAGGCCGCCGATTTCCCCGGCGAGGAGGCGCTTTGCCGCCGCTGGCTGGAAGAGGAGCTTAATTCCCGATCCGAGGGTTGACATTGGGCTCCGCTCCTCATATTTCCGGCGTCGCGGCCCCGACGGGGCGGCCTTGGGGGATAGTTTAACGGTAGAACTCTCGGCTCTGGACCGAGCAGTCCTGGTTCGAATCCAGGTCCCCCAGCCAACTCTCCGATCTCGACGAGAAGCAGCAGTCACCGGCCTTTGCATGGCCCGCGATGGCGTTTGCTTCCGCCAGAGGATCGACGGTTGGCGGAACGTGGCGATGACCTTGCCACTCTCCCACGCGCAGGTCGAAAGCATCACATCGCAAAGCCGCCGCTTCGCGGGCGGTATCCGCTTCATGCGCCTTCATCGGTTGTGTGGATGACCACGAGAGCTGGCGTGCGCGTCGTCGTGCCGCACGGCGGTCGCCGGAGGCCGAAGCGCTTGACGGCGGGCATCGAGCCCGCCGTCGCGTCGTCTCGAACCAGGTGAGCCTAGCGGTAGTGGTCGTCGAGCCGGTCTCCCAGCATCCCGTCAGGCTTGCCGAGGAACGCCCCGCCGATCGCCGCCACGAGCGCGAGGAGCGAGGTGATCGTGAGGCCCCAGGCGGCTGACGACACCGCCGAAGCGGCAGCCTCGACAGCCTGCACTGCCTGCTCTTGAAGCTCGTTGAAGCTCTGACGCACCTCCTCGACGGCCTGGTCGACCTGCGTCTGGACGGTCTGCGCCAGCTGCTCGGCTTCCTGCGGCTCGATGCCCAGCCGCTCCTCCAGGATGCGCGTCGCCTCCTGCCGGTCCTCCTCGGAGAAGATGGCCCGGGGGCCGCCGACGAGCTGGTCAAGCGCCTGGTTCAGGTCTGCAGCGATGTCGCCCGGCGAGTTGATGGCGTCGGACAGCGTGGACCGCAGCAGATCGGCGGCGCGCTGCCGTTCCCGCTCGCTCACCACGGCACTGAAGGCCTGCCGTGCTTCGCGGCGCAGCTCATCGAGAGAGACGTCGTTCTCCTCCAATGCCTGCTGCACCGGTTCGGGAAGATCCTCGACCGAGACCTGCGATGCGATATCCGGCAGATCCGGGAACGACAGATCGTCGGGCACGACCGCCTGCACAACGTCCGCGGTGCCGCGTGCGGTGCTCTTGAGCACGGTGGAGGCTGCGCCGAACATGGCCCCGGCCCCGGTCACCGCTACCCAGGCGACGAAGACGGTAGCGACCGCCCAGACCGCCGCGCCGTGCAGCCCCGCGGCCGTTGTGCGAGGCACGCCGGCCAGTCGGGACGCGGTGAAGCCGCCCGCGAACAGCGCGATGATCTGCGTGACGATAAGGTAGAGCGCGGCGCCCCAGCCGAGACCCCCGCCGCCGCCCTCCGCAGGATCCACGGCGGCCGCGCCGAGGGCGATTCCCAGCACGGTGAAGAAGATGGTCAACGCCAGCGCAACCACCGCGCCTGCGAATATTGCGCCCCACGAGACGCGCCGAACGGCCTCGCCACCCGGGTTTGCAACTTGAGCTGTCGGCATCAGGCGTCTCCTCTCCCGTCATCTACCGTCAGGGGAACCGGTTGATCCGTTGATCGTTGCCGACGGGCCGAATTTTTCTGACCTTTAGTCGCGCGGCTCGAATGGCCGGTGTGGATCGGCAGCCCGGCTCCACGGCCCCGACCGGGTCCGCGGCATGGCCTCATCGCTAGAGCTGGAAAATCGCGGTCGGCCCGAGCCCCTTGAGCTCGACGTCGGTGCGGCGGGCGGCGATCGCGTCGCTGCCGAGGGCGTCGAGGGTGGTCTGGGAGAGCTGGATGCGGCCGGGCGTGCCGTGGGATTCGAGCCTGCTCGCGACGTTCACCGTGTGGCCCCAGATGTCGTAGATCGAGCGCCGGCGCCCGATAAGCCCGGCCACCACCGGCCCGGTGTGGACGCCGATGCGCAGCAGCAGTGGCGGCCCGCCATCGGGCGGTGCTGCGGCCTCCAAGATCATCGCGCGGGCCAGCGCGATCACGCGGCGGGCGTGATCGGGGCGGGGCTCGGGAAGCCCCGCCGCGGCCATGTAGGCATCGCCAATGGTCTTGATCTTCTCCACCCCGTGAAGGTCAGCCAGCTCGTCGAACCGCGAGAACAGGGCACCCAGCCGGCGCAGGAGATCGACCGGCTCGGTCACCGCGGCGATCGGCGTGAAGCCGACAATGTCGGCAAAGAGGATTGTGACGCTCTCGAACCGGTCGGCGATCAGCTCCTCGCCGGCCGCCAGCCTGCGGACGATCGGACCCGGCAGCATGGCGTGGAGCAGCGCGTCGGCGCGCTCCTTCTCGGCCTCGATGATCGCCAAATAGCGTCGCTCCTTCTCGCGCCAGCGCGAGCGCTCGAGGCAGGCCGCGATCCGCGCGCGCAGCAGCACCGGATCGACCGGCTTGGGCAGGTAGTCTACCGCGCCCGCCTCGATGCAGCGCACCACCGCCTCGCTTTCGCGCAGCCCCGAGACCATCACGACGGAGAGCTCGCGCAGGCGATCCTCGGCCTTCAGCCGGGCGAGGATCTCGATCCCGTTCATGTCGGGCATCAGGATGTCGACCAGCGCGAGGTCGAACGTCTTGCTCCGGAGCAGCGCCAGCGCCTCGCGCCCCGAGGCTGCCGTGCGGACCGTGTGGCCGTCGCGCACCAGCCGCCGGGCCAGCAGGTCGCGGTTGGAGGGCACGTCGTCGATCACCAGGATGCGCCCGGTCTCGGCGGCAGGAGCGCCGGCGGGTGCGGCGAGGCTCCGCGCGATCTCGCGCGCCATGGCGGCGTCGGCCTCGTCGGCCGGACCATCCCCGCCGGGCTCGCTTCGCGCATGGTCGACGATGGCGTCGATCCGCGCGAGCAAGGCGCGCCCTTCGCCCAGCACTGTCTCGATGTCGCTCCTGAGCCGTCCCGGCAGGTCGCAACCGAACTCCTCGAGCACGAGCTCGGCATAGCCCAGGATCGCGTTCATCGGCGTGCGGAGATCGTGGCGCAGCCGGGCCTCCGCATCCGCCTCGGCGGCCTGCTCCGGCCCATGCGCATCGCCGAGGCCGCCCGCCAGCAGACGCTCGATGATGGCGTTGAGATCGACCGCGGCGCCGAGCGCACGCTCGAGGTCGGGGAGGGCGTCGGCCGGACCCGTCTCGCGGACCTCCTCCACCAGCAGCTGCTGGTAGCCGAGGATTGCCTGGGCGGGCCCGCCGAGCCGCTGGCCGATCCGCACCTCGCAGGCCCGCCTGCCGATGTCCGCCGCCCCGGCCATCTCAGCCTCCGATCAGCCGCCCGATCTTCTCGAGCAGCCCTGGAAAGACGATGGGCTTGGTGTCGTACTCGTCGCATCCCGCCGCCAGCGCCTTCTCGCGGTCACCCGCCATGGCGTGGGCGGTGAGGGCGATGATGGGGATGGCGCGGGTCGCCGGATCGTCCTTGAGGCGGCGTGTGGCTTCCCAGCCGTCGATCACCGGCAGGCTCATGTCCATGAGGACGAGGTCGGGGCTGAGGCTGCGCGCCGCCTCGACGCCGGCCTCGCCGTCACTCGCGCAGAGCACCTCGTAGCCGCGCCGCTCGAGGCGCCGCGAGAGCATGTCCCGGTTCAGCTCGTTGTCCTCGACGATCAGGATCCTCGGCATCGGGCACGGCTCCTTCAGGCGGCGGCTTCCGTCTCGGCGACATGGCGCTTCAAGGCTGCCACCAGCTCCGCACGGCCCCGCTCGCCCTTCATCACGACTTCCCCGGCATGGGTCTTGAGCCAGTCCAGCTCGTCGCGCGTCAGATCCTTCGAGGTCACCACGATGACCGGGAGGTCGGCGAGCGCGGGGCGCTGCTTGACGGCTGCCAGAAGCTGGAACCCGTCCATGCCGGGCATCATCAGGTCGAGAACCATCAGGGTCGGTCGGTGTTCCTCGAGCTCGCGCAGGCCCTGGACCCCGTCCGCCGCCTCGCGGACGTGCCAGCCCTCGCGCGTCAGCAGGCGGTGGAACAGGCTGCGTGTCGGCGCATCGTCCTCGACGACCAGCACCTCGCGCCTTCCGCCACCGACGATGGCCTCGAGCGTCGCCAGGAGCCGCACCGGATCGACAGGCTTGACCAGATGATCGACCGCGCCGAAGGCCAGGCCCATCTCACGATCGGTGACGACCGTGGCGAGGATCACCGGTACATCATGTAGACCGGGGTCGGCCCTGATCTCGCGGAGCACCGACCAGCCGTCCTGGCCCGGCATGATGATGTCGAGGACGATGGCATCGGGACGCGCGGCGCGGGCCAGAGCGAGGCCTTCGGCACCGCTCTTGGCCTCGATCGCGGCGAACCCCGCCTCGCGCACTACTCCGGCGATGGCGTTGCGCCCGAGGGCCTCGTCGTCGATCACGAGAACCCGGCCGCGGCCCTCGAGGCCGGGCGCTGCCGGATGCGGCTCCTCCGCCGCCGGCTCGGGGCAGACCGCCGGGATGCGGAAGCGGAAGGTCGATCCGGCGCCGGGGGTGCTCTCGACCTGCATCGTCCCGCCCATCATCTGGGTGAAGCTCTGGGTGATGACGAGCCCGAGGCCGGTGCCGCCATAGTTGCGGGAGGTTGAGGTGTCGGCCTGGACGAAAGCCCGGAAGAGCCGGGCCCGCTGCTCCTCCGTCATGCCGATTCCGGTGTCGCTCACCGCGAAGTCGAGCCAGTCCCGGCCATCCACCCTGCGGCGCGCGACGCTCAGGCGGATCTCGCCGTTCTCGGTGAACTTGGCGGCGTTGGAGAGCAGGTTGAAAAGATTCTGGCGGAGCTTGGTCCGGTCGGTCCTGATCGCGTCGTCGCCCTCCGTCATCTCGACCGCGAGGCGGTTGCCGTTGCGGGCGATCAGCGGAGCCACGGTGCTCTCGACATCGGCCAGGAGGGGGCGCAGCGCGAAGCTCTCGACATAGAGCTCCATCTTGCCCGCCTCGATCTTCGAGAGGTCGAGAATGTCGTTGATGAGACCCAGCAGGTGCCGGCCCGAGCCGGTGATCTTCTCGAGATCGGCCACCGTCCGGGCGTCGCCGCTCTCGCGGGCGTCCTCGATCAGCATCTCGCCATAGCCGATGATGGCGTTGAGCGGTGTCCGCAGCTCGTGGCTCATCGAGGCGAGGAACCGGCTTTTGGCCTCGTTCGCGGACTCCGCACCGCGACGCGCCTTCTCCAGCTCGTCCTGGCGGCGCCGCAGGTCGGTGATGTCGGTATAGACACCGACCGTGCCGCCATCCGGCGTCTTGCGCCGCACGATGCGGATCCAGGCGTCGCCGGTGAAGCGCTGCTCGATCATGCTGCCGCCGGCGCGGTGCCGCTGCAGGCGCTCGGCTACCCACTCTTCGGCGGAGAGGCCTTCCGTGTCGACGGCGCCGCGCTCGACATGGGCGCGCAGCACCTCCTCGAAGCTGCGGCCCGGCGTCATCAGGTCGGCCACCAGCGGGAAGATCTCGAGATAGCGCGCGTTGACCATCACCAGCCGGTCCTCGGCGTCGTAGAGCACGAATCCGTCGGGAACGGTCTCGATGGCCGTCAAGATGGTGTTGTGCTGGCGTCTTGCGGCCTCCTCCAGCTCGCGCCGCGCCTCCTGCGCGTCCTGGAGCATCCGCAGCGTGCGAGCCATCCGGCCGAACTCGTCGGCGCCCTCCGGCGGCAGCGGACCCGGCGCCTGGCCGGCGCTCATCCGCTCCATGGCGAGATTGAGCCGGCCGAGGGGCGTCAGGATCGAGCGCAGGACCAGCAGCGTCAGGAGAACGCCGCCGATCACGATGGAGCCGGCGGCAACGGCGCTTCGCACCAGGGCGGTGTGCGCTGCCGCCGCGGCCTCGTCACGCGCCCGGTCGGCCTCGACCTGCAGCCGTTCCACCAGAGCGGCAAGCGCGTCCTCGGCCTGCTGGCTGTGGCGCCGCGCCGCGGCGAGGAGCGTGTTGCCGATCACCCGCGTATCGGCGGTGTAGGCGTCGACCGCCTGCGTGGCCAGATCGTAGTAGGCCGAGGCCCCGGACCTTATGTGGGCCGCCGCATCGGGCGCGAAAGCGTCGAGCCGTGCGAGGTCGCGATCGAGCGCCTGCCGCGCCGCCGCCGCCTGGCGCTCCGAGAGCGTGAGCAGGCTGACCGCGAGATCGGTCATCCAGTAGCGCAGCTCGCCGAAGGTGCGCTGCGCGTTGGCCGCGAGCTCGAGCTTGTGGAAACGCTCGTTCGCCGCGTCCATGCGGCGCTGGTTGGCGAGCAGGTCCCAGGACATCACCGACACGCTGAGCACCAGCGCGCCCAGAAGGACCGCCGAGAGTGCCGTGATCCGCAGCGAGATCGTGCTCGCCCCGATCCGTCCCGGCAGGCTCCTGGAGGCGGGCGTCGTCATCGAAAGAGCGTGATGCTGGTCGCCCCCCCGAGATCTCCCTCCCGGCCGCCCTCCTTGGGATAGCCGGTGACGTCAGTCTGGCCCTTGGGCTCGCCATGGCAGCTCAGGCAGGAGGCCGAATAATATTCGGGGATGAGCATCCGGAAGGCCGGTCGGCCCTCAACCTCGACCGCCTCCGTATAGGGCTCGCCCCTGGGCCAGCCCGGGGTGCCGAGCTGGCTCGCCAGCACGCGCTGTTCCCAGGCATCGGGGCGTGCCTTGCGGTTGCGCACCAGCTCGGGCGGCGCGGTGAACTTGACGCGCGCTTCGCTGCCGACCTTCTCGCCGAAGCGCTCGTTGACCAGGCGGGTATAGGTGGCCGGCAGGAAGCCCTTGAAGCCCAGCCCCTTCATGTCGATGAGGGCCTCGTTCTCGTCGACGATCTCGCGCATCGCGGCCAGCGCCGCCTCGACCAGCCGCCGCTCGCTCGCCTCCATTGCCTCGGTGACCGGCGGCTCGCCCCGGCGCTTCTCATAAAGCTCGACGGCCTCCGCGACGATCCGCTCGCCGGTCAGGTTCTTCTCGCCGATTTCCGGGTCGTTGATGAGGCCCTGATGGGAGGAGACGATGCTGCGTCCTGCGCCGATGATGCCGGCGAGCCGCTCGCCGATGGCTCTCTCCGAGCCGTTGTCGGCAGCCGCTGCTGCCGCCGCGGCGCACGCCGCCACCACCCCCACGACGAGCAGACCCTTTCGCGTGCAGCGCATGCGCCATCTCCCTGCGACGCACCATCATAGCAAATTAACATCAGGGGTTCGTGCACCACAACGGAGAGTGCATCGGCCGCCGCGCGAGCGCCGGCAGGACGGGCGATATGCTGGTCGTGGACAATGGCCGCGTCTTTCGCAGCGGCGCGGGCGACGACCGGTGAGCGGGCGGGGCGGGGTCGCGGGGGGGGGTGCGCGCGGGCGAAAAAAAAAAGCCGGGTCAGAGACCCGGCCAAGTAGATCAGGGAGGCTAACGTCTGGGAGAGGATCCGAGGACCCTCCTGCCTTCGGGCCTTGCGCCCGAAGGGTGGCCGCTGGCGGATACCGCCCGACCGGCAGCGCGGACCCCAGAGGCTCGTCCGTGCTGCGGCGCAACATCTAGTCGCCTTGGGCAAGCTTGGCCAGCACTTTTTTCGGCGTGCATGGCAGAACGTCCAGTTCTGCAAAGCTGCCAGTTTCCCTCTCCGGCAGAAGGCGCTGGGGCGCTCCGCGGCGGGTCCGAAAAGCGATGCTGCGATGCGGGGATGAGGGCGTGCGGGCGAAAAAAAAGCCGGGTCAGAGACCCGGCCAAGTAGATCAGGGAGGCTAACGTCTGGGAGAGGGTCCGAAGATCCTCCTGCCTCCGGGCCTTGCGCCCGAAGGGTGGCCGCTGGCGGAGGCCGCCCGGCCGGCAGCAAGAACCCCAGAGGCTCGTTCTTGCTGCGCTGCAACATGTAATCCGTCCGGCCCTGTCTGGCGAGTCCTTTTTCGCGCTGCATGGCAGAAGTGACTGTTCTGCATGGATAGTGCCTTCCGGGAGCATCGCGGCTCTTGGCTGCGGGTGCTGCGGCGAGCTGGGCGAATGCTGCAATGCAGGAATGGCGGTCGGGCGAAAAAAAAAAAGCCGGGTCAGAGACCCGGCCAAGTAGATCAGGGAGGCTAACGTCTGGGAGAGGATCCGAGGATCCTCCGTCCTTCGGGCCTTGCGCCCGAGGGATGGCCGCTGGCGGAGACCGCCCGGCCGGCAGCAAGGACCCCAGAGGCTCATCCTTGCTGCGCTGCACAAGTTAGGGAGTTCGCATAGAAACGTCCATGGCGGAAACGCGGGGCTGAGATGCGCGGATTGTATGGAAGGATTTTCAGCTCCGAACCGTTGTCTCAGTCCAGCGCCCCCTTGTGGCCGAACCGGTAGCCGCCGGGCAGGGGCCCCGCCGAGAACACGATCTGCCACACTCGCATCTGCTCGGTGCGGAAGGCGCCGGCGCAGCCTTGCAAATAGAGCTTCCACATCCGGCGGAAGGTCTCGCCGTAGCGCCCGGCGAGCCGGTCCCAGCCGGTGTCGAAGCGCTCGAACCAGGCCATCAGGGTGCGGTCGTAGTGGGCGCCCTCGAGACTGTGGAAATGCTCCAGCCGGAGGGCGGCGGGCAAAGCAATGGCGATGTTCGCCACGGTCGGAAACTCGACCCCGGGCATCACGTACTTGTCATACCAGGGATTGATGACGTCCTCCTGCGGATAGCCCACGGTGTGGAGGAGGAGCAGGCCCTGGGGCGCCAGGCATCGCGCACAGGCCGCGAAGAAGGCCGGGTAGTGGGCCCTCCCGACATGCTCGAACATGCCCACCGAGACGATCCGCTCGAAGGGCTCGTCGAGATCGCGATAATCCTGGTAGCGCAGCTCGACCGGCAGGCCCCGGCACCGCTCGCGGCCGAGCTTGAGCTGCTCGCGCGAAACCGTCACGCCCACCACGCTGACGCCGAAATGCTCGGCCGCATAGGCGGCGAGCCCGCCCCAGCCGCAGCCTATGTCGAGCAGCCGCATGCCCGGCTCGAGCTGCAGCTTGCGGCAGACAAGCTCGAGCTTGTCGCGCTGCGCCTGCTCGATATCCTCCGCCCGCAGCCAGTAGCCGCAGGAATAGATCATCCGCTGGTCGAGCATGATCTCGAAGAGATCGTTGCCGGCATCGTAGTGATGGGCGCCGATCTCGAAGGAGCGGCCGCGCGCGCCGAACGGGTTGAGGCGCGCCTTGAACGCCTCGAAGAGCGCGGTCTTGCGGTCGATCCTGCCGGCGAGGTCGGCGCGGTAGGCCCGCTCGGCCATCTGGTCGACGCGCTCGCACTCCAGCCAGCCCTCCATGAAAGCCTCGCCGAAGCCGATGCTCCCGTCCTTGAGGATCCGCTCATAGGCGCGGGCGTCGCGCACCTGGAGATCCCACGGGCGTTCGCCGTCGATGGCGATGTCGGCCTCGGCCAGGAGCTCGCGAAAAAAACCTTCTGCCGACATGCCGCTTCCCCTTCTTGCCTTGCGTCCGCGTTCAGGCGCCCGCAGCCGGGAACTCGCCGTGCCGGCCGGCGCCGCTGGCAAAGCGCGCGGCACCGGTCAGCCCCTCGGCCTCGAGCGCGGCCAGGCCGCCCTGCCATTCGCACCTCATGGCGTGGCGCAGCTCGAGGCCGTGCTGGCCGCGCAGCGAGCGCAGGTCGGCGCGCAGACCGGCCTGCGGGAAGGCTGCCAGCTCGCGGGCCACGGCTTCCGCCTCGGCGCGCGCCGTGCCGCGTGCGACCACCCGCTCGCACAGGCCGATCCGCAGGCACTCCTCCGCCATCACCCGGCGGCCGGTGAGGATGAGCTCCATTGCCCGGCCGGCACCCACCAGCCGGGGCAGCCGCACCGTGCCGCCGTCCATCAGCGGAATGCCCCAGCGGCGGTTGAAGACCCCGGCAAAGGCGTCCTCCTCCATGATCCGCAGGTCGCACCACAGCGCCAGCTCCAGGCCGCCCGCCACCGCCGCGCCACTGATGGCGGCGATCACCGGCTTGCCGAGAGCCAGGCGGGTGGGGCCGAGCGGCCCGGGCGGCGGCTCGCCGTCGCCGTCGGGAAAGTCATGGCGGGCGAGGGGCTCGGCGCGGTCCAGGAGCCTGGCGCCGTGCTTGAGATCCCAGCCGGCGCAAAAGCAGCCCCCGGCACCCCAAAGCACGGCGACATGCTGGGTCTCGTCGGCGTCGAAGGCGAGGAACGCCGCGAGCAGCGCGTCCGCCGTCTCCGGGTCGACCGCGTTACGGACGGACGGGCGGTGCAGGATGACGGTGGACACCGAACCCGACTTCTCGACCTCGACGGCCATGATCCGCTCGTTCCCTCGCGCGGGATGGGTGTATAGTCGCAAGTCTGCTTCGTCCCGTGCCTGTTGTATAGTGCAGGGGAGGGGGTAATGCTTCGTGGGGGGACAGCATGGTGCCTGACGAGCGAGCAACCGCGCAGGTTGATTATTTGGCAGCTTCAGGCGGCATCCAGTCGATCGGCGCGGCAGCGGGGCGCGCGGTCGGGCGCTTCTCGCCACGCCATCTCGCCTTTGCCGTGCCGATCCTGCTGCTGCACCTCGGCTGCGGCCTGATCTTTCTTACCGGGGTCAGCGGCCCGGCGCTGGCGGTGCTGCTGGCCTCCTTCGCGGTGCAGGTCGTCGGCATCACGCTCGGCTACCACCGTCTGCTGGCGCATGCCTCCTTCAAGACCTTCCGCCCGGTGCGCTTCGTGCTGGCACTGTTCGGCGTGCTGGCCTGCCAGAACGGGCCGCTGTGGTGGGTCGGCCACCACCGCCACCACCACCGTCACGCCGACACCGAGGAAGACGTCCATTCCCCGCGCGAGAGCTTCTTTTGGAGCCACATGGGCTGGCTGTTCTCGCCGGACTGCATCGCGGTGCGCCGCGAGCTGGTCCGCGATCTTGCGCGCCTGCCCGAGATACGCTTCCTCGAGCGCGGCTTCTATCCGCTGGTGCTGGCCTATGCCGGCCTGCTGTTCCTTCTGGGCGAGGGCTGGCGGGCGCTCGACCCGGCGGCGACGGCCAGCGGCATGCAGTTCGTCGTGGCCGGCAGCATCATCTCCACGGTCCTCGCCTACCACGCCATCTGGTCGGCCAACTCGGTGTGCCACCGCTTCGGCTCGAGGCGCTTTGCCACCCGGGACGGCAGTCGCAACAATCTGTGGGTGGCGATCGTCACCTTCGGCGACGGCTGGCACCACAACCACCATTACTGCCCCTGGTCGGCGCGGCACGGTTTCCGCTGGTGGGAGATCGACCTGAACTACCTGCTGCTGCGCGCCCTCTCGCGCCTGGGCCTGGTCTGGGACATCCGCCTGCCGCCGCCGCGGGCCCGGGGCTAGCGGGAGGGGCTGCTGTTGACCTTGCGCTGCGCCGCTTGCGAACGGGAAAATCCGGACGACGCGCGGTTCTGCTCGGCCTGCGGCTGCGCCTTGGCCGCAGCCTGCCCCTCCTGCGGCCAGACAGTGCCCGCCGGCAGCCGGTTCTGCGGCTTTTGCGGCGCCCTCGTGGAGACCGCCGCGGAGCCGGGCGGAGGGCGCCCGGGCCTGCTCTCGGCCTCGGGCGAGCGCCGCCAGGTGACGGTCATGTTCGCCGATGTCTCCGGCTACACGGCGCTGCACGAGCGGCTCGACCCCGAGGAGGTCGACCTGCTGCTCTCGGAGATCAAGCGCGCTGCCGAGAGGATCGTCGCGCGGCACGGCGGCATCGTGAACCAGTTCATCGGCGACGAGGTGCTGGCGGTCTTCGGCATCCCGCGGGCCGAGGAGGACGATCCGCGCCGCGCTGTTCTCGCCGCCCTCGAGCTGCATCGTACCGTCGAGGAGCTGGGAGCCGCGTACGAGGCACGGGCGGGCGCGCCGATCGCCATCCACACCGGGATCAATTGCGGCCTCGTGGTGGCCCAGTACCGCAACGACCGGGAAGGGCTCTACCGGCTGATGGGCGACGCCGTGAACACGGCGGCCCGGCTGCGCTCGGCCGCCGCCGCCGGCGAGGTCCTGGTCGGGCCGGCCGTGCAGCCGCTGGTCGCCCCCTATCTCCGGCTCGAGCCGTGCGAGCCGCTGAGCCTCAAGGGCAAGCTGCGGCCGATCCAGCCCTGGCGCGTTCTCGGTCCGACCCGGGTGACCTCGCGGTTCGAGGCCTCGCGGCGCCGCGGGCTGATCGAGTATGTCGGGCGGGGTGCCGAGCTGACGGTGCTCCAGGACAATCTCGCCGCCGCCCTCGCCGGGCGGGGGCGGATCGTCACCCTCGAGGGCGAGCCCGGGATCGGCAAGACCCGCCTTCTCTACGAGTTCATCTCGCGGATCGACCGCAAGCAGGTGATCGTCTCGCAGGGCCATTGCCAGGCCTATGGCAGCGAGATCCCCTATTTCCCGTTCCTCGACGCGCTGCGCCGCGGCCTGGGCATCGACCTTGACGGGGACGCGGCAACGGCACGCGCCAAGGCGGTCTCGACCCTGAGCGCGCTCGATCCGGCATTGGAGCCGCTGCTGCCTTTCTATCTCCATCTGCTCTCGATACCGGGCCCCTACAGCCTGCCCGCGCATCTCAAGGGCGAGGCGCTGCGGCAGGCCATGGAGGAGGCGCTGGCGAGCCTGATCGCCAGCGCCACACGGACCCGGCCGGCGGTGCTGGTGCTGGAGAGCTGGCACTGGAGCGATGCTGCCTCGCGCTCGGCCCTCCGCCACCTGGCGCCGCTGGTCCGCGCCTCGCGGCTGCTGCTGATCGTGTCGTGGCGCCCGCTCTACGGGCTCGATCTCGAGGATCTGGGCGCACAGGCGCGGATCCGCCTGGCGGCCCTCGACCGGACCGAGACCGAGGCGCTGGTCCGTGCCATCACCGGCGCCACCCAGCTGCCGGTGGGGACCGGCGCGTGGATCCACGAGAACACCGACGGCAACCCGCTGTTCGTCGAGGAGGCCTGTCGCGCCCTGCTCGAGGAGGGGGTGATCCTGGTCGACGAGGCCGGCCGCCTGGTGAGCCGCCGCCCGCTCGACCAGCTCGATCTGCCCGACAGCGTGCAGGCGGTGATCCGCGCCCGCCTCGACCGGCTGGACAGCGATGCCCGCGAGGTGGTGGCGCTGGCCTCGGTGATCGGCCGGAGCTTCGACGAGCGCCTGCTGGCCGAGCTCTACCGCGCGCAACGCCCGCTCGCCGGCATCCTGGCCGAGCTCGAGGGCCAGGAGATCATCCGCCGCTTGCGCAGCCTGCCCGAGCCGGAATTCGCGTTCCGCCACGCCCTGACCCGCGAGGTCGCCTACGACACGCTCCTCAACCAGCAGCGCGGCGTGCTGCACAAGGCGGTCGGCGAGGCGATCGAGCGCCTGCATGGCCGCCGGCTGGCCGAGCAGGCTTCGATCCTCGCCTATCATTTCGCGCGCAGCACCTGCCCGGAGCGGTCGGTGCCTTATGCCTTCCAGGCGGGTGAGCAGGCAGCCGGCCTCTATGCCAGCGCCGAGGCCAGGAGCTATCTCGAATCCGCCCTCGACATCGCCGGCTCGCTGCCCGCCGGGCCCGAGGCGACCTGCTGGAAGATCGACGCGATCCTGCGCCTCGCGGCGCTCGGGGCGGCGCCGCACGAGGCCTGGCGCGAGGGCCTGCGGCTGGAGGAGGCGCGCGAGACGGCGCAGCGCCTGGGCGACCGGCGGCGGCTGGCGCAGGCGCTCTACTGGCTTGGCCGCCACCACTATCTGGGCTCGGAGCTCGAGCGCGCCGTGGCCTATGCCGAGGAGAGCCTGAAGATCGCCGACGAGCTGGGAGAGCCGGCCCTGGCGGCGCCGCCGGTGAACCTGATGGGGCGCGCCTTGTGGCAGCTGGGCGAGCTGGAGCGCTCGGCCCTCATGACCGGGCGCAGCATCGAGCAGATGCGCCTTTTGGGCAATCGCGCCGAGGAGGCGACGGCCGCGGGCTTCTTGAGCGCGCTGCTCGCCTATCTGGGCCGCTTCGAGCGGGCCCTGGAGCTGTCCGAGCACAGCCTCGCTCTCGCTGGCGAGCTCGGCAATCCGATGGCCGAGGCTGCCGCCTATCACTATCGGGGCATCATTCGAGACCAGAGGGGGCAGTGGGAGGCGGCGATCGCCGACTACCGGATGGCGCAGAACACGGCGCGTCGCGCCGGCGACCTCTTCCGTATCTATCTGGCGCGCTTCATGGAGGGGCGTGCGCTGCTGATGACCGGTGACATCGAGAGCGCACGCAGCGCCATCGAGGCGGCCCTGCGGCTGGCCGAGCGGATCGGCACCAGCTTCCTGCTCGGCCAGGCCAAGGGCTTTCTCGCCGCCTGCTCGCTGGCCGCCGGCGCGCCCGCGGAAGCCCGCGGGCAGTGCGTCGAGGCGCTGGAGCTGGCGCGGCAGGCCGGCGACCGGTTCACCCGCGGCCTCGTCCTGCGCGTGCTGGGGGAAGTGCGGGCAGCGGAGTGCAGTGAGCCGGCGCAGCCGTTGCTCGAGGAGGCGGTGGCCATCCACGAGACCATCGGCGCGCGGCCCGAGCTCGCCCGGAGCTGCGCGGCCCTCGCCACGATCCTGCACCGCGTCGACGCCTGCGAGGAGGCCGGCCGCTGGGCAGCCCGGGCCGCCGGGCTCTTCGGCGAGCTCGGCATGGACTGGGACATGGCGCACACCCTCGGCGCCTTCGATCCGAAGCGGATGGCGTCGGCATAGAGCGCTGCCCGAGCAGCTGGAACAAAGCGTGCTCGAGACGTCGGGCAACCGGCCGGACCCTGGCGGAGCGCTGCGCGCGGCTGTCCTTCTCATTTTCTTGTCGGTCGGCGGCGGCGAGCGTTCACCGGATCGTCTGCTTTTCCCGAGATCCTGCCGGGTGGGGAGTCTGCTGCCGCATCATCCCCCGGGGCGGGCCCCTTCCATTAAGAAAGCGTGTGCAGGTGAAAACGCTGAAGCGTGAGCATCATGACCTGTCCGCCGAGCCCCGCCGCCAACCCTGAGCGAAAGAAAAAACGGCCGCGCGCAGCGCCTTGCGCGGCTCTGTCGCCACGACTCCGCGCCGCCCGCTGACGACCCCGGCCACGGCCGCAAGGCAGCTTGCGGCGCTCGTCCGCAGCAGTCGTGTCCGGCAGATTCGGGACCGCTGCAATCTTTCTCTGCCGGATTGCCGCACCGAGCGTCTGGTCAAGGCGCGTATCTTCCAGCACGTTGGCGGCGGGGAGGACGACGAGCGTGGGTCAGAGAATGCGACCGTTCCTGTGCGCGGTGGCGCTGCTGCTGCTCCTGCCGGCCTGGGGGGTAGCAGCCGCCACGGTAGCCGTTCCGGCTCCCCCCCACGCTGCGGCCGCGGCCCCGCCGAGCACCGACGAGCAGCTTCGCACGCTGCTTGATGCCTTTCCCGCCGGGATGGACGAGGGGCAGCTCGACGCCCTCCTGGGGGTCATGGGGAATACCGAGCTGCGCGCGGCGCTGCGCACGCGGCTCATGGCCGAGCTCGCCGAGCGGCGGGTTGCGGCCGCGGTCGAGCCCAACCTGCTGGAGTTCTATCGCGAGCGGCTGGTGGCGCTGGCGCAGGCCTATGAGCGGCTTCCCGCTGCCATGGCCAGGGCCTTCCTGCATCCCCGCGGAAGCGACGTGCCACTGCAGCCGGGTCCTCTCGCCGCCGCGGTCGTGGGCCTGCTGGCCCTCGGATTCGCCACCATGCTGGTGGTACGTCGCGGCCTCGACGGGTGGCGGCGGCGGCTCGCCAACCCGCCGCCCGTCGGCCGCGCCCAGGTCGCGTCGCGCCTGGCGCTGCGCTTTCTTCTCGAGCTGGTCGAGATCGCGTCGTTTCCGCTGGCGCTGATCGTCGGCTACCTTCTTCTGTCACCCTCGCATCCTGCCGCCGGCCACGTTCTGCTCGTGCTGTTGCGCGCGGTGACCACTGTCCTCGTGGTGGCCATGCTGGCGCGCCTGATGTGCGATCCGCGCGATCCGAGACTGCGGCTGCTGCCCGTGGCGGACGAGGCTGCGCGCCGGCTCCACGTCGCGGTCGTGGTCACCGCTCTGCTGCTGGCGGCGGTAGCCGGTCTGGTCCAGATGTTCGCCGGCCTCGGCCTCGGCAGGGACGAGCTGGTGGCGCTGGGCCTGCCGCTCAGCGTTCTGCCCTATGGGTGGCTGCTCTTTCTCGTCTGGCGCTTCCAGCGCCCGATGCTCCTGCATCTGACGCGGACGCTGCGGCTGCGGCGCGAGGCGGCGACGCTGCTGGGGCTCTTGCCGGTGGTGGCGAGCCTCTACCTGGTCGGGCTGTGGCTCGTGCTGAGCGCCGCTGCCCTGCGCGGCCAGGAAGAGCTGGTGTGGCGGGTCATGGCGAGCTTTGCCCTGCTGCTGGCCGCACCGGTTGCGGCCGGGGCGGCAAGGTGGCTCCTCGGTCGGCTCTTCCGCGACGAGGAGGCCAGCGGCCCGGCGCCGGGCACGCCACCCGGCCGTCATCTGCACCGCTTGATGCGCGCCATCTGGATCGTGCTCGCGGCGCTGGCCGTGGTCGCCACGGGCTGGATCTGGGGCTTCGAGCCGGGGCATGTGGGCATCGGCGGGGCGCTGCTGCGGGTGCTCTTCGACTTCGGCGCGGTGCTGCTCCTGGCTTATGTCGGCTGGGCGCTGATCGAGCGGCTGATCGAGCGCTCCCTGGCGAGAGCGCGGCGCGCCCCGCGCGACTTCCGCGCCCAGCGCGTGGCGACCCTCCTGCCGCTGTTGCGCAGCTTCCTGCATACCGTCCTGCTGGCGATGCTGGGCATGATCCTGCTCTCCTCGATCGGCATCGAGATCGGGCCGCTGCTGGCCGGTGCCGGCGTGGTCGGCATCGCCATCGGCCTTGGGGCGCAGTCGAGCATCGCCGACATACTGGCCGGCGTGTTCTTCCTTCTCGAGAATGCCTTCCATGTCGGCGACTATGTCGAGGTGGGCAATCTGCGCGGCACCGTCGAGGGAATCTCGCTGCGCTCGCTCAAGCTGCGGCACCATCGCGGTGCCGTGCACACCCTGCCGTTCGGCAAGATCCCCTCGCTCACCAACTATAGCCGCGACTGGGCGCTGATGCGCCTGGAGTTCCGGGTCAAGCCCGAGACCGACGTTGCGCTCCTCAAGAAGCTGGTGAAGAGGATCGGCCAGGAGCTGGCCGCCGACCCGGAGATGGGACCCAACTTCATCGAGCCGCTGAAGTCGCAGGGCGTGCGCCGTGTCGAGGACAACGCGATCATCGTCGGCATCAAGTATATCGCCCGGCCGGGCGAGCAGTTCGTGATCCGCCGCGAGGCCTATCAGCGTCTGCTCAAGGCGTTCCAGGACAACGGTATCGAGCTGGTCGGGCGTGGCGTGGTGGTGAAGGTCGAGGGCGGCGAGGGCACGTCAGCGGCAGCCGGAGCCGCGGCTGGCGAGATCGTCCGCCGCGAGCTCGAGGAGGAGGCCAGCTAGAGCAGTTCCCAATAGCTGGAACCGGCGGCGAGGCCTCGGGCGACCCGCGGGAGCCCGGCGGGGCGCGGCGCGCCTTCTCCACCATCCGCGGGGATGCCACGGGAGCGGTAACGGAAGGATGGACGGGGGCAGGGGCCTGGGCGTGAGCTTCGCGGCCTGTGCCGCGTGCGGCGCCGCCATGAGCTTGCCGCAGTCGTCGGCGGCAGCGCCTCCAGCGGCGCGGGAGTCGCTCCGGCAGGCGCCGGCTCCGCCGTTCAGATTCCGCTGGTCTCGGTACCTATGGGGACAGTGAGCGTGATCCTGGTTCCGGCGCTGGACGAGCGCGCCGAGATCTCTCCGCCGAGCTGGCGGACGAGCGCCTCGACCAGACGGGACCCGAAGCCGTTCGTCACGCTGTCGGCGATACCCACACCATGATCCGCCACAGCAACCCGCAGCATGGACCCGCCCGTCGGCTTTGCCGTTACATCGATGGCCCCTGTCTTGCCGCCATAGGCATATTTCACGGCGTTGGTCACGAGCTCGGTAATCACCAGCGCCAGCGCCACCGCTTTGCTGGTCGGCACGAGGATCGCCGGCACCTGGACGGTTACCAGGTCCGCCCACGCCGGCCCCCAGGCGCGCACCAGGCCGTCGCGCAGCTCGCGCAGATAGCTTCCGAACTCCACCGCCTGGATCTGGTCGGAGTACCAGAGCCGCTGGTGGACCATGCTGACGGCGAGCAGCCGGCGGCACGCTTCCTCGAATGAGGCCCTGGCGGCGGCATCGGCGATCTCCTCGCCCTGGAGGCGCAGCATCGAGCTGACGAGCTGGAGGCTGTTTTGGACCCGGTGATGGACCTCCCGCATCAGGAGGTCCTTTTGCGCGAGAAGCGCCTCCTTGTCGGCAAGGGCGCGTTGCAGGCTGGCGTTCAGCTCCCTGAGCGACTGACGCTGGCGCAGGTCGAGCAGCGCCTCGCGCAGCCTGCCGGCGGCGGCGAGCTCGGCGGCGCTCCATGGCCGGGACCGGCCGGCGACGGTCTCCTGCCATGTCTCGAAGGACCTGCGCGGGGTGAGCTGGCCGGGCAGCTCGCCCGGTGCCGCAGCCTTGTGGGGATTGCCCGCCCAGTTGATGGTCTCGATCCGCTCCGCCCTGAACCACAGCAGCTGCAGCGGCTCGGTGCCTCGCACCGTGGTGGCGAGGAGGCCGCTGCCCGTGGCCCGCCAGGCCGAAGCCGGCTCGAAATGGTGGGAAAGCCTGTCGGTGGCCCAGGGATCGGATGTCTGCGTGTCCGACAGCCAGCATGCCAGGGCGCGGATCTCTGCCTCGCCCGGCGTATGGCCGAACCTTGCGACCCTTTGGCCCAGCACGATGGCGGTGCCGTCGGCTGGTACGAGCTGGCGCAGCTCGGCTCCTTGCTCGAGGAGGGCGGTCTCGACCACCTCCGCCGCGGCAAGCGCGGCGACGAGCTGCTCGCGGGCCGCCGCCAGCTGCCAGGTCTGGGCGTGATTCTCCGCCTCGTCACGGGCGCTGACCTGCTGGGCCAGGATCTGGCCCACATGCTTGCAGGCCTCGCGCTGCTCGTAGGGCACCAGCCTTGGCGTGCCATGATGGCAGGCGATCAGCCCCCAGAGCGCTCCCTCGCAGACGATGGAGACCGACATCGACGCGGCCACGCCCATGTTCTTTAGATACTGCACATGGATGGGCGACACGCTGCGCAGCCCGCAGTCGCTCATGTCGAGCGGCGTCGCCCCCCTGGCGGACAGGGGCGGCATCAGGGGTGCAGGCGTGTAGCCGGTGTCGGGGATGACCCTGATCGTGTTGCGCACATAGAGCGCGCGCGCCTGCCGCGGGATGTCGGAGGCCGGGAAATGGTGATTGAGGAAGGAGGGCAGCCCGTCGATGCCGGCCTCGGCTGCGACGCAGCCCGAACCGTCCTCGAGGAAGCGGTAGATCATGACCCGGTCGAAGCCGGTCAGGCGCCTCATGGCGGCGGCCGCGCGCCGGCACAGCTCGTCCAGACTGGTCGCCCCCTCGAGCTCGATGCCGATCACCCGGATCCGCCCCAGGAGCTGCGCGGCGTTCTCCGGACCGATCGCCACCGGCTCCAGCTCGAGGATGACGGCTCCGTTGCGCTCGTGGACGAGAAGATCGAGCGGCTGGGGCAGGCTCGGCAGCGTCACGGTGCCCGCATAGGAGGGCTCGCCTTGCCCGGCGAGGTTGCACGAGGCGAGAAGGGCCGCGCCGGCGGTGCCGAGGGCCTTCTCGATGGAGGCTCCGAGCAACTCCGCCGCCTGCATCCCCAAGATCCGCTCCGGGTCGCCGGCGAGCTGAAGGATGCGCCCGTTTACGGAGTCGAGGACGAGAAGCAGGCCGTGCGGCTGGATCGAGCCCGGAATGTGGATCGGCTCGCGGTCGCAGTTGGAGAGATCGAGAGGTTGGCTCACCGGCTCGCACACTCCACCTGCAAGCGCGCATGATCGCCGCGGGGCGTTCGGCCGGCCATCATCACGATGACCGTGGCATGCTGAGCCACGCCTCGAAGGCCATGAACATCGCCCGGGCCGCCGCCTGCGCCTCGTCCGCCGCAGGCGAGCGCCAATCGAGCGTGTCGAGCGCGGTGACGCAGGCCCGCCACATCACGCCAGTGGCCGTTCCGTAGCCCGTAAAGAACCGCCCGCCGCGCCCGGCGTCCATGCCGAGGCGCTGCGAGGCCCGGCGCAGCACGATCCGGCCGCCCAGCGACGCGCCTTCGCTGACATAGAGCGCGCCCAATCCTGCGGCGGCAGTGTCCAGCCGCGGCAGGAAGGGGCATGAGGGGATCACCGCGAGGGAGGTATCGGCCGTGCCGAGATCCCGCAGGTCGGCTTCGAGCCACCGGCATTTGCGCCGGGCGGCGATGTCGATGCCGGTGCCGCGCCAGTCGATCCGTGCCAAGGCCGCCTCGAGGGGGCGATGGAGGCCTGTGAGGCGGCACAAAAGGAGCCGGTAGCTTTCCGCCGACGCCAGCCGGCTCTCCAGGGCCATTGCCGCCTCGGCGCGGCGATGGAGCGTCGCGGTCGAACGGCGCAGGCGCTCGCGCATGGCGCCGCGGCCGTGCGGGGCGGCCGGCCAGGGCGGTGCGACAGGCGACGGGAGGATCTGCTCAGGCATCTATCGCACAGGCATAAGGGGGAGGGCTCCGGCCTGTCCAGTCGCGCGCCGCCTTCCGCGACATCGGATGCACTCTTCAGGCGGCGGGCGGTTCGCCCATCGGCGACAGGCTGCGCCGATCGACGGTCACCGCCTTGATGATCGCCACGATCGGCAGGCCGGGACACAGGCCGAGGCGCTCGACCGAGCGGCGGGTGACGCGGGCGACGAGACGGGTCGTGCCGCAGGCGAGCTGGACGTCGGCGAACGCGCCCTCGTCGAGCCGGATGCCGGCGACCTCGGCCACGAGGATGTTGTTGGCGCTGATGTCCCGGGGCTCGTGCAGCGCCAGCATCACGTCGCGGGCGCGCACCCGGGCGCGGACCCGCGCGCCGGGCGGAGCGTCGACCAGCGGCACGACCAGCCTGCCGCCGGCAAACTCGAGCTCGCTCAGGGCGTCGGCGGCGTCGTGGCGCCCGACCACGGTCTCGAGCACCGCGCCGGCCTCGAACCGGCCGGTGAGCGGAAAGAGATCGAGGCGCGCCATGACGTCGGAGACCGCGCCCGCGGCGGCGACCCGCCCGCCGTCCAGGAGGATCATATGGTCAGCCAGCCGGGTCACCTCGTCGATGGCGTGGCTGACATAGAGCATCGGCATGCGTGCCTCGTCGCGCAGCCGCTCGAGATAGGGCATGATCTCCTGCTTGCGGGCATGGTCGAGGGCCGAGAGCGGCTCGTCGAGCAGCACCGCCTCGGGGGCGGTCAGCAGGGCCCGCCCCAGCGCCACCCGTTGGCGCTCGCCGCCCGAGAGCATGCCCGGCCGCCGCTCGAGCAGCGCGCCGATGCCCAAAAGCTCCACCAGATGGTCGATCTCGGCGCGGCTCGCCGGGCGGCCGGCGCGCCTCCAGCCGAACAGCAGGTTGGAGCGGACCGAGAGATGCGGAAAGAGGCGCGCATCCTGGAAGACGTAGCCCAGGCGGCGGCGGCGCGGCGGCAGGACGATGCCGCGTTCCGTGTCGAGCAGCACCCGGCCGTTGACCACGATGCGGCCGGCAGCCGGCCGCAGGAGGCCGGCGATGGCGCTGATCGTGGTGGATTTTCCCGAGCCGGACGGGCCGAAGAGGGCGGTGATGCCGGGACGGTCGACCGAGAACGCGATGTCGAGGCCGAACGGGCCGAAATCGTGGCGCAGCGCGACCTCGAGGCTCACCGGTGGGTCAGCCGGCGGACGCGGCGGGCGAGGATCTCCGAGAGCATCAGGCCCGCAAGCGCCAGGAGGATCGAGATCACCACGAGCCGCGCCGCCGCCGCCTCGCCGCCGGGCGTCTGGATCGCCGTGTAGATCGCCAGCGGCAGGGTGCGGGTCTCGCCGGGCACGTTGGAGACGAAGGTGATGATGGCGCCGAACTCGCCGAGGCTGGCGGCGAAGGCGGTGATCGCGCCGGCGACGATACCCGGCAGGGCCAGCGGCAGGACGATGGTGAAGAAGCGGTCGACCGGCCCGGCTCCCAGGGTCTCGGCCGCGGCCGAGAGGCCGGGGTCGATGGCCTCCAGCGCCAGGCGGATGGCGCGAACCTGGAAGGGGAAGGTCACGATCGCCGCGGCCAGGGCAGCGCCGCTCCAGCTGAACATGAAACGGATGCCGAAGGTGTCGAGGAGCCAGCCACCGAGGGGGGCACGGGTGCCCAGCGCGATCAGCAGCAGGTAGCCCATCACCACCGGCGGCAGCACCAGCGGCAGGTGGACGAGCCCGTCGAGAACAAGCTTGCCACGAAAGGCCGGGCGGGCGAGCAGGGCGGCTGCGGCGACGGCGAAGGGCAGGGCGCCCAGCACGGCGACGCTCGAGATCTTCAGGCTGAGAAGGAGAGCCTCAAGCTCCGCCGGGGTCAGCAAGGGCGCCTCCGTTCCTCAGTCCGCCGTGAAGCCGAACCGCCGGAACACCGCCAGGCCCTGCTCGCCGGTCATGTAGCGCAGGAGCGCCTCGGTCTCGGCCCCGCCGGCGCCGGCCACGATGGCGAAGGGATAGCGCACCGGCGGATGGCTGCCGGCGGGAAACGTGCCCACGATCCTGACCCGCTCGGTGGCCGCCGCGTCGGTGCCGTAGACGATCCCGAGCGGCGTCTCGCCGTGCTCGACCAGGGCCAGGGCGGCGCGGACATTGTCGGCGCGGGCGAGGCGCGGCTCGGCCTCCTCCCAGAGACCCAGCGCCTCGAGCGCCCTGCGGGCGTAGATCCCCGCCGGCACATGCTCCGGGTCGCCGACCGCAAGCCGCTCGTCGGCAGCGAGGAGGGAGGCGAGGTCGAGCGCCTCGTCGATCCGCTGCGGCGCGAGCGGGCTGTCGGCCGGGGCTATCAGAACGAGACTGTTGCCGATCGGGCTCGTCCGGCTCTCCTCCTCGATCAGACCGCGCTCCGCCAGATAGTCCATCCACTGCTCGCTCGCCGAGGCGAAGAGCTGGGCTGGTGCGCCGGCCTCGATCTGGCGCGCGAGGGTCGAGGAGGAGGCGAAGGAGAAGCGAACCGTGTGGCCGCTTTTCTCACCGTAGAGCCGCCCGATCTCCTCCATGGCGTCGGTCAGGCTCGCCGCCGCGAAGACGGTGACGGGCTCTTGTGCCCTGGCGGTCCGCCCCGCGAGCATTGCGGCCACCACGATCATCGCCACCACGGCGGAGCGCTTGAGCATCGACAACTCCTCGAGACAGGGCGGCAAGCCCGTGGCCCTATACGGCGCAGCAGCCGGCCCCTGTCAATCGGCGACGGCGCAGAGGCGCGGTGCGGCGGAATGGCAACGCCCGACGTTCATTCGTGTCCGCTTAAAGAACCTGAAGGTTGTCAACCGCATCCTCGAATGCATGTCTGGGAACGGCATGTCGAAGGAGCTCAATATGCGCAAGGTTTTCCTGGCCGGTGCTGCCCTGGCTCTCGCCTCGCTTCCCGCCAGCCCGCTCCTCGCAGCGGAGGCCGGGCCCTATGTCTCGTTCTCCGTCGGCTATCTCCAGCTCGCCGACCAGGACGGCAGTGTCGGCGGCGAGAATTTCAGCAACACCTATGATGCCGGCTATGCCCTGCATGGCGCCGGCGGCTACCGCTTCAACGACTGGTTCCGCGCCGAGCTCGAGCTGGGCTATGCGCGCTCCGGCCTCGACCAGATCGACGGGCTGCTCGGCCAGTCCTTCAACGTCCAGGGCGATGTCGACATCTTCACGGCCGCCCTCAACGCCTTCGCCGAGTGGCCGGTGACGGCGATGCTGACCCCCTATGTCGGCGGCGGCATCGGTCTCGCCCACACCGACCTGCACGACGTGGCAGTGCGCATCGGCGGCACCAAGGTCAAGGGTGACGACGACAAGTCGACCGACCTGCTGCTGCAGGGCGAGGCCGGCGTCGCCGTGGCCGTGGCCGAGAACTGGGATCTGGTCCCGGCCTACCGCTACATGTGGATCGACAATGGCGGCAACGGCCTCGACGACAACACCGCCCACCTGTTCCGTGTGGGGCTTCGCTACAACTTCTGAGTTACCAGCTCTTTCGCCAGAGAACGGGGGCCAGTCGGGCCCCCGTTCTCGTTCGCGGCGAGGCGCCTCGGCCGGCCGGAAGCCAGGGCTTCGACACGGCGAACAAACCTCGCGCCGTTCTTCCGTCTTCAGGGGTTGTCGACCCAATCTGACCGTGCGTATCTAGCCGAACATGCAATCCAAGGCTGAACAGATGCGCTTGGCCCTCCTCGCGGCGACGGCATGCTCGCTCGCGGTCACCTCGGTTTCCATCGCTGCGTCCGCCGCCGAGCAGGGGCCCTATCTGTCGTTCGCGGCGGTCTGGTTGCGAATCTCCGACACGGATGCCGACCAGCTCAGCATCACCTACGATACCGGCTTCGCCGTCCAGGGTGCAGGCGGCTATCGGTTCAACGAGTGGTTTCGCGCCGAGCTCGAGCTGGGCTACGGCCGGGCCGATGTCCGCAGGCTCGAGGGCCCTGACATCACCCTCGATTTCGAGGGCGAGGGCGAGGCTTTCGCGGCGGCCGTCAACGGTTTCATCGACTGGCCGCTGGACGGCACGGTACAGCCCTATGTGGGCGCCGGCATCGGCATCGCCCACACCCGGCTCAACGATCCGGCAATTCTCTCGCCCCGTGGTCGGATCGAGCTCGAGGACGATCGATCCACCAACCTGCTGCTGCAGGGCGAGGTGGGCCTGTCGGTGGCCATCACCGAGCGCTTCGCCTTCGTGCCGTCCTGGCGCTACCTGCGGATCGCCAATGGCAATAATGGCGTCGACGACACCAAGGCACACCTGTTCAGGGCGGGTCTGCGCTACAGCTTTTAAGGCGCGAGCGGTCCGCCGGCAGCACCGCGCTGGCCGCAGCGCTCCACCCCCATGCGGCAGACGCGGGGGCAAGAGGCTTGACCCTGCCCGCCGGCGCCGGGAACCTGAGCGCGCAGGACCATAACGCGAAAAGATCAGGGAAGACGCGGGTGCTGAGGGCTTTCGAGCGCGGTCTTGTGGCCGCCAACCGCTTCGTCATTGCCGGCCTGCTGGCGGTGATGGCGGTTCTGGTGGTGGGGAACGTGGTCCTCCGCTACCTCTTCGGCACCTCCTTGAGCTGGGTGGAGGAGCTCACCCGCTACATGATGATCTGGACGGCCTGGCTCGGTGCCGGGCTGGCCTTCCGGTCGGGAACGCACGTCGCGGTCGAGGTCCTCCAGGACGCGCTCCCGGCGCCGTGCCGCCGCCTGCTGCGCCAGGCTATCCTGGCGCTCGCCATGCTGTTCATGGCGGTCATCGTCTGGCTCGGCATCCGCTACGCCGTCTTCGCCTGGCGCCAGCACTCGCCGGTCCTGGGCCTGCCGCTGGGCATGGTCTATCTGGCGGTGCCGGCAGGGGCGCTGCTGGTGCTGCTGCACCTGCTGCTGGCGGCGCGGCGTGTCGTGGCCGGCGAGGCCGAGCCCGTCGCCGGCACCGCGCCGGCCGTCGAGTGAGCGCGCCATGGCGGTGACGGTCCTTCTGGGCGGCTTTCTCGTGGCGCTGCTGGTGGGCATGCCGGTGGCGCTCACCATGGGCGGTGCCGGTCTCCTGGCCATGGCGGTGGACGGCAAGCTCTCCACCCTCCTTGCCGTGCAGCGCATGTTCAGCGGCATCGACAGCTTTCCGCTGATGGCGGTGCCGTTCTTCATCCTGGCGGCCGAGCTGATGACCGGCGGCCGCATCACCGACGTGCTGCTGCGCTTTGCCTGCCAGATTATCGGCAATGTCCGGGGCGGCCTGGGCTACGCCAATGTCTTGATGTCGATCTTCTTCGCTGGTATCAGCGGCTCGGCGCTGGCCGATGCGGCGGGGCCGGGCTCGGTCACCATCCGCATGATGCGGCAGGCCGGCTACCACCCGGAATATGCTGCGGCGCTGACCGCCTCGGGGGCGGTGATAGCCCCGATCATCCCGCCGTCGATCATCATGATCATCTACGCGCTCACCGACAACAGCGTGAGCGTGGCCGGCATCTTTCTCGCCGGCATCGTGCCGGGGCTGCTGCTGGGCCTGGCGCTCTTCGTCGTGAACTTCCTCGTCAGCCGCCGCCGCGACTACCGCTTCGGGATCGAGCGGCCGCCTTTTGGCGAGTTCCTGCGCCAGTCGTGGCAGGCGATCCCGGCGCTGCTGCTGCCGGTGATCATCCTGGGCGGCATCCACGGCGGCATCTTCACGCCCACCGAGGCCTCGGCGGTGGCCGCCGCCTATGCGCTCTTTCTCGGCATGGCGGTGTTCCGCAGCCTGAGGCTCGCCGACCTGCCGCGCATTCTCGTGGGCACCGCGCTCATGACCTCGGCGGTGCTGCTGATCGTCTCGATGGCCTCGGTCTTCGCCTACATGCTGACGATCCTGCAGGTGCCGCAGTCGGTGACCGGGTTCATCGTCGAGCTGGGCCTCTCGCAGCTCGGGCTGCTGCTCGCCCTCTCGCTCTTCCTGCTGTTCTGCGGGCTGTTCCTCGACACCCTGCCGGCGGTCATCATCCTCGTGCCGATCCTGGCGCCGCTCGCCCAGATGGCGGGCATCCATCCGCTGCACTTCGCCATGGTCGTGGTGCTCAACCTCACCATCGGCATGATCACCCCGCCGGTGGGCGCCGTCCTGTTCGTCACCACCGTGGTCTCGCGGGTGCCGATGGGCGCCCTGATCCGCGCCATCATGCCGATGCTGATGGCGGAGATGGTGGTGTTCTTGCTGATCGTGCTGTTCCCGGGCCTGAGCCTCTGGCTGCCCGGGCTGCTCGGCTACAGCCGCTAGGAGAGCGGCGGGCCGTAACACGCCACTAAAGGGAGGTCGACAATGCTCAAAAAGATCATGGCCGGCACAGCGGCCGCGATCGTGCTGCTGGCGGCTCCGGGAGCGTTCGCCGAGAAGCTCATCAAGTACACCCACTTCCAGCCCGGCCGGCTCGACCAGCCCAAGCACGCCGCGGCGATGGCCTTCAAGGCGCATGTCGAGGGGCAGACCGGCGGCGAGGTCACGGTCGAGATCTACCCGGCCGGCCAGCTCGGCAACGCCACGAGCGTCATGGAGGGCCTGCGGCTGGGCTCCATCGAGCTAGGCGTGGTCCACGACGGCGGCATCTCGAGCATCTATCCGGGCATCGACCTCTTCGCCATGCCCTATCTCTTCCCCAGCCAGGCGGTCGCCTGGAAGGTGCTGGACGGGCCCTTCGGCCAGGAGTTCGGCCAGGCGATGCTGGACGAGACCGGCGTCCGCGTCCTGGGCTTCGCCGACAACGGCATCCGCCATTTCACCAACTCCAAGAAGCCGATCACCAGTCCGGCCGATCTCGAGGGGCTCAAGATCCGCGTGCAGCCGAGCCCGGTCTTCATCAAGCTCGTGGAGAGCCTGGGCGCCAGCGCCACCGCCATCGACTGGGCCGAGCTGCCGGCAGCCCTGGCGCAGGGCACCGCCGACGGCCAGGAGAACGGCGTCACCAACATCCTGGCGGCGAGCCTTTATCAGAGCCAGAAGCACGTCTCGCTCGACGGCCACGTCTACAGCCTGCACGCCTACCTGATGAGCGATGCCTTCTGGCAGCAGCTTGATCCGGAGGAGCAGCAGGTGGTGGCCGAGGCGGCGGAGATCGCCAAATGGATCCATCGCGGCATGACCACCGCGCAGGACATGAACGCCAGCACCATCCTGGGCGAGCAGGGCATGGAGGTGACGGTGCTGAGCCCCGCCCAGATCGCCGCCTTCCGCGAGAAGGCGCAGCCGGCGGTGCGCGCCTGGCTCGAGGAGCGGGTCGGCAAGGAATGGGTCGAGAAGCTGCTGGCCGCCACGGCCGACGCCCAGCAGGGCGGCTGACGCTTCGGCAGAGGCCGGGCGAAAGGGAACGGGGACCGCAAGGGTCCCCGTTCGCACCTCCGGCAGGATGAAGGATCAGCCCTTCACGTCGTCGGGCATCACCTTGTTCTCCTTCCACGCCGCCAGCAGCCGGTCATAGTCAACCGTGGCGCCTTGCGGCTTCTCGTTGGCGAGCTTGGGCTTGGGCGCGCCGTCGCGGTCGAACCAGACCTGCGGGTCCTCCTCCTCGTTGAGCTTGGGCGCACACTCGCCGCCGATTCCGGCGCGCTCGAGGCGCTGCAGGATGCGGTCCTGCTGGCTCGCCAGATTGTCCATCGCCTGCTGCGCGGTCTTCTCGCCGGTGACCGCCTCGGCGACGTTGGCCCACCAGAGCTGGGCGAGCTTGGGATAGTCCGGCACGTTGTTGCCGGTGGGCGTCCAGGCGACGCGCGCCGGGCTGCGGTAGAACTCCACGAGACCGCCGAGCTCCGGCGCGCGCTTGGTGAAGCTCTCGTGGCGGATGTCGCTGTCGCGGATCGGCGTCAGGCCCACATGGGTCTTCTTGAGCGAGACCGCCTTGCACACGCAGAACTGGGCGTAGAGCCAGGCCGCCTGGCGGCGCTCCAGCGGCGTCGACTTCATCAGGGTCCACGAGCCGGCGTCCTGGTAGCCGAGCTTCATGCCTTCCTCCCAGTAGGCGCCATGCGGGGAGGGGGCCATGCGCCACTTGGGCGTGCCGTCCTCGTTCACCACCGGCAGGCCGGGCTTGGCGAGATCGGCGGTGAACGCGGTGTACCAGAAGATCTGCTGGGCGATGTTGCCCTGGCCCGGCACCGGGCCGGCCTCGGAGAAGGTCATGCCCGCGGCCTGCGGCGGCGCGTACTTCTTGAGCCAGTCGATATATTTCTGCAGCGCGTAGACGGCAGCCGGGCTGTTGGTGCCGCCGCCGCGGCTCACCGAGGAGCCCACCGGCCGGCAGCCCTCCATGCGGATGCCCCACTCGTCCACCGGCAGGCCGTTGGGGATGCCCTTGTCGCCCTCGCCGGCCATGCTGAGCCAGGCGTCGGTGAAGCGCCAGCCCAGCGACGGGTCCTTCTTGCCGTAGTCCATGTGGCCGTAGACCTGGACGCCGTCGATCTCCTTGACGTGCTCGCTGAAGAACTCGGCGATGTCCTCGTAGGCCGACCAGTTGACCGGCACACCAAGCTCGTAGCCGTAGATCTTCTGGAACTGCTCCTTGAGCTTTGGGTCGGTGAACCAGTCGTAGCGGAACCAGTAGAGATTGGCGAACTGCTGGTCGGGAAGCTGGTAGAGCTTGCCGTCGGGGCCGGTGGTGAACGACTTGCCCATGAAGTCGTCGACATCGAGGGTCTCGAGGGTGAACTTCTTGCCCTCGCCGGTCATCCAGTCGGACAGCGGCACCACCTTCTGATAGCGGAAGTGGGTGCCGATCAGGTCGCTGTCGTTGACGTAGGCGTCGTAGATGTTCTGATCGGACTGCATCTGGGTCTGCAGCTTCTCGATCACGTCGCCTTCCTGGATCAGGTCGTGGTTGAGCCTGATCCCGGTGATCTCGCTGAACGCACGGGCGAGGGTCTGGGCCTCGTACTCGTGGGTGGTGATGGTCTCGGACACCACGTTGATGGTCTGGCCGCGGAACGGCTCGGCGGCCTTGGCGAACCACTCGAGCTCGGCCAGCTGCTGCTCGCGCGAGAGGGTGGTGGGCTGGAACTCCTCGGCCCATTTCTGGACCGCGGCACCCGCGTCCTGGGCGCGGATGATGCCGGGCATGGCGAGACCCGCGCCGGCGGCGGCGGTTCCCATGAGAAAGCGGCGTCTGCCGAGGTGCCATCTCGTCATTGTCGCTAACCTCCCTTGAACGCCTTCCGTCGTTGCGGGGACGCTGGGACCGGGCGCTGGAAGGCCGCGCGCGCCCGGTGCCGACCGCGGCGCCTCAGCCGAAGCGCATCACGATCGCGAACCAGAGGATGGCGACGAGCGACGCCCACCAGAGCGGGAGCGTCATCGTCGCCAGCCAGAGAACGTGGATCCAGGCACTGCCCAGGAGCCCGATGAACAGCCGGTCGCCGCGGGTCGTGGCCATCGGCAGGAAGCCCTTGCGCTCGACCGTCGGCCAGACGAGCTGCAGCGCGGTCATGCCGGCCAGCATGAGGGCGATGGCGGCGAAGAAGATGGCGGTGGGGCCTGTCCAGTACATCGAATGGACGAGACGGGCGGCGCGCTGGAGGATGTCGGCTTCCATCTCGTCCTCACACCCGCCCGAGGGCGAAGCCCTTGGCGATGTAGTTGCGCACGAACCAGATCACCAGCGCGCCCGGCACGATGGTGAGCACCCCTGCCGCCGCCAGCGTCGCCCAGTCCATGCCGGCCGCCGAGACGGTCCGCGTCATGGTGGCGGCGATGGGCTTGGCGTTGACCGTCGTGAGGGTGCGGGCCAGCAGCAGCTCGACCCAGCTGAACATGAAGCAGAAGAACGCGGTGACGCCGATGCCCGAGCGGATCAGCGGCACGAAGATGGTGAGGAAGAAGCGCGGAAAGCCGTAGCCGTCGATATAGGCGGTCTCGTCGATCTCCTTGGGCACGCCCGACATGAAGCCCTCGAGGATCCACACCGCCAGCGGCACGTTGAAGAGACAGTGCGCCAGGGCCACCGCGATGTGCGTGTCGAACAGGCCGATGGTCTGGTAGAGCTGGAAGAACGGCAGCAGGAACACGGCTGCCGGCGCCATGCGGTTGGTGAGCAGCCAGAAGAACATGTGCTTGTCGCCGATGAACCGGTAGCGCGAGAAGGCGTAGGCCGCCGGCAGCGCCACGCTGAGGCTGATCAGCGTGTTGAGACCCACATAGGTAAGCGAGTTGATGTAGCCCGAATACCAGCTCGGATCGGTGAAGATCGTGCGGTAGTTGGCGAGGGTCGGGTTCTGCGGGACCAGGGTAAGGCCGCTCAGGATCTCGGCATTGGTCTTCAACGACATGTTGAAGAGCCAGTAGAGCGGCAGGAGCAGGAACACGAACCAGACGATGACGACGACGCGGCTGCGGCTCATCGCTTGCTGCTCCCCGTGCCGACCCGGATCATCACGTTGTAGAACACGAAGCTCAGCGTGAGAATGATCAGGAAGTAGACGATGGAGATCGCTGCGGCGGGACCCAGGTCGAACTGGCCCACCGCGATCTTGGCGAGGTGGATGGAGAGGAAGGTGGTGGCGTTGCCGGGTCCGCCGCCGGTGACCACGAAGGGCTCGGTATAGATGGTGAAGCTGTCCATGAAGCGCAGCAGCACCGCGATCAGCAGCACGCCGCGCATCTTGGGAAGCTCGATGTGGCGGAACACCGACCAGCGCGAGGCGCCGTCGATGGAGGCCGCCTGGTAGTAGGCGTCGGGAATGGCGCGCAGGCCCGCGTAGCACAGCAGGGCCACGAGCGGCGTCCAGTGCCAGACGTCCATCACGAGGATCGTGACCCAGGCGTCGAACGGATCGGCCGTGTAGTTGTAGTCGAGGCCCAGCGGGCCGTTGATGAACCAGCCGGCAAGGCCGATGTCGCCGCGGGCGAAGATCTGCCAGATGGTGCCCACCACGTTCCACGGGATCAGCAGCGGCAGGGCCATGAGCACCAGGGCCGCCGAGGCGCCGGCACCCCGCGAGGGCATGCCCAGCGCCAGGACGATGCCCAGCGGGATCTCCACCAGCAGAACCGCCGTGCTGAAGACGAGCTGGCGCAGCAGCGCCTCCTGCAGCGCGTCGTCGGTGAGCACCTCCCGAAACCATTCGGTGCCGACCCAGTAGCGGTCCTGGGGGCCCAGAATATCCTGGAAGGCGTAGTTGACCACGGTGATCAGCGGGATGATGGCGCTGAAGGCCACGATCACGAAGACCGGAAGAACCAGGAGCCAGGCCTTGTTGTTTTCCGTCTTGTCCATCGCCTCCCTCCGCCTCAGCCGATCAGCCGGCCTTCCGCATAGAGCCGTGTTCTCGCCGGCGGCAGCCTGAGCCAGCCGCGCGCCTGGGGCACCGCCGCATCCTCGTGGAGCTTGGCCTTGAGGAGGTGCGGCCCGAGCCGCAGCGTGGCGAGCTTGAAGTTGCCGAGATCCTGCACCTCGGTCACCGCCGCCTCGATCCCCTCGGCCACCGGTGTCTCGTGCAACTCGAGAAACTCCGGCCGGATGCCCAGTTCGAGCCGCCCGCTCCGTCCGCCCGCCTGCGCGGCCAGCTCGTGGCCCAGCACGATCGTGGTGCCTTCCAGCCGCAGCCCTGCGGCATCGCCCTCCACCGGCAGGAAGTTCATGCCGGGCGAGCCGATGAAGAAGCCCACGAAGCGGTGCGCCGGCTCCTCGAACAGCTCCTGCGGCGTGCCGGTCTGGACGATCTGCCCCTCGTGCATGACCACCACCTTGTCGGCGAAGGTCAGCGCCTCGTTCTGGTCGTGGGTGACGTAGACCAGGGTGCGCCGGAAGCGGGCGTGGATCTCCTTGAGATTGCGGCGCAGGCGCCATTTCAGGTGCGGGTCGATGACGGTGAGCGGCTCGTCGAAGAGGATCGCCGCCACGTCGCTGCGCACCAGGCCGCGGCCCACCGAGATCTTCTGCTTGGCGTCGGCGGCCAGGCCGGCGGCGCGCTGGTGGAGCATCGGCGAGAGCTCCAGCATGTGCGCCACCTCGCGCACGCGCTCCTCGATCTCGGCCCTGGGCAGGCCGCGGTTCTTCAGCGGGAAGGCGAGATTCTCGCCCACGCTCATCGTGTCGTAGACCACCGGGAACTGGAACACCTGGGCGATGTTGCGGGCGGCCGGGGAAAGGCCGGTGACGTCCTTGCCGTCGAACAGGACCCTGCCTTCGGACGGGCGCACGAGGCCCGAAATGATGTTGAGCATGGTGGTCTTGCCGCAGCCCGAGGGACCGAGCAGGGCGTAGGCGCCGCCATCCTCCCAGGCGAAGTCGGCGCGCTTGAGGGCGTAGTCCTCCTCGCGCTCAGGGCGGGGGCCGTAGGCGTGGGCGAGATCGCGAAGCTCGATGCGCGCCATGGCTCAGCCCTCCCGCCGCGCCGGTGCCGCGGCGAGCGCGCCGGCGGCATCGAAGACGTAAAGCTGCTGGGGCGCCAGGAACACGCTCATGGTGGCGCCCAGCCTGAGGCTGTGGATGCCCTCTTCTTGGACCACGAGGTCGACGCCGTCATGGAGGAGGTGGACGAAGGTCTCCGAGCCGCTGACCTCTGCCAGCGCCACCTCGGCCGGGAACTCGACGTCGCCCGGGCGGCGCCGGGCGATCCCCAGATGGTTGGCGCGCACGCCGAAGCGGTACCGGCCGGCGGGCAGGGCCGCCAGATGCGCAGAGGGTGGGAAGACGATCCCCTCGCCCAGCGATACGCGCCCGTCCGCGATCATGCCATCGAGCATGTTCATGGGCGGGTCGGAGAAGATCCGCGCCACGTCGGTCGAGGCCGGATGGTGGTAGACCTGGAGGGTCGGGCCGGTCTGGAGGATGCGGCCCTCGCCCATGACCACCGTCCGCCCGCCCAGGACCAGCGCCTCGAGAGGCTCGGTGGTGGCGTAGACGACGACGGCCCGGCGCTGGGCGAAGATCGCCTGCAACTCGGCCCTGAGCTCCTCGCGCAGCTTGTAGTCGAGATTGACCAGCGGCTCGTCGAGCAGCAGCAGGTCCGCTTCCTTCACCAGCGCCCGGCCGATGGCGGTGCGCTGTTGCTGCCCGCCCGAAAGCTCGGCCGGCAGGCGCTCGAGCAGGTGCTCGATATGCAGGAGGCCGGCCACCTCGCGCACCTTGCGGTCGATCTCGGGGCGCGGCAGGCGGGCCAGGCGCAGCGGCGAGGCGATGTTGTCGTAGACGGTGAGGGAGGGGTAGTTGATGAACTGCTGGTAGACCATGGCGACGCTGCGCTCGCGCACGGAGCGGCCGGTGACGTCCCTCCCGTCCACCAGGACGCGGCCCTCGCTCGGCCGGTCGAGGCCGGCCATCAGCCGCATCAAGGAGGTCTTGCCGGCGAGTGTGGGCCCCAGCAGCACGTTGAGGCCGGGCTCGAGCGTGAGATCCATGCGGTAGAGATGGGTTTCCTTGCCCACCCGCCTGGCCAGCTGCTCGAGCCTTAGCGTCATGTCTTTTCTGCCGCCCTTGTGGTGTCCGGCGCCCTGACGGCGAACCACTCGTGCACCCTAGCCTGTGACGGCGCGTCGAGGAACAGGCCGAGCTTGCTGCGCCGCCAAAGAACGTCCTCGGCGGTGCGCGCCCATTCCTCGCGCACCAGATAGTCGAGCTCCGCCGCGTAGAGGCCCGGCGCCACCGGCTCGCCCAGCGAGGCCATGTCGGTGGCCTCGCCGAGGACCCGGTCGATGCGGGTGCCATAGGCGTGGGCGAGGCGGGTGATGAGCTCTGCCGGCACCCACGGCCGGGCCCGCCTGGTCTGCTCGAGGAAGCACCCGAAATCGGCGTCGGCAATGTCGCCGCCGGGCAGCGAGGCCTTGGCGGTCCAGGGCCCCTTGCCGATCTTCAGCACCGGCGTCAGCCGCTCGAGCGCATGCTCGGCGAGCTTGCGGTAGGTCGTGATCTTGCCGCCGAAGATCGAGAGCAGCGGCGCCCCGCCCCCTTCGGTGTCGAGGTCGAAGACATAGTCGCGGGTGACCGCCGAGGGATTGCCGCTGGCATCGTCATAGAGCGGGCGCACGCCGGCGAAGCTCCAGACGATGTCCTCGGGCGTGGTCTGCCTCTCGAAATAGCGGTTCACCGCGCCGCACAGATAGTCGATCTCGTCCCGGCTGATCCGCACCTCGCCCGGATCGCCCTCGAAGGGCACGTCGGTGGTGCCGATCAGGGTGAAGCGCTCATAGTAGGGGATGGCGAAGACGATGCGCTTGTCGTCGTTCTGGAGAATGTAGGGGCGGTCGTGCTCGAAGAGCCGCGGCACCACGATGTGGCTGCCCTTGACCAGCCGTACCCGGTGCCTGGCGCTCTTCTTGATGTTGTCGTCGAGGAAGATCTGCACCCACGGGCCGGCGGCGTTGACGAGGCCGCGGGCGCGGATCTCGCGACGGTGGCCCTCCTTGGTCTCGAGGGTCGCCACCCACTGGCCGTTCTCGCGGCGCGCCGCCGTGCAGCAGGTGCGGGTCAGGATCTCGGCGCCGCGGTCGGCAGCGTCGCGGGCGTTGAGCGCCACCAGCCGGCTGTCGTCGACCCAGCCGTCGCTGTAGGTGAAGCCCGTCTTGTACTGGCTCTTGAGCGGCGTGCCCTCGGGCGTGCTCGAGAGGTCGATGCGGGTGGAGCCCGGCAGCAGCTCGCGGCCGCCCAGATGATCGTAGAGGAAAAGGCCGAGCCGCAGCATCCAGGCCGGGCGCATGCCGGGTCCGTGCGGCAGCACGAAGGTGAGGGGGCTGATGATGTGCGGGGCGGCGCGCAGCAGCACCTCGCGCTCGATCAGCGCCTCGCGGACCAGCCGGAACTCGTAATATTCGAGATAGCGCAGGCCGCCATGGATGAGCTTGGAGGACCAGCTCGACGTGTGGCTCGCGAGATCGTCCTTCTCGACGAGGCAGACTTTGAGGCCGCGGCCGGCGGCGTCGCGGGCAATGCCGGCGCCATTGATGCCGCCCCCCACGACCAGAAGATCGACAGGCTCTCCAGCCAAACCACCCATTCTCCCGCTGTTTGCGACGCCCCGGTGTCGTGGACGATCACTTTATCCCTCGCGGCCGTTTTCGCAAGCGAAAGCCAAAGGCGGGAAAGGTGAAAACTCGTGGCCTACTCCGCGGCCGCGACGAACAGCTCGCGCTCGGCCGCGCGCAGCGCATCGCGCAGGGGTGCGGGCGGGGCGGCGTCGGTGAACAGCGCGTCGATCTGGTCGACATGGCCCAGGCGCACCATCGCGCTGCGGCCGAACTTGCTGTGGTCGGCGGCAAGAAACACCTTGCGCGAGTTGGCGATGATCGCCTGGGCGACGCGGACCTCCTGATAGTCGAAGTCGAGCAGCGTGCCGTCGAGATCGATGCCGCTGATTCCGATAATGCCGAAATCCACCTTGAACTGGCGGATCAGGTCGATCGCCGCCTCGCCGACGATGCCCCGGTCGCGGGCCCGCACGATTCCGCCGGCGACGATCACCTGGAAGTCGGCCTTGCCGGCCAGCATGCCGGCGACGTTCAGGTTGTTGGTGATGATCCGCAGGCCCTGATGCTCCATCAGCGCCTTGGCGACCTCCTCGGTGGTGGTGCCGATATTGATGAAGATCGAGGCGGCGTCGGGAATGTGCTCCGCCACCAGCCGGGCGATGCGCCGCTTTTCCGCCAGGTGCAGGACCTGGCGGGTCTGGTAGGCGAGATTCTCGACGCTGGAGGGCAGGCCGGCCCCGCCATGATAGCGGCGCAGCAGCGCCTTGCGGCAGAGGTCGTTGATGTCGCGGCGGATCGTCTGCGGCGTCACCTGGAACTTCTGCGCGAGGGCCTCGATGCTGGCGAAACCCTGCCGCCGGACCAGGTCCAGGATCTGCTCGCGGCGCTCGCTCTCATTGGCCATGCTGCACTTTTCCGATGATGCGTCGGCAGCCGGGCCGCCGTCATGTTCGATTCCGAAGGCGGCCTTATCCTGCCCCAGCGGCGTGCCACTCGCCAGCCCCGGGCTGCCGCCCCGGGAGATCGGGCCGCGATGGTATACCAGAGCGTGAATTCGCGTTCGGTCCCTCGTTGACGCTGCCGCGCGTGGTATGCCAAGGTTCCCTCCATCAAAAAATGGAGAGGCGGCGGCAGCAAAGCCGCTGCACGACAGGGGGCTAGAGGGACATGACCAGGAGCAGGATGGGAGCCTGTGCCGCGGCCGCTCTGCTGGCGGCCGGCGTCGTCTCGACGTCGCTCGCCGCGGCCGAGATCCAGTTCGGCACGACCAGCCCGCCGGGCGGCATGCAGTATCTGTCGTCGGAAGAGTTCACCAAGCGCATGAACGAGCGCCTGGGCGACTATGGCGAGATGGTCCTCTACCATTCGAGCCAGCTCGGCGGTGACCAGGAGATGCTGCAAAAGCTCAAGCTGGGCACGCTGGACATGTCCCAGCCCTCGACGATCACCTCCACCGTCGTTCCCGAGTTCGGCATGTTCGACCTGCCGTATCTCGTGAAGGACCGCGAGCACATGGCGTGCATCGCCAAGGAGATCGTCTGGCCCGAGCTGGCGCCCAAGCTGGAGGCGAAGGGCTACAAGCTGATCGGCGTCTGGGAGAACGGCTTTCGCCAGATCACCAACAACACGAGGCCGATCAACACGCCCGAGGACCTGAGCGGTCTCAAGATCCGCACGCCCAAGGGCGTGTGGCGGGTGAAGATGTTCGAGACCTACGGTGCCGCCCCCATCCCGATGGCCTTCTCCGAGGTCTTCGTGGGCCTGCAGACCGGTGTCATCGACGGGCAGGAGAACCCGTTCGGCAACATCAATGCCGGCAAGTTCCAGGAGGTGCAGAAGTATCTCTCGGAAAGCAACCACGTCTACACGCCGAGCTTCCCGACCGCGAGCCTGCGCAAGTTCAAGACCTACCCCGAGGAGGTCCAAACAACGCTGCTCGAGACGGCCGCCGAGGTTCAGACCTGGACCTACGAGAAGGCGGCGGCCCTCGACGAGGAGATCCGCCAGAAGCTGATCGACGGCGGCATGGAATACAACAAGGCCGATCGCGAGGCCTTCGTGAAGGCCAGCCAGCCGGTCTACGACGCCTTCGCCGAGGAGGTGCCGGGCGGCAAGGAGCTGATCGAGAGGGCGCTCGCGCTCGCCGACGGCTGCTGATCACGGGCGCCCCGGCACGGCTCGCCGGGGCGCCTTCCGCGGCTCCCGTCCCTCCGCTCCGGCCCGAGGATCATGACGCCAGTACAGATGTTCCGCCGCGTGCTCGAGCACTCGCTCGTCGGCTTTTGCATCTTTCTCATCGTCGCCCTGACGCTGCTCATCTCCGCCGCCGCCATCACCCGCAAGTTCGGGGTGCCGTTCGGCTGGTACGACGAGGTGGCCTCGGTGATGCTCGCCTGGCTCACCTATTACGGCGCCGCCTATGCCGCGCTGCGCCGCTCGCATATCGGCGTGCCCTCCATCGTCGGGCTCATGCCGCCCGGGGTCCGGGTGGCGCTGGTGCTGTTCGGCGAGGCGCTGGTGCTGGGCTTCTTCGGCCTGGTCGCCTGGTTCGGCTGGCAGGTCCTGGTGATCCTCGAGGGCGACACCATGATCACGCTGCCCTGGGTCCCGGTGCGGTTCACCCAGTCGGTAATCCCGATCGGCGCCGTCCTGTTCATCGTGGCCGATCTCCTGACCCTGCCCGAGCGGCTGGCCGAGGCCGCCCAGGGGGCGCCGGCGCGTGACGGCGAGCTTGCCGAGGTGCTGCGATGACCGCGGTCGCGATGCTGGGCGGGCTGATGGCCCTGGTCCTGATCAACATCCCCATCGCCGTGGCGCTGGGCATCGTCGCCATGGCGGGGATCTGGCAGGCCTACGGCTTCGATGCCCTGCTCGACAGCGCCATCACTCTCTACGAGGGGGCGACGAGCTTTCCGCTGCTGGCGATCCCGCTCTTCGTCCTGGCCGGCGCCATCATGAACTGCTCGGGCATCTCGCGCCGGCTGATCGCCTTCACCTCCGCGCTGGTGGGCTTCGTGCGCGGCGGGCTGGCCATGGTCAACGTCGCCGCCTCCATGTTCTTCGCCGAGATCTCGGGATCGGCGGTGGCCGACGTCGCGGCGCTGGGCTCGATCCTCATCCCGGCCATGAAGAAGCGGGGCTATTCCAGCGAGTTCTCGGCGGCGGTGACCTCCTCGGCGGCCTCGCTGGCGATCATCATCCCGCCCTCGATCCCGATGATCCTCTATGCGGTCATGGCCGACACCTCCGTGGTGCAGCTCTTCGTGGCGGGGATCGTGCCGGGCGTGCTGGGCGGTGTTCTTCTCATGGGCACCGCCTACGTCTTCGCCGTGCGCCACAATTTCCCGGTCGAGGAAGCCTTCCAGCTCAAGCGCCTGTGGTCGACCTTCCGCGAGGCGCTCTGGGCCTTCATGCTGCCGGTGATCATCCTGGGCGGCATCTTCGGCGGCTTCGTCACGGCGACCGAGGGGGCCGGGCTGGCCGTGGTGGCGGCGCTGGTGATCGGCGGGCTGGTCTATCGCGAGCTGAGCTGGACCGAGCTCTACGAGAGCCTCAAGGAAGGTGTCGTCCAGACCGCGGTGGTGATGCTGCTGGTCGCGACCTCGGCCCTGCTCGGTCAGTTCCTGACCCAGACCCGCGTGCCCCAGGCGCTGGCCCAGGGAATCGTCGAGCTCACCCAGAACAAGTACGTCGTGCTGATGCTGCTCAACGTGCTGTTCCTGCTGCTGGGCTTCTTCCTGCACGGCGCCGCGGCGATCATCCTCGTGGTCCCGATCGTCATGCCCATCGTCCACCTGATCGGCATCGACCCCGTCCATTTCGGCCTGATCGTCACCCTCAACCTGGCGATCGGCCAGCAGACGCCGCCGGTGGCCAGCGTCCTCATGACTGCCTGCTCGATCGCCAAGGCCGACATATGGGCAGTCAGCCGGGTCAACGTCGCCTTCGTGGCCGTGCTGCTCTTCGTCCTCGTGCTCGTGACCTACGTGCCGGCGGTGCCCATGAGCCTCGTCGAGCTGTTCTACCGCTAGGAGCTCCCGTCCATGGCCGGAACCATCACCGTCGACATGCTCGAGCCGGGCATCGCCCGGGTGCTGATCGACCACCAGGAGCGCCTCAACGCCATGAGCGTCGCCATGTGGCGGCGCTTGGGCGAGATCGTGCGCGAGCTGGACGCCGACACCTCGCTGCGCTGCGTGATCCTGCGCGGCGCCGGTGACAAGGCGTTCGGCGCCGGCGCCGACATCTCCGAGTTCGAGCAGACCCGCAGCTCGGCGGCCCAGGCGCGCGAATATGCAGGCAAGGTGCACGGCACGCTGGTGGCGGTGCGGGAGTGCCGCCATCCGGTGATCGCCGCCATCAACGGCCTGTGCGTCGGCGGCGGCCTCGAGCTCGCGACCTGCGCCGATCTCCGGATCGCTGGCGAGAGTTCGCGCTATGGCATCCCGGTCAAGCGGCTGGGGCTGGTGGTGGCCTATGACGAGATGCGCGGCCTGATCGACCTCGTGGGCAAGGCCAACGCCCTGCGCATCCTGCTCGAAGGCGACATCCTCCACGCCGACGAGGCGCTCAGGATGGGGCTGGTCAACCGCCTCGTGCCCGACGCCGAGCTCGACGCCAAGGTGCTGGACTCGGCCCGCAGGATCGCCGAGGGGGCGCCGCTGGTGGCGCGCTGGCACAAGAAGTTCGCCAACCGCCTGATGGACCCGCGCCCGCTCTCCGCCGAGGAGAACGACGAGAGCTTCCACTGCTTCGACACCGAGGACTTCAAGATCGGCTCGCGCTCCTTCCTCGCGAAGGAAAAGCCGAGCTTCAAGGGCCGCTGAGACACGAGGGGACACGTGCCGACATGACCGCGCTCAAGGGCCTCAAGGTCGTCGATCTCACCCACATCATGGCAGGCCCGACCTGCACGCTGATGCTCGCCGACATGGGAGCGGACGTCATCAAGGTGGAGAAGGTGCCGGGCGGCGACGACACCCGCCGCAGCACGCCGCCGACGATCGGCGAGGAGTCCGCCGCCTACCTCATGATGAACCGCAACAAGCGGGGCATCGCCCTCGACCTCCGCCAGGAGGGCGGCCGCGAGGTGCTGCACCGGCTCCTCGCCGACGCCGACATTCTCGTCGAGAACTACCGGCCCAACACCCTGAAGAAGCTGGGCTTCGGCTACGACGTGCTCAAGGAGCGCAACCCGGGGCTGATCTACTGCGCGGTCTCCGGCTTCGGCCGCAGCGGGCCTTACGGCGAGCGCGGCGGTTTCGATCTGGTGGCCCAGGCGATGAGCGGCATCATGAGCATCACCGGCACCAGCCGCGGCGAGCCGCCGGTCAAGTGCGGGGCGCCCCTGACCGACATCACCGCCGGCCTGCTCTCGGTCATCGGCATCCTGGCGGCCCTCCAGCACCGCAACGTCACCGGCCGCGGCCAGATGGTGGACACCTCGCTCTTCGAGGCGGGGATCATCCACACCTACTGGCAGTCGGCCATGACGCTGGCGACCGGCGTCTCGCCCGGCCCGATGGGCTCGGCACACCCTTTGAGCGCGCCCTACCAGGCGTTCGAGACCGCCGACGGCTGGATCGTGGTGGGCGGCAGCAACCAGTCCAACTGGCTGCGCCTGGTCGAGGTGCTGGAGGCGCCGGAGCTGGCGGCCGATCCGCGCTTTGCCGAGAACCGCGACCGGATGATGAATCTCGAGGCGCTCGAGCAGGCGCTGGCGCCGCATTTCCGGCGCCGCTCCAGCAGCGACTGGCTGGCGCGTCTCGAGCGGGCGGGGGTGCCGGCGGGGCCGGTCTACGACATCGCCCAGATGCACGCCGATCCGCAGACCAAGGCCCGCGAGATGGTGGTCGAGCTGCCGCACAGCAGCCTCGGCACGGTCAAGTCGCTGGGCCTGCCGGTGAAGTTCTCGGAGACACCGGGCGGACCACGGCGCGGCGCACCGCTTTATGGCGAGCACACCCGCGAGGTGCTCCTCGAGCGCGGCTTCAGCGAGGCCGAGATCGACGCGCTGGCCGGCGCCGGCGCCATCGTCGACGGGCGCGCCGCGGCGTGAGCGGGCGAGGCGCCTGCCGCCGCTCAGCCCGCTTCGGGCGGCGGCACCGCCTCGCCGGCGAACATTCTCTGCATCACGTCCCAGGCGCGCACCACATGCTCCTTGAGCACCGCGGCGATCGCCTGGGCGTCGCGGCGCTCGAGGGCGGCAAGGATCTTCTCGTGCTCGCGGATCGCGCTCTCCCAGCGCTCGGTCCGCAGGTTGCAGATGTAGCGCACGCGGTAGACCCGCGCGTTGAGCATGCGGTGATGCTCGATCACGGTGCGGTTGCGGGTGGTGGCGACGATGGCGCGGTGGATGTCCTGGTTGCGGTGGAAATAGCCCAGCCGGTCGCCGCGTGTGTAGGCCGCCAGCATCTCGTAGTGCAGCGCGCGGACCTCGCGGATCTCCTCCTCGGTGGCGCTCGTGCAGGCGAGCTCGCCGGCATAGGCCTCGATCACGCCCAGGAGCTGAAGCAGCTCGCGCACCTCGTCGCCGCCTGGGGCGGTGACCACCGCGCCGCGCCGCGGCTGCAGCTCGACCAGCCCTTCGGCCGAGAGGAGCTTGAGGGCCTCGCGCAACGGCGTGCGCGACACTGCGAGGCGCTCGGCCAGGACGCGCTCGCGAATGGGCGCTCCGGGCGGCAGCTCGTCCTGGATGATCATCTCGCGGATGCGCGCGGCCACCTGCGCCGGCTTGAGGCTCGCCGACGGCCGGGCCGGCTTCGCGGCGCCACGCAGCACGGTCACCTCTCCCATCCGCACCCCCTCGGTCTGCACGGGCTCAGGCCAGCCCTAGCACGGACGGCGGGTGCCGCAAACGGCCGCCCGGGGCGGCAGACGGAGACGCTCCCATGACACCCACCCTGGCCCTGGTGATGGGCGATCCGGCCGGTATCGGCCCCGAGCTGATGGCAAGGCTGCTGGCGGATCCGCTCTCGCGGCGCGCGCGCATCCTCGCCATCGGCGACCGCCGCCTGCTCGAGCGGGGCGCGCGCGAGGCGGGGGTCGAGCTGGATCTGCCGGTCGTCAGCGACCGCGAGCGGGCACTCGCCAGCAATGCCGGCCATGTCTTCCTCGATCTCGCCAACCTCGATCCGGCCACGATCGCCCGCGGCGTGCCTACCGCCGGGGGCGGCCGCTCGGCGCTCGAGAACTACGGTCTGGCGCTGGAGCTTGCGGCCAGCGGCGCGGTCGACGCCGTGACCTTCGTGCCCTTCAACAAGCAGGCGATGCGGCTGGTCGAGGAGACCTACGAGGACGAGCTGGTGTGGGCTGCGGAACGGCTGGGCTGGCGGGGACCCTGCGCCGAGTTCAACGTCATCGACGAGTTCTGGAATGCCAGGGTGACCTCGCACGTGCCGCTCGCGGAGGTGGCGCGGCTCATCACCGCGGAGCGGATCGTCGAGCGGCTGCGGCTCACCGATGCGGCGCTTCGCGAGGCGGGGGTGGAAAAGCCGCGGATCGCCGTGGCGGCGCTCAACCCCCATGCCGGCGACGGCGGCGCCTTCGGCCGCGAGGAGATCGACGTGATCGCGCCGGCCGTGGAGGCGGCGCGGGCCCAGGGGCTGCCGGCCGACGGGCCCTTTCCGTCCGACACGGTGTTCGTGCGGGCGACACGCGGCGACTATGACGCGGTGCTCACCATGTATCACGACCAGGGGCAGATCGCGATCAAGCTGCTAGGCTTCGACAAGGGGGTCACCGTGCTGGGCGGGCTGCCCGTGCCCATCACCACGCCGGCGCACGGCACTGCCTACGACATAGCAGGGCAGGGCATCGCCAATCCCGAGCCGACCCGCCGCGCCTTCGCCATCGCCTGCACCATGGCCGAGCGCCGCCCCCGCGGTTGAGCCCGGCTCAGCCCGTGTTGCGCGCGCGACCGGTTCACTCCGCGCTGCGCGCGCGACCGGTTCATTCCGCGCTGCGCGCGCGAAAGGTCACCACGCGGTAGACATAGTAGGCGAGCATCAGGGCCAGGATCGTGTTGGTCGCCGGGTTCATCCACTCGGCGACCTTCTGGTACTGGTCTTCCAGAACATAGCCGGCGCCGGCCAGCAGCGCGGTCCAGATGGCGGTGCCGAGGGTCGAGAACAGCAGGAAACGGGCGAGCCCCATGCAGGCCACGCCGGCCGGCACCGAGATGAGCGTGCGCAGGGCCGGCACCAGACGGCCGATGAAGACCGCCGTCCCGCTGTGGCGCTCGAACATGGCCTTGGCGCGGTCGAGCTCGTCGGGGTGGAGGGTGAGCCAGCGGCCATGCCGGCCGGCCCAGCGCCTGAGGCGCTCCATGCCGATCTTGAGGCCGACATAGTACCAGAACAGCGCACCGGCGAGGGAGCCGGCGGTGCCCGCCGCCACCACGCCCGCCATGTTCAGCTCGCCGCTGGCGGCGGTGTAGCCGGCGAGGGGCATGATGAGCTCGGAGGGAACCGGCGGGAACACATTCTCCGCCAGCATCAAGAAGGCTATCCCGAGATAGCCCGACTGCTCCACGAACCCGGTTATCCAGTCGAACATCCGCCCCTCGCACCCATGGCCCGAGGGGGTAACGGCGGGGAGCCGCAGAAGCTCCCCGCGTCGGCTCAGGCCACGACCCGGCCGAAGAGGTCGTACTCGTCGGCGGCGGTGATCCGGGCCTTGAGGATCGTGCCCGGGAGCATCCCTTCGGCGCCCTCGAGCCAGACGCAGCCATCGACCTCGGGGGCGTCGCCCTGGCTGCGGGCGACGATGTTGCCGTCCTCGTCGGTGCCGTCGACCATCACCTCGAGCGTGCGACCGACCTTGGCCTGCAGGCGGGCAGCCGAGATCCTCTGCTGCTTGGCCATGAACCGCTGCCAGCGCTCCTCCTTGACCTCCTCCGGCACGGCGCCGGGAAGCTCGTTGGCGGGAGCGCCCTCGATCGGCTCGTAGCGGAAGCAGCCGACCCGGTCGAGCTGCGCCTCCTCGAGCCAGTCGAGGAGGAACTGGAAGTCCGCCTCGGTCTCGCCGGGAAAGCCCACGATGAAGGTCGAGCGCAAGGTGAGATCGGGGCAGATCTCGCGCCAGCGGCGGATGCGGTCGAGCACCTTCTCCTGGTTGGCCGGGCGGCGCATCGCCTTGAGGACGTTGGGGCTCGCATGCTGGAAGGGAATGTCGAGATAGGGGAGGATCTTGCCCTCCGCCATGAGCGGGATCACCTCGTCGACATGCGGGTAGGGGTAGACATAGTGCAGCCGCACCCAGGCGCCGAGCCCGCCCAGCTCGCGCGCGAGGTCGAGGAAGCGGGTGCGCACCTCGCGGTCGTGGAACGGGGAGGGCGCATATCTCACGTCCACCCCGTAGGCGCTGGTGTCCTGCGAGATCACGAGCAGCTCGCGCGCGCCGCCCGCCACCAGGGCCTCCGCCTCGGCCAGCACCTCGCCCGCCGGCCGGCTGGCGAGATCGCCGCGCAGATGCGGGATGATGCAGAAGCTGCAGCGGTTGTTGCAGCCCTCGGAGATCTTCAGATAGGCGTAGTGCTTGGGCGTCAGGCGCAGGCCCTGCGGCGGCACCAGCTCGAGGAACGGCTCGTGCGGCGGCGGGGCGGCGCGGTGCACGGCCGCCACCACGCTCTCGTACTGGTGCGGGCCCGTGACCTCGAGGACCTTGGGATGCACCTTGCGGATCGCCTCGGGGTCGGCGCCGAGGCAGCCGGTGACGATCACCTTGCCGTTCTCGTCCAGCGCCTCGCCGATCGCCTCCAGCGATTCCTGCCGGGCCGAGACCAGGAAGCCGCAGGTATTGACCACCACCACGTCGGCGGTGTCGTAGCCTGGGGCGATCTCGTAGCCCTCGGTCCTGAGTCGGGTAAGGATCCGCTCGCTGTCGACCAGCGCCTTGGCGCAGCCGAGGCTGACGAAGCCGACCTTCGGGCGGACGGCGACGGGCGGGACGGGTCGGCGCGACGCTGGCTGGCGGCGCACGGGAGGGGGCGGGGCGGTGTGCTGCATGGCGGGCCTTATAAGCCAGCCCGCAGGACCTTCACAGAGGCCGTGCGCCGCATCCCGCGCCCTATTGCCAGTCGTGGCGCTTGAGGCGCCAGAGCAGGTTCCAGCCGAGGGTCACGAGGAGACGCGGCACGAGAAGCGCGGCCAGCAGGGCGATACCCACAGCGATGATGAACGCCTGCTCGATGGGCTCGCCGTGACGCAGATGGGCAACTATCCGCACCGCGACCAGGGCGAGCACAATGGCAGTGCAGAGGATGGTCATGACACGGCGCGCAAGTCGGAACTTCTGCCACGCCCGATAGCTGCGGCGCACACGACGGTGTGGATGGTGGTTCCAATCGACGGCCATCTCAGGGGTGGTGCCCACCTTGTTGCATTTCGTTCGGCGAACCCTTAAGTTGCCGCAACTTAAAAGTAAATGGCACGGATCAATTTTCGCTTTCAAAGTGATAATAAAAACCACCAGCTTGAGAGCGTTCGAATGGCCTGCCCTCTCTCCTCGCCCTTCGCGCGGATAGCCCGTCGCTCCGCGCAGCCGCAGCAGCATGCCGGAATGGAAGCGGCGACATGAGCGCTTCCTGCCTGCGGGCGTCGGACTCCGGCGCTACGGCGTCATCCGCCTCGATGGAGACATGCGGCAACGGGCCGGCCATGGAAGCCTGTCCCCGCAAGGTGCAGGGCGACGAAGTGGCGAGCGTCGAGCTCTGGCGCGCCGGGACGCAGCCGGCCGCAACGATGTCCCTTCTCGTTCTTCGCTCACCCCGTCCAGGGCCGGGTGACCGGCTCTCGAAGACGCTTGAGGCCGCCGGCCTGCTGCTGATCGAGCAGATCCACTACCACGACCCCTTGGAGATCATCGACCGCGAGACGGCGGTTGACATCGTCCTTGTGGAGGCGCCAGGCGATGCCGGGGCGCTGGCCCGGCTGAGCGCCGTTGCCGGGCTTCTGGTCGAGCGGCCCTGGGTGCAGGTCCTCGCGGCCGGGCAGGCGGACTTCGCTGTTGCCGCGGCGGTGATGAAGGCCGGCGCTACCGCCTTCCTGCCCCTCGACGCTGCCTCCGGCGACGTTCTCGTCCTGCTCGACGAGCTCGAGCGCAAAGCCCGGGATCGCCGCCAGCGCTTCGAGGCGGCCTACGACATGGCTGCGACCCGCAAGGCCCTGGCCGGCAAGCTGCAGGCGCTGGTGCGGGAGTTCGAGGCTCTTATCGATGCGCCGGGCAGGACGGGCACGAGCCGGCAGGCGGCCGGCAGCATAGCGGACGACCGGATCGGCCTTCTGCGGCTCACCCGCTTCGTCCTCGACAGCCGGGCCAGCCGCGACCGGATCTTCGGCGGCAGCCTGTTCTCCGACCCGTGCTGGGAGATCCTGCTCGAGCTCACCCGCGCCCACCTGGCGGGCACCGCCATCTCCGCCTCGGGGATCGGCGGCAGCTCGCGCATGCCCTTGAGCACTACCTTGAGAAAGCTCGACGAGCTGGTGGCGCACGGCCTGGTCGAGCGCCATCCCGATCCCGCAGACGCGAGGCGCAAGCTGCTGCGCCTCACCGACAGCGGGTTCGCCAGCATGTGGCAGTTCCTGGACGCGCTCAGCCGTGCCGCCCACAGGCTGAGCCACATGGGCTAGGGCCGTTCCGGGGTAGATGGATCATGGGGGCGGGGAGCCGGGTGGCCAGGACGGCCGTGCCGGGCGCTCAGTGCGTCTCGGGCGTCACGGCGGCTGTCATGTAGGCGGCGCCATCGCCGTAGCTTGCGAGCTTGGCCGCCAGGGCCGGCTCGGGATGGAGTGTCGCAAAGCCCTGGCGTTGCCAGTAGGGGGCGGCGTTGCCCACGGCGACGAGCGCCAGGAGGGGCAGGCGATGGTCGCGGGCGAGCTCATGCAGCTCTGCCACGAGTGCGGCACCCAGCCTTGCGCCACGGGCAGCCGGGAGAAGCGCCACGTCGTGCAGATAGAGGCAATCCGGTGCGGGGGGCAGGGTGCCCAGTAACGCATCCAGGGGGGGCGGGGTGCCCTGCAGGCCCGGATGGGCCACGGCGTAGCCGATAACCTCGCCGGCCTCGTTCTGCGCCACGCGGCAGCCTCGCGGGAACAGCGCCAGCCGTTCGCGCGGGATGGCGATGTCCTCGGGATAGTCGGGATGCACGACCAGGGCGATCTGCTCGACCGCCGCCAGATCCTCCGTGCGCATGGCCCGCCAGCGCGCCTTCATTGCCTCGATCCTCAATAATAGCTCGACGCCCCGGCTCATAGCCCGCGGCTTTTTCGATGGCTAGCGCTGCAGCCGCGGCGCGTCGTCTCGCAAGCACAAGGCGCACTCGCCGCCGGTCCTCCCCGCCGGCGGTCATCTCTCCGGCGCGCCCGGCGACCGTGACAGTCATCCCTGCCTACCCTCCCAGGGGAGCCGGACGCGGCCCACGGCTGTTCCTTTCTCGTGGACCGCATGAACGACAGAGGCTGCCTCCCTGCCCATGGAACGGCTTTATCCGGCGCTGGCCCTGGCGGGCTTTCTCGTCCTGGCCTTGGGCCTGCTCTCCCGCTCCATCAGGGGCGGCATGCTCTCGGAGCCGATCGTGGCCACGGGCTTCGGCGTGCTGGTGGGGCCGCAGGTCCTGGGCTGGCTCGAGCCGGCTTCCTGGGGGCCGGTCGAGACGGTGATGACCACGGCCACCAGGCTCACTTTGGCGATTGCCCTCATGGGCGTGGCCCTGCGCATCGGGCATGCCCAGCTCCGCGCCATCTGGCGGCCGGTGAGCCTGCTCCTGACGGCGGGTATGCTGGCGATGTGGGCCGCCAGCTCGGCCCTGGCCGCGTGGTGGCTCGGCGTCGGTCTCTGGACGGCACTGCTCCTGGGCGCGGTGGTCACCCCCACCGACCCGGTGGTCTCCAGCGCCATCGTCACCGGCAGGCTTGCCCGACAGAAACTGCCCGGCAGGCTGCGCGGCTCGCTCTCGCTGGAGTCCGGCGCGAATGACGGGCTCGCCTTCCTGCTGGTGATGCTGCCCCTGAGCGTGCTGGTCCACTCGGGCGGGATCGGGGCGGCCCGGGCATGGCTGGTCGACGGGCTGCTGGTGGGCGTGCTGCTGGCCGTGGCGATGGGCGCTGCGCTCGGCTACGGCGCCGCCGTTCTCCTCGAGCTGGCGAAGGGCCGCGGGCTGGTCGAGCGTCACTCGGTGCTGAGCTACACGGTGGCGCTCTCGCTCACCACGCTGGGCGCGGCAAGGCTGTGCGGCGCGGACGCGCTCATCGCCGTCTTCGCCGCCGGCCTGGTCTTCAACATCGTCAGCAACAGCAGCCAGCAGCAGGAGGAGGAAAACATCCAGGAGGCGGTGAGCAAGCTCTTCATGCCGCCGGTCTTCGTGCTCTTCGGCGCGGTGCTGCCGTGGGAGGCCTGGCAGGCCACCGGCTGGCCGCTGCTGGGGCTCGCTTTGGCGGTGCTGGCCCTGCGCCGGCCGCTGGCGCTGCTGGTGTGCGCGCCCTGGCTGCGGCGCTGGTATCCGCCGCGCGAGCTGGCCTTTCTCGGCTGGTTCGGCCCCGTCGGCGTGGCGGCCCTCTTCTACGCCGCGCACATCTGGGAGCGCACCGGCGATCCCTTCGTCTTCCACGCCGCAAGCGCCGTCATCCTCGCCTCCATCATCGCCCACGGCGCCACCGCCGCCCCGCTCACGCACCTGTTCGCAAGACATCGCCGCCGCGAGAGGCAGCACGGGGAGCAGGGCGGGACGCGGCGGGAGGCGGAGGTGGGCTAGTTGCGCAGGGCGCACCCTTTTGGGGTCGGCGTGCGCCGCCCGCGCTCAACGTCTCCGCAAAAGGCGCACCGCCTCCTCGATATAGTGCGTCTTCGCTCTTGCGAGGGCATCGACCTCCCTGTCGTCGAAGGCTCCGTGCACCTCGATCACGCATCCGTCGGCGTGACAGATCTCCTCCACAGTCTCGCTCGGCGCCCATGGCGACCAGACGAACGCCTTGCTGGCGATGACACGCTCCATCACGGACCGCCCGCTTTCTTTCGGCAGCAGGGCGATCAGGCCGTGCTGCCACGTCAGGAGATCGTTCGCGAAGGCGAGCGGGACCGTCTCCATCCGCGTCGCCCCGGAAAGCCGGATGCCGCCCGGGCCCTCGTGCAGCCGTTCGGGCAGCCGCCCCGCCTCGGGCACCTCCGCGAGCTCGTGCCGGTGCCGCCGCCAGAGCCTGTTGTAGAGGGTGATCCTGGTCCTCGGCCCCGAGGTGCGGTGCGCCCCGGCGAGCCATGCCTCGTGCTCCGGGAGCACCTCGGACATGAGCTTCAAGGTGAAGTCGATCAGCGAGATCCTGGCCTCATCGACGGTCCCGGTGCGGATGGCCGTGAAGCAGCACGAGCAGAGCGACGAGCCCGGCGCGTCCGACCACGAGTCCGTATCATGGAAGCGGGCGAGGTTCCGCACGAGCTCGGCCCTGACGTCGCCGAGCTGCAAAGGCTCCACGACGGTCATCACGTCGCCTCACAAGGGCAGGCGGGAGAGGGCGGCATGAAGCCCGGCGATGGCGAAGCCGGTGGGGATGAGAATGAACGGGGCGAGGAAGAGCGTGATGACGTTGCCCACGAGAATGACGCCGAGGCTGCGCTTCTTCGTCAGGCCGTAGATTTCCGAGACGACGAGCAGCGCCGCACGCACCGCCAGCAAGAACAGGGGCAGGAGAAAGCCGATGGCATGGATCCAGCCCAAAACGCCGATGTGACCCGGCAGCCACGGCACGAGCGCTACCAGCAGCGCGGTCTCCAGGGCGCCCAGCAGCATCAGATAGGAGGAGAGGACGACGAACGTTCCCAGTATCTCTGCGATGGACGCCCGCCCCTTGAGGATCCTGGCCGCCAGGTGCAGGCACAGCGCGAAGGCCGCGCAGAGCAGCACGAGGACGAGGCCCTGGCCGGTCGGGCCGAGAAGCGGGCCCGCCGGGAAATCGGCGAACTGCGCCGTGTCGGCGCCCAGGTGGAAATGGACGCCTGGCAGCCGGCCGGTCTCCTCGTCCTCGGTTCCGATAATGTCGAGACCCACGGCCAGTTTCAGCCCGACGGTGACGTCAATCAGCCTGGTGCCGCCTGCCTCGAGCCATGACGGGCGGCGATCGACGAGCTGCTCGCCGGCGGCCGCTGCCTCCGGCAATAACGCCCGGAAATGTTCCTCGGGGCTGGCGCCCGTGGCGACCTCGAGGAAGGTGAGAAGGATCACCGAGGCCAGCCAGGAGCAGGTCAGGGCGTAGAGCGGTCTTGCCGCGGGTACCTGCCGGGTCCTGTAGAGCTCAACGAACCGGCGCGGCTGCAGCAGGAGCGCCGTCAGCACGGCTGGAACCTGAACGGTATTGCGTAAGAGAGAGTTGATCTGGAATCTCAATTCGGATCGCCCCAGTAGGCGATTTTGAACGCCGCGTAGGCCTCAAAATCGATGGCTGCAATGCACCGTTTATGACAGGCGATTTAATGGAAGCCTAGAGCTACCGGGGGTTGTGGATATCGGTCATCAGCCTGCTGCCGTGGCGAGCTGGACGGGTAGCCGGTAGCCGGGACGGCGCCGCGACCCCGCACCCCGCCCCTCGACGCGCCGCCCGGCAGCCCTACATTGGCTCAGGCTTGCCAACCCGCCTGGACGATGCTGCCCGTGACGCTGCCTGCACCCTTCGCCGACTGGTTCGCGCAGCGGGGCTGGCGGCTGCGGGGGCACCAGGCGCGGATGCTGGAGCTGGCGCAGGAAGGGCGGGACGCGCTGCTGGTGGCACCGACCGGCGGCGGCAAGACGCTGGCGGGCTTTCTGCCGAGCCTCGTGGCGCTGGCCGGCGGGGAGAGGCGGGGGCTGCACACGCTCTATGTCTCGCCTTTGAAGGCGCTCACCGTCGATGTCGGGCGCAATCTGGAGGCCCCCATCGCCGAGATGGGCCTGCCGGTGCGCTGGGCCGCGCGCACCGGCGACACGCCGCAGAACCGCCGCGCCCGCCAGCGCAAGGACCCGCCCGGGATCCTGCTCACGACGCCCGAGAGCCTGGCGCTGCTGCTCTCCTTTGAGGACGCGGCGACGTTCTTCGGCGGGCTCGAGGCGGTGATCCTCGACGAGCTGCACGCGCTGGCCGAGAGCAAGCGGGGCGTGCTGCTGAGCCTGGCGCTGGCGCGCCTGCGGACGCTCGCCCCCAAGGCGCGCTTCACGGGCCTCTCCGCCACCGTGGCCGAGCCGGAGCGGTTGCGCCGCTGGCTCTCGCCCGCGCCGGAGCGTGTGGCGGTGGTGGAGGGCGATCCGGGTGTGAAGCCGGAGGTCGAGATTCTCGTGCCGCGGGGCTACATGCCGTGGGCCGGGCACATCGCCCTCTATGCCGCCCGCGACGTGTACGGGCTGATCCGCGCCCATCGCACCACGCTGGTCTTCGTCAACACCCGCGCCCAGGCCGAGCTGCTCTTCGGCGCCCTGTGGCGCGAGAACCGCGAGGATCTGGCGATCGCGCTGCACCACGGCAGCCTCGCACCCGAGCAGCGCCGCAAGGTGGAGGCGGCCATGGCCAGAGGCGGGCTCCGGGCGGTGGTCTGCACGTCCTCGCTCGATCTCGGCATCGACTGGGGCGACGTCGATCTCGTGGTGCAGGTGGGCGCGCCCAAGGGGGTGAGCCGGCTGCTCCAGCGCATCGGCCGCGCCAACCACCGGCTCGACGAGCCCTCGCGCGCCATGCTGGTCCCCGCCAACCGCTTCGAGGTGCTGGAGTGCATGGCAGCCCTGGAGGCCATGGAGGCGGGCACGCTGGATGAGGTGCCGGCGCCGCCGGGCGGGCTCGACGTGCTGGCCCAGCACATCACCGGCGTCGCCTGCAGCGGCCCGTTCGATGCCGACGCGCTCTACGAGGAGGTGCGCCGCGCCGCCCCCTATGCCGATCTCTCCCGCGAGGCCTTCGACGCCACCTTGAACTTCGTCGCCACCGGCGGCTACGCGCTCCAGGTCTACGAGCGCTACCGCCGCCTCGTGCAGGGGGAGGACGGGCGCTGGCGGCTGACTGACAAAAAGCTGGTGCTGCAGTACCGGATGAATGTCGGGACCATCGTCGAGGCGCCGGTGATGCGGGTCCGGCTGGGCCTGCGCGGACGGCGGCTGGGCGAGGTGGAGGAATATTTCGTCACCATGCTCCAGCCCGGCGACACGTTCCTCTTCGCCGGGCGCCTGCTGCGCTTCGAGGGCATCCGCGACAACGAGGTGATCGTGAGGACCGCGCACGGCACGGTCGATCCGAAGGTGCCGGCCTATGCCGGCGGCAGGCTGCCGCTCTCGAGCCACCTGGCCCAGAGGGTGCGGGGCATGCTGGGATCGCACGGCAAATGGCAGCGGCTGCCGGCACAGGTCCGCGAATGGCTGGAGCACCAGGAGAAGCGCTCCTCCCTCGCGGCCCCCGACGAGCTCCTGGTCGAGACCTTCGCGCGCGGCGGCCGGCATTTTCTCGTGGCCTACTGCTTTGCCGGCCGCAACGCCCACCAGACGCTGGGCATGCTGCTGACCCGCCGCATGGAGCGGGCGGGGCTGCGCCCGCAGGGCTTCGTCGCCTCCGACTACAACATCGCCGTCTGGGGGCTCGAGTCCGTGGGCGACGTGGCACCGCTGTTCGGGCTCGACATGCTGGGCGACGATCTCGAGGAGTGGATGGCGGAAAGCTCGATGCTCAAGCGCAGCTTCAGGAACGCGGCGGTGGTGGCCGGCCTCATCGAGCGGCGCCATCCGGGCCAGCGCAAGACCGGGCGGCAGGTCACCTTCAGCGCCGACCTCGTCTACGACGTGCTCAGGAAGTACGAGTCCGACCACGTCCTCCTGCAGGCGGCCCGCGCCGAGGCCGCCTACGGCCTCACCGACATCCGCCGCCTGGCCGATCTGCTGGCGGAAGTGCAGGGGCGCATCCGCCACGTGCGGCTCTCCCGCATCTCGCCCTTCGCCGTCTCGATCATCGCCGGGATCGGCAGGGAGCAGGTGGGGGGAGGCGGGATCGACCGCGATCTCGAGGAGGCGGTGGCCGAGCTGGTGGCCGAGGCCATGGACGAGACGGTGGCGGCCTGAGCGTGGCGGAGATTTCTGTCAGGGGCGTCAGGCTGGTGCTGGAGCCCTCTGGGGCGGTGTGGTGGCCGGAGCGCCGGGCGCTCCTGGTGGCCGACCTCCATTTCGAGAAGGGCAGCGCCTATGCGCGGCGCGGCGCGCTCCTGCCGCCCTGGGACACGGCAGCGACGCTGGCCCGGCTCGAGACGGCGGTGGAGCGCCGCGCGCCCCGGCTGGTGGTGAGCCTGGGCGACGCCTTCCACGACCGCGACGGCCCCGCCTCCCTCATGGACGGGGCGCGCACCCGCCTTCGCGCGCTCACGCGCGGCCGCGACTGGCTCTGGCTCAGCGGCAACCACGATCCCGAGCCGCCGCGCGACCTGGGCGGGGAGGCGGCCCCGGCGCTCGATCTCGACGGGCTCCGCCTGCGCCATGCGCCAGCCGCCGGGGCCGCCGCCGAGATCGCCGGGCACCTCCACCCCAAGGCCCGGGTCGCCACCTCGCGGGTGCGGGTGGTGCGGCCCTGCTTCGCGGGCGACGGCAGCCGCCTGCTGATGCCGGCCTTCGGGAGCCTCACCGGCGGACTGAACGCGCTGCACCCGGCCATCGCCGGGCTCTTTCCAACCGGCTTCGACGCCTGGCTTCTGGGCGAGAGGCGGGTCTTTCGCGTGCCGCACGGCCAGCTCAGGCCCGAGCGGGCGGCGTTCCACACGATGCGCGAGGAGCTGGAGCATGACGGCTGACGGGCCCGCTTTGGTGTGGTTCCGCCGGGACCTGCGCCTTGCCGACAATCCCGCGCTGGTCGCCGCCATGCGCAGCGGCCGGCCGGTCCTGGCGGTCTTCGTGCTGGACGAGGAGAGCCCGGGGGGACGGCCACCGGGCGGGGCCTCCCGCTGGTGGCTGCACCATTCGCTAGAGGGGCTGGCGGCGGCGCTGAAGGAGCGGGACGTCCCGCTGGTGCTGCGCCGCGGCCCGGCGGAGCGCGAGATCCGCGCACTGGCCGCGGAGACCGGGGCAGGGGCCGTGTTCTGGAACCGCCGCTACGAGCCCTGGAGCAGCGCGGTGGAGCGGCGGCTCGAGGAGGCGCTGGCCGCGGACGCGATCGAGGTGGGCACGGGCAATGCCCTGCTCGCCTTCGAGCCCTGGGAGATCGCGCAGAAGAGCGGCGGGCCCTACAAGGTCTTCACGCCCTACTGGCGCGCCTGGAGCGACCGCGGCGCCCCGCCCGTGCCCCTGCCGGCAGCGGAGCGGATCGAGGGCTTTGCCGGCCGGGTGCGGGGCGATCGTCTGGAGGACTGGGCGCTCCTCCCGCAACGGCCCGACTGGGCGGGCGGGCTGCGCGAGACGTGGAGGCCGGGCGAGGACGCGGCGCTCGACGCTGCCGAGGCCTTTCTCGACGGGCCTGTCCTCGCCTACCAGCAGGGCCGCGACCGCCCGGCCGAGCCCGGCACCTCGCGCCTCTCGCCGCATCTCCACTGGGGCGGGATCTCCCCCCGCCAGCTCTGGCATGCCGCCCGATCCCGCTGCCGCGACGACGAGACCCGCTGGGGCCGCATGCTCCCCTTCATCCGCCAGCTCGCCTGGCGCGACTTCGCCTATCACAGCCTCTGGCACTTCCCCCGGATGACCGAGCGCCCCATGCGGCCCGAGTTCGAGCGCTTTCCGTGGCGCGACGACGAGGCGGGCTTCCGGGCGTGGAGCCACGGCCGGACCGGCTATCCCATGGTGGACGCCGGGATGCGCGAGCTCTGGCACACCGGCTGGATGCACAACCGCCTGCGCATGATCACGGCCTCCTTCCTGGTGAAGGACCTCCTGATCCCCTGGCAGCGCGGCGAGGCGTGGTTCTGGGACACGCTGTGCGACGCGGATGCGGCCAACAACGCCATGGGCTGGCAGTGGGTTTCCGGCTGCGGCATCGACACCGCCCCCTATTTCCGCATCTTCAATCCCGTCACCCAGGGTGAGCGCTACGACCCCGAGGGCCTCTATGTTCGCCAGTGGGTCCCCGAGCTGGCCCGCCTGCCCAAGAAATGGATCCACAACCCCTCCGCCGCCCCGCCCGCCGTGCTCCGCGAGGCGGGCGTCACGCTGGGCCGCGATTATCCGGAGCCGATCGTGGACCATGCGCGGGCGAGGGCGCGCGCGCTGGAGGCTTATGGCGAGGTGAGGGGGTAGCGCCCGGGCGGGTGACGCATGCCCGGGCGGGGCTCAGCCGCCTTCCCGCCATTCCAGCCAGTGGCGGTGCAGCGCTGGGATGTCGCCGCTGCACAGAAGCTCCATGGCCGCCTCGATGCGCTCGAGCGGCCAGTCCCACCAGGCGATCTCGAGGAGCATCGCGATATCGGGCTCGGCGAAGCGCTTGCGGATCGGACGCGCGGGATTCCCGCCCACCACCGTGTAGGGCTCCACGTCCCGGGTCACCAGCAGCCCTGCTGCCGATCACGGCGCCGTGTCCGATGCGGATGCCGGGCATGATCATGGCTTCGGTGCCGATCCACACATCGCTCCCCACGACCGTGTCGCCGGCAGGTCGATAACCGTCGCTGGCCCTGGCGAACGCCGGCTCCTCCCTCATGTAATGGAACGGGAAACTCGAGGCCCAGTCGCTGCGGTGGCCCTGGTTGCCGGCCATGATGAACGACGCTCCCGAGCCGATGGAGCAGAAGCTCCCGATGATCAGCCGGTCGACGTCGTTGCGGTCCGCAAGCAGGTAGCGGGCGCAGTCGTCGAAGGAATGGCCGTGGTAGTAGCCCGAATAGTAGCTGTAGCGCCCCACCTGGATGTTGGGGTTGGTGACCTGTTCGGAAAGGAACCTGCCCCTGAAGGGGCTCTCGAAGAAGTTCGTCATGCGCAGCGTGCCCGAGGAATCGTTGCCCGCCCGCGGCCCTGCCAGCCGGCGCACCGGGACGCAAAAGGGCAGAGGCCCCGCCTTCCGGCCTCACAGGTGGTCGGAGAGCTGATGCGAGAGTACGTCGCGCGCCGGCGCGAGGAACGCGCGCACGGCGACTTCCTGTACCGCAAGGTGGAGATCGCGCGGGCTTCCATGCGTGCCGGCAGCGGCGTGCCGAACGAGGAGGTCGAAGCGGAGTTCGCTGCCCGGCGTGCCCGGGCGGAGGTCGGGTGAGGGTCCTCCGGACCCCCGAGACGTTCCAGGGCCGCAGGGGAACGTTGGGAGCCAATTGATGGCAACGTTGGGCTTCGCGATCATACCGGGCAGATTCGACCAAAGACCCCTCGCGCGAACACTCTGCTACCCGCGCGCGTCGACGGCAGCGCGTCGGAGGTAGCGGCCGGTCCACACGCCTACACCTGCCGCGATCAGAACCGTCCAGACGTTGCTGATGGCGCCTCCCAGGGCGACGTGTCCGATAGGAACCGGAACCGGGGTGTTGTGGATGAAGTGGAGATAGGCGACGGCGAAAGTTGCCGCATGACCGCCAGCCAGGGCGATGAGAAAGCCGAGCGTCCGGGCCAGCATGCCGCCATAGAACCGCCCGAGAAGACCGCCGACGAGATAGGCGGAAAGAGCTCCGGCCACCACCATCGCAAGAGTGTGAATGTGTGGTTGGGTTATTACATCATCCATCTGTGCGAATCCGTGTATAGGTGAAATTCGGAGACATCCGCTCAAGCCAACATTCCCGCGGCGGCCTCAGGTATCAGTCGCCAAGGGGAGTCGCGAGGTCACAACACGCAATTGGCGATTGGGCAACCTTCCACTGTCCCGAGGAACGGCCTGTCGCCAGTGAAGTGACCTCCGCCTCGCTGCCACGTCGGCCACGCCACCGTCCGCCTGCCCTCGATGGCGCTGCCATCATCGCGGTAACGGCTCGTTCATCATACTTCGTAACATTGACGTTGCCCCGCGCGGCGCTGCCCGGACGACTGGCTTGCCCGCACTGCGGTATGGTATTTATTCCTTCTATAGGCTATTCTCGCACCACCCTTCCTCCAGCCTGCGAGGCAGCCATGTCCGTCACCCCCGCTCACCCTGCCGTGGCAAAGACGAACCTGAGCCCCGAGGACCAGGCGACGTTGTCCGCCCTGCTCGCCGATCTCACCCACCGTCACGCGCCCGAGGGTGCTGTCGAGGAGCACTGGGTGGGGCAGATGGCGATGGCGATGCTGCGGGGGCGGTGGGCCGACGCGCTGGAGCAGCTTGTGGTGCAGGCGGCGTTTGCCGGCGAGACCTGCAAGGGGCTGCCGGCCTCGGTGCTGCCGCGCTGGCGCACGCGGCTGGAAAAGGATTTTCGTCAGGCCGTCCGCGAGCTCGAGGCCAGCAAGGCCGAGCGCCGCGCCGCCGCCCCCGGCTTCGCCCCGGCCATGCCTGTCACGTCCCTCGACGCCCGCATGGCCGCCTTCGAGGCGGATCTCGCCCGCGACCCCCAGGCAGCCCTCGCCAGCCTGCTGGCCGCCCCCGACCCCTTCGCCGGTGACGACACGAACGAACCCGACATCTTCTTCGCCGGCCCCGCCCACCGCGGCACAAACGAACCCGCCCCACCCCCCAACCGCGCCCAGCGCCGCCGCCTCGCCGCGGCCCGCCGCGCCGCCTGACGCGGCCTCGCCGCAAACTGACAAAAGAGCAGAAAGAAAAACCCGCGCGCAGCGCCTTGCAGCCTTCCTTGCCGTGCCTGTTCCACCAGCCATGGCAAACCCGCGGCCGGTTCACCGTTCCTTTACCTTCGCCGTGCCAGTCTCAGGGATGGTAGAGGAGGTGCCGCGCCGAGGATTCCGCGGCGGCGGTGTCCCACCCCAGCAGGATGCGGGGAGCGGGTTGAGACGGCGTGAACGTCCCGGGCCGGTGAGCAGGTCCTCGCGACCGGTTCATGCTTCTTCAACCTCTGGCGGTGCATGCTGGCGGACGGTGGCGGAGGTGCCGCGCCCAGGGCTTCGCGGCCGCGGAGTCCCACCCCAGCAGGATGCGGGGCACGCGTGAAGACAGCGTAAACGTCTCCAGGCGAACGGCAGGTGTTGATCATACCTGGCAACATTAGCGGCGCGCGTCGGCTTCCTCGCGCCTGAGATGGCATTTATTCCTTCTATGAGCTATCCTCGCAGCACCCTTCCTCCAGCCTGCGAGGCAGCCATGTCCGACACCATCGCGCCTGCCACCGATCCCGCCGCATCGCCGGTGACAAAGACGAACCTGAGCCCCGAGGACCAGGCCACGTTTTCCGCCCTGCTCGCGGATCTGACCCGCCGTCATGCGCCGGAGGGTGCCGTGGAGGAGCACTGGGTGGGGCAGATGGCGATGGCGATGCTGCGGGGGCGGTGGGCCGACGCGCTGGAGCAGCTTGTGGTGCAGGCGGCGTTTGCCGGCGAGGCCGGCAAGGGGCTGCCGGCCTCGGTGCTGCCGCGCTGGCGCACGCGCTTGGAGAAGGACTTTCGCCGGGCCGTGCGCGAGCTCGAGGCCAGCAAGGCCGAGCGCCGCGCTGCCGCCTGCGGCCTCGGCCCGGCCATGCCCCTCACGTCCCTCGACGCCCGCATGGAGGCGTTCGAGGCCGAGCTTGCCCGCGATCCCCAGGCAGCCCTCGCCAGCCTGCTGACCGCCTCCGACCCCTTCGCCGACGACGGCACAGACGAACCCGAAGGCTTCTTCCCCCACTCCGCCCATCGCGGCACAAACGAACCCGACCCAACCCCCAACCGCGCCCAGCGCCGCGGCCTCGCCGCAGCCAGAAACGCCGCCTGACCCGGCTCCGCCGCAAACTGACAAAAAGGAGAGAGAAAAGCCGCGCGCAGCGCCTTGCAGGCACCGTTCCCGCAAGCCGCTCCACCGTCCTCCCGAACGCCCGGCGCGACGTCTGCGGCTGCTTCGGTCAGACGCGGAATGTCAGCGCGGCTGTCGCCGCCAGCGCATGCGCCAGATCTCCGCCTTGCCGCCGGCGAAGTCGATGGTGCGCAGCTCCTCCACCTCGAAGCCGTGGCGCTCGTAGAGGCGGCGGGCGGCGGGGTTGACGGTGAAGACGCTGAGCGTGAGGTCGCCGGTGGCGCTGGCCATGACGTGGCGCAGCAGGGCGGTGCCGATGCCGCGGCCCTGGAAGTCGGGGTCGACGAAGAGGTTCTCGATGTGGGGGCCGGCGAGCTCGAGGAAGCCGGCGATGCGGCCTTCCAGGCGTGCGACGAGGCGGATCTCCGCCGGGTCGAGAGGATGGTCCTCGGCGAAGCGGGCCCGGGCGCGGGGCAGGCGGGGGCCGTAGGAGGAGAGGGCGGCGCGGGCGGCGAGGCGCCGGCAGGCGGCGTCGTCCGCGGGTGCGAAGGGAGTGATGGCGGGCGTGGCGGTGCCCTGGCGCACCTCGCCCGATGGCTCGACCCCGGATGGTCCGCTCATGAACCTCTCCTTCTGCGTTGGTGAACGCATGGAGGCGCAGGCGGGGGCACGGCGCAAGGCCCAGGGAGGAGAGGTGCGCGGCGGCCCGCCGGGGGCGGGCCTGCGCGTGCTTGTCGTTGTCGGCGGACCGGCGGCCCGGCTCAGGCGGCGCGGGCGTGGACCGGTGCGGCGACGGTCTGGCTGCGATCGCGCCACTCGTGCAGGTCGACCACATCGGCCTTGAGGGTCTGGCGGGCGAGGCTCCGGATGTCGCTGCGGCTGATGCCCAGATCGGCCAGGTCGCGGTCGCTCAGCATGTTGAGCTCGTTGATGGTCACGCGCTCGCGGCGCCAGGCGTCGAAGCTCGAGCGGATGCGCTGGAGGAAGGTCATGGGTGCGGGTCCTTGGAGGCTGTCCTGCGTCGGCTGTTGTGCACCGCCGCAACCGATAGATGCGCTCTGGAGGCGGCTTTCGCCACCGCATTTTGTGCAATGCAGCATTGTAGTGAAAGGCGCGGCGCGACGTCGCAGCGGCCGCTTCGCGGTTCGTTCGCGGTGTGCTAGCACATGCCGTCAGGGAGGCTCTCATGACCAACAAGCCGAGACTTTGTGCGCCGGCCGGTGCCACGGACACGCACATGCATTTCTACGGGCCCTACGACCGCTTTCCTTTGGCGCCGACCAGCCCCAACCGCCCGCCGCCGGCCCTCCTCGATGACTATCGGGCGATCCAGAGGCAGCTCGGTCTGGAGCGGGTGGTGGTGGTCCAGCCGGCCGGCTACGCGTTCGACAATCGCTGCACCATGGCGGCCGTCGAGGCGATCGGGCCGGCGGCACGGGCCGTCGTGGTGGTCGAGCCCGATACGCCGCAGGCCGAGCTCGAGGCGCTGACCCATGACGGGGCGGTGGGGCTTCGCGTCTTCATGCTGCCGGGCGGCGTCTATCGCTGGGAGGACATCCCCGGGCTGGCCGAGAAGACGCTGCCCGTCGGCTGGCACCTCCAGCTCCAGTGCGACGGACGTCTGCTGCCCGAGCGCATGGAGCTGCTGGAGCCGCTGGCCGGGCGGCTGGTCATCGATCACAACGGCAAGTTCCTGGAGCCCGTGCCGGTCGACGACCCGGCTTTCGCCTGCCTGCTGCGGCTGGTCGACAAGGGCGCCTACGTCAAGCTCTCGGCCCCCTACGAGACCTCGCGGGAGGGGCCGCCCGCCTATGGCGACGTGGGCGCGCTGGCGCGGGCGCTGGTGCGCCACGCCCCCGAGCGGATGCTATGGGCCAGCAACTGGCCGCATCCCGGCCGCGACCCGCGCCCCGACGACGCGCATCTCCTCGACCTGCTGCTGGACTGGGCGCCGCGCGAGGAGGACCGGCAAAAGATCCTGGTCGACAACCCGGCGCGGCTCTACGGCTTCTCCTGAGCCGCGCAGGCCCGCAGCGTGACCTGCGGTGCGGCGGCATCGGGAATGAGGCTGCCGAGCGGGCGGCAGCCTTCCCCGCCGGGGCACAAAAGCCAGTCGGCGGTGGCGCCCGAGCGGGCCAGCACCAGCTCGGGCAAGGGCGGCAAACCGGGACGGTAGCGCCAGGCGCCGCCTTCGAGCACTGCCCCTTCCGGCGGCTCCATGCCGGCGCCGCTGCCACGCACCCGGCTCTCGATCAGCACGAGGGCGGCATGCTCCACCCGGTAGTCCTCCTCCCAGAGGATCTTCTCGACCGAGTGGGTCCAGGCGAGGGTGAAGGCCGCGACCGCCAGCCTGACGGTCGCGGCCCCGGCGGCGAGGCAGAGCCCGCTCAAGCCGCCTTCGGGGCGGCGGGGCGGCGGCTGCGCCACCAGTGCCAGCTCACCACCAGGGCAGCCAGGGCGAAGCCGATCTGGTCGGTGGCCGGCATCGCCACCACCAGCGCGAAGGCGGCCAGAGCGGCGACGACGCGCTCGGCCCAGCCGAGCCGGCCGAAGAGATGGCCGATCGAGGCGGCGCCCCACAGGCCTACCGCGAGCAGCGCCTTCAAGAGGATGTAGGCCACGGCTCCCCAGTAGCCGAGCGAGGCGGCCATGGGTCCGCCGTCCTGGAGCATCAGTACCGGCGCATAGACCGCCATGAACGGCACCACGAAGCCGGCGATCGCGATGCGCATGCACTGCATGCTGATCTTGAGCCCGGATTCGCGGGCGATGGGGGATGCGGCGAAGGCCGCCAGCGCCACCGGCGGGGTGAGGTCGGCCATGATGCCGAAATAGAACACGAACATGTGGCTGACGATGAGCGGCACGCCCAACTCGAGCAAAGCCGGACCGGCGATCGACGAGGTGATGATGTAGTTGGGGATGGTGGGAATGCCCATGCCCAGGACCAGGCAGGTGAGCATGGTGAGGACCAGCGAGAGAAAGAGGCTGTCCTCGCCCACCGCGACGATCACCCGCACGAAGTTGGTGGCGACCCCGGTGAGGGTGAGCGTGCCGATGATGATCCCTACCAGGGCGCAGGCAATGCCCACCGGCAGAGCGTTTCGCGCACCCTCGGCGAGCGCGTCGCGGCACAAGAGCAGGGTCTCGCGCCCGCCCTTGCTGGCGAGGCAGGCGGCTACCAGCACGGCCACCAGGACCACCACGGCGGTGATGCCGTATTCGAGGAAGGCCGAGGCGGCGAGGCCCAGCGCCACCCAGAAGACGACGCGCAGCGCGCTGGCGCCGAGCTGCCGCGCCAGGGGGATGCCCAGGAGCAGGACCGCCGTCAGCGCCAGGCCCACCGTGCCGGCAAACAGCGGCGTGTAGCCGCTGAAGAGCAGCCACACGAGGGCCGCCAGGGGGAGCAGCAGGTACCAGTTGTCGCGGATGGCGCGCAGCGCGCTCGGGCACTCCTCGGGAGACAGGCCGCGCAGGCCGCGCCGGGCGGCTTCCAGATGGACCATCCAAAAGGCGGTGGCGAAATAGAGGAGGGCCGGGACCACCGCCGCCTTGACCACCTCGACATAGGGAACGTCGAGGGTCTCGGCCATGATGAAGGCCACCGCCCCCATCACCGGGGGCATGATCTGCCCGCCCATGCTGGCGGTGGCCTCGACCCCGCCGGCGAAGGCGGGGCGGTAGCCGAAGCGCTTCATGAGCGGGATGGTGAACTGGCCGGTGGTGACGACGTTGGCGACACCGCTGCCGTTGATGGTGCCCATCAGCGCCGAGGACACAACGGCGACCTTGCCCGGCCCGCCCATGGTGTGGCCCACCGTGCCCAGGGCGAGATCGGTGAAGAGCTTCACCATGCCGGCCCGCTCGAGGAACGCGCCGAACAGGATGAAGAGGAAGATGTAGGAGGACGAGACGTAGGTGGGGATGCCGTAGATTCCCTCGGTACCGAGATACATCTGGTCCACCACCTGGCCGAAATCGTAGCCGCGATGGTCGAGCGGCGCGGGCAGGTACTCGCCGAAAAGGGCGTAGGCCAGGAAGGTCGCGCAGATCAGCGGCAGGGCCAGGCCCATGACCCGGCGCGCCCCTTCGAAGACGAGACCCACCACGATCACGCCCACGACGATGTCCGTGGCGCTGGGATCGCCGGCGCGAAGGATCAGCGCCTCGTAGAAGACCCAGTGATAGAAGGCGAGCAGGAAGGCGAGGCCGGCCAGCGCCCAGTCGCGCCAGAAGCGGGCGTCGCGGGGCGCGAAGCGGTTGGCGAACAGGCCGAAGCCCACCAGCAGCAAGAAGCCCACATGCATCGAGCGGACGATCTGGCTGGCCAGCGGGCTGTAGGCCGCGGTGTAGAGCTGGAAGACGGAGAAGACGACCGCGGCGCCGAAGAGAATGGTGCCGGGCAGGCCCGTGCCCCAGCCGAGACCGTGGTGCCCCTCGCCGGGAATCTGCTGCTGCTGTTCGCTCATGTCGTTCCGCCGAAGGCTTGGACGAAGAAGGGCGCGCCTTTCTCCAGGCGCGCCCCTCCCTTCAACCGCCGATCAGACCTCAGACGAGGCCTTTTTCCTTGTAGAACTTCTCCGCACCGGCATGGAGCGGCAGCGGCATGCCCTTGAGCGCACCGTCGAGCGTGATGCCCTTGGCGGCGGCGTGCGCAGCCGCGAGCTGGTCGAGATTGTCGAACAGCCGCTTGGTCATCTGGTAGCCGGTCTCCTCGGAGACGCCCTCGTGGGTCACGAGAAAGTTCAGCACTGCTGCCGTGGTGACGTCGGCATCCTGGCCGGTGTAGGTGCCGGCCGGGATGGTCGCCGTGACGTAGGGCGGGCCGATGGAATCGGTGAGATCGGCAGGGATCTCGACGATCTGCACGTCGATGCTCGAGGAGAGGTCGCGGATCGAGGCGACGCCGAGGCCGGCCGACTGCAGGGTGGCGTCGAGCTGGCGGTTCTTCATGAGCTCGACCGACTCGGCGAACGGCAGATACTCGACCTTGCCGAGATCGTCATAGGAAAGGCCGGCCGCCTTGAAGATCGTGCGGGCGTTGAGCTCGGTGCCGGACTTGGGCGCACCCACCGACACGCGCTTGCCCTTGAGGTCCTGCATCGTCTTGATGCCGGATTCCTTGCTGGCCACGATCTGGATGAAGTTCGGGTAGATCGACGCCAGGCCGCGCAGCTTGTCGAGCGGCTTGGCAAAGCCCGCTTCCTCGTCGCCCTTCCAGGCGGAGGCCAGGCTGTCGCCCAGCGTGAAGGCGAGCTCGCCCTTGCCCTGCTGGAGCAGGTTCAGGTTCTCGACCGACGCCTTGGTGGACTGGACCTGCACCCGCGCGTCGGGGATCTCCGCATAGATCTTGGAGAGGGCCACGCCCAGCGGATAGTAGACGCCCGCCGTGCCGCCGGTGAGGATGTTGATGAACTCTGCAGCACGTAGCCGGCCGACCGGCAGCATCGCCACGGCCGCAGCGCCCAGGCCGGCGCCGATCACCTCTCGCCTCGAGAAAGCCGTCATATAGGTCTCCGTTATGCGGCACGCCTGTCCGGGAGCAGGGGGCCGGTGGTCTATCCCTCTTTAGGAGGCGGCACGCAGCAGGTCGAGAGCAATGCTCAGCCGAAGGGCCAGAACACGGGAATGAGAAGGGTCGATAGGAGCCACATCAGGATGTTGAGGGGTACGCCCACCTTGACGAAGTCGAGGAAGCGGTAGCCTCCCGCTCCATAGACGAAGGTGTTGGTCTGATAGCCGATGGGGGTGGAGAAGCTGGCGCTGGCGGCGAACATCACCGCCACCACGAACGGCCGAGGGTCGACGCCGAGGCCGGCTGCGAGGTCGATGACGATGGGCGTCAGCAGGATGGCGGTGGCGTTGTTGCTCAAGAACTCGGTCAGCAGCATGGTCACCAGGTAGACCATGCACAGGACCGCCACCGGGCCGAGCCCGTCGACGAGCTGCAGCACCCCCTCGACGATGAGCGTGCCGGCTCCCGAGACCTCCATCGCCCGGCCGACCGCGAGCATCCCGAAGATCAGCATCAAGATCGGCCAGTTGACCGACTGGTAGGCCTCGTCGGGGTCGAGGCAGCCGCCGGCCACGACGAGGCCGGCGCCGAGCAGGGCGAGGGTGCTGATCGGCAGGAAGCCGATCGACGCCAGCACGATGACCATCAAGATCGCGCCGATCGCCAGCCAGCCTCGGTCGCGCCGTGGCGGCTGGCCGACCGGCTCGCTCAGACCCACGAGGCCGCCCTCCTCGAGCAGCCGCCGCAGGCCCTCGGGCGGGCCCTCGAGGAGGATGGTGTCGCCGAAGGCCAGCCGTACCTGGTCGATGTTCTGGCGCAGGTTCTCGTCGTGACGGTGCAGTGCCAGGATATAGACGCCGAGGCTGCGGCGCAGGTTGAGGTCGGCCAGGCGTCTGCCGACGAACGGTGAGCGCGGGCCGACGATTCCTTCCATGATCCGCGTGTTCTGCGTGGCGATCGGCTCCAGCGCGTGCTGGCCGACGGCCCCGAACACCACGTCGCCCTGGTCGCGCAGGCCCATCACGTCGGCGGCCAAGGTGCGTAGCACCAGCCGGTCGCCGGCCCGGAGCGTCAGCTTGTCGAGCTCGCCGGCGAAGGAGACGCGGTTGCGGATCACGTCGACCACCCGCGAGCCCAGCTTGCGGCCGATATCCGCCTCGAGGAGCGTCTTGCCGACCAGCGGCGAGCCAAGCGGCACCAGCGCGTCGGTCAGGAACTGGCGCTGCCGCAAGCTGTCGCGCAGGTCCGCGAAGATCGTGCGGTCGGGCAGCAGGCGCACGCCGATCAGCAGCAAATAGGCAATGCCGACCACGCCCAGGATCAGGCCCAGGGGCGTGATCTCGAACAGCGTGAAGGGCTCCAGCCCGCGGCCCGCGGCGGCACCGCTCACCACGATGTTGGTCGAGGTGCCGATCAGCGTACAGGTGCCGCCCATGATGGTCGCGTAGGAGAGCGGGATCAGGAACCGCGAGGCCGAGAGGCCCAGGGTCTGGGCCAGCATGATGGTGATCGGGGTGAGGATCACGACCACCGGCGTGTTGTTGATGAACGCCGAGACCAGCATGGCACCCAGTGCCAGGCTGGCGATGCTGGCAGCCGGCGAGCGCCGCGCCAGCCCCGAGACCACGTCGCCGACCCGACCGATGATGCCGGTGCGCTCGAGGGCGGCACTGAGCACGAACATGCCGGCCACGGTGACCGGCGCCTCGTTGCTGAAGCTCGCGAGCATGTCGCGCGGCGGCAGGATGCCTATCGCGACAAGGGCCAGCGCCGCGCCCATGGCCGCGACGTCCGGCCGCACGCGCTCCGAGATGAAGGCCGCGAATACCGCGACCAGCACGAGCAGAACGAGCAGGGCGTCGAAGTGAGCGGTCAGCATGGGCGCTTCATACCGGCAGCTTGTGCGCCGCAGCAATGGCTTGACAGCCGGCGCGCATGGCGCTGTGGCCCCACCATCCCGGTCCGGCTAGAGTGGCCGGCCGTTGGGCAACAGTGACGAGCGGGGACGAGGGAGGCAGCCATGCCGACAGCCTACAGCAGCACGGTGCTCGACGCGCCGGTCGAGCGGGTTTGGGAGAAGCTGCGCGACTTCAACGGCCTCGCCGGCTGGCATCCCGCAGTGGCGGACAGCATGATCGAGGACGGGAAGCCTGCCGACCAGCTGGGCTGCGTGCGGGTCCTGACCCTCAAGGACGGTGCCGAGATCGTCGAGCGCCTGGTGGCGCAGAGCGACGAGGAGCGCTCCTACAGCTACGCCATTCTCTCGGGTCCCTTCCCGGTCACCAACTATCGCTCGACCCTCAGGGCGAAGCCCGTGACCGACACCGGGCAGACATTCGTCGAATGGTTCTCGAGCTTCGACTGCGAGGCCGGGCAGGCGGACCAGGCGCGCGGCATCTTCGAGGGTGCGGTCTACAAAGGCGGCCTCGACGCGCTGAAGGTCCATTTCGGCGGTTGAGAGAAGGCCGTTTGCGATCTGTCGGAGCAGCGCAGCCTCGTCGGGCGCCGTCAGCTGCCCTGTCGCCGGGGGCGTTGCGCGCGGCCGAATTTCGCTGTCGGTTGGGGTGGCGGCGCCCGGGAAGGCTGCGGCCGGATGGTCCCGCCCGGCCCGGGGGCAGGTCGCTCAGCGCATGCCCAGCCGCCCCACGCCCGGCAGCTTGATCGCCAGGTCCTGGGGGTCGAGACCCAGGACCAGGCCCAGGAAGTTCACCTCCACGCCCTCCTGGAGCGCCAAGGTGAAGCCCAGCAGGCCGAACAGCGAGATCTGGAATCCGGTCTTGCTGGGGGCTGCCGCGAAGAGCGCGGCGGTACCGAGAAAGTCCTTGCCCACCGCGTTGGCGGGCATCTCCGCCTTGAGCTCCGGCACCTCGCGGATCAGCCAGGCGACGAACGTGTTGGAGTTGGGGCCCGGCCAGGTGCGGTAGGTGTCGCGGTAGGGATAGCGCTCGATCGCCGCCTGGATCCGGGGTATGGCGGCCGCCGCCTCGGCACCCTCGAGCGAGCCCACCAGCTCCGGCCGGCTGCCGGCCCAGTAGCCGTCGGCCTCGCGGATGTTGCGGCGGACCGCCGGCAAGCCGCGTCCGACCCCCCAGCCGACCACGTCCCAGCGCTCGTAGGCATCGGCGTTCTCGGGTTTGAGGACGATCCAGCTGTGGACAGCGAAGGCACCCTTCCAGCCCCAGGCGCGCGCCGCATAGACCTGCACGAGCGGCTCGGGATGGCTCGCGGGAGCGGGGGCGAGGCCGGCACTGTCCCAGCGCGCGGTGCTCCAGTGGCGGGCGGTGCTGCCCAGCACCCCGGCGGTGAAGACGATCGGCAGGAGGATGAAAGCGAAGGCCGCAAGGAGCAATTTCATGGTCGGCAATCGGCTGGCGGGACGCGGAGGGTAGAAGATGGAGCAGGGGTGGCCGGCGGGCAAGTCTGCCGGCTCTCTTGCCAGCGCAGTCCGCCGCGGCCAGAAGGGACGCAGACGAAGACAAGGGAAGGCTAAGGCGTGGCACTGCTTTTCTACAGCCAGGACGACGATGCCGGGGCATGGCGGCAGGAGCTGTCGAGGCGGCTCCCCGAGCTGGACTTCCGCGTCTGGCCGGAGGTCGGCGATCCCGCCGACATCACCATGGCGCTGGTGTGGCTGCCGCCGCCCGGGCTGCTGGCCGGCCTGCCCAACCTGAAGGCCATCTTCTCGCTGGGTGCGGGTATCGACGCGATGCTGCGCGATCCCACACTGCCCGACCTGCCGCTGTGCCGTATGGTCGACCCGTCGCTGACCAGCAGCATGAGCGAGTTCGTGCTGGCCCTGGTATTGCGCTATCACCGCAATCTCGATGTCTATGAGCGCCAGCAGCGCGAGCGGCGCTGGCAGCTCGAGCTGCCGCGCCCGGCGGATGCCACCAGGGTCGGCATCATGGGGCTGGGCGTGCTCGGCGCCGACGCGGCGCGGCTGCTGGTGCGCAACGACTTCGATGTGCGCGGCTGGAGTCGCACCGCCAAGCGCATCGACGGGGTGACCAGCCACGCCGGGACCGAGCGGCTGGATGCCTTTCTGGGCGGGCTCGACATCCTCGTGAACCTGCTGCCGCTCACCGCCGAGACCGAGGGCGTGCTGAACGCGCGGCTGTTTGCGAGGCTGCCCCGCGGCGCGCGGCTCATCAACGTCGCGCGCGGCCGCCACCTGGTCGAGCCGGACCTGCTGGCGGCGTTGGAGGAGGGAAGGCTCGCCCATGCCACCCTCGACGTCTTCGCCACCGAGCCGTTACCCGAGGACCATCCCTTCTGGACACACCCGCGGATCACCGTGCTGCCGCACACCGCCAGCTACAGCCTGCCGCGCAGCGGTGCCGAGACCGTGGTGGAGAACATCCGGCGGCTGCGCGAGGGACGCCCCCTCGAGCATGTCGTAGATCGCGCACGCGGCTACTGAGCCGCAGGGGAGAGCTGCCGCATGCCCGCCGCCGTCGTCACCATCGCCCAGCAGAAGGGAGGGGCCGGCAAGACCACTGTGGTGGTCCAGCTCGCCACCGCCCTGGCAGCCCAGGGCCGCCGCATCGCGGTGGTCGACATCGACCCCCAGGCGAGCCTCACCGGCTGGATGAGGCTGCGCGAGGAGGGGCTGCGCGAGGTACCCGGGCTGCGCTTTGCCACAGTCGGCGGCTGGCGGCTCTCGGTCGAGCTCGACCGGCTCGCCCGCGAGGCCGATCTGGTGCTGGTCGACACGCCGCCCCATGCCGAGACCGACGCCAGGCTGGCGGTCCGCGACGCGCGGCTGGTGCTCGTGCCTTGCCAGCCCAGCCCGCCTGATCTCTGGGCCAGCCGGGCGACCTTCGAGCTGGCCGCCAAGGAGGGCCGCGAGGCGCTGCTGGTGCTCAATCGCGTGCCGCCACGCGGGCGCTCCGTCGAGGAGGCGCGCCGGGCGGTGGAGGAGGCAGGCTGGCCGATGCTCGAGGCCAGCCTCGGCAACCGCCAGGGCTTCGTGCAGAGCTTCGGCCGGGGCTTGGGCGCCGTCGAGGGCGAGCCGCGCGGTGCTGCCGCCGAGGAGGCGCGCCGGCTTGCCGAGGCGCTCGCGTCGCGTTTGGGTTGAGGCGCTCCTTCACGGAGGGGTGACCGGCATCAGCCGCAATTGCCCTGCCGTGGCAGGGCAGGTTAAGAGGCGCCAAGCTGAAGGAGCGGGTCGCAGGCCCGCTGCGCCCCAGCGCGCCCGCGAAAGGAAGCACGCATGTCCGCACCGCCCAGCGGCAAGGGTGAGCCGATTACCGACCGGCGGCAGCTCGTCGCTTACATGGAGCAGGGAATCAAGCCGGCCGCCGCGTGGCGCATCGGCACCGAGCACGAGAAGTTCGGCTTCACCGCGGACGATCTGCGGCCGCTGCCCTACGAGGGGCCGCGGGGCATCCGGGCGCTTCTCGAGGGCATGGCCGGGCAGTTCGGCTGGACGCAGGTGCTGGAAGGCGGGCGGCCGATCGCGCTGACCAAGGACGCCTGCAACATCACCCTCGAGCCGGGCGGCCAGTTCGAGCTCTCGGGCGCGCCGCTGGAGACGCTCCACCAGACCTGCTGCGAGGTCCACACCCATCTGGACGAGGTCAAGAAGATCGCGGGCCCGCTGGGCATCGGCATGCTGGGCATGGGTTTCGATCCCAAGTGGCCGCGCGACGAGATCCCGTGGATGCCCAAGGGCCGCTACGCCATCATGGGCAGCTACATGCCCAAGAAGGGCTCGCTCGGCCTCGACATGATGCTCCGGACCTGCACCGTGCAGGTCAATCTCGACTTCTCCAGCGAGGCGGACATGGTGCGCAAGTTCCGCGCCAGTCTCGCGCTGCAGCCGGTGGCCACGGCGCTCTTCGCCAACTCGCCCTTCACCGAGGGCCGCCCCAACGGCTTCCAGAGCTATCGCAGCCACATCTGGACCGACACCGACCCGGATCGCTGCGGCACGCTGCCCTTCGTCTTCGAGGAGGGCTTCGGTTTCGAGCGCTATGTCGACTATATCCTCGACGTGCCGATGTACTTCGTCTACCGCGACGGACGCTATATCGACGCCAGCGGCCTGTCGTTCCGCGACTTCATGGCGGGCCGGCTGGACGTACTGCCGGGCGAGCTGCCGACCATCAGCGACTGGGGCGACCATCTCACCACGGCCTTCCCCGAGGTGCGCTTGAAGCGTTATCTCGAGATGCGCGGGGCCGATGGCGGGCCGTGGAACGCGCTGTGCGCCCTGCCGGCCTTGTGGGTGGGCCTGCTCTACGACGAGGAGGCGCTGCAGGCAGCGCTCGACCTGACCGCCGGCTGGACGGCCGAGGACCACGAGACCCTGCGCCGCGAGGTGCCGCGCCACGGTCTGCGCACGCCCTTCAAGGGCGGCACGGTGCTCGACCTCGCGCGCGAGGCCGTGGCCATCGCCCGCGCCGGCCTCGAGCGCCGCGCCCGCATCAACTGGGACGGCCAGGACGAGACCCGCTATCTCAGGCTGCTCGAGGAGATCGCGGCGAGCGGCCGCAGCATGGCAGACGAGAAGCTCGAGCGCTTCAGCGGCGCGTGGGAAGGCAATATCGACCGGATCTATCGCGACTACGCCTTCTGAGTGATCTATATCTCACCTTGGCGATTTTAACGTTCAACTGAAGGTTCGTGCACGCTAGGGTTGCCTCTGGACCTCTCAGGGAGCCTGAAAATGCGCAAGCCTTCAAAGATCAGGGAGTTCGAGAAGGGCCACGAGCCCGAGGGCGAGCTGGTGGAGCTCGAGCGTCAGCCGGTAGTGCTGCGTTTTCCGCCCAGCGCCTATCGCGCGGTCGAGCCCGACGAGCTGGAGGCCTGGCACAAGGAGGTCGCCGATCGGCTGGGTCTGACCTTCGACATCGGTGGCGGCTCCGGCGGAACCGTCACCTTCTGCAAGCGCGGCGGCAGCGGCGCCGCCTATCGCTGCGACTGCGATGTCGACGGGGCTGGCAGCGGCCGGCCCCTCGAGAAGGATCCGGAAGGGCGGCCCCTGCGGCCCTGGGATTCGACGCCCGTCGTGCTCGATTTTCCCCCGGTCGCCTACGAGCTGGTCCAGCCCGAGCGGCTCAAGGACTGGGCCGGCGAGCTGCAGAAGCGCTTCGGCCGGCGCTTCGATATCGGCGGCGGCTCGGGCGGGACCGTGTCGTTCTGCCAGCGGGGCGGCAGCGGCGCCGCCTATCGCTGTGATTCGGACATCGCCTGAGCCATGACGGCGACCGGTGCCGTGGCGATCTTCACCCTCGCCGAGGACATTCACGGCCATCTGGTCGCCGATCACGTCCGCCGTCTCGGTCATCGCTGTCATCTCGTCGCCACCGACCGCATGGCCTTCGCCCCATCGCTCTCGTGGCGCTCGGGCGAGGGCGGGGCGGCGATCCGCGACATCGACGGGGTGGGGCTCGATCCGGCGCGGCTCGATGCCGTCTGGTGGCGGCGGGTGGCCGGTGGCGGGCCGGTTCCGGGCGAGGGGGTCGATGAGGCGGCGCGGACCCTGGTGCCGGGCGAATGCCGGGCGGCGCTTGCAGGTGCGGTGCTCTCGCGCTTCCGCGGGCGCTGGATCAACGATCCGGCCGCCGAGATCCGCGCCGACAACAAGCTGGTCCAGCTCGACGCCGCGCAGGCGGCCGGCCTCGACGTGCCGGAGACGCTGGTGAGCGCCGAGCCGGCGCGCATACGCGGCTTTCTCGACCGCCAGGACGGCCGGCTGGTGGTCAAGGCCGTGCGGGGCACGGCGGCGTTCTCGATCCCGGCCCGGCTCGTCGGCGCCGCCGATCTGGCGTCCGACGCCGCGCTCGAGGCCTGTCCGGCTATCTATCAGGAGGTGGTCGAGGGCAGCCGCCATCTGCGGGTGCACGTCTTCGGCGAGGAGGTGATCGCGGTGCGGATCGCCTCGCCCCATCTCGACTGGCGCCCCGATCTCGACGTTCCCATGGAGCCGGTGCGGCTCGCGGCGGACCTCGCGGCGCGGCTTGCGGGGCTGGTGCGCGGTCTCGGCCTCGCCATGGGCATTCTCGACCTCAAGCTGCGCGATGACGGCCAGCCGGTCTTTCTCGAGATCAACCCGCAAGGCCAGTTCGCGTTCGTCGAGGGCCTTACGGGCCTGCCGCTTGCCGAGCGGATGGCGGTCTTCCTCACGAGGGCCGGCTGACCTCCCGGCGGCGCGGGCCGTCGACGAGGCTCAGGGCGAGCCCCAGCACGAGTGCTGCGGTCGCGGCCAGGAACAGCGGGGCGTAGGAGTCGGTGGCGGCGTAGAGCCAGCTCATCGCGTAGGCGCCGGCCGCCTGGAACACCGCGAAGGAGGTGGTGGCGACACCCCAGCCCGCCGCCTGGCCCTCGGGGCCGCGCAGCTCGCCCATGCGCCCCAGCACCAGGGCACCGGAGCCCGGCGTCATGATCCCCATGGCGAGGCTGGAGACCACCAGGGTGAGGGTGCCGGGTGCCAGGACCGGCAGGATGGCGGCCACCACCTGGAGCGCCACGCCGGCCTGCAGCGCCCGGGCGAAGCCGACCCTGTCGGCGAGCCGGCCGGCGAGGAACGGGCCCATGGCGGCACCCGCGCCGAAGAGCACCCAGTAGGCCGAGCCCGCCGCCAGCCCCTGGTCCAGCCCGCGCGCGGCATAGTCCACGAGAAAGACCATGTGCGGCACGAGGCCCAGCGCCGCCAGGGCGTAGATGCCGATCGCCCGCAGCGTCGGCGGATCGGGGATCCGGGTGGTGGCGGCGGGCGCCGTGCCGCGCAGCGGCGAGGGCGACCAGTTCCGCCATGAGAGCAGGGTGAGCAGGCCCGCCGCGGCGCCGATCCCAAGCCAGCTCAGGGTCACGCCGCCCTGGGCCACCAGCACCGGCACCAGCGTGCCCGAGCCCACCATGCCGATGCCTGCGCCGGTGAAGACGATGCCGGCCGCCCGGGCGCGGCGCTCGCCGGCGACCCGGGCCAGCGCCGCCGGTGCCGCCACCACGGTGAGCACCGCCCCGGTGAAGCCGGCGAGGGTGCGCCACGGCACCATCCACCAAAAGCCCAGCGGCAGGGCGCAGGCGAGTAGGCTCGCCGTAGTGGCCAGCATGGTGGCGCGCAGGAGAAGGGGGGTCGGCAGGAGAACGCCGAGACGCCTCGCTGCAAGCGCGCCTGCGAGGTAGCCGGCGAAGTTCGTGGCGCCCAGATAGGCTGCGGCGGGGGCGTCCAGCCAGCCGGCCTCGATCAGTGCCGGCAGCAGCGGCGTGTAGGCGAAGCGGGCGAGGCCGAGCCCGGTGAGCAGGGCGCACAGCCCGCCCAGCGCCGCGCGCAGCTCGCCGTCCTGGTAGCCTCCCTTTTGCACGCCCTACCCTTCGCCCGGTCTCGTTCTGGATCGCAGCGGAAGCTAGCGGGCCGCGTGCGGCGGGAGCACCGGCGCGGGTGAGGGGGTCCCATGCGGCAGAAGCCTAGCGGTGCGCCACCAGCACGAGGAGGAAGGCCGCCTCGGCGAGCTGCTGGACGGCGCCCATCGCGTCGCCGCCGCCCACCCGGCGGCGCAGCGCCGGGCCCGCCGCCAGTGCCGTGAGCGAGGCGGCCGCCATGGCGCCCAGCGCGGGGCCGGTGGGCAGCAGCACCAGCGGGAAGAGGGCGCCCCCGGCAAGGGCCAGGCCCAGCCGGCCGTTCGTCGGGCGGACCGCCGCCGGCTCGCCGCCCGGCAGCATGAACGGCATGAGCGCCCGGGAGAACGCGGCGCCGGCAATCAGCAGCAGGGCCAGCGGCAGCGGCTCCCAGAACGAGGAGAGCGCGATCAGCCGGGCCATGAGCACCAGCACGATCGCCACGGTGCCGGCCCCGCCGGCCCGCTGGCGTGGCGCGGCGAGGGCATCGGCGCTGGCGGCGAGACCATCCTCGTGGAGCGCGCCGGTGAGCAGGGCCATGGCCGCCATGGCGAGGATCGCCGAGGCCAGCGAGGGTAGGCCGGCGAGCGAGGCGGCGGCGAAGGCGACGCCGCCGGCAGCGCCCACCAGCGCCCCCACCAGGGGAAAGAGATGGACGCAGGCCGCGAGATCGCGCGCCTCCAGCCGTCCCGACGGCTGCACCGGCAGGCGGGTGAGGAAGACGCAGGCGATGGCGATCTCGCGCAGCATCAGGCCTTTCCGCGGCGCTGCCGGCGCCCGCGGGGCGGGCGCCGGGGCGGCTCAGCCCTGGGTCAGCGCCAGCTTGCGCATGGCCTGGAGACGGCTGTCGAAGCGCTCGTTATAGACCACGGCCTTCTTCAAGAAGGCCATGAAGCTGTCGTGCACCTTGCGGGTCAGCGGGTCCTGGGCCGCCATCTCCTCGAAGACCGCGAAGGACTCCCTGGCCATGGCCCGCACCACGTCCTCGGGGAAGGCGCGCAGCTCGATCCCGTCGGAGAGCAGCGGGCCGAAGCTCTCGATATTGTGGTAGAGGAAATCGGCCAGCGTCTCGTTGGCGGTGGCCGACGCGGCGGTCCTGATGACCTCCTGCAGATCGGCCGGCAGCTTGTTCCACTCGTCCTTGTTGACGAGAATCTCGAGGCCCGGGCCCGGCTCGTGGAAGGCCGGCACGTAGTAGTACTTGGCGACCGTCTGCAGCCCGAAAGCGCGGTCGTTCCAGGGCCCGATCCACTCGGCGGCGTCGATGGCGCCGCTCAGGAGGTTCTGCAGGATCTCGCCGGGCGGCGTGGTGACGGTGGTGGCGCCGAGCCGGCGCATGACGTCTGCACCCAGCCCGGCGATGCGGATCTTGAGGCCCTGGAGATCGTCGACCGAGTTGATCTCCTTGCGAAACCAGCCGCCGGCCTGGACGCCGGAGGAGCCGGCATAGAAGGCCGTGACGTTGAAAGGCGCGTAGGCCTCCTGCCAGAGCTTGTTGCCGTCGCCGTAATAGATCCAGGCTGCCAGCTCGGTCGCCGTCAGGCCGAACGGCACGCCGGTGAACCAGTGCAGCGAGGGCGACTTGGAGGCCCAGTAGTAGGGCGTGCCGTGGGCAATCTGCGCGGTACCGGTGTGAACCGCGTCGAACACGCCGAAAGGCGGCACCAGCTCGCCGGCACCATAGAGCTTGATCTCGATTCGGCCGCCCGACATGGCGGTCACCCGCTGGGCGAAGCGCTCGGCGTTGACACCCACGCCCGGCGTGCTGCGCGGCCACGGCATAACCATGTTCCAGCGGAATTTTGCCTGCGCTGCGGCGGGCGCGGCCATGCCGGCGGTGGCTGCACCTGCCGCGGCCGTGGTGATGAAATTGCGGCGCTGCATCGACACTGTCTCCCGAGGGCCTGCTGCGCCTACGCACTTACGCGCAACCGTGGCCGATTGCCAGCGCTGCCCTCAGGATCCGGGCGCAGGTCCCGCCTGCGCCACGGGGCTGGAATAGAGGTCGACGAGCTGCAGGAAGGAGCCTGCTACGCTTCCTTCCCGGCAGCCCGCCTCGCCGAGCAGCCGGCCGCGCCCGTCGCGTGCCACGAGGAGCGGCCGGCAGGTGCCACGGGTGACGGCGGCATGAGCCGCTTCCCAGGCGCGCAGCACCGTCCCGGGCGGCCCGAGCGGCGAGCTGTCGAGCATGGTGGCGGTCCGGTAGCCGCCCTCGCGGCGCGGCTTGCGCAGGCTCGTCGCGAGAGGCAGCAGCCCGGCCATGGCATGGGTCTCGCCGTTCATGCCGGCCACGCTTTGGCCCAGTGCCGCATAGCCGGCACCCTCGCCATAGACGAACGCGCCGCGCGCTGCGGCGGCCGCCATGCCGGCCCGCCAGCGGCCTGCCGCGGCGAGGCGCCCGGCATTCTTCTCGAGGTCGCCGGACGGAAGATAGACGGCGTCGGCGGTAGCCTCCGGCGCCTCGTCGGCGAGTGGCGAGAAGAACGAAAGCACCGCCCCCTGGCGCCGCCAGCCGCCCAGCACGCTGGCGCAAGTGAGGGTGAAGGCGGCGTCGCGGGCCACGGCGATGCGCGCGCCCAGCGGCGGTAGCGGGCAGGCCGGAGCCCCCAGGCCCGAAATGCTGGGCGGCCGGGCAAGACGCAGCAGGCGGTCGATGTCGAGATGGCTCGCCACCAGCGCCGCCGCCCGCTCGATCAGCAGCTCTGTCGCCTCGGCGGTCGCGGCGGGCCAGGCCGCCGGGCCCAGTCCGGACTCCTCGCGCAGCCAGCCCAGCACCGGGGTCGAGAACCGCTCCTCGCAGGCTTCGACGAGGCAGCGCGCATGATCGGCGCCGGCCACGCGGTTGAAGGCGAGCATCGCCACCTGGGCATCCTCGCGAAACCGTCCATAGCCCTCGACCAGCGCCGCGATCGAGGCGCCGAGGCCCCGGCAGTCGACGGCCAGCAGCACCGGCAGGTCGAACAGTGACGCCAGGTCGGCGGTCGAGCCGGCGCCGCCGGGAGCCCCGTCGAACAGCCCGCCGGCACCGTCGCCCAGCACGATGTCAGGGTCGTGGCCGAGCTCGTCGAGAAGCGCCACCAGCGTTTCCAGCCGCATCGCCCAGCTGTCGAGCGTGGGGCAGGGCTGGCCGCAGGCGCGCGCCAGGAGCGCACTCCCCGAGCGGTCCGGCCCGACCTTGAAGCAGGCCACCGCCAGGCCGCGGCGGCGCAGGGCCCGCGCCAGGCCGAGGGTGAGGAGGGTCTTGCCGGCGCCGGCGGCCGGTGCGGCGACGAGAAGGGCTGGTGCTGCCATGCGCCCTGGCGGTGTCCATGCTAGGAGGAGGTCATGCGTGAGACAGCATATGACAGCCGGGCCGGGCGCGCATCCGTGCCGCCGCGGGTTCTGGTTCTCGGCGGCACGCCCGAGGCGGCCACCGTGACGGCCGGCCTTCGCGCACGGCGGCTGGCGCAGCCGGTGGGCTCGCTTCCGTCCCCTGAGCCTGCCCCGGCACCGCCGCCCGGCACCCTTCTGGTGGGCGATGAAGGCGGGACGCAGCGGCTTGCCCGCTATCTGGCCCTGCATCGCATCGCCGCCCTGGTCGACGCCACGCACCCCTTCGCGATGCGCCTCGCGGCCGGCGCCGCCGCGGCCTGCCGGCTGGCCGGCGTGCCGCGCTTCAAGGTCGAGCGCGCGCCATGGCCGCCTCTGGCGGGCGCGCCGCCGCTCGAGGTCGACAGCGTGGAGGAGGGAGTGCGGCTGCTGCCGTCGAGCGCGCGCCGGGTGCTTGCCGCGGTTGGACGGCGCGATCTTGCGTGCCTCGCGGGAGCGGCGCCCGTTCGCTTTGTGATCCGCACCCCGGACAGGCCCCCGCCATTGCCCGGCAATGTGCTGTGGCTATGGGGGCAGCCATCCTGCGACGCGGCCGTCGAGGCGGCCTTCCTGGGAACCCTCGGGATTGATGCGCTGTTGTTACGGGAAACCGGCGGTGGAGAGGGTTTCGGCAAGCTCCTGGCGGCCCGGCTTTTGGCCCGTCCGGTGGTAATGATCCGCCGACCGACGCCGCCTTCCGGCCCCCGTGGGACTCCTGCCGAATGCCTCGCCTGGCTGGGGCGGTTGCTGGAGGATCGGGACGGTCATGAACAAGCATTGTTGCATGGCTGGAACATGAATCCTTGACATCTTCGTCGGATCCGTCAGTTTCACGCTGGCAGACCGACAACAGAAAATGAGTGCTGTGAGCCGCCATAGGCTTCGCAGGCGTCGAGTGTGTCTAATGCGATCTGAGGCTTATCTGCTCTGCAGCGAGAGCCCTCGGTCCGGAGACATTCGTCCGCTTGGTTTGCGCGGTATAACCGACGAAATAGGGCGGTATGCAAGACAAGATCGTCGTCAAAAACCTCTACAAGATCTTCGGGCCGGACGCCGATAAGGCGGCCGAGCTTGCCGGCGCCGGCAAGGAAAAGGACGAGGTTTTTCGCGAGACGCAGGGCGTCGTCGCGGTCAACGACATCTCCTTTTCCGTGCAGGAGCAGCAGATCTTCGTCGTGATGGGGCTGTCGGGATCGGGGAAGTCGACCCTGATCCGCTGCCTCAACCGGCTGATCGAGCCCACCAGCGGCCAGATTATCATCGACGGCGCGGACGTCACCGCGGCCGGGCCGAGCGAGCTGCGCGAGATACGCCGCTCGAAGATGGCGATGGTGTTCCAACATTTCGCGCTGCTGCCGCACCGCACGGTGCTCGAGAACGCGGCCTTCGCGCTCAAGCTCCGCGGCCTGAGCAAGAAGGACCGCAACGACAAGGCCATGCGCGCCCTCGAGGCGGTGGGCCTGGGTGCTTGGGCCGATAGCCTGCCCAGCCAGCTCTCCGGCGGCATGCAGCAGCGCGTCGGCATCGCCCGCTCACTGGCGGCCGAGCCGCAGATCCTGCTCATGGACGAGCCGTTCAGCGCCCTCGATCCGCTGATCCGCCGCGAGATGCAGGACGAGCTGATCGGCCTGCAGCGCGACTTCAAGACCACCATCGTCTTCATCACTCACGATCTGCACGAGGCGCTCAAGCTGGGCGACCAGATCGCGGTGATGCGCGATGGCGGCTTCGTCCAGGTGGGGCCGCCGCAGGCCATCGTCACCGACCCTGCCGACGATTATGTCCGCGCCTTCGTGCAGGACGTTGACCGGGCGCGGGTCGTTACGATGGGCTCGATCGCCGAGCAGGTCGAGCCCATCGTGCTGGGCCGCGACGACCTCGCCTCGGCCCGCCGCAAGATCGCCCAGGCGCCCTACTCGGCGCTGCCGGTGCTCGATGCGCGCGGCAAGCTCAAGGGGCTATTGAGCGAGGGAGCGCTCGCTGAAGGCGGGCGACCGCATCTCGAGCGTCTCGTTCCGGACGAGATGCAGACGACGCCGGAGGACGTGTCCCTGCACGACGCGTTCTCGCTGTTCGCCAAGGGCGAGCCGGTGGCCGTCCTCGACGAGAAGGGCCGGCTGGCCGGGATCGTCGATCCCCAGGCGGTGTTCTCGCATCTGAGCGGAGGCGACGCGCCGGAGGAGGAACAGGCGGAAGCGGAGCGGCCAGCCGCCCCGACCGCTCCTTCCCACGACGCGGCCTGAGCTCAATCGAGGTTTTCCTACATGTCCGGTTTTCTAGACCTGTTCCGTCCTTCGACCTACGGCAAGCTGCCCCTCGACGACGGTGTCGAGTGGTTCGTCAAGGACTGGCTGGTGCCCAACTTCCGTCCGGCCTTCCGGGCGATCCAGGCGCCGGTCAACGCGCTGCTCGACAGTATTGACGGCTTTCTCCAGGCGGTCCCGTTCCCGATCTTCTGGCTGGTCGCGGCGATCCTCGCCTGGCGGATCGCCGGGCGCGGGGTCGGCATCCTCACCGCGGTCTCGCTGCTGCTCATCGACATGGTGGGCATCTGGGAAGAGACCATGACGACGTTGGCCATGGTCATCACCGCGGTGACGTTCTGTGCGGTGGCCGGTGTGCCGCTCGGCATCCTCGCCGCCCGCTCCGACCGGTTCGCCGGCGGCCTGCGGCCGGTGCTCGACATCATGCAGACGATCCCGACCTTCGTGTACCTGGTGCCGATCGTCATGCTCTTCGGCGTGGGCATGGTGCCGGGTGTCATCGCCACGATCGTCTTTGCCCTGCCGCCGGTGATCCGCCTCACCAATCTCGGCATCCGCCAGGTCCAGGGCGAGATGGTCGAGGCAGGCTACGCCTTCGGCGCCACCCGCCGGCAGGTGCTGATCGAGATCGAGATCCCGCTCGCCATGCGCACCATCATGGCCGGTCTCAACCAGACCCTCATGCTGGCGCTGTCGATGGTGGTGATCGCTGCGCTGATCGGCGCCGGCGGGCTGGGCCTCACCGTCTATACCGGCCTCGGCCGCCTCGATGTCGGCCGCGCCTTCCTGGGCGGCTTCGGCATCGTCCTGCTCGCGATCATCCTCGATCGCGTCACCCAGGCGATGGGCGCCCCGACGCCGGCCCAGGCCAATGGCTGGACCTTCCGGGGCGTGGCACGGAGCCTTCTTGGAGGCGGCCGCAGCCAGAAGGCCGAAGCAGCGGCCGGCCAGTAAGCCGATCGACGGGCCGCCCCGGCTTTCGGGGCGGCCGTTCTTCAAGGCGGCGTCCGGCGCCGCCTGCACCATTTTCGATGAAACTTCAGGAGAACGATATGCGAGCCTCCCGCACCATGCTTGCCCTCACTGGCGCGGCTCTCCTTGCTCTCACTGCCGGCGCCGCCGTGGCTGCCGACCAGCCGGGTGAAGGCAAGGACATCCGTCTTGCTCGGGCGACGTGGGACACGGGCTGGTTCCAGGCTGCTGTCTACCAGCGCGTCTTCGAGCGCCTGGGTTACGAGATCGACGGACCTGTCACCCTCGATAATCCGCCGTTCTACTCCGCGGTGGCCGCCGGCGATGTCGATCTTTGGGTCAATGGCTGGTTCCCGAGCCACAACACCTACGAGAGCGCCTTTGCCCATGGCGCGGAGAAGGTGGGCTACGTCGCCAAGGGCGGCGCGCTGCAGGGCTACCTGATCGACAAGGCCTCGGCCGAGAAGTACGAGATCACCAACCTCGAGGACTTCAAGCGTCCCGAGGTCAAGGAGGCCTTCGACATCAACGGTGACGGCAAGGCCGACATGGTCGCCTGCCCGCCGGGCTGGGGCTGCGAGGTGATGATCGCGCACCAGATGGAGGCCTACGAGCTCGAGGACCACATCAACCTCATCAAGGCCAGCTACTCGGCCTCGATGGCCGACGCGGTTGCGCGCTATCGCAGCGGCGAGCCCATCTTCTTCTACACCTGGACCCCCAACTGGACCGTGGGCATGCTCCCCCCGGGCAAGGACGTGGTGTGGATCGAGGTGCCTCATCCGGCCCTGCCCGACAACCAGAAGGACGCCGAGCCGTTCACGGTGGTCGAGGGCGTTGAGGGCTGTGTCGACGATCCCTGCGAGATCGGCTGGCCCGCCAACGACATCCAGCCGGTGGTGAACTCCGCGTTCCTCGAGGAGAACCCGGCGGTGCGCAGGTTGCTCGAGGTGATGTCGATCCCGCTGGGTGACCTTTTCGAGCAGAACGCGAGGATGCAGGGCGGCGAGGACAGCGAGGACGACATCCTCCGCCACGCCGACGAGTGGCTCGCCGCCAACGAGGAGAAGATCGAGGGCTGGCTCGAGGAGGCCCGGGCGGCCGCCGGCTCCTGAGGTCCTTTGGTGGCCGGTTTCGGGTCTGCGGGGCCGGCCACGAGGCAGGTTACTATCGGGGGGCCGCGACTCCGTCCGCGGCCCCTGAGCGACGGGCACGCCCGGCTCCGTAACGGTGCTGTGACGGTCCGGGCAGCGACATGAACACAGGCGGGAGCATCGAATGAAAATCCATCACGTCACCAAGCGGCTGGTGCTGGGCGCCGGCCTTCTGGCCCTGGCAGTGGCCGGAACTGCGCAGGCTGCCGACATGCCTGGCGAGGGCAAGGAGATCCGTCTCGCGCGCGCCACGTGGGACACCGGCTGGTTCCCCGCAGCGGTCTATCAGCGCGCCCTGGAGAAGCTCGGCTACGAGATCGACGGGCCCGTCACCCTCGACAACCCGCCCTTCTACTCGGCCGTGGAACAGGGCGACGTCGACCTTTGGGTGAACGGCTGGTTTCCTCTCCACAACACCTATGAGAGCGCCTTCGAGCGCGGCGCCCAGAAGATCGGCTATCTCGCCAAGGCCGGCGCGCTGCAGGGCTATCTGGTCGACAAGGCGTCGGCCGAGAAGTACGGCATCACCAACATCGACGACTTCAAGAAGCCCGAGATCAAGGAAGCCTTCGACGCCAATGGCGACGGCAAGGCCGACCTGGTCGCCTGCCCGCCGGGCTGGGGCTGCGAGGTGGTGATCGACCACCACATGGACGCCTACGAGCTGCGCGACCACGTCAACCCGATCACCGCCAGCTATTCGGCATCGATGGCCGATGCGGTGGCGCGGTACAGGAACGGCGAGCCGATCCTGTTCTACACCTGGACGCCAAACTGGACGGTCGGCGAGCTGGTCCCGGGCAAGGACGTGGTGTGGATCGAGGTGCCCGAGCCCAACCTGCCCGAGGAGCAAAAGCAGCTCGAGGAGGCCACCGTGGTCTCGGGCGTCGAGGGCTGTGTCGCCGATCCCTGCAAGATGGGCTGGCCTGCCAACGACATCCGGCCGGTGGCCAACTCGGAGTTCCTCGAGGCCAATCCGGCGGTGCGCAAGCTGCTCGAGGTCATGTCGCTCCCGATCGGCGCCATCTACGAGCAGAACGCGAAGATGAACGCCGGTGAGGACAGCGAGAAGGAGATCCTCGGCCACGCCGACGCCTGGATCGAGGCCAACAAGGACCAGGTCGAGGCATGGCTCGACGAGGCCCGTGCTGCAGCCGGCTCCTGACCCTCATCAGGAACGGGGCCCCGTGCCCCGTTCCGTGCCGCCCGGGCCGTGCCCGGGCGCGCATGACGTCCTTCAGGCCGACCATGCTCCGGCTTCCGGCCTGAAGGACGTCATGCCCCTCTTGGGTCGCCACGCTGCGCGGTCCGGGACCTTCCAGGAACAATCCATAAGAGAGGGTGCTGCATGGCGGCCCATCGCATGACCCCGCGTCTGACACTGGCAGCCGGGCTGCTCGCCCTGGCCTTTGGCGCGGGCGCCCAGGCGGCCGAGTTGCCGGGCGAGGGCAGGGAGATCAGGCTCGCCCGCGTCAATTGGGACGGGGCGTGGTTCGCCTCCTCGGTCTATCGGCGCGTGCTGGAGAAGCTGGGCTACGAGGTCGAGCGCCCGGTGACCCTCGACAACCCGCCTTTCTATTCCTCGGTAGCGCAGGGCGACGTCGATTTTTGGGTCGATGGCTGGTTTCCGCTCCACGATACCTATGAGAGCACCTTCACGCGGGGGGCCGAGAAGATCGGTTACCTCGTCAAGGCCGGCGCCCTTCAGGGCTATCTCGTCGACAAGAAGTCGGCCGAGAAGTACGGGATCACCAACCTCGCCGATTTCAAGAGGCCCGAGGTCAAGGAAGCTTTCGATGCTGACCGCGACGGCAGGGCCGACATGGTGGCCTGCCCGCCGGGCTGGGGCTGCGAGCTGGTGATCGAGCACCAGATGGAGACCTACGGGCTCGCCGAGCACATCAACCTGATCAAGGCCAGCTATCCGGCTGCGATGGCCGATGCGATCAGCCGCTTCGAGAGCGGCCAGCCGATCCTGTTCTACACCTGGACGCCGAACTGGACCATCGGTGTGCTGCCGCCTGGCGAGGAGGTGGTGTGGATCGAGGTGCCCGAGCCCAGCCTCCCTGAAGACCAGAGCCAGTATCTCGACAAGACCGTCGTTGCGGGCGTGGAAGGCTGCGTCGACGATCCGTGCGAGATGGGTTGGCCGGCCAACGACCTCCGGCCTGTCGCCAACTCGGCGTTCCTCGACGAGAACCCGGCGGTGCGCCGGCTGCTGGAGGTGATGTCGATCCCGCTGGACGACATCTCCGCGCAGAATGCGAGGATGAATGCCGGCGAGGACAGCGAGAAGGACATTCTGCGCCACGCCGACGAGTGGATCGAGGCGAACAGGGAGCAGGTCGGGGCCTGGCTCGCCGAGGCCCGGGCCGCCGCCGGTTCGTGAGAGTGGCGAGGGGCGGGGCCGAAGGCTCCGTCCCGCGTCGTCCGCAGCCGCCCTGGGGTGGGCAGGGTTTTCTTGAGACCGGCGCCATGATCCGGGCCGATCTGAAGCAAGTCCTGCTACCGGCCGGCACGCGAGGTGCCGGCGCGAGCGAACGACGCGACGACAGACACGGATGGATCGAATGGCGAATCGCCGCATGAAGAACGGACTGGCACTTGGCGCAGGCATGCTCGCCCTCGCGCTCGCCGGTGGCGTCGGGGCCGTCGAGATGCCGGGTGAGGGCAGGGAGATCAGGCTGGCGCGCGCCAACTGGGACACCGGCTGGTTCACGGCAGCGATCTACCAGCGTGCCCTCGAGAAGCTGGGCTACGAGATCAAGGGGCCCATCACCCTCGACAACCCGCCCTTCTACTCGTCCGTGGCGCAGGGTGACGTCGATTTCTGGGTCGATGGCTGGTTTCCGCTTCACAACACCTTCGAGACCACCTTCGAGCGAGGTGGGGAGAAAGTCGGCTACGTGGCCAAGGGCGGCGCCATCCAGGGCTATCTCGTCGACAAGGCCTCGGCCGAGACATACGGCATCACGAGCATCGCCGACTTCGAGAAGCCGGAGGTCAAGGCGGCCTTCGACATCAATGGCGACGGCAAGGCTGACATGGTCGCCTGCCCGCCCGGTTGGGGCTGCGAGGTGGTGATCGACCACCACATGGAAGCCTACGAGCTCGGCGACCACATCAACCTGATCAAGGCCAGCTACGCGGCCTCGATGGCCGATGCGGTGGCGCGGTACAGGAACGGCGAGCCGATCCTGTTCTACACCTGGACGCCGAACTGGACAGTCGGCGCGCTCGTTCCCGGCAGGGACGTGATGTGGATCGAGGTGCCCGAGCCCGATCTTCCCGACGAGCAGAAGCAGTTCGAGGAGGCGACGATCGTCCCGGGCGTCGAGGGCTGCGCCAGCGATCCTTGCGAGATGGGCTGGCCGGCCAACGACATTCGCACGGTGGCGAACTCCACGTTTCTCGAGGCTAACCCGGCGGCCCGCAGGCTGTTCGAGGTCATGGCGGTGCCCCTTGCCGACATTCTGGAGCAGAATGCGAGGATGAACGCTGGCGAGGACAGCGAGAAGGAGATCCTCGGCCACGCCGACGCCTGGATCGAGGCGAACAGCGACAAGGTCGAAGGCTGGCTCGAGGAGGCTCGGGCCGCCGCCGGCTCGTGATCCGCGCCGTGCACGCACGATCCCGGGGGCCGGGCGGGCTATCTCGACCCTCGGGCTGAAAGAAGCCGCGCTGTCCGGCAAGGGTGCCGTGGCGGTGACGGTGGGGACGCAAAGACAGAAAGAGGGAGCATCGCATGTCCACTCATCGCAGCACGCAGCGTCTGGCGCTGGGCGTCGGGATCATCGCCCTGGCGTTGACGGGGGCTGCCCAGGCCGCCGACATGCCGGGCGAGGGCAAGGAGATCCGGCTCGCCCGCCCCACCTGGGACACCGGCTGGTTTCCCGCGGCGGTCTATCAGCGCGCCATGGAGAAGCTCGGCTACGAGATCGACGGGCCCGTGACCCTCGACAACCCGCCCTTCTACTCCTCGGTGGCGCAGGGCGATGTCGATCTCTGGGTGAACGGCTGGTTCCCGGTCCACAACACCTATGAGAGCACCTTCGAGCGCGGGGCCGAGAAGATCGGCTATGTCGCCAAGGGCGGTGCCCTCCAAGGTTACCTCGTCGACAAGAAGTCGGCCGAGAAATACGGCATCACCAACATCGCCGACTTCAAGAAGCCCGAGATCAGGGAAGCCTTCGACGTCAACGGCGACGGCAAGGCGGACATGGTCGCCTGCCCGCCGGGCTGGGGCTGCGAGGTGGTGATCGCGCATCACATGGATGCCTACGAGCTGCGCGACGACATCAACCTGATCAAGGCCAGCTACTCGGCCTCGATGGCCGACGCGGTGGCCCGCTACAAGAACGGCGAGCCGATCCTGTTCTACACCTGGACGCCGAACTGGACGGTGGGCGAGCTCGCCCCCGGCAAGGACGTGGTGTGGATCGAGGTGCCCGAGCCCAACCTGCCGGATGATCAAAAGCAGTTCGAGGATGCGACCATCGTCCCGGGCGTCGAGGGCTGCGTGAACGATCCCTGCGCCATGGGCTGGCCCGCCAACGACATCCGTCCGGTGGCCAACTCGGAGTTTCTCGAGGCCAATCCGGCGGTCCGCAAGCTGCTCGAGGTCATGTCGATCCCGATCGGCGCCATCTTCGAGCAGAACGCGAAGATGAAGGCCGGCGAGGACAGCGAGGAGGCCATTCTCGGCCACGCCGACGCCTGGATCGAGGCCAACAAGGACCAGGTCGAGGGCTGGCTCGAGGAGGCCCGCAAGGCCGCCGGCTCCTGACGCCTCGGGCGGGACCGGGGCCGACCCGGCCCCGCCCGCCTCTCCTTTCCAGTCCTGTTCCAACCGGATGATCTCATGACCAGAACGATGCTCCGCTCCGTCCTGCTGATGACCGCTTTCATGGCGTCCGTCCCTGCCGCCCTCGCTGCAGACGCGCTGCCCGGCGACGGCAAGGAGGTGCGCCTCGCCCGCGCCAATTGGGACACTGGCTGGTTCCAGGCAGCAATCTACCAGCGCGCGATGGAGGCGCTGGGCTACGAGATCGAGGGACCGGTGACCCTCAACAACGGGCCCTTCTTCCAGGCGGTCTCGCAGGGCGACGTGGATCTCTGGCTCAATGGCTGGTTTCCCCAGCACGACGATCTCCTCGAGCAGTTCAGCGAGACCGCCGAAACGGTTGGCTATGTCGCCAAGGGCGGCGCGCTGCAGGGCTACCTCATCGACAAGAAGACGGCCGACGAGCACGGCATCACCAACCTGAGCGACCTGCGCCGGCCGGAGATAGCCAGTCTTTTCGACATTGACGGCAACGGCACGGCCGACATGGTCTCCTGCGAGCCGGGCTGGGTCTGCTCGCGGATCATCGAGCATCATCTCGAGACGTACGATCTGGCCGACCGGGTGACGCCGCTGCGGGCGACCTATGCTGCGGCCATGGCCCAGGCGATCGGCCGGTTCCGGGACGGGGACCCGATCCTCTTCTATACCTGGACGCCGAACTGGACGGTGGGTGTTCTCAAGCCGGGCCAGGACGTGATCTGGCTCGAGGTGCCCGAGGCCTCGCTGCCCGAGGACCAGAAGAAATACGAGGACCTGGTCGAGGTCGACGGGGTCAAGGGCTGCGCCGGCGATCCGTGCCTGATCGGCTGGCCCGCCAACGACCTGCGGCCGATCGCCAACAAGGCTTTTCTCGGCGAGAACCCCGCCGTGCGCCGGCTGCTCGAGGTAGCCTCGGTGCCGCTGGAGGACATCGCCGCCCAGAACGCCCTGATGCAGGAGGGCGAGGACAGCGAGAAGGACATCCTTCGCCACGCCGACGCGTGGGTCGAGGCCAATCGGGAGGTCTTCGAAGGCTGGCTGAAGACGGCCCGCAGCGCCTCTGGCGGCTGAGTAATTGACGCGGGCGGCCTTCGCGCTGCCCGCATCGAGGACAGTGACGACAAGAAGCAAGAAGGGAGACCACTGTGGCGTTCGATATCGTGAAGTATCTCTCCGCAGCAGCCGTCGGCCTTGTCATGGCTGCCTCATCTGGTCTGGCTATGGCAGCCGACATGCCTGGCGAGGGCAAGGAGGTCAGGCTGGCGCGTCCGACCTGGGACACGGGCTGGTTCAACGCCGCCGTCTACCAGCGCCTGCTCGAGGGCCTCGGCTACGAGGTCAGCGGCCCGGTCACGCTGGACAATGCGCCCTTCTACCAGAGTGTCGGCCAGGGAGACGTCGATCTTTGGGCCAACGGCTGGTTCCCCCAGCACACCTCGTATGAAAGCGAGTACGAGCCGGGCGCGCAGCTTTTGGGCTACGTCGCCAAGGGCGGCGCGCTGCAGGGCTACATGGTCGACAAGAAGACCGCCGACGCCCACGGCATCACCGGCATGGCGGACTTCAGGAAGCCGGAAATCGCCGCGCTGTTCGACACCAATGGCGACGGCAAGGCCGAGATGGTCTCGTGCCCGCCGGGCTGGCTGTGCGAGCGGATCATCGCCCATCAGCTCGAGGCCTACGGCCTCGAGGACACGGTGGAGCCGGTCAAGGCCAGCTACGCCGCCTCCATGGCCGACGCGCTCGGCCGCTACCGCGCCGGCGAGCCGGTATTCTTCTATTCCTGGACACCCAGCTGGATGATCGGGCTCCTCAAGCCCGGCGAGGACGCGGTGTGGCTCGAGGTTCCCGAGCCGGCGCTGCCCGATGACCAGAAGGAGTATCTCGACGCCGTCTCGATCCCCGGCGTCAAGGGCTGCGCCAGCGATCCCTGCATGATGGGCTTTCCGGGCAACGACATCCGTCCGGTGGTGAACAAGCGCTTCATGGAGGAGAACCCGGCGGCAGCCAGGCTGATCGAGCTCGCCGAGATCCCGCTCGACGACATCGCCGCCCAGAACGCCCGCATGTTCGACGGCGAGGACAGCGAGAAGGACATTCTTCGCCACGCCGAGGAGTGGATCGAGAAGAACCGGGCGAAGGTCGAGGGCTGGTACGAGGAGGCCCGCAAGGCGGCCGGCTCGTGAAGCCACGCCCGCGGCGGGGGCGAGATCCCGCCGCGGGCGACGCTCAGCGCTCGGGCTGAAGCTCCTTGGTGAAAAGGGTCTGCCCGTCCAGATCCTTGAGACGCACCGTCATCGTCTCGCTGCGCCCGTCAATGTCGACCCGGCCGAAGAACTGCAGGCCGGCATCGCCGGCTTCCTCCTCCGGCGGTTATCTTGAATCAGACCATCGCCCTCGTGGGGATCGCCGTTGATTCAATCGGGTGGGCCTCCGCTCCCGTGCCGCTTCCCGCTCCGATGGGACCGCCCGCTCCGGACGAGCCATGCCAACTGGCCTGCTGCCAAGGCTGATCGGGGGCAAGCCCGTGGCGGCGGAGCCGGGCAAGGCGCTGCGCGCGGCCGCTTTGTCCTCTCTTCGAGGCTGGTGCCGGCGCCTTGGGGCGGGCCCTGGCGCGCACGCCACGGCTCCCGCACCTGGCTGCCGTTCACGAAGCCCCTCGCGTCGTCCTCGCCGATGGCGGCACAGGCACACCCCGAAGATGATGCGGCGGCCGACTCCCGGCCCAGCAAGATCGCGAGGAAAGCTGAAGATTCGCTGGATCCTCACCGCCGCCAGCTGAGCCGAGAAGGAATGCCGCGCACAGTCCCTAGGCGGCTCCGCCGTCGCAACCTCGACCAGATAGCCCGGCCGCTTCCCCGCCAGCGGCCGGAAGCAACCAGCAAGCGCTCTGGCGGCCGGGCGACCCTTCAGGAGGCAGCCTCAGCGTCCGGATCGAAGCGCCGGTGACGGTCACCGTCCCGATGGCGCTGGAGGCCAGCAGCGGACTGCCGGCCCCCACGGCGGTTCGGCCTAGCAGCTTGCGGCGTGTCATCTGCAGCCGTGCGCGCTCGCTGGATTTCATGCTGCCCTCCGTTCGCGGTCCTGCAGCGAGCATAAAGCCGTTCCTGCGACAGGATCCGCAACGAGGGGTGACGAGCCTGTGACGGCTGCCTTTGCCTTAGTCGTCCAGCACGAGGCGCAAGCGCGGCCGCGGGTGGCCTTGAGACAGGCTGGCCCCTCCGGCCATCGCGATCTCTCCTGCGCCCTGCAGGGCGAGCTGATTGCGGACCGCCACGGCGCCCACCGCCCTGCGGCCGAGCAGCTTGCGCCGCGTCATCTCGAGCCTTTTCTGCACGCTGGTCTTCATGGACCCCTCCGGCTCCTGCCTGCGCTCGATCAGCGGTCGAGCATGAAGCGAAACATGCAACGGGGGGTAAGGTTGCACGCTGTCGCGTTCAGGCTCCGTCGGAGGCCGGCCTGTCCGGCAGGAAGGGGGCGAGATCGGCCCTGGTGACCAGGCCCGCCAACGGCAGTGCCGCCAGATAGGCGAGGCCGAGACAGACGAGCTCGAGAAGAAGGTGGAAGCCCTGGGTCTTCCAGAAGAAGGAGGCGGTGCACACGAGGCCGGTCAGCAGGAGAGCGCGCAGGACTGCCCGGCTGTCGATGAACCAGCCGACCCGGCGGTGGAGGGCGACGCCGGTGGCCAACGCTGCCATGCCCGCGGTGGCCAGCGCGCCGGCGGCAGCGCCGCCGGCCCCGAAGAAGGCTACCAGGACGGGCGCCAGAAGTGCCGCAAAGCCGGCTGCAAAGAGGGCGATGAAGGCCGAGCTGCGCTCGTCGCCAACCGCCAGCAGCACGCCGCACAAGGTGAAGAAGGCGGTGTTGAGCAGGCCGTGCGCCACCACGAGCACCGCCAGGATCGGCGCGCCGGCGGCATAGTCCGGCGAGAACATCAAGCTGAGGATCGGGCCGCCCTCGACCGCGACGATGCCGGTCACCGGCAGCAGCACCACAGCCATGAACCGCGACGCGCCGCGGATCGTCGACAACACGGTGTGCGTGTCGCCGTCGGCGCGGGCGCGGGCGACGGAGGGAACCAGCACCGCGGTCATCACGAAAGCCACGAGGCCGGGCATGCGGGCGAGGTTGGTGGCCGCCACATAGAGGCCCTTGGTCGTGCGCAGCACATGGTCGCCAAAGGCGTTGAGCGCCCACAGATCGAGGCTCTGCAGGAGCTGGTTGCCGGTGGTGGCAAGGGCCACCGGCACGGCCAGGGCGAGGATCGTCCGGCGAAAGCCGAGATTGAGCGCGAAGGTGCTTGCACCGATGCGCCAGCAGGCAAAGGCGACGCCGAGCGCCGAGGCGCCGGCGTTGACGAGGAGGGCGCCGCCGATCGTCACCTCGAAGCCGAACAGCACAAGCACACCCAGCGCCTTGGCGACACTGTAGACGATGGTGGCGACGGCCTCGCCCATGAAGTCGCGCCGGCCGTTGAGGATGTGCCCGAGAATGAAGAAGAGGCCGTAGAAGGGGATATCGAGGGCAGCCAGCCGCAGCAGGGCGGCGCCGTTCTCCCGGGGCAGCTCGAAGACCCCCGCCACCCACGGCGCGCCCACCCAGAACAGCGCGCAGACGCCGGCATAGACCAGCATCGTCAGGGTGACGCCGCAGGCCTCGAGCCCTTTCTCGGCGGCACCGCGCTCGGCGATCAGGCGGCTGACCGCCTGGGGGATGCCGAGCCGGCCGATCAGCTCGCTGCTCAGAAGGAAGGAGTAGATGATGCCGTAGACGCCGTAGCTCTCGGGCCCGAGCCCACGCGCCAGGAGGAGCGCCACGACGAAGCCGGAGAGAGTGAGCGAGCCGTGGGCGGCGGCGAGCAGAGCCGTGCCGCGTGCCGCCTGACGGGCCACCTGCGACATTCAGGCGGCCTCGGACACGAGGCCGCGCTCGAGCCGCGCCAGATGCTCGCCCATGTCGTCGAGCTCCACGCCGCGCAGATGGAGGCGCCCCCAGATCTCCAGGGTCACGAGGCCGAAGAACCCGTAGAGCCGGCGGTCCCAGCTCTCGACCATGTGCTCCAGCCCCCGGCGCGTCAGGCCGAGCGTCTCCTCGCAAAAGCCGCCTCGGAAGAAGGCAGGGTCGGCGAAGGGTCTGAGATAGCTCTCGAGCGGGAGGGGAAAGCCCATTTTCCGGCGCATCACCAGATGCCGCGGCATGCTGCGCAGCGCCACCTGCTTGAGGACCCATTTGTCCGCCCTTCGCCCCACCTTGTAGTCGAGCGGCAGGTTGATGGCCTTCTCGACGAGACGCGGATCGAGGAACGGCACGCGGCATTCGACCGAAGCGCCCATGCTCATGCGGTCGAGCCGGCGCAGCAGCGGCGTCAGGAAGTCGCCGAGATCGGCCAGCATGCCGCCCAGCACGGCGCGGTCGGCAGGATTCTCGACGAAGCCGTAGGCCTCGATGCAGGTCTGCTCCCAGTCGAGACGCCCGAAGCGGTCGAGCATGTCGACGGCGGTCGGCAGTAGGTCGCGAAACCGGTGCCGCATCACCGGCATGCCGGCATCGGCGTAGGTCAGCAGGCCCAGGAGATCGCGCAGGCGCTGCGGCATGCGACGCAGCAGCGGCTGCAGGCGCTGCAGCCGGCGGCGCCGGCGGTAGGCCCAGGAGTAGCCGCCGAAGAGCTCGTCCGCACCTTCGCCCGATAGCAGCACGGTGACCCCGTGCTCCCGCGCGGTGCAGCTGACCAGGTGATAGGCCACCGAGTTGGGGTGGGTCAGCGGCAGGTCGGATAGCCACACCGTCTTCACCAGGGTGCGGCGGAACAGGGCGCCGTCGAGGGTGAGGGGCACGAGCTCGATGGCGTTGTCGCGGCAGACCTCCTCGGCGAAGCGGCGCTCGTCATGCTCGGGCGAGCCGGCCACCGAGACGTGGAAGGCCTTGAGGTCGGGCCGGTGGCGGGCGGCCATGGCGGTGATCAGGCTGGAATCGAGACCGCCGCTCAGGAGCGTCCCGGCCGGCACGTCGGAGACCATCTGCTGGCGGACCACCAGGCGCAGGGTCTCGTCGACCTCCTCGACCACCCGTTCCGGCGGCATGGCGGCAAAGCGCCGGTACTCGCCGGCCGAAACCGCATTGCCGGGCCGATAGTAATACTCGCGGGCGATGACGCCCTCGCGGACCGTAACCACCTCGCCGGGCATGACGGACACGATGCCGGAGACCAGCCCCTCGCGCCCCGGGCCGTCGAGATTGCGGTAGAGCGACCATTCGGCGAGCGCACCGCGGTCGATCTGCGGGTCGGGATGCTGGCGCACCAGCGCCTTCATCTCCGAGCAGAACAGCACGTAGCGCGCGGTCTCGAGGTAGTAGAGCGGCTTGATCCCGTACTGGTCGCGGACCAGCGCCAGCTCGCCGGTGTCGCGGTCCCAAAGGGCGAAGGCGAAAATGCCCATCAGCCGCGGCAGGGCGCCCTTGCCCCACTCGATCCAGGCCCGCAGCACCACCTCGGTGTCGGTGCGCGAGTCGAAGTGGTGGCCCAGCCCGGCCAGCTCCGAGCGCAGCTCCTCGAAATTGTAGACCTCGCCGTTATAGGCGATGGTCCAGCGCCCGCTCTCGTCCTGCATCGGCATGTGGCCGGCCGGCGAGAGATCGATGATGCTCAGCCGCCGCGAGCCGAGACAGAGCGGTCCCTCGCTGGCGATGCCGCTATCGTCGGGCCCGCGATGCGCGATCATGGAACACATCGCGCGGACGATCGCCGCGTGCGCCGCCCCGCGATCGCCCGGCTCGCGGCAGACGAGGCCGGCTAGTCCGCACATCTCATCTCTCCGCCCACCTGTTTGTCTCCACGACGGCTCATTGCCCGGCGGGCGAGAATACCCAGGACCGGCCCTCGAAATGCGCCGGCGCTTCCACCCCCAGCAGCGCCAGCACGGTGGCCGGAAGATCGACGACGTGCCCCGCCGCCAGCCCGCCGCCCGCCGGCACCGCAGGCCCGCGGACCAGCACGAAGGCGTTGGGGCGATGGTTGCCGGTATAGTAGGCTGGAGTCTCGTGGCCGGCCTTGCCGGCGATCCGGCCCGAGCGCGGGCCCTCGATCTCGCGCTGGGTCTTCGCGCCGAAGTCCCAGCTTACCACGATGTCCGGCAGATGATGCCGCTCGGGTCCCTCGAAGGTCTCGTCCATGACATGGACCGCTGCGGCGCAGCGGCACCCGTTGAGCGGGTTCACCAGCTGGCCGAGCTCCTCGCGCAGCTCCTCGATGGCCTCGCGGTAGCGCCCGTCGCGCCCGACGATGCCCTTGGGCTCGCGCCCCTCGACATTGAGCCGGATATAGCCCTCGTTGTTGTTGGGCACACAGAAGGCCTCGGTGAGCGCCCAGTCGATGTCGGCATTGAGCCACTTCATGTTGAGCTTGTATTTCATGCTGCGCGGCATGCAGCGGGTGATCGACTGGCGCACGCTCAATGGTATCATGCCGCGCACCTTGGCCGAGAGGCTCTGGGGGGGGCGCGGCGCGCCGTCCTCGTCCCCGAGCCCGACGGTCGGCGCATGGAACATGCCCATCTGGTGCAGGAGCTCGGGCATGTGCTGGGCGGCCGAGTAGTTCGGGCCCATGCCGTCGCCGGAGATCACCAGCACGGTCACCTCGTCGCCGACCGCCTCGAGCACCCCGGCGATCGCCCGGTCGACCGCCGCATAGACGTCGCGCAGCGGGTTGGGCACGCCGGGCAGCGGCGCGTGCAGCGGAAACTCCGGGTCGCCTGAATGCCAAAGATAGTGGCCGGCGCCGTGCGGCTCGCCGAAGGTGACGAAGGCCATGTCCCAGGGATGCTCGCGCAGCAGCCACTCGACCGCCCGGCCCTTGGTCTCGGCGGCCCGCACCATCTGCTCGCGAAAGCGGAGCTGGTCGGGGATGGTCACTTGCTGGCTGTGCTCGGGAGCGGGGTAGGGGCCGAACCGCTTCTCGATCTCGCGGCGCAGACCCGGCCTGCTGGCATAGGGCTCGGTGAACCAGGTCCAGGTGCCGTACTCGCAGATCTGGATGCCCTGGAACCCCTCGAGCGGGTAGTCCATGAAGGCGTCCATGACGATGCAGCGCTTGCCGGCATCGTCGAGGAACTTCCAGAAGGGCGGCAGGGCGCACCATTCGGGCAGGGTGCGGTGCACGAGCTGGCTGCCGGCGCGCACCTGGTAGGCATGGTACATGCCGTGCCCGCCGGGCATGGCGCCGGTATAGATCGTGGGCCAGGCCGAGACGTGCATGACCTCGGCGGTGGTGCCGATCCGCGCGAAGACGCCCTCGCCCATGAGCCGCGAGAAGGTCGGCAGATGCCCCTCGGCCGCCCACTGCTCGATGAGGGCCGCATCGGCGCTGTCGAGGCCGAGAACGAGGACCTTGCCTGTCATCCGGAGGCTTTCGGCACCCAGGTGCCGTCGCCGACCTCGGCGATGGCGACCTCGCGGCGCTCCTTGTCGGCGATCCTGCCGGCCTCCAGAATGGCGATCGACCAGATATTGTCGGCCCCATGGGTTTCCGCCGGGCGGCCTTCGCGGACCGCGGCGCACAGGCTGTCGAGCAGCGAGACGGTGCCGCCCTTGGGGTAGGGCGCGTCGTCGCCCTTGGGCACCTTCACATTGCGGACCGGGCGGAACCAGCGGCTCCCCGCCGGGCGATGCGCCACGTATTTCCGGTTCGTCCAGATGACGCCCTTCTCACCCTCGATCCACAGCGAGCAGCCGAAACGGTGCGAGCGCAGGGTGCCCACATATTGCACATGGACGTCGCCGAAGGTCATGGTGGCTTCGGTGTTGCTGCCGCTTCGATAGTCGCTCCACGGCGCGTTCCAGGTGCGGGCGCTGATCGCCGTGGGCCGGCCGAACCACATGCGCAGCGAATCGAAGTGGTGGACGGCGATGTCCTGGAGTTGCGGATGGTCGAGCTCGGCCATCCACGGACCTTCGGTGCGGGCCGGCATGGCCCGGCGGTCGACCAGGGTTGCGTGGTCCACGCGCCCGATCAGGCCCTTCTCGAGAAGCCGGCGCACCGTGCGCTCGGCCGGCCAGAACCGGTACTGCTCGGCCACCAGCACCTGGAGCCCCGTCTGGCGTGCCTTGTCGAGCACCGCCGCCGCCTCCGCCACGGTTGGCGTGAAGGGCTTCTCGATCATTACCGTCAGGCCGGCCTCCAGGCACCTCATGGCATGCTCGGCGTGCAGCCGGTCGGGGCTGGTGATCAGCGCCGCGTCGGCCTCGACCGCGGCCAGCGCCTCCTCCAGCGTGGCGAAGTAGCGGCACGTCTCCCCCAGGACGGCGCGCGCCTGCTCGCGGCTCGCCTCGACCGGATCGACCAGCGCCACGCAGCTCGTGCCCGGATGCTCCTTGACGAACTGCGTCCAGTGCCGCCCGCGAATGCCGGCGCCGACCTGCAGAATGCGAATGCTCAACGTCTCACGCTCCCTTGCCGGCGGCGGCTTCGAGGAAGTTCCGGGCGTTGCCGGCCATGTGGTCGGGCACGGTGCAGCCGAGTGCCGCGAGGACGGCGGGTGCCAGATCCTCGATATGAGCGCCTGCAGGCAGGGCACCGGGCGCCACGCCGGGGCCCGCTACCACCGCAAATCCGGGGCCGGCGTGGGTGCCCGGCCGGTGGTCCGGCGACGGCCCGGCCACCGTGCCGGTGCGCGGCGAGACGAGCGCGCTGATCGGCGCCTCGCGGTCCCACAGCACGATGAGGTCGGGCAACCAGTCGCGGCGCGGTCCGGGAAAGGCCTCGCCGGCTCGCAGCACCCGTGCCACGGCCGGACGGCCGGTCGCCGGATTGACGAGGGCGCCCAGCGCTGCCTCGATCTCGGCGCACAGCGCCTCGTACTCGGCGCCGGGCTCGACGATGCCCTCGGGCTCGCGGCCCCTGAGGTTGATGCGGATGCAGCCCTCGAGATCGGTCAGCAGGCAATAGGCCTTGGTGCGCGACCAGTCGATGGAGGCGGTGTCGACCCGCTTGGCGAGCCTGTCACGCAGGGCGGTCGGCAGCATGCGGGCGAGGCTCTTGCGAAAGTCCTTGGGCAGAAGGTCGCGCAGCGCCTTGACGGGGTCGAGCTTCTTCTCGTGCGGCGGAGCCGCCCTCTGCGCGCCGCCGGCCGGCAGGTCGGCCGAGGAGAAGAGGCCGAGCCTCGCCAGGATCTCGGGCAGCAGGTGCCAGCCGGCATGGTTCGGCCCGATAGCGTCGCCGGAGACGAGGATCACCGTGGTCTCGGGTCCGGCCTCCTCGACCAGCGCGGCCACGGTCCGGTCGAGCTCCTCGTAGACCGCGAGAAGGTGCGGCTGGCTCTCGCTGCCGCCGTCGGGCCGCCAGCAATAATGGGCGGCGGGGTGGCTCTCGTCGAGGACGGTGAAGAACAGGTCCCAGGGCTGCCGCCGCATCAGCCAGCGGCTGGCCTCGGCGCGCCGGCGCAGCGCTTCCACCAGCCGCCGGCTCATGTCGGCGGGATCGAGCTCCATGAAGCCGATATCGTGCGCCTCGAGGTCGAGCGGGTAGGCACCGCAGGCCTTCTCCAGCTCGCGCAGCAGCCCGGGCGGCGTCGAGCCCGGCGGCAGATAGTGCGCCCAGGTGCCCCAGTTCAGTACCTGGAGACCCTGGTAGCCCGGCTCGGGATGGGTGTAGGGGGCATCCAGCACGGCGCAGCGGCGGCCCTGCTCGCTGGCGAGCTGCCACAGGCTCGGCCGCCCGTAGATGCCCTCCTGGAAGCGCTGCCAGCCTTGCAGACCCGGGGCGGGCTGGAAGGTGAAGTAGACGCCGTGCTCGCCGGGGCCGGTGCCGGTGTAGAGCGAGGGCAAGGGCGAGACGTGCAGGAGCTCGGCGGTGGTGGCGAGCGGGCCCGAGCGGCCGCGCTCGAGCAGCGCGCGGATCGCCGGCAGCCGGCCCTCCCGCGCCCACCGGCAGATGAGCGGCCCGTCGCCGAGCTCGAGGGCGAGAACCAGGACGCGCGACGCTGCCATGCTCACTCCCAGCCCCGGACGATGATCACGGAGGCGGCGAGGATCAGCAGGGCGGCCGCCATGTTGACATAGACCGCGAACGGCGCCCGGTGATGCGCCCAGACCGCCTGGTAGATCACCATCCAGAGCACCAGCAGGAGCTTGGCGGCGAGCACCGGCCCGTCCGGCAGCTCGAGGAAGCTCAAGGAGACGATGTCGCCCAGGGTGATGCCGCGTGCGGCGAGCTGGTAGAGGCCGGTCGGGATCAGCAGGGCCAGCGCCGGCCAGCCGAAGGCGCCCATGAAGACGCTGCGCTCACGCAGCAGCTCGGCCGTCCGCGGCGGCTCGACGCGCTTGAGCGCCGGGCCGGTAATCAGCGACCAGACGAACATGTGTCCGAGCCACAGCATGGCGGCGAGCAGGTGCAGGGTGACGGAGATCTGGTAGAGCGCCATGCCGGCCTCAGCGCATGAGGTTGGCGGAGATCGCGACGATGGCGACCGTGAGGAGGAGGTTCGTGTAGAGCAGGGGCGCCTGCGGCCGCCGCATGGCGAGCGCGTGGCCGGCCACCAGGGCGACGAAAAGGACGAGCTTGAGCGCAAGCAGCGGGGTCATGGCACCGCCCATGCCGCCGACCGCCACGCTGTGGCCGAGGAGGCCGGCGAGAACGCCGCTGAGCGCGGTGGCGGCGAGCAGCAGCCAGCCTACGGTCGGCAGGCGCAGCCGCAGCGACCAGGGCACGATCACGTGCGGCCAGCGGCTATCCCTGACGACGCCCAGAAGGCGCGCCGCCTCGACCGGACGGGCGGTGCGTCCCAGCGCCAGCGCCATGATGGCCCAAAACAGCGTGTAACCGGTCACGAGAAGCGACGCCACGAGATGAACGAGCGCGTCGAGCTGATACCACCCCATCCGTTCAGTCCCCTAGGGCGGCGCGCGCCGCCACCAGTCGCTCGCACAGCGCCAGATAGCGCCGGGCGGTCTTGTCCCATCCGTGCAGCTCGCTGCGCGCGGCGAGCGCGCCCATCTCGGCGAGGCGCTGCCGGCTCGGCCGGTCGGCGAGGAACGCCTGCCACCGCGCAAGCGAGTTCTCGAACAGGAACCCGGTCTCGCCATGACGCAGCAGCTCGAGCATCCGCGCGCTCGGCGCGCTCGCGACCGGCCGGCCGACGCTCAGATATTCGGGCACCTTCATGGTCGAGTAGCCGAGCGAGCCGGTGGCGAATGCCCGTGCATCATAGGGTGCGAGGCACAGGTCGGCAGCGGCGATGTATCGGGGAACGGCGTCGTGGGGTACGCGCCCGTGGAACACTACGCGGCCGGGGCCGCGCCGCGCCAAGGCCTCGTAGAGCTGGCGCTGTGGGCCGTCGCCGACGATGTGCAAAGCGAGGCCGGGAGCGTCCTGCAACGCCACGGCCTCGATCGCCGAGGCCAGATTGTGGGTCTCGTCGAGGGCGCCCACATAGAGCAGCACGCAGGCCTCGCGGCAGATGCCCACCGCGTCGCGGGCCTTGCCCTGGTCTTGCGGGCGGAACAGGGTGCGGTCGACGCCGAGGCCCACCACCTCGACCCGTTCCAGGCGCACCCGCCAGTGACGCGCGATGTCCTGCCGGAGCTGCTCGGTCTCGGCGATGATCAGCGGCGCCTGGCGCAGATGCATGCCGGCGAGCTGGCAGCCGATCTCGACCCGCAGGCGCTTGGCGAGGCCCGCCGTCTCGTGCCGCCGTGCGCTCGGCACGACATTCTCGACAGGGATTCCGCGGCCGCCGTGGCGCAACGCATGGGCCGACAGATAGCCCGAGAGCAGCCAGCTCTTCTCGAGGATCACGTCGAACCGGCGGACGATCTGCTGGGTGAAGCGGCGCAGCTCGAGGAGATAGTCCGTGAACTCGCGCAGGCCGAGGCCGCGCATCGCCGAATCGTCGACCACGGCGCGGCGCGGCAGATGCGGCTGGATCTCCAGCACCCGCATGTCCTGGGGTGGGCGCTCGTCGAGAACCCGGCGGAAGGCCACCGTGACATCGGCCCACTCTTCGAGCGCGCGGGCGAGATTGAGGACGTTGCGGGTCGGCCCGGCGGTGCTCAGCAGCCCGTGCGCCGGCACCACGTAGCAGATCTTCAGGCGCCGCGCTGCGGTCACGCGGCCGATCCGGCAGCCTGGCGCCGCGCGCCGGAGACGAGAGCGGCCTCGTATACCTCGCTCACCAGCGCCACGAAGCGGGGCCAGCTCAGGTGCCGGGTGGCGAAGGCGCGGCCGGCCGCGGCCAGCCGGGCACCCCGGGCGGGCTCGTCGAGCAGCAGCTCGAGGCCGCGGGCGAGGCCCGCGGGCGAAGGCGGAACGAGCAGGGCAAGCTCCTCGGTCAGGACGGTTCGGTGGGCCTCGATGTCGGTGGCGAGGATCGGCTTGCCGGTCGCCAGATAGTCGAAGAGCTTGAGCGGGAAGTTGGTGCCCGAGCAGCGCGGCGAGACGAGGATGTCGGCCAGGGCGGTGAAGGAGGCCACCCGCTCGCGCGGCTGCCGCCTGAGCACCCGTACGCGCGGCGCCAGCTCGGGGCCCAGCCGATCTCTCCACGCCCGCGCCTCCTCCTCGTCGGCGGCACCGAGCAGGACCAGCGCCAGGTCCTGGCGCCGCCTCATGAGGCGATGCGCCGCCTCGGCCAGCATCTCCACGCCCTGGTAGCTGGCGAAATTGCCGCCATAGAGGGCGATGCGCCAGGCCGGGTCGAGACCCAGCTCCTCGCGCAGGGCAGGCGTGGCATCGTCCGTCCGGGCGCCGGGCGGTGCCGGGAAGCGCCACTCGCGCGCCGGGACCCCGGGCGCCATCCGGCGCACCCGGCCGATGAGCCCGGCGGAGCAGATCACGAAGCTCGCCCGGCTGAGCATCCGCCGTTCCATGGCGCGCGCCACCGCCTGCACCGGCCAGCGCGAGAAGAGCGGCTTCTCGGCCAGCGATTCCGGCAGCGAGGAGGCCATGTCGTAGATCAGGGGCGGCCCGCCCCGGCCGTTCACGAAGGTCGCGATCAGCGCCGCCTCCTCGACGGCGTGAATCACGTCATAGTGCCGGCTCTGGAGGAGGCGGCGGAGATCGCGGGCGAGCAGGGCGTCGAGGGCCAGCTTGCCGAGCGAGAAGCCCACGGGGACGGTGGCAAGGCGCAGCGGGTTGCCGACGCGATGGATTCGCACCTGGTCGATCACCACCTCACTGCCCATGGGGAAGGTCAGGAGATCGGCCTCCCAGCCCAGCGCGCTCAGGGCTTCGAGCACGTAGCGGACGGCGATCGGTGTCCCGCGTTCGGCATAGAAGGGTTGGGGGGCGAGCAGGAGCGCGCGCCGCCGGACGGCGCCGGGCTCTGCACCGGCCAGGGCAGCGACTCCCGTCACGGCCGGTTCATCCTTGGCGGCGCATTCTTCGCATCGACTGATGGGCACTGGCTCGACAATTCCGGATGTCACGGTGGGCGTGCATCATAAAGAGCTAAAGCAGCCGAACGGCTCCTTTCCAGTAGACGGTCGCCATGGCATCGAGGGCGCGCCGCCCCAGCCGCTCGAGGCGCCCCCGTACCATCTCGTCGCGGAACGGCACCGGACCGTTCTCCAGAAGCGTACGGTCGGGCAGACGACGTAGCCCCTGAACCCGGCGGCGCTCGGCGGCGATCTGCCGGCGATGGCCGAGGACCCAGCGCCCGGCGCGCGCCCATTCGGCGGTCCAGCCCTTCTTCAGCACCATGGCGAGCTGGACGGTCTCGTAGACCAGTAGCATCGGCGCCAGGACCAGCAGCGTTCGGCCACCATAGTTCTTGAGCAGGAACAGCCAGCGATTGCGGATCAGATAATAGACGCGGGCGGAAGAATAGTCGCCGGTGTGGCGGATCGACATGCCCTCGGTACCCTTGCCGTGGAACACCACCGCTCCGGGTACGGCAAGCACCTCGAGGCCGCGCGCCCGCAGGCGGACGCCGAAATCGTGATCCTCCATCTGGTAGAAGAAGGCTTCGTCGAACGGCGCGGCGTCGCCCAGGCGCGAGCGGTCGACGAGAAACGCGCAGGTCACCACCGAGGCCACCTTGCACACCCTACGGTCGGCATCGGCCAGCGGCCGGTCCTGCTGGTGCAGCGTCATCAACCCGAGATAGTGACTGCCCGCGCCGGCATACTGGATCACCTCGCGCCGGTGGGCATAGACCACGGCCGGCATCGCCACGACGGCCCCGGGATGTCTCTCGAGAGCCTCGACGAGTTGCTGGAGGCAGCCCTCGGCAACGGCCACGTCATTGTCGAGACAGAGGATCACATCGGAGCGCGCTTCGCGGAAGCCGGCATTGCGGGCTGCTCCGGCGCCGCCATTCTCCGGCAGACGGACGACCCGCACGGCGGGAAACTCGCGCGTCACCAGGGCCACGCTGCCGTCACTCGAGCCATTGTCGACCAGCAGCATCTCGCAAAACAGATGCGCCTGCCGCATCGCAGCGCCGAGCGCTTCGCGCAGCACCGCCTCGCCATTGTAGTTGATCATGCAGAAGCTCGGTCGGACCGGGCTGCTGCCGGAGGGGGCGGATTCCATGAGCTCGTTGCGCGTGTCGCTGGTCAAATGCTCTTTCCGCTCAGGTGCCGGTCGCTGCTTGCCGGCTCGATGCGAGGTGCGGGACGAGTCCCCGTCCTACTGAAGGGCGACAGGCTTCCTGTTCCGGTAGCCTGTCGGGACATATTGCGTAAAGCGCCCTGCCGCGCTCCGGAGTATGCAGGCCTGCAGCTTGTGCCTCGCGGTGGCGCCACCGCATCCGGCAGCCTAAGGATAGGACGGGGAGGGCCGGCGGAGAAGGCCATGGCGAGTTCGGCGACCGAGGTGTTCCGGCATCCGGTGCGCGCCTGGATGGGGCCGCCGCCGCTGTCCGTCGCCCCCGGCACCCCGGTGGCCGAGCTGGTCGCCCGCATGACGGCCAGCGGCGCCGGCGAGGCGGTGGTCGTCGACGCCGACGGCTCGATCCTCGGCATTCTCACCGAGCAGGACGTGACACGGCGGGTCGCGTGCCGCGGGGTGGGCGGGCAGCCGGTCGAAGCGTTCATGAGCGCGCCGGTGCGGAGCGTGGAGGTCGACCGCCATCTCTACGAGGCGATCGGCTACATGCGACGCCACGGGCTCCGCCACCTGCCGGTTGCCGACGCCCGGGGACGGCCGCTCGGTATGCTGCATCTCGACGCCGCCTTGGGTCGGGCCGCGGGGCCGCTGGCCGAGCATATCGACCGGCTCACCCACGAGGGCGACCTTCCCGGCCTCGCGCGGGTCAAGGCGGCTCAGGTCGAGCTGGCCCGTGATCTGTTCGACGACGGTGTCGCCGCTCCGGAGGTCCTGGCGCTGATCTCCGATATCAACAACGACATCCACCGGCGGGTGCTGCGGCTGATTCTGGCCGCAATGGCGGAGGAGGGGCGCGGGCCGCCGCCGGTCGCCTTCGACTGCATCGTGATGGGCTCGGGCGGGCGCGGCGAGAGTGCGCTTTTCCCCGACCAGGACCATGGGTTCGTGCTGGAGGATTATCCCGACCGGCGGCACGGCGGCATCGACCCGTGGTTCACCGAGGCGGCCGATCGGCTCGGCCGGCATCTCGACCGGCTCGGATTCCCGCTGTGCCGCGGCGGCGTCATGGCGATCAACCCGGTATGGCGCAAGACGCTGGGTCAGTGGCGCGAGCAGCTCCTCTCGTGGATGCGCCGGCGCCACGAGAGCATGCTGCTATCGAGCGACATCTTCTTCGACTTCCGGCCGGTCTTCGGCGAGGGTCGTATGGCGGGCGAGCTTCGTGCGTTCGCCACCGTGGCAGCGCGGGAGCATCCACGCTTCTTGCGCGAGATGTTCGCGATCCAGGCCGACCATCATGCCGCCATCGGGCTTTTCGGGCGGCTGCGGCTCGAGCGCGCTGCCACCGAGCATCGCGGGCAGCTCAATCTCAAGCTCGGCGGCACCCTCCCGCTTGCCGAGGCGGTGCGGCTGCTGGCGCTCAAGGAAGGTGTTGCGGCCACCGGCACGCTGACGCGGATTGCGGCATTGCGCGCCGGCGGCCGTCTGTCAGCCGACGAGGCCTATGCTCTCGAGCGCGCCTTCGCGTTCATCACCGGTCAGATCCTGCGCCGGCAGATTTCCGACTATCAGCAACACCGCCCGGTCGGCAGCTTCGTCGACCCGCGCGCTCTTGCCGCCAGCGAGCGCCAGGAGCTCAAGGCGCATCTGCGAGCGATCAACGAGTTCCGGACCCGCCTGCGCAGCGAGCTCACCGGCGAGCTGGTCTAGAGCCGGTCGCGGGCTGCTGCCCGAAACGACGAAGAGCCCGGCCGTGGGGGCGGCCGGGCTCTTCGTCGAGCCGGGGAGGAGGCTTGGCTCAGCGGCCGTTGCGGGCGCAGCGGCGCGCGGTGTGCTCGATCTCGCCGCGGCTGATCCCGATGTCCTGGAGCTCGCGGTCGGTCAGCAGCTCGAGCTCGGAGATCGTCCGCTGGTAGCGGCGGAACTCGCGCCACGCGCCAAACAGCCAGGCCAGAGGCCCGTGCGCGCCGGGAGCGGTCGCAAGGCGAGGGCTGAGCTCGCTCGGGGAGCCCATGATCTGCGTAGCCATCGTGTTTTCCGAATCCTGAAAGCTGTACAGACGGTCGCCCCCGGGGGAACAGGGGGCGCCGCTGCGTGTCTGACAAGCGTTTATATGTACCTGAGCTACCTCAGGTGGTAGCGTTCATTTTGCAATGCAGCATTGTTCTCAAGTGAGCATCGAAGGCGGTTTTGTCGCATTCGTCGCGCTTGAATGTTGCGCTGCCGCAACGAGGGGTCAGGCTCTGTCGCGGGCGAGCGCGAAGTCGCCGGCACGAAAGCTGCGGCCGATGTCCTGGGCGAGGTCGGCGGGCACGCCCGCGCCGCGCAGCACCGCCTCGCCCAGGGCCAGACTCATCTCGACGGTCTCGGGCACGGCCTCGCTCACGCCGGCCCGGAGCATCCGGTCGCGAGCCGAGAGATCGCGGCTGCGCGCCACCACCCGCACCTGGGGATGGAAGGTGCGGACGGTCGAGACCACCCGCTCGGCGTCGGTCGGGCTGTCGAGGGTGACGACCACGGCCGCAGCCCGGCCGACGCCGGCCGCCTCGAGAAGGCGCGGGTCGCTGGCATTGCCGTAGGCAACGTGGCGCCCTGCGCGGATTCCGTCAGCCACGCGCTGGCCGTCGAGATCGATGGCCAGATAGGGAAGCTCGGCTGCCTCCAGCATCCGCGCGACGGTGTCGCCGACCCGTCCGAAGCCGGCGATGACGATATGGCGCTCGAGCTCGTGGCCCGGACCCGCAGGCGACGAGGCCCGTGGCTCCAGGCGAGCCGCGAGCCGCTCGCCGGTGCGTGCGAGGAACGGGGTCAGCATCATCGAGACGGAGATCACGACGATGCCGATCGCGTGGAGCTCGCTCGAGAACAGGCCGGCGGCGAGGGCGGCGCCGAACAGCACGAAACCGAACTCGCCGCCCTGGGCGAGAAGCAGCGCGGTGCGCAGGGCCGAGGCCCAGTCGAGGCGGAACAGGCGCCCGAGCAGCAGCAGCACCGCCACCTTGACGAGGATCAGGACGGCGACCTCGGCCAGCACCAGGAAGGCATGACGGCCCAGCGTGCCGAGGTCGATGGACATGCCGACGGCCACGAAGAACAGGCCGAGCAGCCAGCCTTTGAAGGGAGCGATCTCTGCCCCGATCTGGTGATGGTAGCGCGAGCGCGAGAGCAGGATGCCCAGGAGGAAGGAGCCCAGCGCCGGCGACAGGCCGGCGGCATTCATGGCCCAGGCGGCGGCGGTGACGCCCAGGCCGGCAAGCGCCGCGAACGCCTCGCTGTTGCGCTGCCGGGCCGCCAACTCGAAGGCCTTGGGCAGGGCGAAATGCCCGAACACCCACAAGAACCCCAGGGCCAGGAGCGGCACCGCGACGTCGTGGGCGGACGGCACCGCCCATTGTACATCGTCGCCGAGCAGCGGCACGAGGGCCAGCAGCGGCACCACCGCCATGTCCTGCAGCAGCAGGATGGCAAGCGCATGGCGGCCGTGCTGGGAGCCGAGCTCGCCCTGCTCCTCGAGGAGCTTCATGACGAACGCCGTCGAGGAGAGGGCGAGGCCCAGCCCGGCGATCAGCCCGACGCGCCAGCCAGTGTCGAGGATGAAGGCGAAGACCGCGCCGAGGGCGAGGCCGGTCACCACGACCTGGAGCGAGCCCAGGCCGAAGAGTGCGCGGCGCATCTCCCAGAGACGGCGCGGCTCCAGCTCGAGCCCGATGACGAACAGCAGGAACACGACGCCGAGCTCGGTCACCTGCATCAGGGTCTGGGCGCTCTGGCCCAGCCCAATGCCCCAGGGGCCCACGAGGATGCCGGTAGCGAGCAGCGCCAGGATCGAGCCGAAGCCCAGCCGCCGGAACAGGACCAGGGCGGCCGTTCCGGCGGCCAGACCGATCATTGCGGCGAAGAGGAAGTCCTCGCTGTGCACGGGCTGCTCCCTTCCTCAGCGCGCCGGCGGCGGGTCGGCCGGAGCCGCGGGCGCGCCGTCATGCTCGACATGCAGGGTGAAGCCGTGGCGCCGGGCGGTCTCGCGGGCCTCGGCCAGGATCGTCTCGCGCAGGCCGGGATCGCCGGCGATGAGGCGATGGAAGTCGCCGGCATCGAGCTCCAGCAGCCGGCACGGCGTCAGCGTGGTGACGGTGATCTCGCGCGGCCGCCCCTCGATCAGCGCCAGCTCGCCGAAGAACGAGCCCGGGCCCAGCGTGAGGCGTCGGTCGCCGAGCCGCACCACCACCCGGCCCTCGCCGATGAAATACATGGCCTCGGCATGCTCGCCGCGACGCAGCACGGTGTAGCGCGGCGGCAGCATGCGCGCGTGCAGGAGGCTCGTGACCTCGGCCAGCTGGGCCGGCGGCAGATGGCGGAGCAGCGGCACCCGCGCCACCATCGACGAGCGGGCGAAGAACTCCTTCTTCTGCATCTCGCGGGCAAAGCCGGCGCCGAGAATGGCCGTCGGCAGCGCCAGCGTTCCGATGCCGCACAGCGCGGTGATGCCGGCGATGATCCGCCCCAGCGAGGTCACCGGCGCGGCGTCGCCATAGCCCACCGTCGTCAGGGTGATGATCGCCCACCACATCGCCCGCGGGATCGAGCCGAACACCGCCGGCTGGATGTCGCCCTCGGCCATGTTCATGAAGCCGGCCGCCAGCACCACCAGCACGGCCAGCAGCAAGAGGGCCGAGAGCAGCGAGCGGCGCTCGTTGTAGAGGATCAGCTGGAGGGTCGAGAGGGCCGGCGAGTAGCGGGTGATCTTGAGGATGCGCAGGAGCCGCAGGAGCCTGAGGAACACCAGGTCGACCGGCAGCAGCAGCGTCAGGTAGAACGGCAGCACGGCCGCGAGATCCACCAGCGCCATCGGTGTCGCCATGTAGCGCAGGCGGCCCGTCAGCGGCGCCGCGTAACGCCCCGCGCGGTCCTCGACGCTGGTCCACACGCGCAGCACGTACTCGGCGGTGAAGACGGCGACGCAGAACGCCTCGACAGCCGCGAGCAGCTCGCGCACCGCCGCAGGCAGGTCCGGCTCGGTCGCCAGGATCGCACATGCGACGCTCAGCAGGATGAGGGCCATCAGGCCGCCGCGGACCAGGCGGGCCTGCGGGCTGACACGTTCCTCGTCCTCGAGCAGCTCGTAGAGGCGGGCGCGCAGGCTCATCGCCGACCCGGCCGCGGTCGCGCCGCAGATGGTGAAGTCTCGCGCACCGCAGCTCCCTCGGCAACGACCGCCCCCTGCCTGCTCAATAGCAGGGGCAGGGGGCATGGTCAGCACGCTTGGGAGTCGCGTGGCCCCGAAAGCGGGGGGCCGGCGGGCCCGCCTCAGGCGATCTTGAGGGGCTTGTACTTGATGCGGTGGGGCTGGTCGGCGGCCACGCCCAGGCGCTTCTTCCGGTCGGCCTCGTAGTCCTGGTAGTTGCCTTCGAACCACGTCACCTGGCTGTCGCCCTCGAAGGCCAGGATGTGGGTGCAGATGCGGTCGAGGAACCAGCGATCATGGCTGATGACCACGGCGCAGCCGGCGAAGTCGAGGAGCGCATCCTCCAGCGCCCTGAGCGTGTCGACGTCGAGATCGTTGGTCGGCTCGTCGAGGAGGATGACATTGGCGCCCGACTTCAGGAGCTTGGCCATGTGGACGCGGTTGCGCTCGCCGCCCGAGAGCTGGCCCAGCCTCTTTTGCTGGTCGGGGCCGCGGAAGTTGAAGGCGGCCACATAGGCGCGGCTGTTGATGCCGCCCTTGCCCAGCTCGATGACGTCCTTGCCCTCGCTGATCTCCTCCCACACGGTCTTCTTGGCGTCGAGCGCGTCGCGGGTCTGGTCGACATAGCCGAGCTTGACCGTCTCGCCGACCCGGATCGCGCCCTCGTCCGGGGTCTCCTGGCCGATGATCATGCGAAAGAGCGTGGTCTTGCCGGCACCGTTGGGGCCGATCACGCCGACAATGGCGCCGGGCGGCATCTTGAAGTCGAGATCCTCGATCAGCAGCCGGTCGCCATAGGCCTTCTTGAGATCGGCGGCCTCGATGACCAGGTCGCCCAGCCTCGGGCCTGCCGGGATGACGATCTGCGCCGAGCCCGGGGCGCGGTCCTGCGACTGGCGCAAGAGCTCGTCATAGGCGGTGATACGGGCCTTGGACTTGGCCTGGCGCGCCTTGGGGCTGGCGCCGATCCACTCCGCCTCGCGGTCGAGGGTGCGCTGGCGCGCCTTCTCCTCGCGCTCCTCCTGCTCGAGCCGCTTGCGCTTCTGCTCGAGCCAGCCCGAATAGTTGCCCTCGTAGGGAATGCCGCGGCCGCGGTCGAGCTCGAGGATCCAGCCGGTGACATTGTCGAGGAAATACCGGTCATGGGTGATCAGCACGACCGTGCCCTTGTACTCGCGCAGGAAGCGCTCGAGCCAGGCGACACTCTCGGCGTCGAGATGGTTGGTGGGCTCGTCGAGCAGGAGCATGTCGGGCTGCGAGAGCAGCAGCCGGCACAGCGCCACGCGGCGCTTCTCGCCGCCCGAGAGCTTGTCCACCGCGGCGTCGCCGGGCGGGCAGCGCAGGGCGTCCATGGCGATCTCGAGCGTGCGCTCGATCTCCCAGCCATTGACCGCGTCGATCTTCTCCTGCAGCTCGGCCTGCTCGGCCATCAAGGCGTCCATCTCGGCGTCGTCGAGGACCTCGCCGAACCGCATCGAGACCTCGTTGAAGCGGTCGAGCAGCGCCTTGGTCTCGCCCACGCCTTCCATGACGTTGCCCAGCACGTCCTTGGAGGCGTCGAGCTGGGGCTCCTGCTCGAGATAGCCGACCTTGGCGCCGGCCGCCGCCCAGGCCTCGCCGGAATAGTCCTGGTCGAGCCCGGCCATGATCTTGAGCAGCGTCGACTTGCCGGCGCCATTGGGGCCGAGCACGCCGATCTTGGCGCCGGGCAGGAAGGCCAGCGTGATGTTCTTCAAGACCTCCTTGCCGCCCGGGTAGATCTTGGAGAGATTGCGCATCACGTAGACGTACTGATACGACGCCATCGACTCGATCCTCGGCTGTCCTCGAAAGTTGCGCGGAATGGGGAGGGCTGCGCAGACCGGCCGCCTTGTATCAGGCTTGCAGGCTGGCTGAAAGCCGCGGCCTGAAAGCCCGTCCGACGCACCGGAAAAAGCCCCTGTCTCAGCGCACCGCCTGCCGCTACTCTGACCAAGGAACGACAAGAACCCCCGGGAGCGGGCATGACCAAACGCGTGCTGGTCGTCGATGACGAGCCCAACATCGTGCTCTCGCTCGAATTCCTCATGAAGCGGGCGGGTTTCGAGGTTGCCGTGGCGCGCAACGGCAGCGAGGCGCTGGCGGCCCTCGAAGGCTCGCCGCCCCACCTTCTCCTGCTCGACGTGATGATGCCCGAGCTGGACGGGTTCGAGGTGTGCGAGCGGGTGCGCGCCAGGCCGGACTGGAAGGACACGAAGATCATCATGCTCACCGCCCGCGGCCGCGAGCAGGAGCGCGAGCGCGGCCTGGCGCTTGGCGCCGACGCCTACGTCACCAAGCCTTTCTCGACCCGCGAGCTGGTCGAGCAGGTCCGCCAGATGCTGGGCGAGCCCTGAAGGCCGGCTGACCGGGGAGACGCCCTTGTCGGATCGCCGGCGCCACCTGCTCGCGCTGCTCACGGCGGCGGTGATGCTGTTCAGCCATCCCGTGCTGCAACTCGTCGACGCGCTCGCCGTGGCCGGTCCCGACTGGCTCCTCCCGGCCTACCTGTTCGCCGCCTGGGCCGCGGTCATCCTCGCCGCGGCGCTGGCCGTGGAGCGTGGCCGGAGGGAGTGAGCCCGGATGGCTCTGGTCGGAACCGCGCTCACCCTCTCGATCCTCTATCTGGCAGCCCTCTTCGCCGTGGCCAGCTTCGGCGACCGCCGCGCCGAGCAGGGCCGCAGCGTCATCGCCAACCCTTATGTCTATACGCTCTCGCTGGCGGTCTACTGCACCGCCTGGACCTTCTTCGGCAGCGTCGGCCTCGCCGCCACCGGCGGCCTCGCCTTCATGCCGGTCTATCTGGGGCCCACCCTGGCGGCCCTGCTGTTCGCCTTCGTCCTCCGCAAGATCCTGCTGATCACCAAGGCCTACGGCATCACCTCGATCGCCGACTTCATCTCGGCGCGCTACGGCAAGAGCGGCCTTCTTGCCGGCCTGGTCACCATCGTGGCCGTGGTCGGCACCGTCCCCTACATGTCGATCCAGCTCAACGCGGTGGCCGCCAGCCTCGAGCTGATGCTGGTCCACTCGCCGAGCGCCGCCTTCATGACGGGTGCGGACTCCGCCCTTCTCGTGGCGCTGCTCCTCGCCGTCTTCAGTATCCTCTTCGGCACCCGCCACATCGACGCCACCGAGCACCACCAGGGCATGGTGCTGGCGGTGGCGGTCGAGAGCATCGTCAAGCTGCTGTGCTTCGTGACCCTGGGCGTCGTGGTGACCTTCTGGCTCTTCGACGGGCCGGGCGCGATCCTGGAGCGCCTGCGCGAGGCGGGCAGGGGCGAGCTGCTGACCCTTGCCGGCACCGGCTACGGCAACGCCGACTGGATCCTGCTCACCGGCCTCTCCGGGCTGGCGATGCTGGTGCTGCCGCGGCAGTTCCAGGTGGCGGTCATCGAGAATGTCGAGCTGCCGCACCTGCGGCGCAGCATCTGGCTGTTCCCGCTCTATCTCTTCGCCATCAACCTCTTCGTCCTGCCGATCGCCTTCGCCGGGGTGGCGAGCGCCCTGGGCGGCTCACCCGACAGCATCGTGGTGGCCCTGCCGCTCGCCGCGGGGCACGACTGGCTGGCGCTGGTGGCCTATCTGGGCGGCTTCTCGGCGGCGACTGCCATGGTGATCGTCGAGACGGTGGCGCTCAGCACCATGGTCTCCAACGATCTCGTGATGCCGGTTCTGCTGCGCATCAAGGCGCTGCGGCTCGAGCGCTGGCAGGATCTCTCGCGCCTCATCTTGATGGTGCGGCGGGTGGCGATCCTGCTGGTGCTGCTGCTGGGCTATGTCTTTTTCCAGCTCATCGGCAACCGCTACGGGCTCGCCAGCATCGGCCTGATCGCCTTTTGCGCCATGGCCCAGCTGGCGCCGCTGATCATCGCCGGCATCTACTGGCGCGAAGCCGCCTTGCCGGGCGCGGTGCTGGGCCTGGCTGCCGGCTTCGCCGTGTGGATCTACACGCTGATCGTGCCGGCCATGGCGGGCACCGGCGCCCTGTCGATCACGCTGGTGACCGAGGGGCCGGCGGGGATCGGGCTGCTGCGGCCGACCGCGCTCTTCGGCCTCGGCGGTCTGCACCCGGTAAGCCACGCTTTGGTCTGGAGCCTCGCCACCAATGTGGGCCTTCTCGTGCTCGTCAGCCTCCTGGTCCGCCAGAACAAGCTCGAGCGGCTGCAGGCGCTCCTGTTCGTCGACGTCGAGAGCAGCCGCGCCTCGACCCGGCTGTGGCGTGGCGAGGCCCAGGTGGGCGCCCTGCTCGACCTGCTGCGGCGGTTTCTCGGGCCCGAGCGGGCCGAGGCGGTGCTGGCCAGCGATGCCGCGGCGCGCGGCCGGGCGCTGGCGCCCGACGAGGCGGCCGATGCAGCGCTCGTGCAGCTCAGCGAGCGGGGCCTCGCCCGGGCGCTGGGCGCGGCCTCGGCGCGCGTCGTGGTTGGCTCGGTGGTGCGCGGCGAGGTGATGGGCCCCGACGAGCTCATGGAGATCCTCGACGAGACCCAAAAGGTGCTGGAATACAGCCACCGCCTCGAGGAGAAGTCGCTGGCGCTGGAGGAGGCCACCGGCGAGCTGCGTCGCGCCAACGAGCGGCTCCAGCAGCTCGACCGGCTCAAGGACGACTTCATCGCCACGGTGAGCCACGAGCTGCGGACCCCGCTCACCTCGATCCGCTCCTTCTCCGAGATCCTCCACGACACGCCCGATCTCGAGCCCGCGGAGCGCCAGCATTTCCTGCACATCGTGATCCGCGAGAGCGAGCGGCTGACCCGCCTCATCAACGACGTGCTCGATCTCTCCAAGATCGAGAGCGGCCGCATGGAATGGCATGTCGGGCCCTGCGACCTGCGCGACACGGTCCAGGAGGCGGTCGCCGCGTCCGAGGGCATCATGGCGGAGAAGAAAGCAAGGCTGGAGTGCGAGCTCGAGGCCGGCGCGAGCGTCGTGGTCTGCGACCGCGACCGGCTTTTGCAGGTGCTCATCAACCTGCTGTCCAACGCCTCGAAGTTCCTGCCTGCCGAGGGCGGCCGGGTGCGCCTGGTGATGCGCCGGCACCGCGACCGCTTCGAGATCCGGGTCGAGGATAACGGCCCGGGCGTGCCGCCGGCCTATCGCGAGGCGGTGTTCGAGAAGTTCCGCCAGGTCTCCGACGATCTCAAGTCACGGCCCAAGGGTACCGGCCTGGGCCTGCCGATCTCGCGGCACATCATCGAGCATTTCGGCGGGCGGATCTGGGTCGAGGATGCGGCACTGGGCGGCGCCGCCCTGTGCTTCACCCTGCCGCTGCCGCGCGCCGACCACCCCGCTCTGGCAGCCGAGTGAGGCGGAGCCTCGGCGGCGGCCGAGCGTAGCGGAGCCTTGGACGCGGGAAGGCGGGGCCGGCGCTCAGGCGCGCTCCTCGACCCGCTCGCGCATCTGCTGGAGCAGGCCGTCAATACCGCGCTGGCCGGCGACCTCGGCCGCCTCCGAGCGCTGCGTGACGACCAGGCTCACGCCCTCGGCGATGATGTCGATGATCGCCAGCTTGCCGCCAGTATCACGCACCCGCCAGTCGACATTGACCGGCGACTGGCTGCCCGGCCGCATGATGCGGGTCGAGACGATGGTGTCGCGGTCGTCCACGGCGCGGCTGCCGCTGATCTCGAAGGTCTCGCCGCCATATTCGTGCAGCCGGTCGGCCATGGTCTTCATCGCCAGGGCGCGGAACAGCCGGACATACTCGTCGCGCTGCTGCTGCGAGGCCTTGCGCCAGTACTGGCCCAGCACGAGGCGGGCGAGCAGCGGCAGGTCGGTCGCCTCGTCGAGAAGCCCCGAGAGCCGCTGCAGCCGCTCGTCGCGCCCGAGGCTCGCATCGCGCAGCACGCCCACGACCTTGTTGCCGACCGTCTCGATGAAGCCGCTCGCCGCGGCGGGCGGGGTGGCGCGTGCCGCGGCGGTCGCCGCCAGCACGAGGGCAGCGGCCGCGAAACCGCGTCGCGTAAGGCTAGTTGCTGGTGCCATCCTCGGCCTCCGGATCCTGGAAGATCGCCTCGTAGTCCGGGTCGGCGGCGGTCGCCCGGCCGTTCGCGATCGCCGCTTGGCGGCGCTGCTGGTAGACCGTGCGGACCGTCGCATAGCGGTCCATGGCGTTGGCGCGCAGATCCTCGATCACCGGATCGAGGCGGTAGCGGGTATCCACGCCGTCCGCCACGCGGGCCGCCAGCCGGGCGTCGCTGGGTGCAATATAGACGGCGGGATCGAGCAGGAAACCATCGACCGCGGAGCCCGTGGCGTCGCGCAGGCTCGACGGCCCGAGAATGGGAAGGACCAGATAGGCCCCGTCGCCCACGCCCCAGACCGCCAGGGTCTGGCCGAAATCCTCCTCGTGCCGGACATGCCCGAAATGCCGGGCGACGTCGAACAGGCCCAGCCCGCCGAAGAAGGTGTTGATCATGAAGCGGGCCAGGGTGACGCCGGCCCGCTCCCGCTCGAGCTGGAGCAGATCGTTGGCGAAGACAACGGGCGAGCCCGCATTGTCCAGGAAGTTGCGCAGGCCGGTGCGACCCGCCTCCGGAACCACCAGCCCGTAAAGCTCCGCTGCCGGCTCGATCACCAGACCATCGGCCACCTCGTTGAAGCGGAACACGGCGCGGTTGAGAGGCTCGAGCGGGTCGGCGATGCCGCCGCTCGGGCCGGACGCGCAGCCGCCCACCAGCATCGCAAGCAGGGCCGCGGCGGCGCCGCCCGGCCAGCGCGAGGCGCCGCATACGCTCTTCCTGCCGATCGTCATCGCGCCATCCCTGCAAGAGTGCGGCGGCTGCCTGCGCGCCGCCGATACGACGGCACGAGATAACCGGCGGCTCTAGGCGGTGGCAAGCCGGGCGGCCGGATACCCGGTTGTGCGTCGCCTTGCTGTGCGCTAGCGGCAACGCTTCAGTCGGCCTAGAAGCGCGGCGCGAGGCCGGGGGGCCTGGCACGCCCTTTCGGGCGGACGCAGCGGAGACGTGGGACATGGCGGGAAGCCCCGCGGCGGCTCTGGAGGATCTGCGCGAGCGGCTCGGTGCGATGCTCGGCCGGGACACGCTGCTCTACCGCAGGTTCGCCACGGCGCTGCGCCGCCGCGATGTCGCGCTGCTCGCCGCGGCGACCGACAGCCTGCGCCTCTATCCGCCTGCCGTGCAGCGGCGGGTCGAGACGACGCTCGCCGGCTGGCTGCTGGACGCCGGCGCGGAGCTCGCCTGCACCGGTCCCGCAGCGGGTGGCGGCGCCTAGCAGGTCGGCTTGCGGCGCCTTCAGCGAGGGTTTCGCCACCCGGGATCTCGAGGAGGCCAGCGCACTGCTCCGCGATCCGGCGTGACCTGCCGGCACGCCAGCGGGAAACCGCCCCCTGCCGCCGGCTCTTTCAATGCCATTGCGAAAGGAGAGAATGCGATGCCCGTGGTGATCGTCCTGCTGCTCGCGCTGATGGTCGGCATGTTCGGCTTCTCCGACACGTTGGAAGCCCTCCTGGGCGGCGCCGCCATCGTGGTGCTGTTCGTCCTGCTGCTTTTGGCACTCGCCGGCGCTGCCGGTGCGCTCCTCTGGCGCCGCTTCAAGCGCCGCTACTGACCGCCGGCAGCGCAAGGCCGATTGGGGCCGGGGGCGGGTTCGATGGCGCTTTCGCGCGGGCGTCCTCTACCGACGGGCGTGGGTGGCGTGAGGGATGCCAGGGCGCGGCCGCCCGCCAGCAGGGACCGGATTCCGTCGCATCCTCCTCCTTCCTTCACTCCACCGGAATAGAAGAGAACGTATGGCCCGCCCCGTTTGCAAGAGGGTTCTGAAGGCTGGTCCTGTCCGGTCTGCGCCAACGTATCTGGTCTCACGAGCTCTGCCCGTGGCCAAGATGGAGATCCGCGCGCCCCGGTCCTCATAAAAAAGTCGGCGACTGGGCGCCGTTTTCTCTGCCAGGTTTCCAGGGCGGCGATTGACCTTCAGGCCATCTTCAGGTCCTTCCCGCAACCATCGTGGGCCGCCGGCGCGATCTCCTGCCGGGCGGCCGTTCC
>JAWZSN010000067.1:0-528 GCA_033875255.1 Geminicoccaceae bacterium 1502E | reverse complement strand
CGCTCATGCTCGATCAGCCACAAGGCCCGCCGCCGCAAGGCCTCCTGCGCCGCCCGCCCGATGCTGCGAAAATCCTGCTGCTCCATGCCGGAAATGTAGCACGGAGGATCGCGCATGTCATGTATATTGTTGGGATATTAGTAACCCGCGTGAAATGGTACCAGGTGAGATTAACGCGCGGTTAGCGTCCTTCCGTCAGCCCCCTGGGCTCGGGTTCGCGTTGGCCGCCCGGCGCGGGACCGCCGTGCTGCCGCGCCAGCCGGCAAAGCCGCCGGCCGGGCTCTCGATGCGGGCCACCCAGTCGCAGCCCGCCGGATCCACGAAGACCGGGCTGTTGGGGGCGGCATCGCTCGCCCGCGCGAAGCCGGGCTGCGCCATGCGCGCCCCGGCCTCCGCCCGCTCGGCGCGGCGCTCGTCGCGCAGGCGGCGCAGATAGCCGGGCCACGAATGGCTCGCCTCCAAGGCCTCGCGCTGCTCCATCAAGGCCGCCAGCTCGCTCTTGGCGACGACATAGTGGCACCTCGCCCG
>JAWZSN010000066.1:0-530 GCA_033875255.1 Geminicoccaceae bacterium 1502E | reverse complement strand
GCACAGAGCCACGTCAAGGTGAGCTTCGAGACGCCGGAATATACCGGCAACGCCGATGCCCTGGGCACGCTCAGGCTGCTCGAGGCGATCCGCCTGCTGGGGCTCGGTGAGAAAACGCGCTTCTACCAGGCCTCCACCAGCGAGCTCTTCGGCAGCACGAGGCCGCCGCAGTCCGAGACCACGCCCATGGCGCCGCAGAGCCCCTATGCGGCGGCCAAGCTCTACGCCTACTGGATCGTGCGCAACTACCGCGACGGCTACGGCCTCTTTGCCGCCAACGGCATCCTCTTCAACCACGAGAGCCCGCTCAGGGGCGAGACCTTCGTGACCCGCAAGATCAGCCGGGCGGTGGCGGCGATCGCCCTGGGGCTGCAGGAGAAGCTCTGGATCGGCAATCTCGAGGCCAGGCGCGACTGGGGCCATGCCCGCGACTATGTCGAGGGCATGTGGCGGATCCTCCAGCAGGACCAGCCCGAGGATTTTGTCCTGGCCACCGGCGAGGCGCACAGCGTGCGCGAGTTCGTCGAGCG
>JAWZSN010000065.1:0-541 GCA_033875255.1 Geminicoccaceae bacterium 1502E | reverse complement strand
ATCCCTGGAGGCCAAAGCGCCGCTGCTGCCTTCCGCACCGCCCGTACCTGTGGAGAAGAAGAGAGAGAAAGCCGCGCGCAGCGCCTTGCGCGGCACCGCTGCCACGGGCGTCACATCATTGCGGCATTTTGGCAGATATTCCTCGACTATGCTACCCTAGCGCCATAGCGATCCTATTTCGCGAGGTCGTCATGCCGAGCAGCCCTACCGCAGCCCAGTCCGATACCTCCCGCCGCAACGGCGGGCGCTCGCACGGTCCCGCCAGCGAGGAGGGCAAGGCCAGGAGCGCCAGGAACGGCACAAGGCACGGGCTGTTCGCGGCCGAGCTGGAGCTGACGTCCGAGGAACAGGCGCACTTTGAGGCGCTGCTCGACGATCTCGGCCGCCGGCACCGGCCGGCGGGTGAGGTGGAACAGCACTGGGTGCGGCAGGTGGCGGTGACGATGCTGCGCCGCGAGCGGCTCGATGCGTTGGAGATGCGGGTGCTGGACCTGGCGTTGGAGGGGGCAGACGCCGTGCGCGAGGCGGGCCTGCCCTCGCC
>JAWZSN010000064.1:0-542 GCA_033875255.1 Geminicoccaceae bacterium 1502E | reverse complement strand
GAGGCGCCGGCCATCCAGACATCACCCACCAGCCAGTCCGCCGACCTCGAAGACAACCATGATCCCGGGCGACGACAGCAACGACGGAGGAAAAAGCGTCGCTGGAGGAAACGCGATCGGACAGCACCTACCCCATTCGGCCTTTCTCGCGGGCGCGGGCGAAGCCCACCGGGGCATGCGTGCATGCTGCCGGGCAGGATTCCACGCCGACGGTTTGAGCCGGCCATCCTTCATCAACTCCTCCCGTGCCATCCTCTCACATGGTGGAACAGGCGCACCCCCGCGTCGATGCGGCGGCGGAAGCCCACCCCGGCAGGATCGCTGGAAGAGGTGAAGATCCGCTGAACGGCCAGGCGTCGGAGCCGATTTCCGCCAACGGAGCCGCCCAAGGCGCTGCGCGCGGCTGGTTTTTTTGTCTTTCGGGGTTGGCGGCGGCGCGGGGCAGGCAGGCCATGAAGCTCATGCCACGCCTTCGGCACCTGCCCAGCCTTCGTTGGAGCCGGTCGACACGGTCGAGGGCGCCAGCTCGAGGGCAGCGCCGA
>JAWZSN010000063.1:0-542 GCA_033875255.1 Geminicoccaceae bacterium 1502E | reverse complement strand
GAAGATCTCGTGAACGGGTCGACGCCGACGCCAGCCCCCGCCGACGGAGCCGCGCAAGGCGCTGCGGGCGGCTGGCTTCTCTCTCCTGGTCGTGTGGCCGCAGCCGGAACATTGCGCCCTGTTTTGCTCCGGCGCGGCAGCCATCTCCGCCGTTCACCGGTCCTCAACCTTCTCTCAGCTATTCTCGCGGATGGTGGAGAAGGCGCGCCCCGAAGGTACTGCGGCGGCGGAGTCCCACCCCAGCAGGATCGCCGGAAGAGATGAAGACCCGGTAAACGGGTCGACGCCGACGCCGGCCCCCGCCGATGGAGCCGCGCAAGGCGCTGCGCGCGGCTGGCTCCTCTCTCCTGGTCGTGTGGCCGCGGCCGGAACATCTGGCCCTGCTTTGCCGGGGGGAGGAAGCCATCTCCGCCGTTCACCCGTCCTCAACCTTCCCTCAGCTATTCTCGCGGATGGTGGAGAGGGCGCGCCCCGAAGGTACTGCGGCGGCGGAGTCCCACCCCAGCAGGATCGCCGGGAGAGATGAAGAACCCGTGAACGGG
>JAWZSN010000062.1:0-551 GCA_033875255.1 Geminicoccaceae bacterium 1502E | reverse complement strand
TCGATCCGCGGCGGCTGGTCTTCATCGATGCTCGACAGCAGCGCTGTCGAGGGGGCCAGGACCAACATGACGAAGCTGCGCGGCCGGGCCCCGGTAGGCGAGCTTCTGCCGGGCAAAGCGCCGTTCCGCAGCGCCAAAACCCTGACCTTCATCGCCGCCCTGCGCCACGACCGGATCACCGCGCCCTGCGTGCAGGGCGGACCTGTCAACGGGCCGGCCTTCCGGGCATGGGGCGAGCAGTCCCTGGCGCCGACGCTCGCACCCGGCGACATCGTCGTCATGGACAAGCTCTCCAGCCACAAGGCCCCCGGCGTCCGTGCCGCGATCCGCGCCGCCAGGGCCCATCTTCTCTGCCTGCCGCCCTGGAGCCCCGAGCTGAACCCCATCGAGCAGGTCTTCGCCAGGCTCGAGCACCTGCTCCGCAAGGCCGAGAAGCGCACCGCCGAGACGGTCGCCGCCTGCATCGGCAGCCTCCTCGACAGCTTTGCCCCCGGCGCGTGCGCAAACTACCTGACGAACGCCGGCTACGCTTCGATCCAGGCTCATCCCGC
>JAWZSN010000061.1:0-619 GCA_033875255.1 Geminicoccaceae bacterium 1502E | reverse complement strand
CCGCCAGCGGCTTCATCGCCGCCCGGGCGCCCCTGGATGAGCGGCATCCGCAAGTAGCGGTTGCGGCGCCTGGTGATGCCGGGCAGCTTCGGCTTTCCTCCGGCGGTGTGCTGGCGCGGCACCAGCCCCAGCCATCGATGCCACCGGCATCGATCCGGTCCCGAAGGGACGGCGCGCAGGGCGCGCCGAGGGCCCCCAGATCGCGGCCCTTCCTGAACGCAGCGGCCTCGCCGAGGACGGCCACCAGGGCGGTGGCGCCCAGGATCCCGATGCCGGGGATCGTGCCCAGCCGCCGGGCCGCTGCGGGCCAGCCCGGCGAGCTCGTCGTCGAGGGCCGCGATCTCCCGGTCGAGCGCCCGCCACTGGCAGCGGAGCTCCATGGCGAGCTGGCGGATGCGCCCGCTCACCGCGAAGGCCGGATCGCCGACCAGACCGTCGAGCGCCTGCCCGCGCTTACGTCGCCCCTGGGGGGCCGCGCCCGGGCAGGATCGCCCGCAGCTGGTTGATCAGCGCCGTTCCGGCCCCCACCAGCCGCGAGCGCACCCGGTGCAGGGTCTGCCGGTGCAGGGTCTGGAGGTCGAGCTGGTCCCCGCTCCCCGGCGGCACGAATCGCATGCCC
>JAWZSN010000060.1:0-660 GCA_033875255.1 Geminicoccaceae bacterium 1502E | reverse complement strand
CTCATCCCGCGCTAAGACGGTGTGAACGTCCTTGGCGGAGATGGCCGGCAGCCGCGCCCGGTTGACGCTTCTTCAACCTTTGCCGTGGCATGTTGACGGATGGTGGGCGAGGGGCGGCCGCAGGGATCGGCGGCGGAGTCCCATGCCAGCAGGATGCCGACGAGCAGTGAAGATCCGGTGAACGAGCACTACCCCAACCGACGAGAAAGCTGACAGAAGGCCGCGCGCAGCGCCTTGCAGACTCCCTGGCCGCGCCCTGCCCGGACGCTCCGCCAGCCTCGCTCCCTCTTTCACCCGGGTGCGCCCTCGGCAGAAGCGGCGGGGAATCGCATGACACGTAAGATCTCATTCAAGCCGCGTGCCGGGTGAAAGGAGGCCGCCGGAATCCGGGGACAGTCACCTGATTTAACCTGGCCGCGTGCCGGGTGGAAGGAGGCCGCCGAAATCCGGGGACAGTCACCTGATTTAACCTGTCGTCGTCCGGACCGCCGCGTCGCAGAGCGTAACGGCGCGCCGAGCTGTTCCTGCATGCATTGACTGTGGCGGGTGTCCCGGATCCGATCCGGACGATGAGATCGACGAGGCCGCCGGGCAGAGCGCCGCGTGCGGCTTCTTTTGTCTTGGCTCAGTTCGCGATCCCTATGCGTCCATGCGGGAATT
>JAWZSN010000006.1:0-207530 GCA_033875255.1 Geminicoccaceae bacterium 1502E | reverse complement strand
CACCGCCCACGCCTCGTCGTCCAGCCAGAACAGTCCCTGCATCGTCGCCACCCTCTTGCCCGCCGGTGCGACGGTTGAATCAGAGGCCCAGCCGTGGATCAAGAGGGTGATTGGGTACAGAGCCTAGTCATCTGGAACTAAAGGTCGCCGCATAGGGTTTGCTGGGAGCGCTGGCAGAGGCGTTTGACGGAGGCGAGGATTTCGTCGGCGGATTTGACCCGTTTATAGGGTCTCGGGTCTTCGGTGTGCGCCGCTATGAAGGCCGTGATATCGGCCTCCAGTTCGGCTGTGGAGCGGTGTACGCCGCGTTGCAATTGCTTGCGGGTCAGTTCCGCGAACCAGCGTTCGACCTGGTTGATCCAACTCGCCGATGTGGGCGTGAGATGGACGTGCCAGTGCGGCCGACGCGCCAGCCAGGCCCTGATCTTCGGCGTCTTGTGGGTGGCGTGGTTGTCCATCACCAGGTGCACGTCCGGGCCGTCCGGCACGGCCGCGTCGATCTGCTTTGGAAAGTCGAGGACCTCGCTCGCCCGGTGGCGTTTGTAGCAGGTGCCGATCACCGCGCCTGTGGCGATGTCGAGCGCCGCAAAGAGCGAGGTCGTGCCGTTGCGGATGTGGTTGTGGGTTCTCCGCTCGGCGACGCCCGGCGCCGACGGCAGCACCGGCTGCTCGCGATCCAGCGCCTGGATCTGGGATTTTTCGTCGACGCACAACACGATGGCCCGGTTCGGGGGCGACAGGTACAGCCCGCCGCTATCCTGCACCTTGTCGACGAACAGGGGATTGCTCGAGAGCTTGAAGGTTTCGCTCCGGTGCGGCTTCAGGCCGAAGGCGGTCCAGATCCGGCGGATGGTGGTGTGCGACAGGCCGGTTTCTGCGGCCATGGAACGGATCGACCAATGGGTGGCATCCGTCGGCGTCGTGCTCAGCGTGCGCTCGATGACCCCGGCCACCTGAGCGTCCGACACCGTACGGGGCCGGCCGGGACGATACTCGTCGATGAGACCTTCGATCCGGTCCTTGACGAACCGCCTGCGCCACTTACCCACCGTGTGCTCATGCACCCCGAGCCGCGCGGCGACCTCTTTGCTCTGAAGGCCCTTGGCACAGAGCAGGATCATCCGGCACCGGTCGGACAGCGAGCGCGCGGCCTTGTGACGCCGAACCTGAGCCTCGAGAAAGCCGCGCTCCGCGGAGCTCAGAACCACTTCATCCGCCAGCCGGCCTGCCATCGCACCATCCTCCCGAGGCCCCTCGGATCAATGATGCGAATTAAAGGTCCAGATGACTAATGCAGCGACTCATTGAAGGGATGCAGCGGGCAAGCGCCTGAGCTTTTCCACGATGGTCTTGGCGGGCTTGGTCCAGACGAACGGTTTGGCCTTGCCGTTGTGCGCCTTGATGAAGCGGCGGATCGCGTCCTCCAGCTGGGGGACGGAGGTGAAGACGCCGCGCTTCAGGCGCTTGCGGGTCAGGGTCGAGAAGAAGCCCTCGACCGCGTTGAGCGAGGACGCCGAGGTGGGCGTGGAGTGGAAGACCCAGCGTGGGTGGTCGGCCAGCCAGGCCTGGACCTTCGGGTGCTTGTGGGTGGTGTAGTTGTCCAGGATGGCATGGATGATCTTGCCCGCCGGGACGGCGCGCTCGACGGCGTTGAGAAAGCTGAAGAACTCCTGGTGGCGATGCCGGACCATGCAGCGGCCGACCGCGGTGCCGTCCAGCACGTTCAGGGCGGCGAACAGGGTGGTGGTGCCGTGGTGCTTGTAGTCGTGGGTCATGGGCCCACATTTCCCCGGCTTCAGCGGCAGGCCGGGCTGGGTGCGGTCGAGCGCCTGGATCTGGCTTTTCTCATCGATGGAGACGACCACCGCATGGGCGGACGGGTCCATGTAGAGGCCGACGACATTCTCGATTTTGGCCGCGAAGGCCGGGTCGTTGGAGCGCTTGCCGGACCATTTGAGCGCTTGAAGGTGCGGTTGCGGTGCGGCTGGAGCCGATGCGCCTTCCAGATGCGTTGGATCGTCCGCAGGCTCAAACCCACGGCCCTGGCCATCGCCCGCCCCGTTCAGTGGGTGGCCGACCCCGGCGGCTCCGCGCAGGTCAGGGACACGACCCGCCGAATCGTATCCGGCGGAACCGGAGCCTTGCCCGGCTTGCGGCTGGGTTCGCGCAGCAGCACGTCGACGCCCTTCCCGGCGAAGCGACGCTGCCAGCGCCAGACCGAGGCGCGGCTCACCTTGATCCGGCGGGCGATCTCCAGCACCGGCAGGCGATCCGCCGACAACAGCACGATCCCGGCCCGCTGCGCATGCTTGAGCGGGCGGTTGCGGTCCCCGATCACCGCGGCCAGCCGCGCGCGGTCCTCGGGGCTGACGATGACGCTGACGGTCTGGGCCATGACCCCAGATTCGCACAGCGCCGTCCCACTGTGAATCCCTTGTCGGCGTCAGTGCACTAGCGGAGATGGAAGGCCCGCCGTTGGCCGTATGGGGCTGCCGCAGTCCCTCGACGAATGTTTGACGCGACCGAGCGAGACTCTGGTGTCGCTTGGCCTGCTCGCGACAGCACCGAACCGGGTGGTTCGCCTGATGTATCCGAACGTTCCGGTCATCTGATGATATTGTCGTACACGTCGATGATCGCTGGTCCGATCAGGACGATGAACAGGGTCGGGAGGATGAAGACGATCATCGGCACAGTGAGCGTGGCAGGGAGGCGTGCGGCTTTCTCCTCGGCCCGCAGCATCCTTTGTTCGCGGAATTCCGCCGATAGAACCTTCAGCGACTGGGCAAGGGGGGTTCCGTATTTCTCGGTCTGGATCAACGTATTGACGACACCCAGGATGGCCGGCAGATCGATGCGCCGCGACAGGTTGAGCAGCGCCTGCCTGCGGTCCGGCAAGAAGTTGAGCTCCACGGCCGTTAGGGCGAGTTCGTCTGCTAGCTCGGGGCTCGAGCTTCCGATCTCCTCGGCCACATGGTTCAAGGCGGCGTCGAGACTAAGACCTGCCTCGGCGCACACCACCAGCAGGTCCAGGCCGTCGGGCAGAGATTTCTGCAGCGCCTGACGGCGCTTGGCGGCGATGTTGGCCAGATAGATATCAGGAGCCTGGAAACCCGCCCCGACACTGAGCACGGTCACGAGGAGCCGCGAGAGCGGCGAGAGCTCGCCCATGAGGCCGCCCTGAATTGCCATGAATGCCAGCAGCCCGAAGCCGAACGGACCCGCCAGCTTGGTCAGGAGATAGACTATCCGGGCATCTCGCGAGCGGAGGCCGGCCCGCTGGAGCTTCTCGCGCAACCGCTCGTCCTGCGAAGCGTGTGCCAGCCGCAGCATGGTCACCAGATGCGGCAGCATGCGCCGTGGCTGAAGCCGTTTGCGCGTCGGCGGAGCGGCCTGCACCCGCAGCTCGCGCGCCCGTTGCGCCACGGCGCGGCGCCTTGTTTCGCCGTGGTCGCGATCGATCAGCGCGCCCCAGACCGCGAGGGTGCTGGCCAGGGCTGCGGCGCCGGCGAGGAGGCTGAGCATCTCCTCGGGACCCAGAGCCTCGAAATCGGTGAGCATCATCACACCTCGAACCGTGTCATCTTGCCCATCACGAACAGGCCCATCAGCAGGCTGGCGGAGCCCGCCAGCAGCAGCATCCAGCCGCGCGGGTCGATGAAGAGCTTGGCCATGTAGTCGGGATTGATCCAGTAGATGGCGGTGCCGGTGAGGAACGGCAGCGCCCCGATGATCATCGCCGAGGCACGAGCTTCCGAGGACATCGCCTTGATCTTGAGGCGGACCTGATAGCGGCGGCGCAGCATGGTCGAGAGATTTTGGAGGATCTCGGCGAGGTTGCCGCCGGTTTCCTGCTGGACTATCAGGCTGATGGCGAAGAACCGGAATTCAGGAAGGTGGATACGCTCCGCCGCGAGGGCCAGCGCGTCGCCCAGGCTCATCCCGATCCGGACATTGGCGCAAAGGTCGCGGAATACGGTGCGGGCGGGGTCGCGCATCTCGCCAGCGATGCTCTGCAGCGCCTCGGTCACCGGCAGGCCCGAGCGGACCGCGCGCACCACGAGATCGAGGGCGTCAGGAAGTTGCTGCAGGAAACGGCGCTCGCGCCTTGCGATGCGACGCCTGATCAGGAGGGTTGGTCCTGCGGTGGCGATGAGGATGCCCAAGGCGGCGGCGCGCCAGGTCGGCCAGCTCCAGCCCTGATGGACGAGCACGGCGCCGAGCGCGCCCGCAAGGCCGCAAAGCAGCAGGAAGTCCGGGAGGCGTAGAGGTATCTCGGCACGGTCCAGCCTATTGCGCAGCGCAGATGCCCGAGGCAGCAAGCGCAGAAGGCCGGCGGAGCTTTCCGGCAGGAAGCCGCGCGCCTTGCCGCGGCGCACGCTCTCTGACTGCTCGCTGCGCGCCGAGCGCGCCGAGCGCCCCGACGTCCGGGCAGGCTCCCTTGTGGTGCTGCTGTTCCGCCGTTCAAGGCGGGACGCTGCGCTGGGAGGACGTTCCACTGCTGCCAGCAGGATGAGAAGGATGACGGCTATCATGACACCAACCAGAAGTGCCACGATAGCGGGCGGTGTATCCGCAAGGGGGACGACCCAGCTCATGCCGTCATCGCAGCCATGAGGGCGCGGTCCAAACCGTAATAGGCGGCACGCTTGAGGAAGAACGGGCGGACCGGGTGGGCCTTGAAGGTGCCCACCAGCGTGCCGTCTCGCGACTCTCCCTGGTACTCGTAGGTGAAGAGATCCTGCATCGTCACCACCTCGCCCTCCATGCCGATCACCTCCGTCACGTGGGTGACCCTGCGGATGCCGTCGCGCATGCGGGCAACCTGAACGATCAGGTTGACTGCGGCCACGATCTGCGTCCTCGCGGCCTTGGCCGGCAGGCTTGCCGCAGCCATGCCCACCATGTTCTCGATCCGGGTGATTGCCTCGCGCGGCGTGTTGGCATGCAGCGTGCACATCGAACCGTCATGCCCAGTATTCATCGCTTGCAGCATGTCCATGGCCTCGGCGCCACGCACCTCGCCGCAGATAATACGGTCGGGACGCATGCGCAGCGCGTTCTTGACGAGGTCTCGCATGGTGATCTCGCCCTGGCCCTCGAGATTAGCGGGTCGTGTCTCGAGGCGAACCACATGAGGCTGCTGCAGCTGCAGCTCGGCGGCATCCTCGATGGTGACCACGCGCTCGCCGGCGTCGATCAGCTGCGACATGGCGTTGAGCATGGTGGTCTTGCCCGACCCCGTGCCGCCGGAGATCACGAGATTGAGCCGGCAGGCAGCGGCGATCTTCAAGACCTTGCCAAGCTGCTCGCTGATGTTCTGCTGCCGCATCATGGCGTCCAGCGTTATCGAGCGCTTGGCGAACTTGCGGATCGAGATCGAGCAGCCGTCGATCGCCAAGGGTGGCGCGATGATGTTGACGCGGCTGCCGTCGGCAAGACGGGCGTCGCAGATCGGACAGGTCTCGTCCACGCGCCGACCGACCCGCGTGGCGATGCGCTGCGCGACGTTCATGACGTGCTGCGCGTCGCGGAACCCGATGTCGGTGAGCTCGAGCTTGCCGCGTCGTTCCATGTAGATCTGGTGCGGCCCGTTCACCATGATGTCGGTGATCGCCTCGTCGCGCAGGAGTGGCTCGAGCGGTCCCAGGCCCACCATGTCGTCGACGAGCTTGAGGCTGAGCTCGTCCTGATCGCGGCTTGAGAGGGAGAGCCTCTGCTCGATGGCGATCTCTCCAATCAACTCCTGGATCTGCCGGCGCAGTTCCTCCTTGGGAAGGCGAGCTGCCGCGGTCGCATCGATTCGGTCGTAGAGAATGGACTGCAGCCGTGCGAGCACGGCCACGAGGCCGTCGCCGCGTCGCTCGGGTGCTGCGCGGGGCGCGAGCACGATATGCCGTACGGCGTCGAGGTCGAGCGCGGGCGGCGGATTCTTTGTCTCGGGCCTCTCCGCCGCGGGCGGATGGCGATCGTCCGGTGCATGCCGGGGCTCGAGCTCGTGCTTGCGACCGAACATCGCTTTAGCTCCGCCACTTGCGAAGGAACGAGGTGAGCCTGCCGCGGCCGGCCGCAGGCGCGCCACCAACAATGCCGTCGGCGATGGCCACCAGCGCGGCTGGCGTGCTGCCGCGGCCTGCCGCCACGGCCCGTCCATCATTGAGAGCCTCGACGACCGCCTTGGGGTCGAAGGGCACCATATGGTCGATGGTACGGCCGATGCCCTTGCGGAAGTCGGCTGCCGTCATCCCGGACTGGCGATGTTCGCCGACGCGGTTGGCCACCATGGTGATCTGACAGGAAGCATTGGCTTCGGGCACAAGCTGGAGCAGGCGGCTGCAGTCGCGCATGCCCGCCAGCGATAAGTCACTCACCAGAACCAGGTCGGTTGTCAGCGCCAGCAGCTCCTGGGTCGCGGCCGACATCTGCCGCGGCAGGTCGACCACGACGAAATGGAAGCGGGAACGCAGCTCCCCGAGCAGCAAGGACAAGGCTTCACGATCCACATAGACGGTCTCGTCCAGTTTTTCCTCGGCGCTGAGCACCTGAAGCGTGTCGGAATGCCGCGTCATGATGCGCTCGAGGTAGAGTCCATCGATCCTCGATGGGTTCTCCAGCGCTTCGCGCAGGCCGTGCGAGGGGTCGAGGTCGAGATGCAGGGCCACGCTGCCGAACTGCAGATCGAGATCGAGCAGCGCCACACGCCGCCGCTTGCGGTTGGCGATGGCCCAGGCGCAGCTCGTGGCGATCAGCGTGGCGCCCACCCCTCCGCGGGCACCCACGACGGAGACGATGCGGCCGAGGCGGGTCGTATGGCGCGGCGCGCCGCTGCTCTCGCTGGCACCGAGGACCGAACGCTGCAGCAGGGCGGAGCTGATCGGCTTCACCAGATAGTCGCTCACGCCCTGGGCCATCAGGTCCCTGAAGAGACCTACGTCATTACGGTCGCCGATGACGATCACCGTGGTGCCTGGCTCGCAGACCTCGGCCAGCTCGTTGACCTGCGAGAGGGGAAGGTCCGAGCCCGAGACGTCGACCAAGAGAATCCGCGGTGATCGACGCTGGCCCAGCTCGGCGACCGCCTCGGCGACGCCGCCCCGACGCACGGACGTATGGGGGATCACCAGGTCACTGATGACCTGCTCGATGGTCCGCCTCGTCTCGTCGTCAAGCACATACGCGTGCAGCTGGCCACGATCGACGCCGGTGGTGGGTTCCTTGACGCTAGCTACACTGCTCATGGCTGCAGCCTGTCCTGGGAGAGGGCTTTTACCCGGTCGGTGCGGTGACGAACCACGGCCTCGGCCTCGCGTGTGCCGTCGGCAGTGCCCATTGCCGCCGGCGTCACGAGATCGGCGGGGAAGGCGGCCATGGCTGCCAGGTTGGAGGCGGTGGAGCAGCCGAGGCGCCAGTCGGCGCCAACGGAGGACGCGAGGAATGCGGTCGGCTGCGGGCAGCCGGGCACGTCGGCGGTGGCCGTCTCCATGGTCAGCAGCGCCGCCCGCCCGCCCGAATCCGTGCGGGTCTCGATGCTCACCCGGACGGGCCCGGGCAGCGAGGCCGTCACCTCGCGAGCCACTGCGCGCGCCCGCCTAAGGGCCAGCTCTCCTGCAGCCCGGCCGGTCGCACCGTCGCGTGGGCCGCCGGCTTCTCCGGTGATCCGTACCGTGCGGCCGGAACCGGGTGGCTGGGTGGCGAGGAAGCGGTGCAACACGCTGCGCTCGGCTTCGGCGAGCTCGCTGCGCCCGGGGGCGAACAGCACCTCATGCTTGGCGCTCGAGAGGCTTGCCGACGGGCGCGGCGGCACCTCGTGCTGGACCGGCGGCTCGACGGGAGCGCAGGCGGCCAAGGTCAGCCCCAGCACCACAAGCGTCCACTCGGATGGGCGCAGCAGCGCCCTGCACAAGATCGGCATGGCGTCACTCCAGAATGAAGCCGGCGGCGCCGGTCAGGTGTGCCGGGGCCGGCACCGCGACACCCGGCGCCGTCTCGTCCCTGACGAGGCGGGCGTTGAGGATGCGCTCGAGATCGGAGGCCGGGCGGAGGCGGTCGAGAGGCGTGCGAAGCCGATCCGGGGTTGTCGGCTGAACCAGATAGGGGGTGACGATGATAACGAGCTCGGTCTGGTTGCGTTGGAAGCTGGTCGACCGGAACAGCGTGCCCAGCACCGGCAGGTCGCCCAGTCCCGGGAATTTCTGCACGCTGCTGCGCGTGTCGTTGGAGATCAGTCCACCGACCGCAAAGCTCTGGCCGCTGGCGAGCTCGATGGTCGTCTCGGCCCGCCGCGTGGCGAGCGCCGGGATCACCAGATCACGAAGGCGGATCGCTCCCTTGTCGCTGATCTCGCTGACCTCGGGACGCACCCGCAGGCTGATCCGGTCGGGCGCGAGCACGGTGGGCGTGAAGGCGAGGCTGACGCCGAACTGCTTGAACTCGATCTGGATCTCGTTGTCGTCGGCGCCGACCGGGATCGGGAACTCGCCGCCCGCGAGGAAGCTCGCGGTCTCACCGGAGAGGGCGGTGAGGTTCGGCTCGGCCAGCACCGTGACCAATCCCTCGTTCTCGAGCGCGTCGATCAGCGTGTTCACGTTGACCTGGCCCGACGCGAATCCGCCGAATAGGGTGCCGGCCGTGCCACCCGTGTCGGTCAACCGGTTGAAGGACGCGCCACCCGGGCCGAAGGGGCGGCCGGTGGCGAGACCGAAGACGAAGTCGCCGGGGCTGAAGAGGGTATCCCAGTTGACGCCGAAAAGCCGCGCGGTCTCGCGGGAGACCTCGGCGACGCGGACATGCAGGCTCACCTGGGTGGGCGAGCCGACCCGAAGGCGATTGACGAGGGTCTCCTCCTGGCCGAGATAGCGGGCGGCGATCTCCCGCAGCTCCTGCGCCTCGGTGGCGCTCTCGACGGTGCCGGACAGGACGAGGCCGCCCTCGACCGACTGCACGGTGAGATCGGTGTCCGGCGCAGCGCTGCGCAGCGTCTCACGAAGACCGGCGAGATTGTGCTGCACGACGACGTCGCTGCCGAGCACCACCCGCTGGTCGTCGGCGACCGCGAAGAGGCTCGTCTTGCCGGCCCTCTTGCCGAACAAATAGAGCAGCGTTGGTGATTGCGCCTGCACATCGGCGATCGCCGGGTCGGCCACGAAGACGGCTTCGGCCGGGGCGGCCAGCCGGATCGCGCGACCTTCATGCACGCCCAGGGTGACGGTGGCGTCGGGGGTGAGTATTTCGGCGGCGCGGACGGTGTCGGCGCCGGGGCAGAGGAGGGAGCCCCACAAGAGGCCTGCCGCCACGAGCTTTCGCGGGCCCATATACCGGCTCATTGGACGGTCCCCCCGTTGGCGGCACTTCCGCCGCGCAGCACCACGATGGTGCCGGCCGGCGCGGCGCGGCTGTCGAGCGCCCGGCTGACGTCGACGTCCCAGGTCACCGGCCGCGCGACAGCGTCGACCGTTGCGGCCCCGTCGTCTTCGGGGGTGGCGAGGCTGCGCAGGCTCAAGGAGAGCTTGCCGAGCTCGGTGGCGAGCGCCACTTTTTCAGCGCCGACCGGCGATACCTCGAGGGTCGTCGTGCGCACCTGCCCCGAGGCATCATCGCCGCCGCTGCCGGTCAGGCGCCGCCCCATGGCGATCACGCGGACATCCTCAAGCACGGTCTCGCTGGCCCGGCGCGCCTGGCCGCCACGTTCGTCGTCGCCCAGCGAATGGGTGACGATGAGATCGACCCTGTCGCCGGGGAAGATGAGGCCGGCATTGCTCGAGGCGTCATTGACCGGCACCGAGAGGGCTCTCGTGCCGGGGGTCAGGACCGCCGCCAGGAAGCCGTGGTCGCCCGGACGCACCAGATTTCCTCGGCTGACCGGCTGGCCTGCTGCCAGGGGATGGCGCACCACGCTGCCGAGCAGCTCCTCCTCGGTGTGGTCGCCTTCGAGGATGTAGCTGTCGGGCACCGCGACGTCGGGCCATGGCTGCCAGCGCAGATGGCCCGGCTGCAGCAGGGTCCCCGGCGCGAGCTCGCTATTGGCTACCATCACGGTCTTGGTGGCGGCCGCCGGCGCCGTGGCGGCGGGAACGGCGGCGTGGCGCTGGCTTTCCAGCCAGCCGCGCGCATAGACGGCGGTGGCAACGGCAAGACCTAGCGCCAGGACGGGGAGGAGAATGCGCCGAAGCATGAGGGCCTCTTTTCTCTAGAGAGCCGGGGCGAGCCAGAGCGCCGCGGCGGCGACGCCGATGGCGAGGCCGAACGGCAGTGAAGCAGGCGGCTGCGAGGGCAGCAGGGCCAAGCCACGCCGCAGCGGCGTGTGCGACAGGACGAGGGTCAGCCGGGGGAGGGCGATCTGGGCCAGTGCCACCACGCCTGCCGCCAGGCAGGAGCCGAGCAGCAGCGGCAGCAGGCCGGAGCCGCCCAGCCACAGGCCGACCACCACCAAGAGCTTGACGTCGCCGCCGCCGAGGAGGTTGCGCCGCCACAGCAGGGTGCCAGTGAGCAGCAAGAGCAGGGCGCCGCCGGGATCGAGCCATGAGAACGAGGCGCCCAGGAAGGCGGCACCCAGCCAGAGCACCAAAAGTCCCGCCACCGTGGCATTGGGGATGCGGCGCCGGCGCACATCGCTCCATGCGGCATGCGCGAGCAGCAGCAAAAAGCCCAAGCTGGCCGGTTGCAGAGGATCCAGTGTCATGGCGGGGTCCGCCTTTCCCGGTGCGGATCGCGAGGAAACGGCGCCATGCCCGGCCGCGACGTTGCGGCCGGGCATGACCTGACGGTCAGCCGCCGCCAGCGGTGTCGAGCGCCGCCTTGATGTCGTTGAAGGTGGTCTCGAGGCTTCCCTGCAGCGCCTGCAGGGTGGCAATGATGGCGACCGAGATGAGTGCCGCGATGAGGCCATACTCGATGGCCGTGGCACCGCTTTCGTCCTGCCAGAGCTTGCGAAACATGGTCATGTGAGCCGAACTCCAGGGTGAGGCGATCCCCATCGCCACGCGAGTTTCGGCTCCAATGATTGAGCGACAGTTAACGCCGAAGCGTTTCGCTGCTGAAAATTCTCCGCAATGGCCGCACCGGCCTGGCGCGCACCAAGGGGTATGACGCTTCGGGTGACGCCCGGTGCCGTTGCGCGCTGCAGCGCGGCAAAGCTACAAAGGGGCGGACGACAAGCAGAACATCGGCACGGAGACACCGTTCATGACCGACGTGGTCATTGTCAGCGCGGCGCGTACGCCGATCGGCTCCTTCAACGGGGCCCTGAGCGGCGTGCCCGCGCATTATCTCGGAGAGACCGCGATCCGCTCGGCGCTGGAGCGCGCCAAGGTCGAGGCCGGCGAGGTCTCCGAGGTCATCATGGGACAGATCCTCACCGCGGCGCAGGGCCAGAACCCGGCCCGCCAGGCGTCGATCAATGCCGGCGTGCCGGTCGAGGTACCGGCCTACGGGGTCAACATCCTGTGCGGCTCGGGCCTCAAGTCGGTGGCGCTCGGCTGCCAGGCGATCCAGAGCGGCGACAGCAGCATCGTGGTGGCCGGCGGACAGGAGAGCATGAGCCAGGCGCCGCACTGCGCGAACATGCGCAACGGCACCAAGATGGGCGCCCTCGAGCTGGTGGATTCCATGCTCAAGGACGGGCTCATGGACGCTTTTCACGGCTATCACATGGGCAACACAGCCGAGAACGTCGCACAGAAGTGGCAGCTCACCCGCGAGGAGCAGGACCGCTTCGCGGTGGCCTCGCAGAACAAGGCCGAGGCGGCGATCAAGGCCGGGCGCTTCAAGGACGAGATCGTCCCGGTGACCATCAAGACCCGCAAGGGCGACGTGGTGGTCGACACCGACGAGTATCCCCGCATGGGTGCCACGCTCGACGGCATGGCCAAGCTGCGCCCGGCCTTCTCCAAGGACGGCACGGTCACCGCCGGCAACGCCTCCGGCATCAATGACGGTGCCGCCGCCCTGGTGCTGATGAGCGCGGAGGAGGCCAGCCGTCGTGGCCTGGCGCCGCTGGCGCGGATCGTCTCCTGGGCCCAGGCCGGCGTGGATCCCTCGATCATGGGCACGGGCCCGATCCCGGCCTCGCGCAAGGCTCTCGAGAAGGCCGGCTGGAAGGTCGAGGATCTCGACCTGGTCGAGGCCAACGAGGCCTTCGCCGCCCAGGCGCTGGCGGTCAACAAGGACATGGGCTGGGATACCGAGAAGGTGAACGTCAACGGCGGCGCTATCGCGCTGGGCCATCCCATCGGCGCCTCGGGTGGCCGGGTCCTCGTGACGCTGCTGCACGAAATGCAAAAGCGCGACGCCAAGAAGGGCCTCGCCACCTTGTGCATCGGTGGCGGCATGGGTATCGCCATGTGCGTCGAGCGCAGCTGATCCGGCGGGGCGGGCGGCCTCGCCGCCCGCCTTGCGCGGCACGAGAAAGACCGGCCTGAAGCCGGCGAACCGGAAACGAGGCTGACGTCCGCGAAGGGAGAGATCGATGACGCGAGTTGCTCTGGTGACGGGGGGGACGCGGGGCATCGGCGCCGCCATCTCCGTCGGTCTCAAGGAGGCGGGCTACAAGGTCGCGGCGAGCTTCGCCGGCAACGAGGAGGCAGCGCGCGCCTTCGAGAGCAAGACCGGCATTTTGGTCTTCAGATGGGACGTGGGCGACTTCGAGGCCTGCCGACAGGGAATCGCGGCGGTCGAGAAGGCGCTCGGGCCGGTCGACGTGCTGGTCAACAATGCCGGAATCACCCGCGATACGACGCTCCACAAGATGACCGCCGAGCAGTGGCAGTCGGTGATCCGCACCAATCTCGATTCGGTCTTCAACCTCTCTCGGCTGGTGATCGAGGGCATGCGGGCGCGAAGCTTCGGCCGCATCATCACGATCTCCTCGATCAACGGGCAAAAGGGCCAGTTCGGCCAGTCCAACTACGCCGCGGCCAAGGCCGGGGTGGTGGGCTTCAGCAAGTCGCTGGCCCAGGAGAATGCCGCCAAGGGCATCACCGTCAACGTCGTGGCACCCGGCTATATCGGCACGGAGATGGTCCGTGCCGTGCCCGAGGACGTGCTCAAGGCCAAGATCCTGCCGCAGATCCCGGTAGGCCGGCTGGGCGAGCCCGAGGAGGTCGCACGCTGCGTCACCTTCCTCGCCAGCGAGGATGCCGGTTTTATCACCGGCTCGACGATCACCATCAATGGCGGCCAGTACATGTGCTGAGCCGCATGCGTCGGGCCGCCGGCCGGCCCGACGCGCTCCCTCACTTCGTCCCGAACAGCCGGTCGCCGGCGTCGCCCAGGCCGGGCAGGATATAGCCATGGTCGTCGAGCCCGTCGTCGAGGGAGGCGGTGAAGACGGGCACGTCGGGGTGGGCCTCCTTCATCCGCGCGAGACCTTCGGGGGCTGCCAGCAGGCAGGCGAACTTGATGTCACGGGCGCCGCTCTCCTTGAGCCGGGCAATGGCCCGTGCCGCCGAGTTGGCCGTGGCCAGCATCGGGTCGACGACGATCACCGGCCGCTCGGCGATGTCCTGGGGCACCTTGTAGTAGTAGTCGACCGGCTGCAGGGTCACAGGATCGCGGTAGAGGCCGATATGGCCGACCCGGGCCGAAGGGATGAGGTCGAGCATGCCCTCGAGCAGGCCGTCGCCGGCCCGCAGGATCGACACGATGCACACCTTCTTGCCTGCCAGCACCTTGCTCCGGGCCGGCATGAGGGGTGTCTCGATCGGAACCTCCTCGAGCGGCAGGTCGCGGGTGATCTCGTAGGCCAGCAGCAGCGCAATCTCGTTCACCAGCCGGCGAAACTCGGCGGTTGGTGTCTGCCTCATCCGCAGCAGCGTGAGCTTGTGCTGGACGAGCGGGTGATCGACGACGGTCAGGTGGCGCATGGGATCCTCGCAGGGTGGGCGGGATGGGCGGGCCGAGGCGAAGGGCTGCCTAGCGAAGCTGCCGGCGGCTGACAATGCTGCGAACAGGACGATCATCGCCCCTTCGCGCTCATGGGCAAGCCCCGGCACAGCGGCTAGACAAGATCGCCGGCGGTGCAAGCGGCGCGACCAGCGGGGCGCAGGGCGTCAAGGGAGGCGTTGATCAGGGAATGAAGCAGCCGCAGGGTGATCTGACGGTGGGGGTGCTGGGCGGGCTGGGGCCCGAGGCGACCCTGGACTTCATGGGCAAGGTGCTGGCGCTGTGCGGGGCGCGCAGCGACCAGGGGCATCTGCATCTTCTGGTTGATTGCAATCCCAAGGTTCCCAACCGAAATGATGCCATCGCCTGCCGCGGGCCATCCTCGGGCCCGGCATTGGTCGCCATGGCGCAACGGCTCGAGGAGGCCGGTGCGGATTTTCTCGTGATGGCCTGCAACACCGCGCATTTCTACGAGGCCGGGATCCGGGCAGCAGTGCGGGTGCCATCCGTGAGCATCGTCGAGGAGACCTGCGCCGCGCTGGCCCGCCGCCTGCCCGAGGCGCGCCGCTTCGGGGTGCTCGCTGCGGGCGGCTGCCGCCAGGCGGGCCTCTACGAGAAGGCGCTGCGCCGTCGCGGCTTCGAGCCGGTGGTGACGGACGGGTCCGAGCAGGCGCGGTTCATGGAGCTGATGTACGCGATCAAGGCCGGCGAGAGGGGCGGGGCCGTAGCCGATGGCATGCGGGCGCTGGGCGAGGCGCTGATCGCGCGGGGTGCGGAGGCGGTGATCGCCGCGTGCACCGAGGTGCCGCTGGTGCTGGGCGAGGGCGACCTCTCGCGGCCGCTGGTCGACAGCACCGCCATCCTCGCCGAGGCCACGGTCGCCTATGGCAAACGCCGCCGTCCGCTGCCGATGCAGGGTGGCCACGCGCCTTCGGGCGGTTGACCGTCATCGCCACACGCCATAGGCGGGGACCCAGATCAAGGAGGCCAAGATGCATCTCGCACGCTTTCCCCGCCTGCATTTCGCCCATCTGCCCACGCCGCTCGAGCCGATGGAGAGCCTGAGCAGGGTCCTCGGCGGGCCCAGGCTCTGGGTCAAGCGCGACGACTGCACCGGGCTCGCCACCGGCGGCAACAAGACCCGCAAGCTCGAGTTCCTGATGGCCGATGCGGTGGCCCGCGGCGCCGACACCATCATCACCCAGGGTGCCGTGCAGACCAATCACGGGCGGCAGACCGCGGCGATTGCCGCGAAGCTCGGCCTGCGCTGCATCATCCTTCTGGAAAACCGGGTCGAGACGGACGACGAGGATTATCTGAAGAACGGCAACGTGCTGCTCGACCGGCTGTTCGGCGCCGAGCTGCGGCCCTATCCGGCCGGCGGCGACATGAACGCCGCCATGGAGCCGGTGGCCGAGGAGGTGCGCAGCAGCGGCGGCAAGCCCTATCTGATCCCCGGCGGCGGCTCCAACGAGACCGGGGCCCTGGGCTACGTCAACTGCGCCATCGAGCTCACCTACCAAGCGAATGAGCGCGGCCTCAGGATCGACCATCTGGTGCACGCCACCGGCTCGGCCGGCACCCAGGCCGGCCTCGTGACCGGCTTCGAGGCCCTCAACAGCCATATCCCGGTGCTGGGCATCGGGGTGCGCGCGCCGAAGGCCAAGCAGGAGGAGAACGTCTACAATCTCGCCTGCCGGGTGGCCGAGAAGCTCGCGGTCCGGGGCGGCATCGAGCGCTCGGCGGTGGTCGCCAACTGCGACTATGTGGGCGGCGGCTACGGCGTTCCGACCGACAGCATGCGGGAGGCGGTGCAGCTCTTCGCTCGCCACGAGGGCTTGCTGCTCGACCCGGTCTACAGCGGCAAGGGTGCTGCCGGCCTGATCGACCTGGTCCGCAAGGGGCAGTTCTCCAGGGAGGAGAATGTGGTCTTCCTGCATACCGGCGGCGCCACCGGCCTGTTCGCCTATCGGCAGACCTTCGAGCGCGGAATGAACTGAGGCGTTGCCGCGGCTGCGCCGGTGGCCGCGGGTCCTCGCCGGAACATTTGCCGCCGCTGCCGCGTCCATGAGAGGATAAGGGCTTGAAGTCCCAGTCCTCGAAGGAGCGGAGGCAGGATGCTGTCTGGAAACCGGCTCTGGTACATCATCGCGGCAGTCGTGGTCGTGGTGATCCTCATCTACCTGTTCGGCTTCGCCGGCGAGACGCCGGCGCCGGTTACCGAACCCGCCACGCCCCCGGCGACGACCGCGCCGCCGGCGACAACCGAGCCGCCGCCCGCCACGACGCAATAGGTACGCCGCAGCGACCGCAGGCTCCCCGCGCCCCCGTCACGGGGCCGGGGAGCCGACGCGACCTCCGGCGATCTCGCGATGGAGACGCTCAACATCGGCACGGCGGCACAGCCCGGTGCCGGGGGTGAGCACGGCTGCAGCGCCCGCGGCAACCGCCCAGGCCAGGGCATCGGGGGGTGATGTGCCTCGCGACAGGGCGAGCGCCATGGCGGCAAGGAAGCTGTCGCCGGCGCCCACGGCGCTGCGGACCGGCACGGCGGGGGCGGCGAGGCGGGTCACGCCGTGCGCGCCGGCGAGCAGCGCTCCGTCCTTGCCCAGGCTCACCGCGAGAAGCTCGACGCGGCCGCGGCCGACCAGCTCGCGAGCCGCTTCCTCCACCGCTGCCGGCTCGCGCAGGGGCCGGCCGAGAAGGCTCTCCAGCTCGGCCAGGTTCGGTTTCGCGAGATAACAGCCGGCCTCGATCATCGACCGCAGCGCCGGGCCCGACGTGTCCACCACCAGACGCCCGCCCTTGCCGTGCACCGTCTCGGCCACCTCCAGCCAGGCATCCTGGGGAAGGCCGGGCGGCAGGCTGCCGCTCGCCACCACGAGGTCGAGATCGAGGAGCGCGAGAAAGGCCAGCATCTCGCGCCATTCACCGGCGGTGATGGCCGGGCCTTCCGGTGTGAAGCGGAACTCCTGGCCGCTACGGCGCTCGAAGACGGCGTGGCTCACCCGGGTCATGCCGGCGCAGCGTACCCTATGGAACGGCACGCCGTGATGGCGCATCAGCCCGTCCAGCGCATCGCCGGTGAGCCCGCCGGCCAGATAGACGGCGAAGGCCTCGCCGCCCAGCTCGCGGATTACCCGGGCCGCATTGATGCCGCCGCCACCCGGATCGTAGCTGTCGTTACCGGTGCGGATCTTGCGCAGCGGCACGACCCGATCGGCCACGCAGCTCGCGTCGATAGCCGGATTCGGGGTCAAGGTGACGATCGGCCTCACGGGGTGCTCTCCGGGCTGTTGCCGCCAGCGGCGCGCAGCACGACGGCGCTGCGTCGCAGCAGCTCCAGCTCGCGCGCGTCGAGGCGGGGCTCGAGGGTGCGCAGGATGCCGCCGCGCCCCACGAGACGAGGCAGCGACATCGCCAGCGGCGGCCCGCCATCGGGAGCTGCACCCACGCTGGAGACGGTCAGGAGGGCGCGCTCGTCGGCATCGATGGCACGGACGATACGGACGAGGCCGGCGGCGATACCGTACCATGTAGCCCCCTTGCCGGCGATGATCCGGTAGGCGGCATGCCGTACCTCCTCGTCGATCCGGGTCATCGCCGCCTCGTCCAGCGGCCGCCGGGCCTGCTCGGCGAAGGCGGGCAGGGGGATGCCGCCGATATGTGCGGCCGAGAAGCACAACACCTCGCTGTCGCCATGCTCGCCCAGCACATAAGCGTGGATCGAGCCCGGCGCCACCTCCAGATGGCTGGCGAGGCAGGCGCGAAAACGGGCCGTGTCGAGGATCGTCCCCGAGCCGACGACGCGGGCCGCCGGCAGGCCCGAGATCCTGGTGGCGACGGAGGTCATCACGTCGACCGGGTTGGTGGCGACCAGGAGCACGCAATCCGGCGCCGCCTCGAGGACTTTCGGAATGACGGCCTCGAACACCGCCTGGTTGCGGGCGAGCAGCTCGAGGCGGCTCTCGCCGGGCTTCTGGCCGACGCCGGCGGCGATGATAACGACGCCCGCCCCGGCGAGGTCCGTCCAGCTGCCGGCCGACAGGCGCGCGCCGCCGGCAAAGGGGCTTGCATGGCGCACGTCCTCGGCCTCGGCTTCGGCGCGGCGGCGGTCGATGTCGACCAGCACGATCGTGTCGGCGGTCCGGCTCAGCACCAGCGCGTTGGCGGCGGCGGCGCCGACCATGCCGGCACCGACGATTCCGACCTTCATGACGTTTCTCCTCCGGCTCTTGAAACGGCCTCGCGGGCCGGGGCCTGCCTGGCTGCTTGACCTGCACCGCGGTTCGGGTCACGGGTCGCAGGATCGACAAGAATGGGAGGCTACCATGCGCGATCGTCTTCTCGCTGCCCTCGTGGCGGCCACCTGCCTTGCCGCCTTCGGCGCCGCCGAGGCTGCCACCACCCTCAAGGCCTCGCACCAGTTCCCCGGCGGCAAGGGCGACGTGCGCGACGAGATGGTGCAGATGATCGCCCGCGAGGTCGCGGCCGCGGATGTCGGCCTCGAGATCCGCGTCTATCCCGGCGCCTCGCTGGTCAAGGCCAAGGAGCAGTGGCAGGCGATGCTCAAGGGCCAGATCGACATCACCTCGTTCCCGCTCGACTATGCGAGCGGTCGCCATGCCGCTTTCGGCGCCACCTTGATGCCAGGCCTGGTCAAGAACCACGCTCATGCGAGGCGCCTCAACGAGTCGCCCTTCATGGCCGAGATCAAGAAGGAGATCGAGGAGGCCGGGGTGGTGGTGCTGGCCGACGCCTGGCTGGCTGGCGGCTTCGGCAGCAAGGACAAGTGCATCCTCGAGCCCGACGACGTGCAGGGCCTCAAGGCGCGCTCGGCCGGCGCCACCTTCGCCGAGATGTGGGCCGGGGCCGGCGCCTCGATCATCAACATCCCCAGCAACGAGGTCTATAGCGCGCTGCAGACCGGCGTCGCCGAGGCTACCGACACCTCCAGCGGCAGCTTCGTCTCGTTCCGCCTCTACGAGCAGCTCAAGTGCCTGACGGCACCCGGCGAGAACGCTCTCTGGTTCATGTACGAGCCCGTCTTGATGTCCAAGCGCAGCTTCGAGCGGCTCGACGAGAAGCAGCGAGACGCGCTGATGAAGGCGGCCAAGAAGGCCGAGGACTATTTCGCCGAGGAGAGCCGCAAGCTCGACGAGGAGCTGGTCGCCACCTTCGAGAAGGCCGGCGTCGAGGTGGTGACGATGACCCCCGAGCAGGCCGACATGTGGCGCGAGGTGGCACGCCGCACCTCCTACAAGAGCTTTGCCGAGCAGGTCCCGAACGGGCAGGAGCTCATCGACATGGCGCTCGAGGTGAAGTGAGGCACGGGGCGCGCCGGGCAGGGTAACGGAAAAGAGGTGCGAGGATGGAGCGTTACGCCGCCGCCGTGAGCTGGCTGTCCCGGCTCTCCGGCTATGTCGCAGCCGGGCTGATCCTCCTGGCCGTGCTGGTCGTCTGCCAGATGCTGTTCGTGCGCTACGCGCTCGGCCAGTCGGCCATCTGGCAGAACGAGTTCGTCACCTTCAGCCTCGTCGCCGCGACCTTCCTGGGCGCGCCCTACGTGCTGCTGCTGCGCGGGCACGTCAATGTCGAGCTGGTGCCGCTGTGGCTCGGCCCGGGCGCCAGGCGGGTGCTGGGCCTCGTGGCCTCGCTCATCGGCCTGGTTTTCTGCGTCCTGGTGTTCATCACCAGCATCGAGTGGTGGTGGGAGGCCTGGGCGGGGGGCTGGGAGACGAGCTCGGTCTGGCGCGCCCGCCTTTGGATCCCTTATCTCTCGCTGCCCGTCGGCAGCCTGCTTTTGAGCCTGCAATACGTGGCCGAGGTCTGGGCGGTCGCCACCGGCCGAATGCCGCCCTTCGGCGCGCTGCCGGGCGGAGCCGAGGCATGAGCCCGCTGGCGCTGGGTCTGGTGATCTGCCTTGTGACCGTGCTGGTGCTCGCCACCGGCACGCCGGTGGCCTTCGCCCTCGGCATCGTAGCCTTCGGCTTCATCGCTGTGTTCGACGGCTGGTACGGCGTGATGGCGACCGCCGACACCCTCTTCGCCGGCCTCGAGGATTTCACCCTCGTCTCGATTCCGATGTTCGTGATGATGGGGGCTGCCGTCGCCTCGTCGCGCGCCGGCAGCGATCTCTACGAGGCGTTGGCGCGCTGGCTGCACCGCCTGCCGGGCAGCCTCGCGGTCGCCAATATCGGCGCGTGCGCCCTCTTTGCGGCACTCACCGGCTCGTCGCCCGCGACCTGTGCGGCCATCGGCAAGATGGGCATCCCGGAGATGCGCCGACGCGGTTACGACACCGGCCTTGCCACCGGTGCCATCGCCGCCGGCGGCACGCTGGGCATCCTGATCCCGCCCTCGATCACCATGATCCTCTACGGCATCGCCAGCGAGAGCTCGATCGGCCGGCTCTTCCTCGCCGGTGTCATGCCCGGCCTGATGCTCACCGGCCTGTTTGCCGCCTGGGCGCTCTTCGTCTCGTGGCGGCAGGGGCCGCTCGCGGACGCCGGCCGCCGCTACAGCCTGCGCGAGCGGCTCGCGGCGCTGCCCCGGGTGCTGCCGTTCGTGGTGGTCATCGTGGGCGTCGTGTGGGCACTCTATGGCGGCGTGGCCACCCCTTCGGAGGCGGCCGGGGTCGGCGCCATGCTGTGCCTGCTGCTGGTGGCGCTGGTCTACCAGGTATGGCGCTGGCGCGATCTCTGGCCGATCTTCCGCGACACGCTCAAGGAATCGGTGATGATCCTCATGATCATCGCCACGTCGATCCTGTTCGGCTACATGCTGGCCAGCCTCTATGTCACCCAGGCGCTGGCCGAGTGGATCGCCGTGCTCGAGGTCAATCGCTGGGTGCTGCTGGGCTGGATCAACCTGCTTCTGCTGGTCGCCGGCTGCTTCCTGCCGCCGGCCGCCATCATCCTCATGACCACGCCGATCCTGCTGCCGATCGTGACCTCGGCCGGCTTCGACCCGATCTGGTTCGGCGTCATGCTGACCGTCAACATGGAGCTGGGCCTGATCACCCCGCCGGTGGGCCTCAACCTCTACGTCATCAACGGAATCGCACCGGACGTGCCGCTACCGACCATCCTCAAGGGCTCCTTGCCCTTCATGCTGCTCATGGTGCTCGGCATGGTGCTGCTCTGCCTGTTTCCCGGCATCGCCACCTGGCTGCCCGACACGCTGATGGGTCCGGCCCTGAGCTAGGGCTGGTGCTCCGGCCGGTCAGCGGGCGCGGGCCGCCTCCAGCGCCCGGCGCGCCCGCTCGGCTGCCGGCGCGTCGGCGGGAAGGGTGGTGAAATCGCCCCTGAGCGCCTTGAGCGCGCCGCGCTCCTCCTCGATCTCCCGCGCCGTCCTGAAGCCCAGCCGGCGCAGCACGCTGAGCGGCGGGCACCACCCCTCCACGGCGTGCTGCAGCAGGAAGCCGGCGACACCGATCGGCAGGCCGAGCCAGCCCCGTTTGCGCAACCCCAGCACCAGGCCGACGAGAGCGAAGCTCGCGGCATTGGCCTCGAGCGCCCGCTCGACGTTCCATTCGCGGTCGAGCTGACGCAGCCTCATGGAGATCAGGTCGGGGTTTTCTGCCAGATGGTGGACGCTCTGCTCGGTGCAGCAACGGATCCAGGCATTGACGTGCTCGGGCGTGTTGTCGGCGACGCGGCTGGTGGTCTCGGCGACCATGGCGGTCAGTCTCCCTGCGGACCCAGATGGGCTTTCGCCGCAACGGGCGGAGCGCCGCTCCGGTTCCCCGGCATCGGTGGCGAGGTTGGTCCTGCACGACCTCGGGCGAGCGGAGACGGCGGCCCGGCTCGATCCGGGGTTGCATGGACCCTCGCGGGGGGCGAGGATGCCGGCGCGGTCGAGCCAGGAACCGCCGAAAGCAGAACAAGACCACGAGACAGGGAGGTTTTGATGGCGAATCTCACCCGTAGAGACGGACTCATCCTGGGGCTCGGTGCTGCCGCCGGCGCGATGCTCCCGGGCGGGCGCGCGCTTCGGGCGCAGGTGCCCGTGGCGGACGTGCAGCCGCCCAGCTATCCGATCGAGAAGGGCGCCAAGCTGCGCGTGCTGCGGCCCAGCAAGTTCGTCAAGGGCGACGAGGAGCTGTGGCTGGCCAACAGCAAGAAATTCACCGAGCAGACCGGCGTCGAGGTGATCGTCCAGCAGGAGAGCTGGGCCGATCTGCGGCCCAAGACGGCGGTCGCCGCCAGCGTCGGCAGCGGCCCCGACGTGATCCTGGCATGGCAGGAAGACCCGCACATGTTCCCCGGGCGGATGCTCCCGCTCGACGATCTGGCGACCTATCTCGGCAAGAAATACGGCGGCTGGTTTCCGGTCTGCGAGATCTACGGCAAGAACCAGGAGGGCCAGTGGATCGCCATGCCGATCGGCGGCAGCGGCAGCACCATGGTCTATCGCCGCTCGTCGGTCGAGAAGGCCGGCTTCGACACCTTCCCGAGCGACTTCCCCGGCTTCCTCAAGCTCTGCCAGGGGCTCAAGAAGGTGGGCCATCCGGTGGGCTTTGCGCTCGGCAACGCGGTCGGCGACGGCGGCTGGACCGACTGGATCCTGTGGGGCTTCGACAGCTCGCTGGTCGACGAGCAGGACAATGTGATCATTGACAATCCGAGGACCTACGAGGCGCTCGAGTACGCCCGCGAGCTCTACGAGACCTTCATCCCCGGAACGCTCGCCTGGCTCGATCCATCCAACAACAAGACCTATCTCTCGGGCGACATCAGCCTCACCGGCAACGGCATCTCGGTCTACTACGCGGCCAAGAACTCCGACGATCCGCGCATGCGCGAGCTGGCCGAGGACACGTTCCACGCCGACTACCCGATCGGCCCGCTCGGCAAGCCCAGCCAGGGCAGCCTGGTCATCAACGCCATGGTGATGGCGCACACGGACTATCCCAACGCGGCCAAGGAATATCTGCGCTTCATGATGGAGAAGGAGCAGTACGTGCCGTGGATGGAGGCCTCCATCGGCTACTGGTGCCACCCGCTCCAGGCCTATGACGCGAGCCCGGTGTGGACCTCGGACCCCAAGCACGAGCCCTACAAGAACGTGCTGCGCAAGGCCATGCCGCAGAGCTGGAAGGGGACTCCGGGCGAGGCCGCCTCGGCCTGCAAGGCGGACTATGTGGTGCTGGGCATGTTCCAGTCGGTCTGCGCCGGCAGCATGACGCCCAAGGAGGCGGCCGCCGAGGCGCAGCGCCGCGCCGAGCGCTACTACAAGGCCTGAGCCGGACTTGCCGGCAGCAAGGGGCCCGGCCGCCACGGCGCGCCGGGCCCCTTCGCGCATGCGCGGCTCACCGCCGCAGCGCCGACCCCTACCGCCGCGGGGCGCGGGAACCAATTGACCTTCGGTGGCCAGAGCGGCATCAAACCTCGAGGTTCGCTCGTCGCCTGAAACTTGCTCTTACCGCGAGACCCCCGGCTCATGTCGATCTCTTCACGGCCGTCCGCCGAGGACGGCTCCCGCGCCTGGACCGCCCGGCTCGCTCGCTACCGCGAGCCGGTGCTGGGGCGCGGCATCTTCGAGCTCGCCGTCTCGGCTGCTGCCTTCCTCGCCTCGTGGATCGGCGCATGGCTCAGCCTGCGCGCCGCGTTTTGGCCCGGCACGCTGCTGATCCTGCCCGCTGCCGGCTTTCTCGTGCGGCTTTTCATGATCCAGCACGATTGCGGCCACGGCTCGTTCTTTGCCAACCGGCGCCTCAACGACTGGACCGGCCGGCTGATCGGCATCCTCACCCTGACGCCCTACGGCTACTGGCGGCGGGTGCACAACGTGCATCACTCGACCACCGGCAATCTCGACCGCCGCGGCACGGGTGACGTGTGGACCTTGACGGTGCGCGAGTACGAGGCGCTGCCGCTGCTCGGCCGGCTGCGCTACCGGCTCGCCCGCAACCCGCTGGTGCTGTTCGGCCTGGGCCCGATCTGGGTGTTCCTGCTGAGCTACCGTCTGCCGCTGGGCTATCTGCGCGGCCGCGAGATGTGGATGAGCACGCTCGCCACCAATCTCGCCGTGGCGGCCCTGATCGCCGGCCTCATGATGCTGATCGGCGTGGGGCCCTTCCTCGCCATCCACCTGCCGGTCATGCTGCTGGCGGCCACCGCCGGGGTCTGGCTGTTCTACGTCCAGCACCAGTACGAGGACACCTACTGGGAGGACCAGAAGGGCTGGGACTTCCACGACGGCGCCCTGCACGGCAGCTCGCACTACGACCTGCCGACGCCGCTGCGCTGGCTGACCCTCAATATCGGCATGCACCACATTCACCATTTGTGCAGCCGCATCCCGAGCTACCGGCTGCCCGAGGTGCTGCGCGACCATCCCGAGCTGCGCGAGGTCGGCCGCATCACCTTGCGCCAGAGCCTGGGCTGTCTGCGCCTCAATCTGTGGTGCGAGCAGCGCCGCCGGCTGGTGAGCTTCAGGCAGGCCCGCCTGGCGGCCGCCTGAGCCGCCGGGTCGCGAGGCTTCAGGGAGAGCCCAGCAGGGCCTCCACCTCGGCCCGCCCCGGATAGGCCTCGCGGCCGCCCGGGCGGGTCACCTTCAAGGCCGCTGTCGCTGCGGCGAAACGCAGCGAGGCGGTCCATGCCTGGCCCTCCGCGAGGGCCAGCGCCAAGGCGCCATGGAAGGCGTCGCCGGCCCCCATCGTGTCGACCGCGGTGACCGCGAAGCCCGGCAACAGCTCGAGCCGCTTCCCGTCGCGCCAAAGCACTCCGTCGGCGCCCAGCGTCACCGCCAGCAGCCCGCCAGTGCGCGCCGCGGCCCAAGCCAGACCCTCCTCGACGCCGGTGCAGCCGGTGGCCTTCTTGAGCCCGTCGCGGCTGAAGACGACGTGGCTCGCCGCCTCGAGAATCCGTGCAGCGAACGCGGGGGCGAGCGGATGGTCGATGTCGGCCACTGCCGGCACGCCGCGCCGGCGAGCGAGCTCCAGCCCGGCGGCCGCGGCGGCCGGCCAGCGGCAGTCGGCCATCAGCGCGTCGAAGAAGCCGAAGCTCGCCTCGGCCGGGGCCGGTGCCGCCTCCAGAAGGCGCGGGTCGGTGTGATTGAAGAGCAGCCGCTCGCCATCCTCCGCCACCGCGATGGCCGAGATCGAGGAGGGCAGCCCCGCCACCCGCTCCACGGCGCCGCTCGCCACGCCGCAGGCATCCAGCTCGGCCAGAATGGCGGCCCCGGCCGGATCGCCGCCGATGCGGCTCATCAAGAGCGCCTCAGCGCCGAGCCGGGCCACCGCGCAGGCGGCGTTGGCCGCCATGCCGCCACCCACCATGCGGTAGCCCCGGGCCAGATGCTTGCCGGGCTGGAGCGGCAGCGCGGCGAAGTCGAAGACCTGGTCGAGCACGGCGTGCCCGACGCACAGGACGCGCGTCATGCGGTGACTGCCTTTCCTTGACGTGTCATGACGGGCGGGGTGCCGTCCCTACCAGCGGAAGGCCGGCACCACCCACGCGGCGCGGGCCTCGTGCCGGCGGGCGAGCTCGGCCACGGCCTGCTCGCAGGCTTCGCCCTCGAGGCCATCGAGCTCGGCCGCGTGCAGCCCGCCGGCGACGAAGCAGGCGTCGATGCCGGCATTGTTGGCGCCCTTGACGTCATGCTCGAAACTGTCGCCCACCGCGACGATCCGCGCGCGGGCGACGCCGTCCAGGATCTCGAAGCAGGCGTCGTAGATCGGCCGGTGCGGCTTGCCGACATAGAGGACCTGTCCGTCCTGCGCCGCGTGATAGGCTGCCAGCGCGCCCGGCGCGAGCACCAGCCCGTCGCTGCTGGGCGCCCAGTGGTCGGGGTTCGAGCAGAGCAGCGGCAGGCCGCGCCGGGCCGCCACGTCGAGGGCGGCCTTGTAGTCCTCGAGCCCCATCTCTGGGCTGTCGACGCCCGAGGCGAAGAGGAAATCGGCCTCGTGCGGGTCCTCGACCAGCTCGACCCCAAGCCCCTCGACCACCGCGCGATCGCCGCCGCGGGTGATCAGGTAGCAGCGCCGGCCGAGCCCGTCGAAGGGCGGCAGCCCGCGGGAGAGCACCCGCCAGGCAGCCTCGCCCGAGGTCACGATCCCGTCGAAGTCGGCGGGCTCGAAGCCGAGATGGGCCAGCATCGCGCGGTTGTGCGCGGCACGCCGCCCGGAGTTGGAGAGCAGCGCCACCCGCTTGCCCGCCTCTTTCAGGCGATGCACCGCCTCGACGGCGCCGGGATAGGGTTGCGATCCGTTGTGGAGCACGCCCCACTGGTCGAGGATGAAGGCATCGTAGCGGTCGGCGAGGACGCCGATTCCGCCGGCGAGACGCGGCGCGGTCATGGCAGGGCCTCTTTGCTGGAAGCTCTCGGACTGGCGCCTAGGTAGGCCAGCGCGCGGCGCGCGACAACGGCCGCGGCGGCGGCTGCCTCAACAGGAGCGGGAGGACCGCATGAGCGGCTACGAACTCGACCTCGCGGGAAAGCGGGTGCTGGTCACCGGAGGCAGCAGCGGTATTGGTGCCGCAGCGGTGCGTGCCTTCGCCGCGGCAGGGGCGCGGGTGGCGCTGCACTGGCACGCTCACGAGGAGGAAGCGGACAGGCTGGCCCGCGAGGCCGGGGCGGCGGCGGTCTTGCGCGGCGACTTCCGGGCGATGGGCGAGGTGCGCCGCACGGTGGTGGAGGCGGTCTCGGCGCTGGGCGGGCTCGACGTGCTGGTGAACAATGCCGGCCACATGGTGGCGCGCGTCCCGCTCGCCGACATGCGGCCGGAGGATCTCGATGCCGTCTTCGACCTCAACGCCCGCTCGGTGGTGGTGGCCTGCCGCGAGGCCCTGCCCGCGCTGCGCCAGAGCCGCGGCAGCATCGTCAACGTTACCTCGATCTCGGCGCGCACCGGGGGCAGCGCCGGCTCCAGCCTCTACAGCGCCGCCAAGGCGTTCGTCTCGACCTTCACGCGCTCGCTGGCGGCCGAGCTGGCGCCCGACGGGATCAGGGTCAATGCTGTCTCGCCCGGCACCATCACCACGCGCTTCCACGAGATCTACTCTACCCCCGACAAGCTGGAGGCAACCCGCAGGCGGATCCCGCTCCAGCGGCTGGGCACCGCCGAGGACTGCGCCGGGGCCTTCCTCTACCTCGCCTCGCCGCGGCTCGGCGGCTACGTCACCGGCCAAATCCTCGAGGTCAATGGCGGCCAGCTCATGCCGTGAGACGGGCGGCGCAACGGCAGGCGGCTGAACCAGATCCACCGCGCTGACGGCGGTGCGGCGCCGGGCAGGATCCGGGTGCGGCGGCACTTTTGGTGATGCCGAACCGTTATGGCGTCGGCATCATCCAGGACGTGGATGGCGGCGCACGACCTGACTGAGGCGGACAGCCCGCCGTCGGGGGCGGCGGGGCAGCGGGTGGGGAGCGGATGGGCGCAGGCAGGAAGGACCGGCAGGACGGCATGATCCAGCGCGCCCTCGCATTTCTGCGGGGCCTGGTCGGCCGCGTGCCGGGGGCGCCTGTCCTCGTCCAGGCCTTCATCAACTATGTACGGCACGAGAGCGCCAACCAGGCCGGGCATGTGGCCTTCTCGGTGGTCCTCGCAATGTTCCCCTTCGTGCTGTTCCTCTCCAAGGCGGCGAGCCTTCTGGGCGAGCCCGGCGCCGCAGCCGAGCTCATCAAGACCCTGCTCGACTATGCGCCGCCAGCGGTGGCCCAGGCGCTCGGGCCGGTGGTCGACGAGGTGCTGGGCGAGCCTAGCCGGACGCTTTTGACCGTGGGCTTCATCGGCACGCTGTGGGCCGCCTCCTCGGGCGCCCAAGCGATCCGCATCGCCCTCAACCGCGCCTATGGCGTGAAGCAGGGGCTCAGCTTTTGGAAGGCACGGATCAAGGTGATGGTCTTCACCTTCCTGGGCACGGTGGCCACGGTGCTGGCCTTCAGCTCGGTGGTGGTGCTGCCCTATCTGGCGACGTTGCTCGACCAGGTGGTCGACGAGCCGGTGCTGCAGGGCTGGCTGTGGCTCTTCGTCCGCTACGGCGTGGCCTTCGTGGTGCTCGTGGTGCTCTACACCGTCTGCTACCACTGGCTGCCCGATTTGCCGCAGCGCTGGCGCACCGTGCTGCCCGGCGCTCTCGTCGGACCCGTCCTGTGGCTCGGCGCGGCCGCCTTGCTGTCCTGGACGTTGCGCGGGGTCGGCAAGCTCACCCCCGTCTACGGCAGCTTCGCCGGCACCATCGCTACACTGATCTTCCTTTACGTGAGCGCTGTGACCCTGATTTTCGGAGCGGAGATCAACGGCGTGCTGCGGGGGGAGCGGGCGGGAGCTGACAAGGTGAAATAACGGTCTCGCGAGCACGCAAAAGTTGTGCTAACGCGAGACCCATCGTTATCGGATGCCCTCCTAGATGCCTTCGAACGTCACTGACGGTCTTGCCCTTCAGGCTCGCGAGCGACCTTACGCCGTTGCCGTGCTGGCCCGCGGCCAGCCCGTTCACTTCGCAACGCTGGAGCGCGCCGTGCGCCGCGCGGCAGCCGTATTCGCGGCCCAGGGCGTCACGCCCGGCCAGACCGTCGGGCTGACCTTCGGCCGCCCGCTGTGGCACCTCGTGGTCGCTCTCGCCCTCGCCCGGATGGGGGCGGTGCAGGTGGCGCTCGCACCCACCGATCCACCTGCCATGCGCCGCGCCATGGCGCGCGAGCTTGGCGTTGCGCTCGTGGCGAGCGACATGGCAGATGCCGGAGAGGCCGGCCTGCCGGTGCTCCATCCCGATCCGGCGTGGCTCGCCAAGGCAGGGGAGCTGGCGCCGGGGCCGCGGCATGAGGGCGGCTGCGAGCCCTTCATGATCTGCCACTCGTCGGGCACCACCGGCAGCCGCAAGGCCTTCATGCTGAGCCATGCCGAAATGCTGGCGCGCTGGCGGCGCCATCCGGCGGCAACCGCGGTGCGCGCCGGCGACGTCTTCTTCTCGCCCGCCAGACTCGACTTCGCCACCTGCAAGAGCGCCCTGTTCTGGTGTCTGGAGCAGGGCGCCACCATCGTCTTCGACCAGTGCGCCTCGAGCGAGGATCTGGCCGGCATCCTCGACCGGCACCAGATCACATGGGCCGTCATCACCCCCAACGGCCTCGCTGGCCTTGTGCGCCTTGCCGGTGGAAGCGATGCGGTGCGCTTCCCGCATCTGCGCGTTCTCACGGTCGGGGGCAGCATCGTGCCGGACGGGCTGCGCCGCGCCGCTCTCGAGAGGGTGAGCCGCAATCTGCTGGTGAGCTACGGGACCAACGACGCAGGCATCATCGCCCAGGCGGTGGGGGAGGAGACGCTGCGCCATCCCGCGACGGTGGGCCGAGCGCTGGATGGCGTCTCCTGGCAGATTGTCGATGCGCAGGACCGGCCCGTGAACCCGGGCACGCCCGGCCAGCTGCGCGTGGCGGGGGCTGGGGTCGTCATGGCCTATGCGGACGCCCGGACCACCGCCCGTGCCGTTCGCGGCGGCTGGCTCTATCCCGGCGACGTTCTCTCGGCGGACGGCGAGGGACGGCTGACCTTCCACGGGCGCAGCGACGACATGATGATCTTCGACGGTATCAATATCTTTCCGGCCGAGGTCGAGGGTGTGCTGCTCGACCATCCGGCGGTGCGCGAGGCGGCCGCCTTCCCGCTGTCGCGCCTGGCAGGCGACCAGCTGCCGCTCGCGGCCGTGGTGGCCCACGGACACGTCGAGGAGGAGGCGCTGCTCGCACATTGCCGCGACCGGCTAGGGCTGCGCGCGCCGCGCCGCGTGATGATCCTCGACGCGCTGCCGAGGAACGTCGACGGCAAGATCCTCAAGCGCGACCTCGCCGCCCGCTTCTCGCCGCGAGGCGGCGCGTGAACCGCGGACAGCTGGGCGTGCGCGCGCCGCGCCGGGTGATGATCGAGCCGGGCATGCCGCGCAACACTATCGGCAAGCTTCTCAAGCGCGAGCTGGCGGCACGGCTCGAGGCGATGGTAGGCACATGAACATCACGGATGGCCTTTCCCGGCAGGCAGCCCTGCAGCCCTGGGCCGTGGCGGTGCTGCTCGACAGCAGGATCGTGCACTACATCACCCTCGAGCGGATGGTGTGGCAGGCGGCATCCTGGCTCCAGCGCCGGGGGGTCGCACGCGGCCAGGTGGTCGGTCTGACCTTGGCGAACCCGCTCACCCATCTGGTGGTGGCGCTGGCGCTCGCCCGGTTCGGCGCGCTGCAGGTGGCGCTGGCTCCTGCCGAGCCGGCCACGGCGCGACGGCGCATGGCGGCGCTGGCGGGCGCGTCGCTGGTGGTGGGCGACGGCGAGGATGCCGGCGGGGCGGGCCTGCCGGTGCTGCGCCCCGATGCCGACTGGCTCGCCGGCGATGGCCCGGCGGCGCACGGGCTGCGCAACGAGGGCGGTACAGAGCCGTGGATCATCTGCCAGTCCTCCGGCACCACGGGCGAGCCCAAGCTCTTTCGGATGACCCACGAGGAGGCGTTGGCCCGCAACCGGCGGCACGAGCTGGCGGTGCTCGTGCCGGGGCCGAACGAGGTGTTCTTCTCCCCGGTGACGCTCGACTTCCCGTCATGGAAGCTTTTCGTCGTGGGCTGCCTCGGCCAGGGCGGGTGCCTGGTCCTGGACGGCCAGGCCAATGCCGGCGAGGCTGCCCGGCTGCTGGACGCGAGGCGGGTGAGCCACCTCTTCGCGCCGCCGCCCTGGATCGCGGCCCTTTTGAGGAACTGCCCCGGGCAGGGACCGCGCTTTCCCGCCTTGCGGGTCCTGGGCCTTACAGCGGGAGCATCCGACGAGCCCCTGCGCAAGGCGATCCTGGAGCGCCTCTCCAGGAATCTCTTCGTGGTCTACGGCACCAACGACGCGGGCGGCATCTCCATCGCCGACCCGGCGATGGTGGCGGAGCATCCGGGCACCATCGGGACCGTCGTCGAGGGGCTGCGCTGGCAGGTGGTCGACGAGGAGGACAGGCCCGTTCCGCCAGGCGCTGCCGGACGTTTGCGGGTGGCCGGGCCCGGCGTCGTGCAGGACTATCTCGATGCCGGGCTCACCGCGCTCCATGTCAGGCACGGCTGGTTCTATCCGGGGGATGCCGTGTCGGCCGACCCCGAAGGTCGTCTGCGCTTCCATGGCCGCGTCGACGACATGATGATCCTGGACGGCATCAACATCTATCCCGCGGAGATCGAGGACGCGCTGCTCGCCCACCCGGCGGTCGCCGAGGCGGCCGCTTTCCCGCTGCGCGTCTTCTCGGGCCGCGACGTGCCCATGGCCGCAGTGGTGCTGCGCCATGCAGCGGAGGAGGCCGAGCTTCTCGCCTGGGCCCGGGAGCGCCTCGGGGTGCGGGTGCCGCAGCGCATTTTCCCTCTCGACGCCATGCCGAAGAGCAGTGTCGGCAAGATCCTCAGGCGCGAGCTGGCGGCGCGGCTCCGCAGGAACCCAGACGCATGAACGTCACCGACGGCCTCTCCCGCCAGGCCGCCCTCCGGCCCTGGGCCGTCGCCGTTCTGGGTAGCGCCGGCGTCGTCCATTACGGCACCTTGGACCGGATGGCGGTGCGTGCTTCCGGCTGGCTGCGGCGGCGGGGCGTGGTGCCGGGGCAGGTGGTGGGCCTCACTTTCCAGGAGCCGCTCAATCATCTGGTTGCCGCACTGGCGCTTGCCCATTGCGGCGCCGTCCAGGTGGCGCTGGCACCGGGCGATCCAGTGGCAATGCGGCGGCGGGTGGCGGGTCTGGCGGGCGTGTCGGCGGTGGCGGGCGACAGCGAGGGAGGTGCCCTTGCCGACTGGACTTTCCTGCGGCCGGAGTCGGGCTGGGTCGATGCGGACGCGCCCGCAGAGCCCGCCTCGCGTCACGAGGATGGCGCGTCCCCCTGGCTGGTCTCCCAGTCGTCGGGCACGACGGGGATGCCCAAGCTCTTCCACCTCAGCCACGACGACACGATCGCCCGCGAGCGGCGGGAGAGCGGGGCCAGCGTCGTGCGCGCGGACGACGTGTTCTTCTCTCCCATCGCGCTCGACTTTTCCGCCGCCAAGCTGCATATGCTGACCTGCCTGAAACATGGTGGTGCGCTCGTGCTCGAGCGCCACGGCAGCCTGCACGAGGTTGCCGCCCGGCTCGACGCGTGTCGGGTCAGCTACATCTACGCCCCGCCTACCTGGGCCGCGGCGATGTTGCGAATCTGCGCCGGGGACAAGCCGCGCTTCCCGCGGCTGCGCGTCCTGCGCCTGGGGGCCGGCGCCTCCGACGAGGCTTTGCGGCAGGCAGTGATCCGTGGCCTGTCGCCCAATCTCTTCGCGAGCTACGGGACCAACGATGCCGGGGCCATTGCCGTCGCTGATCCGGCCGCGGTGGCGTCATGCCCCGGCACCATCGGCACGATCCTCGAGGGGCTGCGCTGGGAGGTCGTCGACGGGGAGGACCGGCCGCTGCCAGCGGGGACACCCGGCCGGCTGCGACTGGCCGGCCAGGGCGTGGTGACCGGCTACCTGGACCCGCAGCTCGACGCCCGTCATCTCAAGGACGGCTGGTTCTATCCCGGCGACATGGTCTCGGCCGACGCTGCGGGGCGCCTCACCTTCCACGGGCGCGTCGACGACATGATGAACCTCGATGGGATCAAGATATTTCCGGCCGAGATCGAGCGGGTGCTGCTCGCCCACCCGGCGGTCGCCGAGGCGGCGGCCTTTCCGCTGCGCGTCATGACGAGCCGTGACGTGCCGATGGCTGCGGTGGTGTTGCGCCGGCCGGTCGACGGGGAGGAGCTGGCCGGCTTTTGCCGCGAGCGGCTGGGTGTCCGCTCGCCGCGGCGGGTGTTCGTTCTCGACGCTCTGCCCCGGAACTCGGTGGGCAAGGTCCTCCGGCGCGAGCTGTCGGCAAGCCTGCGCGCGTAGGCCAGCCATCCGCCCCCGGCCCTTACCGTGAGCCGCGCGCGTGCTAGATTCCTGCACAGATAAAGGCAGGGATGGCCATGGCGACGACGCTTACCGACGTCACGCTCGACGATAAGTACACGCTCGGCGAAGGGCGGATCTTTCTCACCGGCATCCAGGCGCTGGTGCGGCTGCCGCTCGAGCAGCGCCGCCGGGACGAGGCGGCGGGCCTTCGCACCGCAGGCTACATCACGGGCTATCGCGGCTCGCCGCTGGGCGGCTACGACCAGCAGTTGGCGCGGGCGAGGGGTCTTCTCGACGCCGAGCGGGTGATCCACCAGCCGGGCGTCAACGAGGATCTGGCGGCGACCGCGGTCCAGGGAACCCAGCAGGTGGGGCTCTCCGGCGAGAGCCGCCACGACGGCGTCTTCGCCATATGGTACGGCAAGGGCCCGGGCGTCGACCGCTCGGGCGACGCCATCCGCCATGGCAATCTCTTCGGCACGGCGGCGCATGGCGGCGTGCTTCTGCTGCTGGGCGACGACCATATCTGCGAGAGCAGCACCACCGCACACCAGAGCGAATACGCGATGGTCGACGCCATGGTGCCGATCCTCAACCCCTCGGGGGTGCAGGAGATTCTCGACTACGGGCTCTACGGGATCGCGATGTCGCGGTTCTCGGGCGCCTGGGTATCGCTCAAGTGCATCCACGACACGGTGGAGAGCACGGCCTCGGTGGAGGTGGCGCCGGAGCGGGTGCCGGTGCGTCTGCCCGAGGACTACACGCCGCCGCCCCAGGGTCTCAACATCCGCATCCCGCCCGAGACCCCCTGGCCGCCCATGGCGCTGGAGGTCGAGCGGCTGCTGCATGTCGAGAAGCTCGAGGCGGCGCGCGCCTTCGTGCGGGCCAACGGGCTCGACCGGGTAGTGCTGGGCGGCGAGGCGGCGTGGCTTGCCATCGTCTCCACCGGCAAATCCTATCTCGACCTGGTGGCGGCGCTGGACGCGCTCGGGATCGACGGGGCCAGGGCGCGCGCGCTCGGCGTCAGGGTCTACAAGGTCGCCATGCCCTGGCCGCTCGAGCCGGTGATGCTCGAGCGCGCCGTCGCCGGCGCCGAGAAGGTGCTGGTGGTCGAGGAGAAGCGGCCGCTCATCGAGGACCAGATCAAGGAGCTGCTCTACGACCTGCCGCAGCGCCCGCGGGTGATCGGCAAGCGCGACGAGAGCGGCGCTCCGCTCTTCCCCTCGCACGGCCAGCTCGACGCCAACATGGTGGCGATCGCCATCGCCAGGCGTGTGGCCGAGCGTACCGGCGATGCGGCGATCCGGGCGCGTCTCGAGGAGCTCGAGGAGCGCCAGAAGACGCTGGCCACAGCGGCACCCGGCATGGTGCGGCTGCCATGGTTCTGCCCGGGCTGCCCGCACAACACTAGCACCCGGGTGCCCGAGGGCTCGAAGGCGATGGCCGGCATCGGCTGTCACTTCATGGTCACCTGGATGGACCGCAAGACCGAGGGCTTCACCCAGATGGGCGGCGAGGGCGCCTCGTGGCTGGGCATGGCGCCGTTCTCGACCCGCGGCCACATCTTCCAGAACATCGGCGACGGCACGTTCTACCATTCGGGCTCGCTGGCGATCCGGGCGGCGAAGGCGTCTGGCGCCAACATCACCTTCAAGATCCTCTACAACGACGCAGTCGCCATGACCGGCGGCCAGAAGATGGAGACGGCCAACCTCACCGTGCCGCAGATCACGCGGCTGCTCGAGGCCGAGGGCGTGGCCGAGATCGAGGTGGTGACCGACGAGCCGGAGAAATATCCCGGCGGAGGATTCCCCGCAGGCGTCCGGGTCCGCCACCGCGACGAGCTGGAGACGGTGCAGCGGCGGCTGCGCGACGTGCCGGGCGTCACCGCCATCGTCTATGACCAGACCTGCGCCGCCGAGAAGCGCCGGCGCCGCAAGCGCGGCGATTTCCCCGACCCGGACGAGCGGGTCGTCATCAACGAGCTGGTCTGCGAGGGCTGCGGCGATTGCGGGGTGCAGTCGAACTGTGTGGCGGTGCAGCCGGTGGAGACCGAGCTCGGCCGCAAGCGGCGCATCGACCAGTCGGCCTGCAACAAGGATTTCTCCTGCCTCAAGGGCTTTTGCCCGAGCTTCGTCAGTGTAAAGGGGGGAAAGCTCAGAAAGGGAGCGGCGGGCGTGCGCGAGGCGCCATTCCCGGTGCTGCCCGAGCCCGCCTTGCCGGCGCTGGAGCGCGGCTACGGAATCGTGGTGACCGGCATTGGCGGTACCGGCGTCATCACCATCGCGGCGCTGCTCGGCATGGCGGCGCATCTCGAGGGCAAGAGCTGTGTGGCGCTCGACATGGTGGGCCTGGCGCAGAAGGGCGGGGCGGTGGTGAGCCACCTCAAGCTGGCGCCGGCGGGCATGGAGATCGGCTCGCCCAGGATCGCCGCCGGCGGGGCCTCGCTGCTGCTGGGCTGCGACATGGTGGTGGCGGCCGGCAGGACGGCGCTGCCGGCGGTGCGCAAGGGCTTCACCCGCGCGGTCGTCAATCTCGAGGAGACGATGACCGGCGCCTTCACCCGTGACCCCGATCTGGCCTACCCGCGGGGCCGGATGCGTGCGGCGCTCGAGAGTGCTGCGGGCTCCGCGGCGGTCGATTTCGTCGAGGCTTCCAGGCTGGCCACGCGGCTCCTGGGCGATGCCATCGGCGCCAATCTCTTCATGGTGGGCTACGCTTGGCAGAAAGGGCTGCTGCCGCTCTCGCGCGAGGCCATCGAGCGGGCGGTCGAGATCAACGGCGTGGCCGTCGCCTTCAACAAGGAGGCCTTCACCTGGGGCAGGCGGGCCGCCCACGACCTGGCGGCGGTGGAGCGCCTGGCGCAGGCCGGCGAGCGGCGCCGCGTCATGCCGCAGGGGCTCGACGAGCTGATCGGCCAGCGTGCCGCCTTCCTCGAGGACTGGCAGGACAAGGCCTATGCCGAGCGCTACCGGCGCGTCGTGGCGCGGGTGCGCGCCGCCGAGGAGCGCGAGGCGCCGGGCAGCACCGCGCTCGCCGAGGCGGCGGCGCGCGGGCTCTTCAAGCTGATGAGCTACAAGGACGAGTACGAGGTGGCGCGGCTCTACAGCTCGGGCGCCTTCCAAAGGCAGCTCGAGGCCGAGTTCGAGAGCTGGGAGAGTCTCGAGATCCATCTGGCGCCGCCGCTGACCGCCACCCGCAATCCGCGCACCGGCCATCTGCAAAAGCGCCGCTACGGCCCGTGGATGCTGCGCGCCTTCGGCCTGCTGGCCCGCTTCAAGGGATTGCGCGGCACGGCGCTCGATCCGTTCGGCTACACCGAGGAGCGCCGCACGGAGCGCCGGCTGGTGGAGGAGCACGAGCGGCTTTTGGAAGAGATCGCCGCGAGGCTGGAGCCCCGAACTCTGGAGCTTGCGGTGGCGCTGGCGCGGCTGCCGGAGGAGGTCCGCGGCTTCGGCCATGTCAAGGAGGCGAACCTCGAGCAGGCCAAGGCGCGGGAGGCGGAGCTTTTGGCGGCCTTTCGCGGCGGAAGGCCGGTGCTGGAGGCCGCCGAATAGGGGGCGACGCGACGAGGGACGCCGCTGGCGCCCCTCTGCGTTCAAGCTGAAGGTCGGCCTCAGCCGCTGGGCATGCGGATCGATTCGCCCATCCGCCGCACCGAGCTCGCCTGCGGCCCCATCGGGCCTTCGCCGCTGGCGCGGGTCACCGCCACCATGGTGCCGCTATCCAGAGCCTCGAACGCGAGGCCTTGCAGTACCGTCTCGCTGAAGAACAGGTTGGTGCCGCCCGACACCTCGACGAAGCCGTAGCGCTCCTCGGGGAACAGCCGGACGATGCGCCCGGCCTCCATCTCCGCCTCGTGCTCCTTGACGTCCTTGCGGCGGATGCGGCGCGCATCCTCGAGCTGGCGCTCAATGGCGTCGAACACGGTGGTAACGACCCGGCCGGTGCCGTCCTTGGTCTCGCGCGGCTCCTCCGAGCTCTTGCTGACCATCGTGCGGCCCGGCACCTCGACCTCCACGCTCAGCCCCACCGGCACCTTGCCGGCGCCGGGGCTGCGATAGGGGGTCTCCACGACGACGCGGCACCCGATAATGTCGGGATGAAGCCTCTCGAGACGCCCCACACGTTCGCGGATGCGGCCCTCCAGGGCCTCCGAGCGCTCGATGTTGCGGAAGGTGATCTGGAGAGGCGTCTGCACGATCGGTTCTCCCTTGGGTTGCCACCCTAACAAATGTTGCGCTTCAGGCGCGTTCCCGCAAGGCCGCAAAGCCGCGAGGAGGGACGCCTCCGGTCAGGGCGAGCCGGCGTCCTCGGGCCAGGCGGCGCGAAGCGGGCGCGGCAGGGAGTTGACCACCTTCCTGATCTCGCCGCCGTCGACCCGCAGGGCCAGCACCGCGAACACCGCCCGTACCAGATCCGGCGCCCGTCCGCCGGTATCGCCCGGCAGCTCACGGCGCACATGGTCGAGAAACTCGTCCCACTGATGCTCGCGGGTCGGCGTGGCGGCAAGCCGCCAGCCTTCGTAGTACACGCCGCGCACCAGCAAAGGCAGCTGTGCCCCCAGATGGACCGCCAGCTCGGGCGGCAGGCGGTCGCGCAGGGCGTGAAGGGTGGCGCGCAATCCCAGATAGGCGAGGTGGCGGTCCTCGGTGGCCAGCCGCTCCATGATCTGCTTGAGCCACTCGTTGGTCTTGTGGAGGGTGGTGTCGAAGACCTCGAGTCCGGTGCTGCTCATCGCTGCTCCTCCCGTTCCCCCCAGCTTGCGCTTCGCCGCACGGATCGGGCAAGGCGCTTTTCAGCCGCTGCCCAGTCGCGGCTCCCGCGCCGACGCCAGCTCGGGCAGCGCCGATGCGAGCTTTCGGCGCAGTTCCGGCACGAGCTCCTCGTCGAACCATGGATGACGCTTGAACCAGCCATTGTTGCGGCCCGAGGGGTGGGGCAGGGGCACAAACCGCTCCGGCATCGAGCGGAAGGCGCGGACAGTCTCGGTAAGGCTGGCCTTGCGGTGGCCGCCGAGATACCAGCGATGGGCGTAGCTGCCGGCCAGCAGCACCAGCCGAAGCTCCGGCATCCGGGCGAGGAGGCGGTCATGCCACAAGGGCGCGCATTCCGGCCTCGGTGGCATGTCGCCCGAGGCGGCGCGGCCCGGATAGCAAAAGCCCATGGGCACAATGGCGATGCGCTGCTCGTCGTAGAAGGTCGCCCGGTCGACGCCCATCCAGGTACGCAGCCGGTCGCCCGACGGATCGTTCCACGGAATGCCCGTATGGTGCACCCGTGTCCCCGGCGCCTGGCCGACGATCAGCACCCGCGCGGTGGGCGAGGCGCGCACCACCGGCCGCGGCCCGAGGGGCAGGTGGGCAGCGCAAACCGTGCAGGCGCGGATCTTCGCGAGCAGGCTCTCGATACAGGGGTCCGTGCCGGCGGCCGGTGCGCCGGCGTCGCTGTCGATGTCCAAGCCGTGGGTCCCGAACGGTGGCCGTCAGCCTTGGAGATAGGCGTCACCGACCGGTCGAGAAAGGCTGCTGCGCACAGTTGCCCGGACCGACACCGGCGGCCGGCAGCCCGGAAGCCCCGGCTGCCGGCACTGGCGCATTCAGGCGCTCGGGGCGTCCATCACCGCCAGCAGATCGCCGCATGCCCGCGCGACATCCCGGTCGTTCAGCTTGGTCGCCCCAGGCAGATCCCCCCACTTGCCGGCCTCGATGAAGCTGCCCCGGCTGTAGGAGCTCTTTTCCTTCAGCGCGGCGAGCTGCACCGAGGCGTCGCTGGCCGCCATGAAGCGGTTGACGCAGAGCGATGCCGCAAGCTGGGTGCGCGCGTCCTCGGCGGCGTTGCGGGCCATCGAGCCGGCGGTGCCGCCGGTGACCCAGCCGCCCCAGCTGAATCCGAGGATGATGGCAGCGACGACGGCCGCTGCGGTCGACCAGAACCACATCGTCTTGGTGGGACGATACGAATCGAAACTCTGCCGCCAGGCCATGGCGCTCTCCTCTGACTGAAGGTGGAATAAGCGCCCTTACCCAAGCGTCTATTTACTCGTTTCGAAAATTCATTATGCGTTAGTCTGGCCGTCCGGTCGAGAAATAACTGGACGAGCGCGCCCTGCGCCCGCCTGGGGCGGGCCGCGAAGAGCTATGCGGGTCGAGCGGCTGGTGCGGCAGCGCGGGGCATCGTCGGCCCCGGGGCGAGCCTTCAGGGCAGGCTCACCTCGCCGTTCTCGCCGAGCGGCCAGAACGGGTTCCAGGCGATCTCCCAGAGATGCCCGTCCGGATCGGCGACACAGGCGGCATGCCCGCCCCACGACGTGTCGGCCGGCGCCTTCGTTACGCTGCCGCCGGCGCTCTTCCATGCATCGACGAGGGCAGCGACCTCGTCCTTCTCGCGGACATTGTGGGCCAGCACGATGCCGTGGCCCGCCGGGTCCGCCGTCTTCACGCCGGCGTCGCGGGCCATGTCCTTCCCGCCATAAAGGGCGAGGACGAGGCTGCCCGTCTGGAAGAAGGCGACCTCGCCGCTGGCGGGGCCGCGCGCCTTCCAGCCCAGTCTCTCGTAGAAGGCGCGGGCCCGGGCGACGTCGGCGACGCCCAGGGTGACGACGCTGAGGCGCTGTTCCATAGCCTCACCTCCGTGGACGCGGGAGCCTACCCCGCGAGATGGCGGCGGATGCGCTCGCAGGCCTCCTGGATCTGCTCGGTGGAGGCCGCGTAGGAGAAGCGCACATAGCCTTCGCCGTAGATGCCGAAGCTGGTGCCGCTGATGATCGCCACGCCGGTCTCGTTCAAAAGCTCGTCCTGGAGCTGGCGCGCGCTCTTGCCCGTCCCCTCGATGTTGGGGAAGGCGTAGAACGCGCCACCCGGCTTGACGCAGCGGAAGCCCGGGATGCGGTTGAGCTCGTCGACGATGACGTGGCGCCGCGCGTCGAACGCCTCGACCATCTCGCCCACGCTGTCCTGCGGGCCCTCGAGCGCCTCGATTCCGGCGAACTGGGTGGCGGCGTTGACGCAGGAATGGGTGTTGATGGCGAGCCGCGTGGCGTGCTCGGCGAGCTTGCCCGGCCACACGCCCCAGCCCAGCCGCCAGCCGGTCATGGCGTAGGTCTTGGACCAGCCGTCGAGCAGGATCAGCCGGTCCTCGATCTCGGGATAGGCGGTGAGCGAGGCGTGCGGCACGCCGTCGTAGCACATCCGCGCATAGATCTCGTCAGACATCACGGCGACGTCGGGATGCTTCTCGAGGCCCTTCACGAACTTGTCGAGCTCTTCCTTGGGCACCACGCCGCCGGTGGGGTTGGCCGGGCTGTTGACGATGATCAGCCGCGTCCTGGGCGTGATCTGCGCCAGCACCTCCTCGGCCGAGAAGGCGAAACCCTTGTCCTCGTGCAGGGCGATCGGCACGGCCTTGGCGCCGGTCCACTCGATCAGCGAGCGGTAGATGGGAAAACCCGGGTCGGGATACATGATCTCGGCACCCGGCTCGCCGAACATGGCGATGGCGAAGAACATGGTCACCTTGCCGCCGGGCACGCACACGATCCGCTCGGGATCCACCTCGACATTGCGGCGCAGCTTCATGTCGGCCGCCACCGCCTCGCGCAGCTTGAGGATTCCGTTGGCGGGGGTGTAGCCGTGATGGCCATCGCGCAGCGCCTTGACCGCGGCCTCGACGATGTTGGGCGGGGTCGGGAAGTCGGGCTGGCCGATGCCGAGATTGATGATGCTCTTGCCGGCCTGGGCGAGCTTTGTGGCGCGGGCCAGCACCTCGAAGGCGCTCTCGGTGCCAAGACGCGACATGGCGGCGGCAAGCTGCATGATCCTCGATCCTTCCCCGATTCGACCGGGCGGCACCATGCCACCGCCTCCCGCGCGCGGCAATGCGCCCCGGAGCGGAGCACGACAGGCGCTGCGCCGAGGGCTAAGAAGGAAGGATGGGGCAGGGAGCTGTCGCGATGAGCAACGATCAGCCGGGATCGCCTGTGCTGCGTCTGGCGGCCGCCATCCCGCGGATCAGGATCGCCTATTTCTCCATGGAGATCGGGCTGCGCCCGGAGATGGCGACCTATAGCGGCGGCCTCGGCATGCTGGCCGGCGACAGCGCCCGCGCGGCGGCCGACCTCGAGATCCCCATGGTCTTCGTGAGCCTGGTGAGCCGTGAGGGCTATCTGCGCCAGGAGATCGATGCGGCCGGCCGCCAGGTCGAGCTGCCCGACCCTTGGGACCCGGCGCAATGGACCGAGCCGCTGGGTGCGAAGATTGTTGTCGAGCTGGAGGGCCGCGAGGTCTGGGTGCGCCCCTGGCTCTACCATGTGGCGGGCCGGCTCGGCTTCGAGTTGCCGGTGATCCTGCTCGACACCGATCTGCCCGAGAACGATCCGCGTGACCGCACCATCACCCACCGGCTCTATGCCGGCGAGAACGCCTGGCGGCTCAGGCAGGAGGCGGTGCTGGGGATCGGCGGCGTGCGCATCCTGCGCGCCCTTGGCTTCGATCTCGACACGTTCCACATGAACGAGGGCCACGCGGCGCTGCTCGCCCTGGAGCTGCTGCGCCACCGGCCCGGCGACGTGGCTGCGGTGCGCGAGCAGTGCATCTTCACCACCCACACCCCCGTCGAGGCGGGTCACGACCGCTTTCCCTGGGACCTGGTCGAGCGGGTGCTGGGCAGCGAGGTGGCGGTGGCGGAGCTCGAGAAGCATTGCGGCGGGGGCAGCCTCAACATGACGCGTCTCGCCCTCGAGCTCTCGGGCTTCGTCAACGGCGTCGCCAAGCGGCATGCACTCACCTCGGCACGCATGTTTCCCGGCGTGCGGGTGCGCGCCATCACCAACGGGGTGCACGGCCCCACCTGGGCCGCCCCCTCCATCGCCGCTCTCTACGACCGCCATCTGCCGGACTGGCGGCACGAGCCGGAGATCCTGGTGCGGGCAGACTACCTGCCGGACGACGAGATGTGGGCCGCCCACGAGGAGGCGAGGCGGGCGCTCCTCGCCGGGGTCGAGGGCCGCACCGGCCGGCGCCTGCCGCCGGACGTGGCCCTGCTCGGCTTCGCCCGGCGCATGACCGGCTACAAGCGGCCCGGGCTGCTGTTCGAGGATCCCGACCGCCTGCTCGCGATCCACGGCCGGACGCCCATGGCGGTGCTGGTGGCCGGCAAGGCGCATCCGGCCGATGTCGGCGGCAAGGCGGCGATCCACGCGATCCACCAGATGAGCGAGCGGCTACGCGGGCAGCTTGAGGTAGTGTTCCTCGAGGATTACGGCATGGCGCTGGGCAAGCTCATGACGGGTGGTTGCGATGTCTGGCTCAACACGCCGCTGCCGCCCATGGAGGCTTCGGGCACGTCGGGCATGAAGGCGGCGCTCAACGGTGTCTTGAACCTCAGCGTGCTGGACGGTTGGTGGCTGGAGGGCTGTGTGGAAGGCGAGACAGGCTGGGCCATCGGCGATGGTGCCGGAGGGGCGCTGCACGGGCAGGATGCCGCGGCACTCCATGCCACGCTCGGGGATACCGTGCTGCCGCTCTATCACGGCGACCGGAAGCGCTGGATCGGCATGATGAAGGAAGCCGTCTCCAAGCTCGGCTCGACCTTCAACGCCCACCGGATGATGCGCCGCTACGCGACGGAGGCCTATCTGCGCTGAGGGGTTCCGGGCAGCCTCGGCCCGTGTCATGAGCAACGGCACACATCCAAGGGAGGTGGCGATGCGCCCTGAGAGCGACGCCTGGAATCGAGCGCTGACCGGCGAGCCCGACGGGCTCTCGCGGATCGACACACCGTCGCTGGTCCTGGACCTGGACGCTTTCGAGGCCAATGTCGCGACGATGGCGCGGCTCGCCCGCGAGCGCGGCATCGCCCTGCGGCCGCACGCCAAGACCCACAAGTGCGCCAGCATCGCGCGGCGCCAGCTGCAAGCCGGTGCCGTCGGCCTGTGCTGCGCCAAGCTCGGCGAGGCCGAGGCGCTGGCCGCCGAGGGCATCGAGCCGCTGCTGATCACCGCCCCGGTCTCGGCCGAGAGCAAGATCGCGCGGCTGATCGCCCTCAATGCCCGGGTGCGCGGGCTCGCGGTAGTGGTCGAGGAGCCGGAGAACGTCAAGGCGCTGGGCGAGGCTGCGGCCGCTGCGGGCCAGACGCTCGAGGTGCTGATCGTCAACGACGTGGGCTCGCATCGCTTCGGCGTCCCCACGGTCGAGGCCGCGGTGGCGCTTGGCAGGCTGATCGCCGAACAGCGAGCGCTGCGGCTCGGCGGCATTCAGGGCTATGCCGGCCGGATCCAGCATATCGCCGGCTATGAGGAGCGCCGCCTGCTCTCGCGCAACGCCGCGGCTCATCTCGGCGCGGTGCGGGACGCGCTGCGCGAGGCGGGGCTACCCTGCCCGGTGGTCACCGGGGCCGGCACCGGCACCCACGATTTCGACCATGAGGGCGGCGTGTTCACCGACCTGCAGGTGGGCTCCTACATCTTCATGGACGCCGACTACGATGCGGTGGCGCTCACCGCCGACGGCTCGCGGCGCTTTGCCAACGCTCTCTTCGTGCTGACCCGGGTCACGAGCTGCCAGCATGACGGCTTCGCCACCACCGACGCGGGCTCCAAATGCTTCGCCCTCGACGGGCCGCCGCCGCGGATCGCCCGTGGTGCGCCGCAAGCCAGCCGCTACGGCATGTTCGGCGACCAGTTCGGCAAGGTGGAGCTGCCGGAGGGCGGGCGGCTGCCGGTGGGCACCCTCCTGACGGTGGTGCCCTCGCACTGCGATCCCACCGTCAACCTCTATGACCAGATTGTCTGCGTGCGCGGCGGCAAGATCGAGGAGATCTGGCCGATCGAGGGGCGCGGCCGGACCGACTGAGCCGAGCGGCCCGGAGCGTCAGACGTTCTGGGCCACCGCCGCGACGATCAGGATCCACAGCAGGAAGATGCCGCCCAGCACCGGGCCGAGCAGACCGAAGGTCTCCGGCGCCGGCTGCGGCGCGGGCTGGGCGGGATGACTGTTGGCGGTCGGCGTGGAGCTCATCGACGGCGCAATTCCAGGTGGGTTCAGAGCAGGATCGTGGTCGCAGAATCGGCGCATTCCTCCTCTTGTACAAGAAGCATTCGTCCATCATTTTCGCCCATTGCTTGAAAAAGCTCCGAGTGTGGTGGAGCTGCCGCGAGGGCCGGTGGCCGCATCGACGGCGGTGCCGGAGCTGAGCTAGATTGATGGTCGGCAGGAACCGATCCGCCTGCCGGGAAGGCCATCGCCGCTGCGCGGCGCAACCGGAAGGGCGCATGAAGGGCGAGCACGTTGCCGGGCCGATCGGTATCGGACCCGGGGGGACCAGGAGCCTGCTGCTGACATCGGGCGAGACTCCGATGATCCTCGCCGACGCCATCCCCCATCTGGTGTGGATGGCCGACGCGGAAGGCTCGATCTTCTGGTTCAATCGGCGCTGGTACGAATATACCGGAACGAGCCCGGAAGAGATGGTGGGCTGGGGCTGGCAATCGGTCCACGACCCGGCCGAGCTGCCGCGCGTTCTCGAGGAATATCGTGCCGGGCTGGCGCGCGGGGCGCGCTTCGAGATGCTCTTCCCCCTGCGCGGCGCCGACGGCAAGTTTCGCCGTTTTCTCACCCGGGTGGAGCCCTTTCTCGACGAGCACGACGCGACCGTCCGCTGGGTGGGCACCAACACCGACGTCACGCTCCAGGTCGAGGCCGAGCGGGCGCTGCGCGAGGAGACCAGGCGTCTCGACACGCTGAACCGGGTGGCCGGCCTGCTGACGGCCGAGCTCGATCTGGAGAAGCTCGTCCAGGCGGTCACCGATGCCTCGGTGGCACTGGCCGGGGCGCAGTTTGGCGCCTTCTTCCACAATGTCGAGCGCGAGGGCGGCGAGGCCTACACGCTCTATACCCTCTCGGGCGCCTCGCGGGACGACTTCGCCGGCTTCCCCATGCCGCGCAACACGCCGATCTTCGGTCCGACCTTCCGCGGCGAGCGGGTGGTGCGCTACGACGACGTTCTGGCGGATCCGGACTACGGCACGATGGCGCCCTATTTCGGCCTGCCTTCGGGCCATCTGCCGGTGCGCAGCTACCTGGCGGCACCGGTTGTGGCGCGCTGCGGCGAGGTCCTGGGCGGGATCTTCCTGGCGCATGGCGAGCCAGGGCAGTTCACCGCGGAGGCCGAGCGTCTGATTGTCGGCGTGGCAGCGCAGGCGGCGATCGCCATCGACAATGCGCGCCTGTTCCAGGAGGCGAAGCGCGAGCTGGCCGAGCGCCAGCGGGCCGAGGAGCAGCAGCGGCTGCTGCTCAACGAGCTCAATCACCGGGTCAAGAACACGCTCGCTACGGTCCATTCGATCGCCACCCAGACCCTGCAGACGGCGGTGCATCCGCAGGCCTTTGCCGACGCGTTCGTGGCGCGTCTCCTCGCCCTTTCGCACGCCCACGACCTGCTCAACGGCGGCGGCTGGCAGGGCGCCTGGCTGCGCGCCGTGCTCGAGCGGGCCCTGGCCCCGCATGGCGGCGCCGAGGACGGCCGCCTCGTGCTCGAGGGCGAGAATGTCTGGTTGGCGCCCCAGGTGGCGCTGGCATTCGGCATGGCATTTCACGAGCTGGTCACCAATGCCGCCAAGTATGGCGCGCTGTCCACGGCCCAGGGCCGGGTTACGGTGAGCTGGCGGCGCGAGCCCGGCGAGGGCGGCGCACAGCTGCGGCTGCTGTGGGTCGAGGAGGGCGGGCCGCCCGTACGCCGGCCGGCGCGCCGCGGCTTCGGCTCGAAGCTGATCGAGCGCGGGCTCTCCTACCAGCTTCGTGGCGAGGCCAGCCTCACCTTCGCGCCCGAAGGGGTGCGCTGCGAGGTGAGCATGATGCTGCCCGACGCGCCATGAGCACGACCTCGCCCGCGGCGGGTCCCGCGGTGCTGGTCGCGGAGGACGAGGCGCTCGTCATGATGCTCATCGAGGAGACGCTGATCGACCACGGCTTTCGCATGGTCGGGCCGGCCAGCCGGGTCGCCGAGGCCCTCGAGCTGGCGGCGACGCAGCGCCCCGACGCCGCCGTTCTCGACATCCACCTCGATGGCGAGGAGGTCTTTCCGGTCGTCGAGCTGCTGGCGGCGAAGGGTGTGCCGTTCCTGTTCCTCACCGGCTATGGCCGCGAAGGACTGCGCGGCCGTTGGAGCGAGGCGCCGGTGATGCAAAAGCCGTTCGCGCCCGACGAGCTGGTGCGCTGTCTCGGCCAGCTGCTCGCTCCATCGCCGTGACCCGTCCGCTCGCCCCCCGGGGCCGGACCCGCCGGCGGCTGCGACCGCTGGCGATCCTTTTTTGGGCCAGCCTCGTGCTTCCCGGAGCGGTGGCCGCGGCGATCGCCTGGGACAATCATGACCGCACCCTTGCAGAAGCCCGTGCCCGGGCGCAGCAGACGGCGTCGATCCTCGAGGAACACGCGCTGCGCATGTTCGAGGCGCAGCTGGGCGCCATCGCGACGGTCGAGGCGCGCATCGCAGCAATGGACTGGCAGCAGATCGAGACCTCCGAGGAGGTCCACCGGCTCTTGAGGTCGGTGGCACAGGACACGCCGCATATCGACGGGCTGTGGCTGGTGGGGCCGGACGGGCACGGCGCCAACAGCGCCGACTTCTTTCCCTTGCCGCGGGTCGACGCCAGCGGCCGCGGCTATTTCCAGGCGCTGAGCCGCCGCGACGAGATCCATTTCGGCGAGATGATCCGCGGGCGGCTGAAGGGCAACCTGAACTTCAACCTGAGCCGCCGCCGCGCCAGCGCCGACGACGCCTTCGACGGCCTTGTGATGGTGACGATCTCGCTCGACTATCTGGCGAACTTCTGGCGCGAGGTGCTGGGCGAGGGGCCGCACAGCGTGCGGCTGCTGCGCCGGGACGGCGAGGTGGCGGCGGTCTATCCGGTGGTCGACGAGCCGCCGCCGCCGCTGGCCCGCAACGCGCCCTTCTTCGCCGCGATGGCCGGCCGCGAGGCTGGCACCTATAGCGGGCGGGCCGAGGCGGACGGGCGTGAGCGCCTCTACGCCTTCACGACGCTCGGCGCCTTTCCCGCCTATATGGTGGTCGGCCTCGACAAGGAGACGATCCTCGCTCCCTGGCGCCGTGACGCGGGCGTGCTGGCGCTGCTGGCGGCGGTCGCCTCGATCGCGCTCGCGACCCTCGTCCAGCTCGCCAGCCGGCGCGAGCGGCTGCTCGCCCGGGAGGCCGAGCGGCGCCGGCGCGCCGAGCACTCGCTGATCGCCAAGGAAGAGCATGTGGCGGCCCTCGAGCGGGTCGAGACGGCGCTGCGGCGCAGCGAGGAGCGGTTCCGCAGCCTCTTCGAGACCCTGACCTACGGCGTCGTTTTCCAGGATGCGCAGGGTTCCATCCGGTCCGCCAACGACTCGGCCGCGCAGATCCTGGGACTGAGCGTCCAGGAGATGACCCGGCGCGACACGGCCGACCCGAGCTGGGACGTGGTGGACGGGCAGGGACGGCCGCTCGCGCCGCACCAGTACCCCGCCGTGGTGGCGCTGCGCACCGGCCGCACGGTGCGGGGCTTCTCGCTGGGGGCCTACAACCCGAAGGCCGGCGAGCGTCGCTGGCTGATGGTCGACGCGGTGCCGCAGTGGCTGGACGGGCACGAGCGCCCGTCCGGTGTCTTCGCGATCTTCAGCGACGTCACCGAGCACCGGCGCGCCGAGGAGTCCCAGCGGCTGCTGCTGCGCGAGATCGACCATCGCGCCAAGAACGCGCTGGCATTGGTGCAGGCGGTGATCCGGCTGACCCGCGCCGACACCGCCAGCGGCTTTGCCGAGGCGGTCGAGGGGCGGGTGGCGGCCCTGGCCCGCGCCCACACGCTGCTGGCCCGCCACCGCTGGGAGGGTGCCGATCTGCGGACGCTTCTGGGGGAGGAGCTCGCTCCCTACGAGGCGAACCGGGTGCAGATCGAGGGGCCGAGATCGACCTTGTGCGCCGACGCCGCCCAGCCGCTGGGCATGGTGGTGCACGAGCTGGCCACCAACGCCGCCAAATATGGCGCTCTCTCGACGCCGGGCGGCCGGCTGGAGGTATCCTGGGAGCTTGCGGCCGGCGAGGCGGGGCTGGTGTTGCGGTGGACCGAGGCTGACGGGCCGCCGGTGGCGCAGCCGGCCCGCCAGGGTTTCGGCTCGACCCTGATCGAGCAGACCGTGTGCAGCCAGCTCCACGGCAGCATCGAGCGCGACTGGCGGCCGGACGGGCTGCGCGTGCTGGTGCGGTTGCCGGCCGGCTGCCTGACCTCGGGCAGGCGGAGCGGCGCGGCGTCACCGCAGGCCCGGCCGGGCGTCGCACCGGACCTCAAGGGCGCCCGCCTGCTCGTGGCGGAGGACCAGGCAGCCCTCGCTCTCGAGCTGCGCGCTGCGCTGCTGGCCGCAGGCTGCGAGGTGGTGGGGCCTGCCTCGAGCCTCGAGGAGGCGGCGCTGCTGGCCGTCACCTCGACGCTGGACGGCGCGGTCCTCGACGTCGATCTGGGCGGCCGCATGATCTACCCGGTGGCGGAGATCCTCGCCGGACGCGGCGTGCCCGTGCTGTTCTGCACGGGTTTTGGCGAGATCGACCGGCCGCCCGGGCTGGAGGAGGCGCCGCTGCTGCGCAAGCCGGTGGCCACGGCCGAGCTGCTCGCCACTTTGGCCCATGAGATCGCCCGGGCAGCGCCGGTCTCCAGCGTCGGGACCCGGAGCGGGCCGTGATCCGGGCGGCGCGAGGCCCTGCAGGGCGTTGCGCGCCGTCCGCCGGCGCTACCCCTCGGCCGGCGGCCCGAGCGCCTCGGCGAGCTTGTCGGCGAGCTGGCTCTGGCGCCACGGCTTGGAGAGCAGGGGCGCGCTCTGCAGCGGCTGCTCGATCTCCAAAAGCGTGTCGCCGGCATAGCCAGTGGTGAACAGCACGGCGATGCCCGGCCGCAGCGTGCGCGCCTGGCGGGCGAGCTGGACCCCGTCGATCCCGCCCGGCATCACGAGGTCGGTGAAAAGGAGGTCGATCTCCGGGTGCCCGCGCAGCAGCTCGAGCGCCGCGGCACCGTCGGCGGCCTCGAGGACACGGTGGCCGAGCATGCCCACCGCCATGCTCGCCCGGCGGCGCACCAGCGGGTCGTCCTCGACCACGAGGATGGTCCGTGCCGCTGCCGTGGCGCGTTGCGTCGGCCCGGATTCCGTGCGTGCCGGCTCCATGCTGGCGGGAAAGCGCAGGGTGACGGTGGTGCCGGCGCCCGGCGGCGAGACCACCTCGATGCGCCCGCGCGACTGCTGCACGAAGCCGTAGACGGTCGGCAGGCCGAAACCGGTGCCGGTCGGGCGGGTAGTGAAGAACGGCTCGAAGATCTTCTCCAGGTCATCGGGGGAAATGCCGTGGCCGGTGTCGGAGACGGCGAGGGTCACCTCCTCCGGGGTGCTGGAGACGGAGAGCATGATCCTGCCCTGGCCGTCGATGGCATCGCGGGCGTTGAGCACGAGATTGAGGATGGCGTTGTCGAGCTGGCCCTGATCCAGCTCGACAATGGCGGGCGTCGCGGCGGGGGTGAAGTCGAGCTGGATGCTGGCACGGATGGTGCGCTCGAGGAGCGGCATCAGCGCGGCGAGCTGCTCGTTGAGATCGAGCCGCGCCGGCTGGAGGATCCGCCGGCTGGCGAAGGCGAGGAGTTGCGCGGTGAGCTCGGCCGCCCGCTCGGCGGCGGCGAGGATCGCGCCGGCATGGGCCGCCACCTCGGCATCGGCGGCACTCTGGCGCAGCTCGTCGGCGCTGCCGAGGATCACGGTGAGCAGATTGTTGAAGTCGTGGGCGATGCCGCCGGCGAGCTGGCCCACCGGGCGCAGCCGCCGGGCGCGCAAGGTCTCCTGCTCGTATTCACGCTCGACCGTGATGTCCATCAGCATGCCGTTCCACAAGATCGCCCCGTCGGCGAGCGGGGTCGGGACGGCGCGGCCGCGGATCCAGCGCTCGCCGCGCGGCGTCACGGCGCGAAAATCATGCTCCCAGACCGAGCCGCTGGCGGCCGAGGCCTCGATGGAGGCGTCGAGCGCCGCGCGGTCGTCGGGAAACACCACGGCGAACAGCGCTGCCGGGTCGTCCACGACCTGCGTCACCGTCAGGCCGTAAAGCTCGACGACGCCCCGGCTGACATAGGGGAAGGAGTAGGCACCGTCGGCCTCACGCCTGAACTGGTAGAGAACGCCGGGCGCATTGTCGGCCGCAGCCTCGGCCTGCAGGGCGCGCGCATGGGAGGGGCCGGGCGCGCTCACCGGCCCGGCTCCCGGAGTTGGCCGGGGCGATCCTTCCGGCCGAACGCGCCTCCACGCATGCTCCCGCTGCTCCCGCCAGCCACGGACCCCTCACGCAGCCAAGAGGCCACCCGCCAGAATAACGGAGGCCCGGGGCAGATTCCATCAAGCGATGGCACGCCCCATCCTGCCGGAGTCCGCGACGGCGCGGCGCGCGCCCGCCAGTCTTGACGACCGCTTCGCTGCAACCGAAGATAGATAGAGCCAGACGCCCGCACGCCTGCCCGCTCCTTGACATTGTCGATATCCCAGCGCTTTAAGCCCTAGAGGCTCCCCCGCACACGCGGGGATCGACCCTCCAAGGCGCGCTCATAGGCGTCGCCGCCCTGGGCTCCCCCGCACACGCGGGGATCGACCGACCGCCTCGGACCGCATCGAGATCACCACGGGGGCTCCCCCGCACACGCGGGGATCGACCGGGTCGCGCCAGCGACCGCGTTAGCGGCCTGCCGGCTCCCCCGCACACGCGGGGATCGACCTGCTGCCGGTGAAGTCGGTGACTTCATCGAGGTGGCTCCCCCGCACACGCGGGGATCGACCGCACTTAGCTATCGCGAGCGCGCCGATCTCGGAGGCTCCCCCGCACACGCGGGGATCGACCATTGATCGCCGTAGAGAAAAAGATCCCTAACATGGCTCCCCCGCACACGCGGGGATCGACCTTTTGCCTTCCGCGGAGGCGCGCCCTGCGGCGCGGCTCCCCCGCACACGCGGGGATCGACCGTCCCCGACTTCACCGGCAGCATTGATTACTCTGGCTCCCCCGCACACGCGGGGATCGACCTTTTTTCTCGCGCATTCCTGGCGTTGGCGTTGTGGCTCCCCCGCACACGCGGGGATCGACCTGTCGAGGTATTCATTGCCTGAGCGGTCCATCTGGCTCCCCCGCACACGCGGGGATCGACCCCGCACTGCCCGGCTGCCGAGCCGTCGTGGACCGGCTCCCCCGCACACGCGGGGATCGACCCTCCTCGACCACCCGGTCGAGGCAGTATTCGACGGCTCCCCCGCACACGCGGGGATCGACCTCTATGCTGCGGGCGGCGGATGCGCCGGCCTTGGGCTCCCCCGCACACGCGGGGATCGACCCTACCCGAGTAATACGGTAGACCCCGCGACGGGGGCTCCCCCGCACATGCGGGGATCGACCCCACGACAACCGCTTAATACCCGGCCCGAGCGCGGCTCCCCCGCACATGCGGGGATCGACCCGGCACCGCCAGGGGCGCCGACTGCATCAGCAGGGCTCCCCCGCACATGCGGGGATCGACCACACGTCGTCGTCCGGCACGTCGTTCTCGCGCAGGCTCCCCCGCACATGCGGGGATCGACTCTATACTCCCAGCATTCCCACGCCAGGCATGCGGGCTCCCCCGCACATGCGGGGATCGACCCCATACTTGATGGCGCAGTTATATACGGTGCCTGGCTCCCCCGCACATGCGGGGATCGACCTGACGGCCCTCCTTCTGGCGACGCTGCCACGGAGGCTCCCCCGCACATGCGGGGATCGACCGCACGCCGACCTGAAATCGGTGCTGCGGGCGGCGGCTCCCCCGCACATGCGGGGATCGACCTCTCTTGAAAGGCCGCTCGCGGACGCTCAATGCGGCTCCCCCGCACATGCGGGGATCGACCCGTCGTGGCCGGGGTCATCCCGGGAGGCGTCAGGGCTCCCCCGCACATGCGGGGATCGACCCTACGCGCGACTGAAGCAGCAGATTCCGCATCGGGCTCCCCCGCACATGCGGGGATCGACCGCAGGATCGGGCCATCGCGGATGGCTATAACAAGGCTCCCCCGCACATGCGGGGATCGACCCGCCATCATGAGGCCCGTCCTGGGCCCGATCTGGGCTCCCCCGCACATGCGGGGATCGACCCTATCTCGAGAGCATCATGTTCGACGGGGTGGAGGCTCCCCCGCACATGCGGGGATCGACCGGCGCTCGAGAAAATCCTGAGCAAGGAGGAAATGGCTCCCCCGCACATGCGGGGATCGACCCTGCTCGATCTCCTCGCGGTCGTCGCTGATAGCGGCTCCCCCGCACATGCGGGGATCGACCTCGATGCTGGGGGCGGCGGATGCGCCGGCCTTGGGCTCCCCCGCACATGCGGGGATCGACCGTCGTCGCGACCCGCGAGATCCCGATGCTTGACGGCTCCCCCGCACACGCGGGGATCGACCCTGGGTCCACCCAGCGTAAGAATCGCCCAGGCCGGCTCCCCCGCACACGCGGGGATCGACCCGCCGGCGAGACCGCGCCCCTCTGCATCGGCGGGGCTCCCCCGCATACGCGGGGATCGACCCTTTCCCGGGCGGATAGCTCCACCACAGACAGCGGCTTCCCCGCACACGCGGGAATCGACCCTATGACGACGCGCTGACGGCCTGGGCCCAGGCGGCTCCCCCGCACACGCGGGGATCGACCGTCGCGATGTATGGGTCAGGCATCCTGAATGAAGACTCCCCCGCACACGCGAGGATCGGGCCGGGCGCCGCGCCGCGCCGCGCCGCGGGGAGCCGCCGGAGGCGTCCTCGGCAGAGCCCGGAGCTGGTGTCAGAGCCGGCGCCATGCTACGTGATACGATATAGTAAGAACTATTGTCGGGGAGCGGCCATGTACGGCCGGCCGGAGGCGAAGGATCTCTGGGGCAAGTTCCGGGACGAGGCGCGCGGCGGGCCGGCCTGGCATCCGCTGGTCGACCATTCGATCGATGTGGCGGGGACGCTCGAGGCCTTGCTGGCGCAGCCCGTTCTGCGGCGGCGGCTGGCGCGTGCGGGCGGGCTTTCCGGGCTTCACGAGGGGCAGGTGGCGCGGCTGTGCCATCTGGCCTTCCTGCACGATCTGGGCAAGTGCAGCCGGGGCTTTCGCGCCCTGGCGGCGCCGGAGCCGGGATCGTCCTGCGGGCACCTGGCGGCGCTCAGGCCGCTGTGGCAGGAGGACGGGCCCGAGCTCGCGGCCTTTCTGGACGCCATCGACGCGCAGCGGCTCAACGCCTGGGCCGGCGAGGGCGCCGTGTCCCTTCTGCTCGCCGTCTTCGCGCATCACGGGCGCACGCCCGATCTCGCCTATCGGCAGGGCGAGCACGCCTATCTGCACAAGGCCTGGACCACGGACGGGCGCGAGCCCCTGCGGCGGCTGAAGGAGCTGGTGGAGGAGGGGCGGCGGCTCTTTCCCCTGGCCTTTTCCCCAGACGTGCCGCCGCTGCCCGAGGCGCCGCCCTTCCAGCATCTCTTCGCCGGCCTGCTCATGCTGGCCGACTGGCTGGGCTCCGACGACGGGCCGGCGCGCTTTCCCTACAGCCTGCCGGACGATCCGCCGCGCGCCGGCTTCGTGCGCGGGCGGGCGCCGGAGGTGCTGCGGGCGGTGGGGCTCGAGGCGACGCGGCCGGACCCGCTGCCGCCCTTCGCGGCACAGTTCGCGTTCCCGCCCCGCGCGGCCCAGGCGGCCATGGACCTTCTGGCGCTGCCGGGGGAGGAGGGCTCGGTCGTCCTGCTGGAGAGCGAGACGGGCTCTGGCAAGACCGAGGCGGCGCTGCGCTGGGCCGGCCGGCTGATGGAGGCCGGGCTGGTGGACGGCTGCTTCTTCGCGGTGCCGCTGCGCAGCGCGGCCGTGCAGCTTCACCGCCGCATGCAGGGCTGGCTCGACGCCACCTTCGGGGCGGGCGAGCGGGAAGCGCTGCTGGCGGTGCCCGGCTACTACCGGATGGGCCGGGCCGAGGGCGAGAGGCTGCCCGAGTTCCGGGTGCAGTGGAGCGACGCCGAGACCAGCGAGCGGCACGAGAGCCGCTGGGCTGCCGAGAATCCCAAGCGCTACGCGGCGGCGGGCTTCGCGGTCGGCACGATCGACCAGGCGCTCCTGGGCGCGCTCCAGGTCAAGCACGCCCATCTGCGCGCCGCCTGCCTCGTACGCCACCTCCTGGTGATCGACGAGGTCCATGCCAGCGACGCCTACATGACGGCGCTGACCGGGCGGCTGCTGGCGCTGTTTTGGGCCTGCGGCGGCCATGTGCTGCTCATGTCGGCGACGCTGGGTGCTGCCAGCCGGGCGCGGCTCCTCGAGGGTGCCGAGCGGCCGCCGCCGCTCGCGGCCTGCCGGGATCTTCCCTACCCGCGCATCACCGCCAGCCATGCGGCACCCGTGGACCTCGCCGGCCAGGGCACTGACAAAAGAGTCGAGCTGGAGCCGCTGCCGGCCATGGGGAGCCCGGCGCTGGTGGCGGAGCGGGCCGCTGCGGCGGTCTCGGCGGGGGCGCGTGTGGTGGTGCTCCACAACACGGTGGCAGCCGCCATCGCCACGCAGGAGGCGCTGGAAGCCGTGCTGGGCCCGGACCATCCGGCCCTCTTCCGGGTGCAGGGCGTAGCCACCCTGCATCACGGCCGCTTCGCCGCCGAGGACCGCCGCCTGCTCGACGAGGCGGTGGAGAAGCGCTTCGGCCGGAACGGGCCGCCCGGCCCGGCGGTGATCGTGGCGACGCAGACGCTGGAGCAGTCGCTCGACATCGATGCCGATCTGCTGATCACCGATCTCTGCCCGGTCGATGTGCTGCTGCAGCGCATCGGCCGGCTGCACCGCCACGCCCGGCGCCGGCCGGGGGGCTTCGAGACGGCACGCTGTAGCGTGCTGGTGCCGGAAGACGGCGACCTCGCCCCGCGGCTGCGGCGCCCCCAGGACGGAATTGGGCGCGAGCGCGCCTACGAGAACGTGCCGGCGGTGGAGGCGACGCGCAGGCTCGTCGGCGCGGGCGCAGTCTGGCGTCTGCCGGCCGACAACCGCCGGCTGGTCGAGGAGGGGACGCATCCCGACAGTCTCGACGCCATCGCCCGGGACGCGGGGCCGGCATGGGAGCGCTACGCGGCGGAGCTGTTCGGCCGCGGGATGCAGACCCGGGCGCAGGGCATCAACGTCGCCATCGACTACCGCAAGCCCTTCGCCGAGCTGGCCTGGCCGGGTGCGGCCGAGCACATTGCCACCCGTCTGGGCGCTGCCGACCTTCTGCTTCCGCTCGACCCGCCGCGGCCCTCGCCCTTCGGCGCGACGCTCACCCACCTCAAGATCCCCCACTGGATGCTGCCTTCGGGCCTCGCCGCGGCAGACGCGGCGCTGCAGGTGGAGGAGGACGGCGTGCTGCGACTGGGCGAGCGGCGCTATCGCTACGACCGGCTGGGCTTGCGGCATCACAGGGATGCTGCCGCATGAATCTGCTCACCGATTCGCTCCTGCCGGTCGGGCTGGCCGGCAGCGAGACCCCGCTCGATCTGCCCTCGCTGCTGGCGGCCCTGGCACGCGACGAGGTGACGGGGCTGCCGTTCCTGCGCGCCCATCAGCAGGCGCCATGGCATGCTTTCTGCGTCCAGCTCGCGGCGCTGGCGCTCCACCGCGCTGGGCGCGATGCCATTCCGGAGGAAGCGGAGCTGTGGCGCGACCTGCTGCGCGGGCTCACGCCGCAATGGCCCGGGGACGAGCCCTGGCGGCTGGTGGTGCCGGACGCGACGCAGCCGGCCTTCATGCAGGCGCCCGTCCCCAAGGGCGCCGCCGACCCGCACACGAGACCGGTGGAGACCCCCGACGATCTCGACGTGCTGGTGACCAGCCGCAACCACGGCGTCAAGCAGGCGCTGGCAGCCGACGCGCCGCCGGCCGCATGGATCGCGGCCCTGGTGACCCTGCAGACCACGGCCGGTTTCATGGGTGCCGGCAATTACGGCATCGCCCGCATGAATGGCGGGTTCGCCACGCGGCCGTTCATCGGCCTCGTGCCGCCGGGCGGGGCGGGCGCGCATTGGCGGCGCGACGTGGAGGTGCTGCTGCGTTGCCGCGACTGGTGTCTCGAGCGGGCACCGGACCTCGCGGCGAACGGCGGCCGCGCCCTGCTCTGGCTTCTGCCCTGGGACGGGAGCGCGTCCCTGGCGCTGCACGAGCTCGACCCGTGGTTCATCGAGGTCTGCCGGCGCGTCCGGCTTCGCCGGGATCCGGCCGGCGGTCTCGTCGCCCGCGCCACCACCTCGAAGGCGGCGCGCCTCGCCGCCAAGGAGCGCTGCGGCAATGTTGGCGATCCGTGGATCCCCATCGAGATCGGGCGCGGCTCGCTCGCCTACAACACGACGCCGCATTATGCGGCGATGAGCGCCGTGCTGTTTCGCCGCGACGTCTGGACCCGCCCGCTGCTGCTCGACTGGCACAAGGAGAGCGACGGGCCGGCGATGACCGCCCGGTTCGACGTGCTGGTGCGCGGCCAGGGAGCTACCGAGGGGCACCACCGCCGCGAGGTGCTCATCGAGGGCAGGCAGCGGCTCGACATGCTGATGCTGCCGGCGGAGCGGGACCGGCTGGCCCAGCTTGCCGAGGAAATGATCGGGCATGCCCGCGACCTGCGGCTGCGAGTGCTGAAATTCCCGCTCCTGACGCTGGCCCAGGCCGGCGCGGAGGAGATCAGCCTGCGTGACCGCACGACCACAGCATGGGTCGAGCCGTGGCTCGATGGCGTGGACCGGGCCGTGGAGCCGGAGTTCTTCGATCATCTCTTCGAGCGGGCCGAGCAGGGCGAGGCGGCGACGCGGGCGTGGATCGCGTTCCTCCGCAAGGTGGCGAACGCGATCTTCAACGACGCGGTGGCGGCAATGCCGGTGGCCGGGGCGCGGCGGATGAAGGCCGTGGCGGTGGCCGAGCTCCGGCTCCGGGGTGCCCTCAAGAAAGTGTTCGGCGGCTATCTGGAGGTGGAGACGGCCGATGCCGGGTGAGCGGACGGACTGGAACGCGCTGGTCGCGGCGGCGGCGCGCCGCCTCGGGCGCGACGACTATCCCGGCGGCAGCCTTGCCGAGCTGCGCCGACTGCAGCCTGCTGCACCTGATGGCGCCGCCTTCTGGCGGCTCGTGGCCGAGCTGGCGCCGGAGCTGTTCGACGAGGCGCATGGCCAGCGCGTCCTGGCGGCGGTGCTGCGCGGCATGGCCTGTGCGCATCCATTCCATCTGCCTGCGGGCGGGCGGCGCTCGCTGGGCACGGCCATGGCCGAGGCTGACGTGGCCGAGGCGCGGCTGCTCCGGCTCCTGCGCCTCGATGCCGACGCCTTGCCCGAGGAGCTGCGCCGTCTCGCCCGGCTGATGGCGTCCCGAGGCGACGCCGGCCGCTTCGAGTGGGCGGATGCCGCATGGCTGCTGCTCACCGCCGACGGCCCTCGCGGCGCGGACGTCCGGCGGCGCATCGCCCGCGACTATTACAGTAGCCGCTTTCACGCCACTGCCGAGAGGGAGCCGGCCGCATGAGCGCGCCCCGATTCGTCCAGATCCATACTCTCCACTCCTATCCCGCGACGCTCCTCAATCGCGACGATGCGGGGTTGGCCAAGCGGATCCCCTTCGGCGGCGTCGAGCGGCTGCGCATCTCGTCGCAATGCCTCAAGCGGCACTGGCGCAAGGCCGAGGACCAGATGGCCATCGCCAACGCTGCGCCGGAGATCGGGCGCTCGGTGCGCTCCCGGCGGAGCTGGCAGGTTCTCCTGCACGATCCGCTGGTGGCCGAGGGTCTGCCTTCCGACGCTGTCACCGCGGTGCTCGCCGCCATGCAGGAGGCGCTCTACGGCGAGAGCAGGAAGGCCAAGGCCGCCAAGGGTGCCGCCAACGGCGTCGTCGATCTGGAGCGCGACGAGCTGGTGGTGCTCGGCCGTCCCGAGATCGAGCATCTGGCGAGGGAGACACGCCGCATCGTCGGCATCGCCGGCAGCGATGCAAAGAAGATCGCGGCAGAGCTCAAGGAGCTGCGCGCCAACTTCCACGCCATCAAGGCAGGCGCCGGGCTCGATGCCGCGATGTTCGGGCGGTTCGTCTCGGGCGACCGCGAGGCGCGGGTGGACGCGGCGGTCCACGTGGCGCACGCGCTCACCGTCCATCCGGCAGTAAGCGAGCCGGACTACTTCTCGGCAGTGGACGATCTGCCGGCCGAGGACCAGGGCTCGGGCGCCGGCCATATCAACACCGCCGACCTCACCACCGGCCTCTATTACGGCTATGTGGTGGTGGACGTGCCGCTGCTCGTGGCCAATCTCGAGGGCTGCCGGCAGGCGGACTGGCTGGCCGCCGACCGCGCGGTGGCGGCGCGCACGGTGCAGCACCTCCTGCACCTGATCGCCAAGGTCACCCCCGGCGCCAAGCTCGGCTCCACCGCCCCCTACAGCTACGCCTCGCTGGTGCTGGCGGAGGCCGGCGACGAGCAGCCCCGCACCCTCGCCAACGCCTTTTTGACGCCCTTGCGCCAGCCGCCCCTCGAGGAGGGGGCTGCACGGGCGCTGGCCGCACGCCTGGCCGCGGTCGACGCCATGTATGGCAACGAGGGCCGGCGCTGGCTGGCGACCAGCCTGCCGGATCCGGGGGTTGCCGGGGCCACGGCATGCACCCTGCCGGCGATGGCCGAGGCGGTGGCGGCGGCGATCCGCGGCGAGGTCTGAGATGCGCGCGCTGATCCTCCGGCTGGAGGGGCCGCTGATGAGCTTCGGCGGCGTCGCCGTCGACGAGATCCGCCCGACCCGCCAGCTGCCCGGCCGCTCCATGCTCACCGGCCTCCTGGCCAATGCGCTGGGCTGGGAGCATGGCGACGTGGAGGCGCTCGACCGGCTCCAGGCACGGCTGCGCTTCGCCGCGAGACAGGACCGGTCGGGAACCCTGCTGCGCGACTATCAGACCGCCGAGCTCGCCAAGCGCGACCTCCTGTGGACCAGCCGCGGCAGACCCGCCGGGCGCGACGGCGGGGATGCCAGCTATGGCGGCCCGGTGCTGCGCCAACGCTACTACCTCGCGGACGCTGCGGTGACGGTGGCCTTGAGCCTCGAGCCTGCGTCCGAGGCGCCCGGTCTCGACGCGCTGGCGGCGGCCCTGCGCCGCCCGGCGCGGCCGCTGTTCCTCGGCCGCAAGGGCTGCCCGCCCGCAGGCCCGCTGCTGGAGCGGATCGTCGAGGCGGAGACGCTGGTGGCAGCGCTGGGCCAGGTCGAGCCGTGGCGAGGAGAGGGCGACGAGAAAAGACGGTTTCTGGTGGAGACCGAGGACATGGAGGGCGAGCCGGACGGGCGTCCGGTCGAGCTGGCCGACCGGCGCGATTGGCGCCTCGGCTTTCACACCGGGCAAAGCCGCCGCCGCGAGCTTTTTGTCAGTGCCGGAGGCGCCTGATGAGCCTCAACCTCGTCCAGCTTCGCCCCGACCTCGCCGCCCTGTTCCGCTTCGCCCATGCGCGCGGCCTGCCCGACCACGATCCCGGTTATCTGCTGCACCGGGCGCTGCGCGATGCGTTCGGCAGTGCCGCACCGCAGCCCTTCCGCCTGCTCGAGACGCCGGCGGCACCGCCGCGTTTGCTGGGCTACGGGCCAGCCGGCGAGGCGGTGCTGCGCGACGCTCTGGCGCTGGCCGAGCCCGATCTCGACCGGATCTTCCCCAAGGACGAGATCGCCAGCAAGAAGATGCCGCAGCGTTTCGCGGCGGGCACGGTGCTGGGCTTCGAGGCGCGGCTTTGCCCACTGGTGCGCGGCAAGACGGAGGCGGGGCGGCTGCGCGAGCAGGACGTTTTCCTGCACCGGGCGCAAGCCGCGCCGGACGAGGCTTTGGCGCGCGAGATCGTCTATGCCGGCTGGCTCGGGGACAAGCTCGCTGCCGGCGGGGCGGCGCTGGAGGACGTGCGCCTGACGCGGTTCTCGCTGGCGCCGCTGGTGCGCCGCAGCCACGCCTCGCCCACCGGTCGGACTGCCACGGCCGAGGGGCCGCCACGCCGCCTTCTGGCGCGCGGCCGCGGCGCCGCGCGGCGGCCGGATGCGGTGCTGGCCGGCAGGCTGCGCGTCGCCGACCCCGACGCCTTCGCCGCTCTCCTCGCGCGCGGCGTCGGCCGGCACCGGGCGTTCGGCTTCGGCATGCTCCTGCTGCGCCCGCCAGGACGCTGAGCCATGGTGCTGGCGGGGCGGCTCGGGCTCGAGACGGCGCGCATTCCCCACGCCGATCGGCACGGCCTGGTGTGGCTGGAGCGCGGCCAGCTCTATGTCGAGGACGGCACGCTGCGCTTCCGGGCGGCCGGCTCCGACAGCCTCGCCGCCGGCGACTACGCCATCCCTTTCCAGACCCTCTCGCTGGTGCTGCTCGGGCCCGGCAGCTCGGTGAGCCACGACGCGCTGCGCCTGCTGGCCCGCCACGGCACCGGCCTCGTGGCGGTGGGCGAGGGAGGGGTGCGGCTCTACTCGGCCCCGCAGATCGGCCCCGACGACAGCGCGCTGGCCCGCCGCCAGGCGCGGCTGTGGGCCGATCCCGACACGCGCCTCGGCATCGCCCGGCGGATGTTCGCCCTGCGCTTCGGCGAGGTGCCGCCGCACCAGAGCCCCGACGTGCTGCGCGGCATCGAGGGGGCGCGGATCAAGGAGGCCTACCGGCTGCTGGCCCGCCAGCATCGCGTGCCGTGGCACGGCCGGCGCTACGACCGGCAGAATCCCGGTGCCGCCGACCTGCCCAACCAGGCCATCAACCACGCCGCCACCTGTGTCGAGGCGGCAGCCCTCATCGCCGTGGCGGCCACCGCCACCATCCCCCAGCTGGGCTTCGTCCACGAGGACAGCGCCAGCGCCTTCGTGCTCGACATCGCCGATCTCGTGCGCACCACCGTCACCGTGCCGGTGGCCTTCGCCGCCGCCCGCGCCTGCATGGACGATCCCGCCCTGGCGCTGGAGCGCGAGGTGCGCCGCCGGGCCGGCGCTGCCTTTCGCAAGGAGAACCTGATCGACGGTCTCATCGACCGTATCAAGAAGCTGTTCGAGGCGGAGGCTTGAGGCTCCATGGTGGTGATCGTCACCAGCGACGTGGCCGACCGGTTCCGCGGCTTCCTGGCCTCCTGCATGCTGGAGATAGCGCCCGGCGTCTACACCGCGCCGCGGATGAGCGCCGGGGTCCGCGAGCGGGTCTGGACGGTCCTCGCCGACTGGCACGCCGCGCTCGGCGGCGGCTCCATCGTCATGACCTGGCGCGACCCCAAGGAGCCCTGCGGCCAGGGCCTGCGCACCCTGGGCCTGCCGGCCCGGACTTTTGTCAGTCTCGACGGCGGGCTCGTCACAACCGTTAATAGAGCATCCTGACAGACAGCTCGCCAGCACGCTCTTTGACATTGTAGATTTTTCATGCTCTTACCGCCTAGAGGCTCCCCCGCACGCGCGGGGATCGACCATGGCCTGCCGGCGACTGCGGATCAGCTTCCATGGCTCCCCCGCACGCGCGGGGATCGACCCCGATGTAGCCGTCGCCGGGCTCCGCAAGGGCAGGCTCCCCCGCACGCGCGGGGATCGACCATTGGTCGCCGTACAGGAAAAGGTCCCTAACATGGCTCCCCCGCACGCGCGGGGATCGACCTTTTTTCTCGCGCATTCCTGGTGTTGGCGTGGTGGCTCCCCCGCACGCGCGGGGATCGACCTCTGTGGCGGGTCGAGCAACGCCAGGTAGGGCAGGCTCCCCCGCACGCGCGGGGATCGACCTTACCATCACTCTCGATACGAAACCTGAATGCTGGCTCCCCCGCACGCGCGGGGATCGACCTTTTGATGGCGATTCAGGCACTTAGCTATCGCGGGCTCCCCCGCACGCGCGGGGATCGACCCCAGGAGAGCTGGCTGGACAGCGTGCAGCTCGGGGCTCCCCCGCACGCGCGGGGATCGACCCGCGGCCGACCCGCTGGGCATCGCGGACTTCGTGGCTCCCCCGCACGCGCGGGGATCGACCGGCGGTGACGGCGAGGATCCGCCGCCGAAGAAGGGCTCCCCCGCACGCGCGGGGATCGACCCGACCTGCGGCTGCCGTGGATACCTTACAACCAGGCTCCCCCGCACGCGCGGGGATCGACCCTGGCTGGCGGACGGGTTCTACCGCTGGCAGGCGGCTCCCCCGCACGCGCGGGGATCGACCCCCGACCGTTTCGCTTGCTTTGTGGTGGGCGACGGCTCCCCCGCACGCGCGGGGATCGACCGGCGGGCAGAACCGGGCAGTAGCGAGCAGATGGTCGGGAGGCCGTTCCGCTCGTGCCGCAACGGCGCTCGGCACGAGATGGCGGGCCGGCTGCTGGCGGAGCAGGCGGGCGCCCACGCCGACGGCTTGGGTCCGGTCGAGAGGAGATGGGGGCCGTCGCGAGCGCCAAGGCCGCGCTTTTCGCGGCAGGTCGCGTTCGGCGATGTCGTGGGGCTGGTGCCGCAGAAGGGATTCGAACCCCCGACCCACGCATTACGAATGCGTTGCTCTACCGGACTGAGCTACTGCGGCGTGCGCGCGCACTATAGCCATCGGCGGCCGGGAGGCAAGCGCCTTTACCGGCCGCCGGATGCGCTATCAGGCCACGGGCGTGGCGGCTGGTGCGACTTTTTCCTCGCGGGCCGGCTCGCCGTCAGCCGCCTCGGCGGCGGGTGCGGTGCGGGGCTCCGGCGCTGCGGCGGGCGCCGCGGGCTCGGCGGGACGGGCCAGGACCAGGGTTGCCGGCGTCTCGGACACGAGCTGTGCCACCTTCAGCGGCGTGCCCCACGAGACCTGGTTGAACCGGCCGCGTCGGCTGAACGGCGTCCAGGCGGGCATGGTCTCGCCGGTATCCTCGCAGATCCACGCGGGATCGGCCTTGGCCTCGTGGGCGCGGCTCTCCCACCTGTCGACCTTGGCGGCATCGGCACCCAGCGCCCGCTCCGCCTCGGCCATGATCCGGCAGGCGCGGGCGGTGAGCTCGTCCTCGGGGATCATCTCGATCTGCACCTTGGCGGCATCGGCCTGCTGGGCCGCCAGCGCCACCTCGGCCAGGACCATGTGGGTCTCGGCGTCGCGCGGACGGCGCTTGCGCAGCCGCTCGAAACGCTTGCGGCGCTCGTTCGGGGTCTCGCCGGGCACGAGATCGGCATAGGCCCTGGCGATGTCGGGGTGCGGCGCCAGCTCCCAGGCCTGCTCGAGCAGCCGCCGGCGGCGGCGCTTGTGGCCCAGCGCGGCTCCCGCCTCGGCGGCGAGAATCGGCGCCGGCGCGAAGGCCGGGGTGAGGCGGAAGGCCTTGAGCGCCTTGGTGTAGGCCTCCTTGTGCTTCTCCTCGCGCAGCAGGTCGCGTGCCACCAGGTAGTTGAGGGTGGTGCGGTGGGCGCGCGCCTCGGCGGCATCCAGCAGCTTGAGGGACTCGAGCCGGTCGACCAGCGCCAGCGCCTCGCTCCAGCGCTCGTGGCGGGTCAGCAGCTCGAAGAAGGTGGTGACCACCCAGGGCAGGCCGGGATTGCGGGCATAGGCGCGGCGGGCGAGCTCGAGCCCTTCGGCGCGGTCGTCGGCCTTGGCTGCCTGGGCGAGCAGGCCGCGCAGGCCGGCAAGCTCGGTCTCGGGTGCCTCGAGCATGCGCCGGTAGGTGTGGCCGGCCTCCTCGTCATTGCCTTCGAGCTGGGCCGTCTGGGCCGACAGCAGCAGCACGCCCGGCGCCTCGGGCAGCAGCTTGGCGGACTGCCGGCTGTGCAGGCGGGCTGCATGCCGGTCGCCGGCCGCTGCCGCCATCAGGCCGCTCGCGAGCTCGCGGTAGCCGCGGACCTCGCGCTTGTGGCGCCGGTTGTCGCGCACCCGCCGGGGCAGGGCGCCCAGCCAGCGCAGGATCTCGAAGAGGATGGTGACCAGCACCGCGAAGAGGCCGACGCCCAACAGGGCGATGCCGACACTGGTCTCGAAGCGGTAGCCGCGCCACTCCACCAGGAACATGCCTGGATTGCTCGCCAGCCAGTCGACGCCGGCAGCCGCGGCGGCAACGATCGCGATGAAGATGAGCGTACGGATCATGATGGTCTGGATCCAATCGTGCCGCGCTGGATAATCAGCCAGCCGCCGCGAGCATCGCCCGCGACCGCTTGCGCAATGTCTCGATGGCGTCCTGCGCCTCGACACGCGGGGTGGCCGCGTCGACCCAGGCCTGCGCCTCGGCGTCGCCCTTGCTGGCGAGCGAGGAGACGAGATCGCGGGCTGCCGCGAGATTGCCGGCGGCCAGCTCCTCGGCGGCCTGCTCGACGATGGCCTGGCGCTCCTGGGCCTTCTCGTCCACCGGCTGGAGCTTCACCAGCCCCATGAGGTTGCGGCGGGTCGAGGCCAGCCAGCCATCCTCTCCGGCAGCGTCCTCGGCCGGGCCGCCTGCAAGGTCCGGGCGCAGCGCCTCGAGCCGCTCGCGCAGCGCGCCCAGCGGCGTGATGCCTGCCTTCTCGGCCTCGGCCAGCCGGTCGGCGGCGGCGAGGATCGTCTGGTCGTCCGCCGCCAGCTCGCGCAGCTTCTCGACCGCCGGCATCAGCGAGCCGCCCTCGGCCAAGGCACGCTCCGCGTCACCCGCAGCCAGCGAGACGGCCGGCGCCCGGGCGGCGCGGCGCTCGGCCTCGGCGAGCTGCTGCTCGAGCCCGGTCAGGCGCTCCTCCAGCTGCTGCACCGACTGGCGGAGCCCGTCGATGGCAGCGCCGCCCTGCTCGGCCCGGCCGGCGAGGCTCTCGATCCGCTCGGGCAGACCCGCCAGGGTCTGCAGGTTCACGCCCTGCAGGCGGCCGGCCAGATCGTCCGTCGTGCCCGCCAACTCGCCCAGCCGTTGCGACGTCGAGGCGGTCTTCTCCTCCAGCGCCGCGATGCGATCGGACAGATCCTCGGGCACGGTGCCGGCGGCCTGTGTCGCGGGGCGGGCCTCCAGCGCGTCGAGCCGTGAAGCGAGCCCCTCGAGGCCGTTGGCGAGCCCGGCATCGCGGTCGCCCAGCTCGGCGCCGCGGGTCTCGAGCTGGGTCAGGCGCGTCTGCAGCTCCGGCGGGAGCCGCGGCGGCTGCAGCTCGAGCCAGTAATAGGCGCCGCCAGCCATCACCGCGCCGCCGATCAGGCCGCCCAGCAGGGCCGCGGGCAGGACGCTCCGCTGCCTGGGTTCGCGGCGTGGCGGTGCCGGCGGTGCCGGCGGCTCGCCGCCCGAGCCAGATGGCCGGCCGCCCGGCGTCGCGCCGGCCTTGCCGGCAGCACTGCTTGACGCGCCGGCGGGAGGCGCCTGCCGGCCCTCGGTCGATGCGGGCTTTGCTGCCGTGGCGCCGGGCGCGATGTGCGCCACATCGACGGTCTTCGCCAGCGGCTCGGGCGTGCCCGCGTCGCGCTTCGCCGTCGCCGCGCCTTTGCCGTCCTCGTCAGGCTTGGCGCCTGTGGCTGCCGCGCCCGGAGTCTCCGGCTTGGCGGCCGGCTGCTCGGGACGGCTGCCCGGGGTGCCGCCGCCAGCGGCCGTGGAGCCCGGGGCCGCGCCCGCGCCGCCGGCCGTTCCGGTTGCCGGCGTGCCGGCCGGCTCGCTTGCCCTGGCGGGCGTCTCGGGCCGGGCCGCGCCTGCGCTTTTGGCGCTATCGGGCGTGGTGTCGGGAGTCTTGGCAGCGGGCCCGCCAGAAGCCTGCTCCTGGGTCTTGCCGGGCTCGGGACTCCGGGACTGCGGCGAGGCGGTGGAGCGCTCCGGCCTTTTCTGCCTTTGACGCGACATCCCGGCGGTTCTCCCGTGTTATCTCAGCAAGGTGAAAGATCGTGGTCAGTTGCGCCAGCCCGTGCACGGGCCGGCCCGAACCGGCTAGCATTCCTCCGCCGCGGCCTCAAGGCAGGCCAGCACGGCGGCCTGGTCGCGCTCCACGGCAATCCGTATGTCCCGCCAGCCCAGTCCGCGCACCTCGTCGGCGATCGTCTCGGACAGGCAGACCGCGGTGACGGGGCTCACGGCACGGTCGAGCGAGGCCTGCTCGAGCAGGCCGCGAAAGGTGCCGGCGGTCCGCGGCGAGAAGAACAGGGCGGCACCCAGGGCCCCCTCGCGCAGCGCGCCGACGGTGCGGCTGGAGAGTGTCCCGGCAGCGTCGGCGCGGTAGACCACGCTGCGCTGGTAGTCGTAGCCGGCCTCGCGCAGCGCCTGGGCGAGCTCGGGGCGGGTCTCCTCCCCGCAGACATGGAGGATGGTGCCGTCTCCGGGCGCCAGCTGCTCGCTCACCAGCCGCGCTAACGCCGCGCCGTCGCCCGGGCCCGTGCGGATGTCCGCGAAGCCGCGCGAGCGCGCCGCAGCGGCAGTGGCGCGGCCGACCGCGAAGATCGGCAGATGCCGGAAACGCTCGTCGAGTCCGGTTGCCCCGTGCCGGCTCGTCAGCAGGATCGCCGCCACGCCTTCGCTGGCGAGCGGCTCATGGGGGACCGAGCGGATCAGCAGCATCGGGTCGATGATCACACGATGGCCCATCGCATGCAGGGCCCGCGCGGTAACGAGAGACTGGCTGCGCGGCCGGGTAACGAGCACGAGCATCAATGGCTTCCGAACATTCCCTGGAGGATCAGTCTATCACAACCAGCCAGACGGATAGTGGTTGCCGAGCCGGGCACGCACATCGGCACCCGCCCGCTCGCCCAACTCCTGCGCCTCGCCGGCGGCACCCCACGATTCGACCTGTTCTACCCGGCTGCCGTCGGGCTTGGCCACCAGGCCGCGCAGGCGGAGCCGCTCGCCTTCGAAGGTGGCGAGCGCGGCGATCGGTGTCCGGCAGGAGCCGTCGAGCACGCGCAGGAAGGCGCGCTCGGTGGTGACTCGGGCGAAGGTGGGGGCGTGCGAGATGGCAGCGAGCCGCTCGGCCACGTCGGCGTCGTCGGCGCGATGCTCGATCCCTATGGCGCCCTGCGCCGGGGCGGGCAGCATCTCCTCCGGCTCGAGCGGCGTGCCTCCTGCAGTACCCATCTGCAGCCGCAGGAGGCCGGCCATGGCCAGCATGGTGGCGTCGATCTCGCCGCTCTCGAGGCGCGCCAGCCGGCGCTGCACGTTGCCGCGCAGGGTCACCACCCGCAGGTCGGGACGGAGCGCCAGCAGCTGCGCGGCGCGGCGAAGCGACGCGGTGCCCACCACCGCACCCTGCGGCAGGCCGCCCAGCGAGGTGACCCCGCGGGCCAGGAGCACGTCGCGCGGATCCTCGCGCGGCAGCATGCAGCCGATCGTCAGTCCGTCCGGCAGCACCGTCGCCACGTCCTTCATGGAATGGACGGCGATGTCGATCTCGCGGGCGTAGAGCGCTTCCTGGAGTTCCTTGGTGAACAGGCCCTTGCCGCCGATCTCGGTGAGCGGGCGGTCCTGGATACTGTCGCCGGTGGTCTTGATGACGCGAATCTCGGCGGCACCCGGCTCGGCCAGGGCGGGGTCCCGCTCCGCCAGTGCCGCAAGCGCCATGCGCGCTTGGGCGAGGGCCAGGGGCGAGCCGCGCGTGCCGATGAGAAGTGGGGTCTTGCTGGTCATGGAAGCATGAAAGGCCTAATGGGGGCGCCAATGTCGGCCATCCCTTTAGCAGACGTCATGAGCTTGCCAACTTTTTCCGGGCGTGTCGTCCTCGGCATCGAGACCAGCTGCGACGAGACAGCGGTGGCGCTGGTGCGCGACGACCGCTGTGTGCTGGCGGCACCGCTGGTGAGCCAGATCGCCGAGCACGCGCCCTATGGCGGGGTCGTGCCCGAGCTCGCGGCGCGCGCCCATGTCGAGCGCCTCGACCTCCTGATCGCCCAGGCGATGCGCGAGGCGCAGCTGGACTTCGGAGACCTCGCGGGGGTAGCCGCGAGCGCCGGGCCCGGTCTGATCGGCGGTCTGATCGTGGGCCTTTTGACCGGCAAGGCGATCGCCGCGGTCCACGGCCTGCCGCTGATTGCCGTAAACCATCTCGAGGCGCACGCACTGACGCCGCGCCTCACCGACGGGGTAGCGTTCCCCTATCTGCTGCTGCTCGTCTCTGGCGGCCATTGCCAGCTCCTCGAGGTCGAGGGGGTGGGGCGCTACCGGCGGCTCGGCACGACCATCGACGATGCCGTGGGCGAAGCCTTCGACAAGGTCGCCAAGATGCTGGGGCTGGGCTATCCGGGCGGGCCCCTGGTCGAGAAGGCGGCCAAGGGCGGCGATCCCGCCCGCTTCACGCTGCCCCGCCCGCTGCTTGGCCAGCCGGGCTGCAACTTCTCGCTCTCGGGCCTGAAGACGGCGGTGCGGACGCTCATTCTCAAGCTGGGCGCGCAGGCCCTCGAGCCGCAGACGCTGGCCGATCTGTGCGCCGGCTTCCAGGCGGCGGTGGGCGACGTGCTGGTCGACCGGACTCGCCGCGCCATGGCGCTGTTCGAGCACCGCCATGGCCGGGTGCCGGTGCTGGTGGTGGCCGGCGGGGTCGCGGCCAACCGCGAGATCGGCGGCCGGCTGGCGGCCCTGGCGGCAGAGGCGGGCACCTCGCTTGCGGTACCGCCGCCGCGCCTTTGCACCGACAATGGTGTGATGGTGGCCTGGGCGGGGATCGAGCGGCTGGCGCTCGGGCTCGTCGACGGGCTGGACGCGCCGGCGCGGGCCCGCTGGCCGCTCGACGCTGCGGCCGAGCCGGCGCTCGGCGCCGGAGGCAAGGGCCACAAGGCCTGAGGCGGCGGCGCTGACTTTCGCCGCCATGTGCCTTATGGTTCGGCACGGCGCGGATGAGCGACCACGAATGGATGACGGGATGAGCGTGTACGGAGACGACCCGCAGAGCGCGTTTCGCGCGGGCCTGTGCGGCCAGGTCTCCGTGGGCCGGCCGCGCGGGAACGGCCTCGAGGAGGCACCTTCGTCCTTCGGGCACGGCCCGAACGAGACCGCGGTGCTGGGCACGCTCCGCCTCGCCGGCCTGACCGACCCGCGCGCCGCCTACGAGACCGGCAAGGCCCTTCGGGTGATCGCCCGGCTGTTCGACGAGGCCGGCGCCCCGGCCCGCATCGGCGAGCAGTTCCGCGACAATCTGGCGGCGGCGGTGCTCACCCACCACATGCGCCGGACGGGCCGCGACTGGGCCGCCGGCGACACGGTGGCGATGTTCATGGACATGTACGGCCGCATCATGGGAACCGACAGCAGCGAGAATGCCAAGGTGCGCGAGACCATCTTGCGGCTCGCCACGCAGCGCCCCGAGGAGCACGGCCGCGGCGGCCTGCGCAACCTCTTCCGGCCACGGCTGAAGCCGGCCGTCTAGCCTGCCTCGCGATCGGCTGGAACCGCGTGCCGCAGGCTCGGCGGCTGCGGTGGTCTACCACATCAGGGGGCGGCGCCGGACCGAGGCGACGGTGCCGCGCAAGGCGCTGCGCGCGGCCCGTTTTTTCTTCTCGGGATTGGCGACACCGCCACCGCCTGGGCAGAATCAGCAACGAAAGCCGGGCCCCGTCCCGGCTAGGCCCGGGCCGGCCGCGGCGTCGACCCCGCCAGGTCCCGCTCCCAGGGCGGCTCGCCGGCGAAGCCCTGCTGCAGATGGGCGATCAGCGCGCGCACCCGCGGCGGCAGGTGGCGGCTGGGCGGCCACACCGCGTGCACGGCGTCGGCCAGCGGCGGTATCTCCTCCAGCACCGGCACGAGGCTGCCGCGGCGCAGCCCGTCGGCGGCGATGAACAAAGGCAGCACCGCCAGCCCGAGCCCCGCCTCGACGGCGGCGCACATGGTCTCGCCATTGTTGACCGAGATCCGCCCGCGCACGATCACGCTGCGCGGCTCGCCGCCGGGGGCGTCCGGCTCGAACTGCCACAGACGGCTGCCGGGCGCGTGCGCGTATTCGATGCAGCAATGGCCGGCCAGCGCCTCGACGCTTTCCGGCAGGCCGTGCCGTGCCGCATAGGCGGGGCTGCAGCATACCACCCGCCGGCTGGTGCACAGGCGGCGGGCGATGAGGCTCGACGGCGGCAGCCGGCCGATCCGCACCGCAAGGTCGTAGCCTTCCCGCTGCAGATCGACCATCCGGTCGTCGAAATCCAGGGCCAGCTCGATCTCGGGGTGCCGGGCCGCGAAGGCAATCAGCACCGGGGCCAGATGCAACGAGCCGAAGCTCATCGGTGCCGCCACGCGCAGCCTGCCGCGCAGCCGGCCCGTATCCTCGGCGAGCTCATCGACGGTCTGATCGAGCTGCCGGAGAAGCCCGCGCATCCGCTCGTGCAGCAGCAACCCGTGATCGGTCGGCACCACGCTGCGGGTGGTACGGCGGAAAAGGGTCGTGCCGAGTGCCGCCTCGAGGTCGGCCACCCGCTTGCTGACCACCGACTTGGACAGATTGAGGCGGCGCGCGGCGGTGGTGATGCTGCCGGTCTCGACCACCTCCACGAATGCCGTGACATCCTCGAAGCGCCATCTCATTGTTCGACGCTAGCGAACGGTGGGATGCCCGGCAAGCCGCCGCGCGCGCTTCACCGGGATTGCCGATCGACCCGAAGCCCCTACTGCAGGCCGAGGCCGGAAGGCCCGCCTAGAAGCGGCCAAGGGCCTCGCGCAGGGGGGCCGAGCCGGCATTGCTGACATTGCCGCCGAGGATCTGCTGCGGCGCCACCGGCTGGCCGTAATAGGACTGGTTCCAGGCGATGTGCGGCTTGAAGACGGTGCCTTCAATGGTGAGGCCGCCATAGAGCCCCTGGCCGCGCTCGAACACGTAGACGTCCTCGCCCAGCTGGATGGTGGTGCCGGCTCCCACGCCGACGCCGGCCGGTCCTGCCGCCACGCTGGCGTCGGTGCCGAGCTTGAACTGCGAGCTCAAGAGCTTGTCGACGGCGCCCTGGTTCATGATGGTGAGGATCACGTCGGAGCTCTTGCCGCCGATCTGCAGGCCGAGGCTGCCGCCATAGACGTCGAAGAAGGCGGGATCGCTCCACGCGCCGCTGCGCAGGTCGCGCGCCAGCAGCACGCCCTTGCCATACTCGGCGCCGATGAAGAAGCCGGCCTTGAGCAGGTTCGGGATCACCATGACGGCGTAGGCGTTCTGCACATAGACGGGCAGCTGGCGGAAATTGCCGTCGCCCTGGAACTCCTCGACGACGATCCGCGCCCGGTCGACGAGGATCTGCTGCTCGCTGCTCTGGGCCATGGCCGCCGGGCCCGCCAGGAGGCAGGCGGTGGTGCCGAGCGCCAGGGCACCCAGGAGACGGCGTCGGGCGAGCTCCCTCATCGAAACGTTCCCTCGTGGAAGTGCGGACGGCCGGAAGGGCCGTCCGGTGGCGGCGTGCCTAGGCTAAGCGGCCGCGACCGTCCGTCAAGCGGCCCGTGCCGCACGGCGTACCTCGAACGCCAGGCTGGCCATCGCTTCCTCGTCGTAGCGCTGGTCGCAGGGCAGGGTAAGGAGGGTGGCGGCGAGCCGGTGCGCGTCGGGGCACGCGGCGGCGGGCGAGGGCAGCGAGGCCCAGTGGCGGGGGCAGAACATGCCTTTGCCGGCGAGCGCGCGGGAGGCCGCGGCGGGGTCGGGGAGGCGCACGGGAAAGCCGAACGGCACCCATGCCGGGTCCGTCTCGGCGACCGCCGCGAGGTCGGGCAGAAGTCGCGCCAGGGCGGCGAAGTTCCGCCGCCGCGCGGCGGCGATCGGGGCAGCGGGAGTGCGCTCGAGAACGGCGCGGGAGAGGGCGGTCATCGCCGTCGGCGCCACCCGGTGGGCCTCCTCGCTCGCCTGGTAGGAGGCGTACCAGCGGCCGTTGACGGATTCGGCCTCGAGGCGCTCGAGAAGCGGCCGCCACAGCAGGCCGGGATCGGCCACGGGGGCCAGCGCGGGCGCAGGCAGGTCCGGGGCGCCGGCCAGACCGATCAGCAGGCCGCCGTCGGCCACGCCCACCAGCTTGCGCGGGCTCGCCAGCAGCACGTCGCCCCAGGCCGCGCCCGGCTCCATGGCCTGGGCGCGGTCCTCGATCCACAACACGTCACGCCGCCGGGCGACGAGCTCGCGGAAGGCGGGCGGCGGCGGCCGGCCGAAATAATCCACCGCCAGCACCGCATCGCCCGCCTCCAGCGCCGCGTCCTCGAGACGCGGCGAGAGATCGGCGGCAACGTCGAACCAGAGGGGCTCCATGCCCGCCGCCGCAGCAGCGCTGGCGGCCTCCCTGCAGATAAAGCCGGGCAGCCACAGGCGTCGCGGGCGTGCCGTCCCGAGCAGCCAGGCGAGGGCGCTGCGGGCATTGCCGAAGGCGTGGAGGAACGACGCGTCGCGGCTCCAGGCATCGAGCAGCGAGCCGCCCGGCGCCGCCCCGGAAGGCAGCTCGAGCGGGAAGACGCCGCCTATGAAGCGCGAGCCTTCCACCACCTCAGCTCTTGAGGAAGACGAGGTTCAGCCGGTTCGGCACGCCCTCGACCTCATGTCCCCATGCACTGGGCCGATACGGGGCGATGCGCTGATCCTCGCCGAAGGTCAGGCCGCGTACGAACCAGTCGGAGAGGCCCTCGAGGCCGGCAGCGATCGCTGCCGCGCCGGCAATGTCGAGAGCATGGTAGCGGTCGGCCATCCGTTCGCGCACGCGCCGCACGATGGGGCACGGAGCGTGAGGCACCATGCATACCAGCCGCCCACCGGGCGACAGCCGTTCCCAGAGCCGCGGCAGGACGGTGGCGGCCTCGAGGCACTGCAGCACCTCGACGGCGAAAATCCGGTCCATCGGCGGCAGCGTGGCGAGGAACGTCTCGTCGCAGGCGTCGCCGTGGCGGAAGTCGATGCCCGGAAACCGGACACGGTCGTCCTCGACCAAGGTCTCGATGAAGTCGACGCCGATCACCGGCGCGCCGCCGAGATCGCGCAGCATGGCGGCAAGCTGGCCGCGGCCGCAGCCGACGTCGAGGCATGGATGGCCGTGGATCTGTCCCGCGCTCTCGAGGCAGAGCGCCAGGGTCTGTGCCTGGACGGCGGGATTGGAATAGTCGAGCCAACCCTCTCCCCGCTGCGTGACCTCGCTGTAGTACTCCGACCAGTAGGTGTCGCTCGCCACGCGGGTCCCTCTCTCTCAGTGCCCCTTGTCGTCCACCGGATAGGCCATGGGGGCCTCCTCGGGCCGTCCGGCGCTGCCCCAGAACTCGGCAGCCGCGCCGCCGCCCTGCGCCCCGATGTCGTCGGGCTCCCAGAGACGGCGGAAGGTCAGGAAGAGTATCTTGAGATCGAGGAAAAGGCTGCAGTTCTCGACATAAAAAATATCGAGCTCGAAGCGCTTCTCCCAGGAGATCGCGCTGCGGCCGCTCACCTGGGCGAGGCCGGTCATGCCGGGCCGGACGAGGTGACGCTGGCGCTGGCGCTCGGTGTAGCGCGGCAGATAGCGCCGGATCAGCGGCCGTGGCCCGACGAGGCTGACGTCACCCTTGAGAACGTTGAAGATCTGCGGCCACTCGTCGAGGCTCCAGCGGCGCAGGAAGAGTCCGAACGGTACCAGACGCTCGCTGTCGTGCAGCAGCCGGCCTTGCGCGTCGCGGGCGTCGGTCATGGAGCGGAACTTCAAAAGGCCGAACTCCGCCTCGCTCCGGCCGATGCGGGCCTGGCGGTAGAGGACGGGCGATCCCAGGCGCAGGCGCACGGCCAAGGCTACGGCCAGCAGCAGCGGCGCGATGGCGAGCAGGAGCATGCCGGCCAGGGCGACATCGAGCAGGCGCTTGCCGTAGATGGTGTAGAAAGTGTGGCGGGGCCGGACGTCCTCGCTCATCGCGCTCCCGTGATGTCCTTTCGGACGAATCTGCATCGAGGCGCATCATTACGCCTCGGGAGGGGGATTTCTAGCTTCGACAGTGGACACCGGTCCATCGCCAGGAGCCCGGACGTGCACCGGCGTGCAGCGCGTCAGATGGCTGCCACGGCGTGGCCGGCGGGTATGGTGATGATGCAGCGCAGTCCGCCTTCCGGGAATTCGAGCCTGGAGCGGCCGCCGAGCCCGTGGCCGATGCTCTCCTCCACCAGACGGTGGCCGAAGCCGCGGCGGCCCGGTGCGCGCGCCGGCGGGCCGCCGCTCTCCACCCAGCGGATGCAGAGCTCGGTGTCAGCCGTCCCCTGCTCGAGGCCCCAGGCGAGACGCACCTCGCCGCGCGCCACCGAGAGAGCGCCGTGCTTGGCGGCGTTGGTCGCGAGCTCGTGGATGGCGAGTGCCAGCGACTGGGCCGCGGCCGGCTTCAGCGATACCGGCTCGCCCTCGAGGGTGATGCGCCGGTCGTCGCCGCCCAGCCGGTAGGGGGCGAGCTCCGCCTCGAGGAGCTTTTCCAGGCTCGCACCCTCCCAGCCTGTCTCTGCCAGCAGCCCGTGGGCGTGGGCCAGGGCGCGCAAGCGGCCGCGGAAGGTCTCGGCCGTCCCGGCGTCGGGCAGCGAGGCGCTGGCAATGGCCGAGACCACGGCCAGGATGTTGCGCACCCGATGGTCGAGCTCGGCCATCAGCAGGCGCCGCTGCTCGTCGGCGCGCCGTTCCTCGGTGATGTCGAGCACCACCCCGTCCCAGGCGATCGAGCCGTCCTGCTCGCGGTGCGGGACGGCCATGCTGCGCAGCCAGCGCTCGCCGCCCTGCGTATGGACCGCCACCTCGACCTTGAAGGGCGCCAGCTCCTGCGCCGAGCGGTCGAGGGCGTCGCGCCACCGGGCCAGATGGTTCCCGTGCAGCACTCGGGACAGCTCGGTCATGGTCAGCGGGCCGCGCAGCTCGTCGACGGAGAGGCCCAGCAGGCTTTCGACGCCGCTGCTGACGAAGGGATAGCTGACGCGGCCGTCGGGACGTAGCACCCGGCGATAGATCACGCCCGGGAAGTTGCGGGCGATCTCGGAGATCCGCCACTCGGTGGCGGCCTCGGCGGCGAGCGCGTGCAGCTCTTCTTCGGCGCGCTGGCGACGCTCGAAATTGCCCACCAGGAAGAAGGCCAGCAGCCCCGCGATCAGGACCGTGCCGCCGCCTGCTCCAAGCATCGTGAGGTTCGACCAGAAGAGCGGCTGCTCGACCACCGCCGCCGGCGCGCCGATCGCCACCGTCCAGCCGGTGCCCTGCGAGCGGATGAAGAGCGTGTAGACCCGCTCGCCCTCCTTGTTGAGGGAGAAGAAGAAGCTTTCCACCGAGCGCTCGACCCGCTCGCGCAACGAGGGCGTGATGGTGGTGCCGATGAACTCCTCCTCGGCGCGGTTGCGGCCGCCGATCCTGAAGGCCGGATCGATGGCGGCCACCGTCCATGCGGCGCCGGGCGCCACGCGCCGCAGCACGTCCCCCAGCACGCGCGAATCGATCTCGGCGGTGAGGACCATGTCGATGCGGCCTTCATGCAGGACAGGGGCGCGGATCACGACCCGGGGCACGGCGTCTGCGAGCTCGCGCGGCAGGACGGTCGCCACCGGCCGGCCGCTGCGCACCACCTGGGCGATCTGCTCGGCGGCCCGGGCATGCGTTCCCCCCTCGGGCTCGCCGACGCTGGCCACGATCTGCATGGTCCGGGCGTCGACGAGCCGCAGCCGCTTCCAGCCGTACTGGTTGCGGAGCCGGGCCGCCGCACCTCGCTGCAGCTCCTCGAGATCGCTGCCGTCGGGGGCGACGAAGGCCGAGATCGCCTCGAGCGCGGCGACGTGCCGACTCAGCGTCTGGTCGATCTCCATGGCGGCGTCGCGGGTGGTGCGCCACACCCGCTCCTCGAGATTGCTGCGTTCGCGGCTCGCCTGGTTGTAGCCGAGAGCTGCGGCGAACAGCAGGATCGGCACGGCGGCCACGGCGGCGATCGCCACCAGGTAGAGGCGCCGGCGCATGGACGGTGCTGCAGGCGTCCGCTGGCTCTCTGTGGGCTGGTCAGGCGCGGCCTGCATGCGGCGAGCGGTCCTCCTCGTCGACGGGCGGGAATTGAGCAGCGGTGCCGCAACCGGGTCAAGCGCCGGGATGCCGGAGAGCATGGCCGACCGCCATCGCCTGCGCTAGCCTTGGCGCCATGATCCGGATCACCGACAGGATCGCGCTCGACGAGGGCGAGATCGAGGAAAGCTTCATCCGCTCCGCCGGGCCCGGCGGGCAGAACGTCAACAAGCTGGCGACCGCCGTGCAGCTGCGCTTCGATGTGCGCGGCTCGCCGTCGCTGCCCGAGGATGTGCGCGAGCGGCTCGAGAAGCTGGCCGGGCGGCGGCTCACCCGCGAGGGGGTGCTGGTGCTGACCGCCCAGCGCTTCCGCACCCAGGAGCGCAACCGCCAGGACGCCCTGGAGCGTCTGGTAGAGCTGGTCCGCAAGGCCACCGAGCGGCAGGCGCCGCGGCGCCCGACACGGCCGACCCTGGGTAGCCGCAAGCGGCGTCTGGAAGGCAAGACGCGGCGCGGCACCGTCAAGCGCCTGCGCCGCGTCCACTCGGGCGAGGAGTAGGCAGGCTCAGGCCTGCTGGATCGCCGAGAGCTGCCATGCACCGCCCACCGGCCGCATGAAGGTCCAGATCTCGAGCGCCTCGACAGGCTGCGCCTCGCTGCCCTCGACGACGGCACCGCTCTGCCGGTCGAGGGTCAAGTCGATCAGGGAGAAACGCATCGCCACGGTGGCGTACTCGACGCTACCCTCGCGCCACGCCTCGGCAAGGTCGCCTTGCAGCAGGCGCACGTCGCGCAGCTCGTTGCGCACGCCGCGGGCGGCGTTCTCGGCAATCTCGCCCTCGAGATGGCCGGCCACCTCGGCCGTGGCCAGCCGCCCGATGGTGCCGGTGTCCTCGGCGGCATAGGCCTGCTGAACCTGGTAGAGCAGCTTCTCGAAGCTGTCATAGTCCTGCTGCTTGATCTCGATCGGCGTCTGTCCGGAGGTGCCCCGCGCGCCGCCCATGCCGCCCATCGGGCCGGTCGCCGCCTCGCGCTGCAGGGGGGCGCCGCCGGCAGCCGCCGGCTGGAAGCGCCGCTGGAAGAACCGCCAGGCGAGCATGCCCAGGAACACCACGAGGCCGACCTGCAGCAGCAGGCCGAGGAAAGAGGCGATCCCGCCCATGCCGCCCATGAAGCCGTAGCCCAGCAGCATGCCGAGCAGGCCGGCGCCAAGGAGACCGCCCATGAAGCCGCCGCGGCTTGCAAAACCGCGCCCGGCACCGGCGGCACCGGCTGCCGCACCGGTCTGGCGGGTCGGCTGGGCAGCGGTGCTCTGGCTGTTTTGGAGCGGCGAGGCCTGGCGCGGTGCCGTCTGGGTCGCCGGCGGCGACACGAAGGAGCGGCTGCCGCGGCTGCCGAAGCTGCCGCCCCGGCCGCCACGCGCCTCGGCCACGCTGGCCGCTACGAGGAGGAACACCGCCACCAGGGCCAGAAGGCCGCGGCGACGAGAGCGGGAATCGGACATCCGGTGGCTCCTGGTCGTTCTTCGTTACGAAAGATGCTTTCGCAACATGGTGCCTCGACGCCGCCGAGGGAAGGGACACTGGCGCCCGCCGGGTCTCTACCTGGCTCAGCCCTCGTTCGTCGCGACGGCCGGCGGCGGCGCTGCCGGGGCGCAGCCGAGCCGCGCCAGCTCGTCCTTGCCGCGGACGGTGAGATCGCTGGTGAACAGGAACTGGTCGGCGGCGTCCACCGGGTAGGCCTTGAGGCGGTAGTGGGTGCCCCACGGCCGCTCCTTGACGATGACCACCACCGGCCGGGCGAGATCGAGATAGGGACTGGTCATCGCGACATCGCGCAACCCGCGGCGGGCGCGCCCGGCATCGTGCCGCGGATCGAGGTAGAAGTCGGCCACGCACAACAAGGTGGCGGCACCGTCATTGGCGTTGCGGACATTGTTCTCCCAGATCCGGCCGTGCGGGATGGTGACCACCGTGTCGTCGGGCGTCACGATCTGCACCGCGCGGAAGCCCAGGTCGCGCACCTGGCCGTAATCGTCGCCGATCTCGATCCAGTCGTTCTTCCGGTAGGGGCGCTCGAACATCGCCACCACACCGGCGAACAGGCTCGAGACATAGTCCTTGAGGGCAAAGCCGATCGCCACCGCGGCAGCGCCCAGAAAGGCGATCAGGTTCTGGACGGTGGGCTCGATGATGATCGGCACGATGCTGATGATCGCCACCACGATGATCAGCAGGCGGGCGAGCGGGAGGAGCGGCATCACCGCGTGCTGCGTGCGCCGCGGCGCGTGGCCGAGGATCCGGGGCGTCAGCTGCTCGATCACCACGATGGCGAGTGCCGAGACCGCGACGATCATCGCCGCGTCGAGCAGCGCGGTGCTGTCGAGGTTGCGGAGAATGCGGGCGGAGATGCTTTCCTCGCCGTCCATGGCGGGCCTCCATCAGTAGCCGTCGACCCAGAATCCGGCGCTGGAGAGCTCGTGGCGCACCGAGGGGTAGGCCAGCGGCGGCACGTGCCACAGCCCGTCCTCGCATGCGACCAGCCCGGCCCGCGCCAGCGAGCGCAGCCGGGTGCCGATGCGCGCCGGCTCGAAGGGCAGCATGGCCCGCGCCACCGTCTCCTCGAGCCCGTCATGCAGCAACAGGAGCTGCAGCAGCATGAGATCGTCGCGCGCCGCCTTGCCGGGAAAGGCGGGAAGCTTCAGCCGCTGCCAGGGCACCACCAGGAGGTCGGGGCGGGGTTGCTTCTCTGCGTCCTCGTTACCGGCGGCGCTTTCCTCCTGCTCCTCGTCGGGCGGCGGCAGGCGCAGCGCCTCGCCCCACAGCGCGCGGGCGGTGCCGGCACTGCCCCGGGCGGAAGCGGCGAGACGGCGCAGATATTCCGGCGGCTCGTCGCCGCAGGGGCCGTTCCCCACCAGCACGCCGCCGCTCCGCTCGACGCAGCGCAGCGCCGGCATCGAGAACCAGCGGTGCAGCCGTGCGGCATCGAGCGGCCCGGGCACCAGCCTCGCCTGGAAGCTCAGGTCGATCTCGATGGCCTCCTCGAGAAAGCGCCAGGCCCAGCTGCCGCAGCCGAGGACGGTCGGCGCGGTGCGCTCCTGCAGCCGGTCGAGCAGCAGGCGAAGTGCCTCCAGGCTTTGCGGCGTCCGCAGGAACAGGCGCTCGAGCGCCGGCACGACGAGCGGCTGCGCGTCCAGCGCATCGATGGTGGCGAGGATCGTCTCGGGCTCGCCCAACAGCGTCGCCCGCGGCGGCGGCTCGGCGATGCGGTAGCCGCGCACCGCGGCGAGGTGCCGGAGCGCCTCCCTGCCGCCGGCATGGGGCGGGTCGATGACCACCGGCATGCCCAGCCCGCCCGCTGCCTCGAGCGCCTCGGCGAGCCGGGCGCCGCGTTCTTCCAGCATGAATGGCGGCAGGCGGCGGTGCAGGGCCGCGTCTTCCAGGGCTGCGCCATGGGGATCTTCGGCCTCGTCGAGGGGAGGCGGCGGCTCGTCGCTCCTGAAGCGCTGGAGGAACCGGGTGATGCCTTGGCGAACCGCCTCGCGCGCCGGCGCCGAAGGCGTTGCGTACTCGTGGGGCGGAAGGAAGCGCCACAGCGTCTCTTCCTCCTCGCCGGCAGCCTCGTTCTCGTCGCCCATGCGGGGCTTTCCCTTCATGCGGCCGCAGCCGGCGGCAGCCCGCCGCGGGTCCAGACGGGCAGGAGCATCGGATCGAAGGCGCCGGTGGCGGCCTCGGCGAGCCGGCGCCCCATGACGGCGGAGAACTTCGCCATCTGGCCCGAGCAGCCGGTGGCGTAGACGGTGCGGCCCTCGAGCCCGCCGGCGATGAAGGCCTGGTCGGGCGAGTAGCAGGTGAAGCACACTTTGGCGTCGGTCACCTGGTAGCGGTCGAGCTCCCTTATGTGCGGGCGCAGGAAGTGGAGAAGCTCCTCGGGCTCGCCGGCCTCGAGGCGGCGCGGTGCCGCGGGATCGCCCGGCCGGCTGTGCGCGCCGGCGCCGAACTTGAGGTCCATACCGTCGAGCGGGGGCACCAGGTAGATGTCGCTCGTGCCGCCGAAATCGAGGAAGCAGGGGCTGCTGGCCCACTTCTGGGCGATGTCGGGCGGGGGCCTGAGATAGAGGACCACCGCGCGGCGCGGCTCGAGGCAGGGCGCCAGCCGGGCGAGCAGGCGGCCGGTCCACGCCCCCGCGGCAAGGATGAGCGCGTCGCCCTCGACCTGCTCGCCATCCGCCAGGACGGCGCGGGCGCGGGAGGGCTCGACCGTCACCACCTGGGCATCCCCGCGCATCGCCACGCCGCGCTCCGCCAGCCAGGCCAGCAGGTCGGCGATGATGCGCTCGGTCAGGAGCGCGCCGCCGCGCGCGGTGAACAGGCCGAAAGTTCCGGGTGCGAGCTCGAGAAACGGGCAGCGCCGGGCGAGCTCGCCGGGCTCCCAGATATCGTAGGCCTGGCCCAGCGCGTCGAAGCCGTCCCGGCAGGCGTGGATCCAGTCGCCCGGCGCGCCGCCGGTCACCAGCATGCCGGTCTCGCGATAGTGGCTGCGGCCGAGATCGACCCACAGCCGCTCCCACGCGGCATAGGCCTCGTGGATCAGCCGCCCGCGGCCGTCGCCGGCGGCGTGGGCCAGGCGGATCAGGCGGTGGCGGTCGAAGGAGGAGGCCGCCGGGTTGGGCAGGGGGCCCTGCTCGAGGAGCACCGGCTCGTGCCCCTGCCGCGCCAGCCACCAGGCGGCCGACAGGCCGACGAGCCCCGCACCGACGACGATCACCCGCATCGCGCTCTCCTGCCGGCCATTGGTTCACAAGCGTGAACAGTGCGTTCTCGGATGCCGGCGTTCACATCCGCCGCCGCGGCCTTACATCTCGAAACAGGCTCAGGGCCTGGATTCAAAGCCGGCAAGCACGGCAGGCAAGGGAAGGCATAGCATGACCAAGGTCCTCGTTCTCTATTACAGCAGCTACGGCCACGTCGAGACGATGGCCGCTGCGGCGGCTGAGGGGGCCCGCGAGGTCGAAGGGGTGGAAGCGGTGGTCAAGCGGGTGCCCGAGCTGGTGCCCGAGGAGATCGCCCGCAAGAGCGGCTTCAAGCTCGACCAGAAGGCGCCGCTGGCGACGCCCGCCGAGCTCGCCGACTACGACGCCATCATCCTCGGCACGCCGACCCGCTTCGGCAACATGGCCTCGCAGATGCGCAGCTTCCTCGACCAGACCGGCGGCCTGTGGGCGAAGAACAGTCTCGTCGGCAAGGTCGGCAGCGTCTTCACCAGCAGCGGCACCCAGCATGGCGGCCAGGAATCAACCATCCTGACGACCCACGTCACGCTGCTCCATCTGGGCATGGTGATCGTCGGCCTGCCCTATAGCTGTGCCGAGCAGACGGGCGTCGAGGAGATCAAGGGCGGCTCGCCCTACGGGGCCTCGACCATCGCCGGCGGCGACGGCAAGCGTCAGCCCAGCGAGAAGGAGCTGTCCATGATGCGCTTCCAGGGCCGCCACGTGGCCGGGATCGCGAGGAAGCTCGCCAGCTGAGGCCTGCAGGGGGCGCCGTGCGCCCCCTAGCGATGCGACAGAAAGGGAGCCGCACCATGGGACTGCTCGTCGAGGGACGCTGGCAGGACAGGTGGTACGACACCGCGAGCACCGGCGGGCGCTTCGAGCGCAAGGAATCGAGCTTCAGGAGCTGGATCACGCCGGACGGCAGGGCCGGGCCCTCGGGCGAGGGCGGCTTTCCCGCCGAGGCGGGGCGCTATCATCTCTATGTGTCGCTGGCCTGCCCGTGGGCGCACCGGACGCTGATCTTCCGCAGGCTCAAGGGTCTCGAGGAGATGATCGGCGTCTCGGTCGTGCACTGGCACATGGGCGAGGAGGGCTGGACCTTCGAGGAGGCCCCCGGCGCCACCGGCGACCGTCTCCACGGCAGGCGCTTCCTGCACGAGGTCTACACGACCGCCGAGCCCCGCTACACGGGGCGGGTCACGGTGCCGGTCCTCTGGGACCGGGAGCGGCGGACCATCGTGAGCAACGAGTCCGCCGAGATCATCCGCATGCTGAACGGCGCCTTCGACAAGATCGGCGCCACGCCCGGCGACTACTACCCCCAGCCGCTGCGCGAGGAGATCGACCGGCTCAACGGGCGGATCTACCCCACCGTCAACAACGGGGTCTACCGCGCCGGCTTCGCCACCACCCAGGAGGCCTACGAGGAGGCGGTGCGCGAGGTCTTCGGGAGTCTGGACTGGCTCGAGGAGCTGCTCTCGCGCCGCCGCTACCTGGCCGGCGAGCGGATCACCGAGGCCGACTGGCGCCTCTTCACCACGCTGATCCGCTTCGACGCCGTCTATCACGGCCACTTCAAGTGCAACCTGCGCCGCATCGCCGACTATCCGGCCCTCCATGGCTGGCTGCGCGAGCTCTACCAGTGGCCGGGCATCGCCGGGACCGTCGATTTCGACCACATCAAGCGGCACTATTACGGCAGCCACAGGACCATCAATCCGACCGGCATCGTGCCGCTCGGCCCCCACCTCGACCTCGCCGCGCCGCACGGCCGCGACCGGCCCTGAGGGAGGCCACCGCCCGGGCCGTCTCCAGCGGGCGTGCCGCCGGCATCGGCCGGCTTGCCGCATGCGGGCGGGCGCCTTCACGCAGGCTGTCCAGAGCAACGGGAGATCCGGCCGATGACGGCCCTGCTTCTGCTCGTCGCCGTGCCGCTGGCGCTCGCTGCAGGATTCTCGGCCCAGCGCGGCGGCATCTGCGCGGTGAGGGCCATCGAGGAGGTCGTGACGCTGGGGCGCTGGAGCCGCTTCCTGAGCTTTCTCGAATGCGCCCTTTGGGTGCTGGCGATCCTGCTGGTCCTTCACGCGGCCGGGATCGCCGAGCTTCCGGCCGTCGCGGCGTGGCAGCCGGGCATCCACACCCTCGCCGGTGGCGCGCTGTTCGGCATCGGCGCGGTGATCAACGGCGCCTGCCTGCTCGGCTCGGCCGTGGCGCTGGCAGGTGGGCGCGTGAGCTACCTCGCACTGCTACCTGCCGTGGGTCTGGGCGGGCTGGCAGGTTCGGCGCTGGGCTCGCCGGCTGCGCAGGTCGGGGCCCCCGGCATGCTGGCAAGCGGTGCCCACGTCGCCGCACCGGCGGCCATCGCTGCCGCGCTGTTTAGCGTCTGGCGTCTGGCCTCGGTTCGCCGGCGATGCCCGTCATTGCGCTGTGTCGGCGACGTGCTGCGCGGAACGCGCTGGCCACCTGGGGTGGCCATGGCGGCGATCGCACTGGTCAACACGCCGCTTCTCCTGACCGTCGAGGCCTGGCCCTACGGAGCCGTGCTGGCGGACCTGGCCCGCGGCGGTTCAGGAGCACGGCTCCTCACGGGCGTCCTCCTCGCCCTGGCTCTGCTGGGTGGCGCGGCCCTTGCCGCCCGCACCGCCGGCAGCTTCCGCTACCGCAGCCCTGAGGCGCGGCAGATCGCGCGCTCGCTCGTCGGAGGTGCGCTCATGGGGGCGGGGGCAGCACTCGTGCCGGGGGGCAACACCAGCCTCGTGCTGGAGGGTCTGCCGCTGCTCGCGCCCCACGCCCTGATCGCCTACCCCGCGATGGTGGCGGCCATGGCCGCTGGCGTGGCCGTGCGGCATCGCCTCAGCGGCGGAACGTGGCGCGGCCGCACTGCTCAGGCGGCGAGCTTGAGCCCCAGGATGCCGGCCACGATCAGGCCGATGCAGGCGAGGCGCAGGGCGTCGGCGGGCTCGCCGTAGAGGGCGATGCCGAGCAACGCGGTGCCCACCGTGCCCACACCGGTCCAGACGGCATAGGCGGTGCCCAGCGGCAGGGTCCGGAGCGCCAGGCTCAAAAGCCAGAAGCTCGCGATCATCGCCAGGACGGTGAGCACCGAGGGCAAAGGGCGGGTGAAGCCTTCGGTCTGCTTGAGGCCCACCGCCCAGCCGATCTCGAAGAGGCCGGCGGCGAACAGGATCAGCCATGCCATGGGTAGAGCTCCCGGGTAGGGGCAGGGTCGTCCCTGCCGTCGCCCGGGCTTCCCGCCGGGACACGGCGAGGAAGGGCGGGGTCGTCCCCGCGGGCTGCGGCTCCATCTAGCAAAGCAGGAACGGGCTAGCAAAGGGGGAACGGGGGTCAAGCCCGGCGCCGGGCATGACGGCCATGCCGCCTTCCGGCTCAGCCGGCGGCGCGCAGCCGGGCGATCTCGGCCGCCAGCCGGTCCACCGCCGCCAGCATGAACTCGCGCGTGGGCCCGTCGGTGAGCCTGCCGTCGGCGAACTTGTCGCGGGCGCTGCCCACCGCCACATGCGGCCCCGGCGTCAGCCGCGCGCCTGCCGCCAGCAGGGTGGTGACCACCTGGACATGGGAGCGGACGCCGCCGGCCATCCCGGGGGAGGCCGACATGACGAGGGTGGGCTTGCTCCTCAGGCAGGGCGCGGCATAGGGCCGCGAGGCCCAGTCCAGCGCGTTCTTCAGCACACCGCTCATGCCGTTATTGTATTCCGGCGAGGCCAGCACCAGCCCGTCGGCGGCGCCGATCGCCTGGCGCAGCGCCGCGACGCCGGGGGGCGCCGGATCGAGGTCGATCTCCTGGTTGTAGAGCGGCACCTCGTCGAGGGGGTGGATGCGCAGCTCGATTTGCGCCGGCAGGGCCGCCTGCAGGGCGCGCAGCAAGGCGCGATTGAGCGACGCCTTGCGCAGGCTGCCGGCGATGCCCACCAGAGCGAGCTTTCCCGCGACCGTCATTCGTGCGATATCCTCCGCCCGTTGCTGTTCGGCGCAGCGTCTCGCGCCTCGCGGCTACTACCTGACGCAGTCGCAGCGTTTGACAAGCGCGTGCACCCCGCTATAAGCGACGGCCAGAGCGCGGCCCCTGGGTCGCGATGTGTCTGTTCGTCCCGTTTTACATTCTGAGGGCCGATGACCAAGCGTATCGCAGCCAAGGGCAAGATCTGCCGCCGTCTTGGCGTCAACCTGTGGGGCCGGTCCAAGGATCCCCTCGCGCGCCGCAACTATGCTCCCGGCGAGCATGGCCAGAAGCGCCGCAAGATGTCGGACTATGCTCTCCAGCTCGCTGCCAAGCAGAAGCTGAAGAAGTACTACGCCAACATGACCGAGCGGCAGTTCCACCGCACCTACGAGGAGGCGTCGCGCCTTCGCGGTGACACGGCCGAGAACCTCATCGGCCTGCTCGAGCGCCGCCTCGACATCGTGGTTTACCGGATGAACCTGGTGCCGACGATCTTCGCGGCCCGGCAGTTCGTCAATCACGGCCACGTCAAGGTCAACGGCCGCCGGGTGAACATCCCGAGCTTCCGCTGCAAGGAAGGCGACGTGGTCGAGGTGGCCGACCGGTCGAGGAACCACCAGCTGGTGGTCGAGACCGTGGCGCATCCCGAGCGCGACGTGCCCGAGTACATCTCGGTCGACCACAAGGCGCTCAAGGGCCAGTTCGTCCGGGTGCCCAAGATGGCCGACGTGCCGTACCCGGTGCAGATGGAGCCGAACCTGGTCATCGAGTACTACTCGCGCTGATCTGCCGGCATCTGCCGAGACGAGAGGGAGCCCGTTGGATCATCCGGCGGGCTCTTTCGCGTTGGAGAGAGCAGGGCTGAAAGCCCGGCCCCCCGGCTCGGCGAAGAAGCAGGTGGCGTTGCCGCCGGCATAATCGTCGATCATAGGCCGGAACGCCGGATCGGCGCGCTCGAGGGCTGCCCGCAGCCGGCGGGTCTCCATGCGCCCGGGAAAACGGGCCATGTAGGGCTCGGCCCAGGCCATGTAGTGGCGCCCGTGGCCGCGACGCGCCAGGAATCCCAGGTCCTGCTGCCGCCAGTCGGCCTCGACGCCGGGATTAGCATCGGCCCTGGCATAGGGCAGCACCTTCGCCGGATCGGCGGTCGCGTCCAGCAGGAAATCGACCGCCCGGTGCAGGCTGCGTCCCTCGACCTCGAGGCCATAGAGATCCTGGCCCTGGGTGGCGGCCATCTCGGCGATCGCCACCAGCGAGGCGATGGCATGGCGCTGGTACCAGAGCGCCCGGGCGCCGCGCGCCGTCTCCAGCGGCAGGCTGCCGTCGGGACGCATCTGCCGCAAGGCGCGCTCGAAGGCCGCCGGCCCGGCGCGGAACAAGCCATCGTCGCCGGTGAGCGCACCCCACGCCATGAGCACGCTGGCGTCGAGATAGCTGTGATTGTTGCGGGCGGAGATGCCGTCGCGGTCCTGCTGCACGCGGCGGGCCCGGGTGCGCTCGACCAGCCCGGCCAGCCAGTGGCGGACGCGGAGCTCGGCCGGCGTGTCGGCCCGTCCGCCCTCGCTCACCAGGCCGAAGCCGACGATCGCCGGCAAGAGCATCCGGTCGAGGGCGTAGTAGGTGGCGGCCTCGTCATTGTCGAGCCGGGCGAGCGCGCCCTCCCGCGCCCAGCGGTCGAGGGCCGTCACGAGCGCCTCGCCGGCGGCCCCTTCGCCCGTGCCGAAGGCCGAGGCGGCGTTGTGCATCAGCGCCCACGAGAAGGGCTCCAGCCGCGTGTCGGTGCCGCCGGTGCGCTCGGCGCCGAAGGCCTCGGGCGCGGCCAGCGAGGTCATGGGCAGGCTGCCGCTGCCGCACAGGCGGGCGCGCAGGGCGGGCGGGGTGGCAGCCAGCACGGCGGCCCGGTCGTCGCGCCGGAACAGGACCTCGCCCGGGCGCGTCACCTCATAGGCGGCAAGACGCGCCGGGTCGACCCAAGGCTCCATGCCGCCGATAGTGACGCAGGCGCCGAGCAGCGCCAGCGCCGCCAGGGCGAAGGGCCACCGCCATGGCGGGCTGGTCACGGCGCCTTGCGTACGCCATCTAGGGCTGCGTGGGGGTCGTTCCTTGGAGTTGATGTGCATGCCGTCCCGGCGTCTTTTCCTTGCCAGTCTGCTCTCGCTGCCCGCCACCGGGGCGTTGCTGCTGCCGCCGGGCAGGGCCGCTGCCAGCCTGCCGCCGGCGATCGACGCGCGCTATGACGTGCGGGTCGCGGGGATGACTGTAGCCGACCTTGCGCTGACCATCAGCCCCGAGGGCAGCCGCGCGCGCAGCACTTTCGTGATGCGCAGCCGCGGACTGGCGGCCCTGATGAGCGACGCCTTCACGCGCTTCGAGACGCTGAGCCGCATCGCGCCCGACGGCACGGGCGAGCCGGCCGCCTTCGAGGCCTACCACTACAAGCGCGACCGGACCCGGGAGATCTCGATCCGCTACGGCGAGGGCGGCGCGCTCGAGCGGGTCGAGCTCGTCAATCAGGGCCGGGACAAGAAGAGCGAGGTGCCCGTCGCGCTGCAGGCCGGCACGGTCGACCCGCTGACGGCCTTCCTGCGGCTGCGCGCGTGGCTTCCCGATGCGGCTCTGGGCAGGGCGCCGGCCACCAGGGTCATTCCGGTCTTCGAGGGGCGCAAGCGGTTCGACCTCGAGGCCACCTGGCTGCGCACCGAGAGGGGGAAGGGGGCGGGCTTGCCGCCGCATCACGAGCTGAAGGTGCGGCTGGTGGCGCTCTTCGGCTTCGACCGCGGCGACGATCTGGTGAGCTTCCCCGACGAGCCGCAAGGGCGCTGGCTGCGGGTGCTGGTGCAGGCCGACCGGCGGCTGCTGCCGCTTCTCGTCGAGACGGTGAACGACCGGCGCCCGGCGCGGGTGACGCTCACGGAGGACTGCCGGGCAGGCGCGCGCTGCCCGGCTCTGGTCCAGTAGCGAGAGCCGGGCTCAGGCCTGGCTGACGCCCTTCTCCTGGAAGAGCTGCGCCAGCTCGCCGCTCTCGTACATCTCGCTGATGATGTCGCAGCCGCCGACCAGCTCGCCCTTGACGTAGAGCTGCGGGAAGGTCGGCCAGTTGCTGAAGTCCTTCAGCCCCTGGCGCAGATCCATGTCGTCGAGGATGTTGTAGGACTGGTATTTGGCGCCTGTCTGGCCCAGCAGGTGGACCACCTTGGCGGAGAAGCCGCACATCGGAAAGACGGGGGTGCCCTTCATGTAGAGCACCACGTCGTCGCCCGTGATCTGCTCCTTGATGCGCTCGAAGACCGGCTCGCTCATCTCGTTCGATCCTTGTGAGGGAAATCTCGATGCCGCCGGCTCAGGCCGGCGCGGAGGTCGCCAGGGCCAGGGCGTGCAACTCGCCGCCCATCCGCCCGCCAAGGGCGCTATAGACCATCTGGTGCTGCTGCAGCCGCGACTTCCCGCGGAAGGCCTCGGAGATGATGACCGCGCGATAATGGTCGCCGTCGCCGGCCAGATCCTCGATCGTCACCTGCGCGTCAGGCATCGCTTCCTTGATCAGCCGCTCGATGTCGGCCGCCGCCATCGCCATCCATACTGCTCCCGCTCAGTGACCGCCGGCCATCAGGGCCGGCAGCCAGCCCTCGTGCCGGACCCGCATCTCGTCGATCGATATGGGCACGAGGCCGGTGACGTTCAACGACCGGCCCCCGGTGGTTCCGACCTGCCGCGCGATCACGCCGCGCCCGCGCGCCCGGGCCCTGAGGTCGTCCAGCGCCTCGGGGCTCACCGCCAGGAGGTAGCGGGCCTGGTCCTCGCCGAACAGCCAGGCGCTCGGCGTGGCCTCCCGGGGCACCTCCAGCGTGGCGCCCATATCCGAGGCGAGGCACATCTCGGCGAGGCCCACCAGGAGGCCACCGTCGCTCATGTCGTGGCACGCCTCGACGAGCCGCGCGGTGATGACCTCGCGCACGAAATCGCCGTTGCGCCGCTCCTGGGGCAGATCGACCTGCGGCGGGGCGCCCTCCTCGCGGCCCATCACCTCGCGCAGATAGAGCGAGCCGCCGAGCCAGCCATTGCTCTCGCCGACCAGCACCAGGGCGAGCTCCGGGCGCTGCCACGCCATCCCGGTCATCCGCCCCAGATCCTCGATCAGCCCGACGCCGCCGATATTGGGCGTGGGCTGCACGGCGCGGCCCTCGGTCTCGTTGTAGAGCGAGACGTTGCCCGAGACGACGGGGAAGTCCAGGGCGCGGCAGGCCGCCGCCATACCGTCGATGGCGCCCACGAGCTGGCCCATGATCTCGGGCCGCTCCGGGTTGCCGAAGTTCAGGCAGTTGGTGATGGCCAGCGGCTTTGCGCCCACCGCGATCAGGTTGCGCCAGGCCTCGGCCACCGCCTGCATCCCGCCGGTGCGCGGGCAGGCCTCGCAGTAGCGCGGCGTGCAGTCGGAGGTGACGGCCAGGCCCTTGTTGGTGCCGTGCACCCGCACCACCGCGGCATCGCCGCCCGGGCGCTGCACGGTGTCGCCCATCACCATGTGATCGTACTGCTCCCAGATCCAGCGCTTGCTGGCCAGATCCGGGCAGCCGAGGAGCACGAGGAGCGCATCGCGGTCGTCCATCGGCGCGCTGCCGGCGGCGCCAACGATGGGCAGCCGCGGCGGCGTCGGCACGGATGGCCGGTCATAGACCGGCGAGGCGCCGCTCACCGGGGCGATCGGCAGGTCGGCCGCCACCTCGCCATGCCAGCGGATCACCATGCGGCCGGTGTCGGTGACGTGGCCGATGGTGGCGACGTCGAGGCCCCATTTCTCCATCACGGCGTGGGCCTCGTCCTCGCGGCCCACCTTGAGGACCAGCAGCATCCGCTCCTGGCTCTCCGAGAGCATGATCTCGTAGGGCGTCATGCCCTCCTCGCGGAGCGGCACGCGGTCGAGCGCCAGCTCGATGCCGGTGCCGCCGCGCGAGGCCATCTCGAAGGAGGAGGAGGTGAGGCCGGCCGCACCCATGTCCTGGATGGCGACGATGCAGTCCTTCTGCATCAGCTCGAGGCAGGCCTCGATCAGCAGCTTCTCGGTGAACGGATCGCCTACCTGGACGGTCGGCCGCTTGGCCTCGCTGTCCTCGGTGAACTCGGCCGAGGCCATGGTGGCGCCGTGGATGCCGTCGCGCCCGGTCTTGGCACCGGCATAGACCACCGGATTGCCGACGCCTGCGGCCGCCGCATAGAAGACCTTGTCGGCCTCGGCCACGCCCACGCACATGGCGTTGACGAGGATGTTGCCGTTATAGGCACGGTGGAAGGTGGTCTCGCCGGCCACGGTGGGCACGCCCACGCAATTGCCGTAGCCGCCGATGCCGGAGACCACGCCCGCGACCAGATGCCGTGTCTTGGGGTGCGAGGGATCGCCGAAGCGCAGCGCGTTGAGGAGGGCCACCGGCCGTGCGCCCATGGTGAAGACGTCGCGCAGGATGCCGCCCACGCCGGTGGCAGCCCCCTGGTAGGGCTCGATGAAGCTCGGGTGGTTGTGGCTCTCCATCTTGAAGATCGCCACCTGCCCGTCGCCGATGTCGACGACGCCGGCATTCTCGCCGGGGCCGCAGACCACCCAGGGCGCCTCGGTGGGCAGCTTCGAGAGATGCTTCTTCGACGATTTGTAGGAGCAGTGCTCGCTCCACATCACCGAGAAGATGCCGAGCTCGACGAGGTTCGGCTCGCGGCCGAGGATCTCGAGGATGTTCTGGTACTCGGCCTCGGAGAGGCCGTGCTCCCGGACGATTTCCGGCGTGATGGCGGGCGTGGTCATCTCTTCCGTCCTCAGGCCAAGGCGCCCATCAGCGAGCGGAACAGCGGCAGGCCGTCGCTGCCGCCAAGCAGCGGCTCGATGGCCCGCTCGGGGTGCGGCATCATGCCCAGCACGTTGCGCCGCTCCGACAGGACGCCGGCGATGCCGGCCATGGAGCCGTTGGGATTCTCCAGATAGCGGAACGCCACCCGGTCCTCGTCCTCGAGGCGCTTCAGGCCGTCCTCGTCGATCTGGTAGTTGCCGTCATGATGCGCCACCGGCAGGGCGATCGGCGCGTCGGCGGCGAAGCTGCCGGTGAATGGGCTGCTGGCCGTCGCGACCTGCATGGCCACCGTGCGGCAAACGAAGCCGAGGCCTGAGTTGCGCAGCAGCGCGCCAGGCAGCAGACCCGCCTCGGTCAGTACCTGAAAGCCGTTGCAGATGCCCAGCACCGCCACACCGCGCCCGGCCTGGCGAGCCACCTCGCGCATCACCGGCGAGCGGGCGGCGATGGCGCCGCAGCGCAGATAGTCGCCGAAGGAGAAGCCGCCGGGGATGCCGATCAGGTCGAGCGGCGGCAGGTCCGTGTCCTGGTGCCAGATCCGGGCCACGGGCTTGTCGAAGCAACGCTCCATGGCAACCGCCAGATCGCGATCGCAGTTGGAGCCGGGAAAGGTGATGACCGCCGCGCGCATCGTGGTTCAGCTCGCCGGGAAGGGGGTGCGGGGCAAGGCGTCCGGGCCCCGCGAGGCGGGGTCCGAAAGCCGTTCAGTCGTCGATGTCGATCGAGTAGCTCTCGATCACCGGGTTGGCGAGCAGCTGCTCGCACATCGCCGCGACCGCCTTCTCGGCAGCGGCCCGGTCCCGGTGCGCGAGATCGAGCTCGATCACCTTGAGCCGGCGGACATGCCCGACGCCGTCGAAGCCCAGGCTCGCCAGCGAGCGCTCGATGGTCTGCGCCTCGGGGTCGAGCACCCCGGGCCGCAGGCTGATCTCGACACGTGCCTTCACTGCAGGGTCTCCGGTCCCTTGAGGTCGCGCGGGCCGGCCTCGGGCAGGATGCCCAGTCGCCGCGCGATCTCGGCATAGCCCTCCTGGACATTGCCGAGATCGCGCCGGAACCGGTCCTTGTCGAGCCGCTCGTTGGTGCGCACGTCCCACAGCCGGCAATTGTCGGGGCTGATCTCGTCGGCCAGGACGATGCGCATGTCCTCGTCCTCCCACAGGCGGCCGAACTCGAGCTTGAGATCGACCAGCTTGAGGCCGACGCCGAGAAACAGCCCGGAGAGGAAGTCGTTGACGCGCAGCGTCATGTTCAAGATCTCGTCCAGCTCCTGGTAGCTGGCCCAGCCGAACGCGGTGATGTGCTCCTCGCTGATCAGCGGGTCGCCGAGCTGGTCGTTCTTGTAATAGTACTCGACGATCGAGCGGGGCAGGGCGGTGCCTTCCTCGAGGCCGAAGCGCTGCGAGAGCGAGCCCGCCGCGACGTTCCGGACCACCACCTCGACCGGGATGATGTCGACTTCCTTGATCAGCTGCTCGCGCATGTTCAAGCGGCGCACGAAGTGCGTCGGCACGCCGATCTCGGCAAGGCGCATCATCAGATATTCGGAGATGCGGTTGTTGAGCACGCCCTTGCCGGTGATGACGGCGTGCTTCTTGTTGTTGAAGGCGGTGGCATCGTCCTTGAAATACTGGATGAGGGTGCCCGGCTCGGGCCCCTCGTAAAGGACTTTGGCTTTGCCTTCGTAGACCTGCCTGCGGCGGCTCATGGCTACATCCAGGGCATGACAAGGAAAACGGCGCCCGTACTGGGCGCCGGCGTAGCCCGGGCTGGGCGGGCCGCACCTATATAGGGCAGTGCCGTCAAGCGCACAACCAAACCGCCCTGCGGCCGCGGGTCCGGCCTCGCCCGCCGCGTGCCGCCTCAGGTCCCGCCGCGTGCCGCCTCAGGTCCCGCCGCGCGTCGTCTCAGGTGATGCCGGCGTCGCGCAGGCCGATCCGGCGGAAGGCGTTGGTGATCGGGTAGCGGCGGTCGCGGCCGAAGGCCCGGCGCGTGGTCTTGACCCCCGGCGGTGCCTGGCGGCGCTTGTACTCGGCGAGATCGAGCAGGTTGGAGACCCGCCGCACCTCGTCCGCGGGGAGGCCCTGCTCGACCAGCTCGCGCGGCGAAAGGTCCTGCTCGACCAGCCCCTCGAGGATGCGGTCGAGCAGCTCGTAGGGCGGCAGGCTGTCCTCGTCCTTCTGGTCGGCGCGCAGCTCGGCCGACGGCGGCTTGACGATCACCCGCTCCGGCATCACCGGCCCGCCCGGCCCCATGGCACCCTCCGGCCGTGTCCCGTTGCGCCAGCGGGCGAGCTCGAAGACGGTGGTCTTGTAGACGTCCTTGAGCACCGAGTAGCCGCCGCACATGTCGCCGTAGAGCGTGGCGTAGCCCACCGACATCTCCGACTTGTTGCCGGTCGTCAGGACCATCGGCCCGAGCTTGTTGGAAAGCGCCATCAAGACGATCCCGCGGACCCGCGACTGGATATTCTCCTCGGTGATGTCGGGCTGCCTGCCGGCGAAGGCCGGCGCCAGCATCTGCCGGAACGCCTCGACCGCCGGCTCGATGGCGATCTCCTCGAGGCGGATGCCCAGCATCGCCGCGCCCTCGGCGGCGTCCTCGAGGCTCTCGCGGCTGGTGAAGTGCGAGGGCATCATCACCGCATGGACCCGCCCGGCGCCCAGCGCGTCGACCGCCACGGCGGCCGAGATGGCGGAATCGATGCCGCCCGAGAGGCCCAGCACGATGCCCGGAAAGCGGTTCTTCTCCACGTAATCGTGAAGGCCCAGCATCATCGCGCGCCAGACCGCCTCGAGCGGCCCCGGCGGCGGCAGGATCTCGCCCCGCTCCGGCTGCCAGCCGCCCTCCTCGTTACGCCGCCAGCGGCTGAGGCTCAGCGCCTCCTCGAAGCTCGGCGCCTGCAGCACCAGCCGCCGGGCGGCATCGAGCGCGAAGGAGGCGCCGTCGAACACCAGCTCGTCCTGGCCGCCGACCTGGTTGACATAGGCCAGCGGCAGGCCGGTCTCGGTGACCCGAGCCACCGCGAGCTGCACCCGCCGGTCGTGCTTGTCCTGCTCGAACGGCGAGGCGTTGACCACGATGAGGAGCTCGGCGCCGGATTCCGCCAGCCCCTCGGCCACGTCCTCGCCCCACATGTCCTCGCAGACCATCAGCCCGAGCCGTACCAGGTCCCCGTCGCGCAGGCGCAGCGGCACCGGTCCCGGCACCGGTCCCGCGGCGAACACCCGGGCCTCGTCGAACACCCCGTAATTGGGCAGCTCGTGCTTGGCCCGCCAGGCAATCTCGCCGCCGGCCACCAGGAGAACCGCGTTGTAGAGCTTGCCGCCGTCGCGCCAGGGAGCGCCCACCACGACTGCCGGTCCGCCCTCGGCGGTGTCCTTCGCCAGGGCCTCGACCGCGCGGCGCGCGTGCTCGCAGAACGCCGTCTTCAAAACCAGGTCCTCGGGCGGGTAGCCGGCGAGCGCCAGCTCGGGCAGCACCACGAGGTCGGCACCTTGGGCTGCGGCCCGGGCGCGCGCGTCGCGAACCCGGGCGAGATTGCCCTCGATGTCGCCGACGGTCGGGTTGATCTGGGCCAGGGCGATCGCGAGGTCGGCGGTCACGTCAGCAAAATCTCCGGGTGAGGCGTGCGCGGCGCGGCCTTGACCGTCGCGCACCGCGTCAATCTAAGTCAATCCTGCGGACGGGCAATGGAATCCGGCCTTCGGGGAGCGTGTCGATGGGCGCAGGGCAGGGCCGCCACGTGGTGGTGGTCGGGGCTGGCATCGTGGGGGCGAGCTGCGCGCTCTTCCTGCAGCGCGACGGTAACCAGGTCACCCTGGTCGATCCGCGCGAGCCGGGCGGCGGCACCTCCCTGGGCAATGCCGGCATCATCAGCCTTGGCAGCGTCTCGCCGGTCGGCACGCGCGCCATGCTGGCCCGGGTGCCTTCCATGCTCCTCGACCGCAATTCGCCGCTCTCCGTGCGCTGGCGCCACCTGCCCGAGCTCCTGCCGTGGCTGGCGCGGCTCGTGCTCGCCAGCCGGCCCGAGCGGGTCGAGGAGCTGTCGCGGGCGCTGGCGGCCCTGCTCGACCGCGCCGACCAGGCTCACGACATCCTCATCCAGCAATGCGGGCTGGCCAATCTGGTGCGCAGCGGCGGCTGGCTCAAGATCGCCTGTAGCCCCGAAAAGCTCGAGGCCTCGACCGCCGGCGAGCGGGCGATGCTGGAGCGCCACGGCCGCGCCTTCGAGATGCTGGACGCAGCGCAGGTCCGCGATCTCGAGCCGGCGCTCTCGCCCGAGGTCGCGGGCGGCCTGCTGCTGCCGCACAACCGCGCGGTGCGCCATCCGCAGCGCTATGTGGCCGGCATCGTCGCGACCTTCCTCGAGCGCGGCGGCCGCCACGTCCGGGCGCCGGCGCGCGAGCTCCTGATCGAGGAGGGGCGCCTTGCCGGCGTGGCGAGCGAGGCCGGGACGCTGCCGGCCGACGCCGTGGTGATCGCCGCCGGCGCCTTCAGCCGGAAGCTCGCCGGGCATGCCGGGCTGCGCGTGCCGCTCGAGGCGGAGCGCGGCTATCATCTGATGCTGCCGCACCCGGCCGAGACGCTGCGCCGGCCGGTCTACTCCATCGATGACGGCTTCGTGTTGGCCCCGATGGAGCACGGAATCCGCCTTACCGGCGGGGTCGAGCTCGCCAGCCTCGAGGCGCCGCCCGACTTCCGGCGGGTGCGCCGTCTCGTGCCCAGGGCGCAGCGCCTGCTGCCGCAGCTTTCCGCCGAGATCCGGAGCGAATGGCAGGGGCATCGGCCGTCGCTGCCGGACAGCCTGCCGGTAATCGGCCGGGCACCTGGCCACGACAATCTCTTCCTGGCCTTCGGCCATCAACATATCGGCCTGACCCTGGGGCCGGTGACCGGCCAGCTCGTGGCCGATCTCGTGGCCGGCCGCGAGCCGCCCGTCGATCTCGCCCCCTACCGTGCCGACAGGCGTTTCCATTGAGCGTGAAGGAAAGCTCCGGCCCGCTCGCCGGCACCGGCACGGACAATGTGCGCGGTGCCTTGTGGATTCTCGCCTCCTGCCTGCTGTTCGCGACGATGAGCGCTCTGGCCAAGATCGCCGGCGAGCGGCTGCACAGCTTCGAGGTGTCGTTCTTCAGGGCCTTCTTCGGCTTCGTCCTGCTGTTGCCCCTGATCCTGCGGGCCGGCCCGGGGGTCTGGCGCACCAGCCGCCTGCACCTCCACATCACCCGCGGGACCGTCGGATCGCTGGGCCTTCTCTTCGGCTTTTATGCGGTGACCCACATGCCGCTTGCCGAGGCCACCGCGCTGGGCTTCACCAAGCCGCTGTTCCAGGTGCTGCTCGCCGCCTTCGCCCTGCGCGAGGTGGTGCGGCTGCGGCGATGGGTGGCGACGGCGGTGGGCTTCCTCGGCGTTCTGGTGATGCTGCGCCCGGATACCGGCAATCTCGAAATCGCCGCCCTGGCCGGCCTCGCGGGGGCGCTATGCGGCGCCACCGTGTCGGTGACGCTGCGCCACATGGTCCGGCTCGAGCGCGAGCTCACCATCCTCGCATGGCTGGGTGTCGTCGGGACCATCGTCACCGGCCTGCCGGCACTCTTCGTATGGCAGACACCCACGCCCGGGGAGCTGGGCCTGCTGCTGTGCATGGCGGCGGTCGGCACCGTCTCGCAGGTCTGCCTGATGCGCGGCTTTCGGGTCGGCGAGGCCAGCGCCATGGCGCCGATCGACTATTCGCGCCTGCCGCTCTCGGCCTTCTACGGCGTGATCCTGTTCGCCGAGTGGCTCGATCCGCTGGCGATCCTCGGGGCTGCGATCATCGCCGCAAGCACCCTCTACATCGCGCGCCGCGAGGCGGCGCTGGCGCGCCAGGGGCGCGGCTGAGCGCTCCGGCGGCGTCTTGCGACACGCCGCCACACGCGGCGCCGGTGTGCCTTCCCGAGCAAGGTTCGGGGCTCTATGCCCGACTATATTAACCGGGGAGAGGAATGCTCATGAGGCCTCGCTTTCTCGTTGCCGCCTTGCTGGTGCTGGCCGTCATCAGCGCTGGCCTGTCGGCTGTTCTGGTGGGACGGGCCAAGGACACGGTCAAGGAGGCGTCGGCCCAGGGCGAGGCCCTGATCGGCGGCCCCTTCAGCCTGCTCGACCACAAGGGCGAGCGCGTCACGGACGAGGATTTCCGCGGCCGCTACATGCTGGTCTTCTTCGGCTATACCAGCTGCCCCGACGTCTGCCCGCTGGGGCTGCAGGTGATGGGCCAGGCGATGGACCAGCTGCCGCCGCAGGTCGCCGAGAAGATCGCGCCGATCTTCGTCACCGTCGATCCCGAGCGCGACACCGTGCCGGTGATGAAGGACTATGTGGAGCTGTTCCACCCGCAGCTCGTCGGGCTGACCGGCAGTGCGGAGGAGATCGACGCGGTCAAGCGCGCCTACCGTATCTACGCCCGCAAGGCCGAGACCGAAGGCTCGAGCGATTATCTCATGGACCACTCGGCCTTCACCTACCTGATGGACCAGAGCGGCCGCTACCTGACGCACTTCTCGCACGACGCGACGGCGGAGGAGATGGCGGCGCGAATCGAGAAGGCGGTGGCTTCCTCGTGAGGTTTGAGCAAAAAATCGCACGACGGCGTGAGATGGCTATTGCCATGCCTCTGGGCAGCGGCTAAACGGAGCGCGCTTTCGACGGAAGCAAGCGCCCGTAGCTCAATTGGATAGAGCACCTGACTACGGATCAGGAGGTTGGGGGTTCGAATCCTCCCGGGCGCGCCACTCCCTCGCTTCCGCCAGCAAAGCAACCTACGAAAGCCCGGCCCTCGCGCCGGGCTTCGTCGTTTCCGGACACCTGGCCCGTCTCGCGGTATCGGGCATGACAGCGCGGCCCTTGCCGCCCTTGCCACTAGCCGCCCCAGCTCCCTTTCCGGTCCGTGCAACCGCGAAGCGCCTTTGGCGTTCTATGGCGACACCGGGTAACGCGTGCCCGTCAGGGCGCCATGAGCAGGAAGGGGCAGCGAGGCCGTCGCGTGACGGCTCGCCGATGAACCACCGATGCAGAGCAAGCGGGAAGCGACCACCACGCAGGAGACCCGCCGCGACCGCCACCGCGCGACGCCTCTGGACGACGCGTTCGAGCGCTGGCTGGCGGCGCGGATGAGGAAGGTCTATGGCGACCCGCGGGAGCGGGAGCTGCCTCGCGACATGCTCGAGCTCGCCCAGCGCTTCGCCCAGGGCGGCTAGGACCGCTGAGCGCCCGCTGCAGGTGCGGATCCCGGTAGCAACCCCATGAGCCTTTTGACGCGGCTTTATGTCCTGGTCGTGCTGGCAGTGGCGCCAGCGATGGCCATCCTCGCCTGGAGCACCTTCTCCATGGCGCAGCAGCGCGAGGCGGATGCCGAGCGCGAGGCCTCCCGCGCCGCCAGCGCCATCTCCGACGAGCTCGGCAGCATCCTCGGCGGCATCCGCGCGCTGCTCGTGGCGGGCGCGCAGGCGCCGGTCCTGCGCGAGGGAGCGCAGCCGCGCTGCGAGCGGTTCATCGAGGGGGTGGCGCCGCACTTCGCCGAGCTTGCCAGCATCGCCTTGTACGACATGCGCGGCAAGCCGTTGTGCGGTTCCCGCCCGCTTTCCCTGCCGCCGGACTTCGTCGAGGTGGCGGCCGGCTCGAGTGGGTTGGTGCAGGGTCCGTGGCTTGCCGGTGGTCCTGGCGGCATGCTGCCGTTCGCGCTCGGCGTCCGCACCCTGGCGGGCGAGCCCGCCGGGCTGATCGTGGCGGCGCTCGATCTCGGCTGGCTCCGCGCGCGGCTGGCCTCGCGGCCCCTTCCGCCCGGATCCTCCCTCAGCCTGCTCGACCGGCGTGGCACGATACTCGTGCGCCTGCCCGATCCCGGCCAGGAGGGCAGGCCGGCGCCGGCGCCCTGGGCCTCGCTCGCCATGGCCGAGGGCAGCGGCCACGCGCGCTCGGACGAGGTCAGCGCCAGCGACGGGGTGGCCCGGGTCGTGGCCTATGAGAGCCGCGGCAACGGCCGCGAGGGAATGGTCGTCGCGGTCGGGCTGTCGCGGGCATGGGCGCTGGCGGATCTCGAGCAGTCGCTGCGTACCGGCCTGCCGCTGCTGGTGCTCGCGGCGGTGCTGGCCATGGCGGCGGCAGCGCTGGGCGGACGCTATTTCGTGCTGCGGCCTATCGAGGCTCTGCTGGCCGCCGCCAGCCAGTGGCGGGCCGGCAATCTCGACGCCCGTACCGGCTATCGCGAGCGCCACTCCGAGCTGGGCCGACTGGCCGCCCTGTTCGACTCCATGGCCGAGCGCATCGCCGAGCGCGAACGACAGGCGGCGCGGGCCATGGAGGCATTGCAGGAGAGCGAGCAGCGCTTCCGGCAATATGCCGACACGAGCCCCGACGTGCTGTGGATCGTCGATGCAAGGAGCGGCGATGCCGAGTTCGTCGGCCCGGCCTTCGAGACCATCTGGCAGCGCCGCCGCGAGGAGATCATGCAGTCTCCGGCGCTGTGGCTGGAGACGGTGGAGGCTGCCGACCGCGCGCATGCTAGTGCCGTCATGCGCCAGGCCCGCGCCGGCGAGATCGGCGACGGCGAGTACCGGATCCGGCGTGCCGACGGCGAGCAGCGCTGGATCCGCGAGACCGCCTTCCCGATCCGCGATGCCCAGGGGCACATCGTGCGGATCGCCGGGGTCGCCCGCGACATCACGCCGCGCAAGAGGGCGGAGGAGGAGAGGCAGGCGGCACGCGAGCGGATCGAGCTGGTGCTCAAGGAGCTCAACCACCGCATCAAGAACAATCTGCAGATCGTGACCTCGCTGCTGCACCTGCAGGCCTCGCAGCAGCAGAGCGAGGAGGTGCGCGGGCAGTTGGCCGAGGCCGGCCGCAGGGTCGCGATCATCGCCGAGGTCCATGCCAGTCTCTACCGCGACGACAGCCTCGACCGTCTCGCGCTCGGCCCCTATCTGCGGGACCTGTGCGGCCGGCTGTCGAGGAGCCTGCTCGCGGACGGTGGGGCGCGTCTGGACCTGCAGCTCGACACTGACGGGCAGACCATCGACATGGACCGCGCGGTGCCGCTCGGCCTCATGCTGAACGAGTTGATGGCCGCATCGGCAAGGAGCGTCTCGGCGGCGGGTGCGGACGCCGTGGTGCGGGTGCGCCTCGAGCCGCGCACCGTGGACACCTGGCAGCTGGCCGTGTGCGGCGAGGGCGGCAGCAGCGCCGGCGGCGCGGAGAGCCGCCTCGGCGTGCTGCTGATCCAGGGCTTCGTCCGCCAGCTCGGCGGGCGCATGAGCGAGGAAGGGCGATGCGTCCGCGTCGACTTTCCGGTCTGAAGCGGCCGCTGCTCCTCGCGCTCCTCAGCCGTCCAGATGCTCGTGCAGAAAAGCGGTTGTCCGCTGCCACGCCGCCTCTGCCGCAGCCCGGTCGTAGCGGGCCGCGTTGGTGTCGTTGTTGAAGGCGTGGTTCACGCCCTCGTAGACGTGCAGCTCGTAGACCTTGCCATGGTCTTTCAGCGCCTTCTCGAAGGCCGGGATGCCCGCATTGATGCGCTCGTCGAGCCCCGCGTAATGGAGCAGAAGCGGCGCCTCGATCGAGCCCACCGCCTGCGCGTCCGGCTGGCGGCCGTAATAGACCACCGCTGCCTGCAGGCCGGGCTCGGCGGCGGCCAGCCTGCCGACGACGCCACCGCCCCAGCAAAAGCCCATCGCGCCGACCGCTCGTGTCGTCTCCGGCCGCCCCCGCAGCGCCGCCACGGCCGCCCGCGCCCATCCCACGACCGCCTCGCCGTCGAGCTCGCCGATCATGTCGCGCGCCTTGTCCGGGTCGTCGGGCGTGCCGCCGTCAGGGCTCAGGAAGTCGGGTGCCAGCGCGGCGAAGCCCGCTACCGCGAGTCGCCGCGTGACATCCTCGATATGCGGGTTGAGCCCGCGATTCTCATGGACGACCACGACGCCGGGATGCGGCCCGGCGTCCGCCGGCATCGCGAGATATCCCTCGAGCCGGGTGCCCTCGGCCGCGAAGGTCATGCGCTCCGTGCGCAGCCGTGAATCGTCCGCGGGGATCGTCTGGGCGACGGCGTAGTCGTTCTCCAGCACCGACAGCAGCGCCTGTGCCGCGGCGGTGCCGCCGGCCAGCACCGCCAGGCGGTCGAGGAAGGCGCGCCGCCCCATGGTGCCGTGGGTGAAGCGGTCGAATAGCTCGATGATGCGCTGGTTCACGTGTTGCTCCCTGATCCCTGCCGGCCTGCGTGAGATTCACCACTGCCCACTATCGCGCACAAAGGCGGGGGCGATCCAGCGCCCTTGCGTGCCGTCGGTCGTGGCGCCCCTATCCGGCGCCCGAAGCCTGCCGCGCGTCCTCCTCGAACATCGCGGCCAGTCCGTCGAACTCGTCGGCGAGCGCCTGGAGGACGAAGCCCAGCGTGTAGACCCGGACCGCCGTGATATCGCTGGCCCCGGAGCCACCTTCGAGAAGGTTGTTGAGATGGTCGAGCCGTTCGCGGACCTCGTCGGGCCGCGGCGGCGGCTTGCCCGCCTCGATAGCCGTTCCCAGGCGATGGAAATAGCGGCAGGAGGCCCGTACCAGCTCGTCCAGTGGCGTTTGCAGCCGCTCGCGGACCGGGTCCGGCAGGACGGTCCCGTCGATCCGGTCCAGCACGCCCATGGTCTGCCACAGACGCTGCACCCGCGAGGTGAGCTCGTGATAGGCGGGGCCGGCCTTTCGTACCCGCCGCCGGCGCGTCTCCTGTGCCATGGCGATGGCACGGTCGAGATGCGCGCGAATGTCGTCATGGATCGGCGTCAGGCTCTCGGCGTCCCGGTCGAAGAGATGCGCCACCGCCGCCGCCAGCAGGTCGCCGCAGCGCCTGACGGCCATGGCAAGGTCGCGGTGGATGATGCGATGCGCGGCGCTTGGGAACACCAGGGTCACCGCGGCTCCGGCCGCCAGGGCGCCGCAAAGGATCGCGACCGACCGGTCGACGGCGGCCATCAGCGCGCCGGCGTCGACGCCGACCAGGACCAGCACGCTCGAGACCATGTGGGCGTACATCATGCCGGGGATGAAGGCCGTGAAGAGCTGGATGATCGCGGTGGACAGCGCCAGGGCCAGCGGCGTCTGCCACGGGCCCTGGCCGACCACGAGGAGCAGCGCCAGTCCTACCGCACTGCCGAGGATTGTCGCCGCCACGCGGCTGCCCAGCGAGCCGAGCGTGCCGCCGACGCTGGGTCGGATGACGTAGAGGGCGGACATCACCGCCCAGGAGGCCTCCGGCAGGTGCGCCACCCGCATGACCAGATAGGCGAACAGGGCCGCGGCGGCCGTGCGGCAGGCATGGCGCAGCGGCTCGCGCAGGCGGGCGGGGGAGGCGGCTTGGGCGAGCCGTCTCCCCCATCTGCCGAGGCCTGCCGGCACGCTAGCGGTCCCGCGTCCGGTCCGTGCGGTCGGCGCCGAAGGCGCCGCGCTGGCCCATCGGCTGCGGCCTGCCGGTGGTGGTGTCGCGGGAGGTCTCGAGCTCCAGCTCGGAGTTGAGCTCGGCCCCCAGCAGCACGACGAAGGCGCTGATCCACAGCCACATCAGCAGGATGATCACGCCGCCGAGGGCGCCGTAGGTCTCGTTGTAGGACGCGAAATTGGCTGCATAGAAGGAGAAGGCGGCGGAGGCCACCAGCCACAGCACCGCCGCTGCCATCGAGCCGGGACTGAGCCACCGCCAGCTTGCCGGCGCCCGGCTCGGGCCGAAGCGGTACATCATGGCAAGGCCCGCCACCACCAGCACCAGCATGGCCAGCCACGAGCCGATCCGCACCGCCCAGTCGCCGAGGGGGCCCAGCGGGAGCTGCCCGAGAACGGCCGGAACCACGACGATGACGCCCAGGCCCGCGATCACCCCGACGATCGCCGCCAGGGTGAAGAGCAGGGCCGTGGCGTTGAAGCGGATGAACCCGCGATCCTCCTCTTCCTCGTAGACGATGTTGAGGGCCGTGAAGAGCGTCTTGATGCCGGCGGAGGCGCTCCACAGGGCCAGCAGGATCGACAGGGCCGCCCCCCAGCCCAGCGCCGTGCCGCCGCCCGAGGCCACTTTTTCGACCTGCGCGCGGATCATCTCGAAGGCAGCCTGGGGCACCACGCCCTGGAGGCCCGCGAGATGCTGCTCGACCTGTGCCGGATCGGCGACCAGGCCGTAGATCGATACGGTCGCGGTGATCGCCGGGAAGAGGGCGAGAAGGGCGTAGAAGGCGCAGCCGGCGGCGACGATCGAGACATTGTCGCGGCTGATCTCGTCCTTGACCCGCCACAGCACGGCCTTCCACCCGGTGGCGGGGATCTGCCTCGGGCTCTCCGCCCGGCGTGCCTGCGGGACGTTGCCGCCAGGCTCGGGGCCTTCGGCGGGCGGCCGGCTGCCCGGCTGCCGCCGGGTGTCGCTGGTGTGCCGGCCCGCCAGCTTGAGGACGAGCAACCCGAGCGCCGTCGTCCCGAGACCGCGCAGCCGGCTGTCGCGCTCGCTGGCCGGTGATCGGGTTCGTGCAGCCATGCCTCTCTCCCGGAAGGGGCGATCGGGAAGTTGCTGCAGCAACCGGAGCCTGCCCACGGGGTTCCGCGTGCGGCGACGCGCGCCGAGCGCCCGGGCCCCGCGCGGTGAGGCGCGCAGGAAAAAGACACCGCGCTCGACGCGGGTCGGACCTGCCGGATTGTCGAAGAGAGGGGATGCCGCGCGGGGGAAAGTGGTGCCGCAGAGAGGAATCGAACCTCCGACCCCGTCCTTACCAAGGACGTGCTCTACCCCTGAGCTACTGCGGCTTGCGGGCGGGCGGTTGATGCCATACGCCGGGGGGGTGCGCAAGGGGATTTCCTCGCGGATGGCCGAGAAAGTGGAAAATGGGTCGATGAGCGACGAGCAGGCGAGCGGCGGGACGGTGCCCGGGCAGGCGGGCAAGGGCGGAGCGGCGCGCGACGAGCGGGCAGCAAGGCTGGCGGCCCAGCTCCGCGAGAACCTCAAGCGGCGCAAGGCGCAGCAGCGCGGGCGGGCGGAGCCGGCAGGGCCCGCCGCGGAAAAGGGGCGTGACAGCGCCGACTGTTGAGCGCGGACGCGCTATTCCGTACATACCGCCCGTTCCGCGGCGCGCGGCGAGGCGCGCCGCAAAGGCAGCACCCCGCACGGCCGGCCACCTCAAGGACACAAGCGCCCATGGCGATCATGCCCGACCACTGGATCCGCAAGAAGGCCCTCGAGGAGGGCATGATCGAGCCGTTCGTCGACCGTCAGGAGCGCACAGGCGTGATCTCCTACGGGCTCTCTTCCTACGGCTACGACGCGCGCCTGGCGCCCGACTTCAGGATCTTCACCAACGTCGACAACGCGCTGGTCGATCCCAAGGACTTCTCCTCGCAGAGCTTCGTCGAGCGCTCGGGCGACAGCTGCGTGATCCCGCCCAACAGTTTCGCGCTGGCCAGAACGGTCGAGTATTTCCGCATCCCCCGCGACGTGCTGGTGATCTGCCTCGGCAAGAGCACCTACGCGCGCTGCGGCATGATCGTGAACGTCACGCCGCTGGAGCCCGAGTGGGAGGGCCATGTGACGCTCGAGATCTCCAACACCACGCCGCTGCCGGCCCGGGTCTACGCTCACGAGGGCATCGCCCAGTTCCTCTTCCTGCGCGGCGATTCGGCGCCCGAGGTCTCCTATGCGGACCGCGGCGGCAAATATATGGGGCAGCGCGGCGTCACGCTGCCGAGGCTTTGAGCGTGCAAGAAGCGGGAACGGAACGCTAGATGGACCGGCTGCTGATCAAGGGCGGCGTGCCGCTCGAGGGAACGGTGACTATCAGCGGGGCGAAGAATGCCGCCCTGCCGCTGCTTGCCGCGGTGCTCCTTACCGACGAGCCGGTCGAGCTCGCCAACCTGCCGGAGCTGGCCGACGTCCAGTCGATGCTGCGCCTCGTGCAGCGGGTCGGCACCTCGGCGACGCACCTGGCGGGCGAGCCCGGACGGGTGCGGCTGAGCACGCCGGAGCTCCTGTCGACCGAGGCGCCCTATGACCTGGTGCGCAAGATGCGGGCCTCGGTGCTGGTGCTGGGGCCGCTTCTGGCACGCGGCGGCGAGGCGCGGGTGTCGCTGCCGGGCGGCTGCGCCATCGGCCCGCGGCCGATTGACCTCCATCTGGCTGCCCTGGAGCGGATGGGAGCCGAGATCGACCTGGTCGAGGGCTATGTCCAGGCGCGCGCGCCCGGGGGCCTCAAAGGCGCGCAGATCGAGTTCCAGCAGCCGTCGGTGGGTGCCACCGAGAACACGCTGATGGCGGCGTCGCTGGCGCGCGGCACGACGCGCATCCTGGGTGCTGCGCGTGAGCCCGAGATCGTCGATCTGGCGCGGCTGCTCGGCGCTATGGGGGCGCGCATCGAGGGGGCCGGCTCGAGCTGCATCACCGTCGAGGGCGTCGAGCGGCTCACCGGCGCGCGGCACAGCATCCTGCCCGACCGCATCGAGGCCGGCACCTACGCCATGGCGGCAGCCATCACCGGCGGCCGGATCACGATCAGGGGCGCGCGGCTCGAGATGCTCGGCGGGGCCAGGGAGAAGCTGGTCGAGGCGGGCATGCTGCTCGAGGAGTGCGAGGACGGATTCATTGCTGGCGTCGCCGAAGGCGGCCTCGCCGGTGTCGACGTGATGACCAATCCCTATCCCGGCTTCGCCACCGACCTCCAGGCCCAGTTCATGACGCTGATGTGCGTCGCCCGGGGGGCCTCGATGATCAGCGAGACGATCTTCGAGAACCGCTTCATGCATGTGCCCGAGCTCATGCGCATGGGCGCGCGGATCACCGTGCACGGCCACTCGGCCCTGGTGCGTGGCGTCGAGGCGCTCAAGGGTGCGCCGGTCATGGCGACCGACCTGCGCGCCTCGGTCTCGCTGGTGCTGGCCGCCCTGGCAGCCAGGGGCGAGACCGAGATCAACCGCATCTACCATCTGGACCGGGGCTACGAGCATCTCGAGCAGAAGCTCGCGGCGGTGGGTGCCAGGATCGAGCGCATGCCGTGAAGGCTGCGCGCCGCGAGGGGAGAGAGGGGATGGAAGACAAGCTTCGCCTGAGGGCCGCCGACGCCGAGGACCTGGCCGTGCTGGCGGCGTGTCTGCAGGACGCGCGGGTGTGCCTCAAGGAGATGGTGTTCCAGCCGGCCGAGCATCGCTTCATGGCGGCCTTCACCCGCTACCGGCGCGAGCGCCAGCCCGACCCGACGTCCTGCGAGGGGCTCACCGAGTGCCCCTCGGCGCTGGTTTTCGACGACATCGCCGAGGTCAAGTATCGCGGGCTCGATCCGGTGGCCGAGGATCGCGGCCTGTCGCTCCTGACCATCGCCACCGAGCCCGGGCGCGAGCATCTGATCCATGTGCTGCTGGTCTTCGAGGGTGGTATCGAGATCCAGCTGCGCACCGACCGGATCCATTGCCGGCTCGACGATTTCGGCGAGGCTGCGGCCTGCAGCTCGACGCCTTGCGACCACTTCGCGCAGCTCAGCTACGAGGACATGGCAGGGGATGGCCAGAAGGCTTGACCGCCGCGAGGCGGACTTCGAGGCGAGCTTTGCCGCCCTGGTCGAGGAGCGGCGCGAGGAGACCCACGACGTCCGCGACACGGTCTCGGGCATCATCGCGCGGGTGCGCGAGGAGGGCGACGAGGCCTTGTGCGATCTCACCCGGCGCTTCGACCGGCTGGCGCTGACGCCGGCCACGCTGCGCGTCGGCGACGCCGAGATCAGGGCGGCGCGGGATGCGTGCGCACCCGAGGATCTGCGAGCGCTGGAGACGGCGGCGGCCCGCATCCGCGCCTTCCACGAGCGCCAGCTCCCCGAGGACGAGCGCTGGACCGACGCGCAGGGCGTGCGGCTGGGCATGGTGTGGAAACCCATCGACGCTGTCGGTCTCTACGTTCCGGGCGGCACCGCCGCCTACCCGAGCAGCGTCTTGATGAACGCCATCCCCGCCCGGGTCGCCGGCTGCCGGCGCCTGGTGATGGTGGCACCGACGCCGGAGGGGCGGGTCAATCCGCTGGTGCTGGCGGCAGCGGCCGTCGCCGGCGTCGACGAGGTCTACCGAATCGGCGGGGCGCAGGCGGTGGCGGCGCTCGCCTACGGCACCCCCACCATCCGCCCGGTCGACAAGATCGTGGGGCCCGGCAATGCCTGGGTGGCGGAGGCCAAGCGGCAGGTCTTCGGCCGCGTCGGCATCGACATGATCGCCGGGCCCTCGGAGATCGTGGTGGTGGCCGACGGCGGCAACGAGCCCGCCTGGATCGCCGCCGACCTTCTTTCCCAGGCCGAGCACGACACCCGCGCCCAGTCGATCCTGATCACCGAGGATGCGGCGTTCGCCGCGCGGGTCGAGGCCGAGATCGAGCAGCGGCTGGAGACGCTCGCGCGCGGCGCCATCGCCAAGGAGAGCTGGCGCGCGCATGGCGCGGTGATCGTCGTGGCCTCGCTCGAGGAGGTGCCGGCCCTGGTCGACAGGCTGGCGCCCGAGCATCTGGAGCTGGCGGTGCCGGATGCCGAGGCGATGGCCGCCCGCATCACCCACGCCGGCGCCATCTTCCTGGGCCCGTGGACGCCCGAGGTCATCGGCGACTATGTGGGCGGGCCCAACCATGTCCTGCCCACCAGCCGCACCGCCCGCTTCGCCTCGGGCCTGGCCGTTCACGACTTTCTCAAGCGCACGACGCTGCTGGGCTGCGATGCGGCGAGCTTCAGGGCGCTGGCGCCGGCCGCCGGCCGGCTCGCCCGGGCCGAGGGGCTGGAGGCGCATGCGCTGGCCGTCGAGGGGCGGCTCGTGGAGTGAGCGAGGAGCAGGACAGGATCGTCTCGCTGGTTCTGGACGAGAAGAGCATCGTCCGCTGGAGCCCGGAGGTCGAGCACGAGCGCAACGTCGCCGTGTTCGACCTTCTCGAGAGCAACCGGTTCCGCCTGCGCGACGGCTTTGCCGGACCCTACGCGCTGCGCCTGTCACTGCGCGATGCGACGCTGATCCTCGACGTGACCGGCGAGACGCCCGCCCAGAGTGCGGAGATCGCGCTGGCGGTCCGGCCGCTGCGCCGGGTCATCAAGGACTATTTCCTGATCTGCGAGAGCTACTATCAGGCCATCAAGGGCGCCACGCCGTCGCGGATCGAGGCGATCGACATGGCCCGAAGGGGGCTCCACAACGAGGGCTCGGAGATTCTGCGCGACGCCTTGCAGGCCAAGGTGGAGCTCGACCTCGCCACGGCCAGGCGGCTGTTCACGCTCGTCTGCGTGCTCCATCTGCGTCGCTGAACCATGAGCGAGCTCCCTGCGAGCGTGCTGTTTGCCTGCACGATGAACGCGATCCGTTCGCCCATGGCGGAGGCGCTCTTGAAATTCTTCCATGGCCACCGGATCTATGTGCAAAGCGTCGGCGTGCGCCAGGGGGAGCTCGATCCCATGGTGGTGCAGGTGCTGGACGAGATCGGCATCGATCTGTCGCGCCACCGGCCGCGCACCTTCGACGATCTGGAGGACACGTTCTTCGACCTCGTGATCTCGCTGTCGCCGGAAGCGCAGCATCGGGCGGTCGAGCTCACCCGCAGCAGCTCGTGCGAGCTGGATTTCTGGCATATGCCGGACCCGAGCGTCATCGAGGGCAGCCGGGAGCAGCGGCTGGACGCCTACCGGGCGCTGCGCGACATGCTGCTCCGGCGTATCCGCGAACGCTTTCCGCCCGAGAGCGGACCCAGGGTCTGAAGGGTTGCGGGGTCGGGCCGCAGGCGGCGCTGGGCGGCTTTGCTTGACCTGACGCCGTTCGCGCACCATGAAATGCACGCGAGGCACCCGCCAGCGTGCCGTCAACCTAGGAGTGCTGATGGCTAAAGAGGATATGATCGAGTTCAGCGGTACCGTCACTGAAGTACTGCCGAACGCCATGTTCCGCGTCAAGCTCGAGAACGACCACGAGATTCTGGCGCACAGCTCGGGCCGGATGCGCAAGAACCGGATCCGCGTGCTGACCGGCGACAAGGTGACGGTGGAGATGACGCCCTACGATCTGAGCAAGGGCCGCATCACCTACCGCTTCAAGTAGGCCACGTGAGCGATGCAAGCGGGATGAGGCTGGCGCTCGCCTCCACCTCGCCGCGGCGGCTGGCGCTGCTGCGTCAGGCGGGGATCGAGCCTCGGCAGGTCCTCGCGCCCGACGTCGACGAGACGCCCTTGAAAGGCGAACTGCCGGCCGATCACGCCCTGCGTCTGGCTGGTGTCAAGGCCGATGCCGGCAGGGCGCAGCTCGCCGAGCCTGCCTTCGTGGTCGCCGCCGACACGGTCGTCGCCTGCGGGCGCCGCATCCTGCCCAAGGCCGGCACGCGGGCCGAGGCGGAGGCGTGCCTGCGCCTGATCTCCGGCCGCCGCCACCGGGTCCATGGCGGGTTGTGCGTGATCGCCCCGGACGGCCGGCGGCGCACCCGCCTCGTCACCACCTCAGTCAGGATCAAGCGTCTGACCCAGGACGAGATTTCCTTCTACCTCGCCAGCGGCGAGTGGGAGGGCAAGGCCGGCGGCTATGCCATTCAGGGGCTCGCCGCAACCTTCGTGCCGAGCATCAACGGCTCCTACACCAACGTGGTGGGGCTGCCGCTGGCCGAGACGGTGGCGATGCTCGAGGGGCTGGGCTGGTGCCGGCCATGAAGAGGCTGGTGATCGAGCATACCGGCTTCGGGGTGCGTGGCGCCGTGCTCGAGGAGCGTGAGCTTCTCGACCTGATCGACGCCGACGCGCTGGGCGACTGGGTGACCGACGCGCTGTTCGTCGGCCGGGCCGACGCGGTCGATGCCAAGCTCAATGCCGCGTTTCTCGACTGCGGCCTCGCCCAGCACGCCTTTCTCGGCGCCAAGGACGCGCGCCACCTGGCCGGCGAGTACGAGAAGCGGCCGATTGGCCGCTTCGTGCGCCAGGGCGACCGGGTGGTGGTCCAGGGCATGCGCGAGCCGGTGGAGGGCAAGGGGGCGCGCGTCACTACCGACGTGAAGCTCTTCGGCTTCCACATGATCTACCGGCCGCACGGCACCCCGCCGGAGAGCGCCCCGGTACGCGGCCGCGAGCGGGTGCTGCTGCAGGAGCGCGGCGAGCGCCTGTTCCCCCAGGGCGGCGTCACGCTGCGCAAGCTCGCGGGCGAGGTCGACGATGCGACGCTCGAGGCCGAGCTCGCCCGGCTCGAGGGCCGCTGGCGGGCGATCGAGCGCGAGGCTGCCGAGGCCAAGCGGCCCGGCCGGCTCACCGCCGACGAGCATGCCGTCGAGCGGCTCCTGCGCGGGCTGGTCGAGCCCGGCCTGCGGCGCATCGAGGTGGCCGACGAGGAGCTCTTCGCCCGCTGCCGGGCGCTGCTCGAGGGTCCGCTGGCGCCGCACGGCATCGAGCTGGTGCGGCTCGATGCGAGGCAGGGCGCCTTCGAGCAGACCGACGTCGAGGACGCCGTTGCGCGGGCGCTCGCCCGCGAGGTTCCCTTGCGGGGCGGCGGACGCCTGCTGATCGAGCCGACCAGCGCGTGCACCGCGATCGACGTCGACGGCGAGGGCCGCGAGGCGCTCGACCTCAATCTGGATGCCGCCCGCGAGATCGCACGGCAGCTCCGCCTGCGCAATCTCGGCGGGACGGTGATCGTCGACTTCGTCGACCTGCCGACCAAGCCGCAGCGGCAGCGCCTCGAGGAAGGGCTCAAGCGGGCTTTCCGCGACGATCCGGTGGCGGTGCAGATCTATCCCATGTCGCCGCTCGGCATCGTCCAGCTCAGCCGGGCGCGGCGCGGCCGCTCGCTCGATGCGCTGCTGCGCGGCATTTGCCGGCATTGTGACGGCACCGGCCGCGAGCCCTCGCTGCGGGCGGCCGCCGAGGCGCTTTTGGGCGGCCTGCGCCGCGGCGCAGGCGGGTCCTTCGAGGTGCGCGTCGGCCGCGAGCTGCTGCTCTATCTCGAGAAGGAGCTGGGCGAGGGTCTGCGGCCGCTGCTCGGCGGGGCGCGGCTGGTGATCGACCCGGGCCAGGAGCCCGGCGGGTTCTCTCTCGGCGGGGACTGAGCGATGGCGGAGAAGGAGCCAGGGGCGGCGCAGCGCACGCCGCGCTGCCCCATCTGCGGCAAGCCGCGCGAGCAGCGCTACCGGCCGTTCTGCTCGGCGCGCTGCCGCGACCGCGACCTCATGAACTGGCTCAATGGCCGCTATGCGGTGCCGGCCGTCGAGGTCGACGGGGACGACGATGATGCCGAGCCGCCCCCTGCGCGTCCCTCCTGAGCGGCCGGCCGCGCCTGCCGAGGGGAAGGACTCCCAACACCCGTCCTCGCGCCGAACCCGGGGCGCGGGAGCAGCTGGCGTCGGCGGCCGCGGCAGGACGGCCCTTCACTCACGGTGAACGGGCCGCATCTCCCGGCCCGTGGGATCCGTCGAGAGCACCTCCTCGTGGAGACCGCCGACCGGCGGGCCCACGGGGCGGCCCTCTTCGTCCACCTGGAAAAGCGCCCAGCAGACGTCCTCGGCAGGCTCCGGCGGCGGGTGCGGGCAGTCGAGGAGGTAGCAGAGGCTGAAGAGCATCTGCGCCTGGGCGCAGCGGAAGATCTCGCTCAGATCCGCGTCGTCGGCGCCCGCCGCCCGGCAACGCGCAAGCGCTGCTCCAAGGCCGGCATAGGGCTCCTCGGGGCTTTTGCGCGCCTGCGCGATCTCCCGGTCGATCCACGAGATGTCCCCGTCCGGCAGCACCTCCTGCCACGCTTCCTTGAGGAAGAGGAACCGGACGAGCTGGGGAACGCCCTCCTCGATCTGCGAGCGCGCCCACTGCTCCGGCTCGCAAGCACCGAGCTTCCTGAAGATTTCGGTCAGGGTCTCTTCCGTCTGCGGGATCTGCACGGCTGACGCTCCTCACCCTCGTTGTGGCCCATTCATTCCCGGCGGCAGGGGATCGCCGGCAGCCTGCACCGGCTGCACCGTTGGCGGAAGGGACAGCAGCGAGGAGGCGTTTGCTCCGCCGGCCACCACGCAGCCCGATGCGGCGGCTCGGCCGCGTTCCGAGCGGCGCGAATGCTTGCCGCGGACCGGATCAGGAAGACGGGCGAGCGACCGTGCTCCGGCCGCAAGGCCGGGACGACGGCCGCCGGCGCGTCAGCGTTGGGCGGCGAGCGAGCCGGCGATGGCCTGGAAGTGGCGCAGCCGCTTCTCGTTCATGGTGCGCATCGAGACGGCGTAGCGCCGCTCGCCCTCGGCCTGCAGGCGCAGCTCGGTGAACACGCCGAGCCCGCCCGCGGTGAAGCTGCACTCCATCTCCCAATAGCCGTGCGCCGCCCGCTCCGCCGGATCCTCGCAGCCCGCAAGGGCGAGGCGGCCCAGCGTGCTCAGCCCGTCGAGCAGCGAGGTCACGGCGCCGCGCGAGGCCTCGCCGCCAATGGGGCTGTCGGGATCGTCGAGATAGCTGCGGATGGCGCCGGCGAATTGCGAGGTGTCGACGGTCATCTGGCGGGTCAGCCAGGAAGACGGATCCTCCCAGGCCAGCGCATCCTCACCCTTCCGCTCGAGCTCGCGCACGGTCATGCGGCTCAAGAGCGGCGCCGAGACGCCCGGCGGCACCACGTCGACCGCACCGCTGCCGGCACCACCGGCCATCGGCCGGCAGTCCAGCTCGAGCTGCTCGGGGATCCACAGCCGCTCGCAAAGGCCCGCGGCCGCGGCCTCGCCGGCGAGGCCGGCGGCAAGGAGGAAGGCGGCGAGGCTCAGGCTGCGACGACGCACCGCTGTTTCTCCGACCAGAAGACGTTGGTGACGTTCACGCAGCGGCCGAGACGCCGTGCCACCGCGGCGGCGTCGCCGTCGGTCACGGCGTCGAGCTGCACGTCGATCACGAGGTCGTCCTCGGTGACCCGCTGGCTGTGCAGCTGCTGCGGCACATGGCCATGGACGGCGAAAACCTCCAGCACCCGGGGCAGGGAGCAGGTCGAGGCGGCGGCATGAACGGAGAAGCAGTAGGTACGCGGCATGGCACGATCTCTGACGCAACGATTCGAAAAGGAAGTGCAGCTGCCCGGCCTCAGCGAGAGGCCGGGTCCATAATTCGAATCGTGCGGAACGCGAGATCGGATTGCATGTGATCTGGTTAGACGAGCCGGGGGGCGCTGGTCAAGCCGTCTCAGGCGGGGATCACCACGCCCATGAGCTGGCGCAGATGGGCGCGCCCGGTCTGCGAGATGCGGTAGCGGCCGCGCTGCACCATGAACAGGCGCTTGGCGAGCAGCGACTGCTTGACGCACTGCGAGGGATTGCCCAGCCGTACGCCGTGCTCGCTCAGCTTGCGGCTGGCGTCGCCGGTGGCGAAGGCGTCGTCGTGGCTCTGCCGCTGCACGTAGAAGCCGGCCGCCAGCATCTTGTCGACCTCGGTGGCGGCACTCGGCAGATGGTGGATGAACTCGCCGAAGGGCCCGAGACCGTCGCCCGCGCGTTCCTCGGCGCGGGCCTCCGGTGCGGTTGCCGGCGCGGCCGGATCGGCCGAGGCTGCCTCCAGCTCGGCCATCACCGCCTCGAGGCGCTCGGCCAGCCGCTCGACGAAGGCCTCGCTGCCCTCGATCTCGTACTCGCGCTCGGTGAGGTTGACGCGAAGACGGGCCTGACGGTCCAAGGGCAGTCCCTCCTCTCAGCCTTGCCGCAGAACAGAAAGCCACACCGGAGCGCGCAAGAAAAGCCGCCTCACCTGCGCGTCAGGCGAGCAAGCACCGCGCGGAGCGGGTCGGGTATCGGCGTCGGCCGCTGGGCCGCCCGCTCGACGAAGACATGCACGAAATGGCCGTCGGCCGCCGCCTGCTCGTCCTCGTTCCGGAAGATGCCGATCTCGTAGCGCACGCTGCTGGTGCCCAGATGGGCTACCCGCAGCCCGGCATGGACCGTGTCGGGGAAGGCGATCGAGCTGTGGAAGCGGCAGCCAGTGTCGACCGCCATGCCGACAATCGCCGCGCGCCACGGGTCGAGCCCGCCCTCGCCCATGAGGAGGCGGGCGATCGCCGTGTCGAAATAGCTGTAATAGACCACGTTGTTCACGTGCCCGTAGATGTCGTTGTCCATCCAGCGGGTATCCATGGTGGTAAACCACGGATAGTCGGCGCGAACCGGGCGCGGCGGGCGGCTCATCGACGTGCTCTCCGCCGCTCAGGCGCCGCCGAAGCGGCGCTCGATCATGGTGAAGAGCGGCCGCAGGCCCGAGGCCTCGCCGCCGCGCGGGCGGCCCGGCTGGGCCTCGTCGTTCCACGCCGAGATGTCGAGATGCGCCCAGGAGCGGGTGGCGCTCACGAACTCCTTGAGGAAGAGGGCCGCGGTGGTGGCGCCGGCGAAGGGCTTGCTGCCGACATTGTTGAGATCGGCAACGCCGCTTTTGAGGTAGCGCTTGTAGGGGGCGTGCATCGGCAGGCGCCAGAGCGGCTCGGCGCAGGCCTTGCCGGCCTCGAGGATCGCCGCCGCCAGCTCCTCGTCGTCGCTGAAGAGGGCAGGGACGTCGGGCCCCACCGCGACCCGCGCCGCGCCGGTCAGGGTCGCCGCGTCCACCAGCAGGGCCGGCTCCTCGGCGTCGGCGTCGGCCAGCGCGTCGCACAGGATCAGGCGGCCCTCGGCGTCGGTATTGCCCACCTCGACAGTCAGGCCCTTGCGGGTGCGCAGCACGTCGCCCGGCCGGAAGGCGGCACCGGCGATGCTGTTCTCGACCGCCGGGATGAGCACCCGCAGGCGCACGGGCAGCCCGCGCGCCATGATCGCCTGGGCCAGGCCCAGCATCAGCGCGGCCCCGCCCATGTCCTTCTTCATCAGCAGCATGCCGGCGGGCGGCTTGATGTCGAGGCCGCCAGTATCGAAGCACACGCCCTTGCCCACGAGGGTGAGCCTGGGTGCGTCGGCGTCGCCCCAGAGGATCTCGATCAGCCGCGGCGCCCGGTCGCTGGCGCGGCCGACCGCGTGGATCGTCGGGTAGTTCTGCGCCAGCAGATCCTCACCCGTGATCGTCGTGCAGCGCGCGCCGCCGGCAGCGGCGATGCGCTCGGCCGCCTCCTGCAGCTCGGCCGGACCCATGTCGTTGGCCGGGGTGTTGACGAGGTCGCGGGCGGTAGCCACGGCGGCGGCCAGGCAAAGCGCCCGCTCGGTGCCGGCGCTGCGGTCCACCACGAGCTGCGGCTGCGGCCGCTCGTCGCGCCGGTAGCGCTCGAACCGGTAGCTTGCGAGGGCGAAGCCGTAGGCCGCCTCCTCTGCCGCAAGAAGGCTCGCGGGATCCTTCAGCCGCCATGCCCCGGCCGGCAGCGCCGCCTGGAGCGCACCGGCGTCCCAGGCCTCGGCCGGCGCGCCGACGACAAGGACGGCTGCCGCGGCACCGTCCTCGCCGGGAAGCAGCGTCGCCGCCTGCGGCTTCGCCTTGAAGCCGGTCGACTCGAGCCAGCGCCGCCATGCCGCCGGCTGCTGCGCCGCCCAGGCCTCGAAGCCCGCGGCGTTGACCACATGCACCGGCCGCGCGTCGGCGGCCTCGAAGACGACCGGGTCTGTCATGACGGCTCCGTTGGGACGATCAGGCGATCCGCGCCAGGGCAGCAGCGAGACGGGCGCGGGTGGCTTCTGCATCCACCCGCCGCTCACGCTGCTCTTCCACCACCTCGGCGGGGGCGCGCTCGACGAATTTGGGGTTGGCGAGCTTCTGCTCGATCTTGCCGATCTCGCCCTCGAGGCGGGCGATCTCCTTGCGCAGCCGCTGGGCCTCCTGGGCGAGATCGACCACATCGGCGACCGGCATGGCCAAGGTCGCCTCGTCGACCACGACCTGCAGGGCGTTGCCGGGCACCGCGCCCTCGCCGATCTCGATGGCGCCGAGCCGCGCCAGCCGGGCCAGGGCCTCGCCATGCCGCTCGAGGCGGGCGCGGGTCGTGGCGTCGGCGTTGAAGGCGAGCAGTCTCAGGCGGGCGCCGGGCGGCACGTTGAGCTCGGTGCGCGCCGCGCGGACGGCGCCGATCGCACGGGTGAGCCAGGAAAGCTCGGCCTCGGCGTCCTCGTCGACCAGCGCGCGGTCGAGCGCCGGCCAGGAGGCCGCCGCCAGCATGCCGCCGGGCGCGCCGAACAGCCGTGCCCACAGCTCCTCGGTGACGAACGGCGCCATCGGGTGCAACAGGTGCAGGATCTGCGCCAGCACCCAGCCGGCGGTGGCGCGGGTCTCCTCGCGCACCGCCGCGTCCTCGGCGGCCAGCAGCGGCTTGGCGAGCTCCACGTACCAGTCGCAATAGGTCGACCAGGTGAAGTGGTAGAGCCCCAGCGCCGCCTCGTTGAAACGGTAGGCCTGGAGCGCCTCGGTAGCGGCGGCCGCGGCCTTGGCGGTCTCGCCGACGATCCAGCGGTTGAGCGGGGTGCGGCAGGCGCCGGGATCAAAGCCCGAGGCCAGGCGGCCCTCGTTCATCTCGATGAAGCGGGCGGCGTTCCACAGCTTGGTGACGAAGTTGCGGTAGCCCTCGACCCGGCTCTCGCCGAACTTGATGTCGCGGCCCTGGGCGGTGCTGGCGAGGATCGAGACGCGGAGCGCATCGGCGCCGTACTGGTCGATGAGGCCAAGGGGATCGATGACGTTCCCCTTGCTCTTCGACATCTTGGCCCCCTTCTCGTCGCGGACGAGGCCGTGGATGTAGATCTCGCGGAACGGCACCTCGCCCATGAACTCGAGGCCCATCATCATCATCCGGGCGACCCAGAAGAAGATGATGTCGAAGCCGGTGACCAGCACGCTGGTCGGGTAGAAGCGGGCCAGCTCCGGCGTCTGCTCCGGCCAGCCGAGGGTCGAGAACGGCCACAGGCCCGAGGAGAACCAGGTGTCGAGCACGTCCTCGTCACGGACGAGCGCCACCTCGCTTCCGTAATGCACGCGCGCCGCCTCCTGCGCCGCCTCCTCGCTCTCCTCGACGAACACCTGGCCGTCCGGTCCGTACCAGGCCGGGATCTGGTGGCCCCACCAGAGCTGGCGCGAGATGCACCAGGGCTGGATGTTGCGCATCCACTCGAAGTAGGTGTTCTCCCACTGCTTCGGCACGAAGCGAGCGGCACCGCTCTCCACCGCCTCGATGGCGGGCTTGGCCAGCGTGGCGGCGTCGCAGTACCACTGGTCGGTGAGGAAGGGCTCGAGCACCGTGCCGGAGCGGTCGCCGTGCGGCACCATGTGGCGGTGCTGCTCGGTCTCGACCAGGACGCCCTGCGCCTCGAGATCGGCCAGGACGCGCTTGCGCGCCTCGAACCGGTCGAGACCGCGATAGGGCTCGGGCGCGTTCTCGTTCACCCGCCCGTGCTCGTCGAGGATCGAGATCGCCTCGAGCCCGTGCCGGCGGCCGACCTCGAAGTCGTTGAAGTCGTGGGCGGGCGTGATCTTGACCGCACCCGTGCCCTTCTCGGGGTCGGAATACTCGTCGGCCACGATGGGGATGCGGCGGCCGACCAGCGGCAGGATCACCTGCTTGCCGACGAGATCCCGGAAGCGCTCGTCCTCGGGATGCACGGCGACACCGGTGTCGCCCAGCATGGTCTCGGGGCGGGTGGTGGCCACCGTAATGGTGCGGCCGGGCTCGCCCTCGATCGGGTAGGCCAGGTGCCAGAGATGGCCGTTGGTCTCGGTCTGCTGGACCTCGAGGTCGGAGACCGCGGTCTGCAGCTTGCAGTCCCAGTTGACCAGCCGCTTGTCGCGGTAGATCAGGCCCTTCCTGTAGAGCGACACGAACGCCCGGCGGACCGCCCGGGAGAGGCCCTCGTCCATGGTGAAGCGCTCGCGCGACCAGTCCGGCGAGGCGCCGATGCGCTGGAGCTGCCGGGCGATCATGCCGCCCGACTCCGCCTTCCACTCCCAGACGCGCTCGACGAAGGCGTCGCGGCCCAGGGCCCGGCGGCCCATCTCGACACCCTCGGCGGCGAGCTGGCGCTCGACCACCATCTGGGTGGCGATGCCGGCATGGTCCATGCCCGGCTGCCACAGGGTCTCGCGGCCCAGCATCCGATGAAAGCGGACGAGCGTGTCCTGCACCGTGAAGGTCAGCGCGTGGCCCATGTGCAGGCTGCCGGTGACGTTCGGCGGCGGCATCATGATGCAGTAGGGCGCAGCACCGTCGGCAGCCTTCGGCGCGAACAGGCCGGCGGACTCCCAGAGCGCGTAGAGCTTCGCTTCAACCTCGGCGGGCTGGTAGGTCTTGTCGAGCATCGGCCAGAGAGATCTTTCGCGGGGCCGCCGCCGCTGCGGCCGGCCCGGGGGACAGGGATCGAAAGCTATTAGGCGAACCGGCCGCCGACGACAAGGCAGCCGCGCCCGGGGAGGCGCGGCTGCCATGCTCGCGGCGAAGACGGGGGAGGCGCGCCGGGCGCCCCGCTCAGAGCAGCTCGGCGCGCCGCGCCAGCTTCTTGACCTCCTGCTCGACCACCCGCTCGACGATGCCGGGCAGGTTCTGGTCCAGCCAGTCCTTGAGCATCGGGCGCATCAGCTCGACCACCAGCTGCTCGATGGTCTTGCCGCCATTGCCGTTGACCGGGCGGTCCTCGGGGGCCACCGCGCGGGTCAGCTTGGCGAGCGCGCTGGTGCTGGCATTGGCCACGTTCTGCGAGACGAGATGCTCTGAATCCTGGGCTGCCACCTTCGGGCCCTCCTTAGGTATGTCCTTGGCAGGCTGAATCTTGCCGGTTTCCTGCTGCAGTGCCTTGGCGGGCTTCTGCGGTGCTGCCGGCTGCGGGGGGTGGAGCTCGACGGCGGGAGCCGGCGGCGTCTCCGCGGACTTCTTCGACACGACCTCGGTGAGCTCGAGGACGTCGTCCTCCTCCTCGGCGGGTGCCGCAGCCTTCGCCTTCTCCTCGGCGGCAGGCTGGAACGGCGTCGCTGCGGGCTTCTTCGGCTCCTCCTGGTCGTCCGCGATGATGCGGCGGATGGAGGAGAGGATTTCCTCCATGGAGGGCTCCTGGGCGTCTTTCCTGTCGCTCATCGCGTCATTCCTCATGTCCTCGCAGGGCGCGTCCGGCTGCCGACCGGGCGCCAGCATTTGCGCCCATCAATAATGCGCCGGACGCATGTCCGCTACCTCCCGTCCTCATCTTGCGCGGTCTCCGTATCGTACTCCGGTTCGCCTGTGCCAAACCAACGGTTGCGAACTGCCCGATAATGATCGCCGGGCTCGTACAGCACCACCGGCAGCTCGAGGGACTGCGCCGACAGCCGACCGGTGGCCGCCAGCAGCGCGAAAGCCGCCAGCATCTCCTCGCGCCCGGCCTCGACCAGGGTGGCGCGGGCCTCCACCAGCTCCTGCTCGGCATCGAGCACGTCGATCACCGAGCGCAGCCCCGCCAGCGCCTCCTGGCGCACCCCCTCCACCGCCAGCTCGGCGCTACGCGCCTGGGTCTCGAGGGCGTCCATCCGCGCCTGCAGGCTGGCGAGCGAGCGCCACGCCGCCACGGCATCGCGCCCGGCCGCGCGAACCGCCGCGTCGAGCTCATGGCCCCGCTGAGCGGCGCTCTGCCGGCTCTGCCGCACCCGGGCATGATCGCCGCCGCCCTGATAGAGCGGCACGGTGAGCACGGCCGCCACCGACATGTCCTGCTGCAGCCCTCCGGTGCCGCTTGCCGGGTCGTCGACATAGCCCGCCTGGCCGGTGAGGCTGAGACGCGGCTTGAGCGCTGCCCGGGCGACGGCCGTCTCGTCCTCTGCCTGGTCCAGGCCGTACTGCGCTGCCAGCACCGCCGGATGACTCTGCGCGGCGGCCCGCGCCTCGCTCTCGGAGGCGACCAGACCCGCCGGCACGGCGACCGGCACCAGCCGCTCGGGCGGCGTGCCGACCACCTTCTCGTAATCGGCCTGGGAGACGGTGAGGGCGCCCTTGGCGCGGGTCGCGTCGGCCGAGGCGCGGGCATGGCGCGTCTCGGCCTGGGCGACGTCGGTGCGGGTCACCTGGCCCAGGCGGAAGCGCTCGCCGGTGGCCTCGCGCTGCTGGCGCAGGCGGGCCTCGTTGCTCAGCGCCAGCTCGAGCAATGCCTGGTCGCGCAGCACCGCGGTGTAGGCCGCCACCACCTCGAGCAGCACCTCCTGCTCGACCCGGGCGAGCCGCGCCCGCTCGGCCAGCACGGCGCTTTCGGCGCGCCGCACGAGGGCGCGGGTCTCGCCGCCGCTGTAGAGCTCCTGACGCAGGGTGAGGGCATGCCGGCTGGTGCTGAACGTCTCCGCGCCGTCCAGCCCGCTGCGGCTGGCGAAGCCCGCCGAGCTGCTGGCGTCGAAGGCGGGGAACCAGCCGGCGCGTGCTCGCGGCACGTTCTCGTCGACGGCCCGCAGCCGCGCCCGTGCCGCCTCGAGCTCGGGGCTGGCGGCATAGGCCAGCGCCAGCGCCTCCTCGAGACGCGCTGCGTCGGCCGCCGCCGGGGGCAGGACGGCCAGAAGCACGGGCAGGACGAGGTGGCGCCAGAGCATGCGCCAAATCTAACAGTGACTATCGCAAAAAGCTAGTTTTCGGCGCTATGTTGAAACTATTTGGCGATAAGGGGCGATCAGAAGACGAAGCGTGGTTCGGGGCGAAGCGCGACCAGCTCGGGCGTGCCGGCGTCGAACGGCGTGCGCCGGCCGATCGCCCCGCCCACCTTGCTGAACAGCGTGACGCGTCCCGCATGCCTGTCGCTGACCACGGTCACCAGGCGGCCGCCGTCGCCGAGCTGCTCGCGCAGTGCCGCCGGCACCTCGCGCACCGTGCCCGGCAGCAAGATCGCGTCGAACGGTGCCTGGCTCGGCAGGCCCTCGCGCAGCGGCCCCTGCTGGATCAGCACGTTGGCGCAGCCCAGCTCGTTGAGCAGCCGGTCGAGCGCGGTGACGTCCTCGTCCGGCTCGACCAGCAGGAACACGGTGGCGGCGAGGCGGGCCATCACCGCGGCCGCGTAGCCGGTGCTGCAGCCGATCACCAGCGCCACCTCGTCGGAGCGCAGCTGCGCCACCTGGAGCATCTTGGCCAGCGCCAGCGGCTCCAGCAGGAAATGGCCGTGATCCAGCTCGATGTCGTCGTCGCTGTAGGCGACGCCGCGCAACGGCTTGGGCAGGAACAGCTCGCGCGGCACCTCCCCCATCGCGGCAAGGAGGCGCGGATCGTCGATCCGGCTCGGGCGGAGCTGGTTCTCGACCATGTTGCGGCGAGCCTCGGCGAAGTCGAGCATGGCGCTTCCAACAACTGGATGACGGGCGGCGCGGCAGAAGCCGCCCCGCTCTTACCGGCGCCCGGCCGGGCAGACAAGAGCGGCGCGCCGCGGCAGTTGACCGTGGCCGGGGCGCTCCTTATACAACGCCTGCCACGGCCCGGTGGCAGAGTGGTCATGCAGAGGACTGCAAATCCTCGTACGTCGGTTCGATTCCGGCCCGGGCCTCCAGCTTTTGCGCGACAAAGAGAGCAGACGGCGGGCGCGCCGGCCTTGCCTGGATCTGCTGCGCCCGACCCGCCGGTACGATACGGGGGAGGCAAGCAATGTCAGCGCGTTCCAATGAGCGCACAGCCTATTTCAACGGTCGCTTCGTTCCGGAGAGCGAAGTGCTGGTGCCGTTCCGCGACCGCAGTTTCATCTACGGCGACGGCGCGTTCGATCTGACGCGGACCTTCGGCCACCGTCTCTTCAAGCTGCGCGAGCATGTCGACCGGCTCTACCGCTCGCTGCGCTACCTGCGCATCGATCCGGGCATGGGCCCCGAGGAGATGTGCCGGATCACCGAGGAGGTGTTCGAGCGCAACCGCCACCTGCTCGGTGCCGACGACGATTACTGGGTCGGCCAGCGGATCTCGCGGGGCGTGAAGCGGATCGAGGGCGACAACTGGGACCATTACGGGACCACGGTGATCTGCGAATGCATGCCGCTGCCCTTCAAGGAGCGCGCCGCCTACTATCGCGACGGGATCCGGGTCGTCGTTCCGTCGGTGCGCCGCACGCCGCCGCAGTCGCTGACGCCGCGCGCCAAGACCCACAACTACCTCAATCTCCTCGTCGCCGAGCACGAGGTCCACAGCCAGGACCCGGGCGCCTGGGCGGTGCTGCTCGATACCGACGGCAATCTCTCCGAGGGGCTGGGCTCCAACATCTTCGTCGTTCGTGACGGCGTGGTCCTGACGCCGCACGAGCGCATGGTGCTGCCCGGCGTCAGCCGGCAGACGGCGATCGATCTGGCGCGCGAGCAGGGTCTGGAGGTTCGCGAGGCCGACATCGATCTCTACGACGCCTACAATGCCGACGAGATCTTCATCACATCGACGAGCTTTTGCATCTGCCCGGTGGTCGCCATGAACGGCGTGCATATCGGCGCCGAGGGGCAGGTCTACGGCCCTGTCACCAAGAAGCTGATCGATGCCTATGTGCGCTTCGTGGACCATGATTTCGTGGCCCAGTACCTGCGGCACCTGGGCTAGGCCCAGCGTTCGCGCACTACCGGGATATGATCGGGTCAAGTGTGATCACGCTTGACAGTAGACCACGGGCCAAGGCTGTGGCATTCGGCAGGCCAGGCCGCCGGAGAGCGGCCGAGCCCGAAGCTGCCGATACATCGCCGGTGCCCTCCCGGCCGAGGCGTCCGGCACGGAGCGGCCTAGCTGCCCTCCGTGCCGGGCGCCGACTCGTTGTCCTCCAGGCCGGGCAACAGGGCGCGATCCGCGGTCAGCAGATCCTCGCGCAGCGCCGCGGCGGCTGTCTCGCCGTCGCCCTCCCGCAGGGCCCTCAGGATCGTTGCGTGGCATTCATTGGCGGTGGCGACGTCGTAGGGGCTGCTGCAGGCGTGCAGGAGCGGTCCGACCCGCAGCCAGATCATGCCGATGAGCTCCACGAGGACGGGCATCTCCGTGGCCTCGTAGATGGCGAAATGGAAGTTGCGGTTCAGCGTCAGGTAGCGCTGGGGCTCTAGCGGCTGCACCGCCATCCCGGCGGCGAGCCCATCCAGCTGCGCCAGCTGCTCCGGCGAGAGCTTTCCCGCCGCCCGGCGCACCGCCAGGCACTCGAGCTGCAGCCTGATGTCCAGGATCTGGCGCCAGGCCTTCCGGCTCATCAGGGTGAGGCGGTAGGAGCGATTGGGAAGGCTTTCCAGCGCACCGTGCGCCGCCAGTCGGTGCAGCGCCTCGCGCACCGGCATCGTGCTGGTCCCCAGCGACCTTGCCACCTTGCGGATGGTGAGGATCGTGCCGGGCGCCAGCCGCCCGTCCATCAGCGCCTCGCGCAGCGCGTCGTAGACCGCCGAGTGGCGCGCTGCGCCGTCTCCGGTATCGAGCGGCTGCAGCGGCAGCGGGCGCTGCTGGCGCGGGCCGCCGCCGCCCGCGCCGCCGCTGTGGGGGCCGCGCGCCGCGGATAGCGCAAGCGGCGCGTCGGGTGCGCCGCACGCGATTGCGGCTTGGAGGTCCATGGTTGTTGTTCCGCCCGTTTCCTGCTGCCCCGGCCGGCAGCCTCACGTCGCAAGCCTTCGGGCGCAAGCCCTGTCCGGACTGGGTTGTGACGGCTGTGTCGTAATGGCTTGCTGTCGTTCTGCGAGCAACCTGCCGCCGGCAGGGCGGGACCGGCGAGGCGGCGCGTGGTCGCATCTATTTCACCCTTGCCGCAGATTCCTCGAAGAAGGGGCTTCCTAAGGTCCGCGGACGTTGCTATACGGCGCCGGCCAACGGGCATTCCGGCGTAGCTCAGTGGTAGAGCAGACGGCTGTTAACCGTCGGGTCGTAGGTTCGAATCCTACCGCCGGAGCCACTTCTCCAAGTATTCCTTCCAGTGCAGGTCTCGAGGCTGCTTCGCGTGCATCGCGACGCGCATCGCCCCCGGCTTGCGTTCCTTCCAGCCCTTCTGCATAGCTGCCTCGCCGTCCCGCGGGTGTCTTCCGGGTGCCGCCGCGGGCAGGATCGACCGCAAGCGCGGAGCAGGGGAGGCGGGATGGCCGTGGATCGCATCGTCGTGCTGACCGGCGCCGGGATCTCCGCGGAATCGGGCCTCGCCACCTTTCGCGGGCCGGGCGGGCTGTGGGAGGGGCGCCGGCTCGAGGAGGTGGCGACGCCGGAAGCCTTCCGGCGCGATCCGGCACTGGTCCACCGGTTCTACAATGCGCGGCGCCGCCGGCTGCTCGAGCCGGGCGTGCAGCCCAACCCGGCGCATCTGGCGCTGGCCCGGCTCGAGGCCGAGTGGCCGGGCGAGGTCGTGCTGGTCACCCAGAACATCGACGACCTCCATGCGCGCGCCGGCTCGCGGCAGCTCATCCCCATGCACGGCGAGCTGCTGCGGATCCGCTGCGAGGCCTGCGGGCAGGGGCGCGCCTGCCGCGGGGACGTCGACTGCACCGACGCCTGCCTCGCCTGTGGCAGTGCCGGCACGCTGCGCCCCGACGTGGTCTGGTTCGGCGAGATGCCGCATGGCCTCCAGCGGATCTACGCGGCGCTCTCGGGCTGTGGCCTGTTCCTGTCCATCGGCACGTCCGGCCAGGTCTATCCGGCCGCCGGGTTCGTCGAGGCGGCGCGCGAGTCGGGCGAAGCGCGGACGGTCGAGCTCAACCTCGAGCCTTCCGCGATGAGCCACTGCTTTGCCGAGCGGCGCACGGGTCCGGCCGCGCGCACCGTGCCGGCGCTGGTCGACGAGCTTTTGGACTCTGCAGCCCGTCGGGGTTGATCCAGCGGCACCACGCGCTTGCGGCCCCCACCTGCCTGTGTTAATTGCCGGACCGCCTTCGCGGGGGGCAGGGGCCGGCCGCTGCTGCACGCCTCCCTGCCGACAAGCTCTCGATTCAGCCGGGGAAGCGCAGATTGCCTGCCAAATCAGCCACGGCGTCGGGCCTGGCCTCACGCTATGCTACGGCGCTGTTCGAGCTAGCGCGCGAACAGAACAAACTCGACGAGGTAGCGAGCGACCTTGACGGGGTCGTGCGGCTGCTCGACGAGAGCGCCGACATGGAACGGCTCATCAAGAGCCCCGTCCTCAGCCGCGAGGAACAGGAGCGGGCGGTCGTCGCGATCGCCGATCGCGCCGGCCTTCGCGGGCTCGTTCGCAACTTCCTGGGCGTGCTGGCGCAAAAGCGTCGCCTGTTCGCCCTTCGTACGATCGTCGCAGCCTTCCGCGGCATGCTCGCCGAGCATCGCGGCGAGGCGACTGCCGAGGTGGTTTCCGCAACTCCGCTCGACGAGCGGCAGATGGCCGCCATCAAGGAGAGCGTGGCGAGCTTCGCGGGCAAGGCCGTGAGCCTCACCAGCTCGGTCGATCCGAGCCTGCTCGCCGGCGTGGTGGTCCGCGTCGGCTCGCGCATGATCGATGCGTCCTTGAAGGCCAAGCTGCAGCAGCTCGAGCTGTCGATGAAAGGGGTCGGCTGATGGATATTCGCGCCGCCGAAATCTCCGCGATTCTCAAGGAACAGATCGCCAGCTTCGGCACCGAGGCGCAGATCGCCGAGGTTGGCCGGGTGCTGTCGGTCGGTGACGGCATCGCCCGCGTCCACGGCCTCGACGAGGTCCAGGCCGGCGAGATGGTCGAGTTCGAGGACGGCACCCGCGGCATGGCGCTGAACCTCGAGACCGACAATGTCGGTGTCGTGATCTTCGGCGACGACACGGGTATTGGCGAGGGTGCGCTGGTCAAGCGTACCAAGTCGATCGTCGACGTGCCCGTGGGCAAGGGCCTGCTCGGCCGCGTGGTCGACGGCCTCGGCAACCCGATCGACGGCAAGGGCCCGATCGAGGCTACCGAGCGCCGCCTGGTCGAGACCAAGGCCCCCGGCATCATCCCGCGCCGCTCGGTGCACGAGCCGATGATGACCGGCCTCAAGGCCATCGACGGCCTGATCCCGGTCGGCCGCGGCCAGCGCGAGCTGATCATCGGCGACCGCCAGACCGGCAAGACCCAGATCGCCCTCGACTGCTTCATCAACCAGCGGCCCTACAACGAGGCTGCCGGCGACAACGAGCAGAAGAAGCTCTACTGCATCTACGTCGCAGTGGGCCAGAAGCGCTCCTCGGTCGCCAAGCTGGTGAAGGCGCTCCAGGACAACGGGGCGCTCGAGTACTCGATCATCGTCGCGGCCACCGCCTCCGACCCGGCCCCCATGCAGTTCCTGGCGCCCTACACGGGCTGCACCATGGGCGAGTACTTCCGCGACAACGGGATGCACGCGGTGATCGTCTATGACGATCTCTCCAAGCAGGCCACCGCCTACCGCCAGATGTCGCTGTTGCTGCGCCGCCCGCCCGGCCGCGAGGCCTACCCCGGCGACGTGTTCTACCTCCATTCGCGGCTGCTCGAGCGCGCGGCGAAGATGAACGAGGAGCACGGCCTCGGCTCGCTGACGGCGCTTCCGGTGGTCGAGACCCAGGGCAACGACGTGTCGGCTTTCATTCCGACCAACGTCATCTCGATCACCGACGGCCAGATCTTCCTCGAGACCACGCTGTTCTACCAGGGCATCCGCCCGGCGGTGAACGTCGGCCTCTCGGTGTCGCGGGTGGGCTCTTCGGCCCAGACCAAGGCGATGAAGAAGGTCGCCGGCAAGATCAAGCTCGAGCTCGCGCAGTACCGCGAGATGGCTGCCTTCGCCCAGTTCGCGAGCGATCTCGACGCGGCGACGCAGCGCCTTCTCAACCGCGGTGCCCGGCTGACCGAGCTTTTGAAGCAGCCGCAGTTCTCGCCGATGCCGATGGAAGAGCAGGTCGCGGTCATCTATGCCGGCGTGAACGGCTATCTCGACAAAATCGCGGTGGCCGACGTGGGCCGCTTCGAGCGCGAGCTGCTCGAGGAGCTCAGGAGCGGCGGCAGCGAGATACTGGTGGCGATCCGCGACAGCGGCGACCTTGCCAGCGAGACCGAGCAGAAGCTTAAGACGCTGCTCGACGGCTTCACCAAGCGTTTCGCCTAAGAGAGCGCTATGGCCAGCCTCAAGGAACTCCGCAACCGCATCGACAGCGTCAAGCAGACGCGCAAGATCACGAGCGCCATGAAGCTCGTGGCCGCGTCCAAGCTGAAGCGGGCGCAGGAGCAGGCCGAGGCGTCGCGGCCGTTCGCCGACCGTATGTCGGCGATGCTCGCCAATCTGGCAGCGGGCGTCCGGGATCTCCCGGACGCTCCGCGCCTGCTTGGCGGCACCGGCAGCGACGAGACGCACCTGATCGTGGTGGCGACTGCCGACCGCGGCCTGTGCGGCGGCTTCAACAGCTCCATCGTCCGCGGCGTGCGCCGGCGCGTCACGGCCCTCCAGGCCGAGGGCAAGCAGGTCAAGCTGATGCTCGTGGGCCGCAAGGGCCGCGACATGCTGCGCCGCGAGTTCGGTGACATCATCGTCGAGTATGTCGACGGAATCGCCGGCAAGCGCCGCGTGGATTTCGGCGATGCGCAGCTCATCGCCGACAAGATCCTGGAAAGGTTCGACGCCGGCGAGTTCGACGTCTGCACCCTGGTATTCAACAAGTTCAAGTCGGCGATCACCCAGGTCCTGACCTTCAAGCAGCTGATTCCCGTCGAGCCGCCGGTGCGCGACGAGGAGGCGGCCGCCGAAGGCGGAGCACTCTACGAGTTCGAGCCGAGCGAGGAGAGGATCCTCGACGAGCTGCTGCCCCGCAATCTGGCGATCCAGATCTTCGGCGCGCTGCTCGAGAATTCGGCCAGCGAGCAGGGTGCCCGGATGGCGGCGATGGACAGCGCCACGCGCAACGCGGGCGACATGATCCACAGGCTCACACTGAGCTACAACCGTCAGCGCCAGGCGCAGATCACCAAGGAACTCATCGAAATCATCTCCGGTGCGGAAGCCGTCTGACGCGCCGCCGGAAGAATGTAGCAAGGGACGAGCTGCCAGTGAGCAAGGGCAACGTAGCTACCGGCCGGATCACCCAGGTGACGGGTGCCGTGGTCGACGTGCAGTTCGACGGGGCGCTCCCGGCGATCTTGAACGCGCTGCACACCGATAACCGGGGGCAGCGGCTGGTCCTCGAGGTGGCGCAGCATCTGGGCGAGTCGACGGTCCGCGCCATTGCCATGGATGGCACCGACGGCCTGACCCGCGGCCAGGAGGTTGTGGACACCGGGGCGGCGATCACCGTCCCGGTCGGCCGCGAGACGCTGGGCCGCATTCTCAACGTCATCGGCGAGCCGGTCGACGAGCGCGGCCCGGTCAAGTCGTCAGTCACCGCCCCGATCCACGCGCCGGCCCCGCTCTTCGTCGACCAGTCGACCGAGGCCGAGGTGCTGGTCACCGGCATCAAGGTCGTCGATCTGCTCACCCCCTACCCCAAGGGCGGCAAGATCGGCCTCTTCGGCGGCGCCGGCGTGGGCAAGACCGTGCTCATCATGGAGCTCATCAACAACATCGCGAAGGCGCACGGCGGCGTGTCGGTCTTCGCCGGCGTTGGCGAGCGTACCCGTGAGGGCAACGACCTTTATCACGAGATGATGGAGTCGGGCGTCATCGACCTCGAGAGCCCCGAGAAGTCGAAGGTGGCGCTGGTCTACGGCCAGATGAACGAGCCGCCCGGCGCGCGTGCCCGCGTGGCGCTCACCGGCCTGACGGTGGCGGAATATTTCCGCGACCAGGAGGGCCAGGACGTTCTGTTCTTCGTCGACAACATCTTCCGCTTCACCCAGGCGGGCTCCGAGGTGTCGGCGCTGCTCGGCCGCATCCCCTCGGCGGTGGGCTACCAGCCGACCCTGGGCACCGACATGGGCGCGCTGCAGGAGCGGATCACCTCGACCAAGAAGGGCTCGATCACCTCGGTGCAGGCGGTGTATGTGCCCGCCGACGACCTCACCGACCCGGCCCCGGCCACCACCTTCGCCCATCTTGACGCCACCACGGTGCTCTCGCGGCAGATCGCCGAGCTGGGCATCTACCCGGCCGTGGACCCGCTCGACTCGACCTCGCGGATCCTCGAGCCGTCGGTCGTCGGCGAGGAGCACTACCGCGTCGCCCGTGAGGTCCAGGAGATGCTGCAGCGCTACAAGGCGCTCCAGGACATCATCGCCATCCTGGGCATGGACGAGCTGTCCGAGGAGGACAAGCTGGTGGTTTCGCGGGCGCGCAAGATCCAGCGCTTCTTGAGCCAGCCCTTCTTCGTGGCCGAGGTGTTCACCGGCTCGCCCGGCAAGCTCGTGTCCATCGAGGACACCATCAAGGGCTTCAAGGGCATCTGCAACGGCGACTACGACGACCTCCCCGAGGCCGCGTTCTACATGGTGGGCGCGATCGAGGAGGCCATCGAGAAGGCCAAGCGCCTCGCCGCGCAGGACTGAGCGAGGTAGGGGGCGATGGCCGACAACACCCTGAGGTTCGAGCTGGTGGCGCCTGAGCGGCTGCTTGCCAGCGAAGAGGTGGACATGGTGGTGCTGCCGGGCTCGGAGGGCGACTTCGGCGTCCTCCCCCAGCACGCCCCCTTCCTCTCGCTGCTGCGGCCGGGCATCATCGGCATCTATCGCGGCGACAAGCTCGAGCGGCGGATCTTCGTCGCCGGCGGGTTCGCCGAGGTGAACGGGCAAGGCTGCATCGTGCTCGGCGAAGCTGCCGAGCCGGTCGACGAGCTCGATGCCGAGAAGGCCCGCCAGGCGTTGAAGAACGCCGAGGAGGATCTGGCGGACGCGAAGGAGCCGAGCGAGAGCGAGCGCGAGCGCCTCGAGCGGGCGATCCGCGTGGCGCAGGCCCGGCTGGAGGCCGCGGAGGCCGCCTAGGCAGCCTCCGCTCCCGGCGGAACAGACGAAAGGCGGCCGGCGCGCGAGCGTCCGGCCGCCTTATCGTTCGGGCCCTACATTTGCAGGATGCGCGGCGGCTGCCGAACGCTGGCGCCGCTGGCGAGCTTGTCGCGCACCGTCATGGCGAGCTGGCGATAGGCCTGGGCCTGGGGGCTGTCGGGGTCGCTCACCACGATCGGCCGGCCGCCGTCCGAGGTCTCGCGAATGGCGATGTCGAGCGGGATCTCCGCCAGGAAGTCGACACCGTATTTCTCGGCACACGCCCTGGCGCCGCCATGAGCGAAGATCTCCGCCCGGTGGCCGCAGCTCGGGCAACAAAAATAGGACATGTTCTCGACGATGCCGAGGATCGGCACGTCGACCTTCCTGAACATGTTGATGGCCTTGCGGGCATCCAGCAGCGCGATGTCCTGCGGCGTCGAGACGATCACCGCGCCGGTCAGCGGCACGCGCTGCGCCATGGTGAGCTGGGCGTCGCCGGTGCCGGGCGGCAGGTCCACCACGAGCACGTCGAGCTCGCCCCACTCCACGTCCGAGAGCATCTGCTGGATGGCGCTCTGCACCATCGGCCCGCGCCAGATCATCGGCGCGTCCTCGTCGACCAGAAAGCCCATCGACATCACCTTGACGCCGTAGCTCTCCATGGGCTCGAGCTTCTGGCCGTCGCGGCTTTGCGGCCGGCGCGCGATGCCGGTCATGCGCGGCAGCGAGGGCCCGTAGATGTCGGCGTCGAGAAGCCCCACCCGCTGGCCCACCGCGGCCAGCCCCATGGCGAGGTTGACCGAGGTCGTGGACTTGCCCACGCCACCCTTGCCGGAGGCCACCGCGATGATCGACCTGACGCCCGGCACCAGCGGCTTCTCGAGGTGCGGCGGGCGCGGCTGGCCGAGCGTCGGTGCCGGCCCCGCATGCTCGCGCCCGCCTGGCGCGCGCTCGGCGGTGAGAACCGCGGTACAGCTCGCCACGCCGGGCAGCGCCTTGACCGCCGCCTCGCATGCCCGGCGCAGCGATTCGAGCGCCGGCGCCTCTTTTGGATCCACCTCGATCGCGAAGCCGACATTCTGGCCCTTGACCACCACGCCCGAGATCAGCCCCATGCTGACCACGTCCTGGTCGCGATTCGGGTGGCGCACGCCGCGCAGCGCGGCGAGAACATGGTCTTTTGTTAATTCGCTCATGGTTGATCCCCCTTGCCCGCTGCCCGATATAGAGCGTGATTGGGTCGAAGGGGAGGGCCGGCCGGCGGGCCGGTGCGCGCCCGCTGCGGATCGGAGACGGAATGCCCTGGAATACGCAAGGTGGCAGTGGCGGTGGCGGCTGGCAAGGTGGCGGCGGACAGGGCCCTTGGGGCGGCCGCCCCGGGGGCCAGCAGCAGCCGCCGGACCTCGAGGAGCTGATCCGCAAGAGCCAGGAGAAGGTGAAGCGGCTGTTCCCGGGAGGTCCCGGCGGCGCCGGCCAGAAACGGGCAGTGGCGCTCGTGGTGCTGGGTGCCGTGGCGCTCTGGCTGGCCTCGGGTGTCTACCGCGTGCTGCCGGAGGAGCAGGGCGTGGTGCTGCGCTTCGGCAAGCTGCAGCGGGTGACCAGCCCCGGCCTGAACTACCATCTCCCCTGGCCGATCGAGGAGGTGCTGACCCCGCAGGTGACCCGCGTGAACCGGATCGAGGTCGGCTTCCGCTCGGCCGGCGGCGGGCCGCGGAGCTCCAGCGCGCGCGAGGTGGGCGAAGAGGCGCTCATGCTCACTGGCGACGAGAACATCATCGACATCAACTTCGTCGTCCTGTGGAAGATCGCGGATCCCGCGGCCTATCTCTTCAACATCCGCGACCCGGAGAACACCGTGAAGGCGGTGGCCGAGAGCGTGATGCGCGAGATCATCGGCCAGACGCCCATCGTCCAGGCGACCACCGAGGGGCGCCGGCTGATCGAGACGAAGGCCCGCGAGCAGCTCCAGGAGCTCATGAACGATTACGGCGCCGGCATCGAGATCGACGAGGTGCAGCTGCAAAAGTCCGATCCGCCGGCCGAGGTGATCGACGCGTTCCGCGACGTCCAGCGCGCCCAGGCCGACCGCGAGCGGCAGCAGAACGAGGCGGAAGCCTTCGCCAACGACATCATCCCGCGCGCTCGCGGCGAGGCCGAACGGCTGCTGCAGGAGGCGGAGGCGCACAAGCAGGAGGTGGTGGCCCGCGCCGATGGTGAGGCGCAGCGCTTCGAATCGGTCCTGCGCGAGTACGAGAAGGCCAAGGAGGTGACCTTGCGGCGGCTCTATCTCGACACGATGCAGGACGTGTTGAGCGGCATGAACAAGACCATCATCGGCGGCAAGGAGGGGGTCGGCAGCGTGGTGCCCTATCTGGCTCTGCCGGAGATCGAGAAGCGCCAGCAGCAGAAGGCCGCCGGCCAGACGGGGGTGGCGCAATGAGCCAGAAGGTCATCGTCGGCGTCGCGGCCCTCGCCGGCGCCGCGCTCGTAGCCCTCGCGGGCTCGCTCTACACCGTGCACCAGAGCCAGCAGGCGCTGATCCTCCAGTTCGGCGAACCGATCCGGGTCGTCAAGGAGCCGGGCCTGCATCTCAAGCTGCCGCTGCTCCAGCAGGCCGAGTATTTCGAGCGGCGCGTGCTCGACTTCGATGCTCCCTCGGTGGAGCTGGTGCTGGGCGACCAGAAGCGGCTGGTGGTCGACGTCTTCGCCCGCTACCGGATCGACGATCCGCTCCGCTTCAGGCAGGCGTCCGGTGGCGAGGCGGCATTCCGCACCCGCCTCGAGCCAATCATCTTCTCGGCTCTGCGCAGTGTCCTGGGCGAGGTCTCGCTGTTCCAGATCCTCAGCGACGACCGCACGCAGCTCATGGGGCGCATCCGCCAGGAGGCGAACCGGGCGCTCGCCCGCTTCGGCATCGACATCGTCGACGTGCGCATCAAGCGGGCCGACCTGCCGCCCGAGAACAGCCAGGCGATCTTTCGCCGGATGCAGACCGAGCGCGAGCGCGAGGCCAAGGAGCTGCGTGCGCAGGGCGCCGAGATCGCCCAGCGCATCCGCGCCCGGGCCGATCGCGAGCGGCGCGTGCTGATCGCCGAGGCGGACAAGCAGGCCTCGATCACCCGCGGCGAGGGCGATGCCGAGGCGGTGCGGATCTTCGGAGAGGCCTACGGCCAGGATCCCGAGTTCTTCGGGTTCTTCCGCTCGATGCAGGCCTACCGCGATGCCCTGGGCGACGAGAGCACCAGCCTCGTCATCTCGCCCGACAGCGAGTTCTTCCGCTACTTCAGCGATCCGCGCGGCGGTGGCGGTCGCGAGAAGGGCTCCTGGGCAGATGTCGCCACGCCCGATGGCGGCAGCCCGCGGGCAGCGCCGGCCACACCGGCCGGCCCCGCCTCCGACGCCGGAGCGTCGATGGACCGCGCGCAGTAGCCATCGTCCCGCACCCGGGGCCGCGCCGCTAGCCGCGGCGCGGCCCTCTCCCGAGTTCGCCTGGAGCAGGCCATGCAGGATCTCCTGACGGCCGCTGCGCTCGTCCTCGTCATCGAGGGGGTGCTGTGGTCGCTGTTCCCGCACGCCATGCGCGGCGCCGCCCAGCGCGCCGCCGAGCTCGATCCCGGTCAGCTCAGGATCGGCGGCCTGCTCTTCGCGGCATTGGGCGTGCTCGGCATCTGGCTCATTCGCGGCTGATGCCGGGTGAGCCTCTCGCGCTCTTGCGGGATGGCGAACGGCAATGACACAATCGGCGGGCCGGCGGAGGCCGCGTCCGCGATGATGGCGGCCGTCCCGGCCCAGCAGAACGCCCGGTGGGGTGGTTCACGGGAGGAGTGGGGATGGTAAAGTTTGGCTCGGGCGGGCGCAGCGCCGTGCGTCCCCGCGCGCTAGGCCGTCTGGTCGCGGTGCGCCTGCTCGCAGCGGTCATGGCGGCGGGCATGCTGGCGCAGGATGGCGTGGCGCAGCCGGGACCTCCCGGTTTCGCGGATCTCGTCGACCGCGTGGCGCCCGCCGTCGTCAACGTCTCGACCCGCAAGGCGATCCAGGGGCGGGACGAGCCGTTCCCGATGCCGCAGGTGCCGCCGGGCTCGCCCTTCGAGGAGTTTTTCAAGGAGTTCTTCGACCGCGAGCGCGAGCAGCAGATGCCGCGCCGCACCTTCTCGCTGGGGTCGGGCTTCATCATCGATCCCGAAGGTTTCGTGGTCACCAACAACCACGTCATCGCCGACGCCGACGAGATCTCGGTGCTGATGAGCGACGATCGGGAATTTCCCGCCACGCTCGTGGGCCGCGACACCAAAACCGACCTCGCTTTGCTCAAGATCGAGTCGCCCAAGCCGCTGCCCTATCTCGAGTGGGCCGACAGCGACGCGGTGCGGGTGGGCGACTGGATGCTGGCGATCGGCAATCCGTTCGGGCTGGGCTCCTCGGTCACCGCCGGCATCGTCTCGGCGCGCGGCCGCGACATCCGCTCCGGCCCCTACGACGACTTCATCCAGGTCGACGCGGCCATCAACCGCGGCAATTCCGGCGGCCCGAGCTTCACCCTGGAAGGCACCGTCTTCGGCGTGAACACGGCGATCTTCTCGCCCTCGGGCGGCAATGTCGGCATCGGCTTTGCCATCCCCGCCAACCTCGCCAAGCCGGTGATCGACAGCATCAAGGCTACCGGCCGGGTGTCGCGCGGCTGGCTGGGCGTGCGGATCCAGTCGGTCACCGAGGAGATCGCCGAGGGGCTGGGCCTCGAGGACTCCGAGGGCGCGCTCGTCGCCAGCGTCACGCCGGGCGGTCCCGCCGCCAACTCGGCCATCGAGGCCGGCGACGTGATCCTCGAGTTTAACGGTCACAAGATCGACCGCATGCGCAACCTGCCGCGCATCGTGGCCGAGACGCCGGTCGGCGAGAAGGTGCCGGTGGTGGTCTGGCGGCGCGGCGAGCGGCAGAGCCTCGAGGTGGTGCTGGGCGAGCTGCCCGAGGACGAGCAGCTGGCCGAGCTCGGCGCTCCTCAGGTTCCCGACCAGGCCGCGCCGAGCGCCGAGATTCCCGAGCTGGGGCTCACCGTGGCGGCCCTCGACGATGAGCTGCGGGCGCGCTTCGGCCTGCCCGAGGACGCCCGCGGCGTGGTCATCGTCGAGGTGGCGCCCAACGGGCCCGCAGCACAAGAGAATCTCAGGGCCGGCGATCTCGTGGTCGAGGTCGGCCAGGAGGAGGTGTCTGCCCCGGCCGAGCTGGTGGCCAAGGTCGCCGAGGCCCGCCAGCAGGACAAGCGCGCCGCCCTGCTGCTGATCGACAGGCAGGGCGACCTGCGCTTCGTAGCCGTGCGCTTCAAGGAGTAGGCGCCGGATCCTCGCCGCGGACCAGCGCCGCATAGTCCGCGGCGAGCATCCGGATCAGCCGGTGCGCGGGATCGAGCTCCCGCTCCCCGATCGCCGCCACCGGCATGATCTCGACCGCCGTTCCCGTGAGAAAGGCGCCCTGGGCCCGGTCCAGCTCGCCGGGCGCCATGTGACGCTCCACGACCTCGAGCCCGCGCGCCCGCGCAAGGCCGATCACCGTGCGCCGGGTGATGCCGTCGAGAAAACAGTCGGGTAGCGGCGTGTGCAGCGACCCGTCGATCACCAGGAAGAGATTGGCGCCCGTCGCCTCGGCGAGCAGCCCGCGCCAGTCGAGCATCAGCGCATCGTCGAAGCCCGCGGCGTTGGCCTCGTCGCGCGCCATGGTCGCGATGGTGTAGAGACCGGCGGTCTTGCTGGCGGTGGGGGCGGTCTCGGGCGAGGGGCGCTTCCAGCGCGCCACGGCCAGCCGCAGGCCGCGCCGGCGCTGCTCCTCGCCGTAATAGCTCGGCCACGGGAAGGCGGCGATCGCCACGTGGACCCGGCAGCCTGCGGCCGGCACCGAGACCGATTGGGAGCCGCGCCAGGCGATCGGCCGGATATACCCCTCGGCCAGCTCCTGGCGGGCAAGCAGCGCGTGGCAGGTCTCTTCCAGCATCTCGACGGTCCAGGGCAGCCGGTAGCCGAGCATCTCGGCCGACGCCGCGAGCCGCTCCAGATGCTGGTGCAGGGCGAAGGCCCGCCCGCCATAGACCCGGATCCCCTCGAAGACCGAGCCGGCGAAATGCAGGCTGTGCGAGAGCACGTGCAGCTTCGCCTCGGTCCAGGGAGCGAAGCTGCCGTCGACCCAGAGGGTGCCGGGCTGGTCGGCGAGATCGGTGAGCACGGTGACGAGCCTCCTGATTGGTGCGGGGTTGCAGGAGAAACTGTTCGTGGCTGCGGCGGGCCGAGACAAACGGGCGATTTTCCGCTTCAGTTGAGCAGGGCTCAACGATCGGGAGGCTCGCCTTGAGCCGTCATCTGCCGCCCTTGGGCGCCTTGCGGGCGTTCGAGAGCGCCATGCGCCACGGCCGCCTGGCCGATGCCGCCGCCGAGCTGCACGTCACCCCCTCGGCGGTCAGCCACCAGATCCGCGGACTCGAGGCCGATCTCGGCATCAAGCTGGCGCGCCGCGAGGGGCGCCGGCTGGTGCCCACGGCTGCGGGTGAAGCGATGCTGCCGGGTTTGCGCGAGGGCTTTACCCGGATCGGCGAGGCGGTGGCGACGGTGCGCGAGCTGGAGCGCGAGGGACCGGTGACGCTGAGCGTCCTGCAGACCTTCGCGCTGCACTGGCTGGTGCCGCGGCTGCCCGGCTTCGAGCGGCGCTATCCGGCGAGCGAGGTGCGGCTCGCGATCGGCAGCCGGCCGGTCGACTTCGCCCGCGAGGACGTCGATCTCGCCGTCCGCCACGGCGACGGCGCCTGGCCGGGCCTGCGCAGCGACCTTCTCTTCCGCGACGCGCTGCTGCCGGTGGCAAGCCCGATCCTGCTGTCGCGCGAGCCGCCGCTGCTGGCGCCGGAGCACCTGGCCCGCCACACTTTGCTGGCCTCGGCGGCGCGCCCCGACGCCTGGCCGTCCTGGCTCGCCTCGGTAGGGCTGCCGAGCCTCGCAGGCGCCCGCACCCAGACCTTCGAGAGCACCAATCTGGCCCTCCAGGCCGCCGCCCGTGGCCTGGGCGTGGCGATCGCCGGGCGGCGGCTGGTCCGCTCGCTGGTCGAGGCGCGCTGGCTGGTCGTCCCGTTCCGCCAAAGCTGCGGGGATCCCAAGGCCTACTGGGTAACCTGCCCCGAGGAATGGGCCGGCCTGCCGCGGATCAGGCGGGTGCGCGAGTGGCTGCTGGAGGAGGCGCGGGCCGAGGAGGATTGAGCGAGGCTCATCGGCGCGGCCGGATTTCTCACTTCTGCGCGGCAGCGGCCGCTTCTAGCGTGAGCCCGGTCAACACGGGAGGAAGCGCCATGCGCAAGGAGCTCTTCAACCGTTTCGCCGCCTACAACGCCTGGGCCAACCGCCGCCTGCTCGACGCCTGCGCCCGGCTCGGCGAAGGGGAGTGGCAGGCGGCGCGGCCGTCCTTCTTCGGGTCGATCCACCGCACCTTGAACCACCTCATGGTGGGCGACCGTCTGTGGCTCGCACGGCTCGAGGGTGAGAGCCTGACGCTGAGGCTGGACGCCCTGTTGCACGAGGACCTGCCGGGCTTTCGTGGCGCCCGCGAGGCTCTGGACGCCCGCATCGTGTCCTTCGTGAACGGCGTGGACGAGGCGGGTCTGGACGCTGTCTGCAGCTACCGCGCGTCGAGCGGCGAGCCCTTCGCCGATCGCGTGGTGGAGATCCTCCAGCACCTCTTCAACCACCAGACCCATCATCGCGGACAGGTCCACGGCATGCTCTCGGCCACTGCCGTGGACCCGCCGCCCCTCGACCTCGTCTACTTCATGCGGGAGACGCCTCAGGCGGCGAACTCCCCGCGGGTGTAGCCCTGGAGGAAGAGGAGGCCGGTCAGGTCGGCGTGGTCGACGCGCACCGGGGCCTGGGCGCGCACCTTGGGGTGGGCGCGGAAGGCGACGCCGAGGCCGGCAGCCTGGATCATCGGCAGGTCGTTGGCGCCGTCGCCGACCGCCAGCGTCTCCTCGCGGGCGAGCCCGCGCTCGCCGATCAGCCGGTTGAGCGCGGCGAGCTTGCTGGAAGCATCGCGCAGCGGGCCGTGCAACCGGCCGGTGAGCTTGCCGCCGGCGATCTCGAGGCCGTTGGCCTCGTCCATGTCGAAGCCGAGCAGGGCCCGCACATGGGCGGTGAAGCTGGTGAAGCCACCGGAGACCAGCGCCGTGTAGGCGCCGTGCGCGCGCATCGTGGCAACCAGCGTGCGCGCGCCGGGCATCGCCCGCAACCGCTCGCGGCAGACCTCCTCGATGACGCTCGCCGGCAGACCCTCGAGCAGGGCCACCCGCTCGCGAAGGGCCGTTGCGAACTCGATCTCGCCGTTCATGGCGCGGCGCGTGACCTCGGCGATCTGCGCCTTGATCCCGGCATAGTCGGCCAGCTCGTCGATGCACTCGACGGTGATCATCGTGCTGTCCATGTCGGAGATCAGCAGCTTCTTGCGGCGATGGCCTTGCGGCAGCACCGCCCAGTCGCAGCCCGCCTCCTCGAGAATCGGCGCCAGTATCGCGCGGGCCGTCTCGGGGGCCAGCGGGCTCGCGAGCTCGACCGCCTCCTCCGGCGCCAGCCAGCGCTGCTCGCCCTTGACGGCGCCGGCCGCCTCGCGCACCAGCGCTTGTGCCAGAGGGGTTCGGGCAGGATCGGCGATCAGGCAGACAATGGCCGTCATCGAAACATCGCTCGCAGGCAGGGGGACGGGGTCATCGGGGCGCTGATCGTCATAGGTGGCAGCACCGCCAGCGGCAAGTCGGCGCTGGCCCTGGCGCTGGCCGAGCGTCTCGGCGGGGTGATCGTCAACGCCGACAGCCAGCAGCTCTTCGCCGACCTGCCGATCCTGACCGCGCGCCCCTCGGCCGCCGACGAGGCGCGCGCCCATCACCGGCTCTATGGCGTGCTGGGTCCGCGCGAGCAGCCTTCGGCCGGCCGCTGGCTGGAGCTGGTGGCGCCCGTCCTCGAGGAGCTGCGCGCTACCGGCCGGGCGGCCATCCTCACCGGCGGCACCGGCCTTTACCTGCACGCTTTGCTGCGCGGCATCGCGGCCATGCCGCCGGTGCCGGCGGCCTTGCGCGAAAGGCTGCGCGCCGAAAGCGAGGGGGTGCCGGCAGCACTGCTCCACGAGCGGCTGCGCGCCGGCGACCCGGTGATGGCCGCCCGGCTCGAGCCGGGCGACCGGCAGCGCATCCTGCGCGCCCTCGAGATCCTCGAGGCGACCGGCCGCTCGCTCGCCTACTGGCAGGCCCAGGGCCGCCGCGAGCGGCTCGAGCTGCCGCCGGTGCTCGCCAGCATCGCTCTCGTGCCGCCCGCGGCTTTGGTGGCGCGGCGGATCGAGACGCGCTTCGAGGCGATGCTCCAGGCCGGCGTGCTCGACGAGGTGGCGGCCCTGGCCGAGCGTTGCCCGGATGCCGCGCGCCAGCCGATCGCCAAGGTGCACGGGCTGCGCGAGCTCCTCGCCCTGCGGGAAGGCCGCCTCGAGGAGAGGACCGCGCGCGAGCGGATCAACGCCCAGATCCGCCAGTACGCCAAGCGTCAGCGCACCTGGTTCCGCCACCAGCTTCCCGAGCTTCGCGCCCTCGAGACGGTCGGCGAAGATCCGGCCCTGGCGGCCGCGCTTTTGGTGCAGATCGCCGAGGCCGGGGCCGGGCAGGGCTGAGGCCTGCCAGAAGCTCATGGATGCCCTGCGGCGAAAGGTTCCTTAAGGGCGCCGCGATTGTTGACCGGCCCATGGTCGCTCTCTACTGTCCAGCTCCCTGCGCCCACCCGGGAGAAACGCAGGCTGATCGGCCAATGATGGCCCCGGTAGTCGAGACAATTTGATGGAGTGCACCCCATGACCGCCGCGACGCTCGCGCCCGCCGCCGTCGACACCCAGTCGATGACCGGCTCGCAGGTCGTACTTCGCGCGCTGGTCGAGCAGGGGGTAGACACGATCTTCGGCTACCCGGGCGGCGCCGTGCTGCCGCTCTACGACGCCATCTTCCAGCAGGACAAGATCCGCCACGTCCTGGTCCGCCACGAGCAGGCGGCGGTCCATGCCGCCGAGGGCTATGCCCGCTCGACCGGCAAGGTCGGCGTCGTCCTGGTGACCTCGGGTCCCGGTGCCACCAACACCGTGACCGGCCTCACCGACGCGCTGATGGACAGCGTGCCGATCGTCTGCCTGACGGGCCAGGTGCCGACCCACATGATCGGCAACGACGCCTTCCAGGAGGCGGACACGGTCGGCATCACGCGGCCTTGCACCAAGCACAATTATCTGGTCAAGCGTCCCGAGGACCTTGCCCGAGTGATGCACGAGGCGTTTCATGTCGCCCGCTCGGGCCGTCCTGGCCCGGTGGTCATCGACCTGCCCAAGAACATCCAGATGGGCAAGGCGCTCTACCAGGGCAAGGACGAGGTCCGGCACCGCAGCTACCATCCGCGGCGCGAGCCCGATGCCGAGCGCATCGAGCAGGCGATCGAGATGATCGCCCGCGCCGAGCGGCCGGTCTTCTACGTGGGTGGCGGGCTGGTCAATGCCGGCCACGAGGCTTGCGCGCTGCTCACCGAGCTGGTGCGCGAGACGGGCTACCCGATCACCCAGACCCTCATGGGGCTGGGCGCCTATCCCGGCAGCGATCCGCAGTCGCTGGGCATGCTCGGCATGCACGGGACCCTGGAGGCCAATCTCGCAATGTATCATTGCGACGTCATGGTCTGCATCGGCGCCCGCTTCGACGACCGCGTGACCGGCAGGCTCGACGGGTTCTCGCCGGGCAGCAAGAAGATCCACATCGACATCGATCCCTCCTCGATCAACAAGAACATCGCGGTCGATGTCTCGGTCGTCGCCGATGCGGTCGAGGCGGTAGGCGCGCTGCTGGCCGCCTGGCGGCGGCGCTCCAACAGCGTCAGCCGCGACAAGGTCGCGCCCTGGTGGGCCCAGATCGAGGAGTGGCGCAAGAAGGACTCGCTGCGCTTCCGCCAGGACGGCGCCGGCATCAAGCCGCAGACCGCGATCCGCCGGCTCTACGAGGCGACCCGCGAGAGCGATGTCTACGTCACCACCGACGTCGGCCAGCACCAGATGTGGGCGGCCCAGCATTTCACCTTCGAAAAGCCGATGCGCTGGCTGACCTCGGGTGGCCTCGGCACGATGGGCTACGGCTTCCCGGCGGCGCTGGGCGTGCAGATGGCGCATCCCGAAGCCACGGTGCTGTGCATCTCGGGCGACGCCTCGTGGGTCATGAACATGCAGGAGATGTCGACCGCCATCCAGTACAGGCTGCCGGTCAAGACCTTCATCCTGAACAACAGCTACATGGGCATGGTCCGCCAGTGGCAGGACTTCTTCCACGGTCAGCGCCATGCCTCGAGCTACATGGAAAGCCTCCCCGACTTCGTGAAGCTGGCCGAGGCGTTCGGGGCGACCGGGCTGCGCGCCACCACCGTCGAGGAGCTCGACCAGGTGATCGCCAAGGCGCTCGCCACCGAGGGGCCGGTGCTGGTCGACGTGGTGGTCGACCGCGAGGAGAACGTCTACCCGATGATCCCGGGTGGTGCTGCTCACAACGAGATCAAGCTGAGCCCCGAGGATGAGGGGCAGCACGAGGCCATCTCCGAGGAAGGAATGGTACTCGTCTGATCCACCGCGCCTCGCGCGGAGCGACGGGCGCCTGTGCGGCGCCCGTCGTGCATCCAGGGTCAAGCTCCAGGGAACTCCGACATGGCAGAAGAAGAGCGGCGCCACACCATCGTGGTGCTCGTCGACAATGAGCCGGGCGTGCTGGCCCGGGTCATCGGCCTGTTCTCCGGCCGCGGCTACAATATCGAGAGCCTGACGGTAGCCCAGGTCGACAAGGTGCGCGGCCAGTCGCGCATCAACATCGTCACCACCGGCACCGAGCTCGTCATCGAGCAGATCAAGGCGCTGCTCGGCAAGCTGGTGCCCGTGCACCGCGTCCAGGACCTCACCATCGAGGGTCCGCACGTCGAGCGCGAGCTGGCGCTCGTCAAGGTCCTGGGCGACCGCGAGCAGCTCGTCCGCGCCCTGCGCATCGCCGACTTCATGCATGCCCGGCTGGTCGACAGCTCGCCCGAGAGCTTCGTCTTCGAGATGACGGGCACGTCGGACGAGCTCGACGCCTTCATCAGCCTGGTCGAGCCGGTCGAGGTCAGCCGGGCCGGCGTCGTGGCCATCGGCCGCGGCCGCACGGTTCTTGCCAGCAACGGCGCCTGAGCCCAGAGCGCCCGGATAACCGGCGGCCGCCGCCGCCACAACGTTTCAGGAGCACGCGGATGCGCGTCTACTACGATACCGACGCCGATCTCAATCTGATCAAGTCGAAGAAGGTCGCCGTGGTCGGCTACGGCAGCCAGGGCTTCGGCCACTCGAACAATCTCAAGGACAGCGGCGTTCAGGACGTGGTCGTGGCGCTGCGCGAGGGCTCGCCCAGCCGCCCGAAGGTCGAGGCGGCCGGCATGCGCTGCATGACCCCCGCCGAGGCGGCGCAGTGGGCCGACGTGGTGATGATCCTCGTCCCCGACGAGCTGCAGGCCGATCTCTACAAGGACGATCTGGTCGCGAACATGAAGCAGGGCGCGACCTTGATGTTCGCCCACGGCCTCAACATCCACTTCAAGCTCATCGAGGCGCGCCCCGACCTCGACGTGGTGATGGTCGCACCCAAGGGCCCCGGCCATCTGGTCCGCGCCGAGTACACCCGCGGTGCCGGCGTGCCCTGCCTGCTGGCGATCCACCAGGACGCCTCGGGCAACGCCCATGACCTGGGCCTCTCCTACGCCTCCGCCATCGGCGGCGGCCGGGCCGGCGTCATCGAGACCACCTTCAAGGAGGAGGTCGAGACCGATCTCTTCGGCGAGCAGGTGGTGCTGTGCGGCGGCCTGTGCGCGCTGATCCAGGCGGGCTACGAGACCCTCGTCGAGGCCGGCTACGCCCCCGAGATGGCCTATTTCGAGTGCCTGCACGAGGTGAAGTTGATCGTCGACCTCATCTACGAGGGCGGCCTCGCCAACATGCGCTACTCGATCAGCAACACCGCCGAGTACGGCGACTACAAGACCGGCCCGCGGATCATCACCGACGCCACCAAGGCCGAGATGAAGAAGGTCCTGCAGGACATCCAGGAGGGCCGCTTCGCCCGTGACTGGGTGCTCGAGAACAAGGCCGGCCAGGTCGAGTTCAAGGCGATCCGCGCCCGCCACGCCGAGCACGGCATCGAGGCGGTCGGCGAGAAGCTGCGCGGCATGATGCCGTTCATCGGCCAGGGCAAGCTGGTCGACAAGACCAAGAACTGATCCTTCCCCGCGGAAGGTCGAAAGAGGAGGGGCCGGCGCAAGCCGGCCCCTTTCTCGTGTGCGCCTGCCGCGCTTGCTGCTAGCACAGCTGCGGGGAGATGGCGCCGCGGCGCTTCGCGAGCATCGCCTGCGCCCGCTCGACGGCGAGCCCCACGAGGCGGCGCTCGGGAAGGTCGGGGCGGCTCCCCGGGATCTCCTCGATCACCGAGCGCGCGATCCCCAGCGCCTCGTTGTGCGACAGGCCTGCGGCGCGGCAGCAATCGTAGGTCTCTTCCAGCGCCAGCTGGTGCCCCGGCAGGCGCGCTTCTCCGTTGCTGAGCATCCGTCGTTCTCCCATCCCTTCGGCCCGAACGGCAATGCTCGGCGGCCCGACTACGCCCATAACCCGGAACGCCCGGACGGGTTCCGGATAGTGGCCCGGAAGCTAGCCGGGTGCGCCGCCGCCAGCCGGGGCGCTCGCGAAGTCCACATGCAGATGGTTGCCGTCGGGGTCCCAGAGATTGACCTGGGTGATGCCGAAGCCGGGCACCTCGCGGCAGTCAAAGGCGATGCCGCGGGCGCGCAGGCGCGCGAGAAAGGCGTCGAGGCCGGAGGCGGCCAGAGCGAAATGCTCGAGGGCCGGGTCCTCGGCCGTGGCCTTCCGCTCGACCTCCACCAGATGGATCACCGGCTGGCCGCCGCAATAGAGCCAGGCGCCGCCGAACGGGAAAGGCGGCCGCGGCCCCGGCTCGAGCCCCAGCACCTCGCCATACCAGGCGATCATCTCCGCCAGGGCCGCGGTCCGCAGATTGACGTGGTCGAGCCTCGTCACCGTCATGCTCTTTGCCTCCCCCTGCCATCCCGGCCTTTGGCGCTGCAGCGCCATTACCCCTAAGCTAGCAGCTTGGCCAACCGATCGCATCGGCGAGGCAGGATGACATACCAAAGGGCACAGGGCGGCGAGCCCGGCTCCTCGCTGCTCCTGACCGACCTCTACGAGCTCAACATGTTCCAGGCCTATTTCGAGGCAGGCATGGAGGGCGAGGCGGTCTTCGAGTTCTTCGTCCGCAAGCTGCCGCCAGAGCGCAATTTCGCCATGGCAGCGGGGCTCGAGCAGGCCGTGACGTTTCTCGAGGCGGCGCGCTTCGGCGAGGACGAGATCGCCTGGCTCGAGGCCGGCGGGCGGTTCAGCGCCTCCTGCCTCGAAGCCCTGGCAGCGCTGCGCTTCACCGGCAGCGTCGAGGCTTTGCCCGAGGGGACGCTGGTGTTTCCCGACGAGCCGATCCTGCGGCTGACAGCGCCTTTGCCGCAGGCCCAGCTTTTCGAGAGCCGGCTCATCAACATCCTCCACTTCCAGACCATGATCGCCAGCAAGGCGGCGCGCATGGTTCTGGCCGCCGAAGGGCATACCCTCGTCGATTTCGGGCTCCGCCGGGCGCACGGGGCCGAGGCCGGGCTGCTGGCGGCGCGCGCGGCCTATCTCGCGGGCTTCGACGGCAGCGCCACGGTGCTCGCCGAGGCGCGTTTCGGCGTGCCGGCCTTTGGCACCATGGCCCATTCCTTCATCCAGGCGCATGGCAGCGAGGAGGAGGCCTTCCTCGGCTTCGCCCGGGCGCGGCCCCGCCAGGTGACCCTGCTGATCGATACCTACGATACCGAGGAGGGCGCCCGGAAAGTGGTGCGGCTGGCACCGCGTCTCGCGGCCGAAGGCGCCCCGGTCCAGGCCGTCCGGCTCGACAGCGGCGATCTGGCAGCGCATGCCCGCGCGGTCCGCGGGATCCTCGACGAGGGCGGGCTCGCGGCGGTGAGGATCTTCGCCTCGGGCAGTCTCGACGAGAACGAGGTCGCGCGCCTCCTGCGGGCAGGCGCGCCGATCGACGGCTTCGGCGTCGGCACCAGCCTCACCACCTCCGGCGACCGGCCCTCGCTCGACTGCGCCTACAAGCTCATGGAGTATGACGGGATCGCTCGCCGCAAGCGCTCGGAGGGCAAGGCCACCTGGCCGGGCCGCAAGCAGGTGTGGCGGCGCTTCGAGAAGGGCCGCATGGCCGGCGACACGGTGACGCTCGAGGACGATCCTTGCGACGGCGAGGCGCTTTTGGTGCCGGTGATGCGGGAGGGTCGGCGCCTCGCCGCGCCGCCGGCGCTGGCGGAGAGCCGGGTCCACGCCCGCAGCCAGCTCGCCGCCCTGCCGGCGCCGTTGCGCACGCTGGAGGCGGCGACGGCCTACCCCGTCGCCATCGCCCCGGCTCTGCGGCGTCTTGCCGAGGCGGTCGACCGGCGGCTGGCGGCGGGCTGACCAGGCTCCGGCCACCGGACGGGCCTGCGCCGGCACGACTGGTCGCGGCCCGCCGGTGCCGCTATCGTGCGGCACCTTGGGAAGCTGCGGCGCGACAGCGCGGGACGTCTTCTTGCACGCCTACCTCAATCTCCTCCTCAAGCATCCGCGCGAGATCGGCTTCGGCCTGTTCCTGACCTTCGTGGCGAGCTTCGGGCAGACCTACTTCATCGCCGTCTTCGGCGCCGAGCTGCGCGCCGCCTTCGGGCTCACCAGCGGCGGGTTCGGTAGCGTCTACTCGGCGGCGACGCTGGCCAGCGCCCTGACCCTCGTGCAACTCGGCCGCGTCGTTGACCGATGGTCGGGAGGCCGCTGCGCTCTCCTGGCGATCGCCGGCCTCGCGGCGGGCACGCTGCTGCTCGCACTCTCGCACCATGTCGTGCTGCTGGGCCTCGCCCTCTATCTCCTGCGGCTGTCCGGCCAGGGCATGATGGTCCACATCGCGCTGACCACCCTGGCCCGGCGCTTCAGCGTCGAGCGGGGGCGGGCGGTCGGTGCCGCGACGCTGGGCGTCGCCGCCGGCGAGATGCTCTTCCCGCCCTTGGGCGTGGCGGTCCTGGAGCTGGGCTGGCGCACCGGCTGGGCGCTGTTCGCGCTGGTCCTGCTGCTGGCGGCGGCGCCGCTGGCGCTCTGGCTCGGGCGCTCCTTCGCGGCGCCGCAGGCCGCTCAAGGCGGGACCGGCGCGGCCGCCGACGCCGGCTGGTCGCGTGCCCAGGTGCTGCGCGACGGGCGCTTCTGGCTGATGCTGCCCGGCCTGCTGGCGCCTGCGATCATCATCACCGGCGTGTTCTTTCACCAGGTGGTGCTGGTGAGCGAGAAGGGCTGGTCGCTCGCCACTTTCGCAAGCTCGTTCTCCTTCTACGCGCTGGCGGCGGTCGGCGGCTCGCTGGTGGCAGGGGCGATGGTCGACCGGCTCGGGGCGACACGCATGCTCCCGCTCCTGCCGCTGTTCCAGGTGGCGGCCCTCGTGCTGCTGGCTTTCGCCTCCAGCCCGCTCCTGGCGTTCGTCTCCATGGCGCTCATGGGAGGCGGCAACAGCGCCCAGTCGACGACCGTCAACGCGCTCTGGCCCGAGCTTTACGGCACCCGGCATCTGGGGGCGATCCGCGCCATGGCTGGCGCCTTGATGGTGTTCGGCAGCGCCCTCTCGCCGGCGAGCTTCGGCCTCGTCCTGGATGCCGGTCTCGGCATGTCCAGCCTCCTGCTCGGCTCGGCCGTCTTCGGCCTTGCTGGCGCGGGCCTCTTTCTCGTGGCGCTGAGGCGTCCGCCGCTGGCGGCCGCCCAGCGGCGATGACGCTGCAACCCGAAAGGATGATGATGACCCCGGTAGAGCTGATCACCGCCTATTACGATGCCTTCAACCGCGGCGACATGGAGGCCATGCTCGCCTGCCTGACCGAGGACGTCGCCCACGACGTCAACCAGGGCGGCCGCGAGACCGGCAAGGACGCGTTCCGCGCCTTCATGGGGCGGATGAACCGCGCCTATCGTGAGCGGCTCGCCGACATCGTGGTGATGGCCTCGGCCGACGGGGCACGGGCCGCAGCCGAGTTCACCGTCCACGGCACCTACCTCGCCACCGACGAGGGCCTGCCGCCGGCCTCGGGCCAGACCTACACGCTGCCCGGCGGCGCCTTCTTCGACATTCGCGAAGGCCGCATCGCCCGGGTCACCAACTACTACAATCTCGAGGACTGGCTGGCCCAGGTCCGCGGCTGAGTCCCGCTCTCGACGGGATGGCGTCTGCGAGACGTGCGGCAACGCATGGCGCCATCCCGTCTTTGCAAGGCTCCGAGGCTGCGCTAGATCTCTACTGCCGGCGACCTCCAGAAGTCGCCGGGCAAGACAGGAGGGGCAGGCGCCTTGGGCAGAAAAGCGCGCGACGGATCTCGTGCTCCGGCTTCGGGCCGGAGCTGAGATGACCGCGGAGGCCATTCTCGAGACGGAAGGTCTCACCAAGGAATTCCGCGGCTTCGTGGCGGTGCGCAACGTGGCACTGCGGGTCGAGCCCAACACCATCCACGCTTTGATCGGCCCCAACGGCGCCGGCAAGACGACGTGTTTCAACCTGCTCACCAAGTTCCTGACGCCCTCGGCGGGTAGGATCGTCTTCAAGGGCCGTGACATCACCGCCGCCCGGCCCTCCGACATTGCCCGCATGGGCCTCGTCCGCTCGTTCCAGATCTCCGCCGTCTTCGGGCACCTGACGGCGCTGGAGAACGTGCGGATCGCCCTGCAGCGCCAGCGCGGCCAGTCCTTCGACTTCTGGCGCTCCGAGCGCACCCTCGACCGCTATAACGGCCGCGCCCGCGAGCTGCTCGAGGCGGTCGGTCTCGAGGAATATGCCGACGCCCAGGCCGTCGAGCTGCCCTATGGCCGCAAGCGGGCGCTCGAGATCGCCACCACCATCGCTCTGGGTCCCGAGCTCATGCTGCTCGACGAGCCGATGGCCGGCATGGGCAACGAGGACGTGGCTCGCATCGCCGATCTCATCCGCGCCGTGGCCAAGGGGCGCACCGTCCTCATGGTCGAGCACAATCTGGGCGTGGTGGCCGACCTCAGCGACACCATCACCGTGCTGGCGCGCGGCGAGGTGCTGGCCGAGGGGGATTATGCGCGGGTCTCCGCCGATCCGGCGGTGCGCTCGGCCTATATGGGCACGGAGGACTGATGGCGGCAGCCGCGAGCCCGATTCCGTCCGCGCAGCCGGCGCTGGAGGTCCGCGACCTGCACGCCTGGTACGGCGAGAGCCATGTCCTGCACGGGATGGCGTTCGACGTGCGGGAGGGCGAGGTGGTGACCCTGCTCGGCCGCAACGGTGCCGGCAAGACCACCACCTTGAAGTCGATCATGGGCATCGTCCGCCAGCGCCAGGGCGAGATCCTCTTCGGCGGCCAGAACCTGGTCTCGCTGTCCTCCAACAAGATCGCCCGGATGGGCATCGCGCTGTGCCCCGAGGAGCGGGCGATCTTCGCGAGCCTGAATGTCCGGGAGAACCTCCTGCTGCCGCCCGAGGTGCGCGGCGGCGGGATGCGGCTCGAGACCATCTTCGAGCTTTTCCCCAACCTCGCCGAGCGTCTCTCCAGCCAGGGCACCAAGCTTTCCGGCGGGGAGCAGCAGATGCTGGCGATCGCCCGGATCCTGCGGACCGGTGCCCGCTTCCTGCTGCTCGACGAGCCGACCGAGGGGCTGGCGCCGGTGATCGTGCAGCAGATCGGCCGCACCATCCGCCGCCTCAAGAACGAGGGCTTCACCATCGTCCTCGTCGAGCAGAACTTCCGCTTCGCCGCCACCGTGGCCGACCGCCACGTCATCGTGGAGCACGGCCAGGTGGTCGACATGATCCCCAACGACGAGATCGGCCACCGGCAGGACACGCTGCACGACTATCTGGGCGTCTGACGCGCCGGCCGGACGACATAAGGACTGTGGAGGCTAATCATGATGAAGAAGAGATTGCTCGGCACCACTGCCGCCCTGCTCGCCGCGCTCGCCGCCGGCTCGGCCCATGCGGCCTTCAGCGACGGCAAGATCAAGATCGGCGTGCTCAACGACCAGTCGAGCCTCTATGCCGACCTGAGCGGCCAGGGCTCGGTGCTCGCAGCCAGGATGGCGGTCGAGGATTTCGGCGGCTCGGTCAACGGCACGCCGGTCGAGATCATCTTCGCCGACCACCAGAACAAGGCCGACATCGGCTCGAACATCGCCCGCCAGTGGTACGACGTGGAGCAGGTCGACGCGATCGCCGACGTGCCCAACTCGGCCGTGGCGCTGGCGGTGAGCCAGATCACCCGTGACAAGAACAAGGTGCACCTCAACTCGGGCGCGGGCACCTCGAGCCTGACCGGCGACAAGTGCTCGCCCAACACCGTGCACTGGACCTACGACACCTGGGCGCTGGCCAACGGCACCGGCAGCGCCGTGGTCGAGAACGGCGGCGACAGCTGGTTCTTCCTGACCGCCGACTACGCCTTCGGCCATGCTCTGGAAGGCGATACGGCGGCGGTCGTCAAGGAGAAGGGCGGCCAGGTCCTGGGCGAGGTGCGCCATCCGCTCAACACTGCCGATTTCTCGTCCTTCCTGCTCCAGGCGCAGGGCTCGGGTGCCAAGGTCATCGGCCTCGCCAATGCCGGCAGCGACACCACCAACGCCATCAAGCAGGCCTCCGAGTTCGGCATCGTGCAGGCCGGGCAGACGCTGGCGGGGCTTCTGGTCTTCATCACCGACGTGCACGGGCTGGGCCTGCAGACCGCCCAGGGCCTGACCCTCACCGAGGCGTTCTACTGGGATCTCAACGACGAGACCCGCGCCTGGTCGAAGCGCTTCGCCGAGCAGAATGGCGGCAAGCAGCCGACCATGGTGCAGGCCGGCGTCTATGGCGCGGTGCTGCATTATCTCAAGGCGCTGGCCGAGACAGGCGACGACAGCGACGGGGTGAAGGTCGTCGAGCAGATGAAGGCGATGCCCACCGAGGATCCGTTGTTCGGCAAGGGCGAGGTGCGCGTCGATGGCCGCACCACCCACCCGATGTATCTCCTGCAGGTGAAGTCGCCGGAGGAGTCGAAGGGCCCGTGGGACTACTACAACGTGGTCTCGACCATCCCGGCCGACCAGGCCTTCCGCCCGCTCGACAAGGGCGGCTGCGAGCTGGTGAAGTAGGAGAGGCGGGGGAGGAGGCTCGCGGATGACGGAACTTCTGGGCATCCCGCCGCAGGTGCTGTTCGGCCAGGTGCTGCTCGGGCTCATCAACGGCGCCTTCTACGCCGTGCTGAGCCTGGGTCTCGCCGTCATCTTCGGCCTCCTCAACATCATCAACTTCGCCCACGGCGCCCTCTACATGACCGGCGCCTTCGTCGCCTGGTTCCTGCTCTCCTATCTGGGGCTGGGCTACTGGTGGGCGCTGCTGCTCTCGCCGATCATCGTCGGCGCCCTGGGAATGGTGCTCGAGCGCACGCTCCTCAAGCGCATCGCCAATCTCGACCATCTCTACGGGCTCTTGCTGACCTTCGGCCTGGCACTGATCATCCAAGGCCTGTTCCGCAACTATTTCGGCTCCTCGGGCCAGCCCTACCAGATCCCGCCGCTGCTCTCCGGCGGCCACAATCTGGGCTTCATGTTCCTGCCCAACTACCGCGCCTGGGTCGTGGCGGCCTCGCTGGTGGTGTGCCTGGGCACCTGGTTCGTGATCGAGCGCACCAAGCTCGGCTCCTACCTGCGCGCTGCCACCGAGAATCCGGTGATGGTCCAGGCCTTCGGCATCGACGTGCCGCGCATGGTGACGCTCACCTACGGTTTCGGCGTGGCGCTGGCCGCCTTCGCCGGCGTGCTGGCCGCCCCCATCTACCAGGTGAGCCCGCAGATGGGCGCGGACCTGATCATCGTGGTCTTCGCCGTGGTGGTGATCGGTGGCATGGGCTCGATCCTGGGCTCGATCGTCACCGGCTTCGGCCTGGGCATCGTCGAGGGTCTCACCAAGGTCTTCTACCCCGAGGCCTCCAGCACCGTGATCTTCATCGTCATGGCCATCGTCCTGCTGATCAAGCCGGCGGGCCTCTTTGGAAGGGCTGGTTGAGCATGGCCTCGGCGACCGGGCAGATCGGCACCGCAGCGGCCGCCGGCCGCGCCCCTGTCCACCAGTATGTGGCGTTCGGCGTCATGGTGCTGCTGCTGGTGGCGGCGCCCTTCGCGATCTACCCGATCTTCATCATGAAGGTGCTCTGCTTCGCGCTCTTCGCCTGCGCCTTCAACCTGCTGATCGGCTATGTGGGGCTGCTGTCCTTCGGTCATGCCGCCTTTCTGGGAGCCGCGGGCTACATCACCGGCCATGCCGCCAAGGTCTGGGGCCTGACGCCGGAGCTGGCGATCCTTGCCGGCGTTGCCACCTCGGCGCTGCTGGGGCTCGTCGTCGGCGCGCTGGCGATCCGCCGCCAGGGCATCTATTTCGCGATGATCACCCTGGCGCTCGCCCAGATGCTCTACTTCTTCTGCCTTCAGGCGCCGTTTACCGGCGGCGAGGACGGGATCCAGGCGATCCCCCGGGGCAGGCTCTTCGGGATCATCGACCTTTCCGACATGATGACCCTCTACGTCGTGGTGGTGATCATCTTCCTCGCCGGCTTCCTGCTGATCTACCGCACGATCCACTCGCCCTTCGGCCAGGTCTTGAAGGCGATCCGCGAAAACGAGCCGCGCGCCGTCTCGCTGGGCTACGATGTCGACCGCTACAAGCTCGTGGCCTTCGTGCTCTCGGCCGCCCTCTCGGGTCTCGCCGGCGCCACCAAGGTGCTGGTCTTCCAGCTCGCCTCGCTCACCGACGTGCACTGGGCGATGTCCGGCGAGGTGGTGCTGATGGCGCTGGTGGGCGGGCTCGGCACGATCTTCGGGCCGGTGGCGGGGGCCGTCGTCATCATCTCGCTGCAAAACTACCTGGCCCAGCTCGGCGCCTGGGTGACGGTGGTGCAGGGCGTCATCTTCGTGCTCTGCGTGCTGGCCTTCCGGCGCGGCATCATGGGCGAGCTGGGGCGCATGCTCCGCCGGCCCTTCTGACGCGGGCGGCGGCGCGGCGATTGACCCCCGGCGGCACGGCAGCTAGCAGGAAAGCCCTGCGGCAACTCCCGGCACTGGCGATCCCATGGTGGCATTCCGCGATCTCTGGCGCGACGCGGCACGAGAGGCTCTCGTGCACGGCCTGTTCTTCCTGCCCGAGGAGCGGCGGGTGCGCCTCGACCGGCACCTGCGCGGCCGCGAGGAGCTGCGCCGCCTCAAGCTGGCCGACGCGGTGGTGGTGTCCTACGGCAAGAGCGGCCGCACCTGGCTTCGGGTGATGCTCTCGCGCTTCTACCAGAAGCGCTTCGGCCTGCCCGACAAGCTCATGCTGGAGTTCGACAACCTCAACCGGGTGCAGCCCGGCGTGCCGCGGATCCTGTTCTCCCACAACAACTACATCCGCGACGTCACCGACAGCTGGGACAACCGCCGGCCCTTCTACGATCGCAAGGTGGTGCTGCTGGTGCGCGATCCGCGCGACGTCGCCGTCTCGCAGTACTTCCAGTGGCAGCACCGGATGCGGCCCTGGAAGAAGCGGATCAACGACTACCCGCCGCACGGCAGCGAGGTCTCGCCCTTCAGCTTCGTGATGAACCCGAAGATCGGCATGCCGGCGATCATCGACTTCATGCAGATCTGGGAGCGCGAGATGGAGCGCTGCAGCTCCACGCTGCTCGTGCGCTACGAGGATCTGCGCGCCGACACCGGCCGCGAGCTGGGCCGGCTGCTCGAGTTCCTGGGCACCCCCGCGACACCCGAGGAGATCGAGGACGCGGTGCGCTTCTCCAGCCTCGAGAACATGCGCAAGCTGGAGGGCGAGGGGAAGCTGGGCTTCCTCGGGCGGCGCGGCAAGCCGGGCGACAGCAAGGACCCGCAGTCCTTCAAGACCCGCCGCGGCAAGGTCGGCGGCTGGACCGACTATTTCTCGCCGGAGGAGGCGAGGGTCATCGACTCCTGTCTGAAGGAACGGCCGGTCCTGGGCTATGGGGGCGCGGAACTCACTCGGCGAGCGTCGCCCTGATTGCCGGCCAGTTGGCGTCGGCGCTGGCGATGTAGCCGGGGATGTCCTGCTCCCAGATCCGCTGCACCTCCGGCGAGAGGTTCAGATAGAGCCTGCCGTCGACGATCCGCCAGGCGGTGGGGTCGATGTCGGCGGTGATGTTCTGCGACACGGCATAGGCGCACCACCCGCCATATTGCGGCGCAAAACGGTCCGGGTCGGCCTCGAAGGCGGCGCGGTTGTCGGCGCTCGCGAAGCGCCACCGGGCGCCTTTCCACTCCAGCTCGTGGGCGGCCGAGCCCTCCACCGGGCGGCCCTCCGTGAAGTAGGCCACCGGGTCCTGACCCTTGATGGCGATGCCCTGGAGCCAGCTCGCGTTGATCTCTCCGGCCATGGCAGGAGAGGCGAGCAGGGCCGGCAGGATGGCGGCCGCGAGGAAGAGCTTGCGCATAGGACAGCCTCACCTTCTCTGCGTTGCGTCAGGGGTGAGGTAAGGCGGGCGGCGGTGCCGCCACAGGGGCCGTCCCGGCGTCGTGAAGAAGGGTGAGCGGCCGCGCCTTCGGCGTGACGCGGCCGCTCCTTTCGCTCAGGCCTCGAAGACCAGGCAGCTCGTCGTGCCGTGGGCACAGAGCTTGCCGTCCTCGACCCGGTAGAGACGCCCCTCGGCGGTGGCGACGCGCCGGCCCGCATTGATGATCCGACCCTCTGCCCGCAGCAGGCCCGAGGCCTCGGTCATCGGCCGGATGTAGCGGATCGACAGGTCGGTGGTGGTATAGGCGCGGCCCTTGGGGACCATGCTGCACACCGCACAGCCCATGGCGCTGTCGAGCAGGGTGGCGGCGTAGCCGCCATGCATCGTGCCCGCGAGATTGTAGCCGAACACTGCCGGCCTCGCCTCGAACACGACGCGGCCCTTCTCGGCCTCGACGAGCCTGAAGTCGAGCGTGCCGGCGATGGGCGACATGGGCAGCCGACCGTCGAGAATCCGCTCGAGGATCGCGAGCCCGTCGAGCTCGCGATGCCAAGCGGCGCCGACGCCGCGCGGGTCGAACGTATAGGTCCGCTCGACCCGGCAGCTCTCCTGGGCAGGTCCGTCCACGCTCAGCCCGTGAAGGCCTGGAGGCCGGTCTGCGCCCGGCCGAGGATCAGCGCGTGGACGTCGTGGGTGCCCTCGTAGGTGTTCACCGCCTCGAGGTTCATGACGTGACGGATCACGTGGTACTCGTCGGCGATGCCGTTGCCGCCGTGCATGTCGCGCGACATGCGGGCGATGTCGAGGGCCTTGCCGCAGCTGTTGCGCTTGATGAGCGAGATCATCTCGGGCGCCGCCTTGCCCTCGTCCATCAGCCGGCCGACCTGCAGGCAGGCCTGGAGGCCCAGCGCGATCTCCGTCTGCATGTCGGCGAGCTTCTTCTGGATGAGCTGGTTGGCGGCCAGCGGCCGGCCGAACTGCTTGCGGTCGAGGGTGTAGTTGCGGGCGGCGTGCCAGCAGAACTCGGCCGCACCCATCGCACCCCAGGCGATGCCGTAGCGCGCCCGGTTGAGGCAGCCGAACGGACCGGCCAGGCCCTTGACGTTCGGCAGGAGGTTCTCCTCCGGCACGAACACCTCGTCCATCATGATCATGCCGGTGATCGAGGCGCGCAGCGAGAATTTGCCCTCGATCTTGGGGGCCTCCAGGCCCTTCATCCCCTTCTCGAGAATGAAGCCGCGGATCTTGCCCTCGTCGTCCTTGCCCCAGACGACGAACACGTCGGCGATCGGGCTGTTGGTGATCCAGTTCTTCGAGCCCGAGAGCAGGTAGCCGCCGTCGGTCTTCCTGGCCCGCGTGCGCATGCCGCCGGGATCCGAGCCGAAGTCGGGCTCGGTGAGGCCGAAGCAGCCGACCCACTCGCCGGTGGCGAGCTTGGGCAGGTACTTCTTGCGCTGGTTCTCGTCCCCATAGGCGTAGATCGGGTGCATCACCAGCGACGACTGGACGCTCATGGCCGAACGGTAGCCGCTGTCGACGCGCTCGACCTCGCGGGCCACGAGGCCATAGCTCACATAGCTGGCGTCGGCGCCGCCATATTCCTCGGGGATGGTCGAGCCCAGGAGGCCCAGCTCGCCCAGCTCGCTCATGATCTCGCGGTGGAAGATCTCGTGGCGGTTCGCCTCGAGCACCCGCGTCATCAGCTTGCTCTGGCAGTAGTCGTGAGCCGCCTGCTGGATCAGGCGCTCCTCCTCGTTCAGCTGCTCGGAGAAGCGGAACGGATCGAGCCAGTCGAACTCGGCGAGCTTGGCCGAGGCCGGACCGGTGGCGTGGGACTTGGCCATGGCGGTCATGCTTCCTCTCTTTGCCAGCGGAAACCGGCATGTGGCCGGCTGCTGGCGCTCCTATAGCGCAATTTCCGGGGCGAGGCTCCTGCTGCAGTGCAGCAGAGCTGTCGAAAAAGCGGCGGTCTCAGCCCACGCGGCGATAGCAGAGCCAGTAGACCAGGGCCACGAAAACGCCGCCGCCGACGATGTTGCCGGCGGTGACCGGGACAAGGTTGCTGGCCATGCCTCCAAGGGTGATGCCGGGCATGCCGGCGATCAACCCGAGGCCGATGAAATACATGTTGGCGATGGAATGCTCGAAGCCCAGCGCCACGAAGGCGGCGATGGGAAAGACGATGGCGAGGATCTTGCCGCTGACCTCCCGCGCCGCGAAGGAGAGCCAGACGGCGAGACAGACCAGCGCGTTGCACAGGATGCCGCGAAAGAACCCGGTGCTCCATGGCAGCGCCACCTTGGCCTCGGCGATCGCGGCGGCGCTGGCGCCGACGGCGCCGCCGCCCAGGCCGGGCCCATCGGCCAGCACGAACAGCAGGGCCGCGCCCAGCGAGCCCGCGAGATTGCCCAGATAGACGATGCCCCAGTTGCGGAGCAGCTCGGCCAGCCGCACCCGCCGGTCGACCCAGGCCATGACGATGAGCGCGTTGCCGGTGAACAGCTCGGCGCCGGCCACGATCACCAGGACCAGCCCCAGCGAGAAGGCGACGCCGCCCAAGAGGCGGGCCGGGCCGAACCCCAGACCGTGGGCGGTGGTCACCACCGTGAAGAACATGGCGCCGAAGGCGATGAAGGCGCCGGCGAGGCATGCCAGGGTGAAGGTCTGCAGCGCGGCCAGACGCACCTTGGCGACCCCGGCCTTCTCGACCCGTTCGGCGATCTGCGCCGGCGCGAAGGCATCGAGGCCCAGCGTCTCGGGGAGGCGAGGTGCCGGGCCGGGCTCGCTCACCCCGCCTGCGCCTCCTCGCGCATCGTCTCGAGCTCGAGCCAGCGCTCCTCGAGCCCCGCGAGATCGGCACGCAGCCGCTCGAGCTGGGCCGTGACCTCGGCGAAGCCGGTGGGATCGCGCATGTAGAAGGCGCTGTCGGCGAGCCGCTCCTCGGCGGTGGCGATCTTCTCCTGCACTGCCTCCATCTTGCCCGGCAGCCGGTCGAGCTCGCGCTGCAGCTTGCCGTCGAAGCCGCGCGGCCGCGGGGCGGGCTTGTGGCGGGGCGCCGCGGGCGCGGCCTCCTTCACCTGCGCCGGCGCCGGCGGAGCCGGCCGCTGGGCCAGATAGTCGCTGTAGCCGCCGGCATATTCGCGCCACTGCCCGCAGCCCTCGAAGGCGATGGTGCTGGTCACCAGGCGGTCGATGAAATCGCGGTCGTGGCTCACCAGCAAAAGCGTGCCGGCATAGTCGGCGAGCGTCTCCTCGAGCAGGTCGAGCGTGTCCATGTCGAGATCGTTGGTGGGCTCGTCGAGGATCAGCAGGTTGGCGGGCTGGGCCAGGATGCGCGCCAGAAGGAGACGGTTGCGCTCGCCGCCCGAGAGCGCCTTGACCGGCGTCCTGACCTGCTCCTCGCGAAAGAGGAAGTCCCGGAGATAGCCGACCACATGCCGCGACTGGCCCTGTACCAGCACCCGGTCGCCGCCGTCGGGGCACAGCGTCTCCCAGAGGTTCTTCTCCGGGTCGAGCTGGGCGCGGTGCTGGTCGAATCGGGCGATCTCGAGATTGGTGCCCAGCCGCAGCACGCCCTCGTCGGGAGCGAGCTCGCCGGTGAGCATGTTCAAAAGCGTCGTTTTGCCAGCCCCGTTGGGCCCGATGATGCCGACCCGGTCGCCTCGCAGGATGCGCGTCGAGAAGGGCTGCACGACGGTGCGCCCGTCATAGCTCTTGGCGAGCCCCAGGGCCTCGATCACCAGCTTGCCGCTCACCGTCTCGGTGGCGGCCTGCAGGCGGATGCTGCCGGTCTGGCCGACATGCTGGCGGCGCTGGGCGCGCAGCTCGTGGAGATTGCGCAGCCGGCCCATGTTGCGCTTGCGCCGGGCGGTCACGCCGCGATGCAGCCAGTGCGTCTCGGCCTCGAGCTTCTTGTCCAGCCGGTTGAGCGAGGCCTCCTCCTCGGCGAGGATCTGGCCGCTCCATTCCTCGAAGGCGGCAAAGCTGCGCTCGATGGCGTGCAGCCGGCCGCGGTCGAGCCACCAGGTGGCGCGCGACAGGCGGGCGAGAAAGGCGCGGTCGTGGCTGATCACCACGAGCCCGCCCGAGAAGGCCGCGAGCCGCTCCTCCAGCCATTCGATGGTCGGCATGTCGAGATGGTTGGTGGGCTCGTCGAGCAGCAGGATCTCGGGCTCGCCGACCAGCGCCCGGGCGATCGAGACGCGGCGCGCCTCGCCGCCCGAAAGCCCCACCAGGCCGCGGCCGGCCTCGAGCCCGAGCTCGGCCAGCACCGTCTCCGCCCGGTAGTGGCTCTCCTCGCCGCGCTCCGCCGGCGGCAGCCCGCCCAGCACATGCTCGAGCATGCTGCCCTGCTGCGGCAGGCCGGGCTCCTGCGGCAGGTAGGCGACGGTGGTGCGGGGCTGCACGAAGCGCTCGCCGGAATCGAGCTCGAGCAGTCCCGCCAGGACCTTGAGCAGGGTCGACTTGCCGCTGCCGTTGCGGCCCACCAGGCAGATCCGGTCGCCGCGCCCGACCGCCACGTCGATGGAATCGAAGAGCTGCTGGCGGCCCAGATGCAGCGACGCGTTCTTGAGGGCGAGGACAGGTGCGGCCATGGACGTTCGGGATACCTCGTTGCGGGAGACGCCGGCGGGGTGCAGGAGATGCCACAGGTGATGGGGTGCCCGGCCCGCGAAGGCAAGGGGGCGCTCGGTGCGGCGCGGCCGGCTGGCGGGCTGCGAGGCCGCCGGATTTCGTGCTAGGTAGGCGGTATCGTGCCGCGTCTGTCGATGGAAGAGCTCGTGCATAATCCGCTTGTCGATGCGTTCGAGACCCTCGGTGTCCGCGAGCCCCGGCTCTATCACGACCCGGACGCCGCGGTGCAGCGCATCACCGAGCTCTACGACGCCGCCATCGGCCGGCTGGTAGAGGCGTTCCAGCGCTTTGCGCGCGGCCAGCGGCCCGACGGCCCGATCGACGCCTGCTACCCCTATGTGGGTGTGCGGCTCGAGCCCGACGAGCTCAATCTCGACGGCAGGCTCGCCTATGGCGTGCTCCACGATCCCGGCTTTTATGGCACCACGCTGACCCGCCCTTCGCTGTTCGCCGACTATTACCGCACCCAGCTCGGCATCCTCATGGCCAATCACCGGGTGCCGGTGGTGGTGGGGACCAGCACGCGGCCGATCCCGCTGCCCTTCGCCATCGAGGACATGATGACCGAGGTCAGCCGCGAGCGGGCGCACGAGGTGCAGTATCTCTTCCCCATGCCCGACCTCTCGATGACCGATGACGCCATCGCCAACGGCACCTGGCGGGGCGGCCACAAGGAATGCGGGCCGCTGGCCCTCTTCACCGCCGAGCGGGTCGACTACAGCCTCCACCGCCTGCACCACTATACCGGAACCCAGCCCGAGTTCTTCCAGCGCTTCGTGCTGCTCACCAACTATCAGCGCTATGTCGAGCATTTCATCGACCTTGCCCGCGGCGAGATCGCCGAGGGCAGCGAGTATGACCGTTTCGTCCAGCCCGGCAACGCGGTGATGGTCAACAGCCGGCTGCGCAGCGAGGGTGATACCGGGCGTCCGGTGCGCCACCTGCCGCAGATGCCGGCCTATCACCTGACGCGCCCCGACGGGCGCGGTGTCACGATGATCAATATCGGGGTGGGCCCCAGCAATGCGCGGACCATCACGGATCATGTGGCGGTCCTGCGGCCGCATTGCTGGCTGATGCTCGGGCACTGCGCCGGCCTGCGGCGCAGCCAGCGGCTCGGCGACTATGTCCTGGCGCACGGCTATGTCCGCGAGGACCATGTGCTCGACCAGGAGCTGCCGCCCTCCGTGCCGGTGGCGCCGATCGCCGAGGTCCAGGTGGCGCTGCAGGAGGCGGTGGTCAACGTCACCGGCCTCAAGGGCTTCGACGTGAAGACCCGGATGCGCACGGGCACGGTGGCGACCACCGCCAACCGCAACTGGGAGCTGCGTTACGACGAGCTGTTCGAGCGCCTCAACCAGAGCCGGGCGATTGCCGTCGACATGGAAAGTGCCACCATCGCCGCCAACGGATTCCGCTTCCGGGTGCCCTACGGCACGCTCCTTTGCGTCTCCGACAAGCCGCTGCACGGCGAGCTCAAGCTGCGCGGCGCCGCCAACCAGTTCTACCGCGAGCGCATCAGCCAGCACCTCCTGATCGGCCTCGAGGCCATCCGCATCCTCCGCGACCAGGGCCCCGACCGCCTCCACTCGCGCAAGCTGCGCAGCTTCGACGAGCCCGCCTTCCGCTAGTGCCGCGGCGCAACGGTACCAGGTACCACCAACGCGGGGTTAACGAGGCGGCGCACCCCCGGCCGGCCGGCAGCCCGCGCTCCCCGTGGCAGGCGCGTCGCCTCCGCGCGGAGGCCCGGCGCCCCTGCCCGTCACCGCCGGCGCAACGGTACCAGGTCCCCTTAACGGAAAGTTAACCGCCGTGGGGAACACTGCAGCCGGGGAACTGCGGCGTGGAGACTGACGATGGCACGGGCAGGGCGGCGGCTCGCGGCAGGTGGCGTCTACCATGTGATCAACCGCGGCGCGCTGCGCCAGGCGCTATTCGCGTCCGTGCCGGACTGCCGGCTGTTCGTGGGCACGCTGCGCGATGCGCTGGCGCTTCATCCGGTCGGGCTGCTGGGCTGGTGCCTGATGCCCAACCACTGGCATCTGCTCCTCATGCAGGAGACAGCGGACGCCTTGCCGCGCTTCATGCGCTGGCTCACCCTTGCCCACAGCCATCGCTGGCAGGCGCTGCATGCACGACAGGGCCAAGGCACCCTCTACCAGGGCCGCTACCATTCCGTGCCGGTGGCGAACGATGCGCATCTGCTGACGGTGCTGCGCTATGTCGAGCGCAACCCGGTGCGGGCCGGGCTCGTGCCGAGCGCTGCCAGCTGGGCATGGTCGAGCCTGCGGGAGCGGCTGGAGCATCGCGGGAGCTTGCTGGCACCGCTGCCAGTGGCACTGCCGGAGGAGTGGCTCGCAACGGTGAACCGGCCACAGACGCCGGCCGAGGAGGCGGCGGCCCGTCCTCGTTCTGCAGGGTACCAGGTACGGCTAACCGCGGGTTAACGGGGCGGCGGGTCGGCCGGCTCGTCGAGCATGCCTCGCTCCCGCAGGCGCCGAGGCGCACCCAGTCGCACCGGAAGTCCAGCATCATGTGGACCTGACTCGGGCGGTGTGGGGAGAGGGGCGTCGATGGCGCTCGCGAAGGGGTGCCGCAGGTCCGGCCAGCGGGAGTCCCGAAGCCACAGAGGCGAGCCGCAGCGGCCGCAGAACGACTGCTCGGCGGGGCTCTGCTGGCCGCCGATGACGGCATGGAATCGTCGGATGCTCTCCTCGCCCTGCACGTCGAGCGTGCCTGCCCAGGCGCCGAGACTGACCGCATGGCCGCCCGCCGTCTTGCGGCAGACCGAGCAGTAGCAGCGCTGATAGGGCACCGGCGCGTAGGCCTCCATCGAGAACCGCACGGCGCCGCAGCAGAACGAGCCTTCCAGCCGCATCACGCCTTCCGCTCATTCAGGAGAGCCGGGGAGAGAGATCGCCGCGGCCCTCGGGCACGAGGTCGAGCACGTTCCACAGCGGCCAGACGAGGTCGACGTGGCGCGGCTCCTGGTCGGGCTCCGCCGGGATGTGGAGCAGCTCGGAGCTCCAGTGGTGGCGGATGCCCTCGGGTGTCCGGCGGAAAACCATCAGCATGGGTATCTGCGCGCCCGAGGCGGTCTCGGAGCCGTAGGCGCGGTTGAAGCCGCTGCCGCCGCTGGAGAGCAGCCGGAGATGGCGCCAGCCTCGCGCCTGCGCGAAGCGACGCAGCTCTGCGGCGGGAGCCTTGCCCACCGCCACGAGCGCCGTGCGCTGCTCGATGTGTGGTGCTGCCCCGTCCAGACCGTCGAGAATTGAGGTGCAGGATGGGCAAGGCGGGCCGCCCGGCGCGAACATCCAGCCATAGACGACGAGGCTGTCCCTGCCGGGCGGGAAGAGCGCCGAGAGCGGCACGTCTTTCGCCGCGGGGGCTGGCCTGCCGGGCCTTCCGGCATCCTCGAAGAGGAAGTCCTCCTCCACCGGGCCGCCCGGCGGCAGCGCCCGCCGTAGCGCCGCCACCGTCTCGATCTGACGGCGCAGCGCCCTCTCGGCCTCCAAAAGCTCGTCGCGTCTGGTCCGGTAGAAAGCGCTCTCGCCCGGCGCAGGCCGGTCGTGAAACCTGCTCATCCTCGACCCCCATGACATCTGGCCTACCCGCGAGATTGCACCCGCCAGACCCGGGTCCACCACCTGCATGCTCTTGCAGATCGCTGCAGGTTTCGCACCGACAGCGGTTTCATTGCCTGACGCGATCGCCCGTCGCAGGCTCGATGGCGGCAGGAACGGTCGAGCGGACAGGCATGACGGAACTCGGGCGGGCGGCGGCAGCGGCGCTGGACCTCATCCTCTCGGGCGATGCCGAGCTCGCGGGGATCGTGGGCCTGTCGCTGCAGGTGAGCCTGAGCGCCGTGCTGATCGCCGCCCTGGTGGCGATGCCGGCCGGAGCGCTGCTCGCCGTGCTGCGATTTCCCGGGCGCGGCCTTCTGGTGGTGCTGCTCAACGCGCTGATGGGCCTGCCGCCGGTGGTGGTCGGGCTTCTGGTCTATCTGGCCCTCTCGCGGGCCGGGCCGCTCGGCTCGTGGGGCCTGCTCTTCACGCCCGCCGCCATGATCGTCGCCCAGGCGATCCTCGTGGCCCCGATCATCGCCGCCCTCACGCGGCAGACCGTGGCCGATCTTCAGGAGGAATATCGCGAGCAACTCGCCTCGCTCGGCGTGCGCCCGCTGGCGGCCGTGCCGGCGCTGCTGTGGGATGCCCGCTTCAGCCTGCTCACCGCGCTGCTGGCCGGGCTCGGCCGGGCCGTGGCCGAGGTGGGGGCGGTCATCATCGTCGGCGGCAACATTGCCGGGGTCACCCGGGTGATGACCACCGCGATCGCGCTCGAGACCAGCAAGGGCGACCTGCCGCTGGCCCTGGGGCTGGGCATGGTGCTGGTGGCGCTGGCCGTCGCCATCAACGCCACGGCGTTCGGCGCGCAGGGCCTGCTGCGGCGGGTGCAGGGCTGATGTTCCTCGCCCGCCTCATCGCCGCCACCGCACCCGGCGAGCCGCTGCTGCCGCTGCGGGTCGAGAGCCTCACCTTCGAGGCAGGCGGCGCCCGGCTCCTCGACGGTGTCTCGCTGACCCTGGGGCAGGGGATGCGGACCGTGGTGATGGGGCCGAACGGCGCCGGCAAGAGCCTCTTGCTGCGGCTCTGCCACGGCCTGCTACGGCCGACCCGCGGCCGGGTGCGCTGGGCGCTGGACGACGGGGAGGCGGTGCGGCGCCGCCAGGCCTTCGTGTTCCAGCGGCCGGTGCTCCTGCGCCGCTCGACCCTCGCCAACGTGACCTTCGCGCTGGCCCATGCCGGGGTGACGCTGCGGGGTCGCCGTGATCGCGCCATGGAAGCGCTGGAACGGGTCGGGCTCGGCCATCTGGCGGGCCGTCCGGCACGCCTGCTGTCGGGCGGCGAGCAGCAGCGCGTGGCGCTGGCGCGCGCCTGGGCGATCCGCCCTGACGTGCTGTTCCTCGACGAGGCCACCGCCAGTCTCGACCCGTCGGCGACCCGTACCATCGAGGGCATCGTCCAGGCGATGCACGAGGCCGGCGTCAAGATCGTCCTGACCACCCACGATCTCGGCCAGGCCCGCCGGCTGGGCGACGAGATCGTGTTCCTGCACAAGGGCCGGCTGGTCGAGCACCAGCCGGCTGCCGCCTTCTTCGAGCGGCCGCGCAGCGAGCAGGCGAGAGCCTTTCTCGACGGCCGGCTGATGGAATGACCGTTCGTGCCCGTTCTGCATTGGAGACAACGATGATCGCACGCCGTGTTCTTCTGGGCGCGCTTCTCGCGGCGTCGCTGGCGCTGCCGGCGGCCGCCGCCGGGAAGTTCATCACCGTGGCGTCGACCACCTCGACCGAGAACTCGGGTCTGTTCAAGGCGCTGCTGCCGGCCTTCGAGCAGAAGACCGGGATCGAGGTGCGGGTGGTGGCGGTCGGCACCGGCCAGGCGATCAAGCTCGCCCAGAACGGCGACGCCGACGTGCTGCTGGTTCACCACAAGCCGTCGGAGGAGGCGTTCGTCGCCGAGGGTTTCGGGGTCGAGCGTCACGCGGTGATGTACAACGACTATGTGCTGGTGGGACCCGGTGACGATCCCGCCGGCATTGCCGGCATGACCGACGCGGCGGCCGCCATGGCGCAAATCGCTGGCGCCGGCGAGCCGTTCGCCTCGCGCGGCGACGACAGCGGCACCCACAAGCGCGAGCAGGCCTTGTGGAAGGCGGCGGGGGTCGAGCTGGAGAAGACCGGCGGCTGGTACCGCGAGACCGGCTCGGGCATGGGGGCGACCCTCAACACCGCCTCGGGCATGAATGCCTATGCGCTCACCGACCGCGGCACCTGGCTCTCCTTCAAGAACCGCGGCGAGCTCGAGATCCTGGTGGAAGGCGATGCACAGCTCTTCAACCAGTACGGGGTGATCCTGGTGAGCCCGGAGCGGTTCCCGCACGTCAGGAAGGACGAGGGGCAGGCATTCATCGACTGGCTGCTGGGCGAGGACGGCCAGCGGGCGATCGCTGCCTACCGGCTCGAAGGCGAGCAGGCGTTCTTCCCGAATGCGGCACGCAAGCCGGCGAGCTGACGAGCGCGCAAGGCGGCGCTGCGGCGCAAGAAGAAGGGGCGCCCCCAAAGGGGCGCCCCTTGCCGTTCGGCAGCCGTCGAAGGCCCGTCAGTTCCGGACCTGGTTCCAGTAATCGTCCAGCTCGCCGCGAACCTCCTCGAAGAAGTCGCGCGAGCCGAAGAACTCCGGCGTGATCTCGGGCGCGTTGTCGAGGACGTCCTCCTTCATGTCGAGCACGAAGGTATTGTAGCCCGGGGTCACCTTGAGCATCTTCCAGGGCACCGCCACCGTACGGTCGCCGATGCCCAGGAACCCGCCGACGCTCACGATGGCGTAGGCGATGTCGCCGCTCTGAGGGTCGATCACCACGTCCTCGACGGAGCCCAGCTGCTCGTCTCGGGTGTTGCGCAGGTCGGTGCCGGCGATGCTGTCGAGGCGGACCGAGCCCAGCTGCTCCACCGGCACGGCCGCGGCGATCTGCTGGGCGCGCCAGCTGCCGACCTCGTCCGGATCGACGCCTGCCTGCTGCAGCTCCGAGGTGTAGCGCTGGTGAATCTGCTCGAGCTGGTCGGTCACCGCCCGGCAGCCTTCCATGTCGCCCTGCTGGGCGAGGATATGGGCCGCGCCATAGAGGGTGCGGATCTGGTAGCGCGGCGCCATCTGCCAGCCGACGTCACCCCACGGGCCGGGGTCGCGCATCTGGCGGTCGCCGTCGCTGACGGCGTAGGTGCCCTGGCGCGGGTGCGCGCCGTCTGTCGATGCCTGGTTCTGCACGTCCGCCGTGCCGCCGCCGGTGACCGGCGTCATGCCGGTGGTAGCGGGGCCGGGGCGGACGCCGTAACCGGCCCAGCCGCCACGCCAGCCGGTGAGCCAGTAGCCCTGCTCGTCCATCTGCTGGCCGAACGCGTCGAGCCGGTCGACGCAGGCCTGCGCCACCTCGCGGTTCTGCGTGGCCGCCTGAGCCCGCCGATCCTGCTGGCCGTCCCGGGCGCCATCGCTCGCCGCCAGTGCGGGAGCGGTGGACGCCAGCGCAATGGCCGAGGCGAGAAGAAGTGTCCGTCGCATGGGCTCTTCCTTTTGCCTTGGGTGATCCCTGGCCGTTCCCGCTGCCGGGGGCGAGCGGGCGCGACCTGTCAGGAGGGCCAACGCGTCGTTTCGGGGGTCGGTTCCACAAAACCCTGGGTCGTCTCAGCGCCCGTTCCACAGCACCGTGCCGAGCTCTTCCACATCGTAGCCGCCCAGCGCCGTCGCCCGCTCGGTGAGGGCCGACGTGCGCGCGAAGGCCAGCAGCTTCTGGAAGGGGGCTTCGAAGAAGGCCCGGCGCCACACGAGAAGATCGAAGCGCTCCTCGACCAGCGGCACGAAGTCGAGGCGCAGCAGGCGGGCCACGGCGGCAACCGCGAGGCCGGCATCGGCGCGGCCGTCGGCGACCGCCTGGGCGACCTCGGTCTCGGTGTGCAAAGGCGGACCGGCGGGCAGCAGCACGGAGGAGGGCAGACCGGCCTGGCCCAGCAGATGGTGGAGCAGCACGTAGCTGCCGGCCTCCTTCTGGCGCATGGCGAGACGCAGCCGCGGCAGGTCGGCGATGCCCCGAACGCCCATGGGGTTGCCGGCGGCCACGACCAGCCCCTGGCGGCGTCGCGCCCAATGGATGAGCACCAGCGGGCGGGCGGCGAGGCGCGCGCGCACCAGCGGCAGGTTGTACCCGCCGCTGGCGGCGTCGAGCACATGCAGGCCGCAGGCGATGGCGCCGCGCGCCGCGACGCGCTCGAGGCCGGCCAGCGAGCCCTCGTTCAAGGTGGCGAGCCCGGTCCCGGCCTGGCGCACCGCCCATTCCAGCAGCGGATCGTGGGAGCCTGCGAGAATGTCGGGCGGGGCCGCGCGGCTGCCGGCGGCCGGGCCCTCGGCATGCTCGGCCAGCCAGAGGTCGATCTGGCTGCGCGCGAAGAGCCACTTGCCCGCCACCCGCATCGCGGGAATCTCGCGGCGGGCGAGCAGGTCGTAGACCTTGCGCTCGCCAAGCCGCAGATAGGCGGCAACGTCCTTGACGGTCATGAGCTCGCCGGGCATGGCCTGCGCTTAGCCTTCTCCGCTCCGGCTTTCAACGGGATAGAGCCTTGCAGCGCACCGAGCTGGTCATCTTCGACTGTGACGGCGTGCTCGTCGACAGCGAGCCGCTGGCCGCCGCGGTCCTCGCCGAGGCCCTTCGCGAGCTGGGCTTCGCCGCCGACGAGGCGTTCGTCTACCGGCATTTTTTGGGCAAGAGCGTGGCCACCATGCGGCGCATCTTCGCCGACGAGCTGCGCTGGGAGCTGCCCGAGGATTTCGTCGACGGCCTGCTGCCGCGGCTCCAGCGGCGCTTTCGCGACGAGCTGCAGGCGATCGACGGTATGGCCGGGCTGATCCGCGGGCTGGGCGTTCCCTGCTGCGTCGCCTCCTCCTCGAGCCCCGACCGGCTCCATCTGGCGCTGGAGCTTGCCGGCCTCCTGCCGCTGGTCACGCCCCATGTCTTCTCCGCCACCATGGTGCCGCGCGGCAAGCCGTGGCCGGATCTCTTCCTCCTCGCGGCCGAGCGGATGGGTGCGGCGCCCGGGCGCTGCGTGGTGGTCGAGGACAGCGAGGCCGGCGTGCAGGCCGCTCGCGCCGCGGGGATGAGGGTGGTGGGCTTCACCGGCGGCGGCCATGCCGCTTCCCCGGAGCACCGGGCGATGCTCGAGGCCGCGGGTGCCTCGGCCATTGCCGCCAGCGCGGCCGAGCTGCCGGCGCTGCTGGATCTCGGGGAGGCTTGAGCGGACCGCCTCCCCGACATTGACGGGACGGCCCATGAAACGATTAATGGACCCCGCAGAGAAGAACGAGACCGCAGGGGGGTCCATGAAGATCACGAATGTCGAGGCGCTCTATCTGCGCCTGCCGTCCATCGAGGCGCGCACCGACAGCTCGCAGGACGCGCTCATCGTCAAGGTCTCGACCGATGCCGGGATCACCGGCTGGGGCGAGGTGGACGGCTGCCCGGCGGTGGCCAAGGCGGTGATCGAGGCGCCCTATTCGCACACGCTGGTCACCGGCCTGAAGTCGCTCTTGGTGGGCGAGGACCCGCTGGAGACCGGGCGCCTGTGGCGCAAGATGTACCAGGCGACCCTCTATTACGGCCGCAACGGCGCTGTGGTCCAGGCGATGGCCGGCATCGACATCGCCCTTTGGGACATCAAGGGCAAGGCGCTGGCCCAGCCGATCTCGACGCTCCTGGGCGGGGCCCTGCGCGAGAGGATGCGGGTCTATTCCTCCAACATGTTCCAGTTCACGGTCGAGGCCACAGTGGAGCGGGCCAAGCGGGCGGTGGACACCGGCCATACCGGCGTCAAGTTCGGCTGGGAGCCCTTCGGCCAGGACGCCGCCACCGACTGCCGCTACCTCGAGGCCATCCGCGAGGCCATCGGCGACGAGACCGACCTCATGCTCGACGTGGGCCTCATCTGGGACGCCAAGACCACCATCCGCCGCGCCAGGCTCTTCGAGCCGTTCGATCTCTTCTGGATCGAGGAGCCGCTGCACCCCGACGACTATGCCGGCTACGGCAAGGTCTCCGCCGCCTGCACCCAGCACGTCGCCGCCGGCGAGGAGGAATGTTCTGTCAGTGGCTTCGAGCGGCTGATCGACGAGGGCGGCATCGACGTGGTCCAGATCGACCTCACCCGCTGCGGCTTCACCCAGGCGATGCAGATCGCCGCCTATGCGCACAGCCGCGGCCGCAAGGTCTGCAACCACAACTTCACCACCGACATCAACACCGCAGCCTCCCTCCACTTCCTCTGCGCCATCCCCAACGCCCTGGTCATGGAATACTGCGTCGAGCCCAGCGAGATCTCCCAGCGCCTGGCGAAGGAGAAGGTGCGGATCGAGGAGGGCTGGGCCTACCTGCCGGACGCCCCGGGGCTGGGCGTGGAGCCGGATGCGGGGATTATCGGGAAGTACTTGGTGAAGGATTGAGGGCGCGCGAACGTGCTCAAGGGTGAGCGCTCTCGCTCACCCCGTCTGCGAAATCGGTACGGATTTTCCGTGAACGAGGGAAGTTCACAACGATAGCGCCGCAAGGAGTGAAAAAAGAAGTATCCATAGGGAAGAGAAATTTACCGCCTCGTTGAGGAGATCTGCCGGGCCGTCACAAGAGGACTCGCCGAAGGGCCGCCATGGCGAATACTGACGCAGGCATCTTGTCATATTCAGATCGGCGGGCGAGTAGCTTGTCGATTGCCGGTTGCACCGCCATAACGCGTGACTTGTCACGCTCACTGGGCGCCCCCGGAGGTACGCTGCCGAGGGGGTGGAGCAATAGATCCGAAAGGTCGCCGTGGGTCATCTCTCTGACAGACGCGTCGCGGCTGATGAGGGCAATCAGATCCTCTTCGAGGATCTCGCCCGAAATGCCCTGCCAGCGCACGTGATGCACCGATACAAGATCATCGCAGGCTTCCACACGTGCTTCGCCATAAAGCCCATCAAAATGCAGCCGGTCACTTGCCAAATCGGCCAGATATCCGACGAAAATGTTATCGAAATCCATCGGAATGCAGGAAGGGTCCTCGACAGCGCGGGTGTGATCGGCTGTCAGCCTAACGACTCTGCGACGGCCAAATTCAGGCCAGCGACCAGCATCCTGTTCGGGTAAAACAATCTCTAGCGTCTTCCCATCGTGCAAGATGTTTCTAATCTTGAAAGGGACGAATTCCGCCATACCCTTCACAAAACTCACCATATGCCGTGCGTCGAAGCCGCCAGCGATTCTTGTCTGATGACCCGACGCAAACTGAAGAATGTCCTCCTCAATTGCGCGAGCCTCTTGAGCCAAGCGGATTGCATCTGCAATCTCGCTATCGGTCTGCTCAATCCTCATCGTGGTGGCACGTTCAAGGATTGCTTCCATATCGATGTTGGACAGAAGTTCACCCAAGATATCTGCCGCAAGCGCATCTCGCTCCTCACCAGCGACAGCAGCCATGTCCTCAGCGATCGTGCTGACTCGATCAAGCATCAATGAAAGTGCGCTACTGTCGAAGCTGTCGTCCGATTGCAGGTTTATGACTTGCACACGACGCCTTTGTCCGTACCGATACAGACGACCGATCCTTTGCACGAGACGCGCTGGATTCCATGGTAAATCATAATTTACCATGATATGGCAGGACTCTTGAAGATTGAGACCCTCGCCACCTGCCTCGGTAGAGATCATCACGCGCGCTCGCCGTCCATTGAACGAACGCACATTCTCTGTCTTCTCATCCAGCGACATCGAGCCGTGGATGGTCGCGATGGTGGCAGCAGGGAATTGACGTGAGATAGCTTCTACCAAGTAAGCTTGAGTCGCTCGATATTCCGTAAAAACTAGAAGATTATGACCGTTTGTAAGAAGCGGGGCAAGGACGTCGTGAAGGAAAGTACGAAGCTTGCTGTCTGAGCGTTTCGCGGTCCGAACGAGGGCCAGTACAGAGTGGACCTCACTTATTTCGTCTTCGAAAAACGCGCCAGTATCTCCGATGGAAGTGCTCTCTGAAAGAAGGTCAACGTCTTCCTCTTCGTCATCGGACGGATCAGTGAGTATTGGACGCAACGCGTGCGTAGCGAGGCGCTCAAGACGTCTTTCAAGCGCTCTTTCTATTGCCGCAACCGAGGATGATGCGAGCTTGCGATAGGTGGTCATCACAAAGCCAATCGCACGCCCCACCGAGCGATCTTGTGCATCAGCACTGGCTCGGTAGCCCTCGTTTAGATATCGTCGCAGCGCCGCGTCGGCCTCACGCATCTCGGGCGAAGGGTGTAATTTGATCCGAGCGGTGTCGTGACCCCGAAATATCAAACGTCCATCAGCATCGGTCACTTTTGCTTTTCGATTTCGTAGGATTATGTCGCCGACAATCTCCGGATTCATTTCCAGTGTCTGAATCTGCGGGAGAAGATCAGGACGTACAAGCTCTAGAAGGGCAGCGAAGCGTCGTCTCTTCCCTTGGTGCGGCGTGGCTGTGAGGAGAAGCAGGGAATGGGTCCGGTCACGAAGCTTGCGCGCCAGGACGTAGCGCTCGGTCTGCTCGCCGGATGCAGAACGACCGAGCCTATGCGCTTCGTCGAACACGATCACGTCCCAGAACCCGGCTTCGATCAGCCGGGCCACGTGCTCGTCACGCTTTGCCAGGTCGAGGGAGGCAATCACATTATCGCGCAGTCGCATCTCATCAGCATATTCCGGCCGGAAGTCACGATGGTAGATCTCGAAGGCCCGCCCGAACTTGGCCCGCATCTCGTCCTTCCACTGCTTGGTGAGAGAAGACGGGCAGATGATAAGCACGCGCCTGCAGCGATTGCGCTGGGTCAGCGCGTGGAGAATAAGCCCCACCTCGATAGTCTTGCCAAGCCCGACGTCGTCCGCAATCAGCCAGCGTGCATGCGGCGAGGTGACAACTCTGCGCGCGACGTCGAGCTGATGCGGGAGCGGGTCAATGTCCAAGCGGCCGAACCCGCCGGTGTTCGCATTCCAGATTCGGAGCGCCTTGGCGAGGACGCGCAGACGGAACCGTTCCGCGTGGTCAGAATGTTGGCCGCTCTGACGCTTGGCAGCACGAACCTCTACCGGAGTGGCCTGCGCGAGCACCCGCCAATCAAGCCAGTGGCTCTGGCCGGATTCCGCGAACTGCACCAGTACCTGATCAAAGCCCGCTAGCAGTCGACTGGCGATAACATGGCCTGTACCGAGACTGGAGCCACGACGTGCCGGAGGTCTGTGCTGCACCTGCGCTCCGACCCGATAAGCATGTTTCAGTTGGGCTACTGGTCTCCACACTCGCCCACCGTCTGAAGTGGCCAGGAGGACCTCGGTCGGCTCATTTTTCGGGCGATGGTCGTGAATTATGCCTACGCCACCGTCTGAGAGCCTGACCAGAGCACCGCGCGGGGGTATTAGTGGCTTCGGCAATGATAGTATCCTCTTACTCCGCCATTTCTGCTCTTCGGCGTCAGCGGCGCTCGCGAAAGACATCCCGTGTCCCGGACAGCATCCTTGGGCTCAAAGGACCAGACGACATTCCCGTCCTCCTGCTCGATGTGAAGCGAATTGATCGCTTGTCTATCTGCGGGTTCCTCGTAGAACCAGCCTTCCGGATCACGCATCTGAAAACCATCCGCACGATACTGAAGATACGCGGAGTATGAGAAGAAGGAAGCATCAACACGACGAGAGGCGTTGGGATACCTACGGTCAAATGCCTGCCATTCAGTTAGCCAGTCTTCAGCAAGGTTGCGTTCGGCTTCCGATCTGCCGCTTCTTCGTACGAGCTGTGACGCCAGCTGCCAGGTGAAGCTGTTCCGATGCACCAAATTTCGATCGATTTGCCACACGTTGCACATGCGGTCGAAGCGGCGTTCCAACCAAAGCCACGGTGAGTCGCGCCACATACATTTGAGGGCGCAGGCGTCTTCTAGTTCGTCCGGAGAAGCGCCTGACGCCAACAATCGCGACAACGCCTGAAAGCTAGAGTGAAAAGGAAAGTCGTCCAGAATAGATCTGAAGCGGCGGTGGAGGACAGCTCGGCTCGAAGAATTGATGATATCGACTTTATTGACTAGCTCAGCGGCGTACTGTTCAAGTCGTCCGGCAGGAGAGAAGAAGTCATCTGCAATATCTTCAGCAAGGGGGAGATCCGCATCTGGCAATTCAAGTGGAAGCAGGTGTTCCCAAGGAGGGGAAGGTGATTCGAGTTGTTGCGGTTGAGAGTCGTCATCCTCAAAGTCAGAATCAAAAATCGGATCATCTGGAATATATGATGTGCTGTAATATCCTGCGAAATGGTCGAAATCGTGCGTGAAAAGGTCGCCTTCTGGTGCGTCTCGCCCGGTCTGATGGACGGCAAGCTCTTGATCATATGTGAGGGAACCGTCGCCATTGGACTCAGGAGGCGCAGCGAGATCGCGGGTCGCCTGCGCTCCTTTCGATTCGCTCAAATCGACCCGTAAAGAAGGCGTTAGAGGCTGATCTGCCTGCGCTGGCCCAAGATCAGACACCGCCGGCGATGATGAGAAGTAATGCCGATCGGAGATGGGTTCGGACGCGCCGGGATTGAAGATATTGCCACTGTCATCGTGAATTAGATGGAGATCGGGATGAAGATTTTCATCTTCCGCGTGGATCTGGGAGGCCGTGTCAGGCGCAGAATTAAGAACCTTTTGAAGGGCTGGCTTCTCCACGGCAGGCTTATGAAGTTGCTCGAACCACTCATCCCCTACCTGCTCGTCTGGATGGGCGGTAACAGTCCGGATTTCCGTCAGCCGCCTAAGCCATCGACGGAAGAAACTCATCATCTCATTCCGTCCGATGCAGGTGAAGGTTTCGCGGCTTGGCATGGATGGCGCTCATACGCAAGCGATCGCGGCTTCATTCTTTCCTCGGGCCGTGCCGGCATCCACGGTGGGGAGAACAAGCTTGGATTGGTGAGAATATCATACGTCAACGGGACTGCGGGAAGGGAGGGACGCAAGGCGTTGGACCCGGCGTACGAGGTTGCCTCGCAGGCGAGGGGACAGGCAAATACGACCAACAGGCGCCGTGATCACTTTGAGGGCAGCATACGCCGGCACGATGTGGCCGCCGCATGCCCTTACCATAGTGCAAGGGCCCGGCTTTCTGTAGGGGTGCGATCTGCAGGAGGGGCTGCCGCGAAAACTGCTCACACCGCCACCTTCTCCGGCACGCTCCACGTCATGTCCGGATCGAGCGGCCAGAGCGGCCGCGGCACGTTGCGGAACGGCACGCGCGCCAGCATCGGCGTCACCAGGCCCGGGCCGTCGATCTCGATGGTCTGGGCGTCGGGGAAGAGGTCGTCGAAGCCGGCGCGGAAGTGGCCGCGGGATTTGACGGCGATGCCGCGGACGGCCTGGAGGTCGATGCCGAGATGCTCGAAGGTCATGGGGTCGGCGCATTGCTGGCGGACCGAGACCACGACGATGTCGATGCGGCCGGCGAGGCGCAGGCGGGCGGTGGGGCCGTAGCTCACGGTGCGGCCGGCCATCATGCCGCGGCGGCCGACGAACGTTCCGTCGCTCAGCGCAATCACCTCGGCCTGGACCTCGAGCGGCTTCGAGCCGGGGGCGCTCTCCTCGCTATTGAGGTGCGCCATGAAGCGGGCGCCGACGCCCAGGCGGTGCGCCTCGGCGGCGAGGGGGCGGTCGTAGTGGATGGCGAAGGCGACGTTCTCGATGTCGGTCTCGAGGAAGGCCGCCAGGAGGTCAGTGGTGTTGCCGCGGGCACCGCCGCCGGGATTGTCGGCCACGTCGGCGAAGAGCAGAGCGGGCAGGGAGGGATCGGCGCAGGCCGCCTTCATCATGGCGACCGCCTCGGCGATGGGGGTGAGGTTCGCCTGGAAGCGCTCGCGGTCGGCCCAGATGCCGGCGGCCAGCTCGCGCGCCACGCGGTCGGCGGCCTGCTGGGCCCCGCGCGCGGTGACGGTGACGCTGATTCCGTTCTTGGGCGAGTCGGCGAGCGAGAAGTTGCCGCAGATCGAGACGTTCATGATGGGCCCGCCGACCATCGCCTGGCCGCGGTTGATGGCGTCGGCGTAGGGGCCGCGGGCGGTGAGCAGTGCCACCGAGGGCGGCAGGATCGGCAGCTTCACGAAGGCCTTTTTCGTCCTCGTGCCGGCCAGCAGCTCGCGCATCGCCGCCGCCGCCTCGACGCCACGCTCGTACATGTCGACGTGCGGGTTGGTGAGGAAGGCGATGAGCATGTCGGTGGCCTCGACCATGCGCGGCCCGACATTGGCGTGGAGGTCGAGGGTGGCGATCACCTTGACGTCGGGGCCCACCACCTCGCGCACGGCGGCAAACAGCGTGCCGTCGGGGTCGAAGTCGCCGGTGGCCGAGGCGGCACCGTGCGCCTCGATATAGACGCCGTCGAGCGGCATGGCCGCCTCGAGCTCGCGGCGGATGCGGGCCACGTAGCGCTCGAAGAAGGCCTGGTCGGCGGGGCCGCTGGCCGAGGCCGAGGTGATGGTGAGCGGCACCGGGGTCCAGGGGCCGGCCTCGTCCATGGACGCCGCGAAGCCGCAAAGGCCGCCCGGATCGCGGCTGGCCTCGCCGCGGATGTCGGCCAGGAGATCCTGGCCCTCCATCCACAGCTTCTCGCGGAACTCCTCCTCGGTGGCGACGGGGGCGAAGCCGTTGGTCTCGAGCATGAAGCCCATCAGGGCGATGCGGGGGCCGGTCACGTCGGGGATGCTCCTTGAAGCGTGGGTCAGTGGACGATGTAGCCCAGCGCCTCGGGCAGCCAGAGGGCCAGGCCCGGGACGAGGATCACGAGGAGAAGGGCGGCGGTCATGGAGAGGACCAGCCAGAAGGTCCAGCGCAGCGTCTCCTCCATGCCGACGCCGGCGATGCGGGTGGTGACCATCAGGTTCACGGCCACGGGCGGGGTGAACTGGCCGATGGCGATGTTCATCGCCATGAGCACGCCGAACCACACCAGGTTCCACTCCATGGCGCTGGCGATCGGCATCAGCAGGGGCAGGGTGATGAGGTAGATCGAGATCCCGTCCAGCAGCATGCCGGCTGCCAGCAGCACCACCATGATGAGCAGGAGCAGGATGGCCGGGTTGTCGGTGGTGCCGAGCAGGGCGCCGGCGGCGCTGTCGAAGGCGCCCAGCGTGCTGCCGGCCCAGGCGAAGATGCCGGCCAGCGAGATGATGAACATGATGACGGCGGAGACGGCGGCGGAATCGGCGAGGATCCGGTAGAGCTCTCCCAGGCCCAGCGTGCGGTAGAAGAACGTGCCCACCGCCATGCCGTAGACGGCGGCCACGGCGGCGGTCTCGGTGGGGGTGAAGATGCCCGTGCGCAGGCCGCCCAGGATCAGCACCGGGGCGAACAGGCCGGGCAGGGCCGCCTTGAAGGCCGGCCACAAGGGCGGCCGCTCGGTACCCTCGGCGGCGCCGAAGTCGCGCTTCCTCGAGATCAGCATGGTAGGCAGGATCAGCGCCAGCCCGGCCAGCACGCCCGGCACCAGGCCGGCGGCGAAGAGGGCGCGCAGATCGATGCCCGGCACCAGCACCGCATAGACGATGAGCGCGATCGAGGGCGGGATGAGGATGGCGGTGGAGGCGGAGGCCGCGATCACGCTGCCGGAGAAGGCGCGGGGATAGCCGGCGCGGGTCATGCTGGGGAGCATCACGGTGGCCACCGCGGCAGCATCGGCCGGGCCCGAGCCCGACATGCCGCCCATCACCATGCACACCAGGATCGCCACCACGGCGAGGCCGCCGCGGCGCGGGCCGACCAGCGCCTGGGCGAAGGCCACCAGCCGCTCCGCCACCCCCGAGCGCTCGAAGGCCATGCCGGTGAGCACGAAGAGCGGGATGGCGATGAGCGGGTATTTGGCGATGCCGTTATAGCTGTTGGTGCCGACCATCTGCAGGGCCATCTGGTCCAGCCCCAGCCAGATGCCGACGATTCCGCCCAGCGCCAGGGCGATGGCGATCGGCGCGCCGGTCACCAGCAGCAGTGCGAAGGCCAGCAGCATGGCGAGCTCGGCGCCCATCAGGCGAGGCTCCGCAGGCTGCGCCAGGCGCTGCCCCAGGCGCGCAGCAGGCAGACCGCCCCCAGGACCGGCAGCCACATGGTGTAGAGCCACTGGGGGTAGCCCAGCCCCGGCGAGGTCTCCTCGAACTCCCACTGGTCGAGGGCCAGCAGCGCGCCGTACCAGATCACCAGGCCCAGCACCGTGCTGGTCGCCGCCAGCGCCAGCAGCCGGCAAAGGAGACGACCGGCGGGCTCGAGGCGGTTCTCGAGCACGGTGATCCGCACATGCCCGTCGGTAGCAAAGGCCAGCGCCGCGCCGGCGAAGGTCATCACCACCAGCAAGAAGACGGAATATTCCTCGGTGAAGGCGAAGGAGGCGCTGGTGAGGTAGCGCACCAGCACGTTGGCGAAGCTGATGGCGCAAAGGAGCGCCATGGCGAGCGCCCCCAGCGCCTCCTCGAGGCGCAGCGGCACGCGTGGCCGCTCCGCCTCCGGCAAGGGCTCCCCGATCATGACGGGCTCAGCGTCGGCGCATCACTTGCCGATCGCCTGCTCGGCGCTCTCGACCAGCTCCGCGCCGATCTTCTCCTTCCAGGCCTCGTAGACCGGCCGGGTCGCCGCCACGAACTTCGCCCGCTCCTCGGCCGTCGGCTCGACCACCTCCACGCCCAGCCCCCGGAGCTCCTCGAGATAGGCGGGATTCTCGCCGGTCAGCCCCTCGCGGGCGAGCTCGACGCCGTAGCGGCCGGCCTCGATGGCGGCCTCGCGGACGATCGCCTGGTCCTCGGGGGTGAAGGTCTCCCAGACCCGCTTGCTCACCGCCATGACCAGCGGATCGGCCACGTAGCGCCACATGGTCAGATGGGTCTGGCCCAGCGTGTAGAGCTTGGCCGCCCCGTAGATGGCCATCGGGTTCTCCTGCCCATCGACCGCCCCGGTGCTCAGTGCCGGCTGGGCGTCGGCCCAGCTCATCTGCGTCGGGTTGGCGCCGAGCGCGGTGAAGGTGTCGTTGTAGAGGGGCGAGCCCACCACGCGGATCTTGAGGCCCGCCAGATCCTCGGGCGTGCGCACCGGATGCTTCGAGTTGCTCAGCTCGCGAAAACCGTTCTCGCTCCACGCCAGCGGCAGCACGCCCTTGGCGTCGATCGCCTCGAAGATCGTCTCGCCGACCTCGCCCTGGGTCAGCGCGTCGATGGCCTCGTAGTCGGGCATCAAGAAGGGCAGGGAGAAGAGGTTGAGCTCCTTGACCTGCGGCGACCAGTTGATGGTCGAGCCCACCGCCATGTCGATGATGCCCTGGCGGATGGCCGTGAATTCCTTGGTCTGGTCGCCCTGGACGAGCTGGGCGCCGGGATAGACCTTCATCTTGATCCGGCCGTCGGTGCGCTCTTCCACCAGCTCGGCCCAGCGCTCGGCCGAGAGCCCCCAGGGGAACGGCTTTCCGACCACCGTCGAGATCTTGTACTCGTTCTTGTAGTCGGCGGCATGCGCCGTGACCGCGACGAGCGAGACGGCGGCAGCCGCCATGAGATCCTTGAGGAATCGCATCTTGTGCTCCCTGACGTTCGTGGCGGCGCTCGCGCCGCTGGCCCAGCGGGATAGTGGCGATCCTCTCGCGTCGCGTCAAAACACCCGCGCGGATGGGTGCCCGGCCGAAAACGCCTAGTCCAGCGCCGCAACGAGCCTGTCCACCTCGGCAGCCGTGTTGTCGTGGATCATCGAGACCCGCACTACGCCGTGCCGCTCGGCCAGACCGAGGTTGTGCACCGGCTCGCGGGCGTAGAAGTCGCCGTGACGGATGCCGATGCGGTGCCGGTCGGTCACCGCCACGATGTCCGAGGAGAGGCGGTTCCTTGCCACGAAGCTGATGGTCGGCACGCGGATCGCACGATCCGGCTCGCGCCGGCCGATGATGCGCACGTCGCTGCGGCAGCACAGATAGTCGAGCAGCCGGGCAGAGAGCGCCTCCTCCTGCGCCCCGATCACCGCGAAGGGATCGGGTGCGCCATGATGCCGGGCGAGTTCGTCGAGATAGGCGGGGATGGCGCCCGTACCCGGCGCCCGCCGGGCGATCTCCGCCACCGGCATCATCGTGCCCGGGACGTTCGAGCAGTGCGTGATGCAGACCAGCCGCGTGCGCGGCGAGAGCAGCGCCTCGAGCGCCTCCGGCTCCAGCTCGAGGCGCTCCGGATCGATGCGCCAGACCCGGAGCTCCGCGTCCCGCGCCAGCCGGTGCCAGGGATCGGTGTTCGATTCGTGGTCGACGTCGGTGAGCACGATCTCGTCGCCAGGGCGGATCTCCACCGCCAGGGCCTGCGCCAGCTGCTGCAAAAGAAGCGTGCTGGAGCCGTTGCCCCGGCCACCATGGCGCCGGCGCGGACGGAAGGCTCGTAGGAGGCGCCGTGCTGCACCGGCACGGAAAGCAGGAAGTCTCGGACCCGGTCCGCGACCCCGGCCAGCACGTGGCTGCCCCCGGCATTGTCCATGAAGGCCCAGCCGGAGGCGAGGCCGGCAAAGCGGGCGCGCACGAAGCCTGTGTCGAGCTGCACGGGGATCCCCGGGGATCGAGGCGTCAGGGCATCACGTCGAGGGGCCGGTCGAGGGGAAAGATCTCCGTGTCGCCGCTACCGGACTCCCACATCAGCATGGCGAAGTCGCTCTCGCGGTCGAGCGCGATCATCGGGCTGTGCCAGGTGCTGGCAGCGTAGGTGACGCCCTGCCGGCCGCTGGCCAGGAACGCCATGGCGCCGGCCGGGTCGGGCGCGCCGCCGGGAAGCGACGGAAGGACCACGACGAGGTAGCGTCCGGGCCCCATCGGCAGGAAGGTCTGGCTGGAGAAGGGATGCCGCTCCACGAGCGGCACCTCCAGAGGCGGCACCTGCGGCTGGCAGCGGTAGACCGCCAGGATCGGAAGGGCGCTGCCGGTGGCGTGGCCGAAGCCCGCCCGCTGGTCGAGCCGGACGGCCGTGCCGGCGTTGACGGGAATGCCCGGCCCGCCGCCCGCCTCGATGACTGCGCCGAAGGGCGCGAAAGCGTCGGCGGCGAGGGGGCGGGCCCGGAGCATGGCGGGCTCAGCCGCGCAGTATGTCGCGGGAGAGGGCCACCCGCTCGCGCCCGCCGGCCAGCACGAAGCTCATGTCGGAGCCGGCCAGCACGAGGCGGAAGCCCAGCGGCAGATACCGCTCCAGCAGCGGCCTGGAGTAGATGCCGCCCAGGCCGGCCAGCTTGCCGCTGCGCCCGGCCGCGTCGATCACCTGCCGATAGGCCTCCTCCATGCGCGGGTTCCCCAGATCGCCCGGGATGCCCATCTCCATGGCGAGATCGTTGGAGCCCACCAGCAGCATGTCCACGCCGTCCATCGCCGCGATGGCCGCGGCGTTCTCGACCGCCTTGGGCGATTCGATCATGGCGACGATCATCGTGTTGGCGTTGGTGGCGCGCATGTGCTCCTCGGCCGGCAGCGCGCCGTAGGCAAGCTGGGGCAAGGCCCCGCCCATCGAGCGCCGTCCCACCGGCGCGAACTTGCAGCGCTCGATGATCGGGCGGATCTCCTCGGGACTGTCGACATGCGGCACGACGATGCCGCCGGCCCCGTTGTCGAGGATCCGCGAGGCGATGGTGGGCTCGTGGCCGGGCACGCGCACCAGCGAGAGCAGGCCGGCGCCCTCCGCCGCCATGGCCATCTGCGCTGCCATGTCGGGATCGAGGGAGCAGTGCTCCATATCGATGAAGAGCCAGTCGAAGCCGCAGGCCTTGGCCACCTGCGCCACCTCGGTGGAGCGTGCGAGGCGCACACCCAGGCCGAGGAACGTCTCGCCCGCGCGCATGCGCGCGTGCAGGTCCGCTACAGTCATTGCTGAGCCTCTTTTCTGATCGCTTTGTTCTTGGGCGCGCGGGGCCGGCCGCAGGCGGTGGCGGGCGGAAAGATCCCGCCCGCCGTCATGCCTGGATCAGAACGAGAAGTTGGTGAACTTCACATCCAGATAGTCGAGCAGGCCCTGCGAGCCGTTCTCGCGGCCGAAGCCCGAATGCTTCACACCGCCGAACGGCATCTCGGCGGTGGCGGCGCCGGTGTTGTTGACCGCCACGATGCCGACCTTCAAGGCCTGGCTGGTCTGCTGGGCGAGCTTGAGGCTGTCGGTGAAGACGTAGGCCGCCAGCCCGTAGGGCAGGGCGTTGGCGCGCTCGATGACCTCGTCGAAGCCGCTGAAGGTGGTGAGCGGAGCGATCGGGCCGAAGGGCTCGTCGTTCATGATCCGCGCATCGTCCGGCACGTCGGTGAAGACGGTCGGCTCGAAGAAGTAGCCGCGGTTCATGTCGGCCGGGCGACCGCCGCCCATGACCAGCGTGCCGCCGTCCTTCTTCGTGTCCTCGACCATTTGCTCGATGAACTCGAGACGGCGGCGATTGATGAGCGGGCCGATCTCGACGCCCTGCTCGAAGCCGTTGCCCATCTTCATGGCCTTGGCGGCGGCGAGGAAGCTCTCGGTGAAGGCGTCCTTATGCTTCTCGTGAACATAGAAGCGGGTCGGCGAGACGCAGACCTGGCCGTTGTTGCGGAACTTGCCCTGGGCGGCGATCATCGCGGCCTTGGCCGGGTCGACGTCCTCGTGGACGATCACCGGCGAGTGCCCGCCCAGCTCCATCGACATGCGCTTGACCGTGTCGGCGGCGCGGCGCATCAGGTGCTGGCCCACCGGAATCGAGCCCGTGAAGGTGACCTTGCGGACGATGTCGCTGTCCATCACCGTCTCGGAGATCACCTGCGGGGTGCCGGTCAGCAGATTGACCACGCCCGCCGGCACGCCGGCGTCGATGAAGCACTTGATGAGCAGGGCCACCGCACCGCTGCCTTCCTCGGCCGGGCGGCTGACGATGGTGCAGCCGGCGGCCAGGGCCGGGGCGATCTTGCGGGCCTGCAGTACCACCGGGAAGTTCCAGGCGGTGAAGGCGGCCACCACGCCGACCGGCTCGTAGGTCGCGGTGAAGCGGCTGTTGGCGGCGCGGCCCGGCAGGATCTGGCCGTAGATGCGGCGCGCCTCGTCGGCGAACCAGTCGATGCACTCGACCGAGGCCTGAACCTCGCCCTTGGCCTGGGCGAAGGGCTTGCCGCACTCCAGCGTGATGCGCCGGGCGACCTGCTCGCTGCGCTCGGCCAGCAGCGAGGCCGCCTTGCGCAGCAGGTTCGAGCGCTCCCAGGCCGGCACCTGGCTCCAGGTGGCGAAGGCCCGCTCGGCAGCCTCGATCGCCTTGAGCACGTCCTTGCTCTGGGCCTGTGCGAAGCTGCCGACCTGCTCCTCGGTAGCCGGGTCGATCATCTTCACGGTCTCGCCCGCCTCGGCGGGCATCCAGCGGCCGTCGATGTAGAGATCGACCGAAACCTGCTCTTGCATAAATCCTCCTCCCCGAGGGATGGCACGTCTGTGCTGCCAGATGGCCCATGTCAGCGACACGATCAATCCCGGGCAGCGCAAGGCAGCCGCGCTCCGGCCCCTCAGATGATCTCGCGCACGGTGTCCGAGGCCACCGTCAGCGCGATCTTCTTCCTGGCCGGCGTGCCGCGGGCCAGCGATTCTGCCAGATGCGCGGCCTGCTTCAAGGTGGCCTTGGGCGGCATCGGGGGCTCGTGGGGGTCCACCACCGCCTCGATCACCGCCGGGCCCGGGGCGGCCAGGGCCTCGCGCAGGACGTCGCCGCAGGTGGCCGGATCCTCGATGGTATAGCCCGCCACGCCGAAGCCGCGGGCCACGGCGGCGAAGTCGACCGGCTGGAGCTCGCAGGCATATTCGGGGTTCCCGAGGAACACCATCTGCTCCCACTTGATCTGGCCCAGCGCGTTGTTCTTGATCACCACGATCTTCACGTCGAGGCCGTACTTCACGCAGGTGGCGAGCTCGCCCAGGAGCATGGTGAAGCCGCCGTCACCGATGAAGCAGATCGCCTGGCGGTCGGGATGGGCCACCTTGGCGGCGATCGCGTAGGGCAGGCCGCACGCCATGGTGGCGAGATTGCCCGAGCACGAGAACTTCATGCCGTCGCGGATCGTCAGGTGCCGGGCGGCCCAGGTGGTGATGGTGCCCGAGTCGGTGGCGATGATGGCGTCGCGCGCCAGCAGGCGGTCGAGCTCGTGGGCCACCACCTGCGGCTTCATCGGGACGTCGCGCCGGGTGCCGCGCTCGGTCATGAGCTCCTGCCACTCCTTCACTCCCGCCCGCGCCTTCCCGAGGAAGGAGCGGTCCTCGCGATACTCGAGCCGGGGCAGCAGGGCTTCCAGGACGGAAGCGGTGTCGCCCACCAGTCCGGCCTCCACCGGGTAGCGCAGGCCGATGCGCTGGCCGTCGACGTCGATCTGCACGGCGCGCGCCTGGCCGGGCTTGGGGTAGAACTCGATATAGGGAAAGCTGCTGCCGGCGATCAGCAGCGTGTCGCACTCCTCGAGGGCGTCCTGCGAGGGGCGGGTGCCCAGGAGGCCGACGCCGCCGGTGGAGTAGGGGCTGTCGTCGGGCAGCGCTCCCTTGCCCAGCAGCGCCTTGGCGACAGGCGCTCCCAGCCGCTCGGCCACCGCCTCGAGCTGGCGGGCGGCACCGAGCGCTCCCTGACCCGCAAGGATCACGGTCTTCTTGCCGCTGTTGAGCAGTGCTGCGGCGCGGGCGAGCTGGTTCTCGGCGGGCAGACGGGCCGAGACCGCCATCATGTCGGAGACATGCTCGGGAACGTTCCGCGCCGAGCGGAGCTTCGGGTCGACCTCCTGGGACTGCATGTCGACCGGGATCGTCACGTGCGCCACGCCGCGCGCGCTCAGCGCCGTCCGGCAGGCGAGCTCGACGGCGTTCTCTACGTGGTTGGGACCCATCACGCGGGTATTGTAGACCGCGACGTCCATGAACAGCTTGTCGAGCTCCACGTCCTGCTGGGTGAAGGTGTGCAGCAGGTCGTGGAACTGCAGCCCGGTGATCGCCAGCACCGGCTGGTGGTCGAGCTTGGCATCATAGAGCCCGTTGAGCAGATGGATGCCGCCGGGGCCGGAGGTGGCGATGCACACGCCGAGCCGGCCGGTCCACTTGGCATAGGCGCAGGCAGCGAAGGCCGCGGCCTCCTCGTGGCGCACCTGAACGAAGCGGATCTTGTCCTGGCGCGTGCGCAGCGCCTCGATAAGCCCGTTGATCCCGTCCCCGGGAATGCCGAACACGGTGTCGACATTCCAGTCGATGAGGGTCTCGACGAGAATGTCCGCGGCAGTCTTCCTGGCCATGGCAGCTCTCCAGCAGTGCGCGTTGCGATGCGCGCCCGCCGGCGGCAAAGCGCGCCTTTCCTCGCAACGCGCTATTGCCGGTGCTGTTCCGGATGGCTGCCATGCCGGCAGCCTGCCGCCTCCCTCAATAGTCGATCTCGACCACCACCGGCTGGTGGTCCGAACCCTCCGCCTGGCCGTCGATGCGGGCATCGAGCACCTTCTCCGCCAGCCAGGCCGACAGGAACACATGGTCGATGCGGCCGCCGCCCTTGCAGGTGTCGCCCTCGGCCTCGGCGTGACCGGCGGCCGTCCAGGCATCGGCGAAGCCGCCACGCCCGGTGATGCGGCCGTAGCGCTCCGTCCACGGGCCGCAGATGCGGGCATATTCGGGGCTGTCGTGGCGGAAGTTGAAGTCGCCCATCATCACCGCCTCGCGCGGCATGGGCGGCATCTCCCCCTCCGTCCAGCCGGCGGAGGGGTCGGGATGGCCGCCGCACCACGCCCCGCCCTCGGCATAGGCACGCGCGTCGATGTCGAGGAGCGCCTCCACCTGCGGCAGGCGGGTCTCGCTGCACAGATGCGAGAGATGGACCGAGTAGAGGCGCAGCGGTCTGCCAGCCGGCGTAAGAATCACGCCCTCGAGCGCCCCCTGCTGGATCGAGTGCTGGGCAAGCGCGCCGAGCTTGGGCAGGGGGAAGTTGCGGGTGGAGAGGATAGGCGTGCGCGAGAGCAGCATCGTGCCGAACTGGCGGCGGCGGTCGGGCGCCTCCGCGGTGCCGGCGTGCATGTCGAGATTGGCGCCAAAGACCCAGTGGTAGCCGGGCAGGCGGGCGGCGAGCTCGGCCGGCTCGTCGATCATGCCGGAGCGCTGCCAGAACCGCTCCACCTCCTGCAGCGCCACCACGTCGGCCTCGTGGGCCGCGATCTCGCGGGCGATGCGGGCGATGTCGTAGCGGTCGTCGCGGCCGAGGCCGTACTGGATGTTCCAGGTAAGAAGACGCATGGGGTGCTCGCTCGAAGGCTTGCCGCGGGCTCAGGGGCGGTCGGGGGCGATGGTGACGGCCAGAGCCTCGTGGTCGGAGATGGCCCGGCCCTCCTCGTCGGTAGCGGCGATGGTGGCCGGGGCGCTGCAGCGCAGGCCGCGCGTGAAGAGCCAGTCGATCCGCCCGAAGGGCGGGGTGGGGGTGCCGTCGGGGCGGGTGCGCTGGGTGACCGCGCCGGCCTCGTTGCACGACCGCCAGGCGAAGCCGCGCTCGGCCAGGAGGCCGAACATCGGCTCGTGCGCCTCGGGAGAGAGCAGGCGGGCAGGCTCCTCGTCGAGCGCGCGGACCACGAATGCCGGGTCGCGCTTCTGCTCGAGGGTGAAGCTGCTGGTGTTGAAGTCGCCGCCGATGAGTACCGGGCGGCCCGGCGCATGCGCCTCGATCCCGTCCAGCAGCACGCGGGTCTGCGCCAGACGGTCGGCGGGACCGGTGTGGCTCTCGTAGTGGACCGAGACCAGCAGGACGCTCGTGCCCGCCACCTCGAGCTCGGCCATGAGCGCCATGCGCCCGCCGATCCGCCGCTCGCCGAACGTGCCGTCGAACCAGCGCCCGCTGGTCTCGAGGCGCAGCATCGCCGGGCGGGCCAGCGCGCAGCGGGAGAGGATGGCGTTGCCGTGCAGCCCGCCCTCGTTGCGCTGGCCGGCGTGCCAGGCGCGCTCGCGGGCATCGCCCAGGCCCAGCTCCACGAACTCCGCGCCGAAGATCCAGCCCGCCCCGAGCGCCCGGGCAAGCTCGGCCGTGGTGTGGCCGTTGCCCGAGCGGGCCATGCCCAGATCGACCTCGGCCAGCAGGATCGCGTCCGCCGCCAGCGAGGCCAGGAGCCGCGCCGAGGCAGGGCCGTATTTGAGCCGCTCGGCGTTCCAGAACACGATCCGCGCGCTCTGCGCCGGCGGCGGCAGGGCGCGCAGCGGCGGCACCTGCTCGATCTCGTGAAGGGCCGGGAAATCGGCGAAGGCGCGTGCAAAGCTGCCGGCGTCCGCCGGCAGCCGGAGGGCGGAATCGCGCACCTCCGCGGAGGGCGGCACCAGCCAGCCGGTGATGCGGGTCACGGGCACGAGGCAATGCTCCTGATCATCGGCTCCAGCGCCTCGGGGTCGTTGGTGGTGATCTGGTCGGCGCCGGCCCCGATCAGGCGGCGCAGCACGCCCTCCAGGTCCGGCCGGCCCGGATCGATGGTCCAGCAGTCCACCTCCGCACCATCGCGCTTCACCCGCTCCACGAGATTGACGCCCGCCTCGAGCCCGGCCAGCACCAGCCGGCTCTCCAGATAGTAGATCGCCGCTTCGGGCGCGGTGGCCAGCGTCCGCTCCGCCAGCTCCTCGTACCAGCCGGCCTCCGCCGGCAGCTCCTCGCCATAGAAGTCCAGCGGATCGAAACCGGCTCGAATCCCCGGCGCCGCCTCGCACAACCGCTCGATGAAGGCCCAGTCGCAGCCGCTTGCGGTGAAGCTGGCCGCACTCCTGTCCAGCAGCCGGCCGAAGCGCTCCAGCAGCGCTGCGTCCAGCCCCTCGAGCGGCTCCTTGACGTCGAGCTGCACCGTGCCCGGCGCCACCCTGCCGGCCTGCTCCACCGCCGCCACCACCTCGTCCAGGAAGAGCGGCGGCGAGGAGAGCGGCGCCCCGTCATTGCCGCGCTGCCGGAGCTTGCCGATCTCCGCCCGGCTCGTGGCGCGCACCGGCCCGCTGCCGGTGGTCTCGCGGTCCAGCGTGAGGTCGTGCAGGCAGACGAAGTGCCCGTCGCCGCTCGCCACGAGGTCCACCTCGATGGCGGCTCCGGCGGCCAGCCCTTCCGCCAGCCGGTCGCGCAGGAACGGCGGATCCGCCATCCGGCGGCGCAGCTTGTGCCACTTGAGGCGGGGAAGGGGTTTCATGCAGCCTGCTCCAGCGAGGTGTCGAGACGCCGCCCCGTGGCGGCGTCGAAGAAGAGGCCGGTCTCGAAGGCGATGCCCGTCTGCTCGCCGGCCTTGAAGCGCGCCGCCGCGCCGGGCTCCACCGCGCGCAGCTGGCCCAGCGGGGTCTCCAAAAGATAGATGCTCTCGCGGCCGTGCGGCTCGACCTCCTCGACATGCGCCGGGACCGGTCCGCCGCCCAGACGCACCGCCTCGGGCCGCACGCCCAGCACCGTTCGGCCCGGCCGGGCGGCGCAGGGCAGGGCGGTGTCGCCGCACCGCCACATCCCCTCGGCCACCTCGCCCTCGATCAGGTTGATGGGCGGCGAGCCGATGAAGCCCGCCACGAACAGGCTCGCCGGGCGGCTGTAGAGATCGTCGGCGGTGCCGACCTGCTCGATGCGGCCCTTGCTCATGCAGATGATGCGGTCGGCCATGGTGGTGGCCTCGATCTGGTCGTGGGTCACGAGGATGGTGGTGACCCCCAGGCGGCGCTGCAGGCGGCGGATCTCGCTGCGCATGCTCAGCCGCAAGGTGGCGTCGAGGTTGGAGAGCGGCTCGTCGAGCAGGAGGAGCTGCGGCTCCTTCACCAGCGCCCGGGCGAGCGCCACGCGCTGCTGCTGGCCGCCCGACATCTCGGACGGCTTGCGGCCGAGCAGCTCGCGCACCTGCACGAGATCGGCCATCGCCTCCGCCCGCCGCTCCGCCTCCTCCTTCGCCACGCCCTTGAAGCGCAGGGGAAAGCGGATGTTCTCCAGCGCCGTCATGTGCGGGTAAAGGGCGTAGGACTGGAAGACGATGCCCACATTGCGGTCCTTGGCCTCGACCTCGTTGACCACCGACCCGCCGAAGCGGATCTCGCCCTCGCTGGGCGCGTAGATCCCCGCCAGCATGAAGAGGGTGGTGGACTTGCCGCAGCCCGAGGGGCCCAGGATGGCGACGAACTCGCCCTCCTCGATGAGCAGGTCGGTGGGCTCGACCGCCACCGCCTCGCCCCAGCGCTTGGCGACCCCGTTCAGCTCTATGCGTGCCATGTTCTGCCGCCTCAGCCCTTGATTCCGCCGACGGTCATCTGCGTCAGGTACTTCTGTGTGAAGGTGTAGAGGACCAGTGCCGGCAGCACGTAGAGCACGCCCACCGCGGTGACGATGCCGTAGTCGACGCCCATGACATCCTCGGCCACGTAGAAGAGATAGAGGCTCATCACCCAGTTCTGCTTGTCGATGAGGAGGGTGCGCACGAAGACGTAGTCCTCCCAGCCGCGCAGGAAGGCGAAGATGCCGATGGCCAGCATCCCGAACTTCACCTGCGGCAGCACCACGTGGAGGAAGGCCTGGCGGCGCGAGGCGCCGTCCGTCATGGCGCTCATCTCGATGTCCCAGGGCACGGCGTCGAAGAAGCCCTTCATGATGAAGATGGCGAACGGCAGCTCCAGCGTGCACACCACCAGCACCACGCCCAGGATGCTGTCGAGCAGGCCCGCCCAGTGCATCAGGAAGAAGATCGGGATGATCAGCGTCATCGCCGGGAAGGCGTGCAGCACCAGCAGGCTCTTGAGGAACCCGGCCCTGCCCGGGAAGGCGAAGCGCGAGAGATAGTAGCCGGCCAGGGTCGAGACGGTGACGACGATGGCGGTCACCGCCAGCGCCAGCGCCAGCGAGTTGCCGAAGGCCACCCACACGTTGGGAAACTGGCTGCCCACGCCGGTGGGGCCGGTCTTGAGGGCGTCGCTGAAGTCGGGGTTCCAAAGGAAACGCCAGTTGGCGAGATGGAGCTGCGGGCCGATGACCACCGCCAGCGCCGCCACCGTCACGAGCAGCAGCACGAGCAGGGCGTGGCGCAGCCGGCGCGGCTCGTCGATGCTGTGACCGAGCATGGCGAAGGCCAGCAGGGCCGGCCCCAGCACGAGGAGCGCGCGCCACAGCACGGCGGTGTCGGTGCCGCCCCTGGCGGAGAAGGCCAGGGTGAAGAGCCAGAGATAGGGGACGATCACCGGCAGCGAGGCCACGGCCAGGAAGCCGTAGAGGAAGATGGTCGTCCACTGGCGGCGCCGGCGGCTGCGCGCGGCCATGGCGGCCCAGTGGTCGGCGGGCGCCGCCGCGGCGGGAAGTGCCACATCGGCCATCAGTGCACCTCGATCCGCGGGCGCTGCAGCAGCGAGCGCATGTCCATGAAGCGCCACAGGAGCAGGGCGGCGGCGATGCCGATGACCACCAGCCCCAGCGCCAGGGCGGCGCCGTAGGCGTACTGGCCGTTCTCGAAGGCCCGCTTGTAGACGTAGAGCGAATAGACGGTGGTGTCGTAGAACGGCCCGCCGTCGGTGATCAGCCAGATATATTCGAAGCTCACGAGCAGGGAGAGCGCCTGGTAGACGGTGATGAAGGAGAGCGGCCAGCGGATCGCCGGCAGGATCACGTGGCGCACCACGGCGAGCCCGCCCGCCCCGTCGACGCGGGCGGCGTGAAAGAGGTGCTGCGGGATGGCGCGGATGGCGCTGGTGAGGATGATCATGCCCATCGACGCGCCGATGAACCCGTTGGCCACCACCACCAGGGTCATCGGCGCCTGGTTCTGGAAGTCGAAGGGCGGCAGGCCGAAGAGCGCCAGGAACTGGTTGATGAGCCCGGAGGGGGTGGGGGAGATCGCCCAGCCCCACAGGAGCGCATAGACCACCGAGGGGCTCATGCGGGGCAGCAGCCAGACGGCGCGGAAGAAGGCGCCGGCGCGCGGCGGCATGGCGGTGGTGGTGAGCGCCAGCACCAGGGCGAAGCCGGTGTTGAACACCAGCAGCGTGGCCAGGACGTAGATTGCGGTGGTGGCGAGGACACCGCCCAGCCGGCGGTCGCCGGTGAGCATGCGCTCGACGTTCTCGGTGGTGAAGCCGGTGGGCTTGAGGTTGCGGCCCATGTCGGTGAAGGCGATGGCGATGTCGACGATCACCGGGGCCACGAAGAACAGGGCGAGCAGGACGAGCGCCGGGCCCAGGAACAGGACCAGGTTCGCCTGCTGCCGGCGGCGCTGCGAGGAGGACGGCATCATCATGGGCGGTTGGCCGAAGGCGCCCGGGACGGCATCCCGCCCCGGGCGTCCGCGGGCCTGCTACTCGACGATCTCTAGCTCGTCGCCGAGCTCCACGGAAAGCTCGTCCTCGAGGAACAGCACGGCTTCTTCGGGATCGAGCCGGCCGGTCTCCACGCCCTGCAGAGCCTTGTAGAGCAGGCCGTTATACTTGCCGAAGTCGGGGTGGCTCGGCATGAAGCTGGCGTTGGACAGGAGCTCGGTGGCCTTCGCCAGCGGCCACACCTCGGCATAGGCCGGCATGGTCCGCTGGCCGTTGAGGATGGCCGTGTGGTAGCTGCCCACCGCGTGCTGCGTGTTGAAATGCGGCAGGGTCGCCAGCGCCACCAGCCGGGCGGCGAGCTCGGCGTTCTCGCTCTGCGGGTTCACGACGTAGACGATCGGGTGGGAGAGGTTGGCCGGCTTGCCGCCCTTCTCGGCCGGCGGCTGGGGGATCCAGCCGATCTTCTCGAAATAGCCCTTCTCGTCGGTGGGCCAGGTGTTGCCGCGCTCGTCACCGAGCTGCCACGACATCGTCCAGATGCCGTGATGGTAGGCGAAGACGCGCTCCTGCTTGAAGCTGTTCTGGACGTCGTCCCAGGACATGGCGGTGTTGTTGGAGGGCGTGGCGTTGTTGCGCGCCATCCAGTCGAACCACGTCAGCGCGTCCAGCATCGGCCCCTTGGCGAGCATCAGCTTGCCGGTCTCGGGATTCTGGAACGTGGCACCGAAGCCGGCGAAAGTCATGAGATAGTCGGGGCCGACATTGGGGCGGTGGATCTGGCCCATCTCGGCGGCGCCCGAGTCCACCACCTCCTTGACGATCTGTCCCCAGTCGGCGGCGGTGATCAGGCCCTCCTCGACCTTCCCGGGCAGGCTCTCGATGAACTCCTCGGACTTGCCCGCCTTCCTGAGCATGTCCTTGTTGTAGAAGATCATGCGGATCTCGCTGTCCTGCGGGATCGCGTGGATCTTGCCCTTGTAGCGCACCGACTCCCACAAGACAGGGATCACGTCGCCGAAGGCCCAGTCGTTCTTCTCGACGAACTGCGTCATGTCCATGGCGTAGCCGTTGCGGGCGAACTCGCCGACCCACTCGTGCGCCGCCACGTAGATGTCCGGCCCCTTGTCGATGGCGAAGGCCTGCAGGAGGTCGAGCGCGTCCTGGTCGAAGCCGTTCGCGTTGTTCTCGAACAGATCGATCCGCACCCGCGTCTCCGAGCCGGCAGCCTCGAACGATTCGTTGAGGATGTTGGCCGCGGCGACGATGTTGCCCGAGCGCAGCGGGCCCGAGCGATCGGCCCGGCTCCACATCTTCACCACGACCTCCTCGGCCAGGACGGACGTTGCCGGTGCGGCGAGCAGAACGCCGCCCACGGCCGCCGCGACGGTCGCGCTCAGCAGTGACCTCATTGCCCTCTCCTTCGTTCTTGTGCCGCAGGCCGCTGCGTTGCGCCCGCGGCCGCCTCCCTAGGGCGGTCCTGTCATGGTTTCATGACATGAAGCGCCGTTTGCGAAAAGAGCGTGCCTCAGCACGAGGGATCGCACGGGGCCGGGCCCTGGCTCAGGATGCGCCCCGAATAGGCGTCCACCACCTGGTCGAAGCAGCGTCCGTCGGGAAAGCGGATGCGGCGCAGCACGCGCTGGCGGTCGATGAAGCGCTGGCAGATCACCTCGAACCCCTGGGCCGTGCGAACCGGTGCCCGCGCCTGTGCTGCCAGGGCACTCCCGGCGGTTTCCGCCAGGTCCGTCTGCGGCAGCGTCTCCCCAGGCCGCGGGACCCAGTAGGGCACCGGCTCCTCGCCGCTTCGGAAGTTCACCAGCACGTCGCCGCTCGGGCACACGATGACCGCGACGGCGGGCGCGCCGTCGAGCACCGTGGCGTGGCCGTAGCAGTCGATATTGGCCCGCCAGGTGCGAAGCTGGCGGTCCGACTCGCCCACCTGCCAGAACGAGATGCCGCGGCGCTGGGATTCCACGAGCTGGTAGAGGGTGGGCAGGTCGCCTATCACGAAGGCGAACACCACGGCTGCCGAGATCTTCGAGCGCCAGCCCTTGCGGCGGCCGTGCGCACGCCGCCGCCGCGTGGTCCCGGAGGAGCTGGCGCCGGCCTCCATCAGCGCAGGCCCCGGGCGTAGGAGGCCAGCGGCCGGGCGTGATGGCCGGCACCCGGTGCAGGGTGGGCCGGCTGGCCCGGCCGGCCGACGCCGAACCGGCTCTCCATTCTCTGCCGCTCGTGGATGCTCGGCACCTTGATCCCGCGCTCGAGGCTGCGCTGCACGCCCCTGAGCCACGCCTGCGAGCGCTCCTGCTCGCCCAGCCGCCGCTCGTAGTCGCGCAGCCTGTCGGTGGTCGAGCTGAACGGCCCGCCGCCGAGCGGGCGTGGCGTCGCCGGGCGGCTGTGGCGAAGCTGCATGTCGGCGAGCTTCACCGGGTCGATCACGCTGAAGCGGGGGCGCTCGGGCCGGGCCGAGGGTGTCGTTGCGGGGCCGGGCGTTCTGGCCCGCGGCCGGGCGGAGGGGCGGATGGGGCGCGAGCGCGGCAGGTCGGGGCGGATCTGCGGGGCGATCGGCTCGAAGGGCTCGCGGTGCGGCGGCTGGTAGCCGGGCGCCGGCTCGGCGGGTCCGGCGCCTGCGGTGCCGCGGCGCGCGGCCACGGTGCCGAGCTTCACCGCCTTGCGGCCGCGATAGAGGGCGGAGCCCGGCTGGCTGTACTGGCGGGCGAGCTTGCCCGCGGTGCCGAGCGTCCGGGCGGCGGTGCCGGCCGGCTTCGCGAGCTTGCCCAGCGCCCGCGCCGCAGCGCCGGCCCCCATCGTCACGAGCTTGCCGCGCCCCATCGAGGCGAGGTCGAGGACCCAGCCGCCGACGCTCTCCGAGGCGAGGCCGGCCGCCGCGCCCGCGCCGTAATAGGCCAGCGCGTTGCTCTTGTGCAGGGCGCCCAGGAACTTGCTGGCGGCATCGGGGCGCTTCATCAGCGCGTGGCCCTTGTCGTATTCCCGCCCCGCCTTCTCGGGCCAGTATTTCTCGGCATGCTGCTTGTGCTTGCGGGGCCAGTACCAGGCCTTCTTGAGCCAGCCCATCGCTCAGCCCTCCCTGCGGGCGGCTTCCTCGAGCTCGATCATGTCGTCGGCCAGCGCCAGGTTGAGATCGAGCCGGTCGGCCGCCGCCACCAGCTCCTCCTCGGTGACCCCGAGCCGTCCGCAGAACGCCTGCACCGCCGGCGTGCGCAGCGGCACCGGCATGCCCAGCACGTTCTGCAGCCAGTAGCTGAAGGCCGAGCGCGCCTGCTCCGGCGAGAGCCGGCTGAAGCGGAAGTTCTGCGCCAGCTCGTCCAGCATCCGCTCGCCGTAGCGGCGCAGGTAGAGCTGGATCCTGCCCTCGAAGCGTTCGCGCAGCGCCACGGCGAGCTCGTGCAGCGCCAGGATCAGCGCCCGGGCCTCCCCCGAGGCCAGGCCGTTCTCGAGCAGATGCTCCTCCATCCGCCGCGCCCCGCCGGCCGCGAAATCGACCCCGCCCTCCGGCCCCGCGAGGCCGGCCAGGGTCTCCACCTCCAAAAGGCCCAGGAGATCCATCTCTTCGACCGTCCTGCGGATCTCGGCCTCAGGACGGGGGCTGATCCGGGTGGCGAGGGCGAAGGCGAGCTCGGTCCAGCGCAGCGACTCCTCCGGCCACTGGTGCTGCTCGAAGAGGGGCGAATAGCGGACGATGAGCTTTTGCAGCGCGAACTCCATTGCGGAGGGCGTGCCCGAGGGTTCGGCCATGGTCGTTGCTCCCGCGTCGGCGGGCCCGCGGCCCGCGTGGCTCGTGAGCGACCGGGCTGCCTGCCGATACCCGTCGCCACCATGAACGTTGACGCTGCACAGGACGGCGGTCAAGGCACAGGGGGTGCGGCTGGCGGGCATGGCTGCTTGATAAAACCTCCGGTTGAGGTCGAGAATTCCGGCATGCAGCAGACAGAAGAGGTGGCCATGAGGGCAGCGGGCAGGGGTGAAAGCCGCGGCATCGGAACCTGGCGCAGGTGCCTTGCCGGCGTCGCTGCAACAGCCATGCTGGCGGCTGCCGGAGGGTGCGCCGCCCCGCCCGGGGAGCCTGTAGCGGCGCCCGGCGCGCGCCCCTCGCTCGGAAAGTCCCACGCGAATCAGGAAGCCCGCGTAAGGGCGAAGGTCGACGAGGCCAGGGCCGCGATCGAGGAGTTCGGCCACGTCGTCATGACGATCGGCGCGGGTGAAGGAGAGCCGCCCTTCGCCTACTCGGTCGGCCTGGCGCGGCTGAATTTGCCCGAGATCCTGGTCATGGGGCTCGATGCCGACACCATGCACGGGCTCGTCAACAACGCGGTCTACATGATGAGGGAGAGCGGGGAGCCGTTCGAGGAAGGCGCCCGTGTCGACGGCATCGCCCGAGGCTATCCGGTGGTCTTCCGGCGGATCGGCCACACCGCGGCGCAGGAGTATTTGCGGGTCGCCTCCGTCTTCTACGGCGACGGCTTCACCGCGATGCAGATGGTGTGGCCCGACGCAGAAGGCCGGATGCCCACTGAGCCCGGATTCGACCAGCGGTTCCGGCCCGACCAGATCCTCCTTTTCGAGCAGGCGGACTGATCTTCTCGTGCGGACGGGCCACGACACCGGCTTCATCGATGGCGTCGGCTGGCCTGCCGAGCCCGCCCTCAGGCCGGCGGAGGCGGGGAGGCGGTGGCGTCGACGGTACGAAGGAAAGCCCGGACCATGGCGCAGCCGTCGCGGCTCAGCGAGAAGTCCTCGTCCTCGTTGCGCAGCCACATCTCGACCAGGCCCGAGAGCAGGGCGTGGAAGGTGAGGGTGACCAGGCTCGTGCTCCAGCCCGGGGCGAGCTGCCCGCGCCGCTCCGCCTCCTCGAACGCGTCGCGCACCGCGCCCTTCAGCAGGGACCGGGCGCTGCGCAGCCGCTCCAGCGCCGGGTTGAGATCCTCGCTGGTGTCGTAGTCCAGGCGCAGCATCAGCAGCAGGCGGCGGCGCCGCGGGTCGGCCTCGGTGAGGGTGAGCGCCTCGGTCACGACCCGGCACAGGCCGCCCAGAGGATCGTCCTCCCGGCTCGCCATGATGTCGCGGGCGATCTGCTCCTCGGTGAGCCATGCCCGCTCCGCCAGCGCGTTGAACAGGCCGAGCTTGTCCTGGAAGTGCCAGTGCACGGCACCGCGGCTGAAGCCCGCCTTGCGCGCCACGTCCTCGAGGGTGGCGCGCGCCACGCCGCGCTCGAGGAACACCTGCTCGGCTGCCTCCAGCAGCGTCTCGCGGGTCCGCTCGGCCTCTTCCCTGGTACGTCTCGCCACACCCCGTCCCTCACGCCTGCACCATCTTGGCCGATTTACATACATTCAGACTGTATGTAAATGACCTCACCCGGCTGAGCCAGCCTCTGCCGCCGGCCCGCGGTGCAACGATCCCGCGCTGCGGGTGGGCGGGAAGGCCGGCCGTCGCAGCATCTGGAGGATCGATGCCATATCGAATCGCCCGCGGGGTCGCCGGCCTCCTTGTCGGCGCGCTGGCGCTGTGCGCTCCGTCCGGTCCCGCGGACGCCCAGGCGGCGCCTGCCGGCCCCCCCGCCGTGGGGGTGGTGGAGGCGCGCCGTACCGCCGTCACCGAGAGCCACGGCTTCATCGGCCGCGTGGAGGCTATCGACAGGGTCGAGGCGATCGCCCGCGTCGACGCGTTCCTCGAAGAGCGGCTGTTCCAGGAGGGTGCGGAGGTAGGGAAGGGCGATCTTCTCTACCGTCTCGAGCGGGGACCCTACGAGGCGGCGGTGGCCGCCGAGGAGGCAGCCGCGGCCGCCGCGCGGGCGGAGCTCACCAATGCCGGAATCGAGCTCGAGCGGGCCCGCAACCTGATGCGCTCGACCGCGGGCACCCAGGCGCGGGTGGACGACGCGCTCGCCCGCGAGCGCACCGCGGCGGCCCGGCTCCAGGCGGCCCAGGCGCAGCTCCGCACGGCGCAGATCAATCTGGGCTATACCGAGATCCGCGCGCCGGTGAGCGGCCGCATCGGCCGGACCAGGGTGACCGTGGGCAACGTGGTGGGCCCCAACTCCGGGCCGCTGGCGACGATCGTAAGCCAGGATCCGATATACGTGACGTTCCCGGTCCCGGTGCGCACGGTCCTCGACCTGCGCACCCGGCACGCCGCAGAGGGCGGGCTCGAGTCCATGCTGATCCGCCTGCGCCTGCCGGACGGGCGGATCTACCGTCATGCCGGCGAGCTCGACTTCATCGACATCGAGGTGGGCCGGGACACCGACACCATCAGCCTGCGCGGCACCGTCCCCAACCCGCTGCTGCCGCCGGAGGAAGGCGGCAATGGCCGGATCCGCGAGCTGGCCGAGGGCGAGCTCGTGACGGTCATGCTGGAGGCTGCGCGACCCGAGGAGCAGCTCACCATCCCGCGCGAGTCGGTGGCCTCCAGCCAGGGCGGCGACTTCGTCTACGTGGTGGGCGCCGGTGACGTCGTGGAGCGGCGCAAGGTGCGGCTCGGCGAGACCAGCCCGACCACCGCGGTGGTGCTCGGAGGCCTCGAGGAGGGCGAGCGCGTGGTGCTCGAGGGCATCCAGCGGGTGCAGCCGGGCATGAAGGTGGCGCCGGCACCCGCCGAGACCGATGCCATGGACGTGAGCGCGCTGGCCGCCGGGGCGGGTGCCGCGCCATGATCTCCAGCGTCTTCATCCGGCGCCCGCGCCTCGCGGTCGTCGTCTCGGTGGTCCTGACCATCGCCGGCCTGCTCGCGATGACGCGCCTGCCGGTCTCGCAGCTTCCCGACATCGTGCCGCCGCAGGTCTCGGTGAGCGCGGTCTATCCCGGCGCCTCGGCGGCGGTGGTCGAGGCCACCGTGGCCCAGCCGCTCGAATCGAAGGTCATCGGCGCCGACCAGATGCTCTACATGAAGAGCACCAGCGGTGACGACGGCACCTACAACCTCACCGTCAGCTTCGAGCTGGGCACCGACCCGGACATCAACACCGTCAACGTCAACAACCGCGTCCAGACCGCGCTCTCCGCGCTTCCCCAGGAGGTCCAGCGCCAGGGCCTGACGGTCCAAAAGAAGTCCTCGGCGATTCTGCAGTTCGTGATGATGACCGACGAGACCGGTCAGCGCGACATGCTCGACATCACGAACATCGCCCTGCTCAACGTGCTGGACGAGCTGTCGCGCACGCAGGGCGTGGGCCAGGCGATGCTGTTCGGCAAGCACAACTACTCGATGCGGATCTGGTTCGACACGCAGCGGCTGGTCAGCCTGAACCTCGCTCCCTCGGACGTGATCCGGGCCATCCGCGCACAGAACGTCCAGGCACCTGTGGGCCGCATCGGCGCGGAGCCGGTGCCCGACGACCAGCGCCTGCAGATGAACCTGCAGACCCAAGGCAGGCTCTCCAGCCCCGGCGAGTTCGGCGAGATCGTGCTGCGCGCGAACCCGGACGGCTCGGTGCTGCGCGTGCGCGACGTGGCGCGTGTGGAGATCGGCGCGCAGAACGAGGACACCTTCACCCGCCTCGACGGCAAGCCTGCCGCCGGCATCGGGATCTTCCAGTCGCCCGGCGCCAACGCTGTGGCCGCCGCGGCCGCGGTGAGCGAGACGCTCGAGCGGGTCGGCGCGCGGCTGCCCGAGGGTGTCCAGGCCAACGTGGTCTACGACTCCACCGTGTTCGTCAACGAGACGATCGACACGGTGGTAGCGACCCTCCTCGAGGCCTTCGTCATCGTCGGCATCGTCGTGTTCCTGTTCCTGGGCTCGTGGCGCGCCACGGTGATCCCGCTGATCGCCGTGCCGGTGAGTCTGATCGGCACCTTCGCCGTGCTGCTGGCGATGGGCTACTCGGCCAACACCGTCTCGCTGCTCGCCATGGTGCTGGCCATCGGCATCGTCGTGGACGACGCCATCGTCGTGGTGGAGAACGTCGAGCGCGTGATGGAGGAGGAGCCGGAGCTCGCACCCCGGGCAGCGGTGGAGAAGGCGATGGGGCAGATCACCGCCCCGATCATCGCCATCACCCTCGTGCTGCTCTCGGTGTTCGTGCCGATCGCCTTCATCCCCGGCATCTCGGGCGAGCTGTTCCGGCAGTTCGCGGTCACCATCAGCGTCTCGATGGTCATCTCGGCGATCAACGCGCTGACCCTCTCGCCGGCGCTGTGCGGCGTGCTCATGCGGCACAACGGGCCGCGGCGCGGCATCATGGCGTGGATCTCGCGGCGCATCGACAATGTCCGGGACGGCTATGCCGCCATCGTCGGCAAGACGCTGCGCCTCTCGGTGCTGTCGCTGGCCTTGGTGGGGCTGTTCGCGGCCGGCACCTGGACCCTCTCGGAGCGCGCCCCGGGCGGCTTTCTGCCCGAGGAGGACCAGGGCGCCTTCTTCATCCACGTCCAACTCCCCGACGGCGCGGCGCTCGCCCGCACCGACCGCGTGGTGGCGCAGGTCGAGGAGATCCTCGAGGGCTTCCCGCAGGTCAGCAATGTCGTCTCGGTGGTGGGCTTCTCCATCCTCGACAGCTTCTCGGCCAGCAACTCGGCCTTCATGATCGCCCAGCTCCACCCGTTCGAGGACCGCACCGCGACCGTCGATTCGGTGCAGGCGCTGATCGGCAGGATGTTCGGCGAGGCGCAGCAGATCCGTGCTGCCAACGTGCTGCCCTTCAACCTGCCGCCGGTGATCGGCCTCTCCACCACGGGCGGCTTCGAGTACATGCTCGAGAGCTTCGAGGGCGCGGACCCGGCGGCCATGGGCGACGTGATGCGCGGGCTGGTCGGGGCCGCCAACGCCGATCCGCGGATGACCCGGGTGTTCTCCACCTACACCTCGGCCAACCCGTCGCTCTATCTCGACATCGACCGGGCCAAGGCCCAGGCGCTGGGGCTCGGCATCGACGATGTCTTCGCCACGCTCCAGGCGACGCTGGGCGGGATCTACGTCAACGACTTCAACCTCTACGGCCGGACCTGGCAGGTCCAGCTCCAGGGCGAGGCGGTCGACCGCCGCGACACCGACGGGCTGTGGAACATCAAGATCCGCAACAAGAGCGGCGAGATGGTGCCGCTGCGCTCCATCGCCACCGTGCGCACGGTCACCGGCCCGCAGGTCATCACCCGCTACAACAACTACCGGGCGATCACCGTCAATGGCGGGCCGGCCGAGGGCGTGTCCTCGGGCGAGGCGATGGCGGCCATGGTGGAGGTGTCGGCGCAGACCCTGCCCGGCGGCTACGGCTTCGAGTGGACCGGCACCGCCTTCCAGGAGCAGCAGGCGAGCGGCCAGACCGCCATGATCCTGGGCCTTGCGGTGCTCTTCGCCTATCTCTTCCTGGTAGCACTCTACGAGAGCTGGGTGATCCCGGTCCCGGTGCTGCTCTCGGTGGTGGCCGGCGTGTTCGGCGCCTTCGCCGCGGTGGTCCTCACCGGCCTCACGCTCGACCTCTACGGCCAGATCGGCCTTGTGGTGCTGATCGCGCTGGCCGCCAAGAACGGCATCCTGATCGTCGAGTTCGCCAAGGAGGAGCGCGAGGCCGGAAGCTCGATCCGCGAGGCCGCGGCGATGGCGGCGAGGCTCCGCTTCCGCGCGGTGATCATGACCTCCTTCGCCTTCATCCTGGGCCTCGTGCCGCTGGTCTGGGCAGAGGGCGCCTCGGAGCTGGCGCGCCGCAATGTCAGCACGCCGGTCTTCGCCGGCATGATCGCCGCGACCACCATCGGCATCTTCCTGATCCCGATGCTCTACGTGGTGTTCCAGAACATCCGGGAATGGACCCACCGCCGCTTCGGCAGCGAGCTGCATCCGGCGCCGGCATCGGGCAAGGACCCTGACGGCGGCCTGCACGCCCCCAGCCAGGGCTAGCGCCGGACCCTGAGAAGGGCCGGATCCCGCGAGGGGCCCGGCCCTCTTTTTGTAGAAGTAGATAATTATTGGTGATTGCGCTACTCTGGGTTGCTTATCTCCAGGCATCCGGGAGCAGCGCATGGCGACGGATGATGATGTCCCGGCGGGCAGCGGCAGCGGTCTTCTCGCGCATCTGGGCGAGCGGGAGCAGGCGCGTTACGGCGCTCTTCTCCAGGCGCTGCTCGACTGGTACGAGCCGGTCGGGCCCGAGGAGGCGGACTGCGTGCATGCCATGGCCTTCGTCCTGCTGCAGGAGCGGCACATCCGCTCGGTGGAGCGGCGCCTGCTCGAGGCCCGGCCGCAGGGCGGCCGCGCCACTCGCTCCGCGCTCTCCACCACGCGCAGGTTCCGGGCCGGGCTAGACACGAGCTGGCGGGCGGCGCGCGAGCGGCTCGAGGAGAGCCGGGCGCGGCGCCTCGCACCACCCCGCCGGGCTGCGCTGCCCGAGGAAGGCGCGAGCGCCCGCCGTCCCGCGGCACCGCGCCTGCGCGTGGTGGCGGGCAAGAGCTGAGCGCCGCCGCCCGCCGCACGGGTGACACTCCCGGCTCCCCGGCCTAGCCTGCCCGCAACGAAGGGCAGGGAGGCATTCTTCCGATGAACGGGATCTACGAACGGCTGGGCGTCGTGCCGATGGTCAACGCCAAGGGGCCGGCGACGCGGCTCTCGGGCGGGCCGATGCGGTCCGAGGTGGCGGCCGCCATGGCCGAGGCCGCCGGCTCTTGCGTCGACATGCTGGAGCTGCACGCGGCGGCGGGTGCCATCGTCGCGCGGCACACCGGGGCCGAGGCGGGACTCGTCACCGCCGGCGCCTCGGCGGCGATCCTCCTTGGCACCGCCGCCTGTATCGCCGGCATGGATCCCGCCGCCATGGCGCGGCTGCCCGACACGCGCGGCCTGCGCAACCGCGTGGTGATGGTGCGCAGCCAGCGCAACCAGTACGACCACGCCGTGCGCGCCGCGGGCGTGGAGATCGTCGAGGCGGGTCTGCCCGACCGCGTGAGCGGTGCCGGCTGCCGCGACGCCGAGCCCTGGGAGATCGAGGCCGCCATCGACGAGCGGACCGCCGCCGTGCACTACGTGGCCGACGCCAAGGCGCGACCCTCTCTCGAGGCGGTGGTGGCGGTGGCGCATGCCCGAGGCGTGCCGGTGCTGGTCGATGCCGCGGCCCAGCTCCCGCCGGCTTCCAACCTCCGGCGCTTCACCGAGGCGGGCGCCGATCTCGTGTGCTTCAGCGGCGGCAAAGCCATCGGCGGACCGCAGGCAAGCGGCATCCTGGCGGGCAGGCGCGAGCTGGTGGCGAGCGCTGCTCTGCAGATGCTCGACATGGACTATCCCGACGGGTTCTTCCGGCCGCCGCCGGGCTTCATCGACAAGGATGGGCTCAAGGGTCTGCCGCCGCACGGGATCGGCCGCTCCTGCAAGGTCGCCAAGGAGCAGATCGCCGGGCTGGTCACCGCGCTCGAGCTCTTCGTCGCCGAGGGCGACGAGGTCCGCAGCGGCCGCTGGCGCGCGATCCTGGAGGAGATCGCCGGCGGCCTGCCGGCGGGGCTGGCGGAGCTGCGGGACGGGCCGGTGCCGCAGCTCGTGGTGCAGGCGGGGGGGCGCGCGCCCGCCATCTACCGGGCGCTGATCGAGGGCAACCCGGTGATCCACACCGACCCGGAGGAGCTGGAGGAGGGGTGTCTGGTGGTGAACCCGGTCTGCCTGCAGCCTCACGAGGCGGGCGTGGTGGCGGCGCGTCTGGATGAGCTTTTCCGGGAGGTGCGGGCATGAGCGGGCGGATGGAGGGCAAGGTTGCCGTGGTGATCGGCGGGGCCCGCGGCATCGGTGCGGCGATCGCGGCGCGGCTGGCGGAGGAAGGGGCCCGGGTGGTCCTGGGCGACTGGAACGGGGAGGCGGGGCAGGCCACCGCCGAGCGGCTGGGCGGCGTCTTCCGGCGCTGCGACGTGAGCCGCAGGGAGGACGTCGAGGCGCTCGTGGCGCTGGCCATGGACCGGCACGGCCGGCTCGACGTGATGGTCCAGAACGCCGGCATCTTCCCCCAGACCGATCTCATCGACATTCCGGTGGAGGAGTGGGACGCGGTCCTGGGGGTCAATCTGCGCGGCTCGTTCCTGGCGGTGCAGGCGGCGATGCGGCCGATGCGGCAGCAGCGCTCGGGCGCCATCGTGCTGACCTCGTCCATCACCGGCCCGCGGGTGGTGCCGCCCGGCCATGCCCACTATGCCGCCAGCAAGGCCGGCATCATGGGGCTGGTGCGCTCTGCGGCGCTGGAGGGCGCGCCCTTCGGGATCCGGGTGAACGCGGTGGAGCCCGGCAACATCCTCACCGAGGCGATGCAGGCCGAGCGCTCGGCCGACTATGTGCGGAGCATGGAGCGGGCGGTGCCGCTGGGCAGGCTCGGCATGCCCAAGGACGTCGCCAACGCCGCCCTTTGGCTCGCCTCCGACGAGGCCGCCTACGTCACCGGCACCTCCATCGTCATCGACGGCGGCCAGCTCCTGCCCGAGGGGGCGCCCTCATGAGGCCCTGGCCGCCTTCCGCCGGACGGCCGCCGAGCCCGTGGCGGGCCCGGGGCCGAGCATGGCGGCAAGCGCGATCACCAGCCCCGCCGTCAACGTTCCGTTAAGGGTACCTGGTACCATCAACACGCCGACGCGGCGCCGCCCGGGCGGCCGGCGCTTGCCGCTCGCGCTCTCTGCGCTCCGCGGGGCTTTGCTGCCCGGCGCCGGATGGACGTCTTCCCGAGGTTTCCTATCTAGGCCCCGGCCGCCTTGCGGCGGGCGACCGCCGAGGCCGTGGCGAGATCGGGCCTAAGCATGGCGGCGAGGGCTATCACCAGTCCCGCCGCCACCAGTCCGGCCAGCGCCGCCCGCAGGCCCCAGGCCTCGGCGGCGAAGCCGATGAGCGCCGGCCCGCTGAGCCCGCCCGCGTAGCCGAGGCTCGCCACCATGGCGACGCCAACGGCAGCCGGCACGCCCGGCAGGCCGGCGGCAGCCGAGAACAGCACCGGCACGCTGTTGGCGAGCCCCAGCCCGGCAAGGGCGAACCCGAGAACGGCGACGCCCGGCTGCGCCACCAGGACGGCCAGGCCCAGCCCGGCAGCCGCCAGCAGGCCGGAGCCCGCCAGCACGGCGGGAGCGCCGGCCCGCCGCACCACCGCGTCGCCGGTGAGCCGGCCGATGGTCATGGTGGCCGAGAAGGCGGCGAAGGCCAGCGCCGCCACCGCGGCCGGCGCGCCCAGCCGGTCGGCCATGTAGACCGCACTCCAGTCGAGCACCGCCCCCTCGGCCAGGATCGCGAGGAAGGCCAGCAGACCCACGGCCAGGGCCGCCCGCGTCGGCAGCATGAAGCCGCCGCCGCCGTGCTGCTCGTGCTCGTCCAGCAGGCGGCGTCCGGCCAGCAGCATCACCGCCGTCAGCACCAGCGCGGCACCGGCCATGCCGGCGGTGGCCTGCGGCAGCACCGCCAGCAGCAGTGCCGCCGCACCCGCGCCGGCCACGCCGCCCAGGCTGAAGAAGGCGTGGAAGGCCGACATGATGGGCCGCCCGGCATGAAGCTGGACCGCCGCCGCCTGGGTGTTCATGGCGACGTCCATGGCGCCGTTGGCCGCCCCCATGAGCAGGGTGGCGGCGAGCAGCGCCTCCCACGTGGGGGCCAGCAGCGGCAGGGCCAGCAGCAGCGGGAAGGCGATGCCGGCGGTGCGGGTCACGGCCCGGCTGCCGAACCGGCCGGCGAGCCAGCCCGTGGCGGGCATCATGAGGATGGCCCCCAGCGCCATCACCAGCAGGGCAGCACCCAGCGCCGCCTCGCCCAGGCCCAGCCCGCCGCGTACCGCCGGGATGTGGCCGGCCCACAGCCCCATGCCGGCGCCGTTGACGAAGAAGACGAGGCTCACCGCGCGGCGCGCGGCGCTGATGTCGGTGCTGGTCATGCAGAATCGGCCGGCCTGGTGGAGGTGACGGCGATCATGCCCGAGGCGCCGGCTTCTTTACAGGAGCGGTGTTGCCATGGTCTGGTTGCGCAAAAGGGGAGGCAGGCGGATGGAGCAGGCGGCACCGCTGCTGCGCGTCGAGAAGATCACCAAGCGCTACGGCGCGGTGACGGCGCTGGAGGACATCAGCTTCGACATTCGCGGCGGCGAGGTGCTGGCGCTGCTGGGCGACAACGGTGCCGGCAAGTCCTCGCTCATCAAGATCATCGCCGGTGCCCAGGAGCCCACCTCAGGCCGGTTGCTGCTCGAGGGGCGCGAGGTGCATTTCCACGGGCCGGCGGACGCCAAGGCGGCCGGCATCGAGACCGTCTACCAGGACCTCTCTCTCTGCCCCAATCTCGACATCGTCGCCAATTTCTTCATGGGCCGCGAGATCACCGGCTCGTTCATGGGCCTCAAATGGCTCAAGGAGCGGGCCATGGAGGAGGAGACGGCACGGGCGCTGGCCCGGATCGGCACCCGGGTGCCCTCGGTGCGGGCGCAGGTCGAGACCCTCTCGGGCGGCCAGCGCCAGGCCATCGAGCTTTGCCGGTTCGTCCATTTCGGCGGAAGGCTGGTGCTCCTCGACGAGCCCTTCGCGGCCCTGGGCGTCACCCAGACCGAGCGCGGCCTCGAGCTCATCGAGCAGGTGCGCGCGCGCGGCATCGCGGTGGTGGTGATCACCCACAACATCTTCCACGCGCTGCGGGTGGCCGACCGCATGGTGGTGCTGCACCACGGCCGCGTGGCCGGCGAGCGCCGCCGCGAGGCGACCGGCCACGAGGAGCTGGTGGACCTCATCACCACCGGCGGCGCCGGCAGCAAGGCCGCCTGAGGCGGCGTTCGCGACCCGGTTTCCCGTTTCTGGTCGCTGACAGGCGGCGCACCACGCGCCACTGCCGGCAGCCACGAGGAGAAGGACAGGCGCAGCGCTTCCGCGCGGCTCCCAGAGAGCGGCCTGCGCCTCCTCGACGGGCCGGCATCCGCGAGACCGGTAAGGCTTCTGCGCCTGCGGGTGTCGCGGCGGCCGCTCGCATCGGTGGCTTCATCCAGCGTTCGGACAATCCGGATAATGAAGTGCTGTCACCGCGGCGCGCTCGTGCGCGAGCCGTTGCCGGTGTGGCGCAATTGCGACCTGCGCAGCCGGTTGTGTCGACGAGCACGGCTACACGCCAAGCTATCGAGAAAACATAGCCCTTCGCGCTTGAGTGCGATGCATCGCTGTGCAATGCAAGGCGTCGGCGTTCGCTTTCAGAGCGAGCGGCAAGCGAGAAAATGACGCTCAGGCTGTTTCCTCGGCAGGCTCGTCGGCCGAGGCATGCTTCACGCGGCTATTGCAATCTTCGGTGATTCTCGGGGGTCCCATGTCGAAAGCGCGCCTTCTGTCCGGCAGCAGCCATTTCCCGCTGACCTTCCTGCCACGCGCGGCCCGGCCCGGTGAGGCACGCTCGGCCCTGCTCCTCACCACCGCCCTGGCCGGCATGGTGGCTCTCGCTCCGGCGACCCCGGCAAGGGCCGCCGATGCCTGCGGCAGCCCCTCCGGCGGCACCGTGACCTGCACCAGCGCCGGCAACAGCTACGAGGACGGCATCGACTATTCGTCGTTCGGCAACCTCACTGTGGTCGTCGAGGACGGGGTGATGGTCGTCCCGGCTGCCGGCATCACGGGCATCAGCGTGAGCGCGCTCGGGACAGCCGTGCTCGATGCCGCCACCGTGGCGGTCTCCACCGACGCCGCCCCGGGCATCGATTTCGCCTCTGCCTTCGGCGATGTCGACATCACCGCCGGGACCGTGACCACGTCCGGCGAGGATGCGACCGGCATCGATGCGAGCAGCCTTGTCGGCGACGTGACGATCGATGCCGCCAGCGTCACGACCGCCGGGGACGGGGCCGGGGGCATCCTTGCGACCGCCATCGTCGGCGACGTCACCCTCGACGCCGGCACTGTCGCCACCGCAGGTGATGCCGCCCACGCGATCGATGTCCTGGCCGGTGACGACGCGCTGGTCGAGGCGGACGACGTCTCGACCGAGGGTGCGGAGGCGCTGGGCCTCCGGGTCTCTGCCGGCGGCGATGTCGACATCACCGCCGGCACGATCGCCACCACCGGCGAGGATGCGACCGGCATCGAGGCGAGAAGCGCTGGCGGCAACGTGTCGATCGCCGCCGACAGCGTCAGCACCGCCGGGGGTGGGGCCACCGGCGTCTACGCACGAGCCATCTATGGCAGCGTCGATGTCGATCTCGGCACGGTGTCGACCGCAGGCGACGGCAGCAGCGCTATCGACGTCTATGCGTGGGATGGCGACATCCGCGTGGCGGCGGACAGCGTGGCCACGGGCGGCCATGGCTCCACCGGGGTCTACGCCGAAAGCTATGACGGGGCTGTGAGCGTCGATGTCGCGAGCGTCTCGACGAGCGGGAGCGACTCTGCCGGGATCCACGCCACGACCAGGTGGGGAGATGTGAGCGTCGATGGCGGGAACGCGTCGACGAGCGGGGACGGCTCCACAGGGATCCACGCCGAAAGCTATGGCGGGGCGGTGGGCGTCGATGTCACGAGCGTCTCGACGGCTGGGTTCGGCTCCGACGGGATCTACGCCGCAAGTCACGACGGGACTGTGAGCGTCGTTGTCGGCCAGGTCTTGACGAGCGGGGACGGCTCCAGGGGAATCGACGCCACAAGCTATTACGGAGATTTGAGCGTCGATATCGGCGGCGTCCGGACGAGCGGAGGCGCCTCCGAGGGGATCCGCGCCACGACCAGGTACGGAGCTGTGAGCGTTCTTGGCGGGAGCGTTTCCACGAGCGGGGACGGCTCCACAGGGATCCACGCCGACAGCTATGGCGGCGCGGTGAGCGTCGATGTCACGAGCGTCTCGACGACTGGGGATGGCTCCGGCGGGATCCACGCCGAAAGCTATGACGGCGATGTGAGCGTTCTTGTCGGGAGCGTCTCGACGAGCGGGGACGACTCCAGAGGGATCCACGCCACGTCCAGGTACGGAGCTGTAAGCGTCGATGTCGGGTTCGTCTCGACGAGCGGGGGCGCCTCCGAGGGGATCCGCGCCACAAGCTATTACGGAGATGTGAGCGTCGATTTCGGGGGCGTTTCGACGAGCGGGGACGGCTCCAGAGGGATCGCCGCCAACACCAGGTACGGAGCTGTGAGCGTCGATGGCGGATCCGTCTCGACGAGCGGAAGCGGCTCCAGAGGGATCGACGTCTCGAACTGGGTCGGGGATGTGAGCGTCGATGTCACGCGCGTCTCGACGAGCGGGGACGGCTCCAGAGGGATCCACGCCATAGGCGGCGACGGGAATGTGAGCGTCGATGCCGGGAGCGTCACGACGAGCGGGGACGGCTCCGTCGGACTCTACGCCTGGACCTGGGACGGGGATGTGAGCGTTTATGGCGGGAGCGTCTCGACGAGTGGGGACGACTCCAGCGGAATCTACGCCGTAGCCGGCTATGGGATTGCGAGCGTCGATGCCGGGAGCGTCTCGACCAGCGGGAGCGGCTCCGCCGGGATCGAGGCCACAAGCTATTACGGGGATGTGATCGTCGATGCCGGAGCCGTCGAGACGACCGGCGACGGTGCGTGGGGCATCATCGCCGATGCCGACGGCGACATCCGCGTGGCGGTGGACAGCGTCGCCACGAGCGGCGACGGCTCGCTGGGGATCGCCGCCGACAGCTCTTATGGCAGCGTGACGATCGACGCCGGCACCGTGAGCACCGAAGGGGCCGGTGCCCGCGGTATCGTGGCGGTCGCCTATGGCGACGTCACGGTCGATGCCGGCGAGGTCGGCACGTCGGGCGACGGGGCCTCGGCCATCGATCTGTGGGCCGGTGCCGACGCCATCGTCGAGGTCGCGCGCGTCGACACCGCCGGCGAGGATTCGGCCGGGATCCGGATCGACGCCCAGGAGTCGGTCGAGCTGGGCTTCGGCGTGGTTGTCAGCGAGGGCGACGGGGCGCCCGGAATCGCGGTGCGGAACCGGGACGGGACGGTCGACATCGAGGGCGAGGGGGTCGTCACCCATGGTGACGGCAGCACCGGCATCGCGGTCGAGACCGATTTCGGCGACATCGGCGTCCTCGTGGGCGACGTGGCCACGAGCGGCGACGGCGCGCGCGGCATCGACCTGCTGACCGGCATCGGCGACGTGCAGGTCTTCGCCTACGCCGTCCGCACCGAGGGTGAGGCATCGACCGGCGTCTACGGCCGCAGCAACAGTGGCGACGTGGCCGCCTTCGGCCACGCGGTCACGACCTACGGTGCGCATGCGCACGGCGTGATGGCGCTGGCCGGCGACGGCTCCGCCTATGCGGTCGGCGGCGAGGTCCTGGTGAGCGGCGAGGGCAGCTTGGCCGTCGGCGCGCTTGCCTATACCGGCGACGCGGCGGCCGTGGTCACGGGCTCGGCGCTCGCCACCGGCCATAACGGCGTCGGCATCTATGCGGCCAGCGACGAGGGCGGTGCCGGGGTCGGTGTGGCCAGCGACGCCGTGGTCGGCGGCGGCAGCGGGCCCGACGGCGCGGCAGTGGTGATCCGCGGCTCGGACGGCGGCACGCTCTACAATCAGGGCCGGATCTTCTCCTTGAACGACCGCGCCGTGGTCGGCGGCGACGGCGGGACGTCCGTCCTCAACCTCGGCACCATCACCGGCAGCTTCCACATGGGCTCGGGCGACGATGCCGTCTTCAATTACGGCACGGTCGAGCTCGCCATCGACAGCGACTTCGGCGGCGGCGAGGACGCCTTCCACAATGGCGGCATCGTGCGCCTGGTCGACCCGCGGGACGACCTGCCGCTCAGCGTCAACACGCCCATGTCCGTGGGCGCGATGCTGGTGCCGCCTCCCGCCGCCGGCGGCCAGCATGTGACGATCGCCGGGCTCGGCGTCTTCGACAACAGCTACGGCACCATCACCATGGTCGACGGCCAGGCCGGCGACAGCCTGTCGCTGCCCGACAGCGACTTCGTCGGCGGCGGCATCGTGGCGGTCGACGTGAACGGCCGGGACGCCGTCTCCGACCGGCTGGTGATCGGCGGCAACGTCTCGGGCGAGCCCAGCACCGTCCTGGTCAGCGGCTTCACCGGGAAGCGCTACCAGGCCAAGCCGATCGACATCGTCGAGGTCGGCGGCAGCACCGCGAAGGGCGATTTCGTGCTGGCCGGCATCGACAATAATGGCCGGGGCTTTTGGGACTACGCGCTGCAGCTGGGCGGCGCCAACACCTGGCAGCTGAACGCCCAGGTGGCCCGCGAGGCGTTCGAGCTGCCCTCGCTGATGACCGCGCAGCAGGACACCTGGCACCGCACCGCCAGCCTGTGGCGCGACCGTGCCACCGAGCTGCGCGACGCCCCGGCCCCGGCCGGCGAGGAGGGCGGGCGGCTCAGCAATGTCTGGCTCAAGGCGGTCGGCGACTTCTCCAAGCGCGATGCCGACAACGAGGTCGAGTACAAGCAGCACGTCTACAGCCTGCAGGCCGGCGTCGACCGCGAGTTCGCGCTGGACGGCGACGCGCGCCTGGTGGCGGGTCTGCTGGGCGGCTATGTGCGCTCGGACCTCGACTTCGACGGCACCTCCTCGAACGCCACGTTCGAGGGCGGCACGCTGGGCGCCTATACCTCGCTGCTGCGCGGCAAGCTGCACATCGACCTGCTCCTCAAGAGCGACATCCTCAAGCTCGACTATAATGGCGGCCGGCCGGACACCAAGGGCGACACCAGCGCCC
>JAWZSN010000059.1:0-684 GCA_033875255.1 Geminicoccaceae bacterium 1502E | reverse complement strand
GGAGAAGCAGCTTCTGATCCGCTCCGGCATGCGCTGGATGGTCCGCATCACCGAGCAGATGCCGAACGTCAGCTGGTCCTTGCTGCCGGGCTGCGGCTTTTGCGGCAGCTGCTGCTTGAGGTCGTTGTCGGGTGTTCGTCGGGGTTGTGCTCGGGCGCGTAGGCGGGGAGGTGGAAGAGCTCGATCTCGTGCCGGTGCGCGGCTGCCCAGGCCTTGACCTTGCGGGCGTGGTGCACCCGGAGATTGTCGACGATGAGGAAGACCTTCCCTTTGGTGTCGTTCACCAGGCGGCGCATGAAGGTCACGAACAGCCCGGCGTTCAAAGCACCATCGTAGAGCATGAAGCGCATCAGGCCGCGATTGCTGACCGCCGAGATCATGCTGCCGCCCAGGCGCCGCGCTTGCCGGGTAACGACCGGCGTTTGGCCCCGGGGCGCCCAGGCCCGGCCGGTCTGGTCGACAGTGCTGAGCCCCGTCTCGTCGCCCCAGTAGATCACCGCCCCCTCGCGCTTCGCCCTGGCAGCGATCGCCGGATAATCCTGCTCCAGCCAGGCCTTGATCGCCGCAGGCGAGCGCTCGCGCGCCCGCAAGAGCGGCCTTTGTGGCGTCATCCCCCAGCGCCGGAGATAGAGCTGCACCGTCGACAGGCCGAGCCGGATGCCGAGCTGCGCCTCGATCAGCTCC
>JAWZSN010000058.1:0-687 GCA_033875255.1 Geminicoccaceae bacterium 1502E | reverse complement strand
CGGGGGATGCCCGTCACTACACCGGCTCGGCCGGCAAGATCACCAATTGCCAGATCGGTGTCTTTGCATCCTGTGTCGCGCGCCACGGGCACGGCTTCATCGACCGGGCGCTCTATCTGCCGAAGGCCTGGACGGCTGATCGGGACCGTAGGGCCAAGGCCCATGTACCTGGCCATGTCGGCTTTGCAACCAGGCCGGCGCTGGCGCTGGCCATGATTGAACGCGCCATCGCCGCGAACGTGCCCTTTTCCTGGGCTGCGGCCGACAGCGTCTACGGCGTCGGCGAGATCGAGATGGCGCTCGAACGCACCGCCAGGGGCTATGTGCCGGGTGTGAACGCCAACCATCTCTTCCGCTCATGGGGCAAACCACTGGCTGTGGCCGGAACGGCGAAGGATAGTGCCGAAACCTTGTCCGAGGGTGCCTGGCGCCGCCTGTCGGCCGGCGAAGGGAGCAAAGGCCCACGCTTGCATGATTGGGCCTGGCTCGAGCTGGCCGATCTCGACGCCGGTGATGTCGATGCGAAGCTCCCCGGTATCTGGACACGCGGGCTCTTGATTCGCCGCAACATCGCCGATGGCGATCTTGCTTTCTTCGCCACCTGGTGTCCGATCGGCACATCCATCGAAACACTGGTGACGGTGGAAGGACATCGCTGGGCGATCGAGGACAGCTTCGAGACCGCCA
>JAWZSN010000057.1:0-849 GCA_033875255.1 Geminicoccaceae bacterium 1502E | reverse complement strand
TGGCGGTCTCGAAGCTGTCCTCGATCGCCCAGCGATGTCCTTCCACCGTCACCAGTGTTTCGATGGATGTGCCGATCGGACACCAGGTGGCGAAGAAAGCAAGATCGCCATCGGCGATGTTGCGGCGGATCAAAAGCCCGCGTGTCCAGATGCCGGGGAGCTTCGCATCGACATCACCGGCGTCGAGATCGGCCAGCTCGAGCCAGGCCCAATCATGCAAGCGTGGGCCTTTGCTCCCTTCGCCGGCCGACAGGCGGCGCCAGGCACCGTCGGACAAGGTTTCGGCACTATCCTTCGCCATCCCGGCCACAGCCAGTGGTTTGCCCCATGAGCGGAAGAGATGGTTGGCGTTCACACCCAGCACATAGCCTTTGGCGGTGCGTTTGAGCGCCATCTCGATCTCGCCGACGCCGTAGACGCTGTCGGCCGCAACCCAGGAAAAGCGCACGTTCGAGGCGATGGCGCGTTCAATCATGGCCAGCGCCAGCGCCGGCCTGGTTGCAAAGCCGACATTGCCAGGTACATGGGCCTTGGCCCTGCGCTCCCGATCAGCCGTCCAAGCCTTCGGCAGATAGAGCGCCCGGTCGATGAAGCCGTGCCCGTGGCGCGCGACACAGGATGCAAAGACACCGATCTGGCAATTGGTGATCTTGCCGGCCGAGCCGGTGTAGTGACGGGCATCCCCCGCACGACGCCTCGCCCCGCTTGAGAAAACCGGTCTTATCGAGCACCAGCACGGCATCGGCATCGCGCGTACTCGCGAACGATGTCGCGCAGCGCATCGGCATCCCAGCACCCGCGACCCAAAATGGCCTGCCGACGCCACGGACCGGCATCGCCGGCGGCCTC
>JAWZSN010000056.1:0-1077 GCA_033875255.1 Geminicoccaceae bacterium 1502E | reverse complement strand
GGCGGCAAGGTGTTGAAGAAAGGTGAAGGGCGAGAGCGTCGTCGTGCTGGTGACGAGCGACCACGAAGGCGTTTTCCCCATGACGTCGGCCGCTCGTGCGACGAGTTCGACGAGCGCATCGCGACCTCCCCCGATCGGCCGATCAAGGGCCGCTGGCCGTAGCTGTGGATCCATGCGCCCTGCGTGAAGGTCCGCCAGAACGGCCGCATCGGCCTGGTCGCCATCGCCGTGGACGCCGAGGTCGCCGCGACGGTCCGGGCATCGGCGCCTGCGAGGCCTGAACCTTCCGGATCGGAGTCCTGCACAAGGTCGGGCGCCGCGGGCCGGCCGGGATCAAGCGGGCCATCGGCAACGTCCGCGCGGGAGCATCAAGGCCGCCATGGCCAAGGCTTTTCGCGCTGGCAGCGCCGCCATGCGCCCTTCCTGCGCAAGGTGCTGACCCATGGCGGCCCAAGTGGCCGGCGCGTGGTCGCCGCCCTCATCGCCACCGCGTCTGTCCGGAACGGTGCTGCGGTCGCCAGGGTCCGGCAGCGCCAGCTCGCCGACCGCGTCCGGCAGGCTGCCGAAACTGGCCATCCTGCCGGCGGAACCCGGGGAGGACATGCTGGCCCTCATGGCCTTCCTGAAGGAGCACCGCGCCGCGGTCCGCCCAGCCAGTCCGATCGAGCGCCGCACCGAGACCTTCGGCATTTTCCCGAACGAAGGCGCGATCACCCGCCCCATCGGCGCCGTCCTCCTCGAGCAGAACGACGAGCGGGCGGTCCAGCGCGCCGCTACATGACTCTGGAGGCCATAGCCGGCCTCGGCGGTGCTCCCTCCGTCTTGCTGCCTTCGGCGGCCATATGACCAACCCGGCCAGACCCTCCGAAGCCGCTGCTCCGTGACCACGCCCGGGGCGCGAACCGATCAGCCTTCCGAACCGTCCTGCAAACGGGGCCGGCCATCCGTTGTTTTATGGGATGGCCCGCCCCTCCTCGGCGGCATCCGGCAGGATGCGCTGTTCTGGAGACGGAAGGAGCGGACCATGACCATCGTGCTGCTCGCGATCGATCTGGGCAAGGCCGTGGGCAGCGTCCT
>JAWZSN010000055.1:0-1168 GCA_033875255.1 Geminicoccaceae bacterium 1502E | reverse complement strand
GTGCTGTCCGATCGCGTTTCCTCCAGCGACGCTTTTTCCTCCGTCGTTGCTGTCGTCGCCCGGGATCATGGTTGTCTTCGAGGTCGGCGGACTGGCTGGTGGGTGATGTCTGGATGGCCGGCGCCTCAGCCTGGTGGTCGAGGAAGGGTGCGCGCCAGGTCCCCGGCCTGGTCGGCGGGGCCGCCACGACACATGACACGCGCTGCGCCCGACCCTCGTTTCGGGGGACGACCGGTCGCCGTCTGCGCCGCCTTGCAGGCGTGCGCGGACGGGCGTTCGCTTGCGGCTCTGGCGGCGCTGCCGGACCGGGTTTCGGGCCAGGCGAAGGTCTCCTCGCGGACCCAGAGCCGGTGCATCAGGGTGGCGAGCTTGCGGGCGAGCGCCACGCGCGCCTTTCTCGCCCCGATCCGGGCGGCCAGGGCCTCGGCCCAGGCCTTGAGCGCGCAGGGTTTTTTCAGGATCGCCAGAATGGTGTTGGCGCACTCGTAGAGCAGATGGCGCAGCATGCCGTCGCCGCAGCGGGTGATCCGGCCGCTCTGGCCCTGCTGGCCCGACGGCCATCGCCTGGGCACCAGGCCCGGATAGGCACCGAGGTCGCTCGAGCGTTTGAAGCGGCGCGGATCGTCGACGACCGCGGTGAAGGCCCGGGCGGTCAGGGCCCCGACGCCGGGGATGGTCATCAGGCGGCGCACCACCGCGTCGTCGCGGGCGCTGGCCAGAAGCTTTCCGTCGAGCCGCCCGATCTCGACGATCAACCGCCCGCGGATCGCCAGCAGCGGCTCCAGCGCCGCCAGCAGGACCGGCCGGTCGGCGGCGAGCTCGCGCACCTTCTGCTCGAGCCGTCCGGCCGGAACCCGCCCGAGCCGCAGGCCGAAGGGCTTGAGGAGCCCACGGATCCGGTTGCTCAGCCGCAGGCGGGTGCGCACCAGCGTCGCGCGGGCGACCAGCAGGCTCTTGCGCTGGTGGCTCGCCAGCGAGCGCACGCTCACTGGCTCGAGCCACCCGGCCAACGATCCGGTGATTGGCGCCAGCCGCGCCAGCCTCCCGGTCGGTCTTGCGCGGCCCGTGGCTCCCGGCCTCCCGGCTCACGGCTGCGTGCGCCTGCCGGGCGCAAGCGCAGACCACCGGCGCCGGCAGCCCGTCCACCAGCCGCGCGGTCAGCGACCCG
>JAWZSN010000054.1:0-1184 GCA_033875255.1 Geminicoccaceae bacterium 1502E | reverse complement strand
TCTTCGGCAACAGCGGCTCGATCACCGCCCACGCCTCGTCGTCCAGCCAGAACAGTCCCTGCATCGTCGCCACCCTCTTGCCCGCCGGTGCGACGGTTGAATCAGAGGCCCAGCCGTGGATCAAGAGATTGATTGGGTACAGAGCCTAACATTGCCGCGCCGCGTTGCGCGGCGCCGCAAACACCGCCCGCTTCAGTTACTTGGCGCGGGCGGGCGCGCCCGATACAGGCGGTTCCGGCGCGAGCAAAAGCCCCATCGCCCGGACCGAGAGCCGGTTCGATGCCTGAGGTCCGACCGCGTCCCGTTCTTCCGCATTCTGCCGGCAAGGCGCACCACGGCGCCGTACGAGACGTGCCGCCGCCGCATCACACACCGCGACCGCCCCGCGGCCCGGACCATCACCCACGGCAGGGCTCGTTCCGTCCTCCGCCACCCCATCGGCGGCACCTGCCAGCCCCCCTCTCCGGCCACCCCGCGGCCCGGCAATCTCCCGGCGTCGGGCCTTTGGCTGCGCCCGAGCGACCGTGAGGCACGAGGAGAAGCAGTGCCACGACCGCTCCCTGGACATTTGCTGTCAGGCCGCCCGGGCGAGAACCGCGGCCGCAGGTAGAAGCGGTGCCAGCACTCAGGGCAGGGCCCGTTCTGTCCGTCGCCACCCCATCGGCCGCACCTGCCACCCGCCTCCGGCACGCCGCGCCTGCCAGTCCCCCGCCGCCCTCTCCGGCCACCCCGCGGCCCGGCAGTCTCCCGGCGTCCGGCCATCGGCTGCGCCCGAGCGACCGTGAGGCACGAGGAGAAGCGATGTCGCGACCGCTTCCTGGGCATTTGCTGTCAGGCCGCCCCGACGAGAACCGCAGCCGCAGGGAGAAACGGTGCCAGCGACCGTCCTGCTGTCGGCCAACGCTCCCGCAGCCCGATTGTGGCTTCACCGCTTCTTCACCATTCCCTGCCATCCTGCTGGGGTGGGACTCTGCCGCCGCCAGATCCTGCGGCCGCACCGCTCCCACCATCCGCGAGAATGCCACAGCAAAGGTTGAAGAAGCGTGAACCGGGCGCGGCTGCCGGCTAGACCGGCCGAGCACGTTCACACCGTCTTAACCCGGCTCTTGCATTCTGCTGGGGTGGGACTCCGCCGCCGCGAGACCCTGGGGGCGGCACCTTTCCCACCATTCGTGAGAATGCGC
>JAWZSN010000053.1:0-1580 GCA_033875255.1 Geminicoccaceae bacterium 1502E | reverse complement strand
CGCCAGGTCCAGCACCCGCATCTCCAACGCATCGAGCCGCTCGCGGCGCAGCATCGTCACCGCCACCTGCCGCACCCAGTGCTCCTCCGCCGCGCCCGCCGGCCGGTGCCGGCGGCCGAGATCGTCGAGCAGCGCCTCAAAGTGCGCCTGCTCCTCGGACGTCAGCTCCAGCTCGGCCGCGAACAGCCCGTGCCTTGTGCCGTTCCTGGCGCTCCTGGCCTTGCCCTCCTCGCTGGCGGGACCGTGCGAGCGCCCGCCGTTGCGGCGGGAGGCCTCGGACTGGGCTGCGGTAGGGCTGCTCGGCATGACGACCTCGCGGAATAGGATCGCTATGGCGCTAGGGTAGCATAGTCGAGGAATATTTGCCAACATGCCGCAATGATGTGACGCCCGTGGCAGCGGTGCCGCGCAAGGCGCTGCGCGCGGCTTTCTCTCTCTTCTTCTCCACAGGTACGGGCGGTGCGGAAGGCAGCAGCGGCGCTTTGGCCTCCAGGGATCGAAGATACCGGCTGGGGAGGCGCATTCACGCTTCCTCAACCCCTGTCGACGCATTCTCACGAATGGTGGGAAAGGTGCCGCCCCCAGGGTCTCGCGGCGGCGGAGTCCCACTCCAGCAGAATGCAGAGGCCGGGTTAAGACGGTGTGAACGTTCGCGGCCGGGATGGCCGGCAGCCGCGCCCGGTTCACACTTCTTCAACCTCTGCTGTGGCATTCTCGCGGATGGTGGGAGAGGTGCGGCCGCAGGATCTGGCGGCGGCGGAGTCCCACCCCAGCAGGATGCAGGGGCCAGGTTGAGACGGCGTGAACTGACCGGGCGGCACGTCTCCACGGTCGGCTCTCGTTTCTTCAAGCTTTGCCGTGGCATTCTCACGAATGGTGGGAAAGGTGCCGCCGCAGGATCTCACGGCGGCGGAGTCCCACCCCAGCAGGATGCGGGGGCCAGGTTAGAGCGAAATGAGCCTCGGCCGAATCGGCGGGGATTTCCATGATGCGTGAGATCTGAGTCAAGCTCGGGGCCGGGGAGAAGGCCGGCGGCGATGGCGAGACCGTAGTCGCTGGATCTGCTGCAGCGGGCGAGGGTGCTGCTGGATGCGGGGGAGAGCATCCGGACGATCGGCGCCGCGCTGGAGGTGGCGCCGTCGACGGTGCCCGAATGGGCGAAGCTGCGGCGGGAGACCGGTGGGCTGGCGCCCGGCAGGATGGGCGGGCACGTGCCGCGCAAGATCCGCGACGGGCACGCGGCCTGGCTGTTGGAGCGGCTGGCCACGCCGTTCACCTTGCGGCAGCTGGTGGCGGAGCTGGCCGGGCGCGGGCTGCGCGTCGCCTGGCGGACAGTGTGGAACTTCGTGCACGAGGCCCGGCTGAGCTTCAAAAAAAGCGCTGATCGCCACGGAGCGGGACCGGCGTGACGTGGCGTGGCGCCGGGCGCGCCGGATCCGGCACCAGGACCGGGTCGATCCGCGGCGGCTGGTCTTCATCGATGCTCGACAGCAGCGCTGTCGAGGGGGCCAGGACCAACATGACGAAGCTGCGCGGCCGGGCCCCGGTAGGCGAGCTTCTGCCGGGCAAAGCGCCGTTCC
>JAWZSN010000052.1:0-1784 GCA_033875255.1 Geminicoccaceae bacterium 1502E | reverse complement strand
CACGGCCGCGCCACCGCCGCCGGCCCCCTCCCACCCGGCCCCGTGGTGGAATCAGATCTGACGCGTCATGGAATTCCCCGCCGATCCGGCCGACGGTCATCCCGCTCCCGAGGCCGTGTGAACGTCGGCAGGCCTCCGCGTGCGCTTCATGCTTCCTCAACCCTTGCCGTGGCATCCTCGCGGATGGTGGGAGAGGTGCGGCCGCAGGATCTGGCGGCGGCGGAGTCCCACCCCAGCAGAATGCCGACGACCGGTAAAGGCGGTGTGAACAGGCGCGGCCGCGACGGCGAAGAGGAAGAAAAAAGAAACCGCGCGCAGCGCTCTGCCCGGCGGCCTTGTGGACAGTTGGCCGTCGCTGGATCCCCGGACTTCCCGACGGTCATCCCGCTCCCAAGGCCGTGTGAACGTCGGCAGGCCTCCGCGTGCGCTTCATGCTTCCTCAACCCTTGCCGTGGCATCCTCGCGGATGGTGGGCGAGGTGCGGCCCGAGGATCTGGCGGCGGCGGAGTCCCACCCCAGCAGAATGCCGACGACCGGTAAAGACAGCGTGAACAGGCGCGGCCGCGACGGCGAAGAGGACGAAATAAGAAGCCGGGTGCAGCGCTCTGCCCGGCGGCCTTGTGGACGGTTCGGGCGGTGCGGGATCTGATCGAGACGCAGTTTGGTATCCGGCTCGGCCTCTCGACGGTGCAGCTCTACCTGCGGCGCTGGGGCATGACGCCGCAAAAGCCGCTCTTGCGGGCGCGCCAGCGCTCGCCCGCAGCGATCCGAGCCTGGCTCAAGCAGGCCTGGCCGGCGATCGCCGCCCGGGCGAAGCGCGAGGGGCGGTGATCTGCTGAGGCGACGAGACGGAGGTCAGCAACGTCGAGAAGACCGGTCGCAGCTGGGCCTCCAGGGGGCGGACACTGGTCGTCACCCGCCACGCAAGGCGCCTGGGCGGCAGCATGATCTCGGCCGTCAGCAGTCGCGGCCTGATGCGCTTCATGCTCCATGACGGGGCCTCAAGCGCCCGGCTCTTCATGACCTTCCTGCGCCGTCTGGTGAAGGACACCAAAGGCAAGGTCTTCCTCATCGTCGACAATCTCCCGGTGCACCACGACCGCAAGGTCAAGGCTTGGATCGCCGCGCACCAGCACGAGATCGCGCTCTTCAACCTTCCATCCTACGCGCCCGAGCAACATCACGACAAACACCCGACAACGAGCTCAAGCAGCAGCTGCGGCAAAAACCGCAGCCCGGCAGCAAGGTCAGCTGAAGTACGACATCCGCTCGGTGATGCGGACCATCCAGCGCATACCCGAGCGGATCAGAAGCTACTTCTCCCCGCCGACAGTCCAGTATGCCGCGTGAGCTGTCAGGTGTAGCGTTAGGATGTTCGTAACCCGGCCTCTGCATCCTGCTGGCGTAGGACTCCGCCGCCGCGAGATCCTGTGCGCCGCACCTCTCCCACCATCCGCGAGGATGCCACGGCAAAGGTTGAAGAAACGTGAACCGGCCGTGGCGACCTGCCACCAGACTCCGTTCACGGTCTCTTAACCCGGCTCCAACATCCTGCTGGCGTGGGACTCCGCCGCCGCGAGAATCTGGGAGCCGCACGTCTCCCACCATCCGCGAGAATGCCACGGCGAAGGTTGAAGAAACGTGAACCGGCCGTGGAGACCTGCCACCAGACCCCGTTCACGCTCTCTTAACCCGGCTCCAACATCCTGCTGGCGTGGGACTCTGCCGCCGCGCGAACCTGGGAGCCGCACGTCTCCCACCATCCGCGAGAATGCCACGGCGAA
>JAWZSN010000051.1:0-2143 GCA_033875255.1 Geminicoccaceae bacterium 1502E | reverse complement strand
CCACAAGGCCCGCCGCCGCAAGGCCTCCTGCGCCGCCCGCCCGATGCTGCGAAAATCCTGCTGCTCCATGCCGGAAATGTAGCACGGAGGATCGCGCATGTCATGTATATCGTTGGGATATTAGTAAGACGGCGTGAACTGGCCGGGCGGCAGGTCTCCACGGTCGGTTCACGGTTCTTCAACCTTTGCCGTGGCATGCTCGCGGATGGTGGGAGAGATGCGGCCGCGGGATCTCGCGGCGGCGGAGTCCCACCCCAGCAGGATGGCAGGGGCGGGTTAAGACAGCGTGAACGTGCCGGGCGGCAGGTCTCCACGGTCGGTTCACGGTTCTTCAACCCTTGCCGTGGCATTCCCGCGGATGGTGGGAGAGGTGCGGCCCGAACGATTCCGCGGCGACGGAGTCCCACTCCAGCAGGATGCACGAGCCGGGTTAAGACATCGTGAACATCCTGGGCCGGCTGACAGGCCTCCACGGCGGGTTCAGGTTTCCTCAACCTTTGCCGTGGCATGCTCGCGGATGGTGGGAGCGGCGCCGCCGCAGGATCTCGCGGCGGCGGAGTCCCACCCCAGCAGAATGCGGGGGCCGGGATAAGACGGTGTGAACGTTCTTGGCGGGGATAGTCGGCAGCCGCGCCCGGTTCACGGTTCCTCAATCCTTGCCGTGGCATGCTCGCGGATGGTGGGAGAGGTGCGGCCGCAGGATCTCGCCGCGGCGGATTCCCACCCCAGCAGAATGCGGGGGCCGGGTTAAGACGGTGTGAACGTTCTTGGCGGGGATAGTCGGCAGCCGCGCCCGGTTCACGGTTCCTCAATCCTTGCCGTGGCATGCTCGCGGATGGTGGGAGAGGTGCGGCCGCAGGATCTCGCGGCGGCGGAGTCCCACCCCAGCAGAATGCGGGGGCCGGGTTAAGACAGTGTGAACGTTCTTGGCGGGGATAGTCGGCAGCCGCGCCCGGTTCACGGTTCCTCAATCCTTGCCGTGGCATGCTCGCGGATGGTGGGAGAGGTGCCGCCGCAGGATCTGGCGGCGGCAGAGTCCCACCCCAGCAGAATGCAGAGACCGGGTTAAGAAAGCGTGAACGGTCCAGGCGGCCGGTCTCCACGGCCGGTTCACGGCTCCTTACCCTTTGCCGTCGCATCCTCGCGGATGGTGGGAGAGGTACGGCCGCCAGGGTCTCGCGGCGGCCGAGTCCCACCCCAGCAGGATGGAGAGGCCGGCTTAGGACGGTGTGAACGGGCGCAGGGCCGGACCGGCAGGCAGGCCTCCACGGCAGGTTCACGGTTCCTCAACCCTTGCCGCGGCATGCTCGCGGATGGAGGGAGAGGTGCCGCCGCAGGATCTCGCGGCGGCGGAATCCCACTCCAGCTGGATGGAGGGGGCGGGTTGAGGCAGCGTGGACGTTTCGGGGCGGTCGGCAAGTTACCACAGCGCCCGCTGCAGGGGCGTGCTCGCCGCTGTCCGCTTCGATCTCTTGCTGCGCGCCTTCTGTCAGCGTCTGGTCACCGCGGGAGAACGGAAGAAGCCTGCGCTCCGCGCTGCCATGCGCAAGCTGATCGTCATCCTCAATGCCATCCTCCGGGCCCGCGCGTCGTCGTGCCGGCAGCAGCCGGCAGCGTGGACAGACGGCAAGACGGATGCTGACGCCCTTTCGTCAGGGCCCGCTCGCCGGGACGGGGGATCCATGGAGGCGGACCGGCTCCGGGTCCCGCGGCCGGCCGGCGGCAGAGCGTCCCGGAAGCCGGCTGGCGGTAGCAGGTGAGACACCGGGAGCGCCGGCGGGCTGGTTGGCCGCGGGGCCCGGGCGTCGAGAAGCGACGATCCGGTCTTGGGTGGCCCCTCCTCGGGGTCCTGGGCATCAGCCGCGGCGGCGCTGCCCCGCGCCGGCACGAGCCCCGAGAGCGGGAACAACCGCCCAGCGGCGCGTTGCCGACCAAAACGTATGGCCCGCCCCGTTTGCAAGAGGACTCTGAAGGCTGGTCCTGTCCGGTCTGCGCCCACCTATCCGGTCTCACGAGCTCTGCCCGTGGCCAGGATGGCGATCCGCGTACCCCGGTCCTCATAAGAAAGTCGGCGACTGGGCGCCGCTTTTCCGTCCCGGGTTTCCAAAGCGGCGATCGACCTTCAGGCCATCTTCAGCTCCTT
>JAWZSN010000050.1:1552-2609 GCA_033875255.1 Geminicoccaceae bacterium 1502E | reverse complement strand
ATGAGTAAGGAATAAATGCCATTCGGGCGCGGCGCTGTGCCAGCCGGGGCGGCGGTGCCGCGCAAGGCGCTGCGCGCGGCTTTCTGTTTTGTTTTTCTGGTCGGTCGGGGTGGGGGCGCTTCAGGGTTTCTCAACCGATCCTGTGCCATTCTGTCGGATGGTGGGAGAGGGGCGGCCGCAGGGTTGGCGGCGGCAGAGTCCCACGCCAGCAGGATGGCAGGGCCCGGTTAAGGCGGCGTGAACGCGGCGGGCATCGCCCGGGGTTCACGGATCTTCAACGTCTGGCGTGGCATGTTGGCGGATGGTGGGCGAGGGGCGGCCGCAGGGATTGGCGGCGGCGGAGTCCCACGCCAGCAGGATGGCGGGGTCCGGTTAAGGCGGCATGAACGCGGCGGGCATCGCCCGGGGTTCACGGCTCTTCAACCTTTGCCGTGGCATGTTGGCGGATGGTGGGAGAGGGGCGGCCATAAGATTTGACGGCGGCGGAGTCCCACGCCAGCAGGATGGCAGGGGCCGGTTAAGGCGGCGTGAACGCGGCAGGCATCGCCCGGGGTTCACGGTTCTTCAACGTCTGGCGTGGCATGTTGACGGATGGTGGGCGAGGGGCGGCCGCAGGATTGGCGGCGGCGGAGTCCTAGCCCAGCAGGATGGCAGGGTCCGGTTAAGGCGGCGTGAACGCGGCGGGCATCGCCCGGGGTTCACGGTTCTTCAACGTCTGGCATGGCATGTTGGCGGATGGTGGGAGAGGGGCGGCCGCAGGGATTGGCGGCGGCGGAGTCCCACGCCAGCAGGATGGCAGGGTCCGGTTAAGGCGGCGTGAACGCGGCAGGCATCGCCCGGGGTTCACGGTTCTTGAACCTCTGGCGTGGCATGTTGGCGGATGGTGGGCGAGGGGCGGCCGCAGGGATTGGCGGCGGCGGAGTCCCATGCCAGCAGGATGGCAGGGTCCGGTTAAGGCGGCGTGAACGCGGCAGGCATCGCCCGGGGTTCACGGTTCTTGAACCTCTGGCGTGGCATGTTGGCGGATGGTGGGCGAGGGGCGGCCGCAGGGATTGGC
>JAWZSN010000050.1:0-1456 GCA_033875255.1 Geminicoccaceae bacterium 1502E | reverse complement strand
TGGCGGCGGCGGAGTCCCATGCCAGCAGGATGGCAGGGTCCGGTTAAGGCGGCGTGAACGCGGCAGGCATCGCCCGGGGTTCACGGCTCTTCAACCTTTGCCGTGGCATGTTGGCGGATGGTGGGAGAGGGGCGGCCATAAGATTTGACGGCGGCGGAGTCCCACGCCAGCAGGATGGCAGGGTCCGGTTAAGGCGGCGTGAACGCGGCAGGCATCGCCCGGGGTTCACGGTTCTTCAACGTCTGGCGTGGCATGTTGACGGATGGTGGGCGAGGGGCGGCCGCAGGGTTGGCGGCGGCGGAGTCCCACGCCAGCAGGATGGCGGGGTCCGGTTAAGGCGGCGTGAACGCGGCGGGCGGCCGGATGGGAGGAGGCCAGCGGCGATGGCGAGACCGTATGTGCTGGATCTCAGGCAACGGGCGAGCGTGCTGCTGGATGCGGGGGGAGAGCATCCGGACGATCGGCGCTGCCGTCGAGGTGGCGCCGTCGACGGTGTCGAAATGGGCGAAGTTGCGGCGGGAGAATGGCGGGATGGGCAGGCACCTGCCCCGCAAGATCCGCGACGGGCATGCGGCCTGGTTGCTGGAGCGCCTGGCCACGCCCTTCACCTTGCGGCAGCTGGTGGCGGAGCTGGCCGCGCGTGGGCTGCGCGTCGCCTGGCGGATGGTGTGGACCTTCGTGCACGAGACCCGGCTGAGCAAAAAAAGCGCTGATTGCCGTGGAGCGGGACCGGCTTGACGTGATGTGGCGCCGGGCGCGCTGGATCCGTCAGCTGGGCCGGGTCGACCCCGCGGCGGCTGGTGTTCATCGATGCTCGACAGCAACGCTGTCGAGGGGGTCAGGACCAACATGACGAAGCTGCGCGGCCGGTCCCCGGCAGGCCGGCTTCTGCCGGGCAAGGCGCCGTTCCGCAGCGCCAGGACCCCGACCTTCACCGCCGCCTTCCGCTTCCGCCGCGACCGGATCGCCGCGCCCTGCGTGCGGGGCGGACCGGAGGGCGGCGCGGCCTTCCGGGCGTGGGTCGAGCAGTCCCTGGCGCCGACGCTCGCAGCCGGCGACATCGTCGTCATGGACAACCTCTCCCGTCACAAGGCCCGCGACGTCCGTGCCGCGATCCGCGCCGCCAAGGCCCATCTTCTCTACCCGGCGCCCTACAGCTCGAGCTGAACCCCATCGAGCAGGTCTTCGCCAGGCTCGAGCGCCTGTTCCGCAAGGCCGAGAAGCGCACCATCGAAGCGGTCGCTGTCTGCATCGGCAGCCTGCTCGACAGCTTCGCCCCCGGCGCGTGCGCGAACTACCTGACGAACGCCGGCTACGCTTCGATCCAGGCTCATCCCGCGCTAAGACGGTGTGAACGTCCTTGGCGGAGATGGCCGGCAGCCGCGCCCGGTTGACGCTTCTTCAACCTTTGCCGTGGCATGTTGACGGATGGTGGGCGAGGGGCGGCCGCAGGGAT
>JAWZSN010000005.1:0-219678 GCA_033875255.1 Geminicoccaceae bacterium 1502E | reverse complement strand
CACGGCCGCGCCACCGCCGCCGGCCCCCTCCCACCCGGCCCCGTGGTGGAATCAGATCTGACGCGTCATGGAATTCCCCGCCGATCCGGCCGACGGTCATCCCGCTCCCGAGGCCGTGTGAACGTCGACAAGCCTCCGCGTGCGCGTCACGCTTCCTCAACCCTTGCCGTGGCATCCTCGCGGATGGTGGGAGAGGTGCGGCCGCAGGATCTGGCGGCGGCGGAGTCCCACCCCAGCAGAATGCCGACGACCGGTAAAGACAGCGTGAACAGGCACGGCCGCGACGCAGAAGAGGAAGAAAAAAAGAAGCCGCGCGCAGCGCCCTGCCCGGCGGCCTCGTGGACAATTGGCCGTCGCTGGATTCCCCGACGGTCATCCCACTCCCGAGGCTGTGTGAACGTCGACAGGCCTCCGCGTGCGCTTCATGCTTCCTCAACCCTTGCCGTGGCATCCTCGCGGATGGTGGGGGAGGTGCAGCCGCAGGATCTGGCGGCGGCGGACTCCCACGCCAGCAGTATGCCGACGACCGGTAAAGACAGTGTGAACAGGCGCGGCCGCGACGGCGAAGGGGAAGGAAAAAAGAAGCCGCGCGCAGCGCCCTGCCCGGCGGCCTCATGGACAGTTGGCCGTCGCTGGATTCCCCGACGGTCATCCCACTCCCAAGGCGGTGTGAACGTCGACAAGCCTCCGCGTGCGCGTCACGCTTCCTCAACCCTTGCCGTGGCATCCTCGCGGATGGTGGGAGAGGTGCGGCCGCAGGATCTGGCGGCGGCGGAGTCCCACCCCAGCAGAATGCCGACGACCGGTAAAGACAGCGTGAACAGGCACGGCCGCGACGCAGAAGAGGAAGAAAAAAAGAAGCCGCGCGCAGCGCCCTGCCCGGCGGCCTCGTGGACAATTGGCCGTCGCTGGATTCCCCGACGGTCATCCCACTCCCGAGGCGGTGTGAACGTCGACAGACCTCCGCGTGCGCTTCATGCTTCCTCAACCTTTGCTGTGGCATCCTCGCGGATGGTGGGCGAGGTGCGGCCCGAGGATCTGGCGGCGGCGGACTCCCACGCCAGCAGAATGCCGACGACCGGTAAAGACGGTGTGAACAGGCGCGGCCGCGACGGCGAAAGGGAAGGAAAGGCTCGGTTCGCGAAGTTCATGGGTTGCCGGCTCACCGCCAACCCATGGCGACATTGAGACAGGCGCGGGCGTGGGGTCGGGGTGGAGCGCGGCGGCGCAGGGCGGCCAGGGCCGGGCCGCGTCGGTGACAGTCTTGCGTCGCTGCTCAGGACCAGGGCGAGGACCTCACCGATGGCTTTGGCGGTCGCTGCCGGCAGGACGGCGCCGAGAGTGGCGCCGCTGCGATCGACGGCGATTGGCACCGGAACCTGCTCCCGCGACAGGCCGCGTTGGCCAGCACTGCCGCCGCGCCGGCGCGGCTTGCGGCTCACGAGCCCGGGCGCCCGCCGCCACGCCCGGGAACCTTTTCGGCTTTCCAGCCCCCGGGTCTGGCCAGTACCCAGGTCTCGTCGGCCTCGACGATGCCGTTGAGGGGTACCGCGTCGGTCCGGATCGCCCGCAGGAAGCGGTGCCGCCAGAAAAACGCCGTGCTCGCCGCCACCACGCAGCGTCGCGCCGACTGGCGCACCGTCTCGCCCTCGCTCAGCGATCGCGCGAAATCGGGCCAGCGCTCCTTGCGGTGCAGCTGCGCCAGCGACGTTTCGGTCAGGGCATTGCAGGCCCGACCGCAGCCCCGGCAGTGCCGCCGCCGCAGTCCGCCGGCCCGCCCCCGGCACACCAGGCCCACCGCGCCGCAACGCGGGCAGACCCGCTCCGCCACCAGCCGCCCCTCCAGCGCCGCGACCAGCTCGGTCTCGGACGAGCGCCCCTCGAGGGTCGCGCGGACCTCGGCGCGTTGCGCCGCCGCCCGATCGTCAATCGCCTCGAGCCATCCCGTAGGTCGTGTCGTCCATGTCCCATCCCCGCTTCCAGCGCGTCGATTCCACACAATTCCCGCATGGACGCATAGGGATCGCGAACTGAGCCAAGACAAAAGAAGCCGCACGCGGCGCTCTGCCCGGCGGCCTCGTCGATCTCATCGTCCGGATCGGATCCGGGACACCCGCCACAGTCAACGCATGCAGGAACAGCTCGGCGCGCCGTTACGCTCTGCGACGCGGCGGTCCGGGGGACGACAGGTTAGATCAGGTGACTGTCTCCGGATTTCCGAGGGTCGCGCGGATCTCGGCGCGTTGCGCCGCCGCCCGATCGTCAATCGCCTCGAGCCATCTCCCGTAGGCCGTGTCGTCCATGCCCACCCCTGCTTCCAGCGCCTGGATTCGACACAATTCTCGCATGGGCACATAGGGATCGCGAACTGAGCCAAGACAAGAGAAGCCGCGCGCGGCGCTCTGCCCGGCGGCCTCGTCGATCTCATCGTCCGGATCGGATCCGGGACACCCGCCACAGTCAACGCATGCAGGAACAGCTCGGCGCGCCGTTACGCTCTGCGACGCGGCGGTCCGGACGACGACAGGTTAAATCAGGTGACTGTCCCCGCATTTCACAGGTTAAATCAGGTGACTGTCCCCGCATTTCAGCGCTGCGCCGTTCCGCGGCGCCACAACGCTGTCCGAGGCGGACGGAGCAGCCGTTTGCCGGGGCGACGGATTTGACATTTGCGGCATTTCGACGAATACAGCCGGCATGGTCGAGAAGGATATCCACATTGTCGCCCGACTGGCCGGTATCCCCTTGGCGGGATGCCGGGATGCCGATCGAGCGATCTGACCACGCTGATTGCCAGCCTCGGCCTCGCCCTTTTGGACGAGGCTCTCAGGCGTGGAAGACGTGCCTCGTCCTCCCGTTTCTCTGGAGACGAACATGGCACAGAATATCTACGACAACCCCGATTTCTTCGCCGGCTACAGCCGGCTTCCCCGGCAGGTGCACGGGCTGGACGGTGCGCCGGAATGGCCGGCGATCAGGGCCTTGCTGCCCGCGCTGACCTCCAAACGTGTGGCCGATCTCGGCTGCGGCTTCGGCTGGGCGTCGCGCTGGTTCCGCGATCAGGGGGCGGCCTCGGTTCTCGCTCTTGATCTGTCACGGAACATGATCGAGCGAGCACGGGCCGACACGGAGGACTCCGGTATCGACTACCGGATCGCCGACCTGGAAACGCTCGAGCTGCCCGAGGCGGCCTTCGATCTGGTCTACAGCGCCCTGACGTTCCACTATATCCGGGACCTCGGGCGGCTGATCCGCATGATCCACGCCGCACTGGCACATGGCGGCGATCTGGTCTTCACCATCGAGCACCCGATCTTCATGGCAGCCGCCCATCCCCATTGGATGCTGGACGAGGACGGCCGGAAGACCTGGCCGGTCAATGGCTATTCCATCGAGGGCGAACGCCGCACCGACTGGTTCGCCAAAGGCGTGCTGAAGCACCATCGGACCCTGGCGACCACGGTCAACACGCTGATCGGCGCAGGGTTCGAGTTGCGCCGGATGGAGGAGTTTTCGCCCACGCCCGGACAGATCGCGAAGATGCCGGACCTGGCCGAAGAACTGGAGCGGCCGATGATGTTGCTGGTTTCGGCACGCAGGAGCTGACGCCACCCCTCGCCCAGACAAGGAGGCTGGACGAGGGCTATCGAATGACCGGAAAGGGCTCCAAGCGGCCGTCCGTCCTCGGGGGTGGCTCACCGCAGCCGGGGGTCACGTCACGGGCTGGAGCGGAGGCAAGGCGCCTGCCCCGCCACCCCCTTCCAGGCGATGGGCAACGGCTCAGCTTTCCTGGAGGAGCCTGCCCGCCACCGGATCCCATCGCCACACGGCGCCAGGCTCGAGCAGCGTGCCGCCCTGCCAGCGGCGCGGCGCCTGTACGGCAAGGCGGTCGCACCCGCCCGCCAGAACCTCGCGGCCGGCCCGGGTGAGCGTGAGACGACACGCGCTCCAGAGACGACGGGCCGCCTCGCCCTGGTGCGGCAGGGGTGCGGCCGGGTCGATGCCGGCGATCAGCGGGACCGGGCCGGCGGCGAGCGCCCTGAGACGCTGGAAGAACGACCAGTCGCCCATGAAGCGCGCCTCCTCGAGCGCGGCGACCGCGCCGAACAGCGGGCCCGGCGGACGCGGCTCGGCGGCGAGCAGCTCGAGGATCTGCCGCTCGGTACGCCCGAGGCCGGTGCCGGGTGCGGGCAGCTCCTCCATCAGCCGCCGCAGGGCGGCGCCGAGGAACGGCAGGCGGGCCAGCTCCCGGGGATGCTCGAGCAGGCCGGCGCATGCCTGCAGACCGGGCTCGCGGAACGCCGCCCAGGCCCGCCGGGCAAGCGCCAGCTGCCCGGCGGCGAGCGGCACTGCGCCGGCCAGCAGCCCGACGAGGGTCTGCGCCGGCTGCATCGCCAGATGATCGCCGGCCTGCGCCAGCCGGACCCGGGCCGCCACGGTCCCGCCCGCTCCGGCCACGAGGTCGAGAACCTGCAGCAGCTGGAGCTGGTCGTAGAGATCGTGCTCGAACCACAGCACGATCGGCCCGCCGCCGGCCAGCGCCGCGGTGAGCGCCGTGTCGCGGCGGCAAAAGTCGGCGCGCACCTGCGCCTCGTCGAGACCCAGCTCGCCTGCGAGGAACGCCGCCCGCACGGCCGACAGGCGCTCCAGGTCGAGGCCGGCGGGGACCGGCCCGTCATGGAGCACGTCGCGCCAGGGCAGCACCGTGGCAGCGCCTGTCGCCGCTTCGATGGCCAAAGCGGCCTCGTCGCCGTTGGTCACATGCAGCACCATCCGTCTTTCCCCCTGGCGGCTGTCCCGCGGAGGATACAAAGCTTCGGCCCGGGGCGGTAAGCTGTGGGCGAGCGGCAGCGGAGCAGGAGGAGGCCTGACATGGCGGCGCAGGGGCTGGTTCTGGCGATCGACCAGGGTACCACGAGCAGCCGTGCGATCATCTTCGATGCGAGCGGCCGGCAGGTGGCCAGCGCCCAGCGCGAGCTGCAGCAGTTCTTCCCCGACGACGGCTGGGTCGAGCACGACCCGGAGCATATCTGGAGCGACACGCTGGCGGTCTGCCGCGATGCGCTCCAGTCGGCACGGCTGGGGGCCTCGGCGATCGCCGCCATCGGCATCACCAACCAGCGCGAGACGGCGGTGGTGTGGAACCGCAAAACGGGCCGGCCGGTCCACAAGGCCATCGTCTGGCAGGACCGGCGCACCGCCCCCTTGTGCCGCAGGCTGATCGGCGACGGGCTGGAGGATCTGGTGCGCGAGCGCACCGGCCTCGTCATCGACGCCTATTTCGCCGGCACCAAGGTCGCCTGGATCCTCGACAATGTGGAAGGCGCCAGGCAAGCCGCCGAGCGCGGCGAGCTGGCCTTCGGCACCGTCGACAGCTTTCTTCTGTGGCGGCTGACCGGCGGGAAGGTCCACGCCACCGACGCCACCAACGCCTCGCGCACCATGCTCTACGACATCGCCCGCGGCCGCTGGGACGAGGATCTTTTGAAGGCGCTGGGCATCCCCGCCGCGATGCTGCCGGAGGTGAAGGACTGCAGCACGGCGTTCGGCACCACCGAGCCCTCGCTGTTCGGCGCCGCCATCCCCGTCACCGGCATGGCCGGCGACCAGCAGGCGGCGGTGGTGGGTCAGGCCTGTTTCGCGCCGGGCATGCTCAAGAGCACCTACGGCACCGGCTGCTTCGCCCTGCTCAATATCGGCGAGCGCTTCGTGACGTCGCGCAACCGGCTGCTCACCACCATCGCCTATCGGCTGAACGGGCGCACCACCTATGCGCTCGAGGGCAGCATCTTCATCGCCGGGGCTGCCGTGCAATGGGTCCGCGACGGGCTGCGGGCGATCGACACGGCGCCCGAATCCCAGGCGATCGCGCTCACCGTGCCGGACACTGGCGGCGTCTATCTGGTGCCGGCCTTCACCGGGCTCGGGGCGCCGTGGTGGGACCCCGACGCGCGCGGCGCCATCCTGGGCCTCACCCGCGCCAGCACCACCATGCACATCGTGCGGGCGGCGCTGGAGGCCTCCTGCTACCAGACCCACGATCTCATGGCGGCGATGCAGGACGATCTCGCCGCCGCCGGCCTCGATGCAGCGCCCCAGCCGCTCAGGGTCGACGGCGGCATGGTCGCCAACGACTTCGTCTGCCAGTACCTGGCCGACATGCTCGACCGGCCGGTGGAGCGGCCGGCGGTAATCGAGACCACGGCGCTGGGTGCGGCCTATCTGGCCGGCCTCGCTGTCGGGCTCTACGAGTCGACCGATCACATCGCCCGTGCCTGGCGGCTGGAGCGGCGGTTCGAGCCGGGCATGGAGGCGGAGACCCGCCGCCAGCGCCTCGCCGGCTGGCACGACGCGGTCGCCCGGGTGCGCAGCGGCGCCGCGGCGGGACGCTGAGGAGCAGGGGGCGCGCATGGCCGGCACGAGGCTGCGGCTCGCCACCTTCAACCTCGAGAATCTCGACGAGGGCGGGCGCGGCGCACCGCCGCTCGAGGCGCGGCTCGCAGTGCTCCGGCCGCAGCTCCAGCGCCTCGACGCCGACATACTGTGTCTCCAGGAGGTCCACGGACAAAAGCCGGCCGGCGGCGCCAGCCGCGGCCTGCTGGCGCTCGAGCGGCTGGTGGAGGGCACAGCCTATGCCGGCTTCCACCGGGCCAGCACCAGCAGCACCGGCCGTCACGCCGGCGGCGCCTGGGTCGCCGACATCCATAATCTGGTGGTGCTCTCGCGCTTTCCCGTCGCGTGCAGCGAGGAGGTTCGCGAGCGGCTGGTCGAGCCGCCGTCCTACCGGCTCACCACCGCCAATCCGCCCGAGCAAGCGGCGCGGCCCTGCAGTTTCGAGCGGCCGCTGCTGCATGTCCGCGTCCGCCTGCCCTGCGGGCGCCTGCTGCATCTGGTGAACCTGCATCTGCGCGCTCCGCTCGCCTCTGTGGTGCCGGGCCAAAAGGAGAGCGCCTTTTGCTGGCGCAGCGTCCCCGGCTGGGCCGAGGGCTTCTTCGTCTCGACGGTCAAGCGCGCCGCCCAGGCGCTGGAAGCGCGCCTGCTGGTCGACACCATCCTCGATGCCGAGCCCGCGGCCCTGATCGCGGTGGTCGGCGACTGCAACGCCGAGGACCGCACCATGCCGCTGCGCCTGCTGGCCGCCGAGACCGCCGATACGGGCAACGGCGCCCTGGCCGCCCGCTCGCTGGTGCCGCTCGAGCGCAGCCTGCCCGCCGACCGGCGCTGGACGGTGATCCATCACGGCCGCCGGGTGATGCTCGACCACATCCTGGTCACCCGCACGCTGCTGGGCGCGTTCCGCACGCTGGAAATCCACAGCGAGACCCTGGGCGACGAGCTGGAGCCCGCGCAGGGCCTGGCGTCACCGACGGAATCCTACCATGCCCCGATGGTGGCGAGCTTCGCGTTCGCCGGGTCCGGGAGCCGGTGAGGACGTGGCTGTGGAGCCGTGCGAGGCGCTGCGCGCGGCTTTCTCCCTCTCTGCCTCAGTCGGTTGCCGGTGGTGGCTGAACGGCAGGACGGTGGCTCCGGCTCCCGAGCCTGCAACCGAGCAAAAGAAAACATCGGGCCGCGCGCAGCGCCTTGCGCGGCTCCGCCGCCACCGACCAGCGCAGCCTATACCGGCAGCCTCTCCCACCGCGGCAGCCGGGCGATGTTCGCCTCGACCTCCGGCCGCTCCCCGGGTGCGCCGCGGCGCAGGTCGGGCTTTTGCCCATCGGGATAGGCGCCGACCACCAGCAGGTCCTCGCTGGAGCCCTCGTCCTTGTGGCCCACGCCGGCAGGAATCAGCACCACGTCGCCGGGGCGCATCGCGAGCAGCACGCCCCCGGGCCCGCCGAAGCGGACGCGCGCCTCGCCGCGCACCACGCCCAGCACCTCGTGCGCGGTGCTGTGGAAATGGTGGAAGCCGTAGACGCCCCAGCGCCAGGCGTCGCCCCAGCCGTTCCCGGCGAACATGGCCTCGCAGGCGGCGGCCGGGTCGCCCTCGCCCATCGGCAGGACGCCGCGCCACACAAGCAGCGGCAGGGCGCTGTTGGGAATGGCTCCGTCATCCTCGAAGAGATGGCGTTCGGGCTCGATGCCGGTCGTGCCCATCGGCAGCTCCCCAGGAAGGTCCGGACGTCGCCCCCAAACCCGCCGCACCGCTCCTTCGTTCCCTCAGCCGGCGCGCGGGATCTCGTGGATGTGGACGTCGTGGGCCGAGTGGCGGGTCAAAACGGTGATGGCCTTGCGCTCGGCCATCTCGTCGGGGGTGCGGACCCACAGGAGGATCCCGCCGCGCTCGAGCTGCTCTTCCAGCCAGGCTGCGTGCCGCTTGTCCATCCAGCGGGCGAGCACCGTGCCCACCATGGCGCCGGCCAGCGCCGTTCCGGCGAGCGCCGCCGCCACCGCGCCGGCCGAGGCCACCACGACGCCGGCAGCCAGGAGGGTCGGCAGGGTGGTGAGCGAGCTGATCACCATGTCCTCGCGCCTGCCGATGGTCTCGCTGGAGACGAAGGCGGTGCGCGGCACGTCGGGCTCGTCCTCGAGCTCCTCGATACGCGAATAGGAGTGGCCGAGCTTGCGCTCGACGGTATCCTCGCCGGCCAGCAGACTGATGTCGTCCTTGGCGAAGCCTGCGTCGCGCAGCTCGTCCACCGCACTTTCCAGCGCCGCAAAGTCGTGGAAGACCGCAACCGCCTCGCGCACTGTCGGCCTGGACTTCGCTGCATCGGTCATGGGCCCGGGTACTCCCTGCTCGAAAACGGTCTCGGGTTCGACAGACGATCCCTCGCTCTTCATGATGCAGATCGGCGGCCCCGCGGCAACCTCCCTTCCCTCGCACGGCCCGTCATGCTTCATAGGGCGCCCCGGCACGAGCCGAGAACGGCCGGCCGGAAGCGCCAAAGGGAGGCAGGATGCGCATCGACAGGCTGCTCGTCACCGGAGCCGCGGGCATGCTCGGCGGCGTGCTGCGCCAGCATTTCCAGGGCCGCTTCCCGCATCTGCGGCTGTCCGACGTGGCGCCTTTGGGTGCTGCGGCAGCGGGCGAGGAGCTGCTGCCCTGCGATCTCGGCGACGCGGCGGCGGTCGACAGGCTGTTCGACGGGGTCGATGCCTGCGTCCATCTGGGCGGGCATTCGGTCGAGGGCGACTGGCCGACGGTGATCAACGCCAACATCCTGGGCGTCATCAATGTCTGGGAGGCGGCGCGCAAGGCCGGCACGAGGAGGATCCTCTTCGCCAGCTCCAACCACGCCATCGGCTTTCATCCGCGCAGCCGGCGGATCGACCACAGCGCCCCGGCCCGGCCCGACTCGCGCTACGGTCTCTCCAAGGCGTTCGGCGAGGACGTGGCGATGTACTACGCCAACAAGCACGGCATCAGCGCCCTGTGCATGCGCATCGGCTCGGCCCGCGCCGAGCCCGAGGACGAGCGCCAGCTCGCCACCTGGCAGAGCCTTCCCGACTTCTGCCGCATGGTCGAGGCGGGGCTCGCCGCCGACTATGTCTACGAGGTCGTCTACGGCGTCTCGGCCAACCAGCGGAGCTGGTGGGACAACGCCAACGCCGCGCGGCTGGGCTACCATCCGCAGGACGATGCCGAGGCGTGGGCCGAGCGGCTCACCGGCAAGAAGAGCGCCAGCGCCCTCGACGAGACCTACCAGGGCGGCCCCTACTGCTCGCCGGATTTCTCCGGCGATCCGAAGAAGATCGTCTGATCCCCAGCTTACCCGACCGGCGCCGGGCAGCCCTGCGCCACCCCCGCTTTTCCACGCCGGCCCCGACCTGCTAGGAAAATGCGCTCCTTCGCCCCCGGCCCCCGACCGCACGAGAGGCAGCAGGCATGAACGACATGGCGTCCGCCCCCCTTAAGTTCGGCATCGCGCAGTCGGTCCCCCGCAAGGAGGACCCCGCACTGCTGCGCGGCCGCGGCCGCTACACCGACGATACCGTGCCGGCCGACGCGCTCCATGCGGCGCTGGTGCGCTCGCCCTGGGCGCACGGCGTGCTGCGCGGCGTCGAGATCGAGGCGGCGCGGGCGGCGCCCGGTGTGGCCATGGTGATCACCGGGGCCGATCTCGAAGCGGCGGGCTACGGCTCGATGCCCTGCGCGGCGATGCTTACCGGCCATGACGGCAAGCCCATCATCGTCCCCCATTTTCCAGGACTGGCCACCGACCGGGTCCGCTGGGCGGGCCAGCCGGTGGCGATGGTGGTGGCCGACACGCCGGCCCGGGCACGCGAGGCGGCAGAGCTGGTCGCACTCTCGGTCGACGAGCTGCCGGCGGTGAGCGACCCGGAGGCAGCGCTGGCCCCGGGCGCGCCGCAGCTCTTCGAGGAGATGCCGGGCAACCAGGCGGTGGAGTGGCGCTGGGGCGATCACGGAGCGGTGGCCGAGGCGTTCGCGAAGGCGGCGCACGTCACCCGGCTGCGGGTGGTCAACAACCGGCTCGTGGTCAACCCGATGGAGCCGCGCGGCGCCGTGGCCCGCTTCGAGGACGGCCGCTGGCTGGTGCAGGCCGGCTGCCAGGGCGTCTTCGGCCTGCGCCAGCAGATCGCCGCGGCGATGAATGTCGAGCCCGACCGGGTGCGGGTCGAGGCCGGCCATATCGGCGGCTCGTTCGGCATGAAGGCCTCGGTCTTTCCCGAATACGTCCCGCTGCTGCACGCCGCCCGCCATCTGGGCCGCCCGGTGCGCTGGATGAACGATCGCTCGGAGAGCTTCCTCTCCGACTATCACGGCCGCGACTCAGTGATGGAAGGCGCGCTGGCGCTCGACGCCGACGGCGCCATCCTGGCCCTCGACGTCAAGGGCACGGGCAATCTGGGCGCCTATGTGAGCGCCTTCGGCCCGGCCGTGCCGACCATGGTGATCCAAAAGAACCTGCCCAGCGCCTACAGGCTGCCGGTGATGGCGATGACGGTGCGCTGCGCGGTGACCAACACCGTCCCGACCACCGCCTATCGCGGCGCCGGCCGGCCCGAGGCCGTCTATCTGATGGAGCGGCTGGTCGAGACCGCCGCTCGCGAGACGGGGCGCGATCCGCTCGAGCTCCGCCGCCGCAACCTCGTGCGCCCCGAGGAGATGCCCTACGCGGCGGCCTCCGGGCTCACCTATGACAGCGGCGATTTTCCCGAGGCCCTCGAGATGGGCCTGGCGCGGGCCGGCTGGGGCGATGTCGAGACGCGCCGCCGCGAGGCCGCGGCCCGCGGCCGGCTCCTTGGCGCCGGCCTGTGCTGCTATGCCGAGGTGACCGCCGGCCAGGGCAAGGAGATGGGCGGCATCCGCTTCGGCGCCGACGGCAGGGTGACGCTGGTCACCGGCACGCTCGACTACGGCCAGGGCCACGCCTCGCCCTTCGCCCAGGTGCTGGCCGACCGGCTCGGCATCCCCTTCGAGAGCATCGAGCTCCTCCAGGGCGACAGCGACCAGCTTCTCTTCGGCGGCGGCACCGGCGGCTCGCGCTCGATCATGGCGAGCGGTGCGGCCATGCTGCGCGCCGCCGACGAGGTGGTCGAGAACGGCCGCAAGCTCTCGGCGCATTTCCTCGAGGCGGCCGAGACCGACATCCGCTTTGCCGGCGGCAGCTTCACCGTGGCCGGCACCGACCGCTCGATCGGCATCATGGAGCTGGCGCGCCGCACCGCCGCCATGGAGGCCCCGCCCGAGGGGCTGCCCGGCAGCCTCGACGCCTCGCTGGTGGCCGACACGCCACCCTCGACCTTCCCCAATGGCTGCCACGTCGCCGAGGTCGAGATCGATCCCGAGACCGGCGTGGTGGACCTCACGCGCTATGTCGCGATCGACGATTTCGGCACGCTTGTGAACCCCATGCTGGTGGAAGGCCAGGTACATGGCGGCGTCGTCCAGGGCATCGGCCAGGCGCTCCTCGAGCACACTGTCTACGACGAGGCCGGCCAGCTGCTCTCCGGCAGCTTCATGGATTATGCCATGCCGCGCGCCGACGACCTGCCCGACCTCGAGCTCGACTTCCTCGTCAGGCCGGCGACAACCAACGAGCTGGGCGTCAAGGGCTGCGGCGAGGCCGGCATCACCGCCGCGCCGCCGGCGGTGATGAATGCCGTGCTCGACGCGCTGGCGCCGCTCGGCATCCGCCATCTCGACATGCCGGCGACGCCGCAGCGGGTCTGGCAGGCGATCCGCGAGGCGCGCGCCACGGCGGCCTGAAGACGGAGAGCCCGCCCTTCGGCCGATTGCTGCCGCGCGCAGGACTCGCTAGGACGGGCCGATGGCGAGGAGCAGGGACGTCAGGAGCAGATGGGTCTCCGCTGGCGAGGCGCGGTTGCGGCGCGCCCGCCGGTGGCTGGTGCGGCTGGCCGTCCTCGCCCTGATCGCGCCCTTCGTCCTGATCGCGCTCTTTGCCGTGGTGCCGGTGCCGATCACGCCGCTGATGGTAATCCGCATGGTCCAGGGCCACGGGCTGGACAAGCAGTGGGTGCCGCTCGAGGAGATCGCGCCGGAGCTGCGCTTCGCCGTGATCGCCGCCGAGGACAATGTGTTCTGCGAGCATGGCGGCTTCGACTGGAAGGCCCTGCGCGCCCAGTTCGAGGTGGCGCTGGAGGGTGGTCGGCCGCGCGGCGCCAGCACGATCTCCATGCAGGCCGCCAAGAATCTGCTGCTCTGGCCGGGACGCGACCTGCTGCGCAAGGCGACCGAGGCCTGGCTGACGCCGCAGCTCGAGCTCCTGTGGTCCAAGCGCCGGGTGATGGAGGTCTATCTCAACATCGTGGAGTTCGGCCCCGGGATCTACGGTGCCGAGTCCGCCGCCCGGCACTTTTTCAAGAAGCCCGCGAGCGAGCTGGGCCGGCGCGAGGCGGCGGCACTGGCGGCCGTGCTGCCCAACCCGCTTCGATGGTCGCCCGGCTCCGGCTCGGCCTTCGTGAAAAGCCGGACCGCCACCATCGCCCGCCGCATCGACCAGCTGGGCCCGCTGCTCGACTGCGTGCGCTGAGACGGCGCCCCCACCGCGCGGGAAGGTCGCGCGCCCCCCCGGGCCTTGCGGAATTGCACGGGCCGAACTTCCATGTAGAACTTGCCGCGCCGCGGCCGGCACCCTCTTCTGCTCTTTTTGGGAATCCGAGCGCCACCCGATGCTCAAGCTCCTGCGCGTGTTCTTCGAGGCTCCCGGCACCCGTCCGTGGAGCGTGCTCGGGGCCCTGCTCCTGGCCGGCGTGGTGGAGGGCCTGGGCATCGCGAGCCTGCTGCCGGTCATCTCGATCGCCGTGGAGGACATGGACGGCCCCCGCTCGCAGGTCGGGGAGATCATGGGCGACCTGCTCGGGGGGCTCGGCCTGAGCATCGAGCTCGGCCCGCTGCTCTTGTTCCTCGTGGCGATGCTGATCCTCAAGTCGCTGGTGATGTTCCTGGCGATGCGCCATGTGGGCTATGCGGCCGCCAATGTCGCCACCGAGTTCCGCCTGCGCCTGATCCGCGCACTCCTCGACGTGCGCTACCGCTACCTTTTGAGCATGCGCCAGGGGCAGATCGCCAACGGGATGGCCGGCCATGCCGGCAAGGCCGGCGAGACCTACGTATCGGTCGCGACCTTCATCGCGCTGGGCGTCCAGTCGCTCTTCTACGTGGCCATCGCCTTCGTCGTGAGCCCGGCCATGGCGGTGGCCGCCCTGGTAATGGGTGCCCTGATCGGCGGCCTGCTTCACCCGCTGGTGAAGCTCGCGCGGCGCTCGGGCCAGGCGATGCGGGTCCGCTCGAAGGAGCTCATGGTGTTTCTCAGCGACACGCTGGGCAACATCAAGCCGATCAAGGCGATGGCCCGCCAGGCCCCTTACGGCGACCTGATCGAGAGCAAGGCCAAGGCGCTGCGCCGCGCCCTCAAGCGCCAGGCGACCTCCAAGGAGCTCCTGGTGAACGTCCAGGACGCCATCATGGCGGTGATCCTGTGCAGCGGCTTCTACGTCGTGTTCCGGGTGTTCGAGGTGCCGATCACCGAGATCATCGTCACGGGCCTGCTCCTGACGCGCACCGCCTCCATCGCCGGCAAGCTGCAGAAGGCCTACCAGCGCGCCGTGCTCGTCGAGAGCCACTATTTCGCGCTCTCCGACATGATCGCCGAGGCGAAGTCCGACCCCGAGCCCAATCCCGGCCACAAGACGCCGCGCTTCGAGCAGGAGATCCGCTTCGAGGATGTGAGCTTCTCGCACGACCGCGCTCCCGTCGTGCGCGATCTCTCGCTCACCGTGCGGAGCGGCACCGTGACGGTGCTGCTCGGCCCCTCGGGGGCGGGCAAGACGACCATCGTCGATCTCCTGCTGGGCCTCCACCAGCCGGACGCCGGGCAGATCCTCGTCGACGGCACGCCGCTGCGCGAGATCGACCTCGGCCGGTGGCGGCGCCTGATCGGCTACGTGCCCCAGGAGCCGACCCTGCTCCACTCGACGATCCGCGACAACATCACGCTGGGCGATACCGGGCTGAGCGACGCGGACATCATGGAGGCGCTGCGCACCGCCCACGCCTCGCACCTCATGGACGAGCTCGCCGACGGCCTCGACACCATCGTGGGCGAGCGCGGCGGCCGCCTCTCGGGCGGCCAGCGCCAGCGCATCGCGCTTGCCCGCGCCCTGGTCCACAAGCCGAGGCTGCTCATCCTCGACGAGGTGACCAGCGCGCTCGACCCGGCCTCCGAGCGCGAGGTGTGCGAGAACATCCGCCAGCTCGGCGGCCGGCTCACCGTGCTCGCCATCACCCATCGTCCCGCCTGGCTCGACGTCGCCGACGAGGTGTTCGAGATCGCCGGCGGCAGGGCTACCAGACTGGAGCGGCCGGAAGGCGCCGCGAGCATGGCCGTGGCGATCGGACAGCAGGCCGGGGAGATCGGTTGATGGATGTGGCACAGGCCCCGGGCGGCACGGCGACGGAGACGGCCGCCCCTCGCCGCGCCGAAGCCCCTGAAGGCCGGATCGCCTTCCTCGTGGGCAATCTGCGCGGCGGCGGCGTGCAGCGGATCACCGTGATCCTCGCCAATGCCATGGCCGCGCGCGGCTACCGGGTGGATCTCGTCAGCGGCGAGGCCGAGGGCGAGCTGTGCGAGCAGGTGGACGGCCGGGTGCGGATCGTGCCGCTCGCCCGCGCCAGCTATTTTCCGGCGCGTCTCGCGGCCCTGCGGGCCGACTGGGGCGGCGCCTTCCGCATGCTCCGGCCGCTCTTCTCCGGCCAGAACGATTCGACCACGATCCACTTCTTCCCCGCCCTCGCCGCCTATCTGCGCGAGGAGCGGCCGGCCAGCCTTTTCGCCGCCACCCCCTTCATGAACATCGAGGCGGTGCTGGCGCGCAAGCTGGCCGGCGTGCCGACGCGGGTGGTGGTGAGCGAGCGCACCCACTTCACCGCCAGCAAGTCGAAGAAGGCAAGGCGCAGCCAGGTGCTGGCCCCGGTGATGCGGCGCGCCTATCTCGCCGCCGATGCCATCACCGCCGTGTCGCACGGCGTGGCCGCGGATCTGGCTTCCTCGCTCGACATCCCGCGCGAGGCGGTCACCGTCCTGTACAACCCCACGCTAACCCCCGATTTCAGCGAGCGCGTGGCCCAGCCGCTGGATCATCCCTGGTTCCGGCCCGGCGAGCCGCCGGTGCTGCTCGGCGTCGGCCGGGTGGCCTTCCAGAAGGACTTCCCGACCCTGGTGCGGGCCTTCGCGGCGGTGCGCAAGCGCGGCACGGCCTGCCGGCTGGTCCTTGTCGGACGCTACAAGAAGACCGACGGGATCATGGGCCTCGCCGAGGAGCTGGGCGTCCGCGAGCACGTCGATCTGGTGGGCTTCCAGGCCAATCCGCTGCCATGGATGCGCGAGGCGCGGCTTTTGGTGCTGTCCTCGCGCTTCGAGGGTTTCCCCAACGTGCTGCTCGAGGCGCTCGCCTGCGGCACGCCCATCGTCAGCACCGACTGCCCGAGCGGCCCGCGCGAGATCCTCGAGGAAGGCCGGTACGGGGCGCTGGTGCCGATCGGCGACGATGCCGCCATGGCCGAGGCCATCGCCGCCGCGCTCGACCGGCCCCGCGACCCGGAGCGCCTGCGCGCGCACGCCGCGAAGTTCGATCACCGCTCGGCCATCGACCGCTATCTCGAGGTGCTGCTCGGCACGACCGACATCCTTCGATGACATCCACGCCCGCCCCGCCGCGTCTCGTCGTGATCCTCTCGACCGAGCGGTCGGGCTCGACGCTGCTGAGCATGATCCTGGGCGGCAGCCGGCGGGTGGTGGCCCCACCGGAGCTGCACGGCTTCCGTTACGCCGGTTTCGAGGGCTGGCGGCAAGGCTATCCCCAGTCGATGGCCAGCCTGGCCTGGCTGCTCGACCGGCTGGGCGAGGAGAGCGGGCCGGAGACGCTCGCCCGGCGCTTTGCCGGCCAGACCGTCGAGACGGTCTACAAGGAGCTGCTGGACCTTTGCGGCCCGGGCAGGCTGCTGGTCGACAAGACCCCCGCCTATGCCCGCGATCCCTCCAGTCTCGCCCGCCTCGAGCGCTTCGAGCCGCTCTATCTGTGGCTGGTCCGCCACCCGCTGGGCGTGGCGGCCTCCATGCACGAGCGGCGCGAGGCCCGCCAGCAACCCGGCGGGCAGGATCTGCGCGCCTGGCCGACGCGGCTGTGGAAGCGCTGGAAACGCGCCCGCCACGATGCCCGTATCCTCGCGGAAGATCTCGCCTACTGGCGGCGCTGCAACGGAAACGTGCAAAGCTTCCTCGCGACCGTGCCGGCGGAGCGGCGGCTCGGGCTGCTGTTCGAGGAGCTGGTGGAGCGTCCCGAGCCGGCGCTGGCCGGGCTCGCCCGCTTCCTCGGCATCGACGTCGAGCCGGCGATGCTGGCGCCGGGCAGCCGGCTGCCCGGGACGCTGGCGCAGGGCATCGGCGATGCCAAGATCCGCGGCACGGTCGGCATCTCCGCCGCCCCCGCGCACCACTGGCGCAAGGTCTACCGGCCGTGGCGGATGGACCGGGAGACGGCGCGGCTCTACCGGGAGCTGCGCCGCACTGCGGCGCTGGAGCACGAGGACCGGGTCTGAAGCGGCGGCGGCCGCCTCACGAAGAAGCGGACCCGCTGGCGCTGTAGCCGAAAGCGGGGTCGAGGCGCTGCTCGACGATCAGGTCGAGCCGTGCGCGCTGGGCCTCGTCGAAATAGTCGCGCCAGCCGCCGACCTTTCCCTTGCGGACCTTGAACGTGTCGGGATTGCTGCTGTCGGCGGGCCGCAGGACGCCGCCCGAGAAGAAGCCCTGCCGCTCCTTCTCGCGCAAGGCCTCGAAGGAGGCGAACTCCACTGCGGCGGCGATCTGCCGATCGTCGAAGCGATGCCCGAGAAACTCGACCAGCCGCCGCAGCTCGGCTGCCGTGTCCGCCCTGATGTCCTCGTAGCGCAGCGTCACGGCCATCGGCAGCTGCGCCATTCTCTCGCCCCAGCGATTCATGATGGCGATCACCACCGGCAGGCCGAGCTTCTCGTCCGCGGCGAACTCGAACATCGAGAGCTCGTGCAGGTCCACCGGCAGGCCCTTGCGCGCGCGCTGCTCGGCGGTGTTGCGGTGAATGAACTGGAAATACTGCGAGACCACCACGTCGCGCGGGTCGCGGACGAGGAAGATCACCTTCTTCTCGCGCAGCTTCCCGACGCCCAGATGCTTCTTGACCTCCGGCACCTCGGTACGGTCGTGGGTGAAGAAGATGCGCGGGATCGCCGGGTCGAGGCGATGGAAGTTGCCGCCCTCGATGATCTGGTCGGCCGGCACGCCGTGTTCCAGGTGATAGAGATGCGAGAGCATGGCGCGGATCCACGTGCGCCCGCTCTTGGCATGCGAGACGAACACGACGTCCGCGCTCCCGAGCTGCTCGATGCGTCGGCGTACTCTGCGCCGATGGTCACGCCGCTCGCTCATCGACCGGAACCACTGCCCGAGCATCATCCACTCCCAAAAACGCAGCCGCACGACAGGCGGCTCTCTTCGATGGTCCGCGGGAGGCGCCGGGCGCTCCCGGGCATCATGCGTAGCCGAACGCCGGATCGAGCCGTGAGCGGACGACTTGATCCAGCTCCGTCTGCTCCTCCGCCGAGAAATAGTCGCGATAGCCCCCCGCGATGCCGCGGCGGACCTTGAAGGATTGCGGATTTTCGGGATCGGCGGGACGCAGCACGTCGGTCTGGAAGAAGCCCTCGCGCTCCTTGCTCTGCATCGACTGGAACGAGGCGAACGAGGCGGCGGCAGCGATCTCCCGGCTGCTGCAGCTCTCCCCCAGGAACGCCGTCAGGCGGCCGAGCTCGCCCTCGGTGTCGGCCAGCAGATCCTCGTAGCGCAGGCGCATGGCCTGGGGCAGGCCGGCCGTCTCGGCATGCCATTTGTTCATGATGTCGATGACCGCCGGCAGGCCCAGCCGCGGATGGCGGGCGAAGTCGATCACAGGCATCTCGGCCATGTCGCGCGGCAGGCCGGCCTTCTCGCGCTTCTCGGTGGAGTGGCGGAAGGCGCGGTGGTGGTAGCGCGACACCAGCACGTCGCGCGGGTCGCGGACCAGGAACACCACCTTCTTCGCGGCCAGCCTGTCGCGCACCAGCTCCCGGCGGACCGGCGCGTCCTCGTTCTGGTCGTGGGTGAAGAAGCAGATCGGGATGCGGGCGTCGTGGCGATGGAAATTGTCGCCCTCGACCAGCTGGTCGGCGGGGACGCCGTAGCGCAGGTGGTAGATGTGCGAGAGCATCACCCGCACCCATGTGCGCCCGCTCTTGCCGTGCGAGATGAACACCAGCCCGGCGTCGCGAAGCTCTTCCAGTCGCCGAGCAATGCGGCGCCTTTCCTTCCGGTCATCGCGAATCGACCGCAGCAATCCCCCCAGCATCATTTTCTCCACCTCGCCCGACTCAGCAATGCTGCTTCCAGGGCGCCCCGCAGCCGCGGTTTCATAGCGAGATGCAGGTCCGCTGCCCACGGCATATCGCCCGCCTCCACGGATTCGCGCCGCCGGCGTAACGAAGCTGCAACGGGGCACGAGGCATCGCGCCGGCTGGCGGCCCCACTCTTGACTCCGCCACGCAGGATTCGGCAGGTGTCACCGCCGGCCGGCCCGGCATGCCGGGGAGCAACGGGTAGAGGGATGCGGAGCGACAAACTCGCCAAGCTGGCGCGCCGGCACACGGTGCTCGCGTCGACCTATCTTCGCATGCGCCGGCTGGCCGGCCGGGGCGGGCTCCCGCATTTTCTCGTGCTGGGTGCACAGAAGGCCGGAACGACGTCGCTCTTCAAGTATCTGAGCCGCCATCCGGGACTGGCGCGGCCGTTCCGCAAGGAAGTTCATTTCTTTGACCAGGCCTATGACCGCGGTCTCGGCTGGTATCGCGCCCACTTCCCCGCGGAGCGCGACCCGCGGCTGCGCTACGAGGCCACGCCCTATTATCTCTACCACCCGCTGGTGCCGCACCGCGCCCGCCGGCATCTCCCGGACGCACGGCTGATCGTGCTGCTCCGCGATCCCGTGGCCCGCGCCTACTCGCACTACTGGCACGAGGTCGAGAACGGCCGCGAGGCACGACCCTTCGCCCTGGCGATCGAGGGCGAGCTGGAGCGTATGGCAGCGGACGAGGAGGCGCTGATCCGGGGAACCCTCGAGCATAGCGACGGACATCAACGCCATTCCTATCTCAGTCGCGGCTTCTACACGCCCCAGATCGAGCGCTGGCTCGCCTGCTATCCGCGCGAGCAGTTCCTGTTCGTCGCCAGCCGCGAGCTCTTCGGCGACCCGGACGCCGCGCTCGGGCGAATCCTCTCCTTCGTCGGCGCCGACCCGTCCTTCTCCTTGCGCGAGAAGGACAACCGCGCCCACAACAGCCGCTCCTATCCCCGGCTCGAGCCGGCCCTGCGCGAGCGGCTGGAAGCCCTGTTCGACGACGACAGGGCGGCTGTCGGACGGCTGACCGGCATCGAGCTGTAAGCCGCCCTCACGGCGCCCGGTACGCCGCCGGACCCGCCGCACGGCGCGGTGCGGCATGCATCCAGCGGCTCTCCGCGTTAACCGAATAATAAGGTAGATAGTGCGAGAGTTGCTCTTGCGGCAGCACGCGGTCGGCCAGGTTGTCGAGGATCCACATCTCTCGCTCGTCCTCCACCGCCAGCACCGCATGCACGATGTCCCGGCGCGCGTCCTGGACCACCACCAGGCGCAGCCGGGCGTCGGGCACGCCCAGCTCGCGCAAGGAGACGTACTTCATGATGGCATAGTCCTCGCAGTCGCCTGACCGCTCCATGAACTGCAGCGGCGTCGCCCAGTAGTCGCTGCGCTCGTAGTTCGCCGCGTCGCTCCGGTAGCTCCAGCGGTTGGCAAAGCGGTTGACGGCGGCGATCTGCTCCTTGCGGGGCGCCCCCTCGAGGCGGCGCAGCAACGCCCGCCATTCGCCGAGACCGGCCGCCTCGCAGGCCGCCTCGAGGGCGTCGCAACGCTCGTAGAGCGGCCGCTCGGCCTCGATCCTGGCGAGCACGTCCTGCCAGCGCGGCAGCGCGTCGAGCCCCATCGGACGGCTCTCGTGGCTGCCGAGCAGGGAAGGTGCCAGCAGGAGATCGTGCGGCAGGGAGGGGGGAAGCGAGAGGGCCTCGCCCGCTCCCATGCCCAAAGCGAGCGGGAGGGCAAGGCCGGCGAGCAGGCTGCGCACAGCGTCATCTCCTCGAAACATTGCGGTCCTTGGCCCCACCATCGGCCGACGCGGTGAACGAAAGCTTGCCGCCACACCGCCCTCGCCCCGTCGCCATATCCTCCTACGCTGACGTCCGGGCGCCATCGCACCGGGCGGCTCTTGCGGCCCTGCCCCACCCGATGGCCCCCCGATCGCGCGGACCCGGCAGCAGCCCGCGCCGGCGCCGCCTGGCATCCGGGACGCTGCCACCGGCCCGCCAAGCGCCGCCGCCGCGGATGGCGGACGCTTCTGCCCGCTCGGCGGCGGGTATAGCGCGTGACCCGGCGCCGCTCGGCCACGCAGGCGAGGTGGCGGCGGCAGCGGCTGCGGCACCCGGCGGGACAAGTGCCTGGATCGCCGCAGCACCGATCGCCGTCCCGCACCGGCGTCAGCCAACTGGCCACAAGCGGACGCCTCGAGAAGCCACCCTTGCGGATGGCGGCTGACGCCAGCTTGGCCGTACCAGAGCCGGGGGCGGCGCTGCGGAGCGGTCTCGGGCGGCGCCGGTTCCGGGGGGCCGTGGGCGGCCGCGATGGGCGTCGCCCGGGCGCCGAGCCGTGCCGGGCGGGCGGGGTTGCAGGCGAGCTCGGCCATGCCGACCGCCGGCGAGGCGACGGTGCAAGCGACCAGCCTCATCCGGCGCTTCCGGCCGGCGGGGACGTGCTGGCTGGCCGAGCGGACCGCCGGGCACATGGTGTTGCCCTGGCGCGTCGCGCCGCGAGCGGCCGGGCGGCAGGCCGTGTCGGCGGGACCAGCGGCCATCGGGGTCCTCCTGCCGGCGCCGGGCCTTCGACCGGCTCGATGGTCATACCCCGCCGCGGACGGTCGCCTTCTCGTCGCCCAGCTTCCGCCGAGGTGCGGCGACGGTGGCATCGGTAACCTGCCCCCATGGCGCGATGGCCAGCCTCAGGCAGCGTCGGATCTGGCTGTGCGACCAGCCTGCGGCGCGGGCGAGCGGCTCGGCCAAGCGCCGGATCGTCGGCGCGTGGGGCATCCGATCGGCCGGGCAGGAGCCGTAGACGCGCAGGAACGGGAGCCGGTCGCGCCGCTGGAGCCCGGCTGCGGCGGCCGACCGGCTGCAGAGCCCCGGCAGCACCAGCCGCTCGGGCATCGGCACCGGGCCGCAGGCCGGCCGGCCCGGCTGCGGTCCGATCACGCCAGCGCCGCTGGAGTCCGGCACCGGACGAGCCGGCCCGACATCGACCACCGCGCCGCCAACCGCTCGTCCACGGCGACGAGTCCCGGCTGTCCCGGCGATCACCCTCCCGCCCTCAGCAGAAGGGCTGAAACGCCCCGTAGCCGTCAAAGCCGGCAGCGCCGGCGGTTCTCCGAGCCGTCCAAGCGTCCGCGTCGGAGCCCGGGAGACCGGCCGTTGGACGTTCGCCGCGGTTCCTCGCCGCTGCGGAGGCGGACCAAAGCAGGCCGGCCGGCACGCCACTGAGCAGCGCGCCGTCGGCGCTGCGCCGGCAGCACCATGGCGAAGCGATGGAGGCTGGCGATCCGCTGCCGCCGCCGAACCCGCGAAGCGGCGACGGCTCCACCGTAGGGCCAGGGCGTTTGCATGGACCGCGGCGCGGCAATGATGCTGCCGTCAGCATCCGCAAGCAGCCTCGCCGGGCGCCGCCGGGTGCGGCTGTCCGCCCGTGGAGGAGCGGGCTGGCGGGCCGCGGTCCGCCGAGGCGAAGGCAGCCTGGTCGGCAGCGATCTGGTCAGCGCCCGCGATGCACTCCCGTAGCGTGACCACAATGCCGTATCGCTACGAGGCGCAGGAGGCCTGACATCCGCGGGGGTGCAGCTCCCCTTACTGCCCGAAGGGGCGAACCTGGCCTCGGGCCGCCCGGTTCTGCCGGCGGGTTCGGCTCTCGACAGGGTCGAGCGACGAGGCGATCAGTGCGGCGGTCATCACCCGGCATGCGGCCCGTCCGCAGGGTGCTCTCGCACCGGGGCGAGCCTGCCTTGGGCGCGGACAATGAACTACCCGACCGCTTCGAGGATCGGCTGCAAGGCGGAGACGCCACGGCGCTGGCGACGGCAAGCGCAGCCGGATCGCGCTTGCCGGAAGGGGCGATGACGGACGAGCGGGCCCGGCTGAAGGCGCCGGCGCGCGGGAAGCGGAGGCTGCGGCAGGCCTGCGCGATCCCCAGGAAGCCAGGCGCCCGTTGTCCCCCGGCCGAGCACGGACTGCAGTAAGGCTCGCCGAGAGGTCGACGCGACACCGGGCCGGCATCGCGATCAACCGGACCTCGCGGCGAGCTTGGCGCGACCGCGACGTGCAACGTCTGGCAGCGCGGCGGCGACGGTCACGCTCGGCGACCGGGCGGATCCATGTCCGGCGGATCACGTGGACCGCCAGCCCCAGCCATCGCGCCGGAATGCGTCCGGGATCCCGGCCAGGTCTCCACCCGCGACTACTCCCCCGCCGGAAGCGTGACCGGGGTCTCCACGACCGAGCCCCGGGGCCACCTTCCACGCCGGCATCAAGAACCCCGGTCTGGCTGCGGGAGGCCGGAGGTTTCGACAAGACGGTCCCCGACCGGCCCCGCAAGGCTCGGCGAGACGGGCGGGAGGACCCAGAGCCGGGCTCTGCCGTCTTCCGTGCACGCGGTCCGGCCGGCGGGCGCCCGGGGCGCCGATCTCGCGGGACGCGATGCGCCAGGGACCAGACCTTCGGGGCTGTCCTGCAGTGCCATGAGGGACGCGACCGACCGCATCGTCATCCAGACACGAGGGTGGCCCGGGCGCTCCGGCACCGTGCCTGCGAGGCCTGGCCGTGGCGACGGCTGGCTGGCCGGCCTGCAAGGAACGGACGGACCTCTCGACAACGAGGGGTTCTGCCCCCTGTACCCGCTCACCCTCCTGATCCACGCGCCAGCCCTCTGGTTCACGCGTCGCATCGACGGCCCACCGGGCGGTGATGGCGGTGCAGGCACTGTTCCGGTTGGGCGACACTGCGTGGGCGGTCGATGGCGGGATCCCGCACGTGCTGCGCTCGGGCTGCCAGTGGCGCGATTGCCGGGCCCGCGACCCGCGTCATCGCCGACCGCGGGCACGACGCCGACCGGCTGCGGCAGGAGATCATCGAGCGCGGCAGCGGTACGGGACCCTGGCCGGCCGAACGTTCGCGCCGGCAGCGAGGCTCGCCGGCAGCGCGCCAAGCCATCGCTCGTGCCGCTTGTGCGGCTGTGCCGGTCCGGCGGGCGGGTGCGGAGCTGGCTCCGGGCGGCCGACGGTCTCGACATCGATGGGGACCGGCTCGCGTTGATGGCGCGCTCGCGGCGCCGTGCCGGCTCGGCCCCGCCCGACGCGGCGCCCCGATGACGCTCCCACCGGCCCTCACCCCGAAGAGGAGCGAGAGCCGGCCGGGCCGGGCCCGTCTGCAGGGCTCTCCGCACCTCTCCACGCGCCCCTTTCCAGTCGCAGCCGACCACTCCCGCCGCCCGAGGGGCGGCTCAGGCGGCGGGAGCCTCCTCGCGGGTGGAGGAGGGATCGGGCGGCGGATCGAGGCCGGCCAGACGGCGCAGCAGCCCGAGCGTCTCGTGGACGTCGCCCAGGGCCGCGAAATCGACGAGACGGGTGGAGAAGCCCACGGCAATACCGCCAGGCAGGGCGCCGCACAGGAGCCGGGTGAGCTCGCTGGCCATGAGCCGCCCCTTGACCTCGATCTCGCGGCGCTCGCCGCCCAGCGCCAGCACCCAGACGATGCGCTCGCTCATCACCAGATAGAGATCCTCGGGCCCCAGCCGGCTCTCGAGGGTGGTCTCGACCAGCTGCAGCACGCGATCACAAAGACCGTCCCAGCGGCGGCCGAAATGGCGGCGCACCTGGTCGAGGTCGAGGATCTGGAGGTAGCCCACGGGGCGTGCCCCGGGCTGCGCCAGCCAGGCGCGGCGGAAGTCGTGGATGCGCTCGGTGAAGGCATGATGGCGTGGGTCCAGCCCCTTGGCCGTTCGCGGCGGATAAAGCCGCAGGGACGCGTCGGCCGGCCCTTCCCGGGCGAACGCGCCACGGGCAGGGTCGTCGGCCGGGGAAACGCCTCCCCAAGAACCGCCCATTGGCCCCTTGATCGTCATCGCTTCGTTCTCTACAGCCATGGCGCACCTTGTTCCGCGCCCGTTGCCGGGCCCGGCGGCTTCGGCCGGACCAGGAGCGGACGAGCCGCTCTCGGGCAATCATCCCGCGGAAAGGTGAAGACTTCCTTTAAAAGCGGCGGCGAGCGCGCCATCGTGGAGGCAGCCCATGCTGGCACCGGTCCTTCTCCTGCCCCGGATCACGGCGATCGCCGACGAAGCGGGCGAGATCCTCCTCAAACACTATGCCGGCACCGTCCAGGTCACGACCAAGAGCGACAGCTCGCCAGTGACCGCCGCCGACGAGGAGGCCGAGGCGCTGATCCTCGAGCGGCTGCGGCTGCTGACCCCCGGCATTCCGGTGGTAGCCGAGGAGGAGGTCGCCGCCGGCCGCATGCCGTCCATCACCGAGAGCAGCTTCTGGCTGGTCGACCCGCTCGACGGGACCCGCGAGTTCATCTCGCGCAACGGCGAGTTCACCGTGAATATCGGCCTGATCGTCGACGGCCTGCCCCTCATGGGGGTGGTCACGGCGCCGGCCCGCGGCATTGCCTGGTGGGGGGCGCTGGGCCACGGCGCCACCCGCCGCGAGGGCGGCGAGGTCCGGCAGATCGCGGCGCGCCGCCGGCCGAGGAAGGGTGCGGTGGCGGTCGCCAGCCGCTCCCACCGCGACGAGGCCACCAACGCCTGGCTCGAGGAGCAAGGCATCACCGAGACGGTCTCGGCCGGCAGCTCGCTCAAGTTCTGCCTGCTGGCCGAGGGCCAGGCCGACGTCTATCCGCGCTTCGGGCCCACCATGGAGTGGGACACGGCGGCGGGCCATGCGGTGCTGCGGGCGGCCGGCGGCCGGGTGCGCACGGTCGACGGCGCACCGTTCACCTATGCCAAGCCCGACTTCCGCAATCCGGGCTTCATCGCGGAAGGCGCCCAAGGGGTCTGAGCAGGACAATGGTCGCCGCAGCGCTCCTTCGCCTCCTGCCGCCGGAGGCGGCGCACCGCGCCGCCATCCGCCTCCTGCCGTTGGCCCCCCTGCCGGCCCTGGCCGCGCCGGAGCGGCTGCGCACACGCCTGGCCGGCCTCGATCTGCCCCATCCCGTGGGTCTGGCCGCCGGCTTCGACAAGAACGCCGAGGCGGCGGCAGCGCTGCTCAGGCTCGGCTTCGCCTTCGTCGAGATCGGCACGGTGACGCCGCGCCCCCAGGCTGGGAACCCCAAGCCGCGACTGTTCCGGCTGCCCGGCGACGGCGCGGTGATCAACCGCATGGGCTTCAACAATGACGGGCTCGACGCGGTGGCGGCGCGGCTCGCGGAGCGGCCAAAGAGCGGGATCGTCGGCGCCAATATCGGCATGAACCGCGACGCCGCCGATCCGGTCTGCGACTATCTGGCCGGGCTGGAGCGGCTGCATCCGCTGGCCGACTATCTGGCGGTCAATGTCTCCTCGCCCAACACGCCGGGCCTGCGCGCCCTGCAGAAGGCCGAGAGTCTGGCGCGGCTGCTGGAAGCGCTGGTGCGGCGGCGCGGCGAGCTGGTGGCGGCCGGCGCCGCGCGCAGGCCGCTTCTTCTCAAGATAGCGCCCGACCTGGAGGCCGACGACGAGACGGCCATCGCCGAGGTGGCGCTGGCCTCGGGCATCGACGGGCTGATCGTCAGCAACACCACCATCGCGCGGCCCGCCTCGCTGCGCTCGGCACAGCGGCACGAGACCGGCGGGCTCAGCGGACGGCCGCTGATGGCGCCCTCCACGGCCCTGCTCCGCCGCATGGCCCGGCGCCTCGGCGGCCGGCTGCCGCTGATCGGGGTGGGCGGGATCGCCTCGGCCGAGGACGCTTACGCCAAGATCCGCGCCGGCGCCTCGGCGGTGCAGGTCTATACCGGCATGATCCACGAGGGACCGTTCCTCGTGCGCCGCATCGTCCGCGGCCTCGACGCGCTGCTGGCCCGCGACGGCCACGCCAGCGTCGCCGCGGCGGTGGGCGCCGACCTCGCGAGGGAGCGCTGCGCGTGAGCCTGCCCGACACGGCGCCCTTCGCGGCCTGGATCGACCGCGAGGAGGTATCCCGGCTCTCTCTCGATCCCTGGCCCGCCGCGGCCCTGACTGCGGCCCTCGACCGGGACGACCCGCCGGGGCCGGGCGCGCCGCTGCCGCCCTTCTGGCATCATCTCTATGGCCTGCCGGTGGTGCGTGCCGCCGCGACCGGGCCGGACGGCCATGCCGCGCGCGGCGGCTTCCTGCCGCCGGTGCCGCTCGCGCGCCGCATGTGGGCCGGCGGGCGGCTCGCCTGGACGGGCCCCCTGCCGGTCGGCGCAGAGGTCACCCGCCGCTCGACAGTGCGCTCGATCACCGCCAAGGAGGGGCGCCAGGGGCCGCTGGTGTTCGTGCTGGTCGAGCACCGCTTCGAGACGGACCGGGGCCTGGCGCTGGTCGAGGAGCACGACATCGTCTACCGCGAGGCGCCGTCGCCGGACGCGCCGCAGGCCGAGCCGCCGCGGGCTCCGGAGCAGGCGGCATGGCAGCAGGCGTGGCTGCCCGACGAGGTCATGCTGTTCCGCTATTCGGCCCTCACCTACAATGGCCACCGCATCCACTATGACGATCGCTATGTGCGCGAGGTCGAGGGCTATCCGGGGCTGATCGTGCACGGGCCGCTGCTGGCCACCTTCCTGCTCGACCTGGTGCGCCGCGCCCGGCCGGACGCGACGGTCGCCCGGTTCGAGTTCCGCGCCCTGGCGCCGGTCTTCGCGGGCCGCCAGCTGGTCGCCTGCGGCACGCCCGACACCACGGGTGCGGCGCTGTGGATCGCCGATGCGAAGGGTGCGATGGTGATGCGCGGCCGGGCGGACTTCGCCGCCGCCTGAGCGGACGCATCGGCATGACGGTGACGCAGTCCCTGGTGGCTTTCGTGCTGGCGGCAGGCCTGCTGACCGTAACACCCGGCCTCGACACGGCGATGGTGCTGCGCACCGCGACCCTCGAGGGGCCGCGCCGGGCTGCCCTCGCCGCAATCGGCATCAATATCGGCTGTCTGGTATGGGGTGCTGCGGTGGCTCTCGGGCTGGGCGCGCTGCTCGCCGCCTCCGAGGCCGGCTATGCGCTGCTCAAATGGGCCGGCGCTGCCTATCTCGTCTGGCTGGGCCTGGGTCTGCTGCGCCGTCCCCGCAGCGGCCTCGCGCACGACGCCGCCATGACCGGCGTGCCGCCGCGGGCAGGCGGTCCGGGCTGGCTGGCCAAGGGCCTGCTCACCAATCTCCTGAACCCCAAGATCGGGGTTTTCTACGTCACCTTTCTGCCGCAGTTCGTGCCCGCCGGCATGCCGGTCGCGGGCTACACCTTCCTCCTGGCGGCGGTGCACGTACTCCTGGGCCTGCTCTGGTGCGCGCTGCTCATCGGCGCCTCGGTGCCGCTCGGCCGGGCTCTGGCGCGGCCTGCCCTGCTGCGGGCGATGGACCGGCTGACGGGCTCGCTCTTCATCGCCTTCGGCGTGCGGCTCGCCCTCTCCCGGCAGTGAGGCCTGCAGCCTTGGCACTTGCAGGCCCTCGGCCGTAATGGGAAGCCTTGCGGCAAGGCCCGGGAAGGTCGGGCCTGCAGGGAGGTCCGGCTGATGCGGAGCGACGTCACCGAGCTGGTGATCTTCGATCTGGGCGGGGTGCTGATCGACTGGAACCCGCGCCATCTCTACCGGCGGATGCTGGCGGACGAACGGGCGATGGAGCGGTTCTTGGCCGAGGTCTGCACGCCCGAGTGGAATCTCGGGCTCGACGCCGGCCGACCCTTCGCCGAGGGGGTGGCCGAGCTCTGCGCCCGCTTCCCCGACGAGCGGCCGCTGATCGAGGCCTGGCAGGAACGCTGGATCGAGATGATCGGCGGCCCCATCCACGGCACCGTGGCGCTGCTCGAGGAGCTGGATGCGGCGGGCGTGCCGCTCTATGCGCTCACCAACTGGTCGGCCGAGACGTTTCCGCTGGTCGACGGCGAGCCGGCCTACGCGTTCCTCCGGCGCTTCGCGACGATCTTCGTCTCCGGCCGGCTCGGCATGGTCAAGCCGCACGCGGCGATCTATCGCCACGCGCTGGAGGCGATCGGCCGGCCGGCGGAGCGCTGCCTGTTCATCGACGACAGCGCCGCCAACGTGGCCGGCGCCGAGGCGGTAGGCCTCGCCGCTCACCGCTTCACCTCGCCTGCGGCGCTGCGTACCGAGCTCGCCGGGCGCGGGCTCCTTCGGGCGGCCTGAGCCGCCGCGATGCGCTGGCGCCGCCTCGCCCCGCATCTTCTCGCGGCCCTGCTGGTGCTCGCCCTGGCGGCGGCCGGCGGCGGGCTCTGGCTCCTCAGCAGCTCGCTGCCGCAGACCGAGGGCGAGCTGGTGGCGGCGGGTCTCGAAGCGCCGGTGCGGATCCTCCGCGACCGCCACGCCGTGCCGCTGATCGAGGCCGAAAGCGAGCACGACGCCTGGGCAGCGCTGGGCTTCGTCCACGCCCAGGACCGGCTCTGGCAGATGGAGATGCAGCGCCGCACCGGCCAGGGCAGGCTGGCCGAGATCCTCGGTCCGGAGGCCCTGCCGGTCGACCGTTTCATGCGGACGCTTGGCCTTCGCGATGCGGCCGAGGCCGGCGTCGCCCATCTCTCGCCGGACGGCCGGCGTCTTCTCGAGGCCTATGCAGCGGGCGTCAACGCGTTCCTTGACCAAGGAGGCCGGCTGCTGCCGCCCGAGTTCCTGCTGCTGCGCCACCGGCCCGAGCCATGGAGGGTCGCCGACAGCCTCGTGTTCGCCCGGCTCATGGCGCTGCAACTCGCCGGCAACTGGCGTCAGGAGCTGGTGCGCGCGGCGCTGGTCCGCCGCCTGCCTGCCGACCTGCTCGCCGATCTCTGGCCCGACCGGCCCCCCGAGGGGCCGGTGACCCTGAGCGGCTCTCTGCCGCCCGAGGAGCGGCTCGTCGAGCTTGCCATGCTGGGCGACGGCGCCTCGTCCGCCGGCCTCGGCTCCAACATCTTCGCGCTGGCCGGCAGCCGCACCGCCAGCGGCGCGCCGCTGCTGGCCTCCGACCCGCATCTGCCGCTGCGCTCGCCCGGCCTGTGGTACCTGGCCCGGCTCGAAGCACCCGGCCTTGCCGTCATGGGCGGCACCATGCCGGGCCTGCCGGCGGTGATCATCGGCCGCAACCGGGACGTCGCCTGGGGCTTCACCACCACCAATGCCGACACCGAGGATCTTTTCCTCGAGCGTCCCGACCCGGCCGATCCGCTCCGCTACCTGGCGCCGGGCGGCGCGCTGGCGTTCGAGACCCGCGAGGAGCTGATCGCGGTCCGCGGCGAGGCTCCGGTGCGGCACGTCGTGCGAGCGACGCGACACGGCCCGGTGATCTCCGATCTGCCGGGCCTCGAGGCCCCCGAGGCCGACCTCTTGGCGCTCGCCTGGACCGCGCTCGATCCCACCGATACCACGGTGGAAGCCGGTTTCGCCATGGCGCGGGCAAGGAGCGGCGAGGAGCTGCAGCGAGCACTTCGCCTGTTCCGTTCGCCGGTGCAGAACGCTGCCTGGGCGGATCGCCAGAAAATCGGCTTTGCCGTCGCCGGCGCTATTCCGGTCCGGCGCGGCGGCGACGGCCGCCTTCCGGTGCCGGGCTGGACCGGCGAGGCCGACTGGCTGGGCACCCTTGCCCCCGAGGTCCTGCCGCAGGCGAGCGGGCCGGCCTCGGGGCTCTTCATCAACGCCAACAACAAGGTGGTGGACAGGGACTATCCGCATCTGATCACCGCCGACTGGGATTCGCCACTGCGCGCCCGCCGTCTCGAGAGGCTTCTGGCCGGCCGGCGGGGGATCGGGCGAGAGGAGGCCGCGGCGGCCCAGCTCGACCTCCACTCGCCGCTCGCTGCCGCCTTGCTGCCGCTGTTGCGCGCCGTGGCGCCGGCCGGCGCGGCCGAAGACGAGCTGCTGGCGGCGCTTCGCGCCTGGGACGGGCACATGGCGCCCGAGGCACCCGAGCCGCTGGTCTTCGCCGCGTGGCAGGAGGCGTTCGCGCGCGCCATGGCGGAGGACGAGCTGGGCGACGCGCTCTTCGAGCTGCGGCCGAGGCGGGACGATTTCCTGCAGCGGGTCGTGGCCGGGCGGCAGGCCTGGTGCGACGACGTCCGCACCGCCGCCGTGGAAAACTGCGACGAGCTCGCGGCCGCGGCGCTGCGCCGGGTCCTGCCGGCCCTGCGCGAGCGGTACGGCGAGGACTGGCGGGCCTGGCGCTGGGCCGACGCGCATCGTGCCGTGATGGCCCACCAGCCTTTCGCACAGGCGCCGATGCTGGAGCGGATCTTCGGCATCGAGGTGCCGGACGGCGGGGATTCCAGTACCCTCGACGTCGCGCATTACCGGGCGCAGGGTCCCGCCGGCCCCTTTCCCACCGTTCATGCAGCGGGCCTGCGCATGATCGCCGATCTTGCCGGCGACAGCGCCCTCTTCATCACCGCGACGGGCCAGTCGGGCCATCCGCTGTCGCCGCACCACGACGACCTGGCGAGGCTGTGGGGACAGGGCTCGTATATCCGGCTGGGTCTGCGGGAAACGGTACCGACCGGGCCGGTGCTGCGGCTCCGCCCGCCGTCATCGGCGGCGAGATAAGCGCCCCCAACCCGCAAGCACGTGTCTTTTCGCCATACAGGAGGGGCAACTGCCGACAGCCATGCTGGACGTTGCGCGCCAGCAGTCCTAGCTTTTTCGCGAAGCCAACCCTGAGTGGATAAATCTTCCATCCGATGGCCGCATGATGCACCTTTAAGTTTAAAAATTCTGTGATATTTTAGCCAAATCCAGCTAAAATGGGCTATACCCAGGCAACGGAAATCATCGGAGTGCTCACCTCATGACGCAGGTCGCGGGCAAGCTCGTCGCGAAGACGACGGGCGGGCGAAGCAGGGCGCTGGACGTGGACCACTATGTCAGCCTTCGCATCCGGCAGCGCCGCATCATGCTCGGCCTGACGCAGCAGCAGATGGCGGAGCTGATCGGGGTCACCTACCAGCAGGCCCACAAGTACGAGACCGGCATCAACCGGATCTCGGCCGGCCGCCTCTACCAGATTGCCCAGGCACTGGGCGTCGAGATCGGCTACTTCTTCGAGGACGCCGACCCCACCAGCGAGCCCCGGACGCAGCCGGCGACGATGCTGCCGCAGCAGCGCATGCTGCTCGAGCTCGCCCGGAACTTCGCCAATATCGGCAGCCGTAAGCACCAGGAGGCGCTTTGCAGCCTCGCCCGCGTGCTGGCGGCCGAGGACAGCGGCAACGCTGCCGACTAGCGAGCCGGACTATCGCGGGGCGGCCCATCGCCGCCTGGCCAGCGGCCTGTCACGCCGAAGAAGCTCAGGAACCCCGCTCGACGATCTCGCCGACATCGAGGACGGGCGCAGCGTCGATCTTGTCGGCGTCGAGCAGGGCCGCCACTCGCTCGAGAGCAGCGACGATATAAGCCTGCTCCCAGTCCTCGAGCCCGGTGAACTTGTCGCGAAACCGGGTCTGCAGCGTGCCGGGCACTTCCGCCAGGGCACGCCTCCCCTCGTCCAGAAGCTCGATCCAGACCTGCCGCCGGTCGGCCTCGCCGCGCCGCCGAACGACCAGTCCGCGCTGCTCGAGCTTGTCGACGAGCGCGGTCACGGTCGCCTGGCCCAGCCCCGCACGGGCGGCGATGGCGCCGGCCGTCGCCTGCCCCCGCTCGCTCAAGATCTCGAGCACGATGAGCTGCGACGTGGTGAGCCGGAATGTCCGGGCGAGCTGCTTGGAGCCAAGCTCCGTCGCCCGCAAGATCCGGCGAAGCGCGATCAACGCCGTCTGCGCCCGCTGCTCCATCGCGTCCTCGTTCGCCGGCCGGATCCCATCTGCTGCGGCCGAACCTAGTTCCCGAACGCCTTTCCGCAAGAGCTAAAACTTTCGTCGAAGGAAGGATCCCCGCGTCAGACGCATGGCAGCCCTTCGTTGCTCGAAATATCGCTCCGAGGCGATGTCCCGCGACGTTTATGAGCGTACTCTTTAATACATTGTTTTACCGTCATTTTTTTCCGCCTCTTCAGGCCTTTCGCTGCCACATTGCGGCGGCCATTCGGGCATCTTCTCCGCCCGGTTGACACATTCTTCGAACAATGAAATGTTTTGTGAACGTGGAGACAGCAGACAAAGAGGCCATGCACCTCATCAAGCAAAGCCATCGGCCCAAGGCCGAGGACATCCACGCCGAGATCGTGCTTCGCCGGCCGACCGCAGAGGATGGCGAGGCCGTCAATGCCCTGATCGGCAGCAGCGGCGCCCTGGACGAGAACTCGCTCTACTGCAACCTGCTTCAGTGCACCCATTTCGCCGACACGTGCCGGCTGGCCGAGCGTGACGGTGAGGTGGTCGGCTGGGTGTCAGGCTATCTGCCGCCGGCGGAGCCCGACACGCTGTTCATCTGGCAGGTCGCGGTGAGCGCCAGCGCCCGTGGCAAGGGACTTGCCAAGCGCCTGGTCACCGACCTGCTGCGCGATGCACCCTGCCGCCACGTGCGGCGCATCAAGACGACCATCACCCCGGACAACGCCGCATCCTGGGCGCTGTTCCACTCGGTTGCCGAAGGCTTCGGTGCTCCGCTCACCCACCGGGCCTGGTTCGAGCGTGACGCTCACTTCGGCGGCCAGCACGACACCGAGCACCTCGTGGCGATCGGCCCGTTTGGAAGCGCCGCCCGTACGGCCTGAGCGCGCCCGCCGATCACCGCATCCCCTGAAAAATCGAGACCGTGAGGAAAGCCATGCCCACCGGCACTGACGAGCCCCGCCACACGCCCGAGAAGACCGCTTCGGCGCGCCTCGAGTCGAACGTCCGCAGCTACTGCCGCAGCCTGCCGGCCCGCTTCGCGCGCGCACGCGGCGCCACGCTCGAGGCCGCCGACGGTACCCGCTATATCGACTTCCTGGCGGGGTGCTCGACCCTCAATTACGGGCACAACGACCCTGACCTGAAGGCGGCGTTGCTCGACTATATCGAGAAGGACGGCCTCGCCCACGGGCTCGATTTCTACTCGGACGCCAAGGAAGCCTTCCTCGAGGAGTTCGAGCGGACGATTCTCGAGCCCCGGAAGCTCGACTATCGCCTCCAGTTCCCCGGCCCGACCGGCGCCAACGCGGTCGAGGCGGCGCTCAAGCTCGCCCGCAAGATCACCGGCCGGCACAACGTGATCGCCTTTACCAACGGCTTTCACGGCGTGACCGTGGGCGCCCTGGCGGCTACCGGCAACGGTACCCATCGCGGTGCCGCCGGGGTGCAGCTGGGCGGCGTCACCCGCCTGCCCTATGACGGCTATCTGGGTGCCGACGTCGACACGGCGGCGATCCTCGAGCGGATGCTGGCCGATCCTTCCGGCGGCGTCGACGCGCCGGCCGCCATCATCGTCGAGACGGTACAGGGCGAAGGCGGGCTCAACGTCGCCTCGGCCGCCTGGCTGCGTCGCATCGAGGCGCTGGCCCGCGAGAACGGCGCGCTCTTCATCATCGACGATATCCAGGCCGGCTGCGGCCGGACCGGCAGCTTCTTCAGCTTCGAGCAGGCCGGAGTCAGTCCCGACATCGTGACGCTCGCCAAGTCGCTCTCCGGCATGGGCCTGCCCTTTGCCGTCACGCTCATGAAGCGTGAGCTCGACCAGTGGGCACCCGGCGAGCATAACGGGACGTTCCGCGGCAACTGCCACGCCTTCGTGACCGCCCGCGCCGCGCTCGAGAAGTTCTGGCGCGACGACCGGCTCCAAAAAGACGTGGCGCGCAAGGGCGAGATCCTCCGCGAGCGGCTCGAGGCGATGGCCAAGAAGCATCCGGGCCAGACCTTCACCAAGGGCCGCGGGATGATGCGCGGCATCGACGTGGGCACCGGCGAGACGGCCGACGCCATCGTGGCCGAGTGTTTCGCCAACGGCCTCGTGATCGAGACCAGCGGCGGCCACGGCCAGATCATGAAGGTGCTGGCACCGCTCACCATTGCCGACGACGAGCTTGCACGCGGTCTCGACATTCTCGAGCAGGCCATGGACGCCGTCCTCGGCTCCCTGGCGGTCGCCGCCGAATAATCCGCCCTTCCCCGGGCCAAAATTCAAAGGACTCCGACATGATCGTTCGCGACCTCGACGACGCCCTCAAGAGCCGCCGCCACGTGGTCTCCAAGGGCTGGGAGAGCACCCGCCTGCTCTTGAAGGACGACAGGATGGGCTACTCCTTCCACATCACCAAGATCCACGCCGGCGCCGAGCTGCCGATGCACTACAAGAACCATCTCGAGTGCGTCTACTGCATGTCCGGGCAGGGCTCGATCGAGGACCTCGCCACCGGCGAGATCCACGAGATCCGCCCGGGCGTGATGTACGCGCTCGACAAGAACGACCGGCACGTGCTGCGCGGCACGACCGAGATGATGATGGCCTGCGTCTTCAATCCGCCGCTCAACGGCCTCGAGGTTCATGACGAGACCGGCGCCTACGCCCTCGAGGCGGAGACCGTCTGAAAGAGGAACCACGACGCACCGGCAGCAACTGGGGAGAAGAGAATGAGCCGCACCGACCTTTATCCGTCGCGCCAGACCACCGAGGCGAAGTTCCTGGAGCGCCACGACCCGGTGATCCATTCCACCTGGTCGAAGGATGCGCCGCTCACCCGCGAGCAGCACGATTCCTATGACGCCAACGGCTTTCTCTTCCTCGAGGGACTCTTGAGCGAGGAGGAGGTGGCGAGCCTGGAAGCCGAGTCGGGCCGCCTGCGCAGCCCCGGCGCCGCGCTGGACAAGGAGACCGTGTTCACCGAGCTGGGCTCTGGCGACGTGCGCTCGATCTTCAGGATCCATGCGCAAAGCGAGCTGTTCCTGCGTCTCGCCGCCGATCCCCGGCTGGCCGACGTCGCACGCTACATCCTGGGCGAGGAAGTCTACCTCCACCAGTCGCGGCTGAACTACAAGCCGGGCTTTCGGGGCAAGGAGTTCTACTGGCACTCCGACTTCGAGACCTGGCACGTGGAAGACGGCATGCCGCGCATGAGGGCACTCTCGATGTCGGTGCTCCTGACCGACAACTCGCCCCACAATGGCCCGCTGATGCTCGTGCCCGGTTCGCACAAGCGCTACCTCACCTGCATCGGCGAGACGCCCGAGGATCACTACAAGGACTCGCTGCGCAAGCAGGAGGTCGGCGTGCCCGACGAGCAGGGCCTCGCCCGGCTGGTCGAGGAGGGCGGCCTCGTGGCGCCCACGGGCCGCGCCGGCTCGGTGGTGATCTTCGACTGCAACACGATGCACGGATCGGCCAGCAACATCACGCCGATGCCGCGATCGAACGCGTTCTTCGTGTTCAATGCCATGTCGAACCGGCTCGAGGCGCCGTTCGGTCCGGCCAAGCCGCGGCCCGACTTCGTGGCGACCCGCGAGAAGATCGAGCCCCTGCGCCGCGCCCCCGCCCGCTCGCTCGCGGCGGCGGCGTGAGGCAGGTCATGGCAGGACATACCGTCGAGAAGATCGGCGGCACCTCGATGCTCCAGACCGAGGCGCTGCTCGAGAACGTGCTCCTCGCGGGGCGCGAGGGCGCAGCGCTCTACAACCGCGTGTTCGTGGTGTCGGCCTATGCCGGCATCACCAACAAGCTCCTCGAGCACAAGAAGACCGGCGAGGCGGGGGTCTACGCGCTCTTCGCCGATGCCGGTCCCGAGGAGGCGTGGAACGCGGCGCTGGACGGGGTTGCCCGGGCGATGCGCGAGCTCAACGCCCGGGTGCTGCCCGACAGTGCCGACCGCAACGAGGCCGACGCCTTCGTCGAGGAGCGCATCCTGGGCGTGCGCAACTGTCTGGTCGATCTGCACCGGCTCTGCTCCTACGGCCATTTCCGGCTGGAGGAGCATCTCTTGACGGTGCGCGAGATGATCTCGGCCCTGGGCGAGGCGCACTCGGCGTTCAACACCACGCTGCTGCTGCGCCGGCGCGGCGTGAACGCGCTGCTGGTGGACCTCACCGGCTGGCGCGACGAGAGCCAGCCGCGCCTCGACGAGCGGATCGGGAACGCCTTCCAGGACATCGACCTCGCCACGACGCTGCCCATCGTCAGCGGCTACGCGCAGTGTCGCGAGGCGCTGATGGGCACCTACGACCGCGGCTACACCGAGGTGACGTTCTCGCGGGTGGCGGTGCTTACCGGGGCGCGCGAGGCGATCATCCACAAGGAGCACCATCTGTGCAGCGCCGATCCGCGCATCGTCGGGATCGACAAGGTGCAGGTGATCGGCCGGACCAATTACGACGTGGCCGACCAGCTCTCCAACATGGGGATGGAGGCGATCCACCCGCGTGCCGCCAAGGGGCTGCGCCAGGCGGGCATCCCGCTGCGGGTCAAGAACACGTTCCGGCCGGACGAGGAAGGCACGCTGATCGTCGGCACCCGCGGCACGGCCGAGCCCGGCGTCGAGATCGTGACCGGGCTCAAGGGCGTGTTCGCGTTCGAGTTCTTCGAGCAGGACATGGTCGGTGTGAAGGGCTACGACGCAGCGATCCTCGACGCGCTCAAGCGCCATCGCGTGCGGATCGTCGCCAAGACCTCCAACGCCAACACCATCACCCACTTCCTCGAGGGCTCGCTCAAGAGCATCAGGCGGGTCGAGCACGACCTCACCGAGCGCTACAGCTCGGCTGCGATCGCCACCCGCAAGGTCGCCATCGTCTCGGCCATCGGCCGCAACCTGAGAATCCCGCACCTGACGATGCGCGCGCTGGGAGCCCTGGCCGAGGCGGGCATCGAGCCGCTCGCCTTCCACGAGCTGATGCGCAAGGTCGACCTGCAGTTCGTCCTCGACGAGGCCGACTTCGAGCGCGCCATCGGCACGCTGCACGCCGCCCTCGTCGAGCAGCACCGCGAGATGCCGGCGGAAGGCCTGGTCCGCGCGGCCTGACATGCTCCGCCAGCCGGGCAGGGAGCCCTCCCTGCCCGGCTGGCACCGCCGCCGACTGACAGGCAGCCAACAAGAAGAAGCCGCGCGCAGCGCCCGGGCCTTTGCGGGTTACGTGCCGTGTGGCGTTGCCGGGACTCGCTCAGCACCGTCTCGACGCTGAAACTTCTCGGCATGCCCGAACATCCCCGCTGCATGCGGCGCGCGGCCTTTCGCCGGCCGCTGTCCCGCCGGATCTTGGGACGGGTCCGCCGCCTCTTCCGACGGTCTACGATGAGCCTGCAGACATGCGCTCGCGGCACCGTTCTGCTAGACCTCATGGCACGGAGGATCGCGGCGGGGCCGGAGGCAAGAGGTGCAAATGTGGCGGAGCGGCAGGGCAGCCCGGGAGCCCGGCAGTGCCCCGTGAACGGCTCGAGGCCTGCCTCGACCGGCTCTACGGCTATGCCCTCAGCCTGACCCAGGATCCCGAGCAGGCCCGCGACCTGGTGCAGGAATGCGCGGTCAAGGCGCTGGCGGCGCGGCGCGTCCCGGCCGACCAGGCAGCCTGCCGCGCCTGGCTGTTCCGCATCCTGCGCAACGCCTTCATCGACAGCCGTCGCCGGCCGCGGCTGGTGGCGCTGGAGGAGGCCGGGGAGGACGGCCCGCACTCCGCGGACGGCGTCCCGCTGGCCGACGAGCGCCTGATCAACGTCCTGACGGTGCGCACCGCCATGGCACGGCTTCCCGAGGCGCACCGCGAGGTGGTGGCGCTGATCGACATTGGCGGGCTGTCCTATGCCGAAGCGGCCCAGGTGCTGGGCGTGGCCGAGGGCACGGTGATGAGCCGGCTGTCGCGGGCGCGCGCCGCCCTGCTCCGGCTGATCGCCGAGGCGGGACCCCGGGTCGTGCCGGCCCCGGCGACGCGGGCGGTGTCGTGAAGCAGAGCCGACCGGATCTCGAGGCGTTGGGCGCCTGGCTCGACGGCGAGCTGCCGGCGGTTCCGGCCGCGGCCGTGGCGCGGGCCGTTGCGCAGGACCGGGCGGTGGCCGAGCAGGTGGCGCAGCTGGCGCGGCTCAAGGCCGTTCTCGCCGGCGAGCGTGCGGCGCCGCCGATCGTGCTGCCACCGCAGCGCCGGCCGCTGCTCGGCCCCCGGCGCCGGCCGCTGGCGCTGGCGGCGGCGGTCGCCCTCGTGCTGCTGGCAGGTGCTCCGGTCTGGCTGCTCGGCCACGGGCCGGAGCCGACCGCGCCGCCGGCCTTCGTCACGGTCCGCCACCAGGCCTGGGCCCAGGGCGCCGGGCAACCGCCACCGGCTGCCGGCATGGTGCTGGCCGCGCTCCAGGGCTTCGGACGGCCGGCGCACATCCCCGACCTCGCCCCTGCAGGCCTGGCACTGGCCGGGGTGGCGCTGCTGGACGAGGCGGGCCAGCCGGCTCTTCATGCCTTCTACCTGGGCAGCAGGGGCTGCCGGCTGAGCCTCTTCATCCACGGACCGGCCGGGTTGCCCGAGACGCCGCGGGCGTTCGGCGCGGACGGCAGCCGGGGCTATGCCTGGCGCTCCGGCGGCGTCGGCTACGCGCTTCTCGCCTCGGGGATGGAGCCTGCCCGGCTGGAGCTGGTGGCCCGCGAGGTCGCTTCCGCGACCCTGGAAAAGGCGCCCTTCGATGCCGAGACCCGCATGGCGCTCGCGGACAGCCGTGCGGCGAGCGCGCCTTGCAGCGGCTGAGCGGGGCGATGGAATAAACCGCCGGCCTCGCGCGTTTCTTCCCTCGCCCCGACACCGTTCGGGCGTGGGGTAAGAACTGTGCATGGGAGGCCCATGATGGCGTCGAAGAAAATCCGTGGCCTGCGCGAGCTCTATCAGGACGATCCCCAACGGGCGGATGCCCTGCTGTTCGGCCGGGTGCCGCACGGCGACCGGCGCGGCTTTCTGCGCGGCGCCGGCCTCGCGGCCATGGGCGCCACGCTCGGCGCCGCCATCCCCTTCCATCGCTTCATGCCCTCCGGCCTGATCCCCGTCGCCCTGGCCGAGACCACCGAGGAGTTCGTGCTCGAGGGCAAGGACGGCCTCATCGTCCTCAACGACCGGCCGGTCAACGCGGAGACGCCGGCACACCTCCTCGACGACGACGTCACCCCGACCGCCCGCCATTTCGTGCGCAACAACGGAATCGTGCCGGACAACACCGCGGCCGAGGGCTGGAAGCTGGTCATCGACGGCGAGGTCGAGCGGCCGCTCGAGCTGACCATCGAGGATCTCAAGAGCCAGTTCGAGGTGGTCGAGTACGCGCTGCAGCTCGAGTGCGGCGGCAATGGCCGGGCCGGCTTCAACCCGCCGGCCAAGGGCAACCAGTGGACGCTGGGCGCCATCGGCAACTCGAAATGGACAGGCGTGCGCCTCAAGGACGTGCTGGAGAAGGCCGGCGTCAAGCCGTCGGCGGTCTATACCGGCCATTTCGGCGCCGACACCCATCTTTCGGGCGATCCGGACAAACAGGCGCTGTCGCGCGGCATGCCGATCGAGAAGGCCCTCGATCCCTATAACCTGATCGCCTTCCAGCAGAACGGCCAGGATCTCCACCCGCTCAACGGCGCCCCGCTGCGCCTGGTCGTGCCGGGCTGGCCCGGCTCCTGCTCGCAAAAGTGGCTGACCCGGATCTGGGTGCGCGATCGCAAGCACGACGGCTCGAAGATGGAGGTGCCCTCCTATTCGGTGCCCGCCTATCCGGTGGCCCCCGGCACCGACGTCCCCGAGGCGGACTTCGTGACCATCCACTCCATGCCGGTGAAGTCGATGATCACCAGCCCGCAGTCCGGCGAGACCCTCGAGCCCGGCCAGAAGAGCCTGGCGCTGCGCGGTCACGCCTGGGCCGGCGATGCCGGGATCACGAAGGTCGAGATCAGCAACGATTTCGGCGCCACCTGGAGCGAGGCCACCCTCAAGCCGCTGATGAACCCCTATTCCTGGGTCACCTTCGAGAGCGAGGTGAGCTTCCCGACCCACGGCTATTACGAGATCTGGGCCCGCGCCACCGACGAGAACGGCATCGCCCAGCCCTTCGCCGCGCCCTGGAATCCCAAGGGCTATCTCAACAACGCCATGCACCGGATCGCGGTGATGGTCCCCCGGGCCTAGGCCCTTTTGAGAAAGGCGGCCCGCGCGCGGACCGGCCGGCAGCGTGCCGCCGCGCCGCACGCGAGGCGGACCCAGACCCGAGAGGCTCGAATGCGCAAGTGGATGATGCTGGCCGTGGTGCTGGCGCCGCTGTCGGCGGCAATGGCCCAGGAGGACGAGTTCGGTCCTTCCTGGCCCGAAGGCCCCGGCCGCGAGGAGATCGGCTATTTCTGCGGCGCCTGCCACTCGCTCGATATCGTGAAGCAGCAGGGCCTGAGCCGCGGCCACTGGGACGAGCTGCTGACCTGGATGAGCGAGTACCAGAACATGCCGCCCCTCGAGGGCGAGGAGCGCGATCTCTACCTGGACTATCTGGCGGCAAATTTCGGCGAGGAGCGCTCGGGCGGGAGCGCGGCGATGCCTGCCGAGACCAAGCCTGCGGGACCCGGGGGGCAGCAGGGAATCAGCCTCGCGCCGCTGCCCATCCGCCCGCGGAACTGAGCCCGACCATCTGCCCGGCCTCCTCCTCGCGCCGCCCTCAGCGGCGGCGCAGGCGGAGGACCAGGCCGACGATCTCGGCAACGGCGCGGTAATATTCGGGCGGGATCGCCTGGCCCGGCTCGAGGGCCGCGTGCAGAGCGCGCGCCAAGGGCGGATTCTCGATCACCGGCACGCCGTGCTGGCGCGCCACCTCGCGGATGCGTGCCGCCAGATGGTCGACACCCTTGGCGACCAGGGTGGGGGCGGCCATCCGCCCGGCATCCCAGCGCAGCGCCACGGCATAATGGGTGGGGTTGGTGATGACCACCGTGGCCTCCGGCACCTCGGCCAGCATGCGACGCCGCGAGCGCTCCATGCGCAGGGCGCGCAGCCGCTGGCGGACCGTGGGATCGCCCTCGCTCTGACGATGCTCCTCGCGCAGCTCCTGGCGCGACATCCGCATGTCGCGGGCGTAGCGGTGGCGCTGCCAGGCGAGATCCAGACCGCCCAGCACGACCAGTGCCAGCAAGGTGGCGCCGAAGAGCTGGAGGCCCAGCCGCTGGAGCTCGGCGGTGAGCACGCCGATGCCACGGGAGGTCGCCAGCACGCGCTCCAGGCCCGGCCACAGCACGGCCGCCAGGAGTCCGCTCAGCAGGGCCAGCTTGACCAGGCTCTTGAGCGCCTCGAGCGCGGTCGTCGCAGAGAAAAGCCGCTTGACGCCGGCCAGCGGCGAGACCCGCTCGAGCTTGGGGCGCAGCGGCTCGCCGCTCCACACCACCGCCTGCTGGACGACCGCCGCCGCGATCGCCGCTGCCATCAGCAGCAGGCCGGGCAGCAGCACGAAGTCCCACACCAGCGCCTGCAGCGCCGGCCATGCCGCCTCGCCGCCGCGCAGGAGCACCGCCGGCCGCAGGAACAAGGCGAGGGTGGCCTGCGCCCGCTGCGCAGCTCCCGGCAGATGGAGTGCCGCCAGAAGCGTGGCAGCGCCCAGCAGGAAGAGCGTGCCGACCTCGCGCGAGGAGGCGATACGGCCCTTGGCACGGGCGTCGTCGAGCTTCTTTTGGGTCGGTTCTTCGGTACGGTCGGCGGCTTCCTGCTGCTCGGCCATGGCTCAGCCGCCGGTCATCAGCAGGAGCGCACCCTCGAAATGGCGCAGCATCAGGGCGAGGACGGTGCCGAGGCTCAGCGCCGCGACCGCGAAGGCGATCAGGATCTGCGCTGGCACGAACAGCAGGAAGACCTGCAGCGAGGGCACGAGGCGGGCGGCGAGGCCCACCGCGACATTGACGAGGAGGCCTGCCAGCAGGACCGGCGCGGCCATGCGCAGGCCGACCTCCATGGTGCTCGCGGCAAGTCTCGCATAGAGCTCGGCCGCCTCGCCGAACGGCAATGCCGCACCGGGCGGCAGGCGCTCGTAGCCGTCGCGCAGCGCCAGCAGCATGGCGTGGTGGCCGTCGGCGGCGAGAATCGCGGTCAAGGCCGCCATCCCCAGGAACTGGGCCAGCGGCGAGACCGGCTGGGCCTCGTTGGGATCGAACAGGGCCGCGGCGGCAAGCCCCGACTGGTAGGCCACGACGTTGGCCGCCACATGCACCGCCGCCATGGCGAGCCGACCGAGCGAGCCCAGCAGCAGGCCGATCACGATCTCGCCGCCCAGCAGGGCCGCCAGCGCCACCGGCTCCTCGGGCAGCGGCGGCAGGCTGTGGGCCAGAACCGGGCGCAGCAGCAGGCTCAGCGCCAGCGCCACAAACAGCCGCAGGCGCGGCGTCACCGCCGCCTCGCCCAGGAGCGGCAGGACCATCAGCGCGCTGCCGATGCGTGCGAAAAGGAGGCCCGTGCCGGCGAGCTCGGCCTGCAGCATCGCCTCGAGCGTGGAGCCGCTCAAGGCCCGCCCATGCCGGCGATGCGGCCATAGAGGCTCTCGGTGAAGGCCTGGAGAATGGCCAGCGCCCAGGGCACGGAGAGCAGCACGGCGAGGCCTACCCCGAGAAGCTTGGGCACGAAGGAGAGGGTCGCCTCCTGGACCTGGGTAAGGGCCTGCACGATCGAGACGGCCAGCCCCAGACCCATCGCCACCGCCATGGCCGGCGCGCCGAGCCGGATCATCACCCAGAGCGTCTCGCGCCCGACATCCATCACCTCGCCCGGGCCCAAGCCCCTGCCCTCCCGCTGTCCGCTTCCGGCCGCGCTAGATCGGCATCCTCAGGATTTCCTGGTAGGCGCTGATCGCCCGGTCGCGCACCGCGGCGAGCTTCTGCAGCCCGAGCTCGGCCTGGCTCACCGCCTCGACCACCTCCTGGATGCTGCTGCGCCCGGTGACACCAGCCACGCTCGCAGCCTCGCCGCGCCGCAGCTCGGCCACCGTGCCGGCGAGCTCCTGGCGAAGCACCGAGCCGAAGCTCGGCGCGGCGCCCTGGGCCACCTGCGGCGGCTCGGGGCGGCGCGCGGCAGCGTTGTAGGCGGCGATCGCCTGGGCCGTGGAACCGATGCGCATGATCGTGCGCCCTCCGCTCAGCGCAGCAGGTCGAGGGCACGCTGGAGCAGCGCCCGGGCGGTCTGCATGGTGCCCAGATTGGCCTCGAAGGAGCGCTGCGCCTCGCGCATGTCCATGAGCTCGACCAGCGGCTCGACATTGGGATAGGCGACCCAGCCCTGCGCGTCGGCGGCCGGGTGGGCCGGCTCGAAGCGACGCTGCGGCTCGCTGCGGTCGTGGCCGTAGCGGCGCACGTCGACCAGCCGCAGGCCGCTCTCGCGGTCGAGCCTCTCGCCGAAGGTGATGGTGCGGCGCCGGTAGGGCTCGGCTCCCGGGCTATCGCCGGTCGACTGGGCGTTGGCGAGGTTCTGGGCCACCACCCGCAGTCGCGCCGATTGCGTCTTCATGCCGGCGCCGGCATGGCGGAGGGCCGAATCGAGGTCCATCGCGCTGTCTCCCGCAAAGATTGTCAGCGGCCGGCGCCGAGCGCCGTGCGCAGCATCCCCAGATGCTTGCCGTAGAGATCGATGGCGAGGCGGTAGTCGAGCTGGGTTGTGGCGAGCTTTTGCATCTCCTCCTCCAGCACCACGCCATTGCCCGAGGGCGCGGTCTCCCAGCTTCGCGCCGGGCGCGCGCCGTCGGACCCCTGCCCGCCCGCCGGCGCCAGGTGGCGCGCATCGGTGCGCACCATCCCGGGCCGGTTTCGCGCCAGCGCATCGGCGAAGGCCGGCAGGTCGAGCGGCAGCCGCCCGGGCGTGTCGGCATTGGCGATATTGCCGGAGAGCACGGCAAAGCGCCGCCCCGCCCACTCGGCCTTGGCGGACAGCAATCCGAAGAAGGAGATGTTGCCAGCAGGCATCGGCCGGTTTCCCGTGCAGGCGGCGCCCGTCGCACCGCGATTGCAGACTAGCCGCGTCACGGTTAACAAGCCGTTGACGAATGTCGCCGATACTCCCCCCTTGGTCAGGCCGACCAGCCGGGGGAAAGGCAATGCTCTACCTCACCCGCCGCGAGGGCGAGGCGGTGATCGTCAACAACGAGATCGAGGTGCGCGTTTTGGGCGTGCGCGGCCGCACTGTCCGCCTCGGCTTCCGCTTCCCGCCCGACACCACGGTGCTGCGCGAGGAGCTGTTCGAGCAGATCCGGCGCGCCAACGAGGAAGCCGCCACGGCCGGCCGCAGCCTTGCCGGCACGGTGGCGCGCAAGGGCCCCAAGGAGGACCGGTGAGCAGCAGCAGCAGGAATCCGCTCGTGGCGGTCGTCATGGGCAGCCAGTCGGACTGGGAGACGATGCGTCACGCGGCCGAGACGCTGGCTGCCCTCGAGGTGCCGCACGAGGCCCGCATCGTCTCGGCGCACCGCACCCCCGAGCGGCTGGTCGCCTTTGCGCAGGGCGCCGGGGAAGCCGGCCTCAAGGTGATCGTCGCCGGCGCCGGCGGGGCCGCCCACCTGCCCGGCATGATCGCCTCCATGACGCGCCTGCCGGTTCTGGGCGTACCGGTCGAGAGCCGCGCGCTGTCCGGCCTCGACAGCCTGCTCTCGATCGTCCAGATGCCCGGCGGCGTGCCGGTCGGCACCCTCGCCATCGGCCGGGCCGGGGCGATCAACGCCGGCCTCCTCGCTGCCGCCATCCTGGCGCTGGAGGATCCCGCCCTTGCCGCACGGCTCGAGGCCTGGCGGCGCCGGCAGAGCGAGGCGGTGGCCGAGCGCCCGGCCGAGACGGAGGACGAGCGATGACGGTGATCGCCCCCGGCGGCACGATCGGCATCCTGGGCGGCGGCCAGCTCGGCCGCATGACCGCGCTGGCGGCGGCCAGCCTGGGCTATCGCTGCCACGTCCTCGCCCCCGAGGAACACAGTCCCGCGGCCGACGTGTCCGCCGCCTTCACCCGTGCGGCCTGGGACGACCAGGCGGCCCTGGACGCGTTCGCCGAGGCCGTCGACGTGGTGACCCTCGAGTTCGAGAACGTGCCGGTGGCGGTCCTCGATCGGCTCGCCCGCAAGGTGCCGGTGCGGCCGGGGCCGTCGGTCCTCGAGGTGACCCAGGACCGGCTCGCCGAGAAGGCGTTCGTCAACCGGCTGGGCATCGCCACCGCTCCCTGGCGGCCGATCACGGACGAGGCCGGGATCGGCCCGGCGCTTGCCGAGCTGGGCGGGCGCGGCGTGCTCAAGACCACCCGCATGGGCTATGACGGCAAGGGCCAGGCGCTGCTGCGCGGCGCCGGCGACATCGAGGCGGCGTGGCGGGCGCTGGGCCCGGGGCCGCTGATCCTCGAGGGCTTCGTCGAGTTCGCCATGGAGCTGTCGGTGATCACCGCGCGCGGCCCCGACGGGCAGATGGCGAGCTTCGTGCCGGTCGAGAACCGGCACCGCGACCACATCCTCAAGACCACCCTGGCGCCAGCGCCGATCACCCTGGGCCAGGCCCAGGCGGCGGTGGCCATGGCCGAGCGGCTCACCAGCGGGCTGGAGGCGGTGGGGCTCATCGCGGTCGAGATGTTCCTCGCCGGCGACGGCAGGCTGCTGGTCAACGAGCTGGCGCCGCGGCCGCACAATTCAGGCCACTGGACCATGGATGCCTGCCACTGCTCGCAGTTCGAGCAGCTGGTGCGGGCGGTCTGCGGGCTGCCGCTGGGCGATCCGACCCGCGTCAGCGATGCCCGGATGGAAAATCTTCTGGGCGACGAGGCGGATCGCTGGCGCGAGCTCCTGGCCGAGCCCGGCGCCCGGCTGCACCTCTACGGCAAGCGGGAGGCGCGCCCTGGCCGCAAGATGGGGCACGTCAACCGGCTGCTGGCGCGGCCCTGAGCGCCTCCCGGCGACTCAGGCCGCGTCGGGCCCCCGGGGCCTGCTCAGGCGATGATGTCGGGATGTCGGTTGCGCATGAGATAGGCGATCCGGTCCTTCAGGGCGAGCTTCTGCTTCTTCAGGCGCTGAAGCTCCAGCTCGCTGCCCTGGCCCTCGGCCGTGAGCTGGTCGATGCGCTCGTCGAGAGCGCGGTGCGCGGCTTTCAGCGTCGCCAGACGGGTATCGATCTCGCGCAGGGTCGGTGGCTCCTCGTGGCCCGGCAACCATTGTATCACTGCCTCGTTCGTAGCACTTTTTCAGGCGGGCGGCAGCACTCCGGGCGACCGCACGCAAATTGATCCTCGCAGGCGCCCCCGGAGCCGGGCGGCTGCCCGGCACGCCATCCCCGTCAGGCAGAAGGAGGGCCTCGTCTTGCGCCTCGGAATTCTCACCAGCGGCGGCGACTGCGCCGGCCTCAACGCGGTGATCCGCGCCGTGACCCTGCGGGCCGTCCATGGCTACGGCTTCGAGGTCTACGGGCTGCACGAGGCGACGCACGGGCTCCTGCAGCGCCCGGTGGCCGCCACCCTGCTTACCCCCGACAGCGTCAAGGGCATCCTCCACCAGGGCGGGACGATCCTTCGGACCACCAACCGCGGCAATCCTTTCGCCTATCCCGGTCCCGACGGCAGCACCCGCGACCGCTCGCAGGAGATCGTCGAGGGTTATCGCGAGCTGGGCCTCGATGCGCTGATCGGCGTCGGCGGCGACGGCAGTCTCGCCATCCTCCGCCGGCTGGCCGGCCAGGGGGGCTGGAACCTCGTGGGGATCCCCAAGACCATCGACAACGATCTGGGCCACACCGAGCAGTCGGTGGGCTTCTCGAGCGCGGTGACGGTGGCGACCGAGGCGCTCGACCGGCTGCACGTCACCGCCGCCAGCCACAACCGGGTGATGGTGCTGGAGGTGATGGGCCGCGACGCCGGACATATTGCGCTCACCGCGGGGATCGCCGGCGGCGCCGACGTCATCCTGATCCCCGAGATCCACCACGCCATGGACAAGGTCTGCGCCAAGATCGAGGAGCGCCGCCGGAGCGGGCGAAACTTCAGCCTCGTCGTGGTCGCCGAATCGGTGCGGACCGACGGCGCCACCCGCACCTATACCGACGCGCACGGCCAGGCGCGCTACGGCGGCATCGGCCAGGCGATCGCCCAGGAGATCGCTGGCTGCACCGGCGCGGAGACCCGGGTGACGGTGCTGGGCCATGTCCAGCGCGGCGGCTCGCCGGTGCCGCTCGACCGGGTGATCGCCTCGGCCTTCGGGGTGGCGGCGGTCGATCTGGTGGCGCAGAGACGCTTCGACCGCGTGGTCGGCTGGCGCGCCCGGCAGGTGATCGACGTCCCGCTCGACGAGGCCTGCGCCGCCTTCAAGGCGGTCGATCCCGGAGACCCGCTGGTCCGCACCGCGCGCGGCCTCGGCATCGCCTTCGGCGACTGAGGATGCCGCTGCCCCGGCCCGAGAGCCCGCTCTGGCGGCGCGCCCTGAGCCTTTACGGCAGCCCGGGGGTGGCCGTGGCCTGTCTGCGCCTCCAGGACGAGGCCGGCGCCGACGTGCCGCTTTTGCTGCTGGGCTGCTGGCTCGCCGAGCGCGGCGCAACGCTCGACGAGGAAACGGCGGCCGCGCTCGCCGCCTGCGCTGCGCGCTGGCGGCCGGTGATCGAAGGGCTGCGCGGGGCGCGCCGCGCGCTCAAGCCGCTCGCCGCCGGAGACGGCAGCCCCGCCGCGCGCCGCACCGAGCTGCGCGAGCGGATCAAGGACGACGAGCTCGCCGCCGAGCGCGAGCTGCTGCTGGAGCTCGAGGCTCTGGCCCGACACCTGCCCGGCGGCCGGCTTCCCACCCGCGCCCTCGCCCGCGCCCATAGTGCGGCGCTGGGTCAGGGCCGGGCGGCCGCAAACCCGGTCCTGAAGCCGCTTTTGGCCGCCGCGGCACTCGAGTGAGGACCGCGCGCTGATCGCAAGGCTGCCCGTCGTCATTCAGGCTGGAAAGCGGCCGCGACTGTCACTAGTCTCTCATACTGCGCTAGGTACCGCTGAGGAGGTAGTGCACGATGGCGATGCAAGAGCATGTCGAGAGTCTGCGGTCGAAGCATGCCCGGCTGGACCAGCTCATCACGGATGAGCTCCACCGGCCGATGCCCGATCAGTCGACTCTTTCCCGCTTGAAGAGGGAAAAGCTCAAACTGAAAGAAGCCATCGAACGCCGAACGCTCGTCGGCGCCGCCAACGGCGAGGCGGCACACTGATTTTCCCGCGGGGCCGGCTCTGCCGGCCCCGTTTCGTTCCGGCCCGTTGCCGCTCGCGGCCGGCCGCCTCAGAGCAGGCCGCGCGCCTTGAGGTTGCGCATCAGCGCTACGGCGCCGAAGGTCCAGGGCGACGCCTTGTCGGCGTACTGCACGCGGTTGACCAGGGTGCCCAGCCTGGCGCTCGAGATCGCGACGAGATCGCCCAGCTTGTGGGTAAAGCCCATGCCCTGCGCCCCGCGATCCTTGGTGGGCGCGAACATCGTGCCGCAGAACAGCAGCGCGCCATCGGGGTAGTGGTGATGGCCGCCCATCATGTTGGCGACCAGCTCCTCCGGGTCGCGGCTGATCTCGCGCATCGAGCTGCTACCCTCGAGGACGAAGCCGTCCTCGCCGGCGACCTCCAGCCGGACCTCGGCGGCGCGCACGTCCGCGATCTCGAAGGTCTCGTCGAACAGACGGATGAAGGGGCCCACCGCCGAGGCGGCATTGTTGTCCTTGGCCTTGCCCAGCAGCAGCGCGCTGCGCCCTTCAAAGTCGCGCAGGTTGACGTCGTTGCCCAGCGTGGCACCGACAATCCGGCCGTCGGGGTCGACCACCAGCACCACTTCCGGCTCCGGATTGTTCCACGACGAGCGGCGGTGGATGCCGATCTCGCTGCCCTGCCCGACCGAGGAGAGCGGCTGTGCCTTGGTGAAGATCTCGGCGTCGGGACCGATCCCCACCTCGAGATATTGCGACCACAGGCCCTCGGCCACGAGATGCTCCTTGACCCGGGCAGCCTCCGGCGAGCCGGGCCTGACCTCGCGCAACGAAGCTCCGATCGCCCCCTCGATGCGCTGGCGGATGCCGTCGGCTTTGCTCGGATCGCCCTTGCACTGCTCCTCGATGACCCGCTCGATCATGCTTTTGACGAAGGTGACGCCGGCTGCCTTGACCGCCTGCAGGTCGCATGGGGCAAGGAGATAGGGCCGGGCCGGCCGGCGCTGGTCGCAGTGGCTGTTGGCCAGCACCTCCTCGAGCCCGGCGATGCGCGGGGCCCCGGGGCTGCGCGCCACCGCCACACGGTCCTCGCGGGCGATCAGCTCGCTCATGGTGGGAACGATCGGGGTGAGGTCGTAGAGCCCGTCCTCGCGCACCGCCACCACCGCCGGCCCGCCGGGCTCGCCCGGCACGCACAGCCGCCCCACGAGGGTCCCGGCGCAGCCATCCTCGGGCAAGGTGGCGGCGGGGGTGAGATAGCGGTCCATGGATCGTCTCCCTGAGCTCTTGCGGGGCGGAACCTGCCCGCCACCCGGCTTCCCGTGTGGAGCGGCGGAGCAGCGCGGTCAAGGCGGCGCCAGCCAGCGCTGCCGGAGGAGAGCCCGTGATGGGTGCAAAGCCGTTTTGGATCGCCCGGGATCGCGTGCTGCAGACGGGCGACGCGTCCCCGTGACGAGGATCATCGCGCGGCGCCGCGGCACGCGGCATCTACCCTGGAAGCTCGCCTGGCCTTATCAGACAGGCAGCAGACAGAGCAGGGAGGTAAACGATGAAGTGCAAGATCATCAAGATCGGCGGCCAGAAGGTGCGGATCTGCTGGGAGACAGCGTCCTCGCAAACCACGGCGCTGCAGGCGCGCGACGAGGAGGAAACCGACCGCCTTGCCCTGGCTGCCTCGCTCAACGACCTGCTTCAGCCGCTCGGGCTTGCCGTCGTCGACTCCCCACGCGCCGCCCTCCAGGACCTGACGCTCGAGACTGCCGAGCCCGAGGAAGGCGCTAGCACGCTCCGCGCCTGAGTTAGACGGCCAAGAGACGAGACGGGCGAGACAGCCGCGCAGCGCCCTGTCCGGCTCACATCCCGGTCACCTGCTCCTCCCATACATAGCGCTCGCGCATGGCGCGGGCGTCGGGGAAGCGGATGGCGCCGGGCATGTCGACGCGCTCGAGGCGGTAGAGGTCGCCCGAGGCTTCGGTAACCTTCCAGGTGTGGCGAGGCAGCTTGCGATCCATGACGATCTGCCCCACGCGGACGTTCTCGTTCGACATTGCTCCTCCAGCCTCGGCAACCGTGCGGCCTAGCTTTCCAGGTTGGTGGCCGGCGCCTCTCGTTTAAGGGGGGGGGTTCGCAAGGCTGGGTTGAGCTGCTGGCACGGTACAGGCGCAGCCCGGCGCCGGGCCGAGCGTGCGGGCCGGCAATGGGGTCCGGCCCTGGCGGGGGCTCCCGCCGCATGGCCTTCGCGGGCACATTGCGCTAGGCCCTCGCAGCCGGTGGCGGCCCGGGTGGCAGATGCCGGTGACGGCATCGGCGGCAGATGGAAAAGGCAATGAGCAGTTCAGGCGGCAAGGCGGCGATCGTCGGCGGCGGACCGGCCGGCCTCATGGCGGCCGAGCTTCTCGCCTCGGCCGGGGTGCGGGTCGAGATCTTCGAGCGCATGCCCTCCCCGGCGCGCAAGTTCCTGCTGGCCGGCCGCGGCGGCCTCAATCTCACCCACGGCGAGCCCTTGGCGGACTTTCTCGAGCGTTACGGGGCGGCAGCGGCCAGGCTCTCGCCGGCCATCGCGGCCTTCACGCCCGCCGATCTGCGCGCCTGGAGCGAGGGGTTGGGCATGCCGACCTTCACCGGCTCGAGCGGACGCGTCTTTCCCGAAAGCTTCAAGGCCTCGCCGCTGCTGCGCGCCTGGCTCGGCCGGCTCGGCGCCCTGGGCGTGGAGCTGCACACCCGCCATTGCTTCCAAGGCTGGGACGAGGACGGCCGGCTGCTGTTCACCGGCCCTTCCGGCGAGAAGCTGAGCCGGCAGGCCGACGTCACGCTGCTGGCCCTGGGCGGGGCCAGCTGGCCGCGCATGGGCGCGACCGGCGAATGGGTCGGGACACTGGCGGCAAGAGGCGTTGCGATCGCGCCGCTGCGCCCGGCCAATTGCGGCTTCGCGACAGGCTGGTCGGCGCATTTCGCCGAGCGGTACGCGGGCCGGCCGGTGAAGCCGGCAGCCCTCTCCTTCGCAGGACAGCGGGTGCGCGGGGAGCCCGTGGTGACCGCGCAGGGGATCGAGGGAGGCGCGGTCTATGCCCTGGCCACCCCGCTGCGCGAGGCCATCGCCGCCCGGGGCGAGGCGGTGCTGGAGATCGACCTGCGTCCCGAACTGCAAGCGACGGAGCTGGCTCGCCGTCTTGCCAAGGCGCCCGCCCGCCACTCCATGGCGAGCCGGCTGCGCAAGGCAGCCGGCCTCTCGCCGGTGGCAGCCGGCCTGCTGCGCGAGCTGGCGGGGCCGGAGCTGCCGGGCGAGCCGGAGGATCTGGCCGCACGGATCAAGGCCCTCCCCTTGCGTCTGCACGCCGCCCGGCCCATCGAGCGGGCGATCTCGACCGCTGGCGGCATCGTCCTGGACGAGCTCGACGAGCGCTTCATGCTGCGCCGCCTGCCGGGCACCTTCGCCGCAGGGGAGATGCTCGACTGGGAGGCGCCGACCGGCGGCTACCTCCTCCAGGCCTGCTTCAGCACCGGTGCGGCCGCCGCGCGCGGTATGCTGGCCTGGCTGGCGGAGCAGCCGCGGGGCTAGCCGGCAACAGCCTGTCCCTCCGGTGCATGGTCGCGCCAGCCGATCCGCTTCGGGGGCAGCGGCCAGGCCGGCAGGTGACCCGACCGAAGGGCGGAATCCGGGCGCACGTCGCCCCGGAGGCATGCCGGAGCGCGGGCGCGCTCCGGCATGTGGCGGCTCAGGGGCCGGTCTGGCGGCCGAGGATGCGCAGGAAGGTCACGGCGGCATGCAGGCCGCGGCGGACCTCCGGGTCGCGCAGCTCGCGGGCGAGCTGGAACAGGCTCGGCGGCTCGGCGGCGTTGCCCGCCACGCTGCCGGCCATGCGCGCGGCGTTGCCCAGCGTCCAGCCGGCCGCCATCGCCCCCTCGAACGCCGCCATCAGCTTCTCGATGGTGCGCTCGTCGGTCATGTCGATGCCGTCGGCCACCAGCGAGAGCAGGTCCACGACATTGTCGAACCGGTTGGTCTGCAGCAGCGGCGCCACCTTGGCCGCCAGATGCTCGATCCCGGCCTGCGTGTCGGGGTCCTGGAAGGCGGCGGGGCCGGCACTGCCGGGTGTCGCGGGGGTGCTCATCTCGGTCATCTCATTCTCCCCCGATCAGACCAGGCCGCGGGCCACGGCCCAGTAGAGGCCGCGATTGACGCTCTTGCGCAACAGGCCGCCGAGCTTGGTGGGCGGGTGCGGCTCGACATCGTTCTCGTAGTCGTACCAAAGCGGCATGCCGGCCTCGAGGCCCATCTGCGCCACGGCGATGACCTTGCCGTCATAGGCTGCCGTCGGGTAGCCGATGCGGATCGAGGAGGCGATATTGTCGACCACCACGGGGCTCTGGTTGTGGCAGGTGCCGCCGGCCTTGCTCACCGGCAGGTCGCCGGTGTCGCCCATCACATAGACGTTCTCGTGCCCGGCCAGCTGCAGCGTCTCGCGGTCGGTGGGCAGCCAGCCCTCGTCGTTGGGCGCCTGCGACGCGCCGGAGTCGAGGACCGCGTCGACGGCGCGGATCGGCGGGGTCGACATCAGGATGTCGAAATCCTGCTCGTCGCCCTCCTCGGAATAGGCGATCTTGCGGTCCGGATCGACGCGGCCAAGGGTGAAGCCGCGCTTGAACCTGATGCCCTTGCTCTCGAAGATCGACGGCAGCACCTCGCAGGTCTGCTTTTGCAGGAAGAGGCAGTTGCGCAGGAGCTGGGAGACGGTCGGATAGGTGTAGACGATCTCGATCTTCTCGCGCACGCCGCGGCGGCGCAGGAACTCGTCGAGCATCAAGGTCGTCTCGATCGGCGCGATGCCGCACTGATGCGGGACGTTGGGGGTCTTGGGGAAGGTGACCGTGATGAAGATCCGGCCCTTCTCGATCCGCGCCAGCCTGTCGGCGAGCTGCCGCGCCGGCTCGTGGAGATAGAAATGGTCGCCGGCTTCCTTGAGGCCCTCGATGCGCTCGGGCGACGGCACGCAGCCGGTCGAGACCACCAGATAGTCGTAGCCGTAGATGGCGCCGCTTTGGGTGCGCACCCGGTTCTGCGCGAAGTCGAAGTGGGCGACCTTGTCGACCACGAACTGGATCTCGGGACGCAGCAGGCTGCGCTGCGGACGCTTCAGCTCGTTCTTTGAAAAGGAATTGAAGGCCACATACATGAAGGCCGGCTTGTAGTAGTGATCCGGCGAGTCCGAAAGCATCGTCACGGTGACCTCACCGCTCGACACCTCCGGATAGAGCTTGTGGACGAGGCTGTTGGCGGTCATCGTCCCGCCGATACCTCCTCCCACGACAAGAATTCGTTTTGCCATTGGCTGCCACCTCGTCTCTGCTCGTCGCGTCTGTCGCACGACTGGCCTGCTGCCCTTCTCATACAACTTGCCGAACCGGCACCGAACGCCTAACCTTTCCGATACGGAAAGGTCGCCGCGTTCCGCGTCCGTCATGGGACAGGGGCGCCGCGAGGCGGCGGGCATGGTGGCAGCCGGAGGCTGCGGGCAGGGGAAGTGCTGGTGTTCGCCGAAGAGGACCGCGAGACGACCACGCGCGAGATCGTCCAGCGCAAGGTTCTCGAATGTCTCAATCGCTTCTATGCCATCGAGACCGGGATGTGGGGCGATCCGGTGTCCTGCCTGATGATCCGCACCATCATCAAGGGCCGGATCGAGGGCCGCCTCTACGACGTCTCGTCGCTGGCGACCTATCTCGACCTCAGCCTCGCGACCGTTCACCGCAAGCTCAAGCGGATCGAGGAGCAGGGCTATGTCGAGCGGCGCCGCGAGGGCCGCTCGGTGCGGTTATGGCCGACCGCAAGGGTCGAGGAGATCCTCGAGCTCAATTTCGACCAGATGATCGAGACGCTGCGGCGGCTCTACAAGGGCGGCTGAGCCGCCTTCCCGGCCGCTTCGAGCACGGCATCGAAGGGAAGCAGCGCTGCGCCGTGGCGGCTCGGCATGTGGGCGGCGGGACTGAGCACCTCGAGGGCGGCCCAGTGTCCTTCGGGCGGCGGGCCGCCCTCCTCCAGCATCCGCCGCACCGTCTCGCGGACTGCCTCCAGCTCGGCCGGGGTGCAACCCGGCGCCGCCTCGGCCAGCACCGCCGTGCCGGCCTGGCCCAGCGAGCAGGCGCGCACCATGTAGCCCAGCTCGCGGATCCGGCCGCTCTCCATGACCAGGTCGATGGTGACACGGCTGCCGCAGAGCGGGCTGGTAAGGCTCACGGTGGCGTCTGCCGCGGCAAGCCGGCGGTCCTTGCGGACCTTGGCGGAGAGGGCCCGCAGCCGGTCGCTGTAGAGGGCAAGGCCGTCGTCGGACATGCAAGGGAACCTTCGGATGCGCTACCGCCTCGAAGGATAGCGCCGGGTCCGCCACCGACAAGCCCGTGCTTCTCAGGGCTCCTTCGCGCGCTCGCGCAGGACGAACTTCTGGATCTTGCCGGTCGAGGTCTTGGGTAGCGGCCCGAAGATGACCTTTCTGGGCGCCTTGAAGCGGGCGAGCTCGCGGCGGCAATGCTCGATGATACCGGCCTCGTCGACCGTCGCCCCCTGTTTGAGGGTGACGAAGGCACAGGGCGCCTCGCCCCACTGCTCGTCGGGGCGGGCGACCACGGCGGCCTCGAGGACGTCGGGGTGCCGGTAGAGCGCACCCTCGACCTCGATCGAGCTGATGTTCTCGCCGCCGGAGATGATGATGTCCTTGGAGCGGTCCTTGATCTCGACATAGCCGTCGGGATGCATGACCGCGAGATCCCCGGTGTGGAACCAGCCGCCGGCGAAGGCCGCCTCGGTGGCGCCCGGGTTCTTCAGATAGCCCTTCATGACGTTGTGGCCGCGCATCATGATCTCGCCCATGGTCTCGCCGTCGCGCGGCACCGGCTCCATGGTCTCGGGGTCCATCACGTCGAGCCCCTCGAGCACCGGGTAGCGCACCCCCTGGCGGGCCAGCAGGCGCGAGCGCGCCTCGCTGTCGAGCCCGCTCCAGCCGTCCTGCACGGCGCACACCGTGGCCGGCCCGTAGACCTCGGTGAGCCCGTAGACGTGAGTGACCTCGATGCCCAGCCGGTCCATCTTCTCGAGCACGGCCGCCGGCGGTGCCGAAGCCGCGGTCATCATCCGCACCTTCTGGGCGAACGGGCGGCGCTCCTCCTCCGGGGCGTTGACGATCATGCCCATGATGATCGGCGCGCCGCACATGTGGGTGACCCCATGCTCGGCGAAGGCGGCGAAGATGGTCTCGCCGGAGATGCGCCGCAGGCAGACATGGACTCCCGCCTGAAGGCACACGGTCCACGGAAAGCACCAGCCGTTGCAGTGGAACATCGGCAGCGTCCACAGATAGACCGGGTGGTGGGGCATGGCCCACACCTGCGCGTTCCCTGTGGCGTTCAAGAAGGCGCCGCGATGATGGTAGACGACGCCTTTGGGATTGCCGGTGGTGCCCGACGTGTAGTTGAGCGCGATCGCCTGCCACTCGTCGGCCGGCCACATCGGCGCGAACGCCGGATCGCCCTCGGCAAGCAGCGCCTCGTAGTCGAGCGCGCCCAGCCGCTCGCCGCCCGGCCCCTCGGGATCATCGACGTCGATCACGAGGATCTCGCGGCCGAGCTGCGCCAGCGCTTCGCGCATGACCGGCGCGTACTCGCTGTCGGTGACCACCGCCTTGGCCTCGCCATGGCCGAGGATGAAGGCAAGCGCGGCGGCATCGAGACGGGTGTTGAGGGCGTTGAGCACCGCCCCGCACATCGGCACGCCGTGATGCAGCTCGATCATCGCCGGGATGTTGGGGAGCATCGCCGCCACCGTGTCGCCGGGGACGATGCCGCGCTTCCGCAGGGCCGAGGCGAGCCGCCGGCAACGCTCGCGCAGCTCGCGATAGGTCCGGCGCTGCCGGCCATGGATCACGGCAAGACGCTCCGGATAGACGTCGGCGGCCCGCTCCAGGAATGTCAGCGGCGTGAGCGGCGCGTGGTTGGCATCGTTCCTGTCGAGGCCCGAGGCATAGGCTCCGTGGGTCGGATGAATGGCAATGGACGGGCTCACGCTTCTCTCTCTCCCTGATCGCCCTTTTGGCTCGGGCATCACCCGCAGGGTGGCCATCTGCGCCGCGAGGCGTCAAGCCGCCCCTGTTGCACGCCCCTTCCCCGGCTGGCATAGCGGGCGCCAGTGCCAGCTCGGAGCGCGATTTGATGAGCCCGATGAAGGATCTCGTGCCGGTCATCCTCGCCGGCGGCTCCGGGACGCGCCTGTGGCCCGTGAGCCGTGCCGCGTTCCCCAAGCACCTGGTCGAGCTGGTGGGCGAGGAGTCGCTGCTCCAGACCACCGCCCGGCGCACCCTCAAGCTCGCCGGGCCGGGACGCATCCTGACCGTGGCGGCGGCCGGCCAGGCGGTTCTCGTGCGCCGCCAGCTCCGTGCCCTCGATCCGGCGCTGGCGCAAGGCGTGATGCTCGAGCCCGAGCCGCGCAACACCGCGGCGGCGGTGGCCCTGGCGGCCTTCCGCGCGGCCCGCGACCTCGGCCCGCAGAGCCTCTTGTGGGTCTGCCCGTCCGATCACCTCATGCTGGCCACCAGCGCCCTCATGGAAGCCGTGGCCGCAGGCCTGCGCGCGGCCGCCGGCGGGCGCATCGTGACCTTTGGAATCGCGCCCTCGCGCGCCGAGACCGGGTTCGGCTGGATCGCCCGCGGCGAGAAGCTCGGCGATGCGGGCGTCTTCGACGTACGCCGCTTCGTCGAGAAGCCGCCCGCAGCCGAGGCACAGGCGATGCTCGAGGATGGCGGCTACCTGTGGAACAGCGGCATGTTCCTCATGCGCGCCGACACCTTCCTCGAGGAGCTGGAGCGCCTGGCGCCGGAGATCCACGGCGCCACCGCCCGCGCCTTCGCCGCCCTGGGCGCCGACGGCGAGATAGCCGAGCCCGCCCTCTACGGCGCCATCCCGAGCGCGCCGGTCGACAAGGCGGTGATGGAGCGCACCGACCGAATCGCGGTGGTGCCCTGCGATCCGCGCTGGTCCGACGTGGGCTCGTGGCACGCTCTTTGGGAGCTGATGGACAAGGACGCGCAGGAGAATGCGGTGGCCGGCGAGGCGCTCTTGCAGGACGCCTCGCGCAACCTGGTGCGCAGCGAGCACCGGCTGGTGGCGCTGGCCGGGGTCCGGGACCTGGCGGTGATCGAGACCGCCGACGCGATCCTCGTGGCCGACCGCACCAACAGCGAGGCGGTACGCGGGATCGTGGCGCAGCTTGCGGCAGCGTCGCGCACGGAAGCCACCGTCCACGCCCGCGAGGCGCGGCCCTGGGGGCAGTTCACCAATCTGGGTGGCACCAGCGGGTTTCGCGTGCGCGAGGTGGTGGTCGACCCGGAGGGCCAGCTCACCCTGCAGCGCCACGACGGGCGCGACGAGCACTGGATCGTCGTGGAGGGCCGCGCATCCGTGCAGCTCGGCAGCTCGACCCGCGAGGTGCCGGCGGGCAACTCCGTCCTCGTGCCGCGCGGCACGCTGCACCGCCTCGCCAATGCCGGCCCCGGTCCGCTGCGGGTGATCGAGGTGCAGGTCGGCGAGATCCTCGGCGAGGAGGCCACCGAGCGGCTGGCGAAGGACTGAGACGGCGCGGGAACCGCTGGCGAGGCTCGTGGCTGGCCGGCTGGAGGGGCGTGATGGGACTGACGGCACTAGAGCAGGCGCGGCTGCGGCGCGGGATGGAGCTGGTGCCCGGCCTTCCCGAGGTGAGCGAGAAGGAGGCCGGCGAGGCGGTCCGCCGGATCTTCGAGGACGTCAAGGCGAGCCTGCGGGTGCCGTTCGTCAATTTCGTCTTCCGCACCCTGGCCAACGAGCCGGCCGAGCTGGCCCGGGTCTGGAATGCCGCCGGCCCCCTCGCGCGGACGCGGGCGTTCGAGCAGGCAGCAGACGTGCTGCGCGCCGGCACGCTCATGGAGCCCCTGCCCCGGCCGCTGGCAAGCTCCGATCTGCCCGAGGCGGACCTGCCGCGCATCCGCGCCTTCGTCGATTCGATCCACTACGCGCTGCCCAAGCTGCTCCTCGTGACCTCGCTGCTCGAGGCGGCACCGCCCGCCACCTCGACCCAAATTCCGGAGCCTCTGCCGTATGGTGTGGCGGAGGGCACGGCGATGGTGGCGATGGTCGACCAGGAGACGGCATCACCGGCGCTGCAGGCGCTGTTCGCCGCCATCAAGGAGCGCCACGGACATCCCGGCGTGGCGACCTTCTATCGCTCGCTGGCCAACTGGCCCGCCGTCCTCGACGCACTCTGGGAGCGGCTGGCGCCGCAGCTCGACGCGCCGGCGCATGGCGAGCGGCGCAGCGCCCTTATCGCCGAGGGGATGCGGCTGGCCGCTTCGCTGCCGGGAGAGCGCCCCGGACCTCTGCCCGAGCGGCTGCGCGACGTGCTCTCGGTGTTCCGGCTGCGCTTCATTCCCGACCTGATGATCGACGTCGCCACGGTCAAGGCGCTGCTCGACGGGCCCGAGGCCGTGCGGCGCTCGCGATTCAGCGCCGCCTGAGCCTCAATGCGCGACGGTGCGCGAGAAGAGCTGGATCACCACCACCCCGCCCACGATCATGGCCATGCCGAGGATGGCGGCTAGGTCCGGGATCTGCCGATAGATCACGGCGGCAATGAGCGCCACCAGCACCACGCCCATCCCCGACCAGATGGCATAGGCGATGCCGACCGGCACCGTGCGCACCACATGCGTGAGCAACCAGAAGGCGGCAGCGTAGCCGACGATCACCAGAAGGCTCGGCCACAGGCGGGTGAAGCCGTCGGCGGCCTTGAGCGCAGAGGTGGCGATGACCTCGGCGACGATGGCCGCGGCGAGGTAGAGATAGGCCGGCAAGGACTGGCTCCCGTGCGTGGAAGGAGGCGATGCGGCCCCTTCTAGCGCGCCTCGGGCTCCTCCGGCCAGACGAGGCGGCGCGGCGCATCGCCGTCATGCTCCACCACGAGCCGCCCGCCCTCGATCCGCCACTCCAGCGCATAAGCGCCCGTTACCGACAGCAGCGGCTGCTCCACGCCGGCCAGCGGGTCGAGCAGGAGAAGCCGCCTTGAATGCGCGCCCTTGTGGCAGACCGCGAGCAGCAGCGGCCGCGGGACCGACCCGAGGTGGACGCGGCGCACGCCGTCGCCGGCGCATTCGGGATCGTCCGGCTCGTCGCACATGAAGCAGCCCAGCGCGTAGGTGGCGAGCGGGCGACGGCCCGCGAAGACCCGGAGCGTGCTGTCGAGCCCCTGCTCCTCGATCTCCCAGTGGAGCGGGTCGGGCACGCGGCAGGCGGCGGCGTAGGTGTCGAGGAAGCGCAGGTCCTCCGCACGGCGCAGCGTCACCAGAAGCTCGCACGCCCGTGCATTCACGAAGGCCGGCGTGTTGCCGCCGGTCTCCTCCACCACCCCGCAAAGGCCGGCGCGGTACTCCTCCCATGACGAGGCGGCGCTCGCGAGGCGCTCCCGTCCGGCGGGGCACAGACGCCGTCCCACGCGCTCCTGCTCGGCGGCGAGCTCTTCCTCGTGCGCGGCGGTGGCCTCGGCCAGACAGTCGCCCATGGCGGCTCCGCCGACGCGAAAGCGGGGATCGGCGTCGCAGGCCACCACCGCCTGCTTGAGGGCGGCAGTGACACGGTCCTCCGCGAGGGCGGCGGCGGAGGCGAGCGGGTGCAGGGCGGCAAGAAGCGCAGCGGCGGGACGCATGGCTCAGCCCCTCGTGCTGCGCAGGCAGAGGAAGCTTTCCTCGCGCGTCACCTCCTCGGGCCCACGGACCGGCCTTCCGTCGCGGGCATAGACCGCGCTGCGGAGATGCTCGCGGTCGGTACAGGAGCGGGTGGGGTGAGGGTCGATGCGAAGCATGCGCGTCACCGCAATTCCGCCGCTTGCGAAGGAGACGGTGTGCCACTCCTCCGGCACCACCCGCCTCGCGCCGCCGGCCGCCACCTCGAGCACGCTGTAGGCGGCGCGGCGGTAGCGGGCGTGGGCGCTGTTGCCGGGCACCCTGCCCGAGCCGGTACGGGCCGCGAAGAGCGGGCCATTCTGCGCCGCGATGGCCGGCCAGGAGGGACCGGCCACCCAGTTGCCGGCGAGGTCGATGAGGCCGAAGGAATCCTTGCCTGCCGCGGCCACCGCATAAGCGCCGGAGAACCGCTGCGCTTCCTTGAAGCGCGGCTCGATGACGGTGCCGCCCTCCGGGTCGCGGTAGCCCCAGAGGCCGTTCTCCGCCCGGTAGGGCTCGAGCTGCTCGGGATTGCCGCGCAGCGCCAGCGCCGCGCGCTTCTCCGCCTCCTCCATCCAGCGCTCGAAGACCAGCCGGCCGGCCTCGGCCGTCCGCTCGGCCTCGCCGCGGCCCTCGCGGATGCGGCGCAGCACCAGGTCCTCCTCGCGCACCGCCTCCAGGGCCGCGGCATCAAGGGCCTTCTCGAAGGCTCTGCGCTCCTGCTCCTCCAGACTGCGAGCGTAGCCGCCCGCGCGCAGCCGGCCGATCGCCCGGTCCAGATGGTCGAGCCGCTCGCCCACGCTCATGCCGGAGGCGAGGCCGTTCCTCACCCCGGCCAGCACCGTCTCCGCCGCCACGTTGACGGGCAGCCATGCCGCGGTGGCACGAAGCTGGCGCTCGAACACGGCGAGCCGTGCCGCCACGAGCTCGCGGCCCAGCCGCTCCTTCTCCAGCTTCAGCTCGAGCTGGTGGGTGTCCACCTTCCAGCCCAGCACCTCGATGCCGGCGAGCTCGAATCCGGTCTTGGCGAGCCGCTTCGGGATTCCTGCGAGCTCGAGTTCGGCCTTCGCGACCCGCTTGGCCTCCTCGGCCGGGGCGAGCGACCCGCCGCCACCGAAGATCCCGCCGAGCAGTCCCGGCGTGCACCAGGCACGCTCCTCCTCGTCCCACACGGCGGCGGCGAAGGGCTTGCCGCTGCGGCAGAAGAGATCCTCCCATTCGGGCGAGGAAGGCACGTTGAACGGCGCCGCACCGCCCGCACGGCCGAGCAGGCCCAGATCGCAGCGCAGCCAGTAGTACCTGTCGAGGAAGAGGTTGCCGATCCGGCCCAGCATCATGCCGTCATAGACGCGGACCAGTGCCGCCTCCTCCGGCGTGGTGGTGCGGTAGCCGCCCTCCGGCAGCTCCACGACGAGCTTCACGTCGCTGATCCTGGCCTCGCAGCGGCTCACCGGCTCGCCCAGCAGCGTGTCGAAGCGCCAGGCGAGATCGGCCCTGAAGCTGATCCGCCCCTGGAGCCGCGAGGCGCGGCCGGCGAGCTCGCCCTCGACCGAAATGCTCTCACGTCCTTCCGCGAAGGGCGCGGCGGCGGCCGGCGCGGCGGCGAGCGCCACGATAAGGCCGGAGGCGATGGCAGCGGTCAGTCGAGCCATTCGCGCAGCTCCTCACGCGTCTCGTCGTTGTTGCTCTCGCGGCGCGCCCACTCGCCCCAGGCGCCGCCGGCACCCGCTCCCGCTGCCACGGCTTCCGCCGGGTCGGCGCCGAGATCCACCAGCAGCCGGACCATCTGCTCCTGGCCGGCGGCGAGCGCCGCCTGGACCGGTGTCATGCCCCTGCCGTCCTTCTGCGAGGGCTTTGCACCGCCCTCCACCAGCGCCCTCGCCGCCGCCGCGGCCCCCATCGAGGCAGCCCTGGTCAACGGCGTCGTCCGGTCGTGCAGGATGATCGCGAAGACGGCACCGTGCTCCCGCAGCAGGGCCACCAGTGCCGGATCGTCGCGCTCCACCGCGATCTCCAGCGGCATCACCTTGGTGCGGCCATTGGTGCGGGAAGCCCTGCCGGCGAAGGTGGGAGCGGTGAGCAGGGCCCGCACCATGGCGGGATCGCCGGCGCGGAGCGCTGCCTCCAGCACCGTCTCGCCGCCGTCCGGGTGGCCGTAGTCGGGATCGAGCTTGCCGGCCTCGATGGCCTGCGGATCGGGCCGCTCGCCCGCCCGCAGCCGCTCGATGAGCGCGCGCGTGCGGCTGCTGGGGCTGTCGGGCACGAGCAGCGCTAGCTGGTCCGGCGGCATCGTCCAGACGCCGGAGAGCCCGGGCGTGCCCGGCGGCACGTCCATCTCGTCGAAGCGAAGGCTCCAGGCCACCGAGAGTGCGCGGGGCGGAGCGTCGAGGTCGCCCGCGAGCTCGCTCACCCGCAGCCCCGGCCTCAGCGAGAGCCAGCGCTCGGGCTCCAGCTCGCGCTCCAGGACGCGACCCTCCGCATCCACCACCCGCACCCGCCAGAGGTCGGCGGGCGTGACCATGTCGGCCGGCCGCTCGCAAGGCGTGCAGTGGACCCGGATCTCCTGCATGAGCCAGGGCTCGCCGCGGTCCGCAACAGAAAAGCTGTTCTCGACGCGCAGGGCGGTTTTCCTGGCGGGCGCCGTTCCACCGCCGGGCCCGCTCCCGCTGCCCAGACAGCCGCCCAGCCCCATGAGCGCCGCCAGAACCACCGCAATGCGCCGTGCAGCCATCCGGACATCTCCTTCCAGTAGAGATGCCCTAGCTGCCAGACGCGCACCGCGCTACCCCATGAAACGATTCATCTGGCGGTGTCTGACGCAAAACGCCGCCCCGGAGGGCGGCGCCTGCGCAGGGTGGGGAGGCCGGGATGCTAGACGGCGCGCACCTTGGCGTAGCTGCCCGGTGCGTCCTCGATCACCTCGAGGCCGCCGTCGCCGGGCTTGCGGGCAGGCACCATCGGCCCAGACTTCGCCGCGTTCCAGGCGGCCCAGTCGGTCCACCACGAGCCCTGGTGCTGGCTGGCCCCGACGAGCCACTGGTCCGGATCGGCGGGCAGCTCCTCGTTGGTCCAGTAGCCGTACTTGCCCGAGGCGGGCGGGTTCACCACGCCGGCGATGTGGCCGGAGCCGGCCAGCACGAACTTCTTCTCACCCTTGTAGATCTGGGTGGCGGCGTAGGTGCTCTTCCAGGGGGCGATATGGTCCTCGCGGGTCGAGACCCAGTAGACCGGTCCCTTCACCTTGCCGAGGTCGATGGGTACGTCGGCAAGGCACACGGCACCCGGCTCGACCAGCTTGTTCTCGTGGTAGAAGCGGCGGAGATAGAAGCTGTGCATGGCCGCCGGCATGCGCGTGCTGTCGGAGTTCCAGTAGAGCAGGTCGAAGGGGAACGGCTCCTTGCCCATCAGGTAGTTGTTCACCACGAACGACCAGACGAGGTCGTTGGCACGCAGCATGTTGAAGGTGGTGGCCATCTCCGCACCGTCGAGATAGCCGCGCCGCGCCATGGTCTCCTCGAGCGCCTGGAGCTGCTCCTCGTCGATGAAGACGCCGAGCTCGCCCGGGTCGGTGAAGTCGACCATGGTGGTGAAGAAGGTGGTGGCCTTGATGCGGTTGTCGCGCTTGCTGGACATCCAGGCGAGGGTCGAGGCCATGAGCGTGCCACCCAGGCAGTAGCCGATGGCGGTGACGTCCTTCTCGCCGGTGGCCTTCTGGATGGCGTCGAGCGCCGCCAGCGGGCCCTCCAGCATGTAGTCCTCGAAGGACTTGTGCGAGAGCCGCTCGTCCGGGTTGACCCACGAGACCACGAAGGTGGTGAAGCCCTGGTCGGTACAGAACTTGATGAAGCTGTTCTTGGCCTGAAGGTCCAGGATATAGAACTTGTTGATCCACGGCGGCACGATCAGCAACGGCCGCTTGTGGACCTGCTCGGTGGTCGGCTCGTACTGGATGAGCTGCATCAGCTCGGTCTGGAAGACCACCTTGCCGGGCGTCGTGGCGATGTTCTTGCCGACCTCGAAAGCGTCGAGATCGGTCATCTTGATGGCCAGCCTGCCCTTCCCGCGCTCGAGGTCCTCCAGCATGTTCTTGAGGCCGCGCAGCAGGTTCTCGCCGCGGGTCTCGAGGGTGAGCTTGAGGACCTCGGGGTTGGTGGCGACGAAATTGGTGGGGGCCAGCGCGTCGACGAACTGGCGGGTGTAGAACTCCACCTTCTGCTTGGTCTTGGGATCGAGCCCGTCCTCCTCCGCCACCGTCTGGGTGATGAAGCGCGAGGCCAGCAGGTAGGACTGCTTGATATAGTCGAAGAGCGGGTTCTCGTTCCAGGCCGGATCCTTGAAGCGCCGGTCGCCGCGCTCGGGCACGATCACCGGCTCCGGCTCCTGGCCCATCATGCGCTGGCTCGTGGTCTGCCAGAGCTTGAGATAGTCCTGCCAGAGCGCGTATTGCGCCTGCATCAGCTCGACCGGGTTGCTCATCAGCCGCGCGGTGAGCTCGAGGAAGGCAGCACCCACCTGGTTCTGGCTCGCCGGCGCCCCCTTGCCGTCGGCCTCCTGCTGGCGGGCGAGGAAATCCTCCACGAGGCCGCGGCTCCTGGCGGCGATCTCCTGCATGATCTCGACGACCTCGCGGCTCTGGAGGTCGCTTCCTGCCTGTTGCTCGGCCATGCGCCGCTCCCCTATGATCCCGCCAGACGGGCCGGTGGCCGTGCCCCGGCCGCCCGTGACAACCCCGATGATCGGTCCAAGGTGGTAGTAACCGATACGCGTGCCTGCGCCAACAGCGACCGACGCCCGCTCCGGGTTCCCGGTCGTGGCACTTTCGCTTGCCTCCTGGCCTGCCTGCTTCTCGGCGCCTGCGCCCCGGGCGCCGGCTACCGGTCCCTGCACGAGGTGCCGCAGGCGCCCGTTCTCGCACCGACGGAAGAGCGGCTCGAGCTCGGCGACGCGCTGCTCGAGGACCGCGCCGCGGTGCGCCGGGAGGGTCAGGCGCTGCGCCACGAGACCGGCCTCGGACCCGCTCCTGCGGACGCCGGCCCCGCCCCCTCCATGCCGCGCCCGGCTCAGGAGATACGCCGCAGCCGACCCGAGAATGTCGAGGCCGCCTATGTCGAGGAGCGGGTGCGCGCCGAGACCAGCGACGTCACGCTGGGAGACTTCCTGCGCCGCCTCGAGGAGCTGCCGGAGACGCCGGCCGCCGCACCGGGCGTGAACGGGCCTGCCACCGCCGATACGCCGCCTCCCGCCCCGCCTGGCGGAAAGCGGCAGGCAGGGCGCGATATCCCTCCCCCCGCCCCGCTCCTCGACCGGCTTCTGGCCCGCCTCGGCCTTGCCACGCCGGAGACCGGGGCGCCCGAGTGACCCGCGCCCGGCGGCTGCCAGGCGTGCCGGATCATGCTAAGGGTCACCGCCCGGGCCCCGCCGGCCCGGCAAACCGCCTTGCGGGACACGCACGATGAGAGAGCCCGAGTTCCACCGTATCCGGCGGCTGCCGCCCTACGTGTTCGCCGAGGTCAACCAGATGAAGGCGGCGGCCCGCGCGGCGGGCCGGGACATCATCGACCTCGGCATGGGCAACCCCGACCAGCCGACGCCGCCGCACATCGTCGAGAAGCTGGTGGAGACGGTGCGGGACCCGCGAGCCCACCGCTATTCGGCCTCGCGCGGCATACCCGGCCTCAGGCGGGCCTTCGCCGGCTATTATGCCCGCCGCTTCGGCGTCGCGCTCGATGCCGAGCGCGAGGTCTGCGTCACGCTGGGCTCCAAGGAGGGGCTGGCCAACCTCGCCCAGGCGGTGACTGCGCCGGGCGACACGATCCTGGTGCCCAACCCCAGCTATCCCATCCATCCCTACGGCTTCATCATCGCCGGCGCCGCCATCCGCCATGTGCCGTTCGGGCCGGGCATCGACCTGATGCGCGAGCTGGCCCGCGCCGCCGAGCATTCGGTGCCGCGGCCCTCGGTGATGATCCTGAACTTTCCTTCCAACCCCACGGCGCTGACCTGCGATCTCGACTTCTACCGCGAGGCGGTGGCCTTCGCGCGCCGGCACGAGATGTTCATCCTCTCCGACATCGCCTATGCCGAGATCTATTTCGACGGCAGCCCGCCGCCCTCGATCCTCGAGGTCGACGGCGCGCGCGACGTGGCGGTGGAATTCTCGAGCCTTTCCAAGACCTACTCGATGCCGGGCTGGCGGATCGGCTTCGCCGCCGGCAACGAGCGCCTGATCGGCGCCCTTACCCGTATCAAGTCCTACCTCGACTATGGCGCCTTCACGCCTATCCAGGTGGCGGCGACCGCCGCCCTCAACGGCCCGCAGGACTGTATCGCCGAGATCCGCAGTCTCTACCGCGACCGCCGCGACGTGCTGGTCGACGGGCTCGCCAAGGCCGGCTGGCAGGTTCCCAGCCCGCCCGCCACGATGTTTTGCTGGGCGCCGCTGCCCGAGCGGTTCCGAGCCATGGGCTCGCTGGCCTTCGCCAAGCTGCTTCTCGAGGAGGCCGACGTGGCGGTGGCCCCAGGCGTCGGCTTCGGCGAGCACGGCGACGGCCATGTGCGCCTCGCCCTGGTCGAGAACCGCCATCGCCTCCGTCAGGCGGCGCGCAGCATCAAGACGTTCCTGGCGCGCCACGGCGCGCCTTCCGCCACCCCCGCTCGTCAACTGGCCTAGAGGATCATGGGTAAGCTTCGCATCGGTATCGCCGGCCTCGGCACGGTCGGCTGCGGCACGCTGGCGCTGATCGAGCGCAATCGCGCGCTCATCGAGCAGCGCACCGGACAGACGCTCGAGGTGGTGGCGGTCTGCGCCCGCGACCGCGCCAGGACCCGGCCCGTGGACCTCGCCGGCATGCGCTGGCTTGACGATCCGAGGGCACTCGCCGCCGATCCCGAGGTGGACGTGGTATGCGAGCTCATCGGCGGGTCCGATGGGCCGGCGCTCGAGACCGTGCGCGAGGCGCTGCGGCTGGGCAAGCCGGTGGTCACCGCCAACAAGGCGATGCTCGCCCACCACGGCGCCGAGCTCGCCCGGCTCGCCGAGCAGGCCGGCGTGCAGCTCGCCTGGGAGGCGGCCGTGGCGGGCGGCATCCCTATCATCAAGTCGCTGCGCGAGGGCCTGGCGGCCAACCGGATCCTCCGGGTCAACGGCATCCTCAACGGCACCTCCAACTACATCCTCACCTCGATGCGCGAGACCGGCCGCGACTTCGAGACGGTGCTCGCCGAGGCCCAGGCGCTGGGCTATGCCGAGGCCGACCCGAGCTTCGACGTGGACGGGATCGACGCCGCCCACAAGCTTGCGCTCCTCGCCTCGCTGGCCTTCGGCGGACGGCCGCGTTTCGACGCCATCCACATCGAGGGCATCCGCCATGTGGCGGCCATCGACATCGCCTTCGCCGAGGAGCTCGGCTACCGGATCAAGCTCCTGGGCACGGCGCGGATGACGCCCGAGGGGCTCGAGCAGCGCCTGCACCCCTGCATGGTGGCGAAGGACGCGCCGATCGCCCAGGTGAACGGCGTCTTCAACGGCGTGGTGGTGGAAGGCGAGGACGTCGACGCGGTGCTCCACGAGGGCCGCGGGGCGGGCGCCGGGCCCACCGCCTCGGCGGTCGTCGCCGACCTGGTCGACATCGCCCGCGGCACAAGGGTACCCACCCTGGGCGTGCCGGCCGAGCGCCTGGCGGATCATCCCATCGCGCCGATGGCGGCCCACGAGGGCAGCTACTATATCCGCCTCATGGTGGTCGACCGCTCCGGCGTGATGGCGGACATCTCGGCGGTGCTGCGCGACCACGACGTGTCGATCGAGGCGCTCATCCAGCGCTCGCGCAATCCCGGCCAGGCGGTGCCCATCGTGCTCACCAGCCATGAGACCACCGAGGCCCGGATGACGGCGGCGCTTGCACGGATCACCGAGCTCGAGGTGGTGCTCGAGCAGCCGCGGATGATCCGCATCGAGCGCCTCTAGGGCACGTCTTCGAGATGGCGCGCCCGGCCGCGTGCCGGGCAAGGCAGGGCTCTGCCGCGAGAGCCTCGGGGGATGAGAGAACGATGACCGATTATCAGAGCGAAGACCGCAACCTGGCGCTCGACAGCGTGCGCGTCACCGAGGCGGCGGCACTGGCCGCCTCGCGGCTGATGGGCCGCGGCGACGAGAAGGCGGCCGACCAGGCGGCGGTGGACGCCATGCGCCGCGCCCTCAACGTGCTCGACATCGACGGCACGGTGGTGATCGGCGAGGGCGAGCGCGACGAGGCGCCGATGCTCTATATCGGCGAGAAGGTCGGCAACAAGCGCGGCTCGAAGGTCGACATCGCGCTCGATCCCCTCGAGGGCACCACCATCACCGCCAAGGGCGGGCCCAACGCCATCGCCTGCCTCGCCATGGCGCCCAGCGGCTGCTTCCTCAACGCCCCCGACACCTACATGGACAAGATCGCCGTGGGCGGCGGCCTGCCCGCCGGCGTGATCAACATCAAGGCCACGCCCGAGGAGAACCTGCGCCGCCTCGCCGAGGCCAAGAGCGTCCTCGTCGAGGACCTGGTCGTGCTGATCCTCGATCGCCCCCGCCACCAGGACCTGATCGCCGCGGTGCGCAAGGCCGGTGCCCGGATCCGCCTGATCAGCGACGGCGACGTTGCCGGCGTCATCGCCACCTCGCGCCCCGACAGCGGCATCGACATCTACATGGGCATCGGCGGCGCCCCCGAGGGTGTCTTGGCGGCGGCCGCCCTGCGCTGCATCGGCGGCCAGTTCCAGGGCAAGCTGACCTTCCGCAACGAGGAGGAGAAGGTGCGCGCCCGGCGCATGGGGATCGAGGACCTGGACCGGGTCTACGACCTCGAGGATCTCGCCAAGGGCGACGTGATGTTCACTGCCACCGGCGTCACCGACGGCACCATGCTCAAGGGCATCAAGCGGGTCGGCAGCAAGATCGTCACCCAGTCGATCGTGATGCGCTCCAAGACCGGCACGGTGCGGATCATCGAGGCCGAGCACAATCTCGGCCGCAAGGCCGGCGTCGTGCCACATTTCGGCAGCTGACCGGCTGATGCGGATCGAGGGGACGGCCACGGGGCGGCCGTGGCTGCTGCGCGAGGTGGACGAGCGGGTGGCGCTGGCGATCTGCCAGCGTCACGGTCTGCCCGACATTGTCGGTCGGGTGCTGGCGGGGCGCGGGCTCGAGCCCGCCGCCGTCGAGGCCTTCCTCGAGCCGCGCCTCAAGGGCTGGCTGCCGGACCCCTCGCATCTGCTCGATCTCGACGAGGTGGCGCGCCGGCTGGCCCTGGCGGTGATCGACCGCGAGCCGATCGGCATCATCGGCGACTACGATGTCGACGGCGCCACCTCGACCGCGCTTGCGGTGCGCTACTTCCGGGCGTTGGGGCTCGAGCCCGAGGTCGAGATTCCCGACCGGCTGAAAGACGGCTACGGCGCCAATACCGGTGCCTTCGACCGGCTCGCCGAGGCCGGATGCCGGCTGGTCCTGACGCTCGACAACGGCACCACCGCCTTCGAGCCCATCGCCCATGCCACAGCGCAGGGCCAGGAGGTGGTGGTGATCGACCACCACGCCGCCGAGGAGCGCCTGCCCGAGGCATTCGGCGTGGTCAATCCCAACCGCCTCGACCAGACCAGCCCGCTGGGCGGCCTCGCCGCCGTGGGCGTCACCTTCGTGGTGCTGATCGCGGTGAGCCGCGAGCTGCGGCGCCTGGCTCCGGCCACGGCGGTGCCCGATCTTTTGGCGATGCTCGATCTGGTCGCGCTCGGCACGGTCTGCGACGTGGTCCCGCTGGTGGGTCTCAACCGCGCCTTCGTCCACCAGGGCCTCAAGGTGGCCGGCCGCGGCGGCAACCCGGGCCTTACAGCGCTCGCCGAGGCTGCCGGCGTGCGCGGCGCCATCAGCGAGGCCTGGCAGTTCGGCTTCGCCCTGGGGCCGCGCATCAACGCTGCCGGCAGGCTCGGCCACTCGCCGCTGGGCTGGCAGCTGCTCGTCTCACAGGACGCCGACGAGGCAGTGCGCATCGCCGCCCATCTCGACCATCTCAACCAGGAGCGCCAGGCCATGGAGCGGCGTCTCCTGGAGGCCGCCGACGAGGAGGCGCGACGTCAGCTCGACGCCGGCCGGCCGGTGCTGGTGGCGGCCGGCGACGGCTGGCATCCGGGCGTGATCGGCATCGTCGCCAGCCGCCTCATGGAGCGCTACCACCGCCCGGTCTTCGTGATCGGCATGGAGAACGGCACCGGCAAGGGCTCGGCCCGCTCGGTGCCCGGCTTCGACGTGGGGGCCGCGGTGATTGCCGCCCGCCAGGAAGGCCTGCTGGTCCATGCCGGCGGCCATGCCATGGCAGCCGGGCTTACCGTCGAGCAGGCGAGGCTCGAGGCGTTCGCCGACTTCCTCGCCGAGCGGGCGACCGGCATCGATGGCAGGAGTGCCATCCCCGAGCGCCCGCTTCATCTCGACGGCACGCTGTCGGTTGCCGGGCTGGGCACCGCGCTCGCCACCGATCTCGCCCGCATCGCCCCCTTCGGCGCCGGCAACGAGGAGCCGCGCTTTTGCATCGAGGACGCGCGCATCGTTCAGTGGCGCGATCTCTCCGGCGGCCACGTCTCGTGCACCATGGCCGGGCTCGCCACCGGCCGCGCCCGGGCTATCGCCTTTCGCTGCGCCGACAGCCCGCTGGGCGGCCTGCTGCGCCAGGGCGGCACGCCGGTGCGCCTCGCCGGCCGCATCAAGCTCGACCGCTATAACGGCGAGACCCGGACGAGCTTCCAGATCGAGGACGCGGCCCCGGCCTGACGCCCCCCGCGCGCGTCATTCTCGCCCGCCCGCACACCCGGGCTTGATCCGGAGCCGCCAACCCTTTAGAGGAGCGGTGTCCGTCCCCATCGTCTAGCGGTTAGGACACCACCCTTTCAAGGTGGGAACACGGGTTCGATTCCCGTTGGGGACGCCACTTTTTCCCTCGCTCGCTGCCGCATCGCCGGCCTTCAGCGGATCCGGAGCTCGAAGACCTCGAGCGGCTCGGCGCGGCCCCGCAGCACGCGGCGGCCCAGCGGGAGCAGGGCGAAACCGTCTTCCAGGCGATCCGCGGTGTCGGCGCTCACCAGGATCGTGGTGCCTTCCTCCTCGTGCGCGTGACCGCGCGCCAGCTCCTCCAGCCGCTCGGCCACGTTCACCACGTCGCCCACGACCGTGTAGTTCATCCGGCCAGGCGCGCCGATGTCGCCGACGACGGCCGGACCGCTGTGGATGCCCACGCGGATCCGCACCGGTGCCAGCCCGCGCGCGGCCCGCTCCGCATTGTCGGCGCGCAGGGCGGCCGCCATCGCGAGGGCGGCGCGGCAAGCGCGGCACGCGTGGTCCGGCTGCTCGCCGGGCGCGCCCCAAAAGGCCATCACCGAGTCGCCGATATACTTGTCGATGATTCCCCCCGAGGCCTCGACGCAACGGTCCACCAGGGTGAAGTGGCGGTTGAGGAAGGCTGCCACCTCCGGGGCGGTTCGGCGCTCGGCGAACCCGGTAAAGCCCACGATGTCGGAGAACAGGACGCTGACCTCGCGCTCCTCGATGCCCACCCTCCCCGGCGGGGCCTGCTGCATGAGCCGCCGCACCAGCGAGCGGGGCACGTAGATCGCGAAGAGGCGAAGCCCGTCGATCATCGCGTTGAAGGCCTCCGCCGCCTCATTGAGTTCGCGGAACGGGCCGCGGCGCCGGGCGGGCGGCGCCTCGAGCTCGAGCTCGCGGACCTGGCGGGCCGATGCCGCGAGGCGGCGGATGGGACGGCTCAGGGCGCGGCCGAGCAGCAACGCCAGGCCCAGCCCCAAAAGAAGCACGATCCAGCCAATCCATAGCAAACGCGTCAGCCGCCGCAGCTGCGGGACCGCCTCGTCAAGCGGGAGGTAGGTGCCGACGACCCAGGGCTGCTCGCCATAATGGTCCAGCTCGCGGAACAAGAAGACGAAGTTCCTGCCGTTCACCGCGACCACGCGCGCACTCACCGCCGCGCTCGCGAAATCGGCTTCCCGCTCCACCAACCGCTCCTGCTCGGGCGCCCAGATCCTCTCGAGGACAGGATCGCCGAGCTCCTCGAGGCTCGGCAGCGGGTGCGCGTCGCTCAGCCCGGGAAAGCCGTCGCGCAGCAGCGGGTGGGCGAGCACGGCGTCGCGGCCTTGAAGGACGAACACGTTGGCGAGCTGACTACCCGCCAGCGTGCCCAAGAACGCCGAGAGCCGGCCGATCGAGACCCCGGCGATGAGCGTGCCGATCAGGGCGCCGTCATCCCCCCGGACCGGCACGAAGAGGTTGGCGAACGGCATCTGGCCACCCTGGGCGACGAACAGTCTGCCCCAGTGGCTGTCGCCGGCTTGCGCCGCCCGGGCGATCGCCCGCCCGAAGCCCGGATCGTCGCCCCAGTCGCTGATCCCTGCGGGGGTCGCGGGGCGGTTGCGAAAGGCGCGCAGCACCCGCAGATCGGGCGAGGCGAAGGCCACCACCGACTGGTGCGGTACGGCGGCGAGCGAAGCGGTGAGCAGCGTGCCCAGCTCCTGCGCCCGTGCAAGGTCGAGCCGCTCGCGCGCGACGATCCCGGCAAGGTAGGTGAGCTGGGCCTCGATCGGATCGAGGAGCCCGCGAATGTGCTCGACGACCGAGCGAACCAGGAACTCCGAGCGCTCCCGGACCAGCTCCGCCGTGTTCAGCCTCGCGGCATGATAGCCGGTCACCAGGACGAGGCCGACGGCGACCGCCAGCAGCAGGGCCGTCGCCGCTCCGAGCGCCAGTGCTATCGGCGCTCCCCGGGTTCTCGCAGGCTCCGCCACCACAGCCTCGCCTGCGCCTTTCGCCCGACGCCCGCGGTGCTCAGCCATTGGCAGCGGCCGCGTGGCCGCAGCTCCGTGGCGCGCCGCTCGCCGCCGTCGATCGCGCCATGACATTCTCCTTCCCGCTCCGTGATCGCCGGACTGCAACACTAACAGGACAGAAGAGCTCGTCTAACCGCCCAAGCTCCCGGGGGCTTCTCCTGCTCCCCCGCTCACCGGGTGCCTCAAGCGGCGACGCCGGCGGCGATATCGGCGATTTCCTCGGTGATCGCCGATTGGCGGGCGCGGCTCTCGGCCTGGCGCAGCTCGCCCAGCCTGTCCTCAGGCGCCGGGCCTGGCGCACGATCCGCCGGTCGGCGCTGCTCAGCTCCTCCATGCCCAAAAGGGCGACGATGTCCTGGAGCTCGCGGCAATGCGCCAGATGCCGGCGCACCGCCTCGGCAATGTTAAAATGGCGCAGGCCGACCACCTCGGGGTCGAGCGGGATCGAGGAGGAGCCCAGCGGGTCGACCGCCGTCTAGAGCCTCTCCGCCGCCATCGAGCGCGACGGCACGATGGCGCTGTCCAGATACGCGAAGATCTCGCCCACGGCCGGATCGGTGAAATCGTCGGCGGGCACGTAGACCGCCTGGATCGAGGTGAGGGCCGCCGCGCCGATGGAGGCGATGCGCTGCCTCCAGCCCGGCCACCTCGGTGGCGAGCGTCGGCTGGTAGCCGACCCGGGACGGCAGCCGGCCCAGCAGGCCGGAAATCTCGGTGCCCGCCTGGACGACGCGGAACACGTCGTCCATGAGCAGCAGCACTTCCCGGCCCATGGCATCTCGGAAATGCTCGGCCACGGTGAGCGCGGTGGCGCCGGTCCGCAAACGGGCGCCGGGCGGCTCGTTCATCTGCCCGAACGCCGGCACCGTGATCGGGCCGCCAAGCCGGTGTGCCGGCGTGAAGCGGCGCAGGCCGGCGGTGCCCTGCATGGCGACCGTGCGCACCGAGCCGGGATCGAGATGGGCATGCACCTCGAGGATCAGCCGGTGCGGCCGGTCCCACGCGACGGCGAGCCTCTCGTCGATCCCGGGCAGCAGGTCGGCGGCGAACCGAACGTCCACCACCGAGCCCCGCACCGCGATCACGCTCCCCGGCACCATGCCGGCTCTCCCGGCCCCGGGCGCCGATCGGCGCGCCGGGGGTGGGAGATTTGCTCGTGGCGGCGGGGTACGCGCCAAGCCGGATCTTGGACCCGCGACATCCCGGCCGCCGGGAATAGCCCGATGCGGGTGCCTAGTTCCGCGAGAAGAGGTAGCAGGTACGCTCCGGATCGTCCTTCAGGCGGGCCTCGCAGCTCCAGAAGCTCGACCACCAGGACCTGTCGCCATCGGTGCCGCGCATCCCGGCGTCCCGGCTCTGGCCCTGACCCCGGCTCGGGCCGGCAGCAGGCTCAGGCTCGGGTTCGGGCTCAGGCTCAGGCTCAGGCTCGCCGCGTCCGCCGTCGTCGCCATCCTGTCCGCCACCGCCGTCCGACCCGCCATGGCCGCCCCAGCCGCCGCCCCGGCCGCCGCCCGAGTTGTCCCCGCCCGAGCTGCCCCCGCCAGTGCCGCCACCGGCGGAGCCGCCATCCGAACCGCCGCCGCCGGATCCGCTGTCACCGCCGGTTCCGCCGCCGGAATCACTGCCGGAGTCGCCGCCCCGGCCACCGTCATCGCCATCCTGGCCGCCACCGCCGTCGGAGCCGCCATGGCCGCCGCCGCCCGAGCCGCCGCCACCGGAGGAGCCGCCGCCAGAGCCGCCACCGCCGGAGGAGCCGCCACCGCCGGAGGAGCCGCCGCCCGAGCCGCCGCCACCGGAGGAGCCGCCGCCAGAGCCGCCACCGCCGGAGGAGCCGCCACCGCCGGAGGAGCCGCCGCCCGAGCCGCCGCCGCCGGAGCCGCTGTCGCCGCCGGTGCCGCCACCGGAATCGCCACCCCGGCCGCCGTCATCACCGTCCTGGCCGTCGCCACGGTCCGAGCGGCCATGGCCGCCCCAGCCGGCATGCGCCGCCTTGGCCACCTGCAGGCGGATTCCGGTGCCTTCCTCCAAGGTGATCCCGGGGCCGCCGGCGGCGAGGGCCAGCATCGTGCCGGCGCCGAGCAGCAGGGTCGCGCGCAACGTCATCGTCACTACCTCCTGGCGGCGGCGGGCGGGTTCGGGCCGCGCGCCGCAGCTCATTTCCTCTTATGTCGCGGTGAAAAATGGGCGGTGAGAGTGTGCCGGCCGTCAGCGGGCGCTGGCGCTCTCCTGAAGCTTGCCGAAGGCTTTGGTGAAGCCCTGGAGCGAGAAACGGGAGTCGAACTGGCGATCGCGGACGTCGCGGAAGAGCACTCGGGTCTCCTTGCCCGCCTTCATGGCGGCCGCGAGCTCGTCGGTGATCAGGAAGGGTGCCACACAGCCGGCCGGCACGCAGGTCCGATAGGGAATGCGCAGGGCCTGTCCACCGTCGACCGCGGCGCTCACGCCGGCGGGAAGAAGCACGCCCTGGGGAGTGCGGATGGTGCCGACGACACGGCCCTGACCGTCGAGCCGGATGGTCCAGGCGACCGCCGACTTCTCGGAGCCGGCGGCGCCGAGCTCCTGGGCCATCATGCAGCGGCGCGCCGCATCGGCTCCCCGGCACAGGACCGTCCAGTCGCCGATGCGCTCGCTCTGTGCAGGCGGGGCCGGGCTTTGCTGCGCCCGTGCGGACGCCGCGAGGCCGGTGCCAAGCGCCATCGCGACGAGGGCCGTGCCGATAAACCGTGTCATGCCGGACATGGCGGAAACCGATCCTTGCAGGGGAAACTGGGCATGCGGAGCTGGCGCGCCGGCTGCCGGATCACTGCGCAGTCGCGCGCCGGAGGCCGGCCGCGGCATGGCCGGAGCCGGGAGAAAGGGCGGGGCGCCCCGGCGGACCGGGGCGCCCCTGCGGCCGGAGCCGTCTTACTTGATGGTGACCGACGCCGAGTTGCCGATCGCCGCCGTGGTGGACGAGAGCGCGCCCAGGCCGGCATTGCTCAGGCCCAGCGAGACGGTCTGCGGGTCGAAGTTGTTCTGGGCGACGGCGAGCGTGCCGGTGCCCTCGAACGACCCGGCGGTCAGGCTCAGCGAGTTGCCGATCGCCACCGCGGTGGCATCGAGGCTCGTGAAGGTCCCGACCGTGCCGTTGAGCGAGAGATCGACCGCCTGCCCGTAATTATTGTCCTGGCTGATCTCCGCGCCGACGCCCGAGAGAGCGCCTTCGGCGGTGAGCGAGAGCGAGTTGCCGATGGCTGCCACCGTCAGCTCGACATCGCCCGCGGCGTTGATGTCGTCGATCTCGATGTCGGCGTCCTGGTAGGCCTGGTTCACCTGGGCGATCGAGCCGTAGGAGCCGAACGAGAAGTCTCCGCCCGAGGAGAGCGAGAGCGAGTTGCCGATCGCCACCACGGTGCCCGAGACGTCCTCGAGGCCCCAGATGTCCGCGAGCTCGATCTCGCTGTCCTGATCGGCCCAGTTCACCTGGGAGATCGCGTTCTCGGTGCCGAACGCGAAGCCGCCGTCGGCATCGAGCGAGAGCGAGTTGCCGATCGCCGCCGCCGTCATGGCGAGATCGCCATTGACGTTCAGGTCCTCAAGATCGAAGTCGACGTCCTGGCCGAGATCGTCATCGTCGAGGACAGGATCGTTGTTCTGGAAGATGCCGCCGTCGACCTTGTCGAAGGCGAAGTCACCGCCCGAGGCGATCGACAGCGAGTTGCCGATGGCCACCGCGGTCGCCGTGAGATCGGCCAGCCCGTAGGCATAGTCGATGTCAATGTCGGCTTCCTGCCAGATCTCGTTGTCCTGCGTGATCTCGTCGAGCAGCAGGGTGCCGCCGGCATCGACCGTGAGCGAGTTGCCGATGGCAGCCGTCACGATGGTGCTGTCGAAGGTCTCGAAGGTCGGCGCGTCGACGCCCACCGGCGTTGCCGGGGTCGCGACGTCGTTGAGCTGGTAGATGTCGACATGCGCCATCTGCCCGCCCGGGTAGAACTCCTGCTCGTCGAAGTCGTACCACTCGGTCCCGACATTGGTCTGGGCGACCGTGTCGAGATGGAGATCACCGGTCTCGGCCGTCAGGGTCAGCGAGTTGCCCAGGGCCGCGGCAGTGGCATCGAAGAAGCCGCCGGCCTCGCCCGTGTCGACGATCAGCTCGTTGATGTCGATGAGGGCGTACTGGCCGCCGTAATTGTCCTGCACGACATGATCGAAGTCGGTGCCGGTGCCGATCGTGCCGGCGGTCAGCGACGCCGAGTTGCCGATCGCCGCAGCCGAGAGGGTGCTCTCGAGCCCGCCGATGTCGACAAGCTCGAGGTCGATGTGGGCGAACTGCCCGCTGCCCTCGGCCTCGCTGCCATTGAGCTGGCTGAGGTCGATGTCGGTGATGTTGCCCTCGCCGGTGCCGGAGAGGGTGTTGCCGATGGCGGCCGCGGTCAGCGCGAGGCCCTCGGCGGCGCCGGCGGCGAAGTCGGCGTCGTAGACGTGGATGTCGGCGAACTGGTTGCCGTACTCGCCCGGCAGGGCGTCGTTGACCTGCTCGAGGTCGAGCGCCCCGGCGTCACCCTCGCCCTCGATGTTGAAGGCGGCGCTGTTGCCGATAGCGGCGGCGGTCGCCGCCAGGCTCTCGCCCCAGAGCGCCTCGAAGTTCAGCTCTGCGCTCTGCGTGGCGTCGTTGATCTGCTCGAGAACAACGACCTCGATGGCCTGGGCGCTGCCAGCCGCCATCGGCACCGCCAAGGCAGCCGCCGACAGCGACAGCAGCAGGCGCTTTTTCAAGCTATTCAATTATCCGTCCTCCCGAGTGTCGCGAGAGAGCCCCGCCGATCGGCCCGGGCATCCCCCGTTAGCTCCCCCGAAGCGCGCATCGCTCCGAAGAGCATTCCCTGCGGTCGCGCCGTCGCGCCGCAGAACCTTTGCCGCCCGCGCGCAAGGCGGGGCCGCGGCCCGGCAGGAAAGGCCGGGAGCGGCTCCCCCGGCTCTCCCTGGCCGGGTTCTATCTGACAGTGACCGCGATCGAGTTCCCGATGGCAGCCGTGGTGGTGGAGGCCGCGCCCAGACCAGCCCGCGTGATGCCGAGCGACACGGACTGGGGCACCAGATTCTCCTGGGTGATCGAGAGCGTACCCGCGCCCTCGAACGCGCCGGTCGTGAGGCTCAGCGAGTTGCCGATCGCCACCGCGGTGATATCGGCGCTGCCGAAGCTGCCAAGCGTGCCGTCGAGATCCAGCACCACCGCCTGGGCGCCCTCGTTGCGCTGGACGATCCGCCCGCCCAACCCCGCCATGGCTCCCTCGCCGCTCACCGAGAGCGAGTTGCCGATGGCAGCGATGGTGACGCCGGCCGAGCCCTTGCCGTTGAGCTCGAAGAACGCGAGCGAAGCATCCTGATCGCCCAGATTGTGCTGCTCGATCGAAGCGTAGGCGCCCAGGGCGAGATCACCGCCCGTGGTGAGCGACATCGAGTTGCCCATCGCGACCACGGTCGCCGAGAGGTTGGCCAGACCGTTGATCTCGAAGAGCTCGATGGACGCATCCTGGTAGTCTTCGTTGCTCTGGAGGATCCCGCTCTGCTCGCCCACCGCGAAGCCGCCCTCCGCGCCCATCGACAGCGAGTTGCCGATGGCAGCCGCCGTCAGGCCGAGATCGCCTGCCGCGCCGATGCTGGAAAGCTCGATGCCGGCGGTCTGGTCCCAGCCATTGAGCTGCGAGAGACCGCTCTCGCTGCCGTCGAACGTCAGATCGGCACCCGAGGAGATCGACATGGAGTTGCCGATCGCCACCCCCGTCGCCTTGAGGTCTCTCGCGCCATAGGCAAAGGCGATGTCGATATCGGCCTGCTGCCAGGTGGTGTTGGTCTGAACGACCTGGTCGAGCAGGATGCGGCCGCCGGCGCTCAGGCTCGACGAGTTGCCGATGGCAGCCGTCACGATGGTGCTGTCAAAGGTCTCGAAGCTCTGCGCGCCGACGCCCACGGGCCTCGCAGGCACAACGACATCGTTGATTCCGATGATCTCGACCTGCGCCATCTGGCCATAGCCGACCCAGTCAATTCCACCATGGGAGTCGCCGCCGACATTCTCCTGCACGACCGTGTCGAGATGAAGATCGCCGGTGGCGGCGTCCAGCGTCAGCGAGTTGCCGAGGGCAGCCGCCGTTGCGTCGAAAGCCGCGCCGCTGCCCGTCGGCCGCATGACGAGGTCGCCGATCCCGATTGCGGCGAACTGCGCCGCGTCGTTGGTCTGGACGACTGCGTCGTAGGCATCCGCGCTACCGATGGCGCCGGCCGTCAGCGACGCCGAATTGCCGAGGGCGGCGGCCGAGAGGCTGCTTTCGAGACCGCCCACCACGACCTCGTCCAGGACGATGTGGGCGTACTGGCCCTCGAGCGCGTCCTCCGCCCAGCCGTTCTCCTGAGACAGGTCGAGCGCGCCGATGCCGCCCTCGCCCGTGCCGGAGAGGGTGTTGCCGATCGCCGCCGCGGTCAGCGAGACGCCAGCGGCGGCGCCGCTGGCGAGATCGACCTCGTCGAGATGGATGCCGGCGACCTGCACGCCGGGGGCATCCGTGCCCCGCGAGACCTGCTCGAGTGCCAGCGCCGCGGCGTCACCCTCGCCCTCGACATTGAAGGCGGCGCTGTTGCCGATCGCCGCGGCGGTCGCAGCGAGGCTCTTGCCGGTAATGCCCTCGAAGCCGAGCCCGGCGCCTTGCGTTGCCTCGTTGACCTGGTCGAGCACGACGATCTCGAGGGCCTGCGCCCGGCCGGCCGGCACGGATACCGCCAGCGCTGCGGCCGAAAGCGAGAAGAGCAGGCGCCTTTTCAGGCTGCTCAACTGTCCGTCCCTCCGATCGCGGTGGAAGAGCGCCGGCCCGTGGTTGCGGCGAACGCTGCCGCACTCGCGTCGGCGAGGCGCAGCAGCTCGTGGCAGTCGCCGTCGGCCAGGCCGTAGACTTGTGTGACGAGGTCGAACACCGCGCGCTCGATCACCGCGCGAACGCCCAGCGAGATGGGCTCGTTCACCTTGTTGCCGGCGTTGACGTCGACCAACGTGTCGCCGAAGAACCGGAAGATGCCGGCCTGGGTCTCGTAGCCGACGATCTGCTTTTGCAGGCTGGAGACGGCAGCGATGCGGCTGGTGCGGGTCTCGACCAGGCGCAGGTCGACGCCGACCAGAAGCCGGAACTCGCGATAGCCGCCGCCGATGCCGCTGATCGAGACCTCGGCGCCGACCGAGCCGATATTGTAGTCGATGCTGGTGATGCCTCCGACGAGATAATAGTCGGAGCCCATCAGCTCACCCGGCATGATGCCGCGATAGGCGACCTTCTGGCGGCCCTGGGGCGTCACCGCGATGCGCGGCCCGTCGCCCAGCACCTTCTTGTCGGCGTAGGTGAGCTCCCACTCGAGCACCTTGGTGTCGAGCCGCTCCACGAGGTCCACGGCACCTGTCTTGGCGAATGCCGAGATCGCCATCAGGTCAGGCCCCTGGCTGACCTTGTAGCCGCCATCGTCAACGCTGAACTTGCCAGTGCGATCGGTCACCGAGGCGACCGCCACCTTGCGACGCGGGTCCGGTGCCTTGTCGGCGAGGCAGGCGAGCGCATCGGACTGCGGGGTCAGGGCCGGCTCGACGGCCGGACCGCGGAGCAGGGGCATGTTCCCCGCCGTGCAGGCGGCAAGCGTCATGCTCGCCGCGACAAGCGTCAGCAAACGTTTCATACGTTGATCTCGGGACCCTGGTCGTGGAAGGAGACGAGGCCTGCGGCGTTACGGGCTGAGTCGGCCGTTCAGCTCGCTGCCGGCGGAGATATCGCCTGAATTGCTGCTCTCTACGTCGACATCAACAGTGGTGTTATCACCTGCATCAATGGTGACGCTGGTCCCGACCGATGTTGTGCTCGTGCTGTAAATGGTCGTCTTCGGCGGCTGATAGAGATCGTTGATCTTTTTCTGGCGGAGATCCTCCTGGAGAATCAGCGCCGACATGCCTGCCGGATCGCGAAACTGAAACGGACGGTCCTCGAGAAAGCCGTTGGCAACGACCGGAGAAGCCAGCATGCTCTGCAAAGCCAAGCCGACGATCACTGTCGCCATGCCCGGCCAGGCCCTTGGCCGCCGACCAGCCGGTGATTGAGCCCCGCCCATTCAACGCCTCCTTTGGCGTATTAACATCGCGTTTTTCTACTTCCGCGGGATAAGACAACCGGTCAGCGTGTGCAAGGCCGATTCAGCGCTACCCGAAGTTTTATCGTACCATAGAATGGCGATCTTGCGAAACTGCAACACCCGAAGGAACCGCCAGGCCGACCGTCCTTCCCTCGCCCCACGAAGCGGGGCCTCTTCGCCTAGCATGATGCGGGCACGCTGCCCCGCCCGGTCACGGCCGGCAGCGCGACCGTCAACCAGCAGCGGGCGGGTCCGTCATGCCTGGCAAGCTCCAGTCGCGGCTTATCAACCCGCCCTTCGGCGATCCGGGTCTTCATGTCGAGCTCGGCGCGGCGCGGCGCGCCTTGCTGTTCGACATGGGCAGCCTGGCCCCGCTGGCAGTGCGTCAGCTGCTGCGCGTCGAGGCGGTGTTCGTGTCGCACATGCACATGGACCATTTCGCGGGGTTCGACTGGGCCTTGCGCCTGTGGCTGGGCCGCCCCAAGCGGGTGCGCCTGTTCGGACCCATCGGCCTTATCGATGCGGTGGAGCATCGGCTACTCTCCTATAGCTGGAACCTCGCGCACGGCTACGAGGCCGCACTCGTGCTGGAGGTCGCGGAGCTGGACGAGGCGGGTCACGGCCGATGCGCCTGGTTCGGCCTGCGCGACGGGTTCCGGCGACGGCGCGAGCAGACGGCCCAGTTCCCCGGCGGGCTGCTGATCGACGAGCCGGACCTCGAGGTGCGCTGCGCCACCCTCGACCACGGAATCCCCTGCCTCGCCTTCGCGCTGGAGGAGCGGCGCAAGATCAGCGTCCGCAAAAGCCGACTGCTCGAGCTCGGGCTGGAGACCGGGCCGTGGCTCGGCGAGCTAAAGCGCCTCGTGCTGGCAGGGGCCGCGGCGACGACGATCCTGGAGGTGCAGGGCCGCGACGGCCCGCGGCGCATGGCGCTGGGCGTGCTCAGCCGGGAGCTCTTGACCATCGGCCGCGGCGCCAGCCTCGCCTACGTCACCGACTGCGGCTGGAGCGAGGAGAACCGGCGCCGCATCCGCGCGCTGGCCCGCGACGTCGACAGCCTGTTCATCGAGGCCGCCTTCCTCGACGAGGATCGCCGCCGCGCCGGAGAACGTCGCCACCTCACCGCCCTCCAGGCCGGCACGGTTGCCCGCGAGGCGGGAGCGCGGCGGGTCGTGCCGTTCCACTTCTCGCCGCGTTACGAGGATCGGGAGGCGCTGCTACGTGGTGAGGTAGAGACAGCCTTCCGCGGCGACGCGACGGCCGCACCGTGAAAGAAGAGGAATCTTCGGCCCGCAGCCCCGCCATGCTATGCTCGCAGGCTGTCCGGCCGGGTGCCGGGCATGGGCCGGGGAGCAGACGATGACGGACACGATCCTACTGGCCGTCGACGGTTCGGAGCATTCCTGGAAGGCGCTCGAGGTGGCCGCCGATCTGGCCAGCAGCCGGGGCGCGCGGGTGGTGGCGCTGCACGTCGTGCCGGTCGAGATCATGCCGGAGGAGCTTCGCACCTTCGCGCAGGTGGAGAACCTGCCGCTGGAGGAGGAATATGCGCGCTGGCACGATTCCCGCCTTCTGGGCGACGCGCTGACCCGCGAGGCGGAGACACGGCTCAAGGCGAAGGGCGTGGCGGCGGTAACGACGCGGGTTGCCGAGGGACCCGTGGTCACCGGCATCATCGAGACCGCCGGCGAGGAGGCAGCCTCCATGATCGTGATGGGCAGCCGCGGCCTCAGCGACGCCGCCGGCCTCTTTCTCGGCAGCATCTCGCACCGGGTCTCGCATCTCGCCTCCTGCACCGTGGTGGTGGTGAAGTAAGCGGGACTGGACGAGGCTCGCGCTGGCGGTCTAAGGGGCTCGCGACGTCCCGCAACCTCTCGCCCGTGCTGGATCCGCCATGTCCGAGCCCTGCATCATCACCGTGGCCCTGACCGGCTCCGTGCCGCGCAAGGAAGACAACCCGGCCGTGCCGATTACCGTGGCCGAACAGGTCGAATCGGCCCAGGAGGCGTTCGAGGCGGGGGCGAGCCTCGCCCACATCCACGTCCGCGAGGACGACCAGCGACCCTCCTCCGACCCGGAGAAGTTCGCCGCCGTGCAGGAAGGTATCCGCCGCCACTGCCCGGGCATGATCGTGCAGTTCTCGACCGGCGGCCGCGGCCGGCGCCAGGAGGAGCGCGGCGGCATGCTGCACTTGCGCCCCGACATGGCCTCGCTGTCCACCGGCTCGGTGAACTTTCCGAGCATTATCTACGAGAATCATCCCGACCTGATCCGCGAGCTGGCCGCGCGCATGCTCGAGCTCGACATCAAGCCCGAGATCGAGGTCTTCGATCTTTCGATGCTCTACCAGGCCGCCGCGATGGTCGAGCAGGGGCTCCTCAAGCGGCCGCTTCACGTGCAGTTCGTGTTCGGCGTGAAGAACGCCATGCCGGCGCGCCGCGAGGTGCTGGAGTTCGAGGTCGAGCAGCTGGGCAGGCTGATGCCGGACGCCACCTGGACCGCCGCCGGCATCGGAAGGCACCAGCTCGAGGTCAACCGCTGGTGTCTCGAGCTTGGCGGCCACTGCCGCACCGGCCTCGAGGACAATATCCGCATGGACAAGCACCGCCTGGCATCGAGCAATGCCGAGCTGGTGGCGCGGGTAGCCGGTCTCTGCGCCGAGCACGGCAGGCATCCGGCAACCGCCGGCGAGGCGCGCCGCATCCTCGGGCTGGCCCCGGCCTGACGCCAGGAGCGGCCGCGACGCGGCGATCTGCCGTGCGGCAATTCTCGCCTCGCGCGAGACTCCGCCCTTGATCCACATGCCGTGAAAGGTGAAAAAGCCCGAGTCCCGTCGCCCGCGCAACAAGGCCTCATGCTCGTTCGCCTCGCTCTTGCCTGTCTCGGTCTGCTCTGGGCCTCGGGTGCCCCTGTGGCAGCCGAGAAGGTCAGCCTTCAGCTGCGCTGGGACCACCAGGCCCAGTTCGCCGGCTATTACGCCGCCCTCTGGCAAGGCTTCTACGAGGCTGCCGGCCTCGAGGTGGAGATCCGCCGCGGGGTGACGCCGGAGGGCGCCCCGATCGACGCGGTGGCAGAGGTCGCCGACGGGCGTGCCACTTTCGGGGTGGGCGCTGCCAACATCCTGACCGGCAGCGCGCAGCGCGCACCGCTCACCGTGCTCGCGTCGATCTTCCAGGACAGTCCGGCGGCGCTTTACGCCCTGCCCGGCACGCCGCTCTTCGGTCCGGCCGACCTGCTGCGCCTGCGGGTGGCGCGCCGGGCCGGCGACTTCATCGACCTCGAGATGCAGGCCATGCTCAAGGCCGAAGGCATCGACCCGGAGCAGGTGACGCCCCATCCCTACAGCTCCGGCGTCGACAGCCTGCTGGAAGACCGGGTCGATGTGGTGCCCGGCTACACCATAGGCCCGCCCAACGCGTATGGTCGCGAGGTGGCGACGCTGCGCATGGTGCGGCCGCGCGACTTCGGCATCCAGTTCTACGGCGACAGCCTGTTCGCGCGGCGCGAGACGGCGGAGAACAAGGCGGCGCTGGTCGAGCGTTTTCTCGAGGCGAGCCTGGAGGGCTGGCGCTGGGCTCTCGAGCATCCCCAGGAGATCGCCGGACGGATCGCCCGGGAGTTCGAGCCGGCCGTCCCGCTGGCCGACCCGCTCGCTTTCAATAAGCAGCAGATGGCGGCAGTCGCCGAGCTCACCCACTATCCCCTGGTACCGGTAGGCAACACCAGCCTCGCCCGGTGGCGGCGGATGCAGGAGCATCTGGCGCAGCTCGGCCTGATGGAAGTGGAGGCACTCGACGAGGCCTTCGTGTTCGACCCCGCCGCCCATGCCCGGGCGCAGCGCGAGCGGCTGAACCACCAGCTCCGGCTCGGCGGCGGTGCCTTCGCCGTGGTCGTGGTCCTGCTCGGCCTTTGGACCGGCACCCTGCGCCGGCGAGTCAGGGCCGCCACCGCCAGCCTCGTGGAAAGCCGCGAGGCGCTGCAGGGAGCGTTGGAGCGTATAGAGGGCCACGTCGCCAACACCCCGCTCGCGGTGATCGAGTGGTCGCCGGTGGAGAGCGCCGGCGGCCAGCAGCTCAGGATCCGCCGCTGGTCCGGCCACGCCTCGACGATGTTCGGCTGGTCGGCCAGCGAGATGGTCGGCCGCGACGTGCCGGCTGCAGCACTCGTCGAGCCCGGCCAGCCACTGCTCGGCCGCCTCGAGGGCTGGGGACCCGGCGACCGCCGCCGGGCGAGGGTGGCGGTGGCGCTGCGCTGCCGGACCCGCGACGGCTGGCAGCGCCACTGTCGCTGGCACCATTCGATCGTCGGCCACGGCCCCGAGAGCACGGTGCTCTCGCTGATCGAGGACGTCACCGAGCTAGTCGAGGCCGAGCAGCGTATTCGCGAGCTGGCGCTGCACGATCCGCTTACCAGCCTGCCCAACCGCCGCATGCTTGCCGACCGACTCGATCAGGGGTTCGCCCGGGCCCGCTTCAGCGGCCGGCAGATGGCGGTGATGCTGTTCGATCTGGACGGCTTCAAGCAGGTCAACGACACGCTGGGTCACGAGGCGGGCGACGAGCTGCTGCGCGCCGTGGCAGGCCGCATGCGCGACACGCTGCCGGACGTCCACACCCTGGCGCGGATGGGCGGCGACGAGTTTGCGGTTCTCCAGACGGAGGTCATCACGCAGCAGGAGGTGGCTGATCTGGCGGACCGCCTGCTGACCCGGCTGGCGGAGCCCTTCTCGACCAGCCGTGGCGAGGCGCGGGTCGGAGCGAGCTGCGGCGTCGCCGTCTTTCCCGAGCACGGGGGCTCGTCCGACGAGCTGTTCCGCCACGCCGATCTCGCCCTCTACCGCGCCAAGGCCGACGGCAAGAACCGCCACGTCTTCTACGCCTGCAACATGTCGGGCGAGGTGCAGGCGCAGCGCAGCATGGAGGAGGGCCTCCGCCGCGCGCTGGAGGAGGAGGAGTTCGAACTCTTCTACCAACCGGTCATCGACCTCGAGCAGCGCCGCATCACCGGCACCGAGGCGCTGTTGCGCTGGCGTCACCCGAAAGGCGGGCTGGTGCTGCCGGGCAGCTTCATCGCCACCGCCGAGGCGCTGGGCCTCATCAAGCCGATCGGCGCCTGGGTGATCCGTTCCGCCTGCCGCCAGGGGCGCCGCTGGCTCGATGCCGGCATGCCGCTGAAGGTCGCCGTGAACATCTCGGCGGCCCAGCTCGAGGAGCCCTACCTCACCGCGACGCTGCGCGAGGCCCTGGAGGAGAGCGGTCTGCCGCCGCAACTCCTCGAGCTGGAGATCACCGAGAGCCAGTTCGTCGACGCCAACTCGGCAGCAGTGCTGCGCGAGGCGGCGGCCCTGGGGCTGAAGATCGCCATCGACGATTTCGGCGCCGGCTACTCCTCGCTCGCCTATCTCACGCGCCTGCCGGTCCATCGCATCAAGATCGACCGCGCCTTCATCGACGGGGTCGGCACCAGCCGCGAGGCCGAAACCCTCATCCGTGCCGTTGTGGGCCTGGGCCACAGTCTCGGCAAGCGGGTGGTGGCCGAAGGCATCGAGACCGAGGAGCAGCTGCTCTTTCTTGGCGAGGCGGGCTGCAACGAGGGCCAGGGCTATCTCTTCGGCGCGCCGCGCGAGGTGCTGCGGATGGACGCGCTGCTACGCGAGCGGCCGGCCTTCGCGGCGCTGGGAGCCGGCCAGCGCCCCGGCCTGCCCGGCCGCGGCAGCCTCCTCGCCCGCGCCGGCCGCTGAGCCGCCCGCCGTGCGCCTGCCGCCGGTGAGCTCGCCGGCGATGCTGTCGTAGATCTCGTCCTCCTGGGCGAAGTGCAGCCGCAGGATGGCCTCGAGCGCGTAGAGCGTGCGGCGCAGCTCTATCAGATTCTCGGCGCCCTCGCCGTCAGCCGTATCGCCGGCCAGCCGGTGGAAGCGCCGCGCCAGATGCACGATCTCGCGATGCGTCCGGCTGATCGCCGCCATCGGATCGCGGCCGCCCAGCAGCCCGGCGAGATCGGGGTGAAGGCGGGTCTCGTCGTCCCGCTCGTGCGGCAGCACCTGCTCGCGCAGGGCCCGGTCGAGCGCCGCGAGCTCGCCTGCCAGCGCCACACCGTCGCCCTCGCCGAGCCGGTCGGCGGTGCGCCGCATCCGGTCGAGCAGCGGCGCCAGCGCCACATGCTCGGCCTCCAGCTCGCGCACCCGGGCCGGCGGCAGCAGCGCCACCCGCCCGCGCCCGTCGACGAGGGCCCGAAGCGCGTTGAGGATCACCGCCACGTCGATGGCCTCCTGCGCCAACGCGCCGGCCACCGGCGGAAGCCAGCCGAGCGCCGCCGCCACCATGCCGATGCCCGAGAGGGCCATTCCCGCCAGCACGCTCTGCAGCGCTATCCGCCGCGTACGCCTGGCAATGGCGATGGCCTCGCCCAGCCGGTCGAGCCGGTCCACCAGCAGCACCATGTCGGCGGCCTCGCTGGCAGCGGCCGCACCGCGCGCCCCCATGGCGACGCCGATATCGGCGGCGGCCAAAGCCGGCGCGTCGTTGACGCCGTCGCCCACCATGACGGTCGGCGCCTCGGCGCGCTCGGCGCGCACCGCGTCGATCTTGTCCTCGGGGCTGCGCTCGGCCAGCACCGTGTCGACGCCAAGCGCCGCCGCCACCGCTTCCGCGACGTCGCGGCGGTCGCCGCTGAGCATGACGATCCGCCCGATCCCCGCCCGCCGCAGCGCCCTGAGCGCACGCGGACTCTCCATGCGGATCTGATCGGCCATCACAAGAGCGCCGGCCAGCACGCCATCGATCGCGAGGAACACTGCCGAGTGTCCCTCGCGATCGGCGCGCCGCGCCAGCACCGTCGCCCAGGGCGGCGCCTCGTCGGCGGCGGCGAGGGCGAGGCCGCCCAGGCGCACCTCCCGTCCCTCGATCCGCCCGGCAATGCCGGCGCCCGGCGCCTCCTGCACCGCCTCGGCCGAGGAGAGCCTCAGCCCGCGCTCCCGTGCCGCCTCGAGGATCGCCGCCGCCATGGGATGGCCGGAGAACTGGTCGAGCGAGGCAGCCAGTCGCAGCAGCTCCTCCTGGTCCGGCCCATTCCGGCTCTCTATGCGCAGCAAGCGGGCCCGACCGGTGGTGAGTGTGCCGGTCTTGTCGAAGATCAGGGTGCGCACCCCGGCCAGCGCCTCGAGCGGTCCGCCGCCCTTGACCAGGATACCGCGCCGCGCGGCGGCCGAGACACCGGCCACGATTGCCACGGGGGCCGCGAGGATCAACGGGCACGGCGTCGCCACCACCAGCACCGCCAACGCCCGCGTCGGGTCGCCGGAGAACAGCCAGGCAGCGCCGGCCAGCAACAGCGTGGCCGGCAGGAACAGGAGGGCGTAGCGGTCGGCCAGCCGCATGAACGGCGCCTTGCCGGCCTGGGCCGCCTCGACCAGCCGGACGATTCCGGCATAGGTGCTGGCAGCGGCGAGGGCGGTGGCCTCGAAGCGGAAGGGCTGGCCGGCGTTCAGGCTACCGCTGCGCAGGCGGGCGCCGGTACCGTGGCTCACCGGCAGCGGCTCCCCGGTCAGGGCCGCCTCGTCGAGCAGCGCCGCCTCGTCGAGCAGTCGGCCGTCGACCGGGACCATGCCGCCGCTGCGCACCACGATACGGTCGCCGACCCGCACCGCCTCGACCGGCACCTCCTCCAGCGCCCCTTCCCGCTCGCGCCAGGCGAGCCGCGGCGCCCGGCCGAGAAGCGCCGTGAGCTCCTGCCGGGCGCGGCGCTGGGCATATTCCTCGAGGACCGTGCCGCCGGCATACATCAATGCCACGACGATGCCCGCCAGATGCTCGCCCAGCAGCAGGGCTCCCGCCATCGACAGAGCGGCGATGAGATCGACCCCGGTCTCGCCGCGCAGCAGGTCGCGCACCACCGCCACCGCCAGCGAGGCCAGCACCGGCACGATGCCGGCAGTCCACAGCCAAGCCGCCAGGCCGGGTCCGGACGCCAGCCACGCGCCCAGGCCCGCGGCGAAGCTGCCCGCCGCAAGACCGAGCAGCAGGCGGCTCGGCGTGAGAAGATCGCGGATCGACCGTGTCATCGCAAGGCACCGCCAGGGCAGCAACGCACATCCCGTCCGGCCGGGAAGGCAGGCTTGGAGACTGACAGGTTTAGCGCGGACCCCGTTTGATCGACGTCAAGACCTGCGCAGATGGTGGGCCGCTCTGGACCTGGCCCCTTCCAAAGCGCTGTGCGCGGCCTTCTCCTCTCATTGCCGGTCGCTTGGAGGCGGAGCCGGTCGCCGGGCGTCCCAGCCGGACCGCGCGCATCGCTGCCGGCATGGTTTCGGGCTTGCGAACGTCGGGTTTGTGGATGAGGTTGCGGCGCCGGCCGGCGACGGCCCCGATCATGCTACCATCTCGCGAGGAGGCTACTTGATGAGCGATCATGCCGCGCGCGGCATCTATGCCGCGGTCGTGACCCCGGTCGACGAGGCAGGCCGGATCAGCGTCGAGCGCTATCTGGCGCACGCGCGCTGGCTGCTCGCCAAGGGCTGCCATGGCCTCGGCATCTTCGGCACCACCAGCGAGACGCAGGCCTTCTCGGTGGCCGAGCGGCAGGAGGCCCTCGAGGCCTTCCTCGCGGGCGGCGTCCCGGCCGACAAGGTCATCCTCGGCGTCGGCTGCTGCGCGGTGGCCGACACGGTGGCGCTGGTCCGGCATGCGCTGGCCCACGGCGTCACCCGGGTGCTGGCCCTGCCGCCATTCTTCTACAAGAACAACAAGGACGAGGGCCTGTTCCGCGCCTTCGCCGAGGTGATCGAGAAGGTCGGCGACGAGCGGCTCGAGCTCTTCCTCTACCACTTCCCGCAGGTCTCGCAGGTGCCGATCACGCACGGCGTTCTCGAGAAGCTGCTGGCCGCCTACCCGAAGACCGTCAAGGGCATCAAGGACAGCTCGGGCGACCTCGAGCACACGCTGGGCCTGATCCGGACCTTCCCGCAGCTGGCCGTCTTCGCCGGCTCCGACCAGCATCTCCTCGAGGTGCTCAAGGCGGGTGGTGCCGGCACCATCTCGGCTGCCGCCAACCTCAACTGCGAGGCCAGCCGCAAGGTGTTCGACGCCTTCGAGAAGGGCGACATGGCCACCGCCGAGGTCGGCATGGAGCTGGTCACGGCGGTGCGCGTCGCAGTGCAGCGCTTCCCGCTGATGCCGGGGCTCAAGGCGGTGATCTCGGCCGGCCGCAAGGACCCGCAGTGGGCGGTGGTGCGCCCGCCGCTGATGCCGCTCGAGGACGCCGAGAGCGCCGAGCTCACCGGCGCCCTCGAGGCCGCCGGCTACCGCTATGAGCCCGCTCTTTAGGGCTCAGCCAGGCCGGGCGGCCGTCAGTCTCGGCGGTCGCCCAGCCACTCCTCCTCGATAGCGTGCCACGCGACCATCACCAGCACTGCTCCGCAGATGACGATCAACGGCAGCTCGGGCACCTTCACCAGAATCAGCCCGACGAAGCCTGCGAGGAGCAGCAGCCCCAACAGGCTGCCGAGCCGGCCCGTGATGTTCATCCCCCCTCCCCCGCCGCCTCGCTGACCATGCCGAGCAGCCAGTCGGCGACCCGCAGCAGCCGCAGATCGTCGCCGCGTGCCGCCACCAGCTGACAGCCCAGCGGCATCCCGGCCGGCCCCTCGAGGATCGGCAGGCTGACCGAGGGCGTGCCGCACAGCGTCCAGAGCGAGCAGAAAGCCGGGCTGCCAGTGCTCTCCAGGCCCTGCGGCGCCTCGCCCGGTGCCGCCGGCGTGAGCAGCGCGTCGAACTCGTGGAAGACCTCGTCGAGGGCGCGGTTGTAGAGATCGCGCATCGCCAGCGCCTTCTGGTAGTCCAGCGCCAGCACCTTGCGGCCCTCCTCAAAGAGCGCGGTGAGCTCGCGGCTCACCAGGTCCGGTGCGCGCTCGAGGTCCGGCCCCAGATGGTGGGCCAGCTCGGCCGTCCAGACCGTGCGGTGCACGTCGTTGGCTGCCGCGAACGCCTCGGGAAGCTCGATCTCCACCAGCCGGTCGCCCAGATGCAGCGCCAGCTCGCGAAAGGCCTCCCGGGTGGCGGGCTCGGCCTGTTCCCAGGCCGGCCCGCGCACGAAGGCCAGCCGCGGCGGCAGGCTCGGCCCGGTGTGCAGGCCGCGGGCAAGGCCGGAGCTGGCGCTCGGGCGGGTCGCCCGGTCGGCCGGATCGTGGCCGGCCAGCACGTCGACCAGAAGGGCCGCATCCTCGAGGCAGCGCGCGAACACCCCCACATGATCGAGGGTCGGCGACTGGAGGAGGCAGCCGCGCCGCGAGATCAGCCCGTGGGTCGGCTTGAGACCGTAGACTCCGCAGAACGAGGCCGGGCGGATCACCGAGCCGTTGGTCTGGCTGCCGACGGCGAGCGGCATCATGCCGGCCGCGACCGCCGCTGCCGAGCCGCTCGACGAGCCGCCGGGCGTGCGCGCAGGGTCGTGCGGGTTGCGGGTCGGGCCGGGCGCGAAGGTAGCAAACTCGGTGGTGACCGTCTTGCCCAGCACGATCGCGCCGGCGGCCCGGAGCCGTGCGGCCACCGCGGAATCCTCGCGCGGCCGCCGCCCGGCCATGATCGGCGAGCCGTGCTCGGTCGGGTAGTCGGCGGTGTCGAAGATATCCTTGATGCCGACCGGCACGCCGTGCAGGGGACCGAGCGGCCGCCCCGCCTGCCTGGCGGCGTCGGCGAGCTCGGCCTGGGCTCGGGCATGGGCCGGATCGAGGTGGGCAAAGCAGTGCAGGCGGGGCTCGTCGGCGGCGATCCGTGCCAGGTAGGCCTCGACCAGCTCGCGCGCGCTGACCCGTCCCTCGCGGAGATCCCGCGCCATGACGGCGGCGCCCGGATCCTGCCTGCGCTCTTCTCCGGTCATGAGCTCTCCCCCATCAGCGGTAGATCACCTCCGGCAGCCAGGTGGCGATGCCGGGGAACACGTAGACGATAGCCATCGACAGAAAGACCATGGCGAGGAACGGCATGCAACCGGCGAAGATCTGCGTCAGCTGCACTTGGGGCGGCGCTATCCCCTTGAGATAGTAGGCAGACATGGCCATGGGCGGGGTGAGGAACGAGGTCTGCAGGTTGAGCGCCACGAGAACGCCGAAGAAGATCGGGTCGACGCCGAAGTGATCGAGCAGCGGCAGGAAGATCGGCACGAAGATGATGATGATCTCAGTCCATTCCAGCGGCCAGCCCAGCAGGAAGATGATGAACTGGGTGAGCAGCAGGAAGGTGATCGGAGTGAGCTCCATCCCCAGCACGAACTCGGCCACCACACGCTCGCCGCCGAGATAGGAGAAGACGCTCGAGAAGTTCCACGACCCGATGAACAGGAAGCACACCATCGCCGAGGTACGCGCGGTGAGGAACACCGCCTCCTTCAGGCGTGTCCAGGAGAGTGCCCGATAGGCGGCGGCGAGGACCAGCGAGCCAAGCGCCCCGACCGCGGCGGCCTCGGTGGGCGTGGCAAGGCCGAAAAGGATGGCGCCCAACACCGCGAAGATCAGCACCGCCAGCGGCAGGAACGAGGTCGCCAGCGCCCAGAGCAGCACGCCGAACGACACGTCGGTCTCATCGCGCGGTAGCTTGGGCGCCAGATGGGGGCTCAACATCCCGCGGCCGAGCACATAGACGAGGTAGAGCCCGGCCAGGAGGAAGCCCGGAAACATGGCGGCAGCGTAGAGCTTGACCACCGATACGCCGGCCGCCGCGGCGAACACGATCAGCATGATCGAGGGCGGGATGAGGATGCCCAGCGTGCCGCCGGCGCAGATCACGCCCGCGGCGAGCCGCGTGTCGTAGCCGGCCTTGAGCATCGCCGGGAATGCCAGCAGGCCCATGAGCGTCACCACCGCGCCGACGATGCCGGTGGCGGTGGCAAAGAGCGCGCAGGTGATCAGCGAGGCCACCGCGAGCGAGGCCGGGACGTTGCGCGCCGCGAGCTGGATCGAATGGAACAGCCGGTCGAGTATGTTGGAGCGCTCGACCACATAGCCCATGAACAAGAAGAGCGGCACGGCGGTCAGCACGTCGTTGGCCATGATGTCGTAGGTGTTCTGGACGAGCAGGCTGAAGATCCGCACGTCCATGGCGTAGAAGCCGAAGAACACGGAGAGGGCGAGTAGCGTGAAGGCGATGGGAAAGCCCAGGAAGATCAGGGCGATGAACAGGCCCATCATGAAGACGGCGATCTGCGGGTCGGTCATCATCGCGGCTCTCCGTCGGCACGCTTCTCGTGCTCGACATGATGGAGCACCGCGGTCTCCAGCTCCTCCACGTCATGCAGGCGGCGCGGCCACTGCCCGGCCCGCATGCACTCGACGCAGCGTGCCATCTCCGCCAGCCCCTGAAGCACCAGCAGGAGCCCGGCGATCGGGATCAGCGTCTTCATCGGGTAGATCGGCAGCCCCGCCGGGCTGAAGATGCTGACCTCGCCATAGCGCCACGACTGCGCGGCAAAGCTCCAGCCGGAATAGAACAGCGCGGCGCAGCCCGGCAGCAGGAAGAAGATATAGAGGACGAAGTCGACCGCCGCCTGCACCCGCGGCGGCCACAGCCGGTAGAGAAAGTCGCCGCGGACATGGCCGTTACGCGAGAGCGTGTAGGCGCCGGCCATCAAGAACAGCGCGCCGTACATCATGTAGCTGATGTCGTAGGACCAGCTGGTGGGCGCGCGCAGCGCGTAGCGCACCAACACCTCGTAGCTCACCGCGAAGGTGAGGATGAGGATGGTCCAGGCGAAGCTGTGGCCGATCCACAGGTTGAGGCGGTCGACGAAGCGAACGAAACCTGACACCTCGGCCTCCTGCGCTCGTGGGCTTGGATCACGAGCGGGGCGGCGCGCCGGCGCCGCCCCGCCCCCGACAGTGCCGGCTCGGCCGCTGGGCTCAAAGGCCCTCGAGCTTGCCGAAATAATGCTCGTAGGCGAGCTTGTAGTCGGCGGCGTTGAAGAGCTCGTAATAGGCCACCCGCTTGGCCCATTCCTTCTGGCTCTCGACCACCTTTTGGATGTAGGGGTCGCTCATGAGCCCCTCCATGACCTTGTCCCAGGCCTTGAGCTCGGCGTCGAGGATCGCCTGCGAGGTGCGATAGACCTTGACCCCGTCCTTGTCCCGCAGCGCCTCGAGGTCCTTGGAGTAGTTGTCGAGCGCCAGCGCGAAGTTCGCGGTGCTGGCAGCCTCGGCGCCATGCTCGATGATCGCCTGATGCTCGGCGGGAAGCGATTCGAACTTGTCCTTGTTGAAGATGATCTCGAAATACTCGGTCGCCTGGTGGTAGCTACTCATCATGTAGGTCTTGGACACGTCCTGGGCGCCGAAGCGACGGTCCGAGGTGGGGTTGTTGTATTCGAATGCATCGATGACGCCGCGCTCCATGGCGGGCAGGATCTCGCCGCCCGGCAGCTGGGCCACCGCCATGCCCATGGACTGCATGACGTCGGCGGCGAGACCGACGGTGCGGTACTTGAGGCCCTGCAGGTCGGCAGGCGTCTCGGGCTTGTTCTTGAACCAGCCGAGCGGCTGGGTCGGCATCGGCATCGCGAAGAAGCCGACGATGTTGAGCCCGAGAATGTCCTGGATCAGCTCCTTGTAGAGATCCTTGCCGCCGCCGGCCTGGATCCAGCCCAGCCCCTGGTGCGCGGTCCAGCCCCAGCACGGGCTGGTGCCGAAGAACGAGGCGGCCTTGTGCTTGCCGTACCAGTAGGCCGAGACGTGGTGGCCGGCATCGAGGATACCCTCGTGCACCGCATCCTGCAGGCTGAAGGGCTTCACCACCGCGCCGGCGATCAGGTACTCGATCTTGAGGCGGTTGCCGGCCATCTTGTTGACGCGGTCGACATATTCCATCGCCATGTCGTTGAAGATGTCCTTGGCCCCCCACGCCCCCTGCATCTTGAGCACGGTGGTCTCGGCACGGCTGACGTTCGGCATGGCGACGGTCGCGGCACCGGCCGCCGCGACCATGGCACCGCCCTTGAGGAACCGCCGGCGATTGGCGCCCGGAGTCGAAGCGGGCATGATAGAGTCCGTCATTCTCGCCTCCCTTACACTTCGTTCCTTGGCATTACGCATTACCATGGCACCGCGGTCTGGCAACAGAGAAGCGACGAGAAGCGCCTTCACGAACAGTCGAATGCGCGCTTTTACTTTGACCAATAGTTGCTCTCTCAAATAGTTTGGTCGCCTTGAACGGAAATTTCGCGACCTGCGCGCTAACGGCATCGCTCGCCTGCGCGGTGGGCGCTTGCGGCACCGCCTCTCGGCGGGAAGGATGACGGAGCAGAAGAGCAGCGACGTTTCCGGGGAGGCCGCTTCATGATGTTCGCGCCCAGCCGCTTCGACGCGGAGGAGATACTCGAAGGCCTGCTGCGCTGGGTGCGCATCGAGAGCCCGACCATAGCGCCCGACGCCGTCAACCGGATGATGGACGTGGCCGCCGCGGACCTCGCCGGCCTCGGCGCGCGGATCGAGCGCGTCGCTGGCCAGCCCGGCTATGGCGACGTGGTGAAAGCGCATTTCGACGGGCAGAGCGAAGGCCCGGGCATCCTCGTCCTGGCTCATCTCGATACCGTCCATCCCTTGGGCACGATCGAGGAGAAGCTGCGGGTCCGCCGCGAGGGCGACCGCGCTTACGGGCCCGGCATCATGGACATGAAGGGCGGTACCTGGGCGGCCCTCGTGGCGCTGCGCGAGGTCCGCCGGCAGATGGGGCGCACGCCCTTGCCCGTGACCATCATGCTGATCCCCGACGAGGAGGTCGGCAGCCCGTCCAGCCGCGCGCTCATCGAGGAAGAGGCGCGCCGGCACAAGCTCGTGCTGGTGCCGGAGCCGACCCACGGGACGAGCTGCGTAACCGGCCGGCACGCGATCCTGCGGTTCTGGGTCACCACCCACGGCAGGCCGGCCCACGCCGGCACGCCCAGCCCCGAGGGCAAGAGTGCCATCCGCGTGATGGCCCGGCTGATCGAGGAGATCGAGGCAGGCTCGCGGCCGGAGCGCGGTATCACCTACCGGGTCGGCATCGTCGGCGGCGGCATCTTCGTCAACGTGATCGCGATCGAGTGCCGGGCGCAGGTGCTGTGCGTCGCCCCTGACGAGGCCGCCTTCGCCGAGATCCGGCAGCGGATGGCGGGGCTCGAGGGCGAGCGCGACGGGGTGCGCGTCGAGGTGACCTCCGGGCCGGTCCGCCCGCTCTTCGAAGCGAGCCCCGGCACCATGGCGCTCTACGAGACGGCCCGGGCCTTTGCCGCGCAGATGGATCTCGAGCTAGAGCACGGCCAGTTCGGCGGCGGCAGCGACGGCAACTTCACCGGGGCGATGGGCATTCCCACGCTCGACGGCCTGGGCGTCGTCGGTGCCGGCCTGCACACCTTCGGCGAGCACATCATCGTGAGCGAGCTGCCGCGCCGCACCGCCCTCCTCGCCTCGCTGCTGGCAAGCCTCGACTAGAGGGGCTCCAGAGCCTGCCGGCACCGGTACGGTCGGGCCGCAAGATCAGGCGCGGGCAAGGTGCTGCGTGGCGCCGAGGCTGGCAGGGATACGCGCTAGCGATCGCGCAGCGCGCCCGGCGGCGGCAGGTCGATGCGGCAGCGCAGGCCCGGCTACGCGTTCAGCTCGAGGCCCCCGCTGGCGCCGCCTGCCTCGGCGAGCCAGCGCACATTGGCCGGCGAGAGCGTCACCAAGGCGGCGCATCGCCCCGCCCTCGCGCACAGCACAGCGGCGACGCGCCCGGCCGCCGGCAGCGCCTTCGTGCCGTGGCACAGCGCCACCTCGCCATCGGCATTGAGGGAGCCCTCGTCGACCAGGCTGGGCTTAGCGGGGAGAAGCGCCAGCAGGCGCGGCGGCAGGGCCGCGAGATCCGGCAGGGCGGCGAGATCGTCCGGCACGAGCGGCTGACCCGCTGCCACCGCCTGCGCCGTGTAGTGGCCCAGCAGGCCGGCCTTGTCCGGCAGGATCCGATCGCCGCGGCCCGGCGGCGCCACCAGGTCTGCCTCCGTCAGGCGGTGATGCGGCGGCAACGCGGTGCGCGCCGCCCAGTGCCGCACCGGCCCATGGGGTGCGAGGAGAATCACGGCGCCGCCGCCAGCCACCAGCAGCAGCCACGACACCAAAAGGCGGCGGCGCAGGGGCCTCACGGGCCGGTCAGCCGGCGCAGCACCGGAAGATCGCGCTCGCCGTGGGCAAGCGCCTCGCGCAGGATCCCCCAGAGCCGGCGCTCGTCCTCGTGTCGCCGCGGCACACCCACCCGCAGCGCCTGCAACAGCTCGTGGCGGTGCAGGTCGAGGGCCGAGCGCACGAGCTGCCCCAGCGTCACCTCGGCCTCGGCCACCAGCCCGAGCCAGCACCACGCCGCCGCCGGCCCGGCCACCGCCACGCCCAAAAAGAGCGACAGCGGCCCCAGATTGGCCACCGGCACGACGCTCCAGGTGATAGCGAAGGCCACGATCAGAAAGAAGGTCAGGACGAGAAAGGCCAGGTGGGTCTCGGCCTGGTCCAGGGCGTCGTTCAGGGCCGCATGGCGGTTCAGGATAGTGCGCAGGCGCGGCCAGAAGAAGTCGAGGGAGATGTTGTAGCGCAGCAGCGCATAGGCTGGCCGCGTGCTTCCGGCCGGAGCCGGCACCGGCCTCGGCCGCTGTGCGCAGGCGGGCCAGCGCCGCCTCGTGCAGGCCGGGCAGCGCGCGGCAGACCTGGCGCAGCCGCCGCAGCTCGCTCTCGACGTCGAGAAGATCGTGACGGCGCTCCACCCGCAAAGCTTCCAGAACGCGCCCCGTCCGGCCGCGGCGCCGCACCCGCCCTTCCAGCACCGCCCGCAGCAGCGGCAAAAGCGGTGCGGCCACGAACGCCACGGCGGCGGTCGCCACGAGCACCGCCGCCAGCACCACCGCCTGGGTCCCGGCCGGGGCAGCGAGCCAGGCGGGCAGCAGCTCCGGTGCCGGCCGCAATACGAGATCGTAGGCCAGAAGATTGGCGGCGCCGAAGAGCAGCCAGGGAAAGAACCCGGCTAAAAGAAAGCGGCGCGAGAACAGCGCCTCGACATGCTGGATGGCGGTGTCGAGCACGAGCGGTCAGCCTCACCCGTCACCGTCGCAGGAGATCGTGCCGATCTCCACCACGCAGTCGGGGCAGCTCTGGCCGGGGCTCACCTCGTCGCGGCCGAAGACATGGTCGTCGCGCCGCGAGCACCAGCAGGTGGTGGGAGCGGCGCTGCGCCGCAAGCTGTCGTTCTCCCTGCGGGTCACGAGAAACGCCACATCGGTGCGCGGTAGGATGCTCAGCAGCCCGAAGCGGGTTCCGGCCTGCGCCAGTATGGCCTCGAAGGCAGGCCTCGAGCGTGCCGGGCGCAGCAGGTTCGCCGCCGCATCGAGAATTGCTGCGGGATGGATGACCAGCACGTCGCGGGCGAGCTCGAGCATGCCGATCTGCCGGATGCCGTGGCGGATTCCGCGCAGCGTCTCCTCGAGGTCGAGCACCGCGAAGCTCTCGCCGCCATCGACCAGCACCGCCGAGCGGCGCCGCTCCCGCATGGCCGCCAGGGCGTTCGCGGGAGAGGCAATCTCCGGAAGAACCGGCAGGTCCACCGCGTCCAACGCCTACCTCCCTCGGCAACCGGCTCCCAAAGGGCTCATCATTGCGCATTCAGCAGCCGTTCGGTGCATCAGTTTGCTGCCGCACCCCGGATCGAAGGGCCCGGAGGCTCCTCAAGGGGCCGCTCCAGCGGCCCGGCCGCGATCGTGCGCGGGTGCGGGCGCCGGGAACACCCCGCCTGCACGCACGTTGGCTCCCCACACACCGGGACGCCGAGAGGGTGGGGAAAATGTCCGAGGATCTGGATCGCGAGGAGATCTGGAGAGAGTTCAACGAGGCCGTGAACATGTCGCCCGGCGAGCTGGAGGACTGGCTCGCGACCGATGAGAGCCGGTCGGTCGGCGCGAAGGACGAGGGCGACAGCGAGGCAGTGGGCCACAAGTCCGGGCGTCGCATCGTCGCGATCAAGCGCAAGAAAAAGGCCGAGCTGACCGGGGACGACTATCGCCACATGCGCAAGGTTGCCGGCTTCGTGCACCGCCATCTTGCGCAGGGCGGGCCGGCGCGGGACAAGGAGGGCTCGGCGTGGCGCTACTCGCTGATGAACTGGGGCCACGATCCGCTCAAGAGCTGAGCGCCGCCGCCAACCGCCCGGAGGACACAGTCATGACGAAGGAGCTGAAGAAGGGCGACGAGGTCGAGTGGGAGACAAGCCAGGGCAAGACGCACGGCAAGGTCGTCAAGAAACAGACCTCGAGGACGCACATCAAGGGTCACGAGGTTGCAGCCTCGCAGGAGGATCCGCAGTACATCGTCGAGAGCGCCAAGTCAGGCAAGAAGGCGGCGCACAAGCCCGAGGCGCTGAAGAAGCGGTGAGGCTCGGCGCGTCAGCCTTTGCACCCGCACAGATCCGCTGCCTCGCCGAGCCACAAGCGGACCGGAAGCCAGGAAGCCAGGCGCTCCGTCAGGGCGCCCTGCCCCGGTGCAGCGCCGGGCCGATCAGCACGGTGGCCACCGCCCCCGTCACCAGCAGGAGCGCGGCGAGCTTGCGCACCCCGAGCGGCTCGCCCAGCAGCAGCACCGCCGAGATCACGCCCACCACCGGGATGAGCAGCGTGCCGATGGCGGCGACAGGTGCGGCTAGCCGGCCCACCAGGGTCACCCAGGCGGCATGGCAGAACACCATGGGCAGGGCGATGTGATAGAGCATGGCGCCGGTCACCAGCGGGCTCGGCCAGCCGAGCTGCCAGGGCTGCTCGAGCACGGCCGAGCCCAACAGCACCGGCGGGGTCGACACACCGATCAGCCAGGCAGCGAGTGCCACCGGTCCGAGCGACCAGGTGCGGCTCTTGAGGACGAGCGTGCCGGCCGCCCAGGAGAGGGCAGCACCCAGCACCAGAATACTGCCGAGCGGCGAGCCGCCGGCCACGAGCAGGTCGGGCCCGAGCAGCAGCATGAGCCCCGCCATGCCGGCCAGCAGTGCGACGATCCGCTCGCCCGTCAGGCGCTCGCCCATGGCCGCCGCCATCAGCGTGGCCCAAAGGGGCATGGTGAAGGCGAGGATCGCCGCCCGCGAGGTCTCGGTGGCGAGCTGGCCGAAGGCGGTCAGCACGTTGAAGCCCATCACCGACAGCAGGCCGGCCAGCACCAGCCGCGGCAGCTCGTCGCGGCGCGGCATGAGGGCCTCGCCACGCAGCCTCGCGATCAGCGCCAGGATGCCGCCGCCGGCGACGAACCCGACGCTGCGCAGGGTGAAGGGCGGCAGCTCGGTAAGACCGATCCGCACCGCCGGCCAGTTGAGCCCCCAGAACAGGCCGATGCCCAAGAGCAGCAGCAGCGTGCCGGCATCGGCCCCGGCGGCCCGCCTCAAGCGGGGCATGGCACGCATTCAGGGGGTCAGCTCGTAGAGGTTCCAGCTGGTCTTCTTGGCCAGCCGGTCATAGAGGCTGCGCGCGCGATAATTGTCGTCGGCGGTGATCCAGCGCACCACGCCCCAGCCGCGCTCGCGCGCCACCTTCGCCACATGGTCGATCAGCAGCTCGCCGACGTTGCCGCCACGGGCCGATGGATCGACGAAGAGATCGTCCAAAAAGCCGATATCAGCGCCGCGCAGCGGGCTCGGCATCCGGCGATAGTGGGCAAGGCCCACTGGCACACCGCCTTGAAGCGCCAGCGCCCCCTCGAGCTCGTGCGCCGGATCCTGCAGCCAGCCCCATACGGCGCCCGCGATCGTGTCCGTCATCTCGCGCCTGTAGAAGGTGGCATAGCCGTCATAGAGGTGCCGCCAGCCCTCCTTGTGCGTCTCGCCCGGCGTCACGATCTCGACCCGCTGGTCCATCCGCGGCCCTCCCGAAAGCCTGTTTTTGTCCCGAGAACGAACCCTTGAGGCTTCGGCTGGCCCGCGAAAAGGGCCACTCCGGGAAACGGCTCGATACCGCTCACGCGTCAGACCATGCTGGGCAGGACGCGGTCGGGCGGGCGGTGGCCGTCGACGAAGGTCTTGATGTTGATGATGACCTTCTCGCCCATGTCGATGCGGCCCTCGATGGTGGCCGAGCCCATGTGCGGCAGCAGCACCACGTTGTCGAGCTGCTGGAGCTTGGGGTTGATGGCCGGCTCGTGCTCGAACACGTCGAGCCCGGCGCCGGCGATCTCCTTGTTGCGCAGCATGCGGGTGAGCGCCATCTCGTCGATCACCTCGCCGCGACTGGTGTTGACGATGTAGGCGTGGGGCTGGAGCAGCTTGAGACGCCGGGCCGAGAGCAGATGGAAGGTCGCGGGCGTGTGCGGGCAGTTGACGCTGATGATGTCGACCCGGGCCAGCATCTGGTCGAGGCTGTCCCAGTAGGTCGCCTCGAGCTCGTTCTCCACGCTCTCGTGGACCCGGTGCCGGTTGTGATAGTGCACCGACAGGCCGAAGCCGCGGGCCCGGCGGGCGAGCGCGGTGCCGATCCGTCCCATGCCGACGATGCCCAGCCGCTTGCCGCCGATGCGCCGCCCGAGCATCGAGGTCGGGCCCCACCCGGACCACTCCCCCGAGCGCGCCAGCCGCTCGCCCTCGCACAGCCGGCGCGAGACCGCGAGAACCAGCGCCATGGTCATGTCGGCAGTGTCCTCGGTCAGCACGCCAGGCGTGTTGGTGACCGTGATACCCCGCTTGTAGGCCGCCTCGACGTCGATATTGTCCACGCCGGTGCCGTAGTTGGCGATCAGCTTGAGACGCGGCCCGGCATGAGCGAGCACCGAGGAATCGATCCGGTCGGTAACGGTCGGCACCAGCACCTCGGCCGTCTTTGCAGCCTCGATGAGCTCTGCCTTGCCCAAAGGCGCGTCGTTGACGTTCAGGCGCGCGTCGAACAGCTCCATCATCCGGGTCTCGACGACCTCCGGAAGCCGGCGCGTGACGATCACGAGCGGCCTGATACGCGGCATGCGGCACCCTCCTCGGCGATGGCCGTCAATCGGCCTTCCTGCAGACCAAAGCCCTAGCAGAGACGTGCCGGCTCTCCTAGTCTCGGGCGCATTCCCCTTGCCTCGCGCCCGGCCCGCCCGCTACCCAAGGGGCGTGTCCTCGCAACGATCGATATGCATGCGCCGATTGCTCGACATTCTCCGGCGCGCCTCGTGCGCGCTCGCCCTCGCCCTGCCGCTGGCCAGCCTGCCGGCGCTGGCCGCCAGCCCCGAGGTAGGCCCCTCCGGCCTGCCGCTGCCGCGCTTCGTGTCGCTGGCCGCCGAGCCCATCAACATCCGCACCGGACCCGGCAAGCAGTACCCGCTCAAGTGGGTCTATGCGCGCCGCGGCCTGCCGGTGCAGATCGTCGACGAGTTCGATACCTGGCGGAAGATCCGCGACCTGGACGGCGAGGAAGGGTGGGTCCATGGCAGCCTGTTGAGCCGCCGCCGCACGGTGCTGCTGACCGGTGCCGACCTGCTCGGCCTGCGCCGCGCCCCCGCCGCCGACGCGCGCCTGCTGCTGCGTGCCGAGCCCGGCGTGGTGGGCGGCCTGCTCGACTGCTCGGAAGGCTGGTGCTTCGTGGAGATCGAGGGGCAGCGCGGCTGGCTCGAGCGCACGGCGCTCTACGGCATCCTGCCGGACGAGATGCGCCGTTGAGACCGGCCGCCCGAGAAAAGCGGAAGGGCCGCGCGAGGCGGCCCTTTTTCGTCGGTCATGCGAGCAGCCGGGCGCTCAGTCCCGGTCGCTGCCGCCGCCGTCCTCGCTGCTCCCACGCCGCCTGACGCCGTCGGCGTCACGGATGCGCACCACCACGTCGATGCGCTCGATGACCTTGCCCGGCGGCGGATCGGGCAGCTTCGCGAATTCGATCGCCTGCTCGGGCACGTCGACGATCTCGCCAGTCGACTTGTCGAAATAGTGCCAGTGCGAGGTCGGATTGGTGTCGAAGTAGCTCTGGCCGCTGCCGACCACCACCTCGATCAGCAGGCCGGCGCCGGTGAACTGGTGCAGCGTGTTGTAGACGGTCGCCAGCGATACCGGAATGCCCGCCTGCCGCGCCTCCTGGAACAGCTCCTCGGCGGTCAGATGGCGCGGCCCGTTCTCGAGCAGCAGCTTGGCCAGCGCCAGGCGCTGCCGCGTCGGACGCAGGCCAGCCGCCTTCAGCTGACGCAGGGAGTTTGCATAGACTCTGCTCATCCCGCTCCCAATCAGACCCCTCGAATGACACGCAGCGCTGCGGTTACGGCGCCGATATAGGACGAACGTGGTCCCCTATGTCAACGCCGACAACCCCCCAGCGGCTCATTGTCCCGTCAATATGCGCTGCACGAGCTGCTTGACGCTAGGCACGAAGCCATTGGCGTAGAACGGGTCCTCGCCGAACCGGTAGACATTGTGGCCCGAGAACATCAGCTGGTTGTCGACCGGGTCGCCCTCGCCATGGGCGATCTCCTGCAGGGTCTTCTGGATGCAAAAGGAGCGCGGGTCGGCGGGTCGGCCGGTGCTGTGGTCGTCGCGGTCCTTCCAGTTGCTGAACTGGCAGTGCGACAGGCAGCCCATGCAGTTGGCCTGGTCGCGCCGGATCTCCCGCGCCCGGGCCGGGTCGACGAAGATCAGGCTGGAGTCGGGCGTACGCATCGGCTGCGACCGGCCTTCGGCCACCCAGCCCTGGACCCGCTCGAGATCGGCCTGGCGCAGCCAGACGCCGTTACCGCTGCGGCCATAGGCGAAGAACGCCTCAAAACCCTCGTCCGGGGCGGCCTCCTCGCGGAACTCGACCTGTCGCTCCGAGCGCGCGACCAGCTCGTCGAGGAAGCTGTTCTTGACTGCCGAGGAGTAGAAGCCGGTCGGGCTGAAGCGGTGCAGCAGCACGTCGCCGGCCGCCAGCTCCGTGAGGCGCCTCTTCCAGCTCTCGGGGATCGGGCTTTCCTGGGTGAGCAGCGGCCGTGTGCCGAACTGGAAGACGATCGGCCCCAGCTCCTCGTTGCCGATCCAGTCCTGCCAATCGGCGAGGTGCCAGACGCCGCCGGCCATCACGATCGGCACATGGCCGAGCCCGACCTTGCGCATCGTGTTCCTGAGCTCGAGCACGCGCGGCAGCGGCGGCTCGGGGTGCAGGGGATCCTCGCTGTTGGAGAGGCCGTTATGGCCGCCGGCCCGCCACGGGTCCTCGTAGACTACCGCACCCAGCCAGTCGGCGTGCTTGTTGTAGGCGCGCCGCCACAAGGCGTTGAAGGCGCGGCCCGAGGAGACGATGGGGTAGTAATGGACGCCGTAGCCCGAGCAGATCTCGGCGAGCCGGTAGGGCATGCCGGCGCCGCAGGTGATGCCGTGGATCAGGCCCTTCGCACCATCCAGAACGCCGGTGAGAACGCGCTCGCAGCCGCCCATCTCCCACAGCACGTTCATGTGGATGCGGCCTTCGCCGCCGCTCGTCTCGTGGGCGATACGCGCCTGGCTGATCCCCGCCTTGATCGAATGGGCGACCAGCTCCTCGTGGCGCTCGATCCGGTCGCGACCGCGATAGACCAGCGGCACATATTCGCCGTTCTCGTCGATCAGGTCGGCATTGACGCCGGAAAAGGTGCCCACGCCTCCGGCCCGGGCCCAGGCGCCGCTCGAGCGTCCATTGGACACGGCGACGCCTTTGCCGCCCTCGACCAGCGGCCACACCTCTTTGCCCGAGATTACCAGAGGCTGAACAATGCTCATCTCATCCCTCCCAAGATCCGGCACCGGGCCCGCTCCCGTCTGGCCCGAGGCCGGGGGCGCGGCGGGTCGTGCCCCCTCGCCCCGCCCCGGCGTCATGCCGGCGGCACCTGTCGGCCACCGCCGGCCGGCCGTCAGACGCGCTGGCGCCTGCGGCCATCGCCCCGCGGACCGTCACCGCGCGGACCGTCGCCACGCGGACCGTCGCCACGCGGATGATCGCCGCGCGGTGCGCGCGGCTGCACGTCGAGCGCCTCGCCGGTCGCCTGGTCGACCGAGCGCATCGACAGCTTGACCTTGCCGCGGTCGTCGATGGCGAGAACCATGACCTTGACCGTGTCGCCCTCGTTGACGACGTCGGTGACCTTGCCGACGCGCTCGTTGGCGAGCTCGCTGATGTGGCACAGGCCGTCCTGGCTGCCCAGGAAGTTGACGAAGGCGCCGAAGTCCACGACCCGCACCACCTTGCCGGTGTAGATGGCACCCACCTCGGCGGTAGCGGTCAGGCCGCGGATCCAGTCGATCGCGCGCTGGGTCGCCGCCGAGTCCGCCGAGGCCACCTTGACGGTGCCGTCGTCGGCGATGTCGATCTTGCTGCCGGTGGTCTCGGTGATCTCGCGGATCATCTTGCCGCCGGGGCCGATGACCGCGCCGATCTTGTCTTGCGGGATGTTGATGGTGACGACCCGCGGAACGGTGTCGCGCATCTCGGGACGCGGCATGCCGAGCGCCTTGGCCATCTCGCCCAGGATATGCATCCGGCCGTCGAGGGCCTGGCCCAGGGCCTGGTGCATGATCTCCTCGGTGATGCCGGCGATCTTGATGTCCATCTGTAGCGAGGTCACGCCGTGCGCGGTGCCGGCGACCTTGAAGTCCATGTCGCCCAGATGGTCCTCGTCGCCGAGAATGTCGGAGAGCACCGCGAAGCGGCCCTTCTCCTTGATCAGGCCCATGGCGATGCCGGCCACCGGCCGCGGCAGCGGCACGCCGGCATCCATCAGCGCCAGCGAGGCGCCGCAGACCGTCGCCATCGAGGAGGAGCCGTTGCTCTCGGTCACCTCGGAGACGATGCGGATCGTGTAGGGGAACTGGTCCTTGGGCGGCAGCACCGGACGGGTCGCCCGCCAGGCGAGCTTGCCGTGGCCGATCTCGCGGCGGCCCGGCGAGCCGATGCGGCCGGTCTCGCCCACCGAGTAGGGCGGGAAGTTGTAGTGCAGCAGGAAGTGCTGCCGGCTGTCGCCCTCGAGCGAGTCGATCATCTGCTCGTCCTGGCCGGTGCCGAGCGTGGCCACGACCAGCGCCTGGGTCTCACCGCGGGTGAACAGCGCCGAGCCGTGCACGCGGGGCAGCACGCCCACCTGGCCCTCGATCGGCCGCACGGTGCGCAGGTCGCGCCCGTCGATGCGCCGCCCGGTCTCGAGGATCGAGCCGCGCACGATGTCCTTCTCGAGCCGCTTGAACTGCTCGGCCACGACCAGCGGGCTCTCCTGCCCCTCGCCGGCATGGGCCTCGAGCGCGCGCTTCTTGACCGCTGCCACCTTCTCGACGCGGAGCTGCTTTTGCGGCTCGGCGTAGGCGGCGCGCAGGTCCTTCTCGAAACCCTTGCGAAGCGCCTCGAAGACCGCGTCGTGCTCCTCGATCTCGATGTCCCAGGGCTCCTTGGCGGATGCCTGGGCGAGCTCGATGATGAGGTCGATGACGGGCTGGAACTGCTTGTGGCCGAACATCACGGCCCCGAGCATCACGTCCTCGGGCAGCTCCTTGGCCTCGGACTCGACCATCATGACGGCATCGCGGGTGCCTGCCACGACCAGATCGAGATCGCTCTCCTTGAGCTGCTCGATGGTCGGGTTGAGCAGGAATCGGCCGTCGCTGTAGCCGACCCGCGCCGCGCCGATCGGGCCCAGGAACGGCAACCCGCTGATGGTCAGCGCCGCCGACGCGCCGATCATCGCGACGATGTCGGGATCGGTCTCGCCGTCATGGGCGAGGACGGTGCAGATGACCTGGGTGTCGTTCTTGAAGCCGTCAATGAAGAGCGGCCGCAGCGGGCGGTCGATGAGCCGCGAGGTGAGCGTCTCCTTCTCGCTCGGCCGGCCCTCGCGCTTGAAGAAGCCGCCGGGGATCTTGCCCGCCGCGAACGCCTTCTCCTGGTAGTTGACCGTGAGCGGGAAGAAGTCCTGGCCGGGCTTCACCGACTTGCTGGCGGTGGCCGTGCACAGCACGACCGTCTCGCCCAGCGTGACGAGAACGGCGCCGTCGGCCTGCCGGGCGATCCGCCCGGTCTCCAGCACCAGCGGCTTGCCGCCCCAGTTTGTCTCTTTGCGTGTGATCTGGAACATTCTGATCAGCCTTTCCTAGCGCCGCGCCGGCGGCGCGGGGCAGCAGCGGTGCGTCGCCCGGGCGAGGAGGAGGGCCGGCGGGAACGGCAGCGGCCCGCCTGCGGCAAGCCGCAGGCGCCCCGTTCGCCGTCCCGCCGGCCGCCCATTCAGCGACGCAGGCCCAGACGGGCGATGAGCTGCTGGTAACGCGCCTCGTTCCTGCTGCGCACATAGTCGAGCAAGCGGCGCCGCTGGCCGACCATCATGAGCAGGCCGCGACGCGACGCGAAATCCTTCTGATGCACCTTGAGATGCTCGGTCAGGTTCACGATGCGCTCGCTCAGGATCGCCACCTGGATCTCGGGCGAACCCGTGTCACCCTCTTTGGTGGCGTATTCCTTGATCACCGCCTGCTTGCGCTCTTCGGTAATCGACATCGGCTTGGATCTCCTAAGCCCGGGCGGCGTGGCCGCCCTTGAGGTTGAACACCCGCAGGGGGCTGACCTCCCCGTCATCGAATCGCCCGATGGCGACGACATCGCCGCCCTGGGTGATCAACACGGTGCCGCCGGCCGAAGGCTGCTCGCCGCCGAACAGGCCTGGCGAGACGCGAATCGGCTGACCGGCACGGAGCCGCAGCGCCTGCGGTTCGGTTACGGCAAGCGCCGGGATGCCGGCCAGCGCTGTCGCCACCGAGACGAGCACCTGGGGAAGGCTGTCCTCCTGGACGACCCCCTCCAGGGCATTCAGGGAGACGGCGTGCTCGAGGGTGAAGCCCCCGACCGCCGTTCTCCGCAATTTGCTCACATGGGCGTGGCAGCCCAGCACCTCGCCCAGGTCGCGGGCGAGCGCCCGGACATAGGTGCCCTTGCCGCACTCCATCTCGAACTCGGCATGGTCGGCATCGACCCGCCGCACGAAGTCGAGCCGGTCGATCCTGACCGGCCGCGGCTCGAGTTCCACCTTCTCGCCGCGCCGGGCCAGATCGTAGGCCCGCTCGCCCTGGATCTTGACCGCCGCGTAGATCGGCGGGCGCTGCTGGATCTCGCCGCGGAAGGGAGCCAGCGCCGCCTCGATGGCCTCGTCGCTGGGCCGCAGCTCGCTGCTGGCCAGGACCTCGCCCTCGGCGTCGTCGGTGTCGCGCGATTCGCCGAACCGCACGGTAAAGCGGTAGCCCTTGCGGGCATCCATGACATAGGCAACGGTCTTGGTGGCCTCGCCCATGGCGATCGGCAGCACGCCGGTCGCCAACGGGTCGAGGGTGCCGCCATGGCCGACCTTCTGGGCCTGGGTCAGCCACTTCACCCGGTTGACGACCTGGGTCGAGGTGATCCCCACCCCCTTGTCGACGACCAGCCAGCCATTGATGGGCCGTCCCTTACTCCTGCGTCCCATCCGTTTCCTCGTCGTCGTCCTGCTGCAGCCTCGCGCGCTCGTTCGACAGCAGGCGCTCCATGCGCGCCGCCTCGTCGAACAGGTCGTCGGCCACGAAATGCAGCCGCGGGGCGTATTTGAGATTCATCCGTCGCGCCATCCGGGCGCCCAGCCGCGCTCCCGCCTGCTCGAGCGCAAGGAGGGCGGCCGGTTGAAGCCGGCCGCCCAGCTCGCTCGCAAAGACGGTTGCGTGCCGAAGGTCCCGGCTCACCCGGACCTCGCCGATCGTGATACTGCGGCCGGCGAGCCGGGTGTCGTGGATCTCGCCGCGCATGAGATCCTCGGCGAGCAGGTGGCGGATCTGCTCCGCCACCCTCAGCTGACGCTGCGACGGCTCGCTAGCACTGGAGCCTCGCGCCATGGAGCAGTGCCCTTGTCGTGAGAGGCGGGAGTGGCGCGCCTCAGAGGCTGCGCGCCACCTCCTCGACCTCGTAAGCCTCGATGACGTCACCCTCGCGGATGTCGTTGTAACCCTCGATCGACATGCCGCACTCGAAGCCCTCCTTCACCTCGCGGACATCGTCCTTGAAGCGCCGGAGCGAGCCCAGCTGGCCGTCGAAGATCACCACGTCGTCGCGCAGCAGGCGGACCCGGGCATTCCGCTTGAAGAGACCGTCCAGCACGCGGCAGCCGGCGATCTTGCCGAACTTGGGCACGCTGAAGATCTCGCGGATCTCGGCATGACCAAGGATGACCTCGCGCGCCTCGGGCGACAGCATGCCCGAGAGCATGGCCTTCGCCTCGTCGAGGATCTCGTAGATGATCGAGTAGTAGCGGATCTCGATCCCTTCGCGCTTGGCCATGTCGCGGGCCTGCACGTTGGCGCGGACATTGAAGCCCATGATCAGGCCGCGCGAGGCCAGCGCCAGGCTGACGTCGCTCTCGGTGATGGCACCGACGCCGCCGTGCAGCACGCGCACGCCCACCTCGTCGGTCTTGAGCTTGTCGAGACCGGCGACGATGGCCTCGAGCGAGCCGTGCACGTCCGCCTTGATGACGACCGGCAGCTCCTTGAGGGCACCCGCCTTGAGCTGGCTGAACATGTCCTCGAGGGTGGTGCCGCGGGCTGCCGCCGCACCGAGCTGGCTCTGCTCGCGCTTCTTGCGCTGGCGGTACTCGGCGACGTCGCGGGCGCGCTTCTCGTTGTCCACGACCCACAGCTTGTCGCCGGGCTCCGGCACACCATCGAGACCGAGGATCTCGACCGGCGTGGAGGGACCGGCCTGCTCGACCGGCGCACCGCGATCGTCGACCAGGGCACGTACCCGGCCCCACTGGGCGCCGGCGATCACGATGTCGCCGACCTTGAGGGTGCCGTTCTGCACCAGAACGGTCGCCACCGCGCCGCGGCCGCGATCGAGCTCGGCCTCGACGATGGTGCCCTGGGCGTCGCGCTCGGGATTGGCCTTGAGGTCGAGGAGCTCGGCCTGGAGCTGCAGCGCCTCGATGAGCTTGTCGATCCCGGTCCGCGCCATCGCGCTCACCGGCACCGCCAGCACCTCGCCGCCGTAATCCTCGACCACCACCTCGTGGTTCAAGAGCTCGGTCTTGACCCGCTCCGGATTGGCCTCGGGCTTGTCCATCTTGTTGATGGCCACGACGATCGGCACGCCGGCCGCCTTGGCATGACGGATCGCCTCGACGGTCTGCGGCATGACGCCGTCGTCGGCAGCCACCACCAGCACCACGACGTCGGTGACGGACGCGCCGCGGGCGCGCATCGAGGTGAAGGCGGCGTGGCCCGGCGTGTCGATGAAGGCCACCGGCATGCCGTGGCCGATATCGACCCGGTAGGCACCGATATGCTGGGTGATGCCGCCGGCCTCGCCCTTGACCACGTTGCTCTCGCGCAGGGCATCGAGCAGCGAGGTCTTGCCGTGGTCGACATGGCCCATGACGGTCACCACCGGGGCGCGCGGACGCAGGTCCCCGGCCTGATCGACGATGCCCTCGATGCCTTCCTCGACATCGGCGTCGGACACGCGCTTCACCTTCTGGCCGAACTCGGCCACCACCAGCTCGGCGGTATCCGCGTCGATCGCCTGGTTGATGGTGGCCATGACGCCGCTGCGCATCAGGGTCTTGACCACCTCGGCGCCGCGCACCGCCATGCGGTTGGCGAGCTCCTGGACGGTGATGTTGTCGGGCAGGACGACCTCGCGGATGCCCTGCTCGCCGACCGTCTCCTGCTGGCGCCGCTCACGCTGCTGCTGACGGCGCAGCGAGGCGAGGCTGCGCACGCGCCCCTCCTCCTCGTCGCCGTCCATCGACACGCGCAGGGTGCGCTTGTCGTCACGGCCGGCCGGCTTGAGGCTGCCGCGCTTCTCGGTCTTGGCGCGCAGCTTGCCCGCACGCCGTGCCGCCGGCGACTCTTCCTCGGTCTCGGGCTTGTCGCGGACCGCGCCCTTGGCCGCCCGCTTGGGCGACTCGGTCTTGGCCACGGCCTCGGCCGGCGCGTCGGCAGTCTCCGCGGCGGCCGGCGCCTTGCGCTGACGCCGCTCCTCTTCCTCGAGCAGCCGGCGCGCCTGCTCCTCGGCCTTGCGACGAGCCTCGTCCTCGGCCTTCTTGCGCGCCTCTTCCTCGACCTTGCGCTGAATGGCGGCCTCTTCCTCGGAGCGCCGGCGGGCGGCTTCCTCGGCCGCCCGGTGGGCGTTCTCCTCGGCGCGCTTGCGGGCCTCGTCCTCGGCCTTCTTGGCCTCGGACAGCGCACGCAGGCGGACTGCCTTCTCCTCGTCGGTCAGCGGCTTGAGCACCATCGGCCGCCGCTGCTGCTGCTGCTGGCCGCGCTGCTGCGGCAGCGGCGCGCCGCCGCGCCCGCCCTGCTGCGCGGGTGTGTCCGTGCCTGCCGTCCGGCCACTGGGCTTTGCGGCGACGCGCGAGCGCTTCACCTCGACCGCCACCGACTTGCTGCGCCCGTGCGAGAAGCTCTGCCGCACGACGCCGCCTTCGACGGTCTTCTTCAGCTCCAGTCGCGGCGTAGAAGGCCGGGAAAGCTCGATTCGAGCGTTCCGATCCTGCCCCTTCGCGTCGCTCATGTCTTTATCGCGTCCTTTTCCTGCTCGCCCGCACCCTGCGAGAAACCTTCCGGGCCGCTCTCGCGCAGCCCCCTGAGCCGCCCGGCTTCCCGCAGCAGCCCTTCAGCCAGACGCCCGGGCGCCATGGCGGCGTAGGTCACCGCCTCGCGCCCGACTGCCCGACCGACCTCCTCTCTCGAGAACAAGTCGACGACGGGCCGCCCGGCAGCCAGCGCCACGAGCCGGTCCCGCTGGTTGGCCGCAGCATCCTGCGCCGTCACCAGCAAGCCTGCCTTGCCCTGGCGCAACCATTCATCGACCTTGTCGTACCCGGCGACGAAGGCACCGGCCCGACGTGCGAGGCCAAAATAGTCGAGGCAGCGGCGCACCACGACAGTCTCCACCTCGTCGGCTAGACGAGGCGAAACCTGTACCCTGGCGCGCGCTGCCTTCGCGAACAGCTGCTTGGCAACCGCCTGCCTTATAGCACCTCGATCGGCGCTGAGCCAGATCCCGCGGCCGGGCAGACGCTCCTCGGCATCGAAGACGAGCCGCCCGTCGGGCGCCACGACGAAGCGCAGCATGCCTTCGCGGGGCGCTGCGGCCCGCCGCGCGACACACCGTCGCCCCCGACCCGGACGCGGCTCTTCCTCGATGACGATGGTCTCTGCACTCACGCTTGGGTCGACGCCTCCCTGGCGGCGCTCTGCTCGTCGACGGTCTCGGCCTCGGCGGGATCGCCCTCGGCGGACGGCGCCGCCTCGAGCTGCTCCTCGCCGGACTCGTCCTGGGAGAGATCCTCGCCGGCATCCTCGGGCTCTGGCGGGGCTTCCACCCATCCCAGCAGGATCCGCGCCTCCATGACGAGCTGTCCGGCCTGCTCGACGGTGATGCCCGCATCGGGCACCAGCTCGACCAGCTCGTCACCGGCGAGATCGGCGAAGTCCTCGAGCGTCTTTACGCCCTGGCGGCCGAGCTTGACCACCGTCTCGTCGGAGATCGATTCGAACGCCAGCAGATCGTCGGCGACGCCGAGCTCGCGGGCCTCCTGGGCCAGCTCCTCGGCACGCTCCTCGAGCCAGCTCTGCGCACGCTCCTTGAGGGCGTCGGCGATCTCCTCGTCGAAGCCCTCGACCGAGGCCAGCTCCTCGAGCGGGCTGTACGCCACCTCCTCGACCGAGGAGAAGCCCTCGGTAGCGAGCAGCTGGGCGATGACCTCGTCGACGTTGAGGGTCTCGACGAACAGCGCGGTGAGCTCCCGGAACTCGCGCTGGCGGCGCTCGCTCTCCTCGCTCTCCGAGTTGATGTCGATGTCCCAGCCGGAAAGCTGGGAGGCCAGCCGCACGTTCTGGCCGCGGCGGCCAATCGCGATGTGCTGCATGTGGTCGGGCACGACCACCTCGATGCGCTGGTTGTCGGGGTCGAGCACCACCTTGCTGACCTCGGCCGGCGCCAGGGCATTGACGACGAAGGTGGCCTGGTCGGGCGACCAGGGGATGATGTCGACCTTCTCGCCGCCCAGCTCCTGGACCACCGCCTGCACGCGCGAGCCGCGCATGCCGACGCAGGCACCCACCGGATCGATGCTGGCGTCCTTGGAGATCACCGCGATCTTGGCGCGCGAGCCCGGGTCGCGGGCCACCGCCTTGATCTCGATGATGCCGTCATAGATCTCCGGCACCTCCTGCTCGAACAGCTTCGCCATGAACTGGGGATGGGTGCGCGAGAGGAAGATCTGCGGACCGCGGGTCTCGTGACGCACGTCATAGAGATAGGCGCGGATGCGGTCTTTGGGGCGGAAGATCTCGCGCGGGATCAGCTCGTCGCGGCGGACGATCGCCTCGGCCCGGCCGAGGTCGATCAGCACGCCGCCGTGCTCGACCCGCTTGACCTCACCGACGATGATCTCGCCGATCCGGTCCTTGAACTCGTTGTACTGGCGCTCGCGCTCGGCGTCGCGCACCCGCTGCACGATCACCTGCTTGGCGCTCTGCGCGGAGATGCGGCCCAGATCGATGGGCGGCAGGGGATCGAGGATGTGATCGCCGGGCTGCGCCGCCGGGTTGCGCTCGCGGGCATCCTCGATATCGATCTGCCGGGCGAAGTCCTCGACCCCGTTGGCGACCTCGAGCTCGCGATAGATCCGGATCTCGCCCGTCCTGCGGTCGATTTCGGCGACGATCTCGTGCTCCTGGCCGTACTTGCGGCGCGCGGCCGTCTGCACGGCCTGCTCCATGGCCTCGATCACCTCGTCGGCGCTGATGCCCTTTTCCTGAGCGACAGCTTCGGCCACTCGCAGCAGTTCGGCCCGGCCAAGCCCGATGCCCGTGTCCATGCGCTCCACCCCCTAGCGTTCTGCCCGGCGCCCGCGCCCCGGCCGGCGTCCGGCCAGCATCCCGTCGGTGACGACGAGCTTCGCCCGCTTGATAGCGTCAAGCGGAACGCGGCACTGGCCAGTACCGACGAGGATGACGACCTCGTCCCCTTCGAGACCCTCGATCACGCCCACGAACCGCTTGCGCCCGTCCACCAGCTCTTCCGTCTCGACACGGGCCTCGCGGCCGCGGAAGCGGTCATAGTCCTCGCGCTTGACGAGCGGCCGGTCGAGGCCGGGCGAGCTCACCTCGAGGGTGAAGGCGCCCGGGATCGGGTCGGCGACGTCGAGCAGGGCGGAGACGGCGTGGCTGATGTCGGCGCAGTCGTCCACCGTCATCGTCCGCTCACGGTCGAGATGCTCGGCCATGACCTGGAGCGTGCGCCGAGTCCCGCCCATCAGGCGGACCTGCACGAGCTCGAAGCCCATGTCCTTGAGAGCGGGCTCGATCAGCTGGGCAATCTGGTGAATGAGGGCCTATCCCGATGTGCGAACATGCGAATGGGGAGCGGGCTCAAGCCCACCCTCCCCAGTTTGGTCCGAAAGGAGTGCGCACGGTTATGCGCGCGCCCTTCCGTCAATGCAAGAACTTTCCGTAACGCCGCTCGGAGGGCCGGCGGGAACGCCCGCCAGGCCCCTTGAGGCGGGCCGGCTCAGCCTTCGGCGCGGCGCCGGAAGCGGAGATAGACGGGCAGCCGGCCGGCATCGAGCGCCTTGCGCTCGTAGCGGGTCTCGACCCAGTCGGAGGTGCGGGCGCGCCAGTCGGCGGCCCGCTCGGCCAGCCATTCGAGGCGCGGCTCGGCGAGCAGGGCCTCGAGCATCCAGCGGGCATAGTCGGGATCGTCGGTGGCGAGGCGCAGCTCGCCGCCCGGCTGCACGATCCGCGCCATCTCGGCCACCGTATCGCGATTCACGATCCGCCGCTTCTTGTGGCGGGCCTTGGGCCAGGGATCGGGGAACAGCACGAAGAGCCGCTCGATCGAGGCGTCGGGGAGGCTCGCCAGCAGCAGGCGCGCATCGTCGACGAGCAGCCGGACATTCTCCAGCCGGTCCTGCTCCACGGCTGCCAGAAGTGCCGCGACGCCGCTCAGGAACGGCTCGACGCCGAGCAGACCGACATCCCGGTTGGCGGCCGCCTGGGCCGCCATGTGCTCGCCGCCGCCAAAGCCGATCTCGAGCCAGAAGGCGCGCCTGGGCTCGGCGAACAGCGAGGCCGGGTCCAGGCCGCCCTGCTCCGGCACGGTGAAGCGCAGGCTCGGCAGCAGCTCGTCGAGCAGCCGCCGGCGGCCCGGCCGCAGCCGGGGCCCCAGGCGGCGGCCGTAGATCCGCCGCTGCGGTCGCGTCGCGTTGCTTTCGTTGGTCACGATGACAGGATCTTCGTGCCGGTCAGAACGCGCTGCGCAGATGCTCGACGAGGTCGGTCTTCTCCCAGGAGAAACCGCCATCGGCCTCGGGCTCGCGGCCGAAATGCCCGTAGGCCGCGGTGCGCGCGTAGATCGGCTTGTTGAGGCCGAGCCTCTCGCGGATGCCGCGCGGGCTGAGATCGAGATCCATGAGCAGGGCAGCGAGCCTGGCCTCCTCGACCTCGCCGGTGCCCTGGGTGTCGACATAGATCGACAGCGGCTTGGCGACACCGATGGCGTAGGAAAGCTGGATCAGGCACTTCCTCGCAAGGCCGGCGGCGACCACGTTCTTGGCGAGGTAGCGGGCGGCGTAGGCCGCCGAGCGGTCGACCTTGGTGGGATCCTTGCCCGAGAAGGCGCCGCCGCCATGGGGAGCCGCACCGCCGTAAGTGTCGACGATGATCTTGCGCCCGGTGAGGCCGGCATCGCCGTCGGGGCCGCCGATGACGAACTGGCCCGTCGGATTGACGTAGAAGCTGTCCTCGGGGCACATCCAGCCTTCGGGAATCGCGGCCAGCACATGGTGGCGCACGATCTCGCGGACTTCCTCCTGGGAGACGTCCTCGGTGTGCTGGGTCGAGACCACGATCGAGGTGGTGCCGACCGGCTCACCATTGACGTAGCGCAGGGTCACCTGGCTCTTGGCGTCCGGGCCCAGCTGCGGCGCCTGGCCGCTGTGGCGGACGGCGGCCATCCGCTTGAGGATGTCGTGGGCGTAGTGGATCGGCGCCGGCATGAGCACGGGCGTCTCGTCGCAGGCGAACCCGAACATGATGCCCTGGTCGCCCGCCCCCTCGTCCTTGTTGCCGGCCGCGTCGACGCCACGGGCGATGTCGGCGGACTGCTCGTGGAGGTGGACGTCGACGGCAGCGGTGCGCCAGTCGAAGCCCTTTTGGGTGTAGCCGATCTGGCGGACCGCCTCGCGGGCGATGCAGCGCACCGTGTCGTGGGTGATGTGCTCGGGGCCGCGCACCTCGCCGGCAATCACGATCCGATTGGTGGTGGCGAGCGTTTCGCAAGCGACTCGCGCGTAGGGGAAGGCCGCCAGATAGGCGTCGACGACCTCGTCGGAGATGCGGTCGCAGACCTTGTCCGGGTGCCCCTCGGACACGGACTCGCTCGTGAACAGATAATCGGAAGCGGCCATCGGGGCTACGTCTCCAGGAGCGGGTTCGACGCCGTCATGCGGCGGCCGGAGGTTCAAGCGTGGCGGCGCACGCCACCGGTCGCCGGGCGCGGGCCGCGCGGCGCGAGGGCTTTTAAGGCAAGTTTCCCCCGCAGGGTCAAGCGGTCACGATGACTGCGGCCGCGACCCGGCGGCGCCGGACGCGGCGGGCGGGGTCGCGTAGTCGATCTGCCCCAGCATCTTGGCCAGCTCGAAGAAGCGGCGCCGCACCAGCGGGTCGTGGATCCGCCCGAAAGCGCGCACCAGCTCCAGCGCCTCGCGGGTGTCGACCACAGGCGCCGGCCGTCCGCCGCGGGCCATCGAGGGGTCGTCGTAGACGAAGCCGGACGCCCCGCCCTCGGCGAGCCCGGGCCCCCGGCCGGCGGCGGGGGGTGGCACGATGCCGCTGAGGAAGTCGGAGGCGGGCACGCCCAGAATATGGGCGATCTCCACCAGCCGGCTGGCGCCGATCCGGTTCTGCCCGCGCTCGTATTTCTGCACCTGCTGGAAGGCGATGCCGAGACCGCGGGCAAGCTCCTCCTGGCTGATTCCGCGCAGCGCCCGAAGATCGCGCAAGCGGCGCCCGACCTCAACATCGACCGGATGCGCCTCACCCCTGGCAGCCCCTGCGGGCCGCCCCTCTTGGAGAACCACCTCGCCCATCACTGCTCCCCGCTCCGACGGCGGCGTTCGAGCAGCATGCCACACAAGGCCGCAAAACCGAACAGCATCCCATGGAGGAGGGCGCCATGCGACCGAAAGAGCGTCGGTTGCAGAAGCGGCGGCGGCAGGCGGGTGTCGATCACGCCCATACGGCCGAGGTCCAGACGCTCGACGACACGGCCCAGCGCGTCCGTTACCACCGAGATCCCGGTATTGGCGGCGCGCACCAGCGGCAGACCCTCCTCGACGGCCCGCAGCCGCGCCATGGCGAGATGCTGGTAGGGTCCCGAGCTGCGCCCGAACCAGGCATCGTTGGTGATGTTGAGGAGCCAGTCGGGCCGCTGCTGCGGGTCGATGGCACTGCCCGGGAAGATCGCCTCGTAGCAGATCAGCGGGCTGAACGGCGGCACGTCGCCGGGGGCCAGCGTCTCCCGGCCGGGGCCGGGCACGAAATCGATGCTGCCGGCGGTGAGGTTTTGCAGGCCGAGCCGACCCAAAAGCCAGCGCAGCGGCAGATACTCGCCGAACGGTACGAGATCGGCCTTGTCGTAGCGGCCGGCAATCTCGCCCCGCTCGTCGATGGCAAAGAGGCTGTTGCTGGCCAGCGGCGGTGCCGCGTCCATCTGGTAGTCATCACCGCCCACCAGCAGCATGCCCCCAGGCGGCGTCACCTGCGCCAGGTGGCCGCGCACCGCCGGCTCGCGGGCCAGCAGGTAGGGCACCGCGCTTTCTGGCCAGATCACGATCTGCAAGGGCAGCGGCGAGGGTGCGGCGGACAGCTCGAGGTGGCGGCGGAACCAGGCGGCACGCTTGTCGGGGTCCCATTTGTGGTGCTGCTCGATCGCCCCCTGGACGATGCGCAGGGCCGGCCCGGGGGGCCCATCGGGGGATGCCAGCAGCAGCCGGGTGCCGCCGGCGCCGAGCCACAAGGCGAGCAGGAGGCCGGCCAGCACCACCCCCTGCCGGCGACCCTGGCCGCCCTCGAGCAGCAGGGTGGCCGGCAGGCAGGCCAGCAACACGGTGAGAAAGCTCAGCCCGTAGCCGCCGATCCACGCCGCGGGCTGCAGCATGGCATCGAACGGCGCCCAGACGATGGCCAGCGGATTCCATGGAAAGTCGGCGCCCAGCGGACCGCGCAACGCCTCGCTGGCGGTCCAGGCGACGGCGAAGAAGAGGGTCCTGGCGAGCGGCGAGCGCAGGCGCGCCCGCCAGGTGAGCCAGCAGACCAGCGCCGGAAAGACGGCGCAGGCAGCCGCCAGCAGGAGCACGGCGGGGACTGCCAGGGCACCGAACCGCTCGACGTCGGTGAAGAAGGCGATGCCGACCCAGTAGAGGCCGGCCAGAAAGAAGCCGAAGCCCCAGCACCAGCCGATCGCCAGCACCTCGCGGCTGCGCCGGGCGCGGTCGATGGAGGCCAGCAGCAGCGCCAGGCCGAGCAGGCCCGGCAGAACGTGCAGCGGCGGCAGCGCCAGGGCGGCGGCGGTGCCCGAGGCCAACGCCAGGAGCCGCGGCCGGGCCAGCGCGGTCGCCAGCGGCGGCCGCGCCAGGCTTCGAACGGTGCTCACTCGCTGCCGTGGCCGGTGGCCGCCGAGGCGGCCTCGCCGCGATGGATGCGCACCCGCCGGATGCGCCTGGGATCGGCGTCCACGACCTCGAACACGAGCCCGCTGGGATGGCGCACCACCTCGCCACGGCTGGGCACCCGGTCGAGCAGGGCGAAAATCAGCCCGGCCACCGTGTCCGCCTCGTCACGCTCGTCCGCCTCGAGCAACCGCACCTGCAGCAGCCGCTCGAGATCCTCGAGATCGACCCGGCCGTCGGCCTCGACCGTGCCGTCCGGATGCTCGACCAGCAGGGGTGCGGAGAGCCCGCCATGCTCGTCGCCGATGTCGCCAACGATCTCGGCCACCAGGTCCTCGACGGTCACGAGGCCGTCAGTGCCGCCGAACTCGTCCACCACCACGGCGATGTGCATGGCCGAGCTGCGCATCTCGGCCAGGAGATCGAGAACCCTCATGGACGGTGGCACCACCAGGACCGGACGGACCACCTTCTCGAGCTGGAAGTCGACACCGTCGCCCCAGAACTCGAGGATGTCCTTGACGTGGAGGATGCCCACCACGTCGTCGAGCGTGTCGCGGTACACGATCAGCCTGGTGTGCTTGGCACCGCGCAGCGCGCGAACCACCTCGCTGATGCCCGAGTCGACCGAGACCGCGCAGATATCGGTGCGCGGCACCATGACGTCGTCGACGCGCAGCTCGCCGAACGACAGGACGTTGAGGAGAATGCCGCGCTCCTCCTCGGAGAAGCGGCGCTCGTCCTCGTCGTCGAGCTCCTCGATGATCTCCTCGAGAGCCTCGCGCAGACCGCCTTCCTGCTCGGAGCGGCCGGCCAGCTCGCGCAGCCGCCGGAACAGGCCCTCCAGCATCGACTGGGGCTCGCTTTCGCGACGCGGAAGCTGCCTCATGACGCGGCGTCCACGGCGTAGGGATCGGCAATGCCGAGCCCGGCCAGGATCTGGGTCTCGAGCGCTTCCATGCGCTCCGCCTCCTCCGCCTGCTCGTGGTCGTGGCCCAGGAGGTGCAGCGTGCCGTGCACGACAAGATGGCTCAGATGGTCGGCGGCCTGCTTGCCGTCGCGCCGCGCCTCCTCGCGCACCGTCTCGAGTGCCAGCACGATGTCGCCCAGTAGGCAGGGCGCCTCCTCGGGCAGCTCGACCTCGAGCTCGGCGGGGAAGGACAGCACATTGGTAGGCTTGTCCTTGCCGCGATAATCGCGGTTGAGGGCGCGCACGGTCTCATCGTCGGCCAGCAGGATGCTCACCTCGATGCGCTCGGCGTCGTCGGGGCGAAGCCGAGCCAGGACGGCGCGGACGGCCTCCCGGCACAAGGCCTCGGGAGCGGTGACGACCGACGGCCAGCCAGGAGCCTCGATCGTCACCGCTATAGAGTGGCTACTTTCGCTGTCCATTTCAGGTCGAGGCGGCCCGGTTCGGGCGCCCGCGTGTCTCCGGTTCGGGTGTGGCGGCTGCCTTGTCGCCGCGCTCATAGGCTTCGATGATCTCGGTGACGAGAGGATGACGCACGATGTCCCCGCGGTCGAATGTCACCATGCCGATTCCCTCGATCCCGGTGAGCCGCGCCAAAGCGTCGCTGAGGCCGGAGGACGTCCCCGGCGGCAGGTCGGTCTGGCTCGGATCGCCGGTTACCACCATGCGCGAGTTCTCGCCGAGACGGGTGAGGAACATCTTCATCTGGGCCGGTGAGGTGTTTTGCGCCTCGTCGAGGATGACGAAGGCGTTGCTGAGCGTACGCCCGCGCATGTAGGCGAGCGGCGCTATCTCGATCTGGCCATTCTCGATACGGGTCGCAAGACGCCCCTCGGTCAGCATGTCCTGCAGCGCATCGTAGAGGGGCCGCAGATAAGGATCGACCTTCTCCTTGAGATCACCCGGCAGGAAGCCCAGGCGCTCGCCCGCCTCCACCGCCGGACGCGAGAGGATCAGCCGCTCGACCCGGCGCTGCTTGAGGAACGAGACGCCTTGGGCTACCGCCAGGTAGGTCTTTCCGGTACCCGCCGGGCCGGTGGCGAATACCAGCTCGAGGGTCTCCAGCGCCCGCACATAGGCCGCCTGGTTCAGCGAGCGCGGCGAGACCGGACGCCCCTCGGTGCGGATCTGCACATGCTGGGCCGCGGGCCGCTCGCCGGCGCCGGCCATACGCAACGCCGCGTCGACCTCGGCGCGGTCGATCACCAGACCGCGCTGCGCCTTGGCATGCAGCGCCTCCAGCACCGCTGCCGCGGCATGCACGTCGGCGTCGCGGTCCCCCTGGATGAGGACCTCGTTGCCGCGGGTGACGATGGTGACGGGGATCTTCTGCTCGATGCGCGCGAGGTTCAGATGGTGCTGACCGAAGACGATCGCGCAGGCAGCATTGTCGTCGAAGCTGACGCGGTGGCTGGCGCCCCGCATCTCGGCCACAGGACCGGGCGTCTTCAGGCTGCGATCTCCTTTCCCGGGTCCGGCTCCAGGACGGTGCCGGAAAGGCTGTGCGGGTAGCAGGCGTCGATACGGACCTGGACCAGATCGCCGATGGCGTGTCCCCGCCCCTCGACATGAACCCCCTGCAGATAGGGGGTGCGGCCGACCAGCTGGCCGGCATGGCGGCCGGCGCGCTCGAGCAGCACCGGCAGGACCCGGCCGACGGTCGCCTCGTTGAAGGCGCGGGCCTGGGCGTCGAGCGTCGCCTGGAGGGTTGCGAGCCGGGCGCTCTTGGCGTCCTCGTGCACCTGCTTGCGCATGGTAGCGCCGGGGGTCCCGGGCCGCGGGCTGTACTTGAAGGAGAAGCTCAAGGCGAAGCCGACCTGCTCGACCAGCCTCATGGTGGCCGCGAAATCCTCCTCGCTCTCGCCCGGAAAGCCCACGATGAAGTCGGAGGAAAGCGCCATGTCCGGGCGCTGCCCGCGCAGCTTCTCTACGATACGGACAAAGTCCGCGGCCGTGTACTTGCGGTTCATCGCCTCGAGCACGCTGTCAGAGCCCGACTGCACCGGCAGGTGCAGGAACGGCATGAGCTGGGGCACCTCGCCATGGGCGCGGATCAGGTCCTCGTCCATGTCGCGGGGATGGGAGGTGGTGTAGCGGATGCGGGCGAGGCCATCGACCTCCGCCAGCGCGCGCACCAGGCGCGCGAGGCTCCAGGTCCGGCCGTCCGGCCCGTCGCCGTGATAGCCGTTGACGTTCTGGCCGAGGAGAGTGATCTCGCGGGCGCCGGCAGCGACCAGCTGACGGGCCTCGGCGACCACGGCTGCGGCCGGCCGGCTGACCTCCGCACCCCGGGTATAGGGGACGACGCAGAACGAGCAGAACTTGTCGCACCCCTCCTGCACCGTCAGGAAGGCCGAGACCGGCGAGGACTCGACCTGCCGCGGCAGCTCGTCGAACTTGCTCTCGACCGGGAAGTCGGTGTCGATCTGCCCGCCCTGCTCGCGAGCCCGGCGGGCCAGCATCTCGGGCAGCCGGTGATAGGCCTGGGGCCCCACCACGACGTCGAGGAAGGGGGCGCGCTCGAGCATCGCCTCGCCTTCCGCCTGGGCCACACAGCCGGCCACCGCGAGCAGCATGCCGGGCGCGCCCTCCGCCTCGCGGCGGTCGCGCAGGCGGCGCAGTCGGCCGAGCTCGGAATAGACCTTCTCGGCCGCCTTCTCGCGGATGTGGCAGGTGTTGAGGATCACGAGATCGGCGGTCTCCGCCGTATCCACGCGATTGTACCCGTGCGCGGCCAGCGCCTCCGCCATACGATCGGAATCGTAGACGTTCATCTGGCAGCCATAGGTCTTGATGTAGAGCGACTTGGACACGCGAGCGGTCAACTGGTCCGATCGAGACAGCGTAACAGGCTCATCCGGCGCGCCTTTTCCTTGTGAAGCGCACCGCCGGGCATTGCGCCGGCGGTGTCCGGCTGGACCAAGCTATACCACGGCCGGGCGCCACCCGTCGAATACCTCCTACGAGCACGCACCCGGCTATGGGTCGCAGCTTGATGCGCCAGGCGGCGCCTTACGTCAGCCGACGGAGCGGCGGCCGCGCGCGCGCGGCTTCGTGCCCAGGCCGATCTTCTTGGCCAGGGTCGAGCGCTGCTGGGCGTAGGACGGAGCGACCATCGGGTAGTCGTCCGGCAGGCCCCAGCGCTTGCGGTACTCGTCGGGCGACATGTCATAGCGCGTCTTGAGGTGGCGCTTGAGCATCTTGAGCTTCTTGCCGTCCTCGAGACAGATGATGTAGTCGGGCATGACCGACTTCTTGACGGGCACCGCCGGAACGGGCTTTTCCGGCTGCTCCTTCTGCTCCTCCTGCCCCTGCGTGGACAGGCTCGCATACACGAGCTTAATCAGCTGAGGCAGATCGGCAACCGCCACTGTGTTGTTCGAGACGTGGGACGCCACAATCTCGGTGGTCAGCGACAGCAGCTCGTTCTGGCTTATCTTGTCGGTCATACTTGCGATAGTCCTTCATAGCCGAGTAAACCGGCGCTCGGAAAGGCAACATATTTCGTATGCACGGAATAGCAAGAGGTTTTTCACCCGAAAACGAGAAGGAGCCAAGTAGCGTGAGCAAGGCCGACCGCGCGCTGGACATCACTGCCGACGTCTGCCCGATGACGTTCGTGAGAACCAAGCTCTGCTTGGAGAAGATGGAACCGGGGGAGACGGTGATTATTAGGCTTCGCGGCGGCGAGCCGCTGGAAAACGTGCCGCGCGCCGCGCTCGATCACGGCCACGAAGTGCTGGCCGTGGAACGGGTCGAGGACGACATTTACGAGATCGTGATCCGCAAGCAGGCGTAAGAACTGGCGCCACTCAGGCCATGTCGCGCTCGTCGACCCAGGCCGGCAGGTGCTGCGTCAAGTCGCAGCGCATGGTGTAGGCGCTCACCCGGTCGCCATTGGCGCGCTGGTAATAGTCGGGCCGCCGCCCGACCTGCTCGAAGCCGTGCACCTCGTAGAGCCGCTGGGCCGAGACATTGTCGACGGCCACCTCGAGGAACATCACCCCCGCCCCCCATTCGTGGCAGCGCCGCATGCTGGCCCGCAGCAGCGACGTTGCCACGCCGCGGCGGCGAAAGCCCGGTGCAACGCCGATCGAGAGCAGCTCGCTCTCGTCGCGCACCACCCGGCACAGGGAGAAGCCGGCGCCGCGCAGCGCCTCGAGGCTGGCAAGCCCGCCGTCCTGGAGCCGGGCGATGAGCCCGAAGCCGCCAGGCAGCGCCAGCAGATGCGCGAGGTCGGACCGGCTCCACGACTCCTCGAAGCAGCTCCGGTGGAGGCGCGTCAGACGGCCGAGATCGAACGGGCCCACGGCCTTGACGCCGATAGCGCCCGGCCGGCGCAGCCCAAGCACGATCAGGCCGCAGTCACCAGCGCCGCTCCGGCGCCGGGGCGCGCGTCCGCGGCACGGGCATAGAAAGGAAGAACCGCGTCACCGGCGACCGGCACGGCACCCTGGGCCAGGGCGCGCAAGGCCGCATGCGCGGCATTGATGGCCCCGGCCCGCCCGCGGCCGGGCTCGGCGCCGAGGAGCGCAGCCCCGTCGCCCACGAGAACTGCCTCCTCCTCGGCGGCATGGCGGGCGATCTCGGCCACGCCGGCGGTCACCGGCTCGCCCGCGGGCATGCCGGGATTCTCGAAGCGCTGGGCCACCAGCTCGCCGCGCCGGACATCGAGCGCGACCAGGCAGGGAAAGATCCCGCCTTCCCTGCTCCAGCCCTCGGCCACCGCCGCCAGCCGCGTCACCGGCAGCACCTGCAGGCCGGCAGCCAGCGCCAAAGCGCGCGTCACGGCGACGCCGGCACGTACGCCGGTAAAGCCCCCCGGACCGGTCACCACCACCAGGAGATCGAGATCACCCCACGAAGCGCGCGCCTCGGCCAGCACCGCCTCGATCGCCGGCAGGAGGACGTCGGCGAGGCCGGTGGCAGCGGGAAGCTCACGCAAGGCGTGCGTCTTACCCGCGGTGACGACAGCCACCGAGGCGTCCGCTCCAGTCGTGTCGATCGCCAGAAGACGCTGCATCGGCCCGCCGGCTCCTAGGAGATCGACCGAACCTCCACCACCTCCGGCACATAGTACTTGAGGAGGTTCTCGATACCGTTCTTGAGGGTGATCACCGAGCTGGGGCAACCGGCGCAGGCGCCGCGCATGTGCAGGTAGACAACGCCGCGCTCATAGCCCTGGAAGACGATGTCGCCGCCGTCGCGGGCCACCGCCGGGCGCACCCGGGTCTCGATCAGCTCCTTGATCTGGCGCACGGCGGGATCGTCGTCGTCGCTGGCGGCGCCGTGCTGCTCGATCGTGGCGGTCGGGTGCAGAACCGGATCGCCCGACATGAAATGCTCCATGACGGCACCCAGCACGGCCGGCTTCATCACGTACCAGTCGAGACCCTCGGCCTTGGTGACGCTGATGAAGTCCGCGCCGAGATAGACGCCGGCCACGCCGTCGACGGCGAAGATCCGCTCCGCCAGCGGCGAGGCCTGCCCGGCCTCTTCCGCGTCGCGGAACTCCGCCACGCCCTCGGCCATCACCTCGCGGCCCGGCAGGAACTTCAAGGTGGCCGGGTTCGGGGTCTGCTCGGTCTGAATGAACATCGTGTCGCTACTCCAGGCGCCGCATCCGACAGATGGGACGGTGTGGCCGGGGATGCAAGGCCCAGACTTGCGGCCTTTGCGCGCTACTTCAAGAGGATGTTGATGACCTCGTAGAGCTGGAAACGGGCGCGCAACAACAGGAAGCCCTGGGCTGCCAGATGATTGGGCACGCTCTGGCCGTCGAGCTCGCCGTTGGCGACCACCCAGGGCGCCAGGGTGGACGCGGCGCGCAGGCTCGTCAGCATCTCGTCCCAGTTGCGCTGGACGTTCCGCTCGCCGAGCACTCCCGCATAGTCGACGCCGAGCGCCTCGAGGAGCAGGTAGTAGGCGTAGAGGCGGCCCTTGGTGGCGTAGAAGAGATCGTCTGCGGCGGGGTCGATCCAGGCATCGCCGTAATCCTCGATCCGCTGGCTCAGGGCCGCCGAGGAGCCGCCGATGTCGGCGGCGATGCGCTCGAGGGTGGCCATGAGATTGTCCGACCGCCGCTCGAAGCTGGCGTTGCCCGCAGCGAGCCGATCATTGTAGCGGCGCAGGTCCTCGATGGCCTTGCGGTACTGGCTCTCCGAGCTCGGCTGCACGGGCGTGCTCGACCACTCGAAGATCCACACGTCGCCCGGATATTTGAGCCGGCCGGCGGCACTGTCGGCGTCCGGGTCGACCTGGCTGGTGCCGCGCGCCCGGGCGATCTGGTCGGTCAGCTCGATGGCGAAGCGCGAGAGCGCCGCGACGATGCCGGCCTGGAAGTTCGGCATGTTGTCGAGGATCGCCGCCGGCTGGAACCACGGGTCGTTGCCGACCCAGCGGTGAACGTTGACCTCGCGGTCGATCAAGGCTGCTGCCACCGCCACTGCCCGGCTGCCGTTCTCCGGCACCTCGACGCCTTGCGCGAAGCCGGGATCGTCGTCGATCTCGTGCAGCCAGAGCGCACCCCCGGCATAGTAGAGACCGGCCAGCACCGCCAGCACGCCCACCACCCCGAGGCCACGCTTCGCCCAGTTCCTTTGCGGCTTCCCCGCCGGCGCCGTTCCGTCCACTTGCCCTCTCCTTCCGGATGCCCCCAGCGGGCGCGGCCGTCCTGCCCCTCAGGGGCGCGGAAAGCCCACCAGCTCATGGACCTGGGCGAGCACCGGGTCGGCGACCGCCCTTGCCTGCTCTGCGCCATCCTCGAGTATGCTATCGAGGTGACCCGGATCAGCCAGCAGGCGGCGCATCTCGGCGGCGATCGGCGCCAGCTTCTCGACCGCGAGATCGGCCAGCCTGCTCTTGAAATCGGAGAAGCTCGCCTCGGCGTACTCACGCTCCACCTCGGCGCGGGTGCTGCCCGCCAGCGCCGCGTAGATGGTCAGCAGGTTGGAGGCCTCCGGGCGGTTCTCCCGGTCGAAGGAGATCCCCAGGATGGCATCGGACTTGGCCCGGCGGATCTTCTGGGCGATGGCGTCCGCATCGTCGGTGAGGTTGATGCGCGACATGTCCGAATTATCGGACTTGCTCATCTTCTTGGTGCCGTCGCGCAACGACATGACCCGCGTGGCCTCGCCCAGGATCAGCGGCTCGGGCTGCGGAAAGAAATCGGCGTCGAACTTGCGGTTGAAGATGGCCGCAATGTCGCGCGCCAGCTCGAGATGCTGCTTCTGGTCCTCGCCGACGGGGACATGGGTCGCCCGGTACACCAGGATGTCGGCGGCCATCAGCACCGGGTAGGAGAACAGGCCCACGGGCGCGTTCTCGCGATGCTTGCCGGCCTTCTCCTTGAACTGGGTCATCCGGTTGAGCCAGCCCATGGGCGTCACGCAGTTGAGCACCCAGGCCAGGCGGGCATGCGCTGCCACGCTGCTCTGCACGAAGAGGGCCGAGCGCTTCGGATCGACGCCCGAGGCGAGGATCGCCGCTGCCACCTCGTGGATGTTGCGACGCATCTGCGCGGCATCCTGCAGGGTCGTCAGCGCGTGCTGGTCGACGATGCAGTAGATGCAGCGATGGCTTTCCTGCAGGGTCACCCAGTTGCGCAGCGCGCCCAGATAATTGCCCAGATGAATGCCGTGCGTCGGCTGAATGCCGGAGAAGATCAGACCCTGCATGTGGTGGACTTTCGCCATTCCTGCTGTCGGACGCCCGTAAGGACCACGCACCCCCTGCTGCGTCAAGACCGCCCCGGCCGCAGCAGCGGCGCCAGCTCGCGCCAGCTCGCCGCCCCGATGAGCTGGGCGGCAGCGAGATAGACGAGCACACCTACTCCCACCATGGCGGCCAGCAGCGGGCCGGGTCCGGCGCCCTCCAGGGCGCTCGCGACCGCCCACAAGGCCCACCCCATGAGCCCGCTCGCCACCAGCAGACGCGGCAGGCGCCGGCGCAGTCGTGCATCCGGCAAGAGATGTCCCGCCCGCCACAGCCGCCAGCCCAGCCAGAGCGCGTAGAGCCAGGCTGCGAGCGAGGTCGCGAGGGCGATTCCCGCATGACCCAGCCTGCCCATCAGCAGCCACGCCAGCGCCGCGTTGAAGGCCACGCAGGCGAGGGCGAGGAGGAGCGGCGTGCGCGTGTCCTCGCGGGCAAAGAAGGAGGGCGCCAGCACGCGGGCCAGCGCCTGCGCCGGCAGGCCAATGGCGAAAGCGGCCAGGGCCAGCGCGGTGGCGGCCGAGGCCTGCGGCCCGAAGGCGCCGCGCTCGAACAGCACCTCGACCAGCGGCAGGGCGACGGCGGCCAGCCCCACCGCGGCCGGCAGCACCAGCAGCAGGGCCGCCTCGATCGCCCGGTTCTGCGCCTGCCCGGCGAGCACGCCGTCACCCTCGCGGACCGCCCGGCTCAGGAGCGGTAGCAGCACCGTGCCCAGCGCCACGCCCACCAGGCCCAGCGGCAGCTGAACGAGCCGGTCGGCATAGAACAGCCAGGAGACCGCCCCGGGGGCGAGATGCGAGGCGAGCCAGCTATCGACCAGGAGGTTGATCTGCAGCGCTCCGGTGCCGAGCAACGCCGGCCCGCCGAGCCGGGCCAGACGCCGCACCGGCGGGCTCGCTGCGGGGCGGACGGCGCGCAGGCGATAGCCGGCGGCGCGGACCGCGGCGAGCATCGCCAGGAACTGCAGGAGCCCGGCCAGCGCCACGCTCCAGGCAAGGACGGCGGCACTCGCCAGGTCGAGATGCCAGGCCAGCCCCAGCCCGGCGATCATGCAGAGATTGAGGAGGATCGGCATCGCCGCCGCGGCCATGAACCGGCCCAGGGCGCCCAGCAGGGCGCCCAGCAGGGCGGCGAGCACGGCCCACAGAAGATAGGGCAGCATGATCCGCAGGAGCTCGACCGCGGCCGCGAAGCGCGCCTCCTCCGGCGCGAAGCCGGTCGCCAGCAGGCGTACGAGCGCCGGCGCCAGCAGCTCGGCCGCGACGAGGAAGGCCAGAAGCGCGGCCGCCGCCGCCGCCAGCGCCTGTTCGGCAAAGCGCCGGGCACCGGGCGTGCCGCCCGCCTCCAGCTCGCGCAGGAAGAGCGGCACGAAGGCGGCGCCGAAAGCCCCCTCGCCCGCCAGGCGGCGCACCAGATTGACCAGCTTGAAGCCGACGAAGAAGGCGTCGGCCAGCCAGCCGGCCCCCAGCGACGCGGCGATCAGCGCGTCGCGGGCATAACCGAGCAGCCGGGAGAGCATGGTGAGCCCGCCCACGCCGACGGCGCCGCGCGCCGCGGCCGCACCGTGCCGCCGTCCGGCCGGCGTGAGGCTGGTGGGATCCATGCGCAGGCTCAGGCGCTCGCCAGCGCCGCCTCGAGCTGCCGCGTCACGCGCTGCAGCTTGCTCCGGCTGGTGATCTTGAGACCGAACACGTCCTTGACGTAGAAGACGTCGACCACGCGCTCGCCATAGGTGCTGATGTGCGCGCTGGTGATCACCAGTCCCAGATCCTTGAGGGCGCGGGCGAGGTCGAACAGCAGGCCGGGCCGGTCGCGGCCGTTGACCTCGATGACGCTGTGCGTGCGGCTCGCCTTGTTGTCGACCAGAACCCGCGGCTCGACCTTGAAGACCTCGGTGCGGGGCGGCAGCGAGCGGCGCCCGGCCAGCGCCTTGTCGAGCTCCAGCTCGCCGCGCATCGCCCGCTCGATGTTGCGTGCGATGCGCCCGAGCTGGCCCGGGTCCTCGACCGCCGAGCGGCCGGCGGCGTCCTGGAACCCGAGCGCGTCGAGGGCCATCCCGTCGGTGGTCGTGAAGATCCGCGCGTCGACGATGCTGGCTCCGCTGAGCGCCAGGGCGCCTGCCACCTTCATGAACAGGCCCGGATGGTCGGCGGCATGGAGCAGCAGCTCGGTGCGTGCCCCGAAGCTGTCGATGCGGAAATCGATGGTGAGGGGCGCGCCGCTCGCCTGCGCCTCGCGCAGCAGACGCGCGTGCCGGACCTGCTCCTCGAGCGGAAAGGCCAGCCAGTAGCGGCTGTCGTGGCGCTCGAGATAACGGTCGATCTCCTCCTCCGGCCAGGCCGCGTCGGGCAGGGCGCCCAGCGCGTCGGCCAGCCGGCGGCGCGCCTCGGCGCCCCGTGCGGCGCGCCGCCCCTGGGTATCGCCGGCGGCCATAGCGGCGGCCGCCTCGTGGTAGAGCTCGCGCAGGAGCTGCCCCTTCCAGCCGTTCCAGACATTGGGCCCGACCGCCCGGATGTCCGCGGTGGTGAGCACCACGAGCAGCTTGAGGCGCTCCGGCGACTGCACGATATGGACGAAGTCCTGGATCGTCTTGGGGTCCTCGGCATCGCGCTTGAAGGCGACACCGCTCATCAGCAGATGGTGCTCGACCAGCCAGGCGACGGTCTCGGTCTCGGCCTCGGGCAAGCCCAGCCGCGGGCCAAGCCTCAGCGCGATCTCCGCGCCGATGCGGCTGTGATCGCCGCCGCGGCCCTTGCCGATGTCGTGCAGGAAGGTCGCGAGATAAAGCTCGCGGCGCGAGAGCAGCTTGGGCATCAGCTCGGTGGACAGCGGCAGCTCCTGGGCGAGCCGCCCCTGCTCGACCTGCCAGAGCACGTCGATCGCCCGGATCGTGTGCTCGTCCACCGTGTAGACATGGTAGAGATTGTGCTGCATCTGCGCCACGACGCGCCCGAAATCGGGCACGAACCGGCCCAGCAGGCCGGCCTCGTTCATGCGCCCCAGGGTCAGCGCCGGCTCCTTGCCCAAAAGCATCTCGAGAAACAGCCGGTTGGCCTCCGGGTCCGCCCGCAGGCTCTGGTCGACCCGCCGCAGGCCTGCCGCCAGGGCGGTGAGCGCTGCCGGGTGGATGTCGAGATCGCGCTGCTGGGCAAGGCGGAACAGCTCGAGCATGGCCACCGGCCGGCGCTCGAAAAGGTCGGGCTCGCCCAGGCCCACCCGCGAGCCTTGCACGACGAAGCCGCCGATCCTGCGGCGCCCGAAGCCCAGCCGCGGCAGCGTCAGGCGGGGGCGCCGCTTGTGCTGCTCCTCCAGCGCGGAGCAGACCAGGCGGGTAAGCCCGCCCACGTCCTTGGCCACCAGGTAGTAGCGCTTCATGAAGCGCTCGACGCCCAGCGAGCGCGACCGGTCGCGAAAGCCCATGCGCCTGGCCACCTCGGGCTGCACGTCGAAGGTCAGCCGCTCCTCGGCCCGGCCGGTCAGATAGTGGAGATGGCAGCGCACCGCCCACAAAAAGCGCCGCGAGCGCAGGAACACGCTCAGCGAGCGTGGCGTCAGCACGCCGTGCTGCACCAGATCCGCCGGCTCCTCGATCGCGTAGAGGAACCTGCCGATCCAAAACAGCGTGTGGAGATCGCGCAGCCCGCCCTTGCCCTCCTTGATGTTGGGCTCGAGCAGGTAGCGGCTGTCGCCGACACGCTGGTGGCGGGCGTCCCGCTCGGCGAGCTTGGCCTCGATGAAGTCGGCCTCGCGGCCTGCCACCACCTCGCGATGGAAGGAGCGGCGGAGCTCGTCGAACAGCCGCCGGTCGCCCCAGACGAAGCGCGCCTCGAGGATCGCCGTGCGGACCGAGAGATCTTCGCCGGCGAGCTTGACGCACTCGCCGATCGAGCGGGTCGCCTGGCCCACCTTGAGGCCGAGATCCCAGAGCTTGTAGAGCAGGAACTCGGCCATCTGCTCGACATAGGGCGAGCGCTTGTAGCTGTGCAGGAACAGCAGATCAATGTCGGAGGCCGGGGCCAGCTCGCCGCGCCCGTAGCCACCCGTGGCGATCACCGCGAGCTGCTCGCCGGTAGTCGGGTTGGAGCGGCGGAACAGCTGCCCGTCGGCGTAATCGAGCCCACCCTGCAAGAGCGCATCCATCTGCCCGGCAAGACCGCGATGCACCGTCTCGGCGTCGCCGCCGGCGAGGAACCAGCCGCGTAGCGCCTCGCGCCCGCCGGCAAGCTGTCCGCGCATGGCCTCGAGCAGCGCGCCGCCGTCCTCGCCGGCATGGGCGAGCTGGCCGCGGACGACGGCCGCATCGGCCAGCGGCGGCGGTGCCGTCAGCGCCATGCCGGGCCCGCGCCGATCCACGCGCCAGCGGGTCGCACCTCGCGCGAACTTGTTTGACAGGCCCTCGATGTTACCCTCATTGGCGCTAGTTGATCCCCCAGCGGACGGGAAAAGAGCGACAGCGTGGCGGCGTTTCTGGCGATGGGCGGCTATGGCGGCTATGTGTGGGCCGCCTTCGGCTTCACCTTCCTCGTGATGGGCACCCTCTTCTGGCAGAGCTGGCGCCTCGCACGCAAGCGCACCGCCGAAGTGGCGCTGCTGCGCGAGCAGCGGCAGCGGGCGCGTCCCGGCCCGCGTCGCAAGCTCGTAGCTGTCCGTCCGTCCGACGGCGCCGCCGAGGGCGCCGTGCATCCCGGCGCCGGCGACCCGCTGGCGCCGCGCGGCTGAGCCGGGAGCGCCGGGGCATGGGTCTGCGCAAGCGCCAGCGAATGATCGTCGTCGTCCTCGCCCTGGCGCTGGTCGGTGCCGCGGCGGCCCTCGTGCTCACCGCCATGCAGGACAAGATCGCCTTCTTCGTCTCGCCGGCCGACATCGCCTCCGGCACGGTCGAGCGGGGGCGCGACTTCCGTCTGGGCGGGCTGGTGGTGGAGGGCAGCATCGAGCGCGCGAGCGACGGCAGTGTCGCCTTTACCCTCACCGACGGGGCGGGCGACGTCCGCGTGCTCTATGCCGGCATCCTCCCCGACCTGTTCCGCGAGGGCCAGGGCATCGTCGCCCAGGGCCGGCTCGAGGAGGACGGCCGGTTCCTCGCCCGCGAGGTGCTGGCCAAGCACGACGAGACCTATATGCCGCCGGAGGTCGCTGACGCCCTCAAGCGGAGCGGCCACTGGCAGGAAGGCGCGGAGAAGCTGCGATGATAGCCGAGCTCGGGCATTTCGCCCTGGTGCTGGCGTTGGTGGTGGCCTTCCTCCAGGGCACCCTGCCGCTGTGGGGTGCCGCCCGCCGCCAGGCCCCGCTGGTCGAGCTGGCGCCGGCCGCGGCCTTGCTCCAGTTCACCCTGGTCACCCTGGCCTTCCTGGCGCTGCTCAACGCCCATCTCGCCTCCGACTTCTCGCTGGCGATCGTCTACCAGAATTCGCATTCGACCAAGCCGCTGCTCTACAAGTTCAGCGGCGTGTGGGGCAACCACGAGGGCTCGCTGGTCTTGTGGGTGTGGATCCTGGCGCTATTCGGCGCTGCCGTGGCACTCTTCGGCCGCAACCTGCCGCGTCCCTTCAAGGCCCGGGTGCTGGCCGTCCAGGGGCTGATCGGGCTGGGCTTCCTTGCCTTCAGCCTCTTCACCTCCAACCCCTTCGCGCGACTCGATCCAGCCCCCCTCGACGGGCTCGGCCTCAACCCGATCCTCCAGGACCCAGGCCTCGCCTTCCACCCGCCCATGCTCTACCTGGGCTATGTCGGCTTCTCCACCGCCTACTCCTTCGCGATGGCGGCGCTGATCGAGGGCCGGGTCGACGCCAGCTGGGCGCGCTGGGTGCGCCCCTGGACGCTTGCCGCGTGGATGGCGCTGACGCTGGGGATCGCCCTGGGCTCGTGGTGGGCCTATTACACGCTGGGCTGGGGCGGGTTCTGGTTCTGGGACCCGGTCGAGAACGCCTCGTTCATGCCATGGCTCGCCGGCACCGCCCTGCTCCACTCGGCGATCGTCGTGGAGAAGCGCGACACGCTCAAGAGCTGGACCATCCTCCTTGCGATCCTGACCTTCTCGCTGGCGCTCCTGGGCACCTTCCTCGTGCGCTCGGGCGTGCTGACCTCGGTCCACGCTTTTGCCACCGATCCCTCGCGCGGCGTCTTCGTGCTGGCGCTGCTGGGCATCGCCGTGGGCGGCTCGCTCGCCCTCTACGCCTGGCGGGCGCCCGCCCTGCAGGGCGGCGGGGCGTTCGCGCCGATCTCTCGTGAAGGCGCCCTGCTGCTCAACAATCTCCTGCTGGCGACGGCCACCGCCACGGTGCTGCTGGGCACGCTCTACCCGCTGCTGCTGGATGGGCTGGGCGGTCCCAAGATCTCGGTGGGTCCGCCCTTCTTCAACGCCACCTTCCTGCCGCTGATGGTGCCGCTGCTGGTGGCTCTGCCGGCGGGCTCGATGATTGCCTGGAAGCGCGGCGACCTGTCCGGCGTGCTGAGCCGGCTGGGCCTCGCTGCCGCCGGCACGGTGGCGGTGCTGCTGGCCGCGGCGCTGCTGGCCGATACCCGATCGACGCTCGGCCTGATGGGCTTTGCCGCGGGGGCGTGGGTGCTGCTCGGCTCGCTCAACGAGCTGGCCGTGCGCGCCGGCTTCTTCCAGGTCCCCCCGGCGCGCGCCTGGCGGCGCCTCAAGGGCCTGCCGCGCTCGGCCTTCTCCATGAGCCTCGCGCACATGGGACTGGGCGTGCTGATCCTGGGAATCACCGCCACCGCCACCGGCCAGACCGAGCGCATCCTCGCGATGCGCCCGGGCGAGACAGTGACGCTTGCCGGCTACGAGGTCACCCTCGCGAGCGTCGAGCAGGTCCAGGGCCCCAACTACGTGGCCCGCAGCGGCACCTTCGCGGTGCAGCGCGACGGCGCGCCCGTCACCACGGTCCGTTCGGAAAAGCGATTCTTTCCGGTCGAGAGCATGCCGGTGACCAAGCCCGGCATCCACTCGACGCTCCTGCGCGACCTCTATTTCGTGCTGGGCGACCCCAACAGCGAGGGCGCCTGGGCCGTCCGCCTCTACCACAACCCGCTGGTCTTTTGGATGTGGGGCGGCGCTGGTCTGATGGGGCTTGCCGGCCTCGTCTCGCTTACCGACCGCCGCCTGCGGGTGGGCGCGCCCGTTCCGGCGCGCGGCAGCCGGGCCGCCGCCGCATGAGCGCGCCCGCTGCCGACCGGGCCGGCCGTCGCCGGCTGCTCTTCGCGCTGCCGCTGCTGGCCTTCGTGGGGGTGGGCGCCTTTTTGGCGCTCGGGCTCGGCCGCGATCCGAGCCAGCTCCCCTCCGCCCTGGTAGGCCGCGAGGCGCCGGCCTTCGCCCTGCCGCCGCTCGAGGGCCGCGACGATCATGGCCTGAGCCGCGCGGATCTCGGCGGCGGCCGGCCGATGCTGGTCAATTTCTGGGCCTCCTGGTGCGTGCCCTGCCGCGTCGAGCACCCGATCCTCGACAGGCTAGCCCGGGACGGAGTGACCATCCAGGGCGTGAACCACAAGGACATGCCCGACAAGGCCCGCGCCTTCCTCGACGAGTTGGGCGATCCCTACGAGCTCGTCGGCAGTGACCGGCAAGGCCGCGTGTCCATCGACTGGGGCGTCTACGGCGTGCCCGAGACCTACCTGCTCGATGGCCAGGGCCGCATCCTCTACCGCCATGTCGGGCCGCTGCAGGAGCGCGACCTGAAAAAGCTCCTGCCGATGCTCGAGGAGGCCCGCTGATGCGCCGGCTCGCCATGCTGCTGCTGGCCCTCTTCCTCGTGGCCGGGCCCGCCCTGGGCGCCCTCTCCCCCGACGAGGAGCTCGCCGACCCGGCACTGGAGGCCCGTGCCCGGGCGCTCAGCAAGGAGCTGCGCTGCCTCGTCTGCCAGAACCAGTCGATCGACGACAGTGACGCCGATCTCGCCCGCGACCTGCGCCTGATCGTGCGCGAGCGGCTGCTGGCCGGCGAGGACGAGGCGCAGATCAAGGCCTATCTCACTGAGCGCTACGGCGATTTCGTGCTGCTGACGCCGCCGGTGCGGCCGGCCACCTGGGCCTTGTGGTTCGGCCCGCTGCTGCTGCTGGCAGGCGGCGGCGCGCTTTGCGTCGTCTTTCTCAGGCGCCGGCGCACCGGCCTCGTCGAGCCCGAGCCGCTCGGCCCGGACGAGCAGGCGCGCCTGCGCGCCCTGCTGGCCGAGCGCGGCAAGGAGACTTCTCCGTGAGCGGCCTGCTTCTCGCTGCCGGCGCTCTGTCCGTCGCCGCCGCCGCGGCCCTGCTGGCGCCGGTGCTGCGCCGGCGTGCCGCCGGCAGCGCCGAGCCCTCCGAGACCGCCATCTACCGCCAGCAGCTCGACGAGCTCGAGCAGGACCTCGCGCGCGGGCTGATCGCCCCCCGCGAGGCCCAGGCGGCGCGGGTGGAGATCGAGCGCCGCCTGCTGCGCGCCGCCGGCCGCGGTGAGCAGCGCCTCGCCTCCTCGGCCGGGACGCGTGGCGTGGTGATCGCCACCGCCGTCCTGGCCCCGCTTGCAGCCGCCGCCCTTTATCTGCCGATGGGCGCGCCGGCCCTGCCCGACCGGCCCTTTGCTGCGCGCAGCGAGCAGAATGACCAGCAGCTCGCCATCCGGCAGATGGTGACGCGACTGGAGGAGCGTCTCGCCCGCGAGCCGGGCGAGCTCGACGACTGGCTGATGCTCGGCCGCTCGCGCTCGGTGCTCGGCGACATGCAGGCCGCCACCGACGCCTACCGCCGCGCCCGCACGCTGGCCCCCGACGATCCGCGCGCCGCCGGCGGGCTTGCCGAGGCGCTGACCTTCCTCGCCGGCGGCGTGGTGCCGCGCGAGGCGGCGGCGCTGTTCGCGGAGGTGGCGCGGCGCGTCCCGGGCGATCCCCAGTCTGCCTTCTATCTCGGCATGGCCGACGCCCAGGCCGGCGACAGCGAGGCCGGCAAGGAGCGCTGGCGGCGCGCCCTGGCTGCCCTGCCCGTGAGCGACCCGGCGCGGGACCGCCTCCTCAATGCCATCGGCAGTGCCGGCCGGCAGCTCGGCATCGACGTGAGCGGCGTGCTGGCGACCCCGCCCGCTGCCGCCTCCACCGGCCCCGAGGCGATCGCCGGCATGTCGCCCGAGCAGCAGCTTGAGTTCGTCCGCAGCATGGTGGGCAGGCTCGAGGCACGGCTCGCGGCACGGCCCGACGACGCCGAGGGCTGGAGCCGGCTGGGCCAGGCTCGCTGGCTGCTGCGCCAGCCGGAGAAGGCCCGCGCCGCCTTCGACAAGGCGCTGGCGCTGGCGCCGGGGGATACCACCATCATGAAGGCCTACGCGGCCTCGCTCCTGGGCCCGGTCGACCCAGCGAGCGGCCTGCCCGAGGTCGGGGACGAGGCCCGGGCCCTCTTCGACAGGGCGGCGGAGCTCCGCCCCGAGGATCCCGAGCCCTGGTGGTTCCTCGGCATCGCCGCCCGGCAGCGGGGCGAGCAGGCGCAGGCGCGCGCCGACTGGCAGCGCCTCCTCAACCTGATCGGCCCGGACCACCCCGACTTCGCCGACATCCGCGCCCGTATCGAGGCCCTGGGCTCCTAGAGCCGTTCCCGATCCGCCGCAAGCGTGCGCCGAAGACGAGCGCCGCAAGCTCCCCTGCCGCCGTGGCCGAGGACGTCAGGAGGCGGCGTGCGCGCGTGGCCGGGATGCCCTGCAAGGCGCTGCGCGCGGCCGTTCTTTTATCTTCCTGTCGATTGGCTGCGGTCGGGACATCTTACCCCGCTACGTCCCGCGATGGCGGCCACCCGCCGCCGCTTACCTTTCCTCGACCCTCCATGACCCGTTTCCGCGGATGATGGCGAACGAGGGTGCTCGGAACGAGCGCAGCGGCGCAGTCAGACGCCTTAAAGGCTGAGACTCCGCCGCGCCCTCACCGCCGCCAACCGACGAAAACGGAAACCGAAAGCGCCGGGCAAGGCTCTCCGGCAGCTCCAAAGCGGCGGCTCTAGCGCACCGCGGAGAAGGCGGTGGGCTGCAGGAGCTGGTTGCTGACCCGGGCGACGATCTGCCCGCTGCGCTCGGTCTCGGCGCGCTTCTCGAGCCATTCCGGGTCGCTTGCGAAAGCGTTCCATTTCGCCTCGCGCTCGGCCAGCGATTCCCACTCGAGAAGATAATAGAGCGCCTGGTTGGACCCGCCGACAAGCACGGTCCAGAACCCGGCCTGGCGGATACCGTGCTTCTCCCACAGGCCCAGCGTGATCTTGTCGAAGCGCTCGAGCAGCGCCGGCAGGCGGCCCGGCAGACATTCGTAGACGCGCAGCTCGTGGATCATGTTGGTCCTCCCTGTCCTTACGGATCGCGAGGCTGCCCGCGCCGCGCCGCCCGGTCAATCGGCGCCACGCACGCCCCATGCGCAAGGCTCCGCGGGGTGGACGGCCAGTGCCGTGACCGGGTGTCTGTTAACGGGTTGGCAATCTCGGCGTGGCAGGATGCAGAAGTCCCCCAGAGGGAGAGCGATTCAGGTGAACAAGCCGCAGCCGGAGGCGGCAGCACTGTTGCGCCCCGCGACCTTCGCGGAGCGCGGTGTAGCCGTCCCCTTCACGACGCCGGTGATGAACCACGCCCGCATCCGCCCTTCGCGCAGCGGCCACGGAGAGCTTCTCGTGCCCAACCCGTCCGGCGCGCGAGGCCTCTACGTCCTGCCCCTGGACGGTGCCGGGCGGACCTTCTCGCTGACCGTGCACGACCGTCTCCTTCTCGAGGAACTCAGTCGGGTCCAGGCGCTGACGCCCCAGGAGATCCGCCACGCCTCGCGGCGCGTCGCGATGATGGGGACGGCCGGCCGCGAGGCGGCGCGCGCCGCCACGGAGGCGGGCGAGCGCGACCAGACCGAGCGCCTGCTGGTCAACGTGCTGCTGCTCGACCGGCTGTTTAGGCAGACCGGCTTCATGGATTTCGACTGGCGGCGGATCGCTCTGCAAAAGCGCGACATCCGCGAGCGGCTGCGCGGCGAGGTCGGCCGCCTCGGCCCGCAGCTCGGCATGCGCGCCGACGAGATCCTCAACATGCTGGAGGAGATCAGCATCCACGCAGCCACGGTCGGCCTGCCCGACGTGGGCTTCGTCAGTCGGGCGCAAACCGCTCTCAAGATGCTCGGGCGCTTCGATGAAGAGCTGCGTGCCTGGGCGGCGCTCGAGGCCGGCGCGCATCGCGAGACGGCGAACCTGGTGATGGACTGCGCCTCCTTCACCCTCCAGCACGGCCGCTCCGCCATCGACAAGGCGCATGCCATCCTGGCGGATGTGATCGGCCTCGTTCGCACCTGGCGCGCCAACAGCGAGACCATTGCCGAGCGTCTGGCGCTTGCCGAATGGCTCCTCGATGGCTGGCAACAGATAGCCGCCATCTGGGAAGCGTCGCGCCACGAGGAACGGCCGGCCCGACGCATGACCCTGGGAGAGATCGCCAGCATGCTGCCGGTTCTGCCCAAGGACGCCGTCAAGCATCTCGACGACGCGGCCGCTCCGGCGATCCAGTCCCATCGCCGCCGCTGGGTGCGGCTGCACGAGGACTGGCGAACCGGGTCGATCGTGGCGGCCGACGCCACCCAACGCAACGAAGCCGTGCGGATCCTAGACGCATGACCTCTCAACCGATGCTCTCGGCCCAGGAGCTGAGCAAGCTCGTGGACGGTGCCAGCGACGCGCAGCTGCTGCGTATCCTCGAGCTGGTCGAGCGGCTCGAACGCTCGCCGGAGATCGAGGGGACGATAGCCCGCATCCGCTCGCGCCTCGTGGCGCTGCGGCCGGCCCGTCCCTTCACCTTGCGGCGCCTGCTGACGGTGCCGCTCGAGCCGTTGCTGGTGCCGCACGCCGAATGGGTGCCAGGCCAGCGGCGGATCTCGCGGGCGGCGCTGCCGACGCTACAGACACTGGCCCTCGAGGCGGTCCCCCGGGACGGAAAGCTCGCGTGCGAGAGTACCGCCGGCCGTCGCATGGAGGATGCGCGGCTGCTGGAGCTCGGCGGCGAGCTTTGGCCCGCTGCGGCCGCCGGCCTGCGCGGTGCCCGCCTCGGCGGCCACGACGTCCTCTCGAGGCTCGGGGGTGCCGCCCGTCTGCATCTCGACCAGCAGATCGAGACCGCCGCGGTGCTCCTCGACGAGGCGCCCACCCTGCTCGCCGAGCTCTGGCAGCTGCCGCCGAGGCCCGTGGTCGTCACCTCTCCCGAGGAGCGCGGCCGGCTCGAGCGGGTGTTGACAGCAGCCGCCGGCAAGGGCGGCACCTGCCTGCAGGTGGTGATGGAGGTACTGGTCCAGCGCACCGACAACCCGGTCCTCGTCATGCAGAGCCTCGAGGCCTGCGAGCTGCGCCTGCCCCGCGACCAGCGTCAGGGCTTCATCCGCCGCCTCGCCACCCAATGCGCCAGCTATCTGCAGGTGCGCAGCCGCGGCGCCCGCGAGGCGCCGCTGGAGACCGCCGCCGAGACCCTGGCTAGCGTGATCGCAAGTGTCGAATCGCTGCAGACCGTGGGCGCCTCAGGGCCGGTCGACCGCCGTGCTCTGCTCGAGATCCGCCGCGACGCGGGCGAGGTCGTCGAGAAACGCCTCGACGAGGCGCTGCGACGGGTCGTGCTGGAGCAGGCCTCGGCGCTGGCCACCGCGGTGGCGCCCGGCGATCTGGAGAGCCGCGCCCGGGCGGCGGAGAAGGCGGCCCGGGCAACCAGCCTCCTGGTCCATGCAGGAAGGAGGCTGGGCCTTGGCCAGTGGGTCGAGAGCCTCCTGAGCGAGACCCGCGACGACTATCACAAGCTCGCGCGCGAGGTGGTGCAGGGGTTGGAAGCCCGCGGCCTGCCGCGCCAAGAGCGCATGCTCTGCCTGATGGACCAGGTCCGGCTGGTGGAGATCCTCTACGGCTCCGACGCTGCCATGGAGATCCTGAACGAAGGGCTCGCCGGCATCGAGCCCGAGGCGGCGGCCGTGTGACCCGTGCGGGTCGCTCCACAGGCGGGCCGGAGCCGCGGAACCGCCCGCCGTCCGGCTGGTTGGATGGGAGCTGTCATGCCTCAGGCATGGAATGCGGCCGGTGACGGAGATGGTCTCCGGTAGCGGCCGACAGCTCGGACAACCGGAGGTTAGCGATGCGGAAGATCCTACCACGCTGGATGCTTGCAGGCGCATGCGCCTTCGCCCTCTTCGCCTCGCCCGTGTTTGCCCAGAGCAGCGGCTCCGGCGGGGGCTCCAGCGGCTCGACCGGCACCTCGGCCGGCGGCTCTGCCACCGGCGGTACCGCCGGCGGCGATGCGGCTGGCGGTTCCGCCACAGGCGGCAATGCCGGCACCGGTGGCACCGGCGCGGGCGTCGACACTGGCAGCAGCGGCAGTGCCACCACCACCGGGCAGACACCCGACCTCAAGTCGCCCGGCGACGCCGCCACGCCTCAGAGCAAGTGCCCGCCGGGCAGCGCTCCCGACTGCAAACCCGGGACAAACTAGTTGTGAGCTTTCCATAGGTTGTCCACCCGATCCGGGCCGAGGAAGCTGAGGGTGCTGAAGCTTCCGATTCCCCGGGGGACCGAATGGACATCCGCAAGAATGTCCGCCTGACATCGCGGTCGAGCCGAACTGATGGGTCGCGTGATGGAAGAATCGTAGAGTCCGAAGGCCGTGGCCACGTCCTTCGGACTCTGCCCCAAGGCGATACGCCAGTGGGTCGGCGGTAGCGGGCGGAAGGGAACGCCAGGCCTGAGGACCGCTGTTCACGGCCGCGGCACCTGCGCCGGCCCACGCCGGAGGCGGTGGTCGAGCGGGTTGCGGCCTGCGGCTGCGCATTGCCGGCAGGCAGATCGCTGCGGAGGTCGGCATCTCGCCTACAACGCTTAACCGCATCCTGCGGCGCATCGGGCTCGACCGGCTTTGCGAGTCGGAGCCGGCCCAGCCGGTGCGGGGCTTTGAGCGCGCCCAGCTCCACGATCTGATCCTCATCGACATCAAGAAGCTCGACCGCCTCGAAGAAGCTCGACCGCCTCGCGCGGGTCGGAGACCGCATCACCGGCAACCACCGGGCCAGAGCAACAGGGGCGGCCGCGGCGGGGGGTTCGTTCACGTCTGGCATCGACGACGCCTGGCCCTGGGCCTTCACGCAGAGCCTGTCCGACGAGAATAAGGGAGGCTCGGCTCGCGACGCTCATGCGCCGCCCGCTTCACCGCCGAGCCATGACGGCATCGAGGCAGGTCCGGGGCGGTGGCTCGGGGGCCGAGCACGGCGAGGTGGAACCGCTGGAGGCAGCTGGCGGGATAGCGGGTGGCGATCCCGCGATGGCGGCGCAGCGATCGACGGCGACCGGGACCTGCTCCCGCGACAGGCCGCGTCGGCTCGCGCTGCCACCACACCGGCGGCTTGCGGCCCACCAGTCCGGGAGTCCGCCACCACGCCCGCGAATCCGCGCGGCTTTCCGGCACCCGGGTCCCCGGGGGCTCGACGATGCCGGTGAGGTGGGCCGCGTTGGTACGGATCGCCTGCAAGAAGCGGTGTCGCCAGCAAAGCGCCATGCTCACCGCGCAGCTTCGCGCCGACTGCCACACCGTGTCGCCCTCCGCCAGCGAGCGGGGGGCGTCGGGCCGCTCCTTGCGGTGCACCCGCTGCAGCCCGCTGACGCGCCGCCGCTCTGCCAGCCCCACCACGCCGCAGCGCGAGCAGATTTGCGCCGCCACCAGCCGTCCCTCCAGCGCCGCGACGAGCTCGGCAGTTGACAGTCGCCCCCTCGACAACCGCCCGGATCTCCGCGCACTGCGCCGCTGCCGGGCCGTCGATGGCCTCGAGCCGACTCGCGCAGGCTGTGCCGTCGATACGCCGATCCTGCTGTTATGCCGTTGATTCCAAACAACCTTGGCAGGCTTGCATGAAGACCGAGAAGAGAGCCTTCCTTTGTGATGACCAAGGTGCACGGATCTCCATCCTGGCGAGGGGCAGCCGGCTCGCGAGACCCGACAGGTTGGCGCAGCCCTGCCGGAACCGGCCTTCATGACCCTCTTGCAAACGGCGCGGGCCATACGTTTTGTCGGCTGGGCAGGTGGATGCCCGCGGGAGCCGGTCCCTCCCCGAGGCGGGGCAAGAGCTGGCGGCCGGCAGCGTCGAGGACTGGCCGTGTGAACCGCTTCAGTGCTCCCGGTCCTTCGCCACCCGGACGGAGGTGCTCAGCAGCAGGCTGCGGTCGGCGGACGGGCCTGCGAGGATCTCGATCCCTCCCTCCTCCAGCAGCGGCGCGAGGTCGGGACCGAGAAATGCCAGCTCGTCGGCCGGCAGCTCGAAACGCAGCGTGGTGCGGTCGCCCGGCTCCAGCCACGCTGTCTGCCAGCCCTTCAGCTCGAGCACAGGGCGGGCGACGCTGGCCACCGGATCGCGGATGAAGAGGAAGACGGTCTGCAGACCTGCCACCGTCCCCTCGTTGGCAAGATCGACCTCGATGTCCAGCCGGCCGCCCGCCGCGACCTCGCCAGCACTGCAGCGCAGGTCTTCGAGGGCGAAGCGGCCGTAGGACAGGCCGTGCCCGAAGGGGAACAGCGGCTCGGTCGGCACATCCAGATATTTAGAGGTGTAGTGCAGTTCCGGATCGGCCGGGCGACCGGTCGGGCGGCGCGCGAAGAAAATGGGGATCTGCCCGGTTGCCACCGGCCAGCTCACCGGCAGCCGGCCGGACGGGTTCGCGCGGCCCCGCAGCACCTCGGCCACGGCATGGCCACCCTCGCTGCCGGGAAACCACGTCACCAGCACCGCCGCGCTGCGGGCGATGATCCGGCTCGCCACAAGCGGACGGCCGCAGGCGAGGAGGAGCACCACCGGCCGGCCGGCCGCCAGCACCGCCTCGGCCAGCTCCTCCTGGCGGCCCGGCAGGCCGGGCTCGGCGCGGCAGGCGGCCTCGCCGCTCATGGCGGCGGCCTCGCCCAGGCAGAGCAGCACGATGTCGGCCGCGCGCGCAGCGGCGACCGCGGCGGCGATGTCCTCGGGCCCCTCGCCGTCGATCGCGACGCCCCTCGCATGGACGAGGCTGCCCTCCGGCAGAGCGGCGCGCAGCCCCTGGAGGATGCTCACCGTCTCCTCGGCCGGCCCGGCGCCGTACCAGGAGCCGCGCATCTCGCCGGGCGCGTCGGCCAGCGGGCCGATCACCGCGAGGCGCGCGCCCTCGCGCAGGGGCAGCACATCCGCGTCGTTCTTCAGCAGCACCAGGGAGCGGCGCGCCGCCTCGCGGGCGAGCGCCCGGTGCGCCTTCTCCGGCCCCGGCGAGGGCTCGACGCCGCGGCCGAACGGATCGTCGAGGAGCCCCAGCCGCTCCTTGAGCGCCAGCACCCGGAGCACCGCCTCGTCAACCAGCGCCACGTCGATACGGCGCCGCTCCAAAGCGGCGGGCAGACCCTGCGTGTAGGCGCCAGCCATCATGTCGATGTCGACGCCGGCCTCGAGCGCCAGCGCCGCAGCCTCGGCGAAGTCGGCTGCCACGCCGTGCTGCACCAGCTCGGCGATGGCGTTGTAGTCGCTGATGAGCACGCCATCGAAACCCCACTGGCCGCGCAGCAGATCCCGCAGGAGTGGCCGGTGGGCGGTCATCGGCACGCCGGCCAGGTCGTTGAACGAGGGCATGATCGCCGCAGCACCCGCGGCAACGGCATCGGCGAAGGGTGGCAGGTAGACCTCGCGGAGCTCCCTCTCGGAGATATCCGCCTGGGCATAATCGCGGCCGGCCAGGGCGGCGCCGTAGCCGACCAGATGCTTGGCGGTGGCGGCGATACTGCCGTGTGCCGCGAGATCGCCGCCCTGGAACCCGCGCACCTTGGCCGCGGCGAACCGGCGGGCCACCAGCGGATCCTCGCCCGGCCCCTCGACGATCCGTCCCCAGCGCGGATCGCGCGCGACGTCGAGCATGGGCGCGAAGGTGAGCGACAGGCCATCGGCCGCCGCCTCCAGGGCGGCGGCCCGGGCGGTGCGCTCCCAAAGATCGGAGTCGAACGCCGCCGCCTCGGCGAGCGGGACGGGAAAGACGGTGCGGTGCCCGTGCACCACGTCGAAGCCGAAGAGCAGCGGGATGCCAAGGCGGGTCTCCTCGACCGCGATGCGCTGCAGCTCGCGCACCCGTCCAGCTCCCCAGAGGTTGAGCATGCTGCCCACGCCGCCGGCGCGGACCGCGTCCAGATATTCCGAGGTGAGCCCGCCAGGCCCGCTGATCGCCATGTCGGCGGTCTGCATGGTGAGCTGGCCGATCTTCTCGGCGAGCGTCATGGCGCCGAGAAGTACTCCGATCCGTCCGCCGGCAGCCGGTCGCGGCATCGTCCCTCGCTTCCCGCTCCTGTGCGCAACGGCACAGTTTGATAACCTTCGATGGTGCATTGTGACTGTGGCGGCGCGTCATCAGCAAGCGCTCTCGTGCATCGCAAGCGATGCGGGCCATCGACGCGCGAGCCCATGCGGAGCTATGCACATGATGGAGCTGCGGCCCCTCCGGCTGCGCGGAGCGCCCATGAACTTGCAAGAGGCGAGTGCTGCACGATCCCCGGCCGCCGACAGCAAGGCGCGCGAGCGGGGCGACGGCGTGATCGTGCAGCTCGCGAGCCTGGTGCGCGCTCTGGCCGCCTCGTCCTACCGCCGCCAGCTGGGCCTCCTGGCGGCCGGCGTGGTCGCCGTGGTGTGCGCCAACGCCGCCGGGCAGATCCGCCTCAACGCCTGGCACGGCGCGTTCTTCGACGCGCTCGAGCAGCGCGCGGTCGAGATGTTCTCGGTCCAGCTCCTGGTGTTCGGGGCAATCGTCTCGGTGCTGCTGGTCATGGTGGTGGCCCAGACCTGGCTGCAGGAGATGCTCAAGGTCAGGCTGCGCGCCTGGCTCATCAACGATCTTCTCGACGAATGGCTGGTGCCCAAGCGGGCCTACCGGCTGGCGCTGGCCGGCGAGTTCGGCGTCAATCCCGACCAGCGCATGCAGGAAGATGCGCGCCACCTGACCGAGCTTTCAGCCGAGCTGGGCGTGGGGCTGCTGCAGGCCTCGCTGCTGCTGGCGAGCTTTGTGGGCGTGCTGTGGCTGCTCTCCGAGCAGGTCGTGTTCAACACCGCGAGCGGCACCCTGGTCATTCCCGGCTATCTCGTCTGGTGCGCGCTCGGCTATGCGCTGGCCGGCACCTGGGCCGCCTGGCTGGTCGGCAGACCGCTCATCCCTCTCAACGCCGAACGCTATGGCCGCGAGGCCGAGCTGCGCTTCTCGCTGGTGCGGCTGAGCGAGAGTGCGGAGGCCATAGCGCTCTATGCCGGCGAGCCGGAGGAGCGCCGCGTGCTCGACCGCGTGGTCGGGCGGGTGATCGGGATTATGCGCGAGCTCGCCAACAAGCTGGCCCGCCTGACCTGGGTCACCTCGGGCTATGGATGGCTAGCCATCGTCGTGCCGATCCTCGTGGCGGCGCCGGGCTATTTCGGCGGCAGCCTGTCCTTCGGCGCGCTCATGATGGTGGTCAACGCCTTCTACCAGGTGCAGCAGGCGCTGCGCTGGTATGTCGACAATTTCTCGCGGATCGCCGACTGGCGGGCCACGCTGCTGCGCGTGGTGAGCTTCCGCAATGCCCTGCTCATGCTGGAATCCCTCGACGAGGACGGCGAGCGGATCGCCTATGCCGACCATCCGGAGGGCAAGCTCGGGCTGGGCAATCTCAGCATCCGCCTCACCGACGGCCGTGCCACGTTGGACGACCGTCGCTTCGAGCTGCAGCCGGGCGAGCGCGTCCTGGTGGCCGGTGAGCCCGGCTCCGGCAAGAGCATGCTGTTTCGCGCCCTGGCCGGCTTGTGGCCCTGCGGCAGCGGCACCATCTCCCTGCCGCCGCGCGAGGGCATGATGTTCATGCCGCAGCGCCCCTATCTGCCGCTGGGCGCGCTGCGCGGCACCGTCACGTATCCGGCCCCTCCCGACGCCTACAGCGAGGAGGAGGTGCGCGCCGCCCTCGAGCGGGTCGACCTGGCGGCGCTGATACCCGCGCTGGACCGCGAGGAAAGGTGGGATCGCAGCCTGTCGCTGGACGAGCGTCAGCGTCTTGCCTTCGCCCGCCTGCTGCTGCACGCGCCACGCTGGGTGATCCTCGACGACGCGGCGAGCGCGCTCGACGAGGAGCATCTCCTTTTGATGCTCTCGATCTTCGAGCAGGAGCTGGTCGACACGGCGGTGATGGCGGTCGGCCGCCGGGCGGGCCGCGCCGGGTCCTTCTTCGACCGCACGATCCGCCTGCACCGCCTCAATCACGAGGTCGAGCCGGTTCTCCAGCCAGCAACACCGTCGGCCTGATGCCAGGGAGCGCAAACCGCCCATGACCAGCCCTTCGCCCGCCGACGAGGCGCTGCTCGAGACCGTCCAGCGCCAGACGTTCCGCTATTTCTGGGAGTTCGGCCACCCGGTGAGCGGGCTGGCACGCGACCGCCACGACCCCGATGACGCCCGGGGCGATGATGTCTGCACCATCGGCGGCACCGGCTTTGCGGTGATGGCGATCATCGTCGCGGCCGAGCGCGGCTGGGTCACCCGTGCCGAGGCGCTGGCCCGGGTCCGCACGATCGCCGGCTTTCTGGCGGCGGCCGACCACTATCACGGCATCTTCCCGCACTTCATGCATGGCGGCACCGGCAGGACCATCCGCTTCAGCCGCAAGGACGACGGTGCCGACATCGTCGAGACCTCGCTGCTGATTGCCGGGCTGCTCTGCGCACGCCACTATTTCGATGGCGACAGCGCCGGGGAGCGGGCACTCCGGGGCACTGTCCAGCAGCTCTGGCTCGAGGCCGAATGGAACTGGCACACGCGCGGCGGCCGCGAGCTGCTCTATTGGCATTGGAGCCCCAACCACGGCTGGGCGATGGGTCACGAGATCCGCGGCTGGAACGAGTGCCTGATCACCTACCTGCTGGCCGCCGCCTCGCCCACCTTTCCCATCGATCCCGAGGTCTACCACCGCGGCTGGGCCAATGGCCGCGAGTTCGTCAACGGCCGCGAGTTCTTCGGCACGAGGCTGCCGCTCGGCCCCGATCTCGGTGGCCCGCTGTTCTTCGCCCACTATTCCTTCATGGGCCTCGACCCGCGCGGCCTGCGTGACCGCTATGCCGACTACTGGGAGCAGAACGTCCGCCACACGCGGATCAACCACGATTATTGCGTGGCCAACCCCAAGGGTTTCGCGGGCTACGGGCCCGACTGCTGGGGCCTCACCGCCAGCGATGACCATGCGGGCTATGTGGCGCACGCCCCGCACGAGGACACCGGCGTGATCTCGCCTACCGCGGCGGTCGCCTCCCTGCCCTATCTGCCCGAGGAGGCAATGCGCGCAATCCGCCACTTCCACGGCAAGCTCGGCGAGCGGATCTGGCGCGACTACGGCTTTACCGACGGTTTTTCCGCCAGCCACGACTGGTATGCCCGCACCCATCTGGCGATCGACCAGGGTCCCATCGTGGTGATGATCGAGAATTTCCGCAGCGGCCTCATGTGGCGGCTCTTCATGCAGGCGCCCGAGATCCACGAGGGCCTCGCGCGACTGGGTTTCGAGCGCGCTCAGCCGGTCGCCTAAAAGTCCACGGCCCGCCGCCGCGCCGCCGCGGCGGTGACGAAGGCGGCGTAGCTCCAGGCCAGGTGCCGCGCCGAGACCGGAGCGCCGGTCTCGGCATCGGCCTGCTCGGAGAGGGACCCGTCCTCCGGCACGAGGCGGCGCACCGTGGCCATGAAGGCATCGCCCCGGGCCAGATCAGCCGCGCCGTCCGCACCCGCGAGGCTGGCCCGCCGGTAGTGGAGCTCGGCGGCGGCGAGCGTCGTCACGAACCAGGGCCCACCGCCGAAATAGCCATCGTCCGGGTAGCGCCCGAGCGCCGGCGCCTCCTCGGGATGCGCCCGGTTGAGCGGGTAGGCTGCGGCGAAGTGGTCGCACAACCGGTCCAGCGTCGCGAGGAGCCGCGGGTCTGCCAGCCCGTGCCGCGAATCCCGCCGCCCGGCATGCAGCACGCCCAGGATAACCGCGCTGTCGAGGGCCGCCCCGGACCCCTCTCCTGCCCGTGCCGCCAGCATGTCGCCACTGACGAAATCGTCGAGGCCTGCCTCGGACCGCAGACCCGCCTCGCGGCATGTCCGGGCCAGCGCCGCGTCCCCTCCTGCCTCTGCCCAGACAGCGCCCGCCAGCAGCGCGGCGGCCTCCACGACCTCGGTATAATAGTGGCGCCCGCTCTCTTCCTCCCAGGGGCCGGCGCAGGGCTCGCCTGCATGCCGCGCCACATAGGTGAGATCGGCGCGCAGCAGGCCGGCCAGCGCGTCGCGCTCCGCGTCGCCGACGCACAGGGGTGCATGGCGCAGCAGGGCCAGCGCCCTGAGCGCAGGACCATCGTGCTGGGGACGGGTCCAGCGCAGGAGGTCGAGCGTGCCGTCGGGATTGAAGCGGACCTCGCCGCGCAGCCGATCGCCCTCGATCGCGGCCAGCTCGGCGGTACCGCGAAAATGGGGCCGCATCGCCGGCTTGACCCGGCGCTCGAGATTGACGCCCGTCACCAGCCGCCGGCCGCTCAACCGGTCGAGGCGCAGACTGAAGGCCACGAAGTCGCGCCAGCGCTCCTGCCAGGCGGTGCGCTCACCGTCATCCGCACTGCCGCGGATCAGCTCGCTGGCGGCATCCATCACCAGCGCCGAGTCGCGCAGCCAGTGGAAGAAATAGTCGGGCTCGGGATCCCAGGCGGCCGGCACCGGCGAGGCCAGCACCGAGCCCCGCGCCGGCACCATCACCTGCCCGAGGCCGGGCCGCTCCTTCCTGAGCCCGACCGCCGAGACGCTTTTCGCCATGAAGCCCGCCGAGCGCCGGCACTGGCGCTCGACCCAGTCCTCCAGCTCCAGCCCGGCGGTCATGGCCCGCGCCTCACCGCTCGCCGGGTAGCGTGTCGGCGTAGCGGTCCCAGTTGCCGGCCAGCTCCAGCACCACCTTGCTGCCCACGCGATACGCGGCGTCGAGGGACGGGATGAAGGCCGAATAGCCGCCCTTCTTCTCGCCCGAAAGGCTTTCGGCCGCGGTGATGCCCTCGTGCTGCATCGAGTAGTTGCTGGCGGTGCGCAGCACCAGCACGCGGTCGCGATCGACCCGCCCGGCCTTGTCGAGGAAGGTGAGCGACTGCAGCGTGCCGGTGTCCTCCATGGCGGTGGTGACGAAGTTACCCTGGCCTTCGCTCCAGTACTCGACCCAGTCGTTGGCCCAGTCGTTCAGGAGCTTGCCGTGCCAGAAGGTGCTGGCGGCGAGATTGTCGCCCTTGATGACCATGGGAGGCTTTTGCGCCTCGGGATGGTTCACGTAGCGCTGGCGCAGCTCGCTGAGCGCATCGGCGTCCTGCAGCTCGGTATCCCTGGTGAGCTCATAGGCCCAGCTCACCAGCGCCGGGTCGAGGCGGTAGCGTGCCCCCTCGTCGTTCTCCGGCACCGGCTTCGCATAGGGCTCGGCGTGGCGCAGCGGCGTGTAACCGGTGGGCCAGTCCCCGGGCGCCTCGCGCGGGTCGATCTCATGCGAGAGATCGCCGTCGATCACCCATTCCGCCCAGGCCGCCGACCCCAGCGACATGTCCTCGGGATCGGCGCCGGCGATGCCTGCGACCACCCAGTAGGCCTTGCTGAGATCGAAGCGGGGGTCCATGCCCAGCGCCATGACCGAGGAGGCGGCACGCGCCGTGCCGATGCCTGTGACCATGCCCAGCACGCCCTTCTCGCGGTTGAGGCGGAGGTCGCGATAGCCCTGCGGAAAGGCCACCGGCTCGTCGAGCGGCAGACGCTCGACCCAGTTCTGGAACTCGCCTGGCCGATCGCCGGTGTCCTGGCCGATCTCGAACATGGTGACCACCACGACCTTGACCGGCATGGGCGATGCGGCGTCCTGCGCCAGAGCCGGTAGGGCGGCGGGAGCTGCGACCAGCGCAAGCAGTAGAGCGGGGAAGTGACGGTGGGCCATCGGGCGGCCTCCAGGGCGGCTGTGCGACAAGGTGTCCAGCTGCTTCCTGCACCCGTGCAGCTCCCCGACGCAAGCGCCGCATGTGGGCGGCCGCCCCGAGAACGCTTCGTGATCGGCTGGAAGATGAGCCGAGCGCAGCGCCTTGCACGACGCTGCCGTCACGGACCCGCACCGGCGCCCACGCCTTCAGCACCTCTTCAACCGTCCCCGCGATCCTGCCGGCGAGGGTCTCCACGTTGCCACCCGGCCGCCGCCAGGCGCACACTGGCCGGCCGTTCCGCGCGGTGGAGGACGATGGACGACGCGATCCGCCTTTTTCTCGGCGGCGACGTGATGACGGGACGGGGGATCGACCAGATCCTGCCGCACCCCTCGAAGCCGCATCTCTTCGAGGCCCACGTGGCCTCGGCCGAGGCCTATCTGCTGCTCGCCGAGCGGGCCAGCGGCCCGATCCCCCGGCGGGTAGCGCCGAGCTATGTGTGGGGCGACGCGCTCGCGGCGCTGGCGCGGCTGCGGCCCGATGTGCGGATCGTCAATCTCGAGACAGCCGTCACCACCGCCGAGCAACCGGCTGCCAAGGGCATCCACTACCGGATGGACCCCGCCAATATCGCCTGCCTCGCCGCCGCCCGCCTCGACTGCTGCACGCTGGCCAACAATCACGTGCTCGACTGGGGCCGGGTCGGTCTGCGCGAGACCCTGGACACGCTGCGCGCCGCCGGCCTGCGAACCGCCGGTGCGGGAAGCTGCGCAGGCCAGGCGAGAGCACCGGCGGTCCTCGATCTCGCGGGGCGAGGCCGGGTTCTGGTATTCGCCTTCGGCACCGCTTCCAGCGGCATCCCGCCGGACTGGGCAGCCGGCCCCGGCAGGCCCGGCGTGGCCCGCCTGCCCGACCTCTCCCCGGCCAGTCTGCGGACGGTGGCGGAGGCCGTTGCCGCCGCGCGCCGGCCCGGCGATCTGGTGGTGATCTCCCTGCACTGGGGCGGCAACTGGGGCTTCGAGCTCGGCCAGGACGAGCTCGCCTTCGGCCAGTGGCTGGTGGAGGAGGCGGGCGTGGATCTCGTCCACGGCCACTCCTCCCACCACGCCAGGGCGATCCAGGTGCATCGCGGCCGGCTGGTGCTGCACGGCTGTGGCGATCTGCTCAACGACTATGAGGGAATCGGCGGCTACGAAGCCTGGCGCGACGATCTGGCGGTGCTCCATCTCGCCACGCTGGCCGGCCGGCCGCCGCGCCTTGCCGCGCTGGACCTCGAGGTGATGCAGATCCGCCGGTTCCGGCTGAACGCGGCGAGTGCTGCAGACACGGCATGGCTCGCCCGGACCCTCGGGAAGGCGAGCCGCCGCTTCGGCACCCGGTTTCACGCGCAAGGAAACCGGATCCGGGTGGGTTGGCCCTAGCGCGCCCGGCAATAGCCCGGCAGCCGGTACTGTTTGCGGATCTGCGCCCCGGCCGCTGCCGCGGCCTCCTCGGCCTGCCCGTAGCGGCCCCGGGAAAAGCGCGGGCAGTCGCGGGCGAGACCCTCGCGTATCAGGACCTCGCCGACATCGACCCCGCCCAGGTAACATACGGCGACGATGCGGTCGTAGCTTCGGCTGCCGTCGGGCTCGCAAGTCACCCGGCTGCCCAGCGCCAGCTCCTTCATGCGCGCGGTGGCACGCCGGCCCAGCGGCTCGCCACGCTCCGGCGCCGCCACGCCGCGCAGGCGGATGGCGACGCGGCCGATCTCGATAGTGTCGCCGTCACGCACATGGGTGACCTGGCCTTCGAGCGAAGGCTCCTGGGCCGTCACGGCCGCAAGGGTGGCGAGCAGGCCAAGCGCGAGCGGCAGGGCAAAGAGATAGCGTTTCATGATCCGGCCCGTGACTATTGGGAATGCCCCCCTCATGCCGGCCGGCGGTCGGACGCGGGCCGGCCTCGCCCCGCAAGCGGAGCGGACTACGCCCTTGGAGCTGTTTTCGGGTATGGCGGCGCTCCGCTATCGCAGAACGGACGGAATGGTCCAGCGGAGAAGGGCATGCAGGAGCGCGTTCGCTATCTCGACCCGGTCGGCGCCCATCCGACGATCGGCCAGTACAGCAATGTCGGCATCGCCGCCCCGGGCAGTCTGTGCTTCCTCGCCGGCCAGCTCGCCGTCGGCGAGGGCGGCGAGGTCGTTCACGCCGGCGACTTCGACCAGCAGTTCGACCGGGTCTTCGCCAATATCGGTCTCATTCTCGAGGGCATCGGCTGTGATTTCACCGACGTCGTGAAGCTCACGACCTACCTGGTCCACTCGCAGGACATCGCGCGTTTCCGCGCCCGTCGCGAGAGCCTGTTCCCGGCGCTCTACCCCGATGGCGTCTTCCCGCCCAACTCGCTTGTGGTAGTCGACCGACTGGCCTGCGAGGAGTGCCTGATCGAGGTGGAAGCGGTGGCGCGCCTCAGAGGCTGATGCAGGCCGGTAGCCGCTCAACCGGGCATGGACAGGTGCACAGGCTCCCGGTACAGGGGAATGGGGCGCCATCCATAAGCGGCGTCGGCGCTTCTTCGACAGACATAACAAGCGGCACGGCGGGTCGCCGACCATCCACGCCCGTTACTTGTCGCACGATCGGGGAAAAAGGGCTGATGACTGTATTGGAGTGGGTCGTCTATGTCCTTGTAGTAGGCTGCGGCGCCGCGGGCGTCGCGTTCGGCCTCTACACGCGACGCCAGGTGCTGGCGATGCCGGCCGGCAACGAGACGATGCAGGGCATCGCGGCGGCCATCCAGGAGGGGGCGCGCGCCTACCTCAACCGCCAGTATCTGACGATCGCCGCCGTCGGCGCCGTCATCTTCCTGCTGCTGACCTGGCTGCTCGGGGTGGCGGTGGGCATCGGCTATCTGATCGGCGCCTGCCTCTCGGCAGCCACCGGCTATATCGGCATGAACATCTCGGTGCAGGCCAATGTGCGGACGGCCCAGGCCGCCGCCGACAGCGGCCTTGCCGGCGGGCTCGATGTGGCCTTCAAGGCTGGCGCCATCACGGGGCTGCTGGTGGTAGCCCTGGGCCTTCTCGGCGTCAGCGGCTATTACGGCATTCTCTATCTATCGTTCGGCAGCGACGAGGCGGGCCTGCGCCATATATTGGAGGCGCTGCTGGGCCTCTCCTTCGGCGCCTCGCTGATCTCGATCTTCGCGCGGCTCGGCGGCGGCATCTTCACCAAGGGCGCCGATGTCGGCGCCGACCTGGTCGGTAAGGTCGAGGCCGGCATCCCCGAGGACGACCCGCGCAACCCGGCGGTGATCGCCGATAATGTCGGCGACAATGTCGGCGACTGCGCCGGCATGGCGGCCGACCTCTTCGAGACCTACGCGGTCACCGTGGTGGCGACGATGCTGCTGGGCGCCATCTTCTTCTCCGGCGCCCAGGCCGCCACGCTGATGCTCTACCCGCTGATGGTGGGCGGCATCTGCCTGCTGGCCTCGATCGCCGGCACCTTCCTGGTGAAGCTCGGCCCTGGCAACAGTATCATGGCCGCCCTCTACAAGGGCTTTTGGGGCGCGGCCGGGATCTCCGCCGTGCTGCTGATCCCCTTCACCTGGCTCCTGCTCGGCTTCGGCAGCGAGGGGTTCGAGGCCAGGCTGGGCGAGACCGTGATCAAGAGCTTCGGCGGGCGGCAGGTGTTCTACTGCACGCTGGTGGGTCTCGCGGTGACCGGCCTCTTGATGTGGATCACCGACTACTACACCTCCACCCATCACAAGCCGGTCCGCTCCATCGCCCGCGCCTCGACCACCGGCCACGGCACCAACGTCATCCAGGGCCTCGCCGTCTCCATGGAGGCGACCGCCCTGCCGGTGCTGGTGATCTGCGGCGGAATCCTGGGCGCCTATCTGAGCGCCGGACTCTATGGAATCGCGGTGGCCGCCACCACCATGCTGGCCCTGACCGGCCTCGTGGTCTCTCTCGACGCCTACGGGCCGGTCACCGACAATGCCGGTGGCATCGCCGAGATGGCCGGTATGCCTGCCGAGGTGCGGGTGCACACCGACGCGCTCGATGCGGTCGGCAACACCACCAAGGCCGTGACCAAGGGCTACGCCATCGGCTCGGCGGGCCTGGCCGCCATCGTCCTGTTCGCGGCCTACGTCCAGGATCTCAAGCACTACTTTCCCGATCTGCGGACCGATTTCACCCTCTCCGATCCCTATGTCGTGATCGGCCTCTTCCTGGGCGGGATGATGCCCTATCTCTTCGGGGCGCTCGGGATGCAGGCGGTCGGCCGTGCCGCCGGCGCCATCGTCGAGGAGGTGCGCCGCCAGTTCCGCGACAACAGCGGCATCATGGCGGGCACGGCCAAGCCGGACTATGGCCGCGCCGTCGACATTCTTACCAAGGCCGGCATCCGCGAGATGATCCTGCCCTCGCTGCTGCCGGTGCTGGCGCCCATCGTGGTCTATTTCGCGATCTACTGGATGGCCGGCCAGGCCGCCGCCTTCACCACCCTGGGCGCCCTGTTGCTGGGCACCATCGTCACCGGCATCTTCGTCGCCATCTCGATGACCTCGGGCGGCGGCGCCTGGGACAACGCCAAGAAGCTCATCGAGGAGGGCCAGCACGGCGGCAAAGGCTCGGACGCCCACAAGGCCGCGGTCACCGGCGACACGGTGGGCGATCCCTACAAGGACACCGCCGGCCCCGCCATCAACCCGATGATCAAGATCACCAACATCGTGGCGCTGCTGATCCTAGCGGCCCTCGCCGCCCACTGAGCGCCGGGCGCGCGCAAGAACGAAGGGCCGGCGGCGATCCGTCGGCCCTTTCTCGTCGCTCGATGGCGACGGCACGGCGGCGGCGCCGCCTGATGCCCGACGCCCCGTCGTCTCCTTCAGCTAGCGAGGTGCCGTGGGTGTGCGCGGGCCCGTATTGAAGCGGCCGACATTGCCCAAGAGCTGCTGCAGCACGGTGAGATCGTTGCCCAGGGTGCGTGTCGTATCGTCGCTGGGCTCCACTGCCTGGGCGTCCTCGAGACCGCGCTGCTCGATGCCCGCGACGATTCCGCGCTCGTCGAAGGTGATGCCCACCACGTCCTGGGCCACGAGCTCGGCCTGATAGAAGCTCATCCGCTCGGTCTTCTGGCTGATATAGTACCAGCGGTCGTCCTCGAACGTCCCGGCGGCCGAGGGCGAGCCCAAAAGCCGCCTGACCTCCTCGCGGCTGGTGACGCCGGGCGTGATCTGCGCTAGCCGGGTCTCGTCGATCCGGTAGCCGTGATTCTTCACGGTGGGCGAGCACGCTCCGACGGTCACGCAAAGCGCCACCGCCGCGTACAGGCCACGATAGCGGCGGTCCTTCGCGGTCATGCCCCAGAGCTCCGTCGTTCTTCGGCAGATTGCAGCGACGAACGGGTAACACAGATGCAGGAACCACAACAAGCGCGCGGACTCTCCGGCTGGTGGCGGCGAACCCGCCAGGCCGGCGCCGAGCGGCGCGCCCGGCGCGAGCTTGCCGCAGAGCTGTACAATCGGCTGGTGGGCGAAGCCCGCAGCCCGCATTTCTACGCCGAGCTCGGCGTGCCCGACACCAGCGACGGTCGCTTCGAGATGATCGGCCTGCACGCAGTGCTCGTGATGCGCCGCCTGCGCACGCTGCCGGACGGACCGGAGATCGCGCAGGAGCTGTTCGACCTGATGTTCGCCGACATGGACCGCGGCCTGCGCGAGCTCGGCGTGGGCGATCTTTCGGTGGGCAAGTACGTCAAGAAGATGGCGGCTGGCTTCCTGCACCGCGCCCAGGCACTCGACGAGCCACTGGCGCGAGGCGACGGTGCGGCCATCACGCCAGTCCTGCTGCGCAACCTCTACGTCACCGGCGAGGAGCCGGCGCCCGAGCAGGTGGCAGCGCTGAGCGCGCAGCTCCTGGGCTGGTCGCGGGCACTCGACGCCTTCGAGAATGCAGGTCTGCTGCGCGGCGAGCTGCCGCCAGTCCGACCCTGACGCCTGCGGCGATCGGCCCGCGAGCGAGTCTAGCGGCGGCGTGAAAGCGATTGACCGTCCAGCGCCACCCGCCTAGGCTGCGCAGCCACTTTGCAGCGAGTCCGGCTTGTTTTTGCGGGCAGGGCCCGGTTTTGCACGGCCATTGGCAGCGTCGCGACGCCTTTGTGCGCAGGCCTGCCTCAGTCCCCCGGAGGCCGGTTGGTACAGAACGAGTTTTCCAGAACCTTCGCCCTCGATCGCCTCGCCGCCGAAGGCGAGAGCTTTGCCATCGAGGCGAACGCGAGCGAGCGGCAGGCGTTGGCGACGCGCCTCGAGCTGCCGGCGCTGCACGAGCTGCGGGCGCATGGCCGCATCGAGTTTCGCGGCGGCCGCAAGGTGATCGCGGTGACCGGCCGGTTCGAGGCGGTGCTCGACCAGGTCTGCGTCGTCACCCTCGAGCCCTTCACCAACCGTACGGCAGACGCGTTCGAGCGCCTGTTCACCACCGAGCCCGAGGAGGTCGCGGAGGAGCTGGTGCTCGACGCCGAGGGCGACATGCCCGAGCCGCTCGAGGGCGGCCTGCTCGATCTGGGCGAGCTGGCGGTCGAGGAGCTGGCGGTCGGTCTCGATCCGCATCCCCGCGCCCCCGGCGCTGCAGCAGAGGGAACGGCGGGGCTCGAGGAGAAGGACGAGGGGCCGTTCGCGGCGCTCGGGCGGCTCAAGAGCCGCGTTAACTGAACGGCCGGTCGCGAACCATGCAGGCAGGCGACAAGGCGGATCTTCCCATGCTGACGGGCCGCAGCGGCGGCCGGCGCGGAGCCGGCCGGCCATGAGCGTGACGATAGCGCTGGACGGGATGGGCGGCGACCACGCGCCGGAGATCGTTGTCGAGGGCGCGGCCCTGGCGCTCCGCGACACGCCCGACCTGCGCTTCTTGCTGTTCGGCGACGCGGCGCGGCTGCGCCCGCTATTGGACGGCCGCCCCGATCTGGCGAAGGCCTGCGAGCTTTGCCACACCGCCGACTTCGTAGCCGGCGACGCACGGCCCTCTGCCGCCCTGCGCCAGGGCCGCAACAGCTCGATGCGCCTTGCCATCAACGCGGTGAAGGACGGCCAGGCAGCCGCCGCCGTCTCGGCCGGCAACACTGGCGCGCTGCTGGCGATGGCGATGTTCGTGCTCAAGACGCTGCCGGGCATCGACCGACCCGCCTTGGCGACGGCCATGCCGACCCGGCGCAAGCCGGTAATCATTCTCGATCTGGGCGCCAACGTCGACTGCGACGCCGATCATCTGTTCCAGTTCGCTGTCATGGGCGAGGTGGTGGCGCGCACCTTGCACGATATCGCCAAGCCCACCGTCGGCCTGCTCAATGTCGGCGTCGAGGAGGTCAAGGGCGACGAGGTGGTGCGCAAAGCGGCGACAATGCTGCGCGACAGCCCGCTGCAGATCGGCTTTGCCGGCTTCGTCGAGGGCAACGACATCGCTGCCGGCTCGGTCGACGTCGTGGTCACTGACGGGTTCACCGGCAATGTCGCCCTCAAGGTCGCCGAAGGCACGGTGGGCCTCTTTGCCCAGGCCCTCAAGGACGCCTTCCGCAGCAGCCTTATGAGCAAGCTCGCCTATCTGCTCGCCCGCCCGGCGTTGCAGCGCCTGCGCCAGCGTTTCGATCCGCGGCGCTACAACGGCGCGATGTTCCTTGGCGTCAACGGCGTGGTGGTGAAAAGCCACGGCGGCACCGACGCCCTCGGCTTCTCGGCGGCCATACGGGTCGCCGCCAACCTGGTCCGGCAGGACGCGAACCGCCGGATCATCGAAGAGATGGGCGCCGTGCAGGCGGCGCTCGAACCCTCCGCCCAGGTAACGGCGTCCGAGGCGGCTGCGTCGTAGAGGAACATGTACAGATCCGTGGTTTGCGGCGTCGGCGCGTACCTGCCGGCGCATGTGGTGAGCAACGACGAGCTGGCGCAGACCGTCGACACGTCGGATGCGTGGATCCGCGAGCGCACCGGCATCCGCCAGCGGCACATCGCCGCCGAGGGCGAGATGACCTCCGATCTCGCGACGGCGGCGGCGAGGAACGCGCTCGAGCGTGCCGGCATGGACGCGTCGGAGATCGACCTTCTGCTGGTCGCCACCTCGACTCCCGACAACACCTTCCCGGCGACCGCCACGGCGGTCCAGCGCAAGCTCGGCATGGGTCAGGCCACTGCCTTCGACCTTCAGGCAGTGTGCGCCGGCTTCGCCTACGGCCTGGCCACGGCGGACAATTTCATTCGCGCCGGCCAGGCCCGGCGGGTGCTGCTGATCGGTGCCGAGACCTTCTCGCGGCTGCTCGACTGGTCCGACCGCTCGACCTGCGTGCTGTTTGGCGACGGTGCCGGGGCGATCGTGCTGCGGGCCGAGGAGCGCCGCGGCGGGCCCGCCGAGCGCGGCGTGCTGGCCACCCGCCTCGGCGCCGATGGCCGCCAGTACGAGAGCCTCTATGTCGACGGCGGCCCGTCCTCGACCGGCACCACCGGCCATCTGCGGATGAACGGCCGCGAGGTCTTCCGCCACGCCGTGACCCGGCTCGCATCCTGCGCCCAGGAGGTGCTGGCGGCCGCCGATCTCGGCATCGGCGCCGTTGATCTGCTGGTGCCGCACCAGGCCAATCTGCGGATCATCGATGCGGTCGGCCAACGCCTCGGCATTGCCGGCGAGCGTGTGGTGACGACCGTCGACCGGCATGCCAACACGTCGGCCGCCTCGATACCGCTGGCGCTCGATGCGGCCCAGGCGGACGGCAGGCTGCGCGAGGGCCAGCTGGTGCTCATGAACGCCCTGGGCGGCGGATTCGCCTGGGGCGCTGCCCTCGTCCGTTGGTAGGGGTGCTGCCCTCTATTGACGGAAACTCCTTGTTACCGTTAGCTTTTTTTTGAAGCGCGCAACCAGGGGAGAGGTGCCGGTGGCTGGTGACACGGTAACACGGGCCCGGCTTGCGGAAGCCGTGTACCAGGAGGTTGGCCTCTCGCGCACCGAATCCTCGGCGCTGGTCGACGCCATTCTCGACGAGATCTCGCACTCCCTGCTGGCCGACGGCACGGTCAAGATCTCCTCCTTCGGGACCTTTGCGGTGCGCGAGAAGGGCGAGCGGGTGGGCCGGAACCCCAAGACCGGCGAGGAGGTGCCGATCCTGCCGCGCCGGGTGCTGGTGTTCCGCGCCTCCCAGGTCCTCAAGGACCGCATCAACGGCGACGGGGCGGGTGAGCCGTGAGCGAGGCCGACGACGCCTCCCTGAAGGACGGCACCGGGCAGCAGGCGGCGCAGCGCGCCGCCAAGTCGCAGACCGCCTTTCGCACCATCAGCGAGGTTGCCGACGAGCTCGGCGTGGCGCAGCACGTGCTGCGCTTCTGGGAAAGCCGCTTTCCGCAGGTCCGGCCCCTCAAGCGCGGCGGCGGGCGGCGCTACTACCGCCCCGAGGACGTCGAGGTGCTGCGCCAGATTCGCGCCCTGCTCTATGACGAGGGCTACACCATCAAGGGTGCGCAAAAACATCTGCGCGCCCGCAAGATCCGCCCCGGCGCCGGCGAGGAGCCGGTCGGCCCCACGCCCCGGGTCACCGTCCACCCCTCCCCCGCCACCCGCGGCCTCGCCGGCGACAGCCGCCGTCGCCTCACGGGCCTGCGCGAGGAGCTGGTGGAGCTTCGCGACCTCCTCGACCAGGTCCGCTGATTCCGCCCTTCCCGCCAGTTTCCCCCGCTTGCCCCGGCCAATCGACCCCGCTATAGTCCGCGGCGCCGGCCAGCCCGGCATGCCCCACACGTCGGAGCGTAGCGCAGCCTGGTAGCGCACCAGTCTGGGGGACTGGGGGTCCCGGGTTCAAATCCCGGCGCTCCGACCATTCTTCAAAAACGAGCATGACGTTGCTCCCTCGGGCTCGGTCCGCAGATCATTGCGGGAGCACCATGGGAGCATCTCGCGGGGCTCCTCCTGGGGCAGGCGCCTTCGACCGGCTGCGCAGACGCTTGGCCTGCGCCTGTCGTCACAGCTCACCCGGCCAGCCGCGATCATGAGCCGACCATGGCGTCCGGCCTCCCCTTCTCGGGCCACCTCCAGCCTCCTGTGCTGCCGACGCTTCCTCAAGCCGGGAGCAAGACAGCAGCATCTCCATGTCGGCTCGCGTCGGGAGCCGCCATTTCCGCATCGTGCCGAGCGACGACTGAAGTGACGATGTCGCGAGCGTCGTACGCGCGATTGTCGTGGAAGGACGGCCGGCGCCACATGCCCGGCAACCGGGGCCCGACCATCTCATCCGCTGGAGCGGATACCCGCCGGTCTGCGTCCAGGGCCAGTTGCCCCCGGCGCACTGACCAGCTAGCAGGCGGTCGGGACCCGGCCTCGACCAGGCCCAGAACGCCGCAACGGCCGCCAGGGCAACGGCCGACCGGAATTTGGCAGCGAGCTTGTCGTAGCTTGTGGCGACGCCACGGAAGTCCTTCAGGCCCCTCGACGCGCCAGCCCTCGCGGCAGGCGCGGGGATCGCGCCTGACCGGGCGCTTGCGGTTGCGGCGGCCGGGGATCACCTGCGGATCCCCTGCTCAATGGGCTGGCGCTCGGAGCGCAGGGTGCAGAAGGCCTGGAGCAGCAGTGCCTTCAATGGCTTCCTGGGCGTCAAGCCCGCAAGCTCGGGGCCTTCGACAGTCCTCACGACTGTGTGCGAAGCGGCGGGCTTGCCGGCGGCCGCCACCAGGTCCCCGGGCCGCTTCTCGTCGGCGGCAAGAGGTGCCAGCCTGTGTGGTCCACAAGCTGCCCGGCAGGCTCGGCGACGCCGGAGGTGGACATGAGCCGGGCAGCGTGCACCACTGGCGCGGCGGCGACGCTCTGTGCCGGCCGGCCATCGCCGGACGCAGAACCGAAGAGGCAGCGGTCGTCGCCGCGCAAACCCTTAACGCAGAACCTTCTCGCCGAGCCTACGCTTTCCCGATTGTGCCGCGATCCAACGAGCGCCTACCTTCCGCCCCGTGCGACGGCTTCCTGTTCGACCACAATTTCTCAGGGGCTTGTCAGCCGTGAGCCTTTACGAAACTGAAAGCAGGGAAATAATACCGACCGCCATGCCGAAGCTCACCCTCTCACAGCTCACCTCCCTCCTGTTCAAGGCCTGCGACGAGCTGCGCGGCAACATGGACCCGTCGGAGTACAAGGAGTTCATCTTCGGGGTCCTGTTCCTCAAGCGCTGCAGCGACCTGTTCGATCAGGAGCGTGAGCGGATTGTCCGCTGTCTGCGGCAAAAGGGCATGGCCGAGGACAGGATCACGGCGGCGGCGGAAGACCGGGACCGCTATACCTTCTACGTGCCACCGGTCTCGCGGTGGCAAACCATCCGGCACCTCAAGAAGGACGTGGGAAGCGCCCTCAACCGGGCGCTCGGCGAGCTTGAGCGCCAGAACAAGGACGCGCTGGAGGATGTGCTCGAGCACATCAACTTCAACAGGAAGGTGGGGCAGCGCACGCTCGATGACGACACGCTGGTCAACTTCATCCAGGCGTTCGAGAAGATCCCGCTCAAAGACGAGAACTTCGAGTTTCCGGACCTTCTCGGAGCGGCCTACGAGTACCTGATCAAGTATTTCGCCGACAGCGCCGGCAAGAAGGCCGGCGAGTTCTACACGCCGGCGGAGGTGGTACGCACTATGGTCGAGATCGTCGACCCGCAGCCGGGCATGTCGGTCTATGACCCTACGGTCGGCTCGGGCGGCATGCTCATCCAGTCGCGTGATTACATCCACGACACTGGTGGCGACCCCCGCGACGTTGTTCTGGCCGGACAGGAGAAGATCGGCACCACCTGGTCCATCTGCAAGATGAACATGATCCTGCACGACATCCAGTCGGCCGACATCCGGCAGGAGGACACGATCCGTGCCCCGCAGCATCGGGGCGAGGACGGCGAGCTCGCACGCTTCGATCGCGTGCTCGCGAATCCACCCTTCAGCCAGAACTACATCCGCAAGGGGATGGACCGACCGGAGCGGTTCGAGATCTTCATGCCCGAGAAGGGCAAGAAGGCGGACCTGATGTTCGTCCAGCACATGCTCGCCGTGCTCAAGAGCGACGGCCGGATGGCTACCGTGATGCCGCATGGCGTGCTGTTCCGCGGCGGCGAGGAGCGCGAGGCGCGCAAGCACTTCGTCGACAGGGGCTATCTCGACACCGTCATCGGCCTGCCGCCCAGCCTGTTTTACGGAACGGGCATTCCCGCCTGCATCCTCGTGATGAGCAAGGAGGGCGCCCGGACGCGCGAGGACATCCTGTTCGTCAACGCCGACCGGGAGTACCGGGAGGGCAAGGCGCAGAACCATCTGCGACCGGAGGACATCGCGAAGATCGTCGAGGTCTGCCGCAGACGCGAGACGGTGCCGGGCTATGCCCGCCTTGTGCCCAAGGCGGAGATCGTCGCCGAGGGCTACAACTGCAACATCCGCCGCTACGTGGACAACGCCCCGCCGCCCGAGCCGCACGACGTGCGCGCCCACATCCACGGCGGCGTGCCGACCCGGGAGATCGACGCGCTCGCCCGCTTCTGGACCAACTATCCCGGCCTGCGTGAGCGGCTGTTCGCCGCGCGGCAGGGCGATCCCGACTATTGTGACCTGGCGCCCGAGATCGCCGAGCGCCGCGCAATAGCATCGCTCGTCCGCGAGGATCCCTCGCTCGTCGCAGCGCACAACACCTTCCTCGCGGAACTCGACGCCTGGTGGGCCGACAACGCGCCGCAGGTGCTGGCGCTCGCCCCCGGAAGTGGCGGGAATGGCAATGTCTATGCGCTGCGTCGCGCGCTGATCGCGAACATCGCCGAGCGCTTCGTCGGCTCGACACTGCTCAACCCGTTCCAGGTTCGCGGGGCCATGGCGCGCTACGTCGACGACCTCAAGGCCGACTTCAAGTCGATCGCCGCCAGCGGCTGGGGCGCGGAGCTGATCCCGGCTGACGAGATCCTCGAGCGCCAGTTCCCCGAGCTGATGGCGGAGAACGCTGCCAGGGAGGCGCGGCTCGAGGAGCTGCGTGGGCTCTTCGCCGCCGCTGATGCCGAGGAGTTCGAGGACGAGGACGACACGGGCGTTCTCCCGGGCGAGGAGGTGGCGCAGCTCAAAGAGACGCTGGGCACCCTGCGCAGCCGCCTCAAAACTCTCCATAAAGATGCCAAAGCGGCGAGCCGGGACCTTCGGACGGCGCTCAAGGGGAAAGGCGCCAGGCAGGCCGACCTGACGCTGGCCGGCACACAGACCAGGCCCGATCTGGAGAGCGCCCGGCTGATCGTCGCGACCGCCGAGCGGCTCGACGCCGACGCGCTCTTCCTCGCCCCCGTCCGCCGTCTCGTCGCCGAGGGCGGGCCCCTCCTCGCGGCGATCGCGACCGCCGAGGCGAGGCTGGAACGACACGCGGCGCTGGAGGAGGAGGCGAGACGGCTCAAGGCCGAGCTGCGCCAGGCCGAAAGGACGAAGGACGAGCTGGTCGCCAGGGCGCGTGCGGAGATCACCACGGAGGCGGCGCGGGACGTGCTGATGGCGCGCTTCCACACCCTCCTCGTCGCCGCCTACCGCCGCTACCTGGATGCCGACCGCCGCGCCTGCATCGCCGCGATCGAGAGCCTGCACGACAAGTACGCGACGACGCTGCGACAGATCGAGGCGGCACGGGCCGCGGCCGCCCGGGAGCTGGAGGGGTATCTGGGGGCGTTGGGGTATGTGTGAGTGGGAAGTCGAGTCACTAGGCAAATTGGCAGATGTCGTTATGGGGCAATCGCCTGAAAGCGCCTTCGTGCATGAGACAGAGCGAGGTCTACCGTTTCTTCAGGGATGCGCGGAGTTTGGCGTTCGGCATCCTTCCCCGGTCTTGTTCGTCGATCCACCCCAACGGGTTGCGCCCGCGGGTAGCATCCTCATCAGCGTTCGCGCTCCGGTCGGAACGCTCAACTTGGCTGATCGGGACTATGGAATTGGCCGCGGTCTCGCAGCAGTCATAGGGCGTCGTCGGAGCAGCGGATACCTTGCATTCGCTATCGAGCGATATATCAACTGGCTGCATTCAAGGAGCCAGGGCTCAACTTTCCTAGCGATTGGTTCTGCCGATCTAAGGTCGCTTCCTATACCCATCCGAGTCTCGTCTCACGCGGACGAGCTCGCTGCGGAGCAGTTGAATGGAGTCGATAGCCAGATCACCCACACCGAAGCCCTGATCGCCAAGCAGGAGCAGGTGCGGGCCGGGCTGATGCAGGACCTGTTCACCCGTGGCGTCGACGAGAGCGGCCGCCTCCGCCCACCGCGAGAGGATGCGCCGGAGCTATATCACGAGACGGCGTTGGGGTGGCTGCCGCGGGAGTGGGAGGTGATCGCTCTTGAAGAGTTGTTGGCGCAGGTCGCCTGCCCGATGCGGAGCGGGCCCTTTGGGAGCGCATTACGCGCAAATGAGCTCGTCCAAGCGGGCGTGCCTCTCCTTGGCATAGACAATGTCCAAGTCGAGCATTTCGAAGCAACTTTTTCGCGCTTTGTTTCACCAGCAAAGGCTAGCGAGCTTTTCCGCTATCGTGCGTTCCCGGGCGATGTCGTGATCACGATCATGGGCACCGTGGGTCGTGCGTGCGTAATTCCTGAAGGCTATGGGGAGCTTCTTTCGTCCAAGCATCTGTGGACGATGACGTTCGACACGGGAATCGTAGTCCCGCGGTTGATTTCTTGGCAGCTGAATTTTGCGCCATGGGTGAAAGCATGGTTTCGAAAGGAAAGCCAAGGGGGCATCATGGACGCAATCCAGTCGTCCACCCTTCGGACGCTGAAACTCCCGGTCCCTCCTCGCGTCGAGCAGGAGCGCATGGCAGAGCGTTATGACGTGGCCACTAACCTGATCTCGCAGCTACGCGCAGACCTTCGGAAGCTTCGGCGCGCGCGCACCGGCCTCCTCCGCGACCTTCTCACCCCGCCCGCCGCCGCGGCGGTCGAGCCCGGGATCGCCGCCGAATGAGCGAGTACGCCCATGTCGAGCGCCCGCTCCTCACCCAGCTGGAAAGCCTGGGCTGGACGGTCCTCGACCAGGGCCAGGGCGTGCCGGCGGATCCGGCGGCGAGCCTGCGGGAGAGCTTCGCGCAGGTTTTCCTGCCGGGCGTGTTCCGGGAGGCGGCGCGAGCGCTCAATCTGACCGCGGACGGGCGGGAATGGCTGACCGAGCGCCAGCTTGCGGGCCTCCTCGACGACATCTTCCGCCGCCCGGCACGCTCGCTGCTCGAGGCGAACGAGGCGGTGCAAAAGCTCCTGCTCAAGGCGCAGGTCGACCACAACGAGCTGACCGGCGAGGCGGACCCGACGGTGCGGCTGATCGACTTCGACAATCCGGAGCGCAACCGCTTCCACGCCATCAACCAGTTCCGCGTCCACACGCCCGGCCGGGTCCGGCCTTTCATCATTCCCGACATCGTGCTGTTCGTGAACGGCCTGCCGCTCGTCGTGATCGAGGCGAAGACCGGCAGCGCCACCGCCGCCGACCCGATGCACGAGGCCTTCACCCAGCTCGCCCGCTATCGCGATGCCCGCGAGGAGACCCGCGCCGCAGGCCTGCGCGAGGGCGAGCCGCGCCTTTTCTACCCCAATCTGCTCCTTGTGCGCAGCTGTGGCGAATCCGCGGACGCCGGCACGATCAGCTCCGGGCCCGAGCACTACTACGCCTGGAAAAGCATCTGGCCGGAGCGTTATTCCACGATCGAGGCGCCGCTGGGCGTGGTGCGCGCACAGGAACAGCTCGTCCAGGGTCTGCTCAACCCGCATGCGCTGCTCGACCTGCTGCGCAGCTGCAGCGTCTTCATGGACCTGCCGAACGGCAAGCGGGTCAAGATCGTCGCGCGCTACCAGCAGCACCGCGCTGCCCGCAGGATCGTGGCGCGCTTGCGCAGCGGGGCGACGCCGGCCGATCGCAGCGGGGTCGTCTGGCATACGCAAGGCTCCGGCAAGTCGCTGACCATGGTATTCGTGGGGCGCATGCTGCGCGCCTCGAGCGACCTCAACGACATCAAGCTGGTGCTCGTCGTCGACCGCGCCGACCTCGAGGACCAGCTCACCCGCACGGCCAAGCTGATCGGCGGGCGCGTCAACGTCGTCGAAAGCCGCGAGCAGGTGCGGTCCGCGCTCTCGACGCCGGCGTCGGACGTGAACATGGTCATGACGCACAAGTTCCTGGAAACGCGCGAGTCGCTCTACGACGGCCTTGCCGAGGCGCTCGGCCGCTACGAGCCGCCGCCGGGGGCGGAGACGTTCGGGACCGTCAATCCGTCGGAACGCATCTTGCTGATGATCGACGAGGCGCATCGAACGCAGGGCGCCGCGATGGGCGACAACCTGTTCGAGGCCTTTCCGAACGCGGCCCGTATCGCCTTCACCGGCACACCGCTGATCACCGGGCGTCACCAGGGCAGGCGCACGGTCAAGCGATTCGGCGAGTATATCGACACCTACCGGATCATGGACTCGGTCGCCGACGGCACCACGGTGCAGATCCTCTACGAAGGCCGCACCGCGCATGCCGGCCTGCGCAACCCGGGCACCTTCGACGCCGAGTTCGAGGACCTTTTCGCGGATCGCAGCGAGGCAGAGCTTCTCGCGATCAAGAAGAAATACGGGGCGACCGGCGACATCCTCGAGGCGGAAAGCCGTATTGGCGCCATCGCCCGCGACATCGTCGCCCACTATGTCGACCAGATCCTGCCGAACGGTTTCAAGGCGCAGGTGGTCTGCCATTCCAAGCGTGCGGCGATCCGCTACCAGAAGGCGCTACGGGAGGCGCTGGCCGAACGACTTGCGCGCGAACACGCGGCGGCCGAGCGGGACGAGGCCCTGATCGAGCTAATCGCCTTTTTGAAGGTGGCCGTCATCGTCTCCTCCGACGGCGCCAACGAGGAGGCTGCCATCACCGCGGCGCGGCGCGAGGCGCAAAGATGGAACGCCGTTACCAACTTCTGCAGACCGTTCGAGCCAGGGGATCACGAGAAGGAGGCGACAGGCATCGCCTTTCTCGTTGTCTGCGACATGCTGCTCACGGGCTTCGACGCACCGGTCGAGCAGGTCATGTACATCGACAAGCGCCTGAAGGAGCACACGCTTTTGCAGGCGATCGCACGCGTCAACCGCGTGGCGTCCGGCAAGCAGCGTGGCTACGTCGTCGACTATATCGGGCTTGCCAACCACCTCGCCGAGGCGCTGTCGATCTATGCGGCGGCCGATCCCGAGGATCTGGCGGAAGGGCTCAAGAGCGTCGGCTCGGAGCTGCCGATCCTGGAGGAGCGCTACCGACGCCTTATCCAGCACTTCCAGGAGGTCAAGGTCGACGCGATCGAGGCGTTCGTGCACGGCGATCTCGGACCCGCGGACGAGGTCCGCACGATCCACGCGGCAGTAGACGCGCTCGAGAGGGTAAAGCCACGGGCGGATTTCGAGGTCTACCTGAAGAAGTTCCTGCAGAGCCTGGACCTCGTCCTTCCCGGCGCTGATGCGCGCCCGTTCCGCGGGCCGGCGAAGCGCTTCGGCTACCTCCTGCGTATGGCCAAGGAGCGCTACAAGGACGAAACGCTCGATCTGTCCGGCGTCGGCGGCAAGGTCACGGCACTGATCAACAGACACCTCGTCGATCTCGGCATCGACCCCACGATCCCGCCCGTCGAGCTCCTCGACCCAGGCTTCCTCGACCGTGTCGCTGCGCACGCGCAAGGCGAGGACCGCGCCAGGGCGAGCGAGATGGAGCACGCCATCCGCAAGCACTGCACGGTCCGCTTCGAGGAGAACCCCGCCTATTACAAGCGCATGAGCGAGAAGCTCGACGCTCTCATCCGCCGCCACGGCGAGGACTGGGAGACGCTCGCGGAACAGTTCGCGGAGCTTCGCGAGGAGCTCTCCCGCGCGGCCGGTCCGCAGCCCGACCCACGCACCCGTGAGCATGCCGTCTTCCGCGACAATCTCGCGGATCTCGCAGGCGGCGGTCCCTTCACGGAGGAGGACGCGCGTCGCGTTGACGAGACGGCAGGTCGCGTCCTCGACCTCGTTCGCGTGGCGATCCGCATCGCCGGGTTCTGGCGAAAACCCGAGGAGATCCGTCGCATGCGGGCGGGGATCAAGACCGAGCTGATGACCTGCGGGATCGCGCAGGTCGAGGACAGGAGCGAGCGCATCGCGATCGAGCTGACGAAGCTAGCCGAGAATCGCCACGCCGAGCTGGTACGGACATGAAGCGGCAGGTCGACGACCTGGCGTTTTGCGTCGTGCGCAGCCGCCGGCGGACCGCCGACATCGTGGTGGAGCGCGACGGTCAGGTGGTCGTTCGGGCGCCGCAGACGATCTCGGATGAGGCGATCGACGCGACCGTGCGCGGGAACGCCGCCTGGGTCCATCGCGCGCTGGCGGAACGGGAGGAGCTCGCCGCGGCGCGTTGCCACCGGCCATTCGTTCAAGGATCGGGCTTCCTTTATCTTGGCCGGAACTACCGCCTGCGGTTCGTCGACGGCGCACGCCGCCCACTGATGCTGCGGAACGGCTGGTTCGAGATCGACGAGCGCGTCATGGCCGACGGTGGCGAGCCTGGAGCGCGCAAGGTCTTCCGGGACTTCTACACGGCACGCGCTCTGCCTCTGCTCGAGGAGAGAGTAGCGCTCTTTGCGCAAAAGATCGGCGTCGAGCCGGGACAGCTGGTGGTGCGTGAGCTGGGCTATCACTGGGCTTCCTGCGGGCCGAGCGGGCGGCTCAACTTCCACTGGAAGATCATGATGGCGCCCTCGACGGTCATCGACTACGTCGTTGTGCATGAGCTTTGCCACCTGAGGCACAGGGACCACTCGGCGGCCTTCTGGAACGAGGTCGACAAGGTGCTTTCGGGTTGGCGGGCCAGAAAGGACTGGCTGCGCCGATATGGTGCCGGGCTCGATTTGTAGCAAAGCAAGGGCTCACTCGGGCGCGGGAAGCCACGACGACGGCAAGGGCAATGGCGGAAAGAAGCGCGGTGGCAAGTCCTGTCGTTGCTATCCCCGACGCCGAGAAGGCACGTTGGCGCTGCAGCTCAGAGCGGGATCCGATCGGTCTGGAGCATAGCCGCAAGCCCTGAAGCAGCTGGACGCCTCCGCAAACCCGCTGGCGCCTCGCGCTGCGACGTTATTCCATCGTCGTGACGGGGAGGACGAGGGAGGCGGTCATGGCGGGTCGGCAGACCGTGTTCCGGGATGTCGAGCGTCGGCTGCGGCAGCTCTCGGATCGGGGCGATCCGCTGGAGAAGCTCGCCGCCACAGGGAATCTCGAGGTGTTTCGCGCGGAGCTCGTCGCCGCGCAGGGGCCGCGGGACCGGTCGAGGGGCGGCCGTCCGCCCTTCGACCGGATGCCGAGGTTCCGGATGCCGGTGCTGCAAGCGATGCACGGGCTGTCGCTGGCGCACACCGGGCTCCTGGTGGCCAACCGGCCGAGCTGGATGCGCTTTTGCGGCCTCGGTCCCGGCGACGTATCCTCGACGCCAACACGCTTCGGGATTTTTGCGAGGCGCCGATCGCGGCGGAGGCGCTGGACAGTGAAGCTCTCGAAGGCCAGGCCGGCCGCCGACGGCAAGCCGCAGATCGACAGCGCCATCCCGGGCTTTGGCTACAAGTCGCCCATCGCCATCGACCGCCGCCACGCGATCGTCCGAGCGCAAGGAGAGCGCGATGGCGTTCCCGGAGGCGGCTGTCGCCTCGTACGGGCGGCCCCGCATCGACGTCGACCGGGTGATGACCGGCAACGGAGCCTGCTACCTCTCCAGGGCCTTCCGCAAAGCCTGCAAACGCCTCGGCCTGCGCCATGCCAGGACCCGGCCCTGCACGCCGAGGACCAAGGGCAAGGCGGAACGCTTCATCCAGACCGCGCTCCGCGAACGGGCCTATGCCCTTGCCTGCCAGTCCTCGGCCTGCCGCGCAGACGCCCGGCCACATTGGCTCCATGCCTATAACTGGCACAGACCCCATGGCAGCCCGGGAGACAATCCACCCATCAGCCGCCTCGGCCTCAACGCGGACAACCTCCTGCGACTCCACAGCTGGCTGCCGCGCCGAGGCGAAGCGGGGCCTGATGCTCCGGCCGCGGCCACACGACCAGGAGAGAGGAGCCAGCCGCACGCAGCGCCTGGCGCGGTTCCGTCGGCAAGGACCGGCGCCGGCGTCGACCCGTTCACCAGATCTTCATCTCTTCCGGCAATCCTGCTGGCGTGGGACTCTGCCGCCGCCAATCCCTGCGGCCGCACCTCTCCCACCATCCGGCAGCATCCCATGCCAGAGGTTGAAGAACCGTGAACCCCGGCCACGGACCGGCTTTCCATCCCGGCCGCGTTCACGCTGCCTTAGAGCGGGATGAGCCTGGATCGAAGCGTAGCCGGCGTTCGTCAGGCATTTTGCGCACTCGCCGGGGGCAAAGCTGTCGAGCAGGCTGCCGATGCAGGCGGCGACCGTCTGGGCGGTGCGCTGCCCGGCCTTGCCGAGCAGGTGCCCGGGCCTGGCGAAGACCTGCCCGATGGGGCTCGGCCCGGGGCTGCAGGGCGGCAGGCAGAGAAGATGGACCCTGGCGGGGCGGATCGCGGCACGGACGCCGGGGGCCTTGTGGCTGGCGAGGCTGTCCATGACGACGATGTCGCCGGGGGCGGGCGTCGGCGCGGGGGACTGCCCGACCCACGCCCGGAAGGCCGCGCCGCCCTCCGCTCCGCCCTGCACGCAGGGCGCGGTGGTCCGCTCGTGGCGCAGGGCGGCGATGAAGCCCGGCGTCCCGGCGCTGCGGAACGGCGCCCTGCCCGGCAGAAGCCCGCCTGCCCGTGCCCCGCCGCTCAGCTTCGTCATGCTGGTCCTGGCCCCTCGACCGCGCTGCTGTCGAGCATCGATGAGGACCAGCCGCCCTGGATCGCCCCGGCCCCGATGGCGGATCCGGCGCGCCCGGCGCCACGCCACGTCGCGCCGGTCCCGCTCCGTGGCGATCAGCGCTTTTTTGGCTCAGTCCGCGATCCCTATGCGCGCATGCGATAATTGCGTGGAATCAACGCGCTGGAAGCGGGGGTGGACATGGACGACATGGCCTGCGGGAAGTAGCTCGAGGCGATTGACGATCTGGCGGCGGGGCAATGGGCCGGGGATCGGGCGATCCTCGATGGGCGCTCGGCGGCGACCGAGGTGGTCGCGGCGCTGGAGGGGCGACTGGTGGCCAAGCGGGTCTGCCCGCGCTGTCGACGGCCGGGCCTCATGTCCCGGGGGCGGGCCAGCGGGCTGCGGCGGCTGCACTGCCGGGGCTGCGGCCGGACCTGCAACGCGCGGACCGGGAAGTCGCTGGCACATCTGCACCGCAAGGAGCGCTGGCTCGATTTCGCGAGGTCGCTGGGCGAGGGCAAGACGGTGCGCCAGTCGGTGCGACGCTGCGCGGTGGCGGCGCGCACGGCGTTTGGCTGGCGGCACCGCTTCCTGCGGGCGATCCGCACCGATGCAGCACCCCTCAACGGCATCGTCGCGGCCGACGAGCCCTGGGTACTGGCCAAATATGGGTGCTGGAAAGCCGCAAGGGCTTCCGGGCGTGGCAGCGGGCACCCGGGCTCGTGAGCCGCAAGCCGTGCCGGCGCGGCGGCAGTGCTGGCCAGCGCGGCCTGTCGCGGGAGCAGGTCCCGGTGCTGGTCGCCGTCGATCGCAGCGGCGGCGACCGCCAAAAGGCATCGGTGATGTCCTGGCCCCGGTTTTGAGCAGGGACGCAAGACCGGTCACCGACGCGGCCCGGCCCTGCCCGCCCTGCGCCGCCGCGCTCGGCGTCACCCACGAGGTGCTCAACCTCTCGCCCGGCCAGCGGGTCCGCGGCGACCTGCACATCCAGACCGCGGGCAGCCGCCACGAGCGGCTCGAGACCTTCCTGCGCCGCTATCGCGGCATCGCCACAAGCTACCTCGTCAGCTACCTCAAGTGGTTCCACCTCGCCGTGCTCCGCCCCGACCCCACGCCTCGCGCCTGCCTCAGTGCCGCCATGGGGTGGCGGTGAGCCGGCCGCGCATGAACTTCGCGAACTGAGCCCTTTTTCTTGAAGCTCAGCCGGGCCTCGTGCACGAAGGCTCACACGGTCCGCCAGGCGACGCGCAGCCCGCGCCCGGCCAGCTCCGCCACCTGCTGCCGCAGGGTAAAGGGCATGGTCAGGCGCTCCGGCAGCCAGGCCGCATGCCCGTCGCGGATCCTAGGCGGCACGTGCCCACCCATCCTGCCGGGCGCCAGCCCGCCGGTCTCCCGCCGCAGCCTCGCCCATTAGGGCACCGTCGACGGCGCCACCTCCAGCGCGGCGCCGATCGTCCGGCTGCTCTCCTCCACATCCAGCCGGGCCATCGCCCGCTGCCGCAGATCGAGTGGCCGCGGCCGCGCCATCGCCGCCGGCCTCCTCCCCGGGCCCCGGGATTGAACCGGATCGCACGCATCATGGGAATCCCTGCCGATTCGGCCGAGGGTCATGCCGCTCCAGAGGCGAGAAGCACTTGAGGGCGACCCACACCTCGACCACCGCCCCCTACGAAGCCCCAAATCCGGATTTCTCACGAGGAGAGGTGCACTCGGGTCTGCGATCGGCGGAAATGCGAGTGTGATCAGACACCCGAACCGGTTGCTGAGGAGCCCCCGATGCTGACGGCGTGTATCTCGGAACCGATGGACGTCGCACGGCTGGAGCAGCGGAACGTGGTGGCGGACCTTGGCGGCAGGGCCTTGCCCCCTGACGCCGGGGCGCTGTTGCCGGGGGCCGCGGACCGGGCCATCGGGCTGGTCGACCGGCTCGCCGCCTGCTTTGCCGACGGGCGTGCCGCCGGGCGGGTGGTGCATGCGGTGCGGCGCCTGGTTGATCAGCGGGGGTGGGTCAGCGGGTTCCCGGCATGGCGCCCGCCGACGATCACCGCTAGTGCCGCATCGGCCGCGATCCCGCCGCCATCGGGACCCTGCTCGTCGAACTGTCTCCCGACGCCCACAGCCGACCGCCGGCGCGCCTCGTGCCCGACCCGGACGCTACCGGCGATCCCCTCCATGGCCATCAGGAGGGCCGCTTCTATCACGGCTGCCACGACTGCCATTGCTGTCCGCCACTCCACGTCTTCGGCGGCGGCCACCTGCCCGCAGCCAGGCTGCGGCGCTCCACCATCGACGCCAGCGCCGGCGCGGTCGAGGGAATGGCCCGCATCGTCGGCTGCATCCGGGCGCGGTTACCCCGGGTGAGGATCCTACGGCGCGTTGGCAGCGGCTTTGCCCGCCCGGGCCAAGGACGAAGCCGGGCGTACGGGCCGAGCCGTCCGGCGCTTCGCCGCCTTCCGGTGAACGACACAGGGCAGCTGGAGCCGGCGCCGGCGGGTGGTCGCCAGGGCCGGGACGATGGCCGGGCGCGGCGCGGCGGGCGCCAACCCGCGCTTCCCGGTCACCTCGCTACCCGCCCGGGACATCGAGGCGCGCGCGGCGATAGGGAGAACCGGCTCGAGAAGTGGCGGCTCGACCCGTTCGCCGACCGCACCAGAGCCGCAACCCGGCAGGCCACCAGCCGCGCCTGCGGCTCGCGTCGATGGCCTGCATGCTGCTCGCCGCCCTGCGCCGCCTCGGACCGGGGCACAGCCGGCCGGCCGCCGCCACCTGCGGCACGATCCGTCTGAAGCTGCCCGGGATCGGCGCCCGGATCCGGGTCGGTGGCCGGCGCATCCGCACCGCCATGGCCTCGGCGTGCCCCGATGCCGCCGAGTTCCGTCTCGTCCACGCCCGACCATCCGCCGCCGCATGACGCGGCCCAGCCCCCGAACCCCGACAGAAGAGAAACAGCACCAACCGATCCCCACCGGAGAACCTCCCGGCGAGGTGCCCTGGCCAAACCGAGGACGCGCCACGCAATCACGCCACAAACCCGTCATCCTCAAGTCGGTGAGACATCCGGACTGGGGCACGGCCGGTCCGGGCCGAGCCCTCCAGCCTCGGCGAGGCCGGTCGCTTGAGGACGAGCCGCTGCTCGACATGCTGTGCGAGCGGGCCAGACAGAGCCCGGAGCGGGTGGCGGTGAACCGCGCAGCGGGCGAGCTGCTGGCAAGCCTTGCCGGTCACACCGCCAGGCCACGCGCTCCGAGAAACCGGGCCCCGCCCGGACCCTCAAAAGGCGCTTCACCCCTATGAGGGAGCTCGATCTCGTGACGCCGCAGCGCCAGGACGGATACTCGTTGCCGCAGACCGGCCGCTGCAACCCCGAACATCCCCGCCATACTCCGAGCCCGCGCACCATCGATGAGCGAGCGAGAAAGCCAAAAGGCGCTCTGCGCAGGCCCGCCCTCAGCCCGGAAAGGCGAAGGCCTCGCCGGCGCGCCGGTAGGAGAGGCCGAGGAACAGCCCGCGTGCGCCCAGGAAGAGAAGGAGGGCCAGCCAAAGGCCGTGATTGCCCAGCAAAGGCGGCAGAGCGAGGGCCGCGGCAAGAAACACGAGGAGGGCCAGGATCATGGCGTTGCGCAGCTCCGCCGTGCGGGTGGCGCCGAAGAACACGCCGTCCCACAAGAACGCCCAGACCGCGACGAGCGGCAGGATCGCGGCATAAGGCAGGTAGACCAGAGCCAGGGCACGGACCGGCTCGAGGCTGGTGAGCAGATCGATCAGCAGGCCGCCGCCCAGCCACAGGAAAATGGCGAGGCCCACCGACAAAAGGGCGCCGTTGACGAAACCGGCCCGCACCGCCGCCTTGAAGCCCGATCGGTCGCGCGCTCCGACCGCCCGGCCGACCATCGCCTCGGCGGCATGCGCGAACCCGTCCAGACCGAAGGAGGCCAGGGTGAAGAAGGTCTTGAGAACGGCGTTGGCGGCGAGCACCAGCTCGCCCTGGCGTGAGCTCAAGGCGGCGAAGGTGGTGAACGCGGCCTCGAGCATCAGGCTGCGCATGAAGATGTCGCGGTTGACGCGAAAGAGCCGAAGGAAGCGTTCGCGCCGCAGCACGGCGGCCCGCGGCGGCAGCCCGCCGCCCAGCCGCCGCCAGGCCGGCCGCAGAATCAAAAGGCCGATGGCGAGTCCCGCATAGTCGCTCATCGCGGTCGCCAGCGCCACGCCGTCGGCCGCCATGCCGAGCCCGAAGACCAGCAGGACGTCGAGCAGCGCATTGAGCCCATTGGTAGCCAGCATCAAGGCAAGCGGCCGGCGCGAATCCTGAAGGCCGAGCAGCCAGCCCACCAGCACGAAGCCGGCAAGCGCCGCCGGCGCCCCCAAAAGGCGGAGCCGGACATAGGCCTCGAAGGAAGGCGCTATCTCGACCCCCGGCGCGAAGATCGCCAGCCCTGCCGTGACGGCAAGCGGAGCCGTGGCGACGATCACCAGGCCGATGGCCAGCGCCACGCCCAGGCCGCGCAGCAGCACCGCCCGCAGCTCGTCGGCATCCGCCCCGCCCAGCGCCTGGGCGGCCAGGGCGGTCGTACCCATGCGCAGAAAGCCGAAGGCGAAGTAGAGCATGCTCGCCACCGAGGCGCCGAGCGCCACCGCACCGAGCTGTGCCGGGTCGGGCAGGTGGCCGACGACCGCGGTGTCGACCATGCCCAAAAGCGGCACGGAGAGATTGGAGAGCACCAGAGGCCAGGCGAGGCGCCAGGAGTCCCGACGGGCATTGGACAAAGCGGGGCTCCAGCACGGCAGCTAAGGGCGATGACGCTGCGGTTAGCGCCCCCGCACCGCTGCCGCAAGCCCCGCCGGCAACGCCTCGCTCAAAGGACGAGGACGGCTACGCCGACCACGGCACTCCACAGGCCCATAGAGAGAAGACTGACCACCACCGCCGCGCGCGGCACCGACAGGCGCTCCTCCGCGCCGTCAGCCGCATCGCCCGGGATCATTGCCGTCGCCGCAGCCACCAGCTGTGTCATGACACCCTCCGCAGGTCCGGGGCCCGGGGGCCCGTCTGTGGAGGAGCCTAGCGGTGGCGGGTTAAGCTACCCTTAAGATGCAGGCTCAACCGCGTCCGCGATACGGCGCTACGCCCTGGTCGGGCAGCCACAGCCCCTCGGGGGGCACGCCGGTCTGCCAGAAGACGTCGATCGGGATGCCGCCGCGCGGGTACCAGTAGCCGCCGATGCGAAGCCACACGGGATCGAGGGTTTCGGCCAAGCGCCGGCCGATTCCGACCGTGCAGGCCTCGTGGAAGTCGCCGTGATTGCGGAACGAGGTGAGGTAGAGCTTGAGCGACTTGCTCTCGACCAGAAGCTCGCGCGGCGCATAGTCGATCACCAGCGTGGCGAAGTCGGGCTGGCCGGTCACCGGGCAGAGCGAGGTGAACTCGGGACAGGTGAAGCGCACCAGGTAGCAAGTACCGGGGTGCGGGTTGGGCACCGTCTCGAGCACCGCCTTGTCCGGGCTTGCCGGCTGGTCGGTGTGGCCGCCGAGCTGGCGCAGCCCTCCATAGATGGTTTCCTGCATGTGGGCTCGCCCCGAAAGATCGTCCTGACGGCTCTGAGTTAGGCGCTCGCGGCCGCGCCGTCGAGTAGGGCGGCTTGCCGCGCCGGCCCGCCCCGCCTAAACCGCCCGGCAGGCAGCAAGGCGGGCGGCGCTTGGGCATTCTCCTCGATATCGTGATTCCGGTTTTCGGGCTGGTGGGCTTCGGCTACGCCGCGACCTTCACCCGCCAGTTCGACGAGCGGGCAGCGCGCGGGCTCGCGGTCTTCGTCTTCCAGTTCGCGCTGCCGGTCATGCTGTTCCGCAACATGGCCGTGGCCGAGCTGCCGCAGAGCGCCGGCACCGGCCTGCTTCTGGCCTACTATGCCGGCACGGCGCTGGTGCTGGCCACGGCGATCCTCGCGGCCCGGCTGCTGCCGGGGGCGCTGCCGGGGCGGGCGGCCATCCTCGGCTTCGGCTCGGCCTACGGCAACACGGTGCTGCTCGGCATCCCGCTGGCGATCACCGCGCTCGGCCCCGAGGCGGGCCCGCCGCTCTACCTGATCATCGCCTTCCACGGCATGTCGTTTTTCACCGTGATTACCGTGCTGCTGGAACTCTCCCGCGGCACCCGGGAGAACCTCAGAGGCCTGCCGCTGCGCACCCTCAAAGGCCTCGCCACCAATGTCATCCTCGTGAGCATCGTCTCGGGCCTGCTGTGGCAGCTCCTCGCCGGGCCCCTGCCGCCGGTCATCGACCGCTGGGCCGAGCTGATCGGCCGGGCCGCCCTGCCCTGCGCGCTGTTCTCGATGGGCGCCTCGCTGCGCTCCTACCGGATCGCCGGCGCCCTCGGCCCCGCCCTCTACGTGGTCCTCGCCAAGCTCGTCGTGCACCCTTTGGTGGTGGCCCTCTTCGTCCTCGTGCTGGTGCCGCTGCCGCCGCTGTGGGCCAAGGTCGCGATCATCTCGGCGGCTCTGCCGGTAGGGGTGAACGTCTATCTCTTCGCCGGCCGCTACGGCGTAGGCGAGGCCGAGACGGCGACCGCGATCCTCCTCTCGACCCTGCTGGGCGTGATCTCGCTCAGCGTGGCTCTGGCGCTGCTCGGTCTCGGCGCCCGCTAGGAGGTCCAGGGACGATCAAGACGAGTGCCGTGCTATTCTGGCATGCGCCCGGCGCAATACTGCGCACCTGCAGCAGGACATTGGATCTGTAACAATTCTAATCTATCGGATCTTCGCCGGCAGGTGCGATGATTTTGACCTTTCGCGCCGCTGCACCGACCGCTAAGGATGCGGCACGGGTGGTGTCGCCGCGGCGCCGCGCGCCCCGGCCCGCACTGCGGGCCTTGATCTGCAGCAAGGAACGATTGCGGAGCCTCCGCAAGAAACGCCCCATGTCGATCGCGCGAGCGCAAGCCGAACTCCTCCTCGACCGGCGGCGACCGGCTGCCCGGCCGCTGCTCGAGCATGCCGGCCGGCTGCTGCCGGCCCTGCTGCTGGTCCTGCTCGTGGCAGCCCCGCTGCTCGCCGTATTCGCCTTCCTGCTCGAGCCCAGCGAGGGCATCTGGGCGCATCTGGCGCAAACCGTGCTGGGCGAGTATCTGCGCAACACGCTGCTTTTGTGCCTGGGCGTGGCCGCGCTCGCCGGCGGGGTCGGCGCGGGCAGCGCCTGGCTAGTCACCATGTACCGCTTTCCCGGCCAGCGTTTCTTCAACTGGGCGCTGATGCTGCCGCTCGCCATGCCGGCCTATGTGCTGGCTTACGCCTATACCGACTTCCTCCAGGTAACCGGCCCGCTGCAGACGACGCTCCGCGATCTCACCGGCTGGGGCTGGCAGGACTACTGGTTTCCCAACATCCGCTCGCTGGGCGGTGCGGTGTTCGTGCTCGGCGCGGTGCTCTATCCCTATGTCTACCTCATGGCCCGCGCCGCCTTCCTCGAGCAGTCGCAATGCGCGCTGGAGGTCAGCCGCACGCTGGGCTGCACGCCGCTAGCCTCCTTCCGGCGGGTCGGGCTGCCGCTCGCCCGGCCGGCGATCGCCGCCGGCATCGCCTTCGTGCTGATGGAGACCCTGGCCGATTTCGGGGCGGTCAGCTACTTCGAGGTCCGCACCTTCACCACCGGGATCTACCGGGCCTGGTACGCGCTCGGCAGCCCCGCAGCAGCGGCTCAGCTGGGCTCGATCCTGCTGCTCTTCGTCTTCGGCGTGCTGGCCTTCGAGCGGCTGTCGCGCGGCCGCGCCCGCTTCACCACCAACACGACCCACATCCACCCCAAGCAGTCGCCCCGCCTGACGGGCGCGCGGGGGCTGCTCGCCAGCCTCGCCTGCGCCCTGCCGATCCTGCTGGGTTTCGGCCTGCCGGCCCTGCTGCTGGCATGGATGGCGGTCGACACCGGCGAAGGAATCGGCCTCGGCCGGCTCGGCACGCTCGCCGGCAACACCCTGCTGCTGGGCGCCCTCGCCAGCGTGCTCATCGTGCTCCTGGCGATCGGTGGGCTTGCGAGCAGCACGTTCCAGCGCGGCCGGGCGGCGCGCAAGCTGCTGCGCGTGGCGGCCCTCGGCTATGCCGCCCCGGGTGCGGTGATCGGGGTGGGCATCCTCGTCTCGGTCGGCGGCTTCGACCGCGCCGTCGACAGCGCCTCGCAGGCCCTCTTTGGCGTCCCCACCGGGCTGGTGCTCGGCGGCACGATCGGCGCGGTCCTCTACGGCTACCTGATCCGCTTCTTCGCGGTCGCCTACAACCCGCTCGAGGCCGGGCTCGCCAAGGTGACGCCCAATCTCGAGGACGCCGCCAGGGTGCTGGGATGCGGCACGCCTGGCCTGTTGGCCCGGGTCCACCTGCCGCTCCTTCGCACCAGCGTGCTGGCAGCCCTGCTGTTCGTCTTCGTCGACGTCATGAAGGAGCTGCCCGCGACGCTGATCCTGCGGCCCTTCAACTTCGACACGCTGGCCGTCGAGGCCTTCCGCCTCGCCACCACCGAGCGCCTCGACGCCGCCGCCCTGCCCTCGCTGCTCATCGTGGCGGCCGGCCTTTTGCCGGTGATGCTGCTCTGCCGCATGCTCGACCGCGGGACCGGCGCCCGCCGCGCCTGAGGCGGCTTTCCTCCGCAGCTACCCATTGTCGCCGTCCCGCTTCGCGGGACTGACGGGCAGCCTTACACTTTCTGCCGGATGCCGATCTTGCCGGCATCGGACCGCCACAGGCATGCTTTCCGGGCGACAGGCAGTTGGTGCAGCGGATAGGCCTCGGCGCCGACTGGGAGGATCTCTTCCGCCTCGATCCAGCCGGCCAAATCGGTGACGACGTTCGCCTGCTGCAGCGTGCAGCCGAGGAACGACGGATCACGCAGACAGAGCGGTCGCTGAATGCGCCACACAAGCCTCGGCTCTAGCCGGGCTCGAGGTGGAGCTGATGCTGATCCTCGAAGGACTGCCACAGAGCTGGCCGCTTCGCGGCGGGGAGTCGGTGGAAGGTGCCAGACGGTTGGGAGCGCTGTTGCGCGGCGTCACTCCCGAGCCGCGAGCGGACAGCCGCAGCTCGAAGCCCTCCGGTCGCTGGCACGAGCCCGGAGCGGCTGGAGGCGCCTCGAAGAAAAACGCCGCCGACCCGAAGGCCGGCGGCGTTCCTGGAAGTGCCGCCTCAGCAGCGGGACGTCACTTCCAACCGCACTGATCGGCGAGCTTGAGCGCCTCGGCGTTGCGGGCAGCGAAGCTGCTGGCGTTGAGGGGGTCCTGCTTGAACTCGCCCCAGCTTTCGAGCACCGGGTGCGGCTCCACCTCGGGGTTGGCCGGGTACTCGAAGCTCACGTCGGCGAAGTAGCGCTGGGCCTCGGGCGAAGCCAGGTACTCGATGAGCTTCACCGCGTTCTCGGGGTGAGGCGCGCTCTTGGTGACGGCGGCGCCCGTCACGTTGACGTGCGTTCCGCGGCCGTCCTGGTTCGGGAAGAACACCGCGAGCTTCTCGGCGATCTCGCGATTGGCCGGCTCGTCGGAGGCCACGAGCCGCGCGAAATAGTAGCTGTTGCTGATCGCCACGTCGCCAACGCCGGCGGCCACCGCCTTGATCTGGTCGGTGTCGCCGCCCTCGGGCGGACGCGCCATGTTGTCGACCAGCCCCTTGCACCAGGCCAGCGTGTCCTCGTAGCCGTTCGCCTCGATCAGCGAGCCCACGAGGCCTAGATTGTAGATGTTGCTGCTGCTGCGCACGAGCACGCGGCCCTTGAAGTCCGGCTCGGCCAGCGCCTCGTAGGTGCTGAGCTCGGACGGCTCGACCCGGTCCTTGGCGTAGATCAGCACCCGGGCGCGGGTGGCGAGGCCGTACCACAGCCCCTCGGGGTGGCGCAGATGCTCCGGAATCGCAGCCTCGAGCGCCTCGGAGCTGGTAGGTGCCAGCAGGCCCTCGCCAGCAGCGTGCGCGAGCCGGCCGGCGTCCACGGTGATGAACACGTCGGCCGGTCCGTTGGCACCCTCGGCCTTCATCCGCTGGATCAGCTCGTCATGATTGGCCTGGACCTCGTTGACCTTGATCCCGGTGGCCTTGGTGAAGCCTTCCCAGAGCTGCTCGTCGGTGCCGTAGTGGCGGCTGCTGTAGACGTTGACCTCCTCGACCGCCAGTGCGGGCTCGGCGGCGAGAAGGGCCAGAGCCCCGAAGGCCGCCCCGGCCATCAGGCGGCGGCGCGTCGTCTCGATCATCGTGCTCTCCGTTCCAAGCGGGTCAACGGCGCCGGGAAATAGCGCACTCGATCATCAAAGAAAAGACACAAACGACTCAACGGCAATACATTGGAAATCGTCTAATTACATATTTGAATCATTCTCATTAAACAGAACGCCGTAGCGCGGGCTTGATGCCAAACCGCAATTGCGCCCAAAATGGCGGAGGAAGTGGGAAGGGAACCGGCTGATGAGCAACGTGGGTCGGCGGCGTCATCACCACATGGGCGGGCTCACGGCGGATCCTGTCGAGCACGACCATGCACCGTGGGAGAAAGAGATCGACACCATCCTCCCGCCGCCATTGCCACCCGTGCCCGCGTGACCGGCACCGCCTTGCCGCACCCATGACCGCCCTTGCAAGACGCGTCGCTACTTTACTGGGGCTGCTCGCATGGCTCGCCGCACCGGCGGCAGCCGACCAGAACGATCCGCGGCTGGACCCGCTCTTCGCCCGCCTGAAGCAGGTCGACGCCGTCGAGGCGCGCAGTGTGGAGGCGCGCATCTGGATTCTCTGGGGGCAGTCGGGAGACCCGCAAAGCCAGGAGCTGCTGGAGGCGGGCAGCGTCGCCATGGCGAACCGCGACTATGGCGCCGCGCGCAGCAGCCTCGATGCGCTGGTCGAGCGCGCCCCCGGCTTTGCCGAAGGCTGGAACCGGCGGGCGACACTGTTCTGGGTGCAAGGCGAGTATGCCGCCTCGGTGCGCGACATCCGCCGCACCCTTGCCCTCGAGCCCCGGCACTTCGGCGCCCTCTCCGGCCTCGGCCTCATCTACATGACGATCGGCGAGAGCGAGGCCGCCCTGCGCAGTTTCGAGGCGGCGCTGGAGATCCACCCCAACCTGCCCGGCGCACGCCACCATGCGGACTTGCTGCGCCGCGGGCTGGACGGCGCGCCGCTGTGAGCCGGCCGCGGCGTCAGGCGGCAGGACGGCGCGGCGGCAGATCGAGGCTGGCTCCCTCGTGCGCGAGCAGCCAGCGCTTGCGCTCGATGCCGCCGGCATAACCGGTGAGCTTGCCGTTCGCACCCACCACGCGATGGCAGGGCACGACGATGGCCACGGGGTTCAGGGAGTTGGCGTGCCCCACCGCCCGGCTCGCGCCGGCCTGCCCGAGCAGCGCGGCGAGCGCGCCATAGCTGCGGGTACTGCCGGCCGGGATCGTGCGCAATGCCTGCCAGACCCGCTGCTGGAACGGCGTGCCGCCGGTCTCGACCGGGATGGCCTCGATGGCGTCGAGCGCGCCCGCCAGATAGGCACGGAGGCGGCTCGAGAAACCCTGCGGATCGTCGCGCTCGACGAGACGGACATCCTCGCACCGGGCACGCAGCAGCCGCATCATCCGCGGCTCGTACTCGTCATAGTCGAGGGCGCGCAGGCTCCGCCCGTCGGAGACGAGGATGATGGTGCCGGTCTCGTGCGCGATACGGTCGATCAGCAGGCTCAAGAGGCTCCTCCCCGCTCCCATGAACCCATGCTAGCGCACGCCTGCCGGCCCTGCAGCCCTGCCACTTGTCCCACCCGCAATCCTTGCTAGGCTCCATCGTCCGACAGACCCGGAGGCCCGTCATGCGCAGGTTCATCGTCGAGCGCGATCTGCCGAAGATCGGCACGGCCGAGCGGCAGCAGCTTCGGGAGGCCGCGGCCACGTCCAACGAGGCGCTGGCGCAGCTTGCTCCCGACATCCAGTGGGTCGAGTCCTACGTGGCCGACGACAAGACGTTCTGCGTCTATCTGGCCAAGGACGAGGCGGTGATACGCCGGCATGCCGAGATCAGCGGCTTTCCGGCGACCACGATCACCGAGATTCGCCGTACCATCGACCCGACCACGGCCCAAGGCTGAGACCGGCCGTCACCGCCCTCGCCGGCCGCAACCGCCGGGGTCGGCGCGTTCTTCCCATACAGCCCGCCGCCGCCCGCCTTGCGGCGGGGCGAGCGCGCGAGGCAGCATGAGCGCAGCCACCGGCTTTGCCGAGATCGAGGCGGCAGCGATCGCGCGTCACGGCCTGGGGGGCATGGAGAGCCGGCTCGCCCGGCCGAGGAGCGAGGCGGAGCTCGCCGCCATGTCGGACGACCGGCTGCTCTCCCTCATGTCGCTGCGGATCTTCCGGGCCGGGCTCAGGCACAGCGTGGTCGACGCGAGGTGGCCGGCTTTCGAGGAAGCCTTCGAGCAGTTCGACATCGAGCGTTGCGCCGGCCTGTGGGACGAGCGGCTGGAGGAGCTTCTGGGCGACCGCCGGCTGATCCGCCATCTGCCGAAGATGCGGGCCGTGCGCAGCAACGCCCGGGCCATCCTGGATCTGCGCGCGGAAGGCATCGGCTTCGGCGCCTGGCTCGCCGGCTGGCCGTCGGGCGACACGGTGGGCCTGTGGGCCGAGCTGGCGCGCCGCTTTACCCAGCTCGGCGGCAACTCGGCCCCGAGCTTCCTGCGGATGGCCGGCAAGGACACCTTCCTGCCGACCGAGCATGTGACCCGCGCGCTGCAGCATTGGGGCGTGCCGGCGGGAGCCCTGCGCGCAAAGACGGAGCGCCGGGCGTCCCAGGAAGCGTTCAACCGCTGGCACGAGGAGACCGGGCTGCCGCTCTGCCAGCTGAGCCAGATCCTCGCGATGAGCGTGGGATGAACCGAGCCGCTGGCCGTTCTCGAGACCGGCGGCGGCTTCCTCCAGAAGATCCGGATCGGCGATCGCGGCGACCGCACCGCGCCGCAGGTGACCATCGCGGCCAGGCTCGAGCCCGCCGGCATGGCCGCCGAGGAGCGCCGGATCACGCTCGACTACGTCCCGCGCGGCTCCTCGCGCGACGCCGCCTTCCAGCTCTCCAGCACCCCCCGGCAGCGGCTGCTGGTGGTCGAGGTGGTGGGCTTCTCGTTCCCCTGACCGCGGGAGAGCAGCGCCGAAGTTTCATTTATCCACAGATTTTTCGCCTCGATGCGGAATAGACCGACATTTCTTCTCGTCATGACGAGGTGGGCGGCTGCCGCGGGCCGCGTGTGATTGAAGGAGACCTGATGCGAAAGGCGATCCTGGCGGCCCTCGCAGCTGCCATGTTGGTCCTCGCCGGCCCCGGTGCCAGCCCCCTCCACGCCACGGGCACCTCCGAGACCAGCGACCGCATCGACGCCTCCACCCGGCGCCTGCTCGCCCTGAACATGTACCACGAGGCCCGTGGCGAGGGCCGCATGGGCATGCTCGCGGTCGGCTGGGTGGTTCTCAATCGCAGCGAGGACCGCGCTTTTCCGCGCTCCATCCGCGACGTCATCATGCAGGGCGCCGACAAATCCCGCTGCCAGTGGGCATGGCTTTGCAGCGGCCGCGATCTCGAGCCACGCAACAGCCGCATGTGGGACGAGGCGCTGGCCCTGGCCGACGAGCTGCTCAACGTCCGGCCGCCCGATCCGACCGGCGGCGCCCTGTGGTTCCGGCAGATCGTCGAGGGTGATCCCGACTGGGGCCAGGTGGTGCGCACGGCACGCATCGGCAACCACATCTTCTATGCCCGCGATCTCGGTTTCGAGGCGCCGCGGCGCCGCCCCGGCAAGGGCGTGCAGACCGCCCGGCTGGAGTGAGCCCGCCAGCGGCTCACCCGACGCGGGTCAGCCGCAGCCGCCAGCGCGAGATCACCGTCTCCTCGGCGGTGGCGAGGTAGCCCACGCTCTCGTAGCTGTCGCGGTCGACCCGCAGCATCGTCTCCGAGCCGCCGAACGTGCCGTCATCGGTGGCGAACGCCGAGAGGATCGCCTCCTCCACCACGATGAACCGGCCGCGCAGCCGGCCCAGCGACGGATTGTCGGCCTTCCACGTCACCGGCTCGAGGAAGCTCGACGGCGGCTCGATCTCGCAGCGGTTCTCGAACACCAGCGCCGGCTCGTCCGCCACCTCGAGCCGCCCGATATTGAGCCAGCGGCGCTTCTCGTGACGGATCTCCGAGCTGCCGCGGGCCTCGAGCCGCCGGCCCCCGCCATCGCTGAAGCTCCCCGCCGCCAGCCACAAGCCGGGCTGGAACAGGAAGCTGTGCGGGTTGCCGCTCATCGGGCGCCCTTGCGGCCGCGCCCCGGCCCGCGGATCTCGAGCGGCGCCAGGCCCTGGGCGGCAATCCCGAAGATCCGGCAGTAGAACGCCAGCTCGGCCTCCAGCACCGCCTGGATGGTCGCCGCCTTGCGAAACCCGTGCCCTTCGCCGGCAAAGGCGAGGTAGGCCACCGGAATATCCTTCTTCTGCAGAGCTTCCACCATGGCCTCGGCCTGGTTGGGCGGCACCACCTTGTCGTCCAGCCCCTGGAAGAAAATCACCGGGCAGGACAGCTTGGCGGGATGGGCGATGGGCGAGCGGGCCTCGTAGAGATCGGCGCGCTCCGGCCAGGGCCCTACCAGCCGGTCGAGATAGCGGCTCTCGAACTTGTGGGTGTCGGCAATCAGCGTGCGCAGGTCGCCGATTCCGTAATAGCTGGCGCCGGCCTTGAAGCACCCGGCAAAGGCCAGGGCCGCCAGCGTCGTGTAGCCGCCCGCACTGCTGCCGGCGATCACCAGCCGCTCCGGATCGGCCCGGCCGGTCGCCACGAGATGCCCGGCCGCCGCCACGCAGTCCTCGACGTCGGCCACCCCCCAGGCACCCTCCAGCGCCCTGCGGTAGGCGCGGCCATAGCCGGTGCTGCCGCGATAGTCGACATCCACCACGGCAAAGCCCCGGCTGGTCCAGAACTGCCAGGAGAGGGTCAGCGCGCCTGACGCGCGGCCGGTGGGGCCGCCATGGCTGCGCACGATCACCGGTGGAAGCTCGCCCTCGGGGGCCGCATGACCTGGGTTCCTGGGCGCATAGTAGAGCGCGTGCGCGGTGCCACCGGGCCCCTCGAAGGTCAGCGGCTCGGGCCGGCTGATCCAGGAGGGATCGAGCGGCACCAGGCCTGCCCGCTTCAGGACCGCCACGGCCCCGCTCGCCGCGTCGATCGCGACGATCTCGGCCGGCCTGTCGGGATAGCCTGCCAGCAACACGATGCGCCCGCCGTCGCAGGACGGCTCGGCCAGCTCGGCGGCCTCCAGCGGAACCGGCGTGGCGCTGCCGTCGCGCAGATCGAGCAGCCTGAGGCGCCAGAACCCCGCCTTCAGGCTGCACGAGGCCAGACGGTGCTGGTCGAAGGGCGCAGTCCAGCTCATGCCGAGCTGCCAGAGCGGGCCGGCATGCTCGGCCTCCTCGCGCAACACCGGCCGCACCTCCCCACCCGCCAGAACGTGCAGGTTCCACCAGCCGTTGCGGTCAGAGGCGAAGACAAGGCTTCCATCGGGCATCCAGAAGGGCTGCACCACGGACTCGCCGGCACCGCCGGCCACCACCCGCGGCGTCCCCGGCCGGCCGGCCTCGAGATCGGCCAGCCACAGCGTCGTCGCGTCCCACGGCATGTCGGGATGGTCCCAACTCAGCCAGGCAAGCTGGCCACCGTCGGGGGAGAGGGCCGGGGCGGCGAAGAAATCGTGGCCGCGGACCAGCACCAGGCCCTCCTGCGGCCCGCCGTCCAGCGGCACCGCCACCAGCTCGTTGACCGGCTCGCCGCCGCCGCGATGATCCTCGCGGACCGCCAGCACGCGGCGGCGCGGCAGGTCGATCACCATGTCGGCATAGCGCAGCGCGCCGTCGCTCTCCGGCGTCAGCGGCACCGGCTCGTCGTCCTCTGCCAGGCGCCACAGGCGCTGGTCGGCATGGCTCGCCGCCACCACCAGCCCGTCCGCCACGGCGAAGGGCCGGCCGCCATACTCGTGCACGGCCGTGCGGGCGTTGAAGGGCGCGGGGGTGAGCTCGCGCACCGTGCCGTCGGACTCGCGGCACAGCAGCGTCACCCGTCCGCCCTCGGCCGGCCGTCCCTCGCACCAGTAGACCCTGCCGCCCTGCGCCAGCGGCCATGAGAGCCGCACCAGGCCGGCGGTGATCAGCTCGGGCGTTACCGGCGAGGACCAGGTGCCGTAGGGGGCGATGGTGGGCATGCGGAACCTCCGGCGCGTGGCAAACGGTCGGGCGCACCATAGCGGCTCCGCCACGCAACGGCAGCCCCGGGCGTCCGGGGTCTTGCGAGCCGCATAATGTTCTTTTAATGTTCTCATCTGGAGGACGCCATGGCCATGCGCATCCACAAGGGCCGGGGTGCTCCGGCCAATCCCGCCGGCCGGTTCGAGCTTCAGGAGCACGAGGCGGCGGATGACGGCTGGGGCTCGCTGGAGCTGCTGGCGGAGGATCCCTCGCCCCGCACCGAGGTGCTGCCCGACGCCTCGCGCACGGTGATTGCCCGCAACGATTCCCCCGACATCGGCTTCGACCGCTCCATCAACCCCTACCGGGGCTGCGAGCACGGCTGCGTCTATTGCTATGCCCGGCCGAGCCATGCCTATCTGGGACTGTCCTCCGGCCTCGACTTCGAGACGAAGCTGTTCGCCAAGCACGACGCCGCCGCGCTGCTGCGCCGCGAGCTGGCGCGGCCGGGCTACCGCGCAGCCACCATGGCGCTGGGCACCAACACCGATCCCTACCAGCCGATCGAGCGGCGGCTCGCCATCACCCGCTCGGTGCTGGAGGTGCTGCTGGAGGCGCATCACCCCTTCGCCATCACCACCAAGTCGGCCTCGGTGGTGCGCGATCTCGACATCCTGACGGCGGCCGGCCGGCAGGGCCTGTGCCGGGTCGACATCTCGGTGACCACGCTGGACGGCGCACTCGCCCGCCTGCTGGAGCCGCGGGCCTCCACGCCGGCACTGCGGCTGGAGGCGGTGCGCCGGCTCGCCGCCGCCGGCGTCCCGGTGGGCGTCAACGTGGCGCCGGTGATCCCCGGCCTCACCGACCACGAGATCGAGCGCATCCTCGAGGCCGCCGCCACGGCGGGAGCCGGCGGGGCGGGCTGGATCCTGCTGCGCCTGCCCTTCGAGGTGAAGGAGCTGTTCGAGGCCTGGCTCGCCGAGCACCGCCCGCTGCGCGCCCGGCACGTCCTCTCGCTCCTCCGCCAGTGCCGCGAGGGAAGGCTCAACGATCCCGCGTTCGGCAGCCGGATGCGCGGCAGCGGCCCCATCGCGGCGCTGATCCGCCAGCGCTTCGAGCGGGCGCTGGCCCGCCACGGCCTCGACCGCCCGCGCCGCTGGTCGCTCCGCACCGACCTCTTCCGCCCGCCCTCCCCCGGCGGCCAGCTCGACCTGTTCTAGCGCCGCCCCTCCTCCCGCCGCCCCGGCCCAAGCCACGTTCCGCAGCGAGCCCGCGTTCACGGTACCAGGTACCGTTAAGCGAAGGTTAGCGAGGACGGCAGGCGGAGGGGCGGTCGGCCGTCTGCAGGCAGGCGGGCGGCTCAGGCCGGCGACAGCGAGCGCGCGAACCTCTCGAGCTGGTCGGCCACGATTCCCCAGCCTTCGTGAAAGCCCATGTCCTCGTGCGCCTTGCAGTCGGCGCCGCTGCGGTGCATCGCGACGGCCCGGTAGAGGGTCTTGCCCGGGCCTGCGTCGGCGAAGGTGACGATGGCGGTCATCGGGAAGGATTCGCAGCCGGCCTCCGCCATTTCTGCCGGACGCCAGCCGGGACCGAGCGCGCTGGTCCAGACGAGCTTCTCGCCCTCGACCACCTCGAGCACGCAGCCGGCATTCCCGTGGCCGGTATCGAAACCGTCCGGCCCGACCATCCGGATGCGGAAGATCCCGCCGGGCCGGAGATCGAGCTCGCACTCCGGGATCCGGTACGGCTGCGGCGCGAACCAGTGCTTCAGATGATCGGGGTTCGTATAGGCCTCCCACACCAGCTCCCGCGGGGCGTCGAGTGTTCGTTCCAGCACGAGGTCAAGAACTTCCGTCACGCTCACTCTCCTTGCTTTGCAGCATTGCGAGATAGTCTTCGAAGCGGTCGAGCTGAGCCTCCCATTCGGCGCGACGCTCGGCGATCCAGGCTGCCGCTGCAGAGAGCGCCGTCGGCTCGAGCCGGACCGTGCGCACCCGGCCCTGCTTGCGGCTCGTGACGAGGCCGCTGGCCTCGAGGGCCTTCAGATGCTGCAGGACGGCGGGAAGGCTGATGCTGAGCGGCTCCGCCAGCTGCGAGACCGAGGCAGGGCTTCGCGCCAGGCGCACCAGCATGCCGCGGCGCACCGGGTCCGCAAGCGCCTGGAAGGTCCGGTCGAGAGCGGAATCGTTAAGCATACCCTTAACTATCGGGTCCGATGCTGCGAGGCAAGACGCGAGATTCACCGCGCGGAGCGGAATGTGCCCGGCCCGCCGGAGGCGGTGACCAGGCCGTGGTGCGGGGCGGCGGTGAAGCCCGGCGCGCCGGCAATCCGGCCGGGCGGGGTGCTCACCGTGCCGCCGGGCCTGTCGCGGAGACGGACGCGTCGGGCTAGGGCGCAGTCCCGCCCGGCGCCCGGGGACCGGAAAGCCGCTAATCATGCCATGCATGATTAACGGCGGGTCAACGGCGCTGCGGCGGAGCGGGCTTGCGGTCGCGTCCAAGCCTGTCGGGGAGGCGGTCAGGCGCGGCCCTGGCGGGCGTCGAGGCTGCAGGGGCCGGGGCCGGCGAAGACCAGATAGAGGAAGACGAAGCAGTAGAGGATCGCGGCGTCGCCGCCGTTGAGCACCGGGAAGAAGCTGCGCGGGGCGTGGGCGATGAAATAGGCGAAGGCCATCACGCCGGAGCACAGGAAGGCCACCGGGCGGGTGAACAGGCCCAGCACCAGGAGCGTGCCGCCGACCAGCTCGAACATGCCGGCGATGCCGCTGAGCGAGAGCAGGGAAGGCGCCTTGTCACTGGCCGGAAAGCCCAGGATCTTCTGGGTGCCGTGGGCGAGGAAGAGAAGCCCGGACATGATCCGCAGAACGCTGAGACAATGCGGTGCGGCGGCGTCGAGCCTGCGTTCGAGCTGCATGTGATCGTTCCTTGCTGAGACCCCCAGGGGGCCGGGGTGCCGGGGCTCCTTAACAGCAGCAAGGCGACAGGACGAAGGCGGCACCTCGCCACGGTCCGTCCCGCCGGCGCCCGCGACAGGCGCTCCGCCCCGCGCTATGGCGGATGGTGGATTGCAACCGGAGGCATCATGCGGCGCTATCTCATCTGCGCTCTCGCTTTCCTGGCGGGCAGCTGCGCCGGGCTCGACCCGGGTCTTGACCTTCCCCCGCCACCCACCGCCTTCGTGGCGTTCGACGCGGACGGGCAGCAGGCGACGCTGAGCCGGGCGGAATACGAGGCGCTGGGGGAGGCGGTGTTCCGCGCGCTGGACGTGAACGGCGACGGCCATCTCTCGCAGGCGGACTTTCGGCGCCGCTTCGGCGAGCTGGACCGCGATGGCGACGGCCTGATCGGGCTGGGCGAGGCCCCCGCCCTGGTGGCGGCCGGCGATAGCGACGGCGATGGCCGGCTCTCGCGCGAGGAGTTCGAGCGCCTCGACGAGATCCTCGACAAGGGACCGCGACGGTGACCGGCGGCTAAGCCGGGCAGAATGGGACTACCGGATGGCCGCCCGGCTCGAGCGGGTCGACCGCAACCGCAACGGCTATATCGGCACGCTCGAGGCGCCCCGCTTCACCCTCTTCGACCTCTGAGCCTCAGGATGCTGCCGCGGCGGCGGTGGTCTCGTCGCTGCGGTAGCCGAAGCCCTTCTCCAGCGTGGCATCGACCAAGCGGTCGATCTCGGCCGCCTCCTCCTCGCTGAAATAGTCGCGCCACCCGCCGACCTTGCCGCGCCGGGTCTTGAACGACTGCGGGTTGCTCCTGTCCTTGGGCACCATGCGGCCGCCCGACAACCAGAAGGTCCGCTGGGTCTCCATCTTGCGCATGTTCTCGAAGGAGGCGAAGCGCACCGCCTCCTCGATCTGCTCCTCGGTGCCAGGCGTGCCGAGAAAGGCGGTGAGGCGACGCATCGCCTCCGCCGGGTCCTTGCGCATGTCCTCGTAGCGGACCACCAGCGGTTCGCCGAGACGCGGCATCTCGCGGGCCCAGCCGTTCATGAACTCGACCACCTTGGCGAGCCCGGCCTGCTCCTTCGCCACGAAGTCGAAGATCGACACCTCCCGACCGTGCTCCGGGTAGTCGTTGATGGTCTTCTTGCCGGGCCGCATCCGGAACTTCCACTGGTGGTACTGCGAGACCGCGACGTCTGCAGGATGCCGCACCAGCAGCACCACCTTGCGGCCGTAATAATCCTCCTTGGAGGAATCGTGGCCGGTGAAGTCCTTGAGGTAGTTGTCGTGGGTGAAGAAGAGCCTGGGGATCGCCGTGTTGCGCAGGTGCATGTTGTCGAAGCCGATCAGCACCCGCTCGGACAGGCCGTGCTTCACCTGGTAGAAGCGTGAGACCATGACCCTGAGCCAGGTGCGCCCGCTCTTGCCGAACGAGACCACGACGGCATCGGCCCGCGACAGCTTTTGGAACTGCTCGCGGCCGCGCAGGTAGCGCTCGAGGCGCACCTTTCTGTCCTGCGGCAGCCAGAAGAGCGGGCCCAGCACCGCCCAGCGGGTCGCTTTCTTGAGGGCGGCATCGGCGGCGGGCTTGACGACGGCGAGCATGGCGCTTTCCGTAAGGACGAGGGCGGGGCGGATCAGCGGGGCTCTTACTAGGCGGGCCCCCGGGGCGCAACGACGCCAAGGTCACACCGCGCCCCATACCTGTTCATCAGGCGCGTCGGCGCCGCGATTTGGCGAAGGTGTCGAAGGCCACCGCCAGGACGATGATCACCCCGATGATGATCTGCTGGACATAGGAGCTCACATTGTTGAGCACCAGCCCGTTGAGCAGCACGCCGATCAGCACGGTGCCGACGACGGTGCCGAAGATGGTCCCGACGCCGCCGAAAAGCGAGGTGCCGCCAATCACCACCGAGGCGATCACGGTGAGCTCGTAGGTGAGCCCGGCCACCGCCTCGGCACTGTTGAGCCGGGCCGACAGGACGAAGCCGCCGAGCCCCGCCATGAAGCCCATGATGAGATAGACCGAGAGGGTGAGCCGGTCGACATGGAGGCCGGAGAGGCGAGCCGCCTCGGGATTGCCGCCGATCGCATAGACCCGCCTGCCGTAGCGGGTGTAGCGCAGCACGATGTGGGCGAGGAGTGCCAGCACGAGGAAGATGATGACCGGCACCGGCACCGGCCCCACATAGCCTTGGCCCCACCAGCGGTAGCCCTCCTCGAAGCCGCTCACCGGGCCGCCGCCGGCAAACAGCAGGGCGGCACCACGAAACGCCGACATGCCGCCCAGCGTCACCACGAAAGGGGGCACCTTGAGACGGGTGATGGCGAAGCCCTGGACCCATCCCGCAGCAGTGCCCACGGCGAGCGCTGCCAGCAGCGCCAACGGCCAGCCCCAGCCCTGCGCCTCCGCCTCCGCCCCCACCGCGAACCGGCTCTCCAGCCCCCCCTTGGCAACCACCGCCGCCGCCAGCCCGGCAAAGGCGAGCACCGAGCCCACCGAAAGATCGATGCCGCGGGTCAGGATCACGAAGGTCATGCCGAGCGCCAGGAGCCCGAAGATCGAGACCTGGCGCATGATGTTGAAGAGGTTGAGCGGCGAGAGAAAACGTGGCTCGAGGACGGCAAACACCGCCATCAGCACGAGCAGGAAGATCAGCGGTGCGAACTTCGCCAGAAAGCCGAAAGTGTCGAAGCCCTGCCCGGCCGCCTCGGCGGTCGCGGCGAGCGAAGATGTGCGCTCGCTCTGCATCTGCCCCCCTGCCTGTTCTCGTTTGCACCTCGATGGGCCGCAAGGCGCCCCCGGTCAAGCCCGCGCGCCGCCCTCGAAGGGTACTCGGCGGCCGGTGCCCGGGCGTCTAGGCTGGATCGGCGAGAAGCGGCAGGAGCAAGAGCGCAGATGACCGACGCCACCTCCCGAAAGGGCGCCACGCCTGCCTGGAAGCGCGCCACCCTGGCGGCCCAGGCGATGCAGCATATCGACCCGCTGACCCGCGGGGTCGTGCCGCCGATCCACGTCTCGACCACCTATCTGCGCGACCCCGACAACGCCTACAGCTCGGGCCTCGTCTACGGACGCCCGGACAATCCCACGGTGCGCGAGGCCGAGAGCGTGCTGGCAATGCTCGAGGGAGCGGCGGCGGGAGCCTTGCTGTTCGGTTCGGGCATGGCGGCGGCAACCGCGGTGTTCCGAGCGCTGGACCCGGGCGATCACGTGGTGGCCCCCCGGGTGATGTACTGGGCCCTCAGGAAGTGGTTGATCGAGGAGGGCACGCGCTGGGGGCTGGCGGTGGACTTCGTCGAGGCCGGCGATCCGGAAACGCTGCGCGCAGCGGTGCGGCCGGGCAAGACAAAGCTGGTCTGGATCGAGACTCCAGGCAACCCGCTCTGGACGATCACCGACATCGCCGCCGCTGCAAGGATCGCCCATGAAGCGGGGGCCAGACTGGCGGTCGACTCGACGGCCGCTTCGCCGTTCCACACACGGCCGCTGGAGCTGGGGGCGGACATCGTCATGCACGCGGCCACCAAGATCCTAAACGGCCATTCCGACGTGGTGGCGGGAGCGCTGGCGGGAGCCGTCAGCGACGCGTTCTGGGTGCGGCTGGTCGATATCCGCAAGTCAGGCGGGGCGATCCTCGGGCCCTTCGAGGCGTTCCTGCTGGCCCGCGGCATGCGCACCTTCTTCCTGCGCGCCCGCACCCAGGCGCAGAACGCTGCGAATCTGGCCGCGCGGCTGGCACGACATCCGCAGGTGACGGCCGTGCTCTATCCAGGCCTGGACAGCCACCCTGGTCACGAGGTGGCGCGGCGGCAGATGGCCGACGGGTTCGGCTCGATGCTGTCGATCCGCGTTGCCGGCGGTGAGACGGCGGCGGTCGCGACGGCGGCGGCGGTACGGCTCTGGAAGCGGGCTACCTCCCTCGGTGGCGTGGAAAGCCTGATCGAGCACCGCGCCTCCATCGAGGGGCCCGGCACGCCCTGCCCGGCCGATCTGCTGCGGCTGTCGGTGGGCATCGAGGATGCCGACGATCTGTTCGCCGACCTCGACGCCGCGCTGGAGCAGGCGTCCCGATAAGGTGGGCGGCGCGGCGGGCCGCGCGAGCCCGCCGCGCCGGGAGCGCCTCAGGAGCCGTCGAGCACGAAGGTGACCTGCATATTCACCTGATAGTGCATGACTTTGCCGTTCTGCACGGCGACCCGCTGCTCCTTGACCCAGGCTGATGTGATGTTGCGCAATGTCTGGCTGGCGCGCTCGACGCCCTGCTTGACCGCATCGTCGAAGCTCTCGGTCGAGGTCGCCGAGATCTCCGTCACCCGTGCCACGCTCATGAGACTGCCTCCCCGCCTGTCCGGCATCGCCCTGACGCGACGCCCAGCCGATGAGCGTAACGCCGTCATCGTCGCTCCGACAAGCCCTCGAGAATGCACTTTGAACGCGCATAAGAAGTACCTTAGCAACCGTCACGGGAAATGCGGCGAGGACGGCTGGTGTATGGTCATGCGGCATTGTCCCGGAGATCGATTCGCGGCGGCCACATTGAGGTATGCTTTCCGGCAGCTCTGCATTGCGGCGGCGGCACGACGCAGGAGGGTGTGCCGCGAGCGTGGCGGCGCGCGCCTGGCCGCCGCCGGAGCGGGCATTGCACGAGGGGGAAGCGCGGTGACGAGCGGCCGGTCGGCGAAGACGACGAGCACGCGGCGCGGAATGCTGCTAGCAAGCGCTGGACTTATCATGGGCAGCTTGCTGGCGCCCCTGCCGGCGACCGCTGCTCGCAAGAAGAACAATAAGAAGAGCTCCTACGTGCCGCCGGCAGAGAGCGCCGGCGGCTGGCGCTCGCTTGTCGGCCGCAATGTCACCCCTTCGACCACCGAGAAGGCCGCGATCCGCGAGACTGCCGGCATCGACTGGGACATGCTGAAGCTCGCCCAGGATTACAATGCGGGCTTTGCCGCCGACACCACGCTGCTCGTCATCCGCAATGGCTGGATCGCCGGCGAGTGGGGCCGCGACGACCCGCAAAAGGTGGCGTCGATCTCCAAGTCGCTCACTGGTCTCACGATGATGAAGATCTTCGAGAACAGCCGCGACTTCAGCGCCGGCAAGCTGATCCGGGACAAGAACGCCGCCTGGGAGTTCCTGCCGCCCGAGTGGGCCGCCGCCGACGCGCGGCGCCGGGCCATCCGCTTCAAGCACCTGCTCACCATGTCCTCGGGCCTCGAGCCGGACGACGAGCCGCTGCAGGACCATTATCTCGACGTCGTGCTCTCGCAGCCGGTGCGCACCAAGCCGCAGTCGGAATGGTCCTACGCCTCCCTGCCCGTCGATCTCATGGCGATCGCCGCCAAGAACATCACCGGCAGGAGCGTGCGCGAGGTCTTCAACACCGAGATCGCGCGGCCGATCGGCATCCCCGATATCCGCTGGGACAGCTATGCCGACGGTTATACGCTGGCCTCCTCCGAGGCATGGATGAGCGCCCGCGACCTGGCGCGGATCGGCTACTTGATGCTCAACAAGGGCCAGTGGGGCAGCCGGGCGGTGGTGAGCAAAAAGAGCTTCAAGAAGCTGGTCAAGCCGGCAGGCCACCTGAAGAAGACCAGCTTTGTGCCGACCCCGGGCTCACCCTTCGAGATCGGCGCCGATTCCAACAAGTACTACGGCTACCTCTGGTGGCTGAACAAGACCGGGCGGGGGCTCGGCGCCGAGGTGCCCAAGGACGCGTTCTACGCGCGCGGCTACCGCGAATCGCTGCTCGCGGCGGTGCCCAGCAGGGATCTCGTCGTGGTGCGTTTCGGGCAGGGCCCCATCACCGACGACACCATGCGCCGCGAGCTGATGAAGCGGGTGATGGCAGCCCTGGTCTGAGAGCGGCCCTTCAGCGCGGCCGCCAGATCCCAGCCTCGTCGCGGCAGCCGGTGAGACGGTAGCGGTCCGCGACACTGCCGAGAGCCACCGTCTCGACGAACTCGCGGCAGATCCGGCCCGAGCGTGTGCGAAAGCTGCGCAACGGGACGACGCTGCCGGCGACGCCAGTGGTCGGATCGCGCCAGGCCAGCTCGCGGCCGCTCGGGTAGTTCTCGAGCGCCCGCTGCAGCACCCCGTCGGCGCGCTGCGCCTCATCCGGCCCCAGCCGATTATAGACCAGATCGCCGTCCGGCGCCGTGGCGCAGGCGGCCAGCAGCAGCCCCAGCAGCAGGACCCGCACCCCCCTCATCGGACCGGCCACCCCTCGGCAATGAGCGCCTGCTCCTCGGCCGGCGTCAGGTCAGGACCTTGCTGTGGATCGGTGAGCTCCGGCGGCCGCAGAGGGAGGACGGCGGTGGCTCGCGCACCCGGGGTGCCAAAGCGCTGCCGGAACAGGTTCTCGGCGTTGGCGGCGCCCCCGTCGCGCCAGCTGTTCAGCGGGACGTCGCCTACTGGTGCCGTGGCGCGTGCGGTCCTGCCGCCCGTGCCGCCACCCGAAGCGGTTCCGCGCCCGCCGGGCGTGCCGCCCGCCTTGTCCTCCGGCGGTGAGTCGGGGCGGGGCGAGGGTGTCCGGCCCGAAGGCTCGCCGCCCCGCCTGTCGTCCGCCCCCCGGTCACGCCCGTCGCCGGGCCGGTCTTCTGCCTCACCCTTCCCGGACTTGCCGGGATCATCCTTCTCGTCCTTGTCAGGCTTCCCGCGCTCGTCCTTGTCGGACTTGCCGCGGTCGTCCTTGCCCCGGTCGTCCTTGTCGTCCTTGTCGCTCTTGTCGCTCTTGTCGCTCTTGTCGCTCTTGTCCCCGCCCTTGCCGCCGTCACCGTCCTTGGCCACCGCCTGCAGCCAGAGGGCAGGGCCGGGCGGGCCGACGGGCAGGGAGACGAGCGCCATCACCAGGAGCATGAACGCCGCCCGGCGCAGCAGCAGCTCGGCCTCGTTTTCGGGCATCACCCATCCCCCTCGCCCCGGGCATGACGCTACCGGAAAAACGCCGGGGGCCGGGAGGAGGTTGCCGCGGGGAGACGCTCCCGCCTACGCGGCAGCGCCCAGCGCCATGAGCTGCATCAACCGTTCTTCGTCGGCCTCGGCGCCCGGCAGCTCGCCGGTGATCCGCCCCTCGCGCATCGTGATGATGCGGTCGCTCACGGTCATCACCTCCGGCAGCTCGGAAGAGATCACGATCACCGCGATGCCGCTGTCGGCAAGCTCGTAGAGAAGCTGGTGCACCTCCGCCTTGGCGGCGATGTCGATGCCGCGGGTCGGCTCGTCGACGATCAGCACCCGGGGCTCGAGCGCCAGCCAACGGGCCAGCACGACCTTCTGCTGGTTGCCGCCCGAGAGGTTCTCGATCGCCTGCCCGGCACCCGCCATACGAATGTTGAGCTTCTCCCGGAAGCTCTCGACCAGCCGCGCCTCCCGCGCCTCGTCGACCAGCCCCAGGCGACCGCCCAGCCGGTCGAGGGCGGCAATGGCGAGATTGTCGCGCACCGCCAGAGCGAGGAACAGCGCCTGCTGCTTGCGATCCTCGGGCACCAGCCCGATCCCGGCGCGGATCGCGTCGCGGGGCGAGCGGATGGCGAGCTCGCGCCCTTCCACCATGATGCGCCCGCCGGCGATCGGGTCGGCGCCGAAGATGGCGCGGGCGAGCTCGCTGCGCCCTGCCCCCACGAGTCCGGCGATGCCGAGGATCTCGCCGTGGCGGACCTCGAGGCTCGCTTCCTCGACGCTGGTGGCGTGCGGGTTGGCAGGATCACGCTGGCGCGAGAGCCGCTCGACGCGCAGCGCCACCTCGCCCGGCGCTCTGGCGGCAGTGCGGTGACGGAACAGGCGCTCGACCTCGCGGCCCACCATGAGGCGCACTAGACCATCGACCCCGGTATCGGCCACCTGCCCGCTGCCCGCCGGCTCGCCGTCGCGAAGCACGGTGAAGCGGTCGCACAGCGCCATCACCTCGTCGAGCCGGTGCGTCACGAAGACGATGCCCAGGCCCCGCGCCCTAAGGCTCCGCACGATGGAAAAGAGCTTGCCCACCTCGTGCTCGGAGAGTGCCGAGGTGGGCTCGTCCATGACGACCAGCCGTGCCTCCATCGAGACGGCACGGGCAATCTCGACCATCTGCTGCTCGGCGACCGAAAGATCGCTCACCAGCCGGGTCGGCGAGACCGCCAGGCCCACCTCGTCCAGAATGGCGGCGGTGCGCCGCTCCATCTCGCGCCAGGCGACGAAGCCGGCCCGCACCGGCTCGCGGCCGATGAAGACGTTCTCGGCCACGCTCAGCGAGGGGACCAGGTTGAACTCCTGGTAGATGGTGACGATGCCGCGTTCCTGCGCATCCTGCGGATCGGCCAGCTCGATGGTCTCGCCGTCCAGGCGGATGGTCCCGGAATCCGGCCTTTGCGCGCCTGCCAGGATCTTCAGGAGCGTCGACTTGCCGGCGCCGTTCTCGCCCAGGAGCGCATGCACCTCGCCTCGGCGCACCTCGAGCCCGGCGCCAAAGAGGGCGCGCACGCCCGGAAACGTCTTGGTGATGCCGCTCATCACGAGCAGCGGCGCCGCCTCGCCCATATTGCCTCCAGCCGGCGATCCCGTGCCCCGGGAGGACGGGATCGCCGCCGCCCGTGCGCTAGTTCAGCTCGCCCAGCCGCTCGGCCTTGTCGATATTGTCCTTGGTGATGACGATGGGCTCGAGCAGCACGAGATCCTGCTCCGGCTTCGTGCCGTCCTCGAGATGGGCGGCCATGATCTGCATGGCTTTGCGGCTCTGGCCGCCGGGGAACTGCTCGACCGTGCCGGCGAGGCCGCCGTCGCGGATGCTCGCCAGCGCCTCGGGCAGCGCGTCGAAGCCGATGATCTTCACCTTGTCCTCGAGGCCGCGCGCCTTGACGGCCTCGAGCGCGCCCAGCGCCATGTCGTCATTGGCGGCGACGATCACGTCCGGCGCGCTCTCCATCCCCGCCAGCAGGCTCTCGGTGACCGTGAGACCCTGGTCGCGGGCGAAATTGGCGGTCTGCTCGGCCACCATCTTGTACTTGTCCTTGTGCTCGTCGAGAACGTTGTGGAGGCCCTTGTTGCGGTCGATGGCGGGGCTCGCTCCCGGCTGGCCCTGCAGGTTGATGATCGTGGCGCCCTCGGGGAACGCCTCCATCACCCAGCGCCCCTGCGCCTCACCGCCCTTGACGTTGTCGGCGCCGACATGGGCGAGGATGCCGTCGACGCTGGCCACCCGCCGGTCCACCGTGACCACCGGCACGCCGTTCTCGATGGCCGTGGAGACGGCCGGCGCCATGGCGTTCACGTCGAGGGGGCTGATGACGATGCCATCGACGCCCTGCACCACCGCGGCCTCGACATCGGCGGTCTGCTTGGGCGCGCTGTTCTGCCCGTCGCTCTCGACCGTCTCGATGCCGAGCTGCTGCGCCTCGTCCTTGAGGGCCTTCATCATGTGAACGAAGAACGGAAAGCCCATGCTCGGTACGGAGGTCATGACCTTCATGTCGGCCGCCGCCGCCGGCAATGCGAGCATTGCCGCAAGGCCGGCACCCAGGAGCAGACGCCTCGTGATGCGGACCATCGTTCGCCTCCCATTTTTCTGCCGGGTTCGCTGCCCGTGGCCGGAGCTTCGGCCGGGCGACGGCGTGTTGTCAATTTGCGCCGGGCGGGAGCGGCACCACGATGGTGCAGACCAGCCCTTCCACGCGCCAGTCGAGATCCACCCTGCCTTGGTGCTGGTGGGCCAGCGCGCGGGCCAGCAGGATGGTACCGAAGCCTTGATCCCGCGGCGGCTCCACGAGCGGCCCGCCCTGCTCGCGCCAGACCAGCACGAGGCACCCCTGCTCGACATGGCCGGTCAGGCAGACCGTGCCGCCCCGCCGGCTGAGCGCGCCGTGCCGCAGGGCATTGGTGCCGAGCTCGTGGAGCGCCAAGGCGAGATTGAGGGCCAGCGCCGGGCCGACCCGCGCCTCCGGCAGGTCGATCCGCCATGCCGCCGGATCGGGGGACCGCTCGGGAGCGAGCAGAGCCGACGCGATGCGGCGGATCGAGGCGCCGGTCCAGTTGCCGGCCACCACCATGTCGTGGGCGGCCGCCATGGCGCCGATCCGCGCCTCGAAGGCGTCGCAGAAGTCGGGCAGCGACGAGGCGCCGCGGGAAGTGTGCCGGGCCAGTGACTGGATCGTCGCCAGCGTGTTCCTGACCCGGTGGTTGAGCTCTTCCAGCAATAGCTGCTGCTGCTGTTCCCAGCGCTTGCGATCGCCGATGTCGCGGGCAATCTTGGATGCTCCGACGACGGTGCCGGAAGCGTCACGAATCGGCGAGACGGTGAGCGAGACGTCGACCAGCCGGCCGCTCTTGTGGCGCCGCGTGGTGTCGTAGTGGCCGACCCGCTCGCCCTGGCGGACCCGCTGCAGGATCGCCCGCATCTCGCCTTCATTGCCGGGCCCGGCAATCATGAAGATGTGCTGCCCCACCGCCTCCTCGGCGGTCCACCCGAAGAGGGTCTGGGCACCGCCGTTCCAGCTGGTAATGACGCCGTCGAGGTTCTTGCTGACAATCGCGTCGCTGGATCCGTTCACGAGCGCTGCAAGCCAGGCCTCGGCTGGCAGCGGCGGACGGTCGAACCTCGACATGCTACCCTTTCCCGTAGCTGGAGTGCCGTGCGCTCTCCGGCAGGTGCGCCGAGGCGCACAGGACGCAGCGATCCCGGGGGCGCACGCGCCGTAGGTGCCCTCGCGGAACCATGCCCACGCGCCCACGATTGCATGGTGGCGCAAGGGGCGGCAAGCCCGGTGAGGAGGGATCTGATGCGCAATCTCTTGCTCCTCGCGGCAGCCTTGGTGCTGACCTCCTGGCCGGGCGCCGGCGCCCTGGCCGGCGGCGGGAACGACCGCAAGGGCAGGCTAGGCCAGGAGGCGCGCGAGGCGTGCCGGAACGAGGCCCGCGGCCGCGGCTTCGATGTGCAGGAGGTCCGCGACACCGACCGCCGGGGCGGCGGCAAGGTGCGGGTCGAGCTGGCGCTGCGCCGCGACGGCGACGCCTACCGCGCCACCTGCTCCTATGACCGCGACCGGCGGCGCGCCGACCTGTCGGTCGACCGGCGCGACAGTCGCAAGGGCAAGGCGCGCCGCGGCAGGAAGCCGGAGGGACAGGGCGGACGCGATTTCCGCAGCGCCTGCGCCGAGGCTGCCGCCCGCCAGGGCTTCGAGGTGCAGCAGTTCGGGAGCATCGGCACCAAAGGCGGCCGGCGTGTCATGAGCATGGTCCTGTGGAAGGAGGCTCCCTACCGCTACCGCTGTACCATGCAGAACAATGGCGACATCCGGTTAGACCGCGACTGATCCACCCTCATTCCCTGTGGATCGGGTCGATCCAGCGGACTTGCTCGGGCTTCTCGACCGGCTCGATGTCGAGATTGACCACCACCGCCTCCTGGTCGCTCCTCACCAGCACGCAGTCGAGCGTCTCGTCGGTGCTGGCGTTGATCTCCTGGTGGGGGACGAAGGGCGGCACGTAGATGAAGTCGCCGGGGCCGGCCTCGGCGACGAACTCCAGCCTCTCGCCCCAGCGCATCCGCGCCCGGCCGCTGATCACGTAGATCACGCTCTCCAGCTCGCCGTGATGGTGCGCACCGGTTTTGGCGTCGGGATGGATATGGACCGTCCCTGCCCAGATCTTCTGCGCGCCCACCCGGGCATGCGTGATGGCCGCCGCGCGGTTCATCCCCGCCGTTTGCGGCGTGTTGGTGTCGAGCTCACCGGCCCGCACCACGCGCACGCCGTTCGTGCGCCAGTCGGGGCGATCCTCCTGTCCGCTCATGCATCGCTTCCCGCTCGTCGCATCCCTCAAAGCCAGATGTCGCTGGTGCAGTCGCCGCCCGGGTAGCGCATCTCGTGGGCGCGCGCCGGACCCTTGGGCTCCTTGCCGAAATCGACGAGGAATTCGGGGTTGAGGCGCATCCCGCCATTGGCGGTATCGCAGTCGATCTGCACCAGACAGCCGCCCTTCTCCTTGAACTCGGGATAGAACTGGTTGTCCCAGCTCGAGAGCAGCGAGGTGGTGCAGTAAAGCCGCTTGCCGTCGAGCGAGAGCTGCAGCATCTGCGGGCCGCCGGCGATGGCGTGGCCGTTGACCTCCGGCGCCTTGCCGAGCAGGCCGCCCAGCCACACCTGGCCGCTGAGCCTGGGGTGCGCCGGATCGCTGACGTCGTACTGGCGCAGATCGCCGTGCAGCCAGTTCGAGAAATAGAGGAACCTGTCGTCCATCGAGAGGACGATGTCGGTGACCAGCGGCGGGACCGGGATGGGCCAGCCCTCGAGTTCGACCGGCTCCTGGGCGATTACCTTCTCGAACTGCCACTCGCCCCCGCCGGCCTTGTGCCAGTGCCAGACATTGGAGGACAGGGCCACGCCGACAAAGCCGTGGGTGCTCTCGGGATCGTGGTGGAAGCGGACCTCGAGCGGGATCATGCCCTCGGCTCCGAGGTCGACCGTGCGGGCGATGCGCTTGCCCGCGAGATCCCACAGATGGAGCCGCCTGCCGTAGCGGCCCTCCTGCACGTCCTCGAGCTTGAACCCCGGATAATAGGTGTTGGGCGCGGCGAACTCCGAGGAGATCATGATGTTGTGCCGCGGCTGGTACCAAAAGTCGTAGCTGTAGACGAGGCCCTCGCGGCTGTTCTCCCACACCCCTTTCACCTCGAAGTTCTGGTCCAGCAGCAAGAAACCGCCCGGCCCGTCGCCGTTCGCGTCGCCCAGCATCGAGATGATGATGTCATGGCCCAGGCAGTGCACGGTGTGCGGCCCTGTGAGCCCGGCCTTGGCGACGATCTCCCCCGGCTCGATCACCTTGTGCATCTTCGGGGCGCGCGGATCCTCCGTGTCGATGATGTGGATGCGCCCCGAATGAAGGCCGGGCACGACGAGGAAGCGCCGCTCGGCGCTGGCGTCGCCATGGCAGGAGCTGCAGGCGTTCCAGCCGAAATGGTGCAGCTCGTCGCCCTTGTTGGGCATCTCCAGGCGGTGGACGACCTTGCCATAGCCGGCGCTTTGCGGATCCACGTCGACGGTCGCCAGATAGTCCGGCGCATCCACCCCGGTATTGGTGTAGAGCCCGATCACGTAGAGAAGCGTCTCGCGCGGCGCCCGCATCGCCTCCTGCGGCGACGCGTAGCCGGGCCCGCAACAGGTCTCGCCGTTACCGCCGGTCATCCTTCGCCCCCCTTGGTCTCGCCCCCGGTCTGGAAGCCGATCTAGCATTGTGCCATGCAACGGCGCCGCCTGTCGACGGGCGCTGCCGCCCCGTCATGGAGCCCGCACGGAGGTCCCTTCAATCATGCACGTGCTGCCGTTCTGGCTCGACGCGCTGGGCGTCTTCGTCTTCGCGCTCAGCGGCGCGCTCAACGCCTCGCGCAAGGAGCTCGACATCGTGGGCTTCATCCTGGTGGCCTCGGTGACCGGTGTCGGCGGCGGCACGCTGCGCGACCTGCTCCTCGGCCGGCCGGTCTTCTGGGTCGGCGAGCCCGAGTTCCTGCTGGTGACGAGCGTCGCCGCGGTGCTGGTCTACTTCACCGCACCCCAGCTCGAATCCCGCTACCGCGTGCTGCTCTGGTTCGACGCGCTGGGCCTCTCGATCTACAGCGTGCTGGGCGCCGGCATCGCCCGCTCGGTCGGCGCCGACTGGAGCGTTGCCATCCTCATGGGCGTCATGACCGCCACCTTCGGCGGGCTGATCCGCGACGTGATCTGCAACGAGACCCCGCTCATCCTGCGCCGCGAGGTCTATGCCAGCGCCGCCGCCGCCGGGGCCGGCATGGCGGTGCTACTGCTCGCCTTGGGCCTGCCCGAGCTCGCCGCCGCCCTCACCGGCTTCGCGACCGCGCTCACCATCCGCGGCGCAGCCCTGCTCTTCGAGCTTTCCATTCCGACCTACCGACCGCGTCCGGGCCGCGACTACCCACCCCGCTGAGCTGCAGGCCACGGCGCCGACAGCCAGCGCTGCGACATATTGACCCTGGCACACCGGCAAAGCTACGATGGCCGATCGCACAAGCGCGCGACGCGTGAAGGTCCGGGCGGGGCCGTGATCGGCGCAGGCGGAGCAGACCGGAAAACCGGCGCAGGAGGCAACCGGCATGGCACGCTCGGCCGACGTCTATGGCCGCACCGACGAGCTCGACGGACCTACATTGCAGGCCATCGCCCGGCGCCTCGAGGCGCGCGGCGCCCACCCCCGCTACCAGCGGATGATCGGCGACTATCTCGACCGGATCGACCTGGACGGCGTGCAGCAGGCGCTGGATCTGGGCTGCGGCACCGGCGTGGCGGCGCGCACCCTGGCCCGCCGGCGGCATTTTGCCGGCCGTGTGCTGGGCATCGACCTCTCGCCCGCCCTGGTCGAGCGCGCCCGGGCCCTCGCCGGCGCCGAGCTGCCCGAGGAGCGCGTGCAGTTCGAGGCCGGCGATGCGCGGGCCCTGGCGCTGCCCGACGCGAGCTTCGACGTGATCATCGCCCACACGCTCCTCAGCCACGTCGCCGATCCGCTGGCGGTGGTGCGCGAGGCCGCGCGGTTGGTGCGCCCGGGCGGGCGCATCGTGCTGTGCGACGGCGATTACGCCTCGCTGAGCTTCGTCACCGAGGCCGAGGACGGTGGCGAGGGCACCGACCGGATGCTGCGCGAGGCGCTGGTCACCAATCCGCGGGTGATGCGCACCGTCCCGCGGCTGCTGGCCGGCCTCGACATGCCGCTGGAGTGCAGTTTCGCCTATGTGGTGAGCGACATCGGCCGTGCCGACTTCTTCGCTGCGGCCCTCGACAGCTTCCGCGTCCTCCTGCCCCGCTCGGGCGTCCTCGAAGAGGCCAGGGCTGCGGCCTATGTCGACGCGCTCGAGGCGGCCTCGGCCAGGGGCGTGTTCTTCGCCAGCAGCAATTTCTATACCTTCATCGCGCGACGCCCGGCCTGAAGGCCGCCACGCCGGGAGGACAGGCATGGCGATCCTCCAGTTCGCCGGCGAGACGGCCCGCCGGCTCGAGGCCATCTACGAGACCGCCGACGTCCGCGCCCAGCGGACCGAGACCCTGCGCCGCCTCGCCCTGCAGCCGGGCGAGCGGGTGCTCGACCTCGGCTGCGGCCACGGCCTCTTGACCCGGGCGATGGCCGACGCCGTGGGTCCCGAAGGCCTGGCGTTGGGCGTCGACGTGAGCGCGCAACTGGTGGCGGCGGCGGCACAGCGCGCCGAGGGGGTGCCCTGGCTGCGCTTCATGCGCGGCGACGCCCGCGACATCCCCTCCGCCGGCGCCGCCTTCGATGCGCTTGCCTGTATCCAGACCCTGGAATATGTGGCGCCGGTGGAAAAGGCGCTGGGCGAGATTGCGCGGGTGCTGTGCCCCGGCGGGCGGCTGCTCGTTCTCTCGACCGACTGGGACAGCATCGTCTGGCATGCCCGCGACGAGGCCCGCATGGCGCGTATCCTGACCGCCTGGGAAGCCCATGTCGTCGATCCGCGGCTGCCGCGCACCTTGCTGCCCCGCCTGCGCGCCCAGGGTTTCCGCGATCTGCGCGTCACCGCCTGGCCCATTCTCAACACGCGCCTGCACGAGCAGGCCTACAGCCGCGGCCTGATCGAGATGATCGCCTCGTTCGCCAGCGAGCGCGGCCTGGTGCGCAGCGAGCAGGTCGCCGCCTGGGTCGAGGAGCTGCGCGAGCTGGCCCAGGAGGACGCCTATTTCATGAGCCTCAACCGCTATCTGTTCGAGGGCCGTCGTCCGGCTGCGTGACGCGCCGCAGCGTGAGGTTGAGGCGTCCTCCACCGGGCACCAGAGGCGAGGTGCCGGGCATGATGCGGTCGACCCCGTGAAAGAGAAGGCGGGCGGGCCCACCCATGAGCAGCACGTCGCCGCTCAGCAAAGGCAGCCGCACCCCGGCCTCGCGCCGCTCCCTGCCGCCGACCCTGAACACCGCCTCGTCGCCCAGCGACACGGAGAGCACCGGTGCCGCGAGCTCGGCCTCGTCGCGGTCCTGGTGCATCCCCATCCTCGCACCCTCGCGATAGAGATTGACGAGGCAGCATTCGGGCGGATGGGGATAGCCGGCAAGCTCCTCCCACAGGTCCAGAAGGAGCCGGGGGATGGGCGGCCACGGCCTGCAGGTGAGCGGGTGCACAGGCTCGTAGCGGTAGCCGCGCCGGTCGGTGATCCACCCCAGCGCGCCGAGATTGCACATGGCCACCGAGAGCGGCCGGCCCGAGCGCGGCATGACCGGCTCGAGCCAGCCGGCCTGCCCGACCAGACCCAGCACCTCGTCCACCAGGGCGCGCTGGGCGGTCCCGTCGAGCCGCCCCGGCAGATGCCGTACCCCCTCGGGCAGCGCCGGCGGCGGAGCGCCCCCGGTGCCGAGGTCCAGCGCGCCCTGCGCGCCTCCCCGGCCGCGGCTCATGCAGCCGCCCCCTAGCGGCTGGCCGCGGTCTGGCCGAAGAGGATCTTCTTCGCGTCCTCGTCGACGGTGGCGCGGCCCTGGTTGATCTTCGGCCCCCATTCATAGGCGCGCACCGTGGCCGGCCGCTCGCGGATCGCCTCGAACCAGCGCTTGAGGTCGGGAAAATCGTCCAGATTCTGACCCTGCCGCTCGTGCGGCACCACCCACGGATAGGAGGCCATGTCGGCGATCGAGTAGTCCTGTCCGGCGAGGAACGGCCGGTCGGCCAGCCGCCGGTCCATGACGCCATAAAGCCGGTTGGTCTCGTTGACGTAGCGGTCGATGGCGTAGGGGATCTTTTCCGGGGCGTACTGGCCGAAATGGTGGTTCTGGCCGGCCATCGGCCCGAGCCCGCCCATCTGCCAGAACAGCCACTGCAGCGTCTCGGCCCGGCCGCGCAGGTCGGCGGGAACGAAGCTTTTGGTCTTCTCCGCCAGATAAAGAAGAATGGCGCCGCTCTCGAACAGGCTCACCGGCGCCCCGCCGCCCTCGGGCGCATGATCGACGATGGCCGGCATCCGGTTGTTGGGCGCGATCTTCAGAAAATCCGGCTCGAACTGCTCGCCGCGGCCGATATCCACCGGCACGATCCGGTAGTCGAGCCCGGCCTCCTCGAGAAACATGGTGATCTTGTGGCCGTTGGGCGTCGGCCAATAGTGAAGATCGATCATCGAGCACCTCTCGCGCTGCGCTACCGGGCATCGTCCTGCTGCTTGCGCAGATGGTGACCGCCGCCGTCGCCTTCAACGGCTGCCCCCATTGCCATGAGACGCGCCACAACCGCTGGGCGAACTTCGAATGAAGAATTACGTTGCGATCAAACGACTTTGGGCTATGATACCCGCGTAAGGCGAACAAATTCTAATGGCGATGCACCGTTAGATAAAGTTTTAGCGATCTCGCCTGGCTGCTGATTTCCAAGAAACGAATCTGGCCCGTGCTCCGCAGACTCCTTTGCGTGTCTTGGTACGCCGCATGGCCGGCGCTTGTCCTGCTGCTCGTGGCGGGAACGGGCAGAGCCGCGGCCCAAGGCGCCGACCAGGTCACGATCGAGCTTCGCGGCGAGATCGAGAAGAGCTGCGCCCTGAGCGCCGCCACCTCGCAGATCGACCTGGGCGATCTCACGAAGACCGGCGCTGGCGCCTCCGTCGCCGTCGGGGTGTCGTGTAACGCGCCGTTCGCCTACGAGCTGAGCTCCGCGAACGGTGGGCTCCGGCACCAGAGCCCCGGCGACAGCCCTCCCGGCTTCACCGGCCTGCTGCCCTACGAGGCGAGCCTCACCCTGCCCCTCGACGACGGCAGCCGCATCGACGACCGCTGCACCAGCACCGTCATCGGCCCCGGCGGCGCCGGCTGCGCCTTCAGCGATTCCGGCACGGCGATCGCTCTCGACCAGAGCGCCACCCTGGCGATCGACTGGAGCGCGCCCGCGCTGCCGCTGCTGGCCGGAAGCTATGCCGACGAGCTCACCTTGAGCGTGGCGGTGCTCCCGTGAGCGCCGCGCGCCTTCCCCTTTCCCCCCAGGGCGGACGGAAGCGGGCCGTCCCCCGCGTGCCGCCGGGCAGCTCCGCCCGGCGCGCGAGAATGACCCGCACCATGGACAGGCACTGATGAACAAACTCTTGACCACCGCCTGCGCGGCCGCCCTCGCCATCGGCGTGGCTTCCCATGCCAGCGCCGCAGACAATGCCCAGAACGCGTTCACCATGACGGGAAGCGTCGCCGATACCTGCACTCTCGAAAGCTTTGTCGCCTCTGCCGAGTCGAGCATCGCGGTAGCCGGCAATACACTCACGATCACGGCGGATTCGGCTACCGACGATGCGGTCCCTGATGGGTTTGCCGTCACGCTGACCGCCGCCGCCATGTGCAACTTCGTCACCGATGTGTCGATCACCTCGGCCAAGCAGGGCTTCACCTACGACGCCGCGCAGCTCACCACGTCGGACACCGACTTCGTGAGCAAGCTGGACTACACCGCCGCGGTCAGCTGGAGCGCGACGAGCTTCACCTTGAACACCTCCGCGGCAGCGACTGCCGGGGCCACTGACGTCGAAGCGACCAGCGCCAACCTGGTCATCCAGATCGACGACGTGGCCGTCGACCCGGCCGCTCGCCTCCTCTCCGGCACCTACAGCGACACGCTCACCGTGAACCTCGGCCCGGCCGCCGGCGTCTGACACAGCAGGAGATGGCGGACCCGTCCGCCATCTCCTGTCCGCCTGAAACCTGGCACGCTTACCCTCCGGCAGCCAAAAGGTCGTCTTGTGCCCGCTCGCCTCCTCGCTCTCGCGTTCGCCCTGCTTTGCCTGCTCGCTCCCCGTATGGCGGACGCCATGACTGTCTCGCCGACGATCATCGACATGACCACCAGCGGCCGCGGCGCAACATCCGCCATCCGCGTGCACAATTCGGGTACCAAGCCGCTTCCCGTCGAGATCGTCACGAGCCGTCTCGAGCTCGACGAGCAGGGCGGGAAGACTCTCACCCCCGCCGGGGATGACCTCCTCGTCTTCCCGCCCCAAGCGTTGGTGGCGCCGGGCGGCGGTCAGGTCTTCCGCATCCAGTGGCTGGGGGATGCGCTCGAGGCCAGCCGGACCTACCGCTTCTCGGTCAATCAACTCCCCGTCGAGCTGGATCCCGGCAAGATCTCGCTGCAGATCGTCTACAATTTCGGCGTGCTGGTGACCGTCTCGCCGCCCGATGCCGTGCCCGCGCTCGAGATCGTCGAGGCCCGCGCCACGCGCACGGAAGAAGGCAAGCCGGCCGTCGACCTGCTGCTCGAGAACAGCGGCAGCGGCGCTGCCTGGCTGAGCCGGGCGGCGGTGGAGATCGCGACCCGCGGCAACGGCGCGCGCAGCCTCACGCTCGACCCCGCCCACATCGCCGGCTCCATCGGCATGGGCCTGGTCCAGCCGGGCAAGCGGCGGCGCTTCACCGTGCCCGCCGACCTGCCCGCCACGGCCGGCGCCCTCGACGTCCAGCTCGACTATCCGCGCTGATCCGCGAGCGAGGATGCGCTCTGCTTCCAGACCGCCCGTCCGGGCGGCGGCGCTGCTCGCCCTCGCTTTGGCGTTCCCGGCAGCCGCCCAGACCCTCAATCCCACCGGACGGACCGTCGAGCTGGCGATGCCGCTGCGCCAGGACGGGTTCTATCTGGGCGACGTGGTGCTGCGCCTGGCCGCCGACGACCGGTTCTCGGTGGACGCCGCACGCCTCCTCGAGCTTTTGGACCCGACGCTGGCCGCCGATGCGCGCGACCGCCTCCTGGAGCTCGCCGCGGCGAGCGGGCGCCTGACGCCCGGGGACGTTGCCGAAGCGGGCCTGCGCCTGGTCTACGATCCGGCGCTGCTGGAACTGCGTGTCGATATGCCCATCGAGCGCCGCGGCGTCACCGAGCTGGGCGTTCGCCGGCAGCGCCGGGGGCCGCCCGCCGACGCCTTGCCCGAGGCCGCCCTCGCCGGCTACCTCAACCTCGCCGCGGCGATCGACCATGTGCACCGCGCCGAGAGCGGCGACACCGGAACCGGCCATCCCACCCTTTCCGCCGACGGCGCCCTGCGCAGCCTCGGCGTCGTGCTCGAGGCGGAGGTCGAGGCGGACGGCGAGCACGGCGACATCGACCGGCGCGGCACGCGGCTGGTGATGGACGACACCGAGCGCCTGGTGCGCTGGCGCGGGGGCGATCTGCGCATGCCGGTGGCCGGCTTCCAGGCCAGCCGCGACACGCTGGGCGTGGGGCTGGAGCGGCGTTACGGCGAGCTGGCGCCGGGCCGCTCTATCCGCCCCACCGGCCGGCACAGCTTCAGCCTCGACAGCACGGCCGACGTCGACCTGATGGTCAATGGCCGCATGATGCGCCGCTTCCGCCTGCGGCCGGGCAACTACGATCTGCGCGACTTTCCCCTCACCGTGGGCGCCAACCGGGTGACGCTGCTGGTGCGCGACGAGAGTGGCCGCGTCGAGGAGATCGCGTTCGACCTGTTCTCCGCCGCCACCTTGCTCGAGCCGGGTCTGGCCGAGTTCGCGCTGACGGCGGGGGTGAACGCCCCGATCTCCCAGGGAGAGCGCGACTATCAGCGGGGCGAGCCGCAAGTCTCCGGCTTCTATCGCCGTGGCATGCAGGAAAACCTCACGCTGCGCGTCGACGGCCAGGGCGACCGCCGAAGCGCCCAGCTCGGCGCCGGCATCGCCACCGCCACCCCGCTCGGCGCCCTCTCCCTCGATCTCGCCGGCAGCAGGCTCGAGGACGGTCGCCTGGATTACGCCTTCGACCTCGGCTACAGCCTGCAGCTGGGCCTCCTGCCCGGCGAGACGCGGCGGTCGCTCAACCTTTCGCTCGAAGGCACCGGCGGCGATTTCGCGCGGCTCGGCACTGACGGCGAGCCGTCCAACCCGGTCCGCTACAGGCTCGACGCCCGCTACAGCCAGGCCCTGCCCTTCTCGGTGCGCGGCAGTCTCGACGCCGGCCACTCGTGGGGGCGCGGCAAGGAGGAGGACAGCTGGAGCGCCGGCTTCGGCCTCGATCGCGGGTTCGGCCAATGGTCGGCGGGCGTCAGCGCGTCCTGGCGCTCTTCCGGCGTGCAGGAGGGCTTCGGCGCGCTCTTCACGGTGAGCTGGAAGCTCGGCCCGCGCCAACGGCTGCGCGCCAGCTACGACACGGCGGCACCGCGCGGGCGTGTCGATTACACGACGACCGATCTGGGCGGCATCGAGAGGCTCAACGCCAATCTCGGCATCGAGGGCACCGACGACACCGCCGGCGTGACCGGCGCCGTCCAGTACTCGGGCAATCGCGGCGAGATATCGCTCCATCATGACCTGCGGTTCACCGATCTGGGCGGCGAGATGGGCGAGGAGACCTCCACCCTGCGCGGCCAGGCCGGCATCGCTTTCGCCGACGGCGCGGTGGCGCTCGGGCGGCAGATCGGCGGCAGCTTCGCCATCATCGAGGGCCACCCTTCCCTCGAGGGCCGTACCGTGCTGGCCAGCCCGAGCGGCACCGGTGCCGCCGCGCAGAGCGGCTTTCTCGGCCCCGCTTTGGTACCGAGCCTCGGTGCCTACACCGCCGCCTCGGTCCCCTACGACGTGGACGGGCTGCCGCCGGGCTACGATCTGGGCACCGGCGCCTTCCAGCTGGCACCGGCCTACCGTTCCGGCTACCGGCTCACCGTGGGCTCGAGCTACACCGTGACCGCCATGGGCACGCTCCTAGACGAGGAGGGCGAGCCGCTGGCGCTGCTCGCCGGCGAGGCGCGCGAGGTGGGCGACGCCGACCGCGCACCGGTCACCTTCTTCACCAACCGCGCCGGCCGGTTCGCGGCCCAGGGCCTGGCGCCGGGCCGCTGGCGGCTCACGCTCGCCGGCGAGCGGCAGGTGACCTACGAGCTCGAGATCTCCGAGGACGCGGTGGGCCTCGTGCGCGCCGGCACGCTCACCCCCATGACGCCATGAGGTCCCCGATCATGCGGACTGCCCGCCGCCTCCTGCCCCTGGCCGTGCTCGCAGCCTCGCTGGCGCAGGCTGCCCCCACCGCTGCCGCCTGCCTCGGCATCGTGGTCGATAGCGGGCTTGCGCCGACCACGGACTACGATCCGTTCGCGGCCGCCGACCAGGTTCTCGACCGGACGCTGCGGGTGCGCAACACCGGCAGCGAGACCTGCAGCTTTCGCCTCGCCTTCCAGCGCCAGCCGGCGGATCCGGCGACGCTCGGCGGCGATCTCGCCTACACACTCACCGAGGAGGACGACACGCCACTCCTCGACGACCGGCTCGCCACCTCCGCACCGGAGCGCTATCTCGAGACCGGCCCCCTCGCCCAGGGCGACGAGGCCTCCCTCACCTGGCGCTGGCGCCTCGGGCGCGGCCAGATCGTGACGCCGGGAGCGCGCGCCGACACGGTGGAGCTCCGGCTCTACGAGGCCGGTGCTGCCAGCATGCTGGACAGCAAGACGCTGACGCTCCAGGCGACCGTCGTGAGCAGCATGGGCATGAACCTGGCTGGCGCCGACGTCACCGCGCCCTATGCCTACACCATGGACTTCGGCACGCTCGTCACCGGCGCGCGGCGCGAGGTGCAGATCGAGGTCCGCAGCAACCAGCGCTACGAGCTCACGGTGCTGTCGGAACATGATGGCCGGATGCGCCTCGATGCGCCCTACGACCAGTGGACGGTCGACTACGAGGCGACACTCGACGGGCTGCTCTTGAGCTTCCCCTCCACCGTCGGCCCCCACGAGCCCACCACGCTCGCCGGCACGTCCCTGCCGTTCGCCGTCACCATCGGTGATACTGGCTCGAAGCGGGCCGGCCTCTACCGCGACGAGATCACGATCAGCATCGTGCCGGCCCCCTGAGCCGTCCGGGCTGGCCCGCCGGAGGAAGAAGCCTATCTTCGGCCCATGCCGCAGCGCCCGCCCCAGCTCGTGACCCGCCGCGCCGTCGACGCCGATCTCGAGACGCTCTTCTCGATCCGCTTCGCCGTGCGCGAGAACCGCCTGGAGAGCCGGGCGAGCCTGCCCGACGCGCTGGTCCTGGAAGCACTGGCGGAAGGCGGCGGCCTTCTCGCCGAGGCCGAAGGCAGGGCAGTGGGCTTCACCATCGCCCGCCCTGCCCCGCCGCAGATCTGGGCGCTCTTCGTCCTGCCCGACATGGAAGGCTGCGGGATCGGCAGCGCCCTTCTGCTCCGGGCGCTCGCCTGGCTGCGCGCGCAAGGCGCCGGCAGCGCGGTCCTGACCACCGGCCCCGGCACCCGCGCCGCCGGCTTCTACCAGGCGCACGGCTGGCGCGAGACCGGCCGCACCCCGCGAGGCGAGCTGCGCCTCGTGCTCGATCTCTGCCGCGCCGACCTGGCCGGCTGAAGCCGGGCGCGAAGGAGCGCGGCGCCCTCTTTTCCCGCCCTGCTCGCCGGGCCGTGCCTTGCACGCATGCCCCCGCGATGAGCCCGCACAGGCCCGGATCCGCCCGCGCAAGAGGCTGAATCGACGATCCCTCGCATCCCGCGCATGCGCGTGGCGCCCTTGACGGTGAGCCCCTCGTCAACGCAATATCTACCTCGTTACGGCCCCTCACATCGCAAGATGTAGGGCTAAGAGGGAACCCGGTGCGCCATTCTCGGCAATCCCGGGGCTGCCCCCGCAACTGTGAGCGGCGAGCCTGCCGCCGATCCGGGCCACTGGCGCAAGACGTGCCGGGAAGGCCAGGCGGCAGGCGCTGACCCGCGAGCCAGGAGACCTGCCGTAACGGTTCGTGAACGTCCTCGGGCGGGGTGCACCGAAGGGGTCGCATGTCGAGCCGCGCGCCATGGCGCCCGCGGCTTTCGGCACACGCGTCCGCTCGGCCCGGCCCTCATCGCGATGGGGTCTGCCGATGTCTGCAGCTACCGATCTTCTCGACCGTCCCGCCGCACCGCCGGCCTTCGCCGCAGCACCGCATGAGCGCCGTCCCGTCACGCCGGCGGCCCTGCGCCTGGAGCGAAGCCGCGACGCGCTTTTGACCGCCTTCGGCAAGGCCACGCTGCAGGATCGCTACCTGCTCGCGGGTGAGAGCTTCCAGGACATGTTCGCGCGCGTGGCCTGCGCCTTCGCCGACGACGAGGGCCACGCCCAGCGGCTCTATGATGCCATGTCGCGGCTGTGGTTCATGCCGGCCACGCCCATCTTGAGCAATGGCGGCACGACCCGCGGCCTGCCGATCTCCTGCTTCCTCAACGAGGTGCCCGATACGCTGGAGGGCATCGTCGAGACCTGGAACGAGAATGTCTGGCTGGCTGCCAATGGCGGCGGGATCGGCACCTGCTGGAGCGGCGTGCGCTCGATCGGCGAGCAGGTGAAGGGCTCGGGCGAGACCTCGGGCATCATTCCCTTCGTCCACGTCATGGACGGGCTCACCTTGGCGATCAGCCAGGGCTCGCTCAGGCGCGGCTCGGCCGCCGTCTATCTCGACATCCACCACCCGGAGATCGAGGAGTTCCTCGAGATCCGCAAGGCGTCCGGCGACTTCAACCGCAAAGCGCTGAACCTCCATCACGGAGTAGCGGTCACCGACGCGTTCATGGAGGCGGTGGCCGAGGGGAGGCCATTCGCGCTCTTGAGCCCCAAGACGGGGGACGCGGTGCGCGAGGTCGACGCGCGGCAGCTCTGGCAACGCCTCCTCGAGAACCGCCTGCAGACCGGCGAGCCGTATCTCCTGTTCATCGACACGGTGAACCGCGCGATGCCGGCGCACCAGCGCGAGCTCGGCCTCGAGGTACGCACCTCCAACCTGTGCAGCGAGATCACCCTGCCGACCGGCCTGGACCACCGTGGCGGGCGCCGTACCGCCGTGTGTTGCCTGGCCTCGCTCAACCTCGAGACCTGGGAGGAGTGGGAGGCAGCACCCGGCCTCGTCGAGGACGTGCTGCGCTTCCTCGACAACGTCCTCCAGCACTTCATCGACACCGCCCCCGACAGCATGGCGCGGGCCCGCTACTCGGCGATGCGCGAGCGCTCGGTGGGGCTGGGCGTCATGGGCTTCCACTCCTTCCTCCAGGCGCGCGGCATTCCCTTCGAGAGCGCCATGGCGAAATCGTGGAACATGAGGATGTTCCGCAAGGTCCGGGAGGAGGCCGACGCCGCCTCGCGGCAGCTCGCCGCCGAGCGGGGACCCTGCCCCGATGCCGCCGAGCGCGGCGTGATGGAGCGCTTCAGCGCGAAGCTCGCCATCGCGCCCACCGCCTCGATCAGCATCATCTGCGGCGGCACCAGCGCCTGCATCGAGCCGGTGCCGGCCAATATTTACACCCACAAGACCCTCTCGGGCGCGTTCTCGGTGAGGAATCCCCATCTGGCACGCCTGCTCGCCGCCCGCGGCGCCGACCGGCCCGAGGTCTGGGAGTCGATCCTCGAGCATGACGGCTCGGTGCAGCATCTGGAGATGCTGAGCGAGCACGAGAAGGCGGTCTTCCGCACCGCCTTCGAGATCGACCAGCGCTGGCTCGTCGAGCTCGCCGGCGACCGCGCGAAGCTGCTCTGCCAGAGCCAGTCCCTCAACCTCTATCTGCCCTCCGACATCGAGAAGTGGGACCTCCACATGCTGCACTGGACAGCCTGGGAGCGGGGCGTGAAGAGCCTCTATTACTGCCGCTCCAAGTCGCTGCAGCGCGCCGCCTTCGCCGGCCGGCTGGAAGAGGCGCAGCATTCCGCTACTGCCGCCCCGGCCGATTACGAGGAGTGCCTCGCCTGCCAGTAGGCCGGCAGCACCCGTCCTCGCCTTCCCTACGCCCCATGCTCGCGAGTGCCCCATGGCCGCCACCCTCGATCTCTCCGCGCTCGATCCCAAGACCCTCATCGGCACGGGCCGCGTCGGCCTGCTCCAATCGAGCGGCACCTACGACATCAACCGCTATGGCTGGGCCTACGAGTTCTGGAAGCGCCAGCAGCAGACCCACTGGATGGGCGAGGAAGTCCCGCTCGGCGGCGACATCAAGGACTGGACCTCGGAGCGGGTGACCGGTAGCGAGCGCAACCTCCTCACCCAGATCTTCCGCTTCTTCACCCAGTCCGACATCGAGGTCGGCGACAACTACCTCAAGCGTTACATCCCGATCTTCCAGCCGCTCGCCATCCAGATGATGATGGCCGCCTTCACCAACATGGAGACGGTTCACATCGACGCCTATGCGCTGCTCCTCAAGACCGTGGGTATGCCGGAGAGCGAGTTCGAGGCTTTCCGCGACTATGCCGAGATGTGCGAGAAGGCCGACTACATGCACACCTTCGGCGTCGACACGGTGGGCGACGTGGCGCGCACGCTGGCCATGTTCGGCGCCTTCACCGAGGGCATGGCGCTCTTCGCCAGCTTCGCCATGCTCCTCAACTTCCCGCGCCACAACAAGATGAACGGCATGGGCCAGATCGTGAGCTGGTCGGTGCGCGACGAGAGCCTGCATTGCGAGGGACTGATCCGCCTGTTCCACGAGTGGAACGCCGAGACCGGCGCGGTGACCCCGGCGGTGCGCGACGATATTGTCGACGTTGCCCGCACCATGGTCGGGCTCGAGGAACGGTTCGTCGACCTCGCCTTTGCCATGGGACCAATGGAAGGCATGCGGGCGGAGGATATCCACGCCTATGTCCGCTACATCGCCGACTGGCGCCTGGCCCAGCTCCGTCTGCCCACCGTGTTCGGCTTCTTCCGCCGGCACGAGGGCGGCTACGAGCAGCTCCGGCCGCATCCGCTCCCCTGGCTCGTCGAGATCCTCAACGGCGTCGAGCACGCGAACTTCTTCGAGCAGCGCGCCACCGAATATTCCAAGGCGGCCACCCGCGGCAGCTGGGACGGCAGCGAGGGCGTGTGGGCCACCTTCGAGCGCCGCCGGGCGGCGCGGCAGGACCACGGCTGAAGCACCTCGCCGGTGAAAGTCGCGTGGCGCGGAAACGCCCGATGAGCCGGCGCCGCCCCCGGCTCCGCAGGCTGCGACTCCGTTGACGCCGCCGCGGCGACCGCGCCCGGCCCGCTGCCCGGCCGTCCGAAGCGGAGCCGCTTGCGGCGCGGCGCGCTGCGTCTTGCCTGCGCCGATCGACGACCCGATCGGACCGTTTGATCGGCGCGCTCTCGGGCCAGCGCCCGGCGTTCCGTCGGGTCGCCCCTCAGGAGCTCGCATGTCGGGTGTCGAGCGGGATCAGGCGGCGCATACTGCAGGGGAAGTCGACCATGCCATCTCGACGCGCGCCCTGACGAGGGCGACGGTACGCATGGGCAGGCCCGTTTGCGCGTTCTGCCCGGCGAGCACGTCCTCCACGGCCGAGCGCATCTCGGAGCGGGCGCAATCGGCGTGCCGGTGCGGCCCCGGGATCGGCCGGCCCTTCGGCCGCGAAAGTAAAGCGCAGCCCTGCTCCGGATCTCACAGCGGCGTAAGCTCGGCCGAGCCGGCGGGGATCGCCATGATTCGCGAGATCATGCAAGATCCGCGATGGGCATGCGGCAACGCTGGTGGAGCGTGGGCGGCGCGTCGACTGCCGCACGGTATGCACCTTCGTGCACGGAGGTGCCGCCGGGCTTCAAAAAGAACGCTGATCGCCGCGGAGCGTGACCCGCCTGACGTGGCGTGGCGCCGGGCGCGCCGGCTCCGGCGCCGTTTCACACCAGCGATCGGTTGCATCATGCAGGTACCAGAACAGCGCGATATCCTGAGCGATTTCAGGACCCAGGCCGCGGTACAAGTATCTGTCGTATCCACCGAGCATGAAGCCGTAATGCTGGTAGAATCGGCAGGCTGCGACATTGGTGGTCTGGGTCTCCAGGCGCATTGTGTGCAAGCCCACTTCGTGCGCCCAGAGAGCTGCCGTGTTCATTAGCGAAGTTGCGAGACCGCGGCCACGGAATGGTCGCGCTACGGCAATGTCGACGATCTCAGCACACTTGTTCCATGCTCGACTGATCGCGACATAGCCAGCGATCGTCTCTCCTTCCCCGGCTACGAAAAGCCCAGCATTCCTGCTGTCGCGAGGCTCAAAAAGATCTTCGTCCAGCCCGTAGACCTTTTGTCGTGAAGGCAGCATCTCGGTGCGGAATGGCACCGCATCGAACGGAGCTACGATCCGACTATCGATCTCGAATGAGAAGTCGGCCTGCTTGGCCCGTAACGGCAGCGCGTCGGCGACAACAATCTTCATGATCATCAAATGGGGGACGGTGACGGCGACCACAACCAAAACCCGGCAACTGGACACTTCGGAGAGCCTCGTTCGCCGTTGGCGGAGCGCACCACCGGGCAGGCGGCGATGGCCCCGGCGTGCCGTGCCGCGAGCGGCCGACCCTTGGGCTTGCGGAACTGAGCCGTCGCGATGCGGCCGCACTTCGCCGTGGCGGTGATGTTTTGGGCCTTGTCGGCGGGATCGGGCAGGCCTTCGAACGGCCGGCTGTCGTGCGCGGCGGCCTTGGTCAGCGACCAGCGGCGGATCAGGCGGTGGCGCCAGTCGATGCCGGCCTGGCTCTTGCAGCCGACTGCCGGCACGGCGAGCTCGCCCCCCGCCGGCATCCCGCCGGCGCCGCTGCGCTTCGCGCGGCCCTCCCTGATCGTCCATCGGGCATCGATGCCGCCATGGGCAGAAAGTAACGCGGACCGCGCATCCGCTTCGAGACGAGCACCTAGTCATCTGGACCTGTACTTCGCCTCATTGATCCGAGGGGCCTCGGGAGGATGGTGCGATGGCAGGCCGGCTGGCGGATGAAGTGGTTCTGAGCTCCGAGAAGCGCGGTTTTCTCGAGGCTCCGGTGCGGCGTCACAAGGCCGCGCGCTCGCTGTCCGACCGGTGCCGGATGATCCTGCTCTGTGCCGAGGGCCTTCAGAGCAAAGAGGTCGCCGCGCGGCTCGGGGTGCATGAGCACACGGGGGGTAAGTGGCGCAGGCGGTTCGTCAAGGACCGGAGCGAAGGTCTCATCGACGAGTATCGTCCCGGCCGGCCCCGTACGGTGTCGGACGCTCAGGTGGCCGGGGTCATCGAGCGCACGCTGAGCACGACGCCGACGGATGCCACCCATTGGTCGATCCGTTCC
>JAWZSN010000049.1:0-2898 GCA_033875255.1 Geminicoccaceae bacterium 1502E | reverse complement strand
CCGCTCGGGGGCGCTCACCGTGAGCGAGGCCGGGGGGCCGGCCCAGCCCGAGAGCAAGGGCTATATCGGCGAGCGCGACGATCCCGACACCGGCCTGCTCTACCTCAACGCCCGCTACATGGACCCGCTGCTCGGCCGCTTCATCCAGCCGGACTGGTGGGATCCGACCGAGGAGGGCGTGGGGACCAACAGGTATGCCTACGCCTTCAACGATCCGGTCAACAGGAGCGATCCGAGCGGACACTTTGCGCCTGCCGTCGCGGCGGTCGCCATGGGCCTGGCAGCCATCGGATTTACTGCCATCAGCTACGGCTGGAGTGGCACACAAGCTGGCAAGGATGCGCAAGAGCGCCTAGAAGACATGATCGGCGGGTTGTTCGGGGGGCGGCCTGCGTCAGTGCCGGCGGACACCGGCTTCGGCATTGATGGCTCCACCCTCGAGCAAGGTCCGCCCGGCCCTGTCGATCCGGCGATCAGCGGCGACACGTTCCTGTCGGAATCGCCTCTCGGTCTTGAGACGAAGGAGGACGAGGATGACAATAAACTGGACGGGACGCTTCCTGATAGAATTCCAGCGACAGCTAGCGTTGAAGAACTTGAGGCAGCCAAGAAGATTGTTGAAGAAAGTATTGGGCAGCGAGAAATAGAGCAGAGATTTAATTGGGGAAAGGATTCCTTAATTTATAAAGATCATGATATCCGCATACAAAAAGAGCGTCAATTTTTGGATAGAATCAACGATGCAATTCGAACCAGAAGCAGGTGAGTAAAATGCGGAAGTCGAAAGAAGACATCGTATTTGAGCGGCTCCTAAATGACGAGGGGGACAATCTCGATATTATATACGAATTTATCTCGGCGCTGCGAAAAGACTATCCCCTGCAGGCTGTGAGCGATCTTGTCAATTCGCCGAACCGTAAAGCACATAGCGCTGGTTTGCTTGTCATTGAAAAACTATCATCCGAAGCTCTCCCCCTCAAGGAGCTGATCATCAATTTTGGAAAGAACGGAACGCCTTACGAGAAGTTTGTCTTTGTGGAATTTTGCATATCGACAAAAATACGAGATTGTCGCCTAATAGAAATATTCACAGAACTTCTTAATGATTTTGATGTCATTATTCGTGCAAAAGCAATAATTTGGACGATATTAGCAAATAAAGACGATCTCGCTAACATGGAGAAACATATATGCGCATCCGCAAAAATCGCAGAAGAATGCGATGATAAAATAGGAAAGATATTTCAAAGGAGAAAAGAAAGAGCTTTTCGGATAGCGGGAGAAATACGTCAATACAACGCCAGTGAGGATTTCGAGAGCTTTATTGATGGTCTCAAGGATCTGTACCCAAGGGAGGACGAAGTTACATTTGAGTATATGATCGTTTACAAATATAAAATTGTGAAAGGCATTTTTTCTTCATAGCGTGACTGCTTTCATATTTGGCTGGGAATTACGAAGAGACATAACTTAACTGATTGCCCGTCAAAGTCGCCCGCACTCGTGCTAGGCTCTGTACCCAATCACCGGAATTTCGGGGACACATAACTTAATTGCGCTGCACCCCCGTCGCGCGCCAGCCTCGCCGCATGGTCCGCCTCGCCCGCGTCGTCGCCCCCGGCCTGCCGCACCACGTCACCCGGCGCGGCAACCGTCGCCAGAAGGTGTTCTTCGGCGCGGACGACTACGCCCTCTACAAAAGGCTGCTGCGCGAGCACACGCGCGCCGCCGGCCTCGAGGTGTGGGCGTGGTGCCTGATGCCCAACCACGTCCACCTGGTCCTCGTGCCACGGAGCGCCGACGCGCTCGCCCCGGCGCTGCGCGAGGCGCACCGCCGCTCCACCGCGCACGTCAACTATCGCGAGGGCTGGACCGGCTGGCTGTGGCAGGGCCGGTTCGCCTTCCCGGTGACCGAGCAGACGCACCTGCTCGCCGCCGCCCGCTACGTCGAGCGCAACCCGATCCGCGCCGGCCTCGCCGCTGCAAGCTGGGGCCGCGAGGCTGGGGTGAGGCGGCGTTACTGCGGCGCGCCGGTGCAGCGGGCTGTACGGTGCCCGCTTCTGCTCGGCCGAAGCGGGCCGGAATTTCGGGGACACATGACTTAATTGGAATTTCGGGGACACATGACTTAATTGCGCTGCACCCCCGTCCCGCGCTACCCTCGCCGCATGGCCCGTCTCGCCCGCGTCGTCGCCCCCGGCCTGCCGCACCACGTTACCCAGCGCGGCAACCGTCGCCAGAAGGTGTTCTTCGGCGCGGACGACTACGCCCTCTACAAAAGGCTGCTGCGCGAGCACGCGCGCGCCGCCGGCCTCGAGGTGTGGGCGTGGTGCCTGATGCCCAACCACGTCCACCTGGTCCTCGTCCCGCCGAGCGCCGCCGCGCTCGCCGTGGCGCTGCGCGAGGCGCACCGCCGCTACACCGCGCACGTCAACCGCCGCCACGGCTGGGCCGGCTATCTGTGGCAGGGCCGGTTCGCCTCCGCGGTGCTCGACCAGACGCACCTCCTCGCCGCCGCCCGCTATATCGAGCGCAACCCGGTTCGCGCCGGCCTCGCCGCCCACCCCGGGGACTGGCCCTTCTCCAGCGCCCGCGCCCATCTCCGCCGCCGCAGCGACGGCCTCGTACGGACGAAGCCGCTGCTCGACCTGGTCCCCGACTGGCAGGCCTTCCTCGCCGCCGACCCGCCCGACGACGCTGTCCAGGCCCTGCGCCGCGCCCAGCGCACCGGCCGCCCCCTCGGTGACGAGGCGTTCCTTCTGGCGCTGGAAGAAAAACTCGGCCGCCGCCTGCGCCGCCGCAAGCCGGGGCCGAAGGGGCAAGGCGAGGCGGCGTGAGCACGGCACAGGCCGGTGCAGCGGGGGCAACCCGCTTGTGCGGGTCTCGCTTCTGTCCGGC
>JAWZSN010000048.1:2500-5223 GCA_033875255.1 Geminicoccaceae bacterium 1502E | reverse complement strand
GGGGCGTGTGGTGTTCCGGGTGCTGGCATGGCCTGGCGGCGACCTACTCTCCCACGTCTTGTGACGCAGTACCATTGGCGCGGAGGGGTTTCACGGCCGAGTTCGGAATGGGATCGGGTGGGTCACCCTCGCCTCGGCCACCAGGCCATGGCAGCACCTGGAATGTCTGGATCATGCGGCCGGCACGGGCATGCTGGCGATGCTACGAGCCGCGCTTGCGGCTGGAGTGGGAGGAGCTCTCTCGAGCGATTAGGACCGGTTGGCTGAGCATGTTGCCATGCTTGCACCTCCGGCCTATCAACGTGGTGGTCTACCACGGCTCTAATGGCGAGACCTGGTTTTCAGGTGGGTTTCCCGCTTAGATGCCTTCAGCGGTTATCCCGTCCGAACTTAGCTACCCGGCTGTGCCGCTGGCGCGACAACCGGTCCACCAGAGGTTCGTCCACCCCGGTCCTCTCGTACTAAGGGCAGATCCTGGCAAGTCTCGAACACCCACGGCAGATAGGGACCGAACTGTCTCACGACGTTCTAAACCCAGCTCACGTACCACTTTAATCGGCGAACAGCCGAACCCTTGGGACCTGCTTCAGCCCCAGGATGTGATGAGCCGACATCGAGGTGCCAAACGACTCCGTCGATAGGGACTCTTGGGAGTCATCAGCCTGTTATCCCCGGCGTACCTTTTATCCGTTGAGCGATGGCCCTTCCACGCGGGACCACCGGATCACTAGCGCCGACTTTCGTCTCTGCGCGACCTGTCGGTCTTGCAGTCAGGCGAGCTTGTGCGCTTGCACTCGGCGGCTGGTTTCCGACCAGCCTGAGCTCACCATCGCGCGCCTCCGTTACTCTTTGGGAGGCGACCGCCCCAGTCAAACTACCCGCCATGCAGGGTCCCGGACCCGGGTAACGGGCCGCGGTTAGACACGCAATGAGCCAAGGGTGGTATTTCAAGGTTGCCTCCACCGAACCTGGCGGCTCGGTTTCACAGGCTCCCACCTATCCTACACATGCCCCATCGCGTGCCAGTGCAAAGCTGTAGTAAAGGTGCACGGGGTCTTTCCGTCTGACCGCGGGTACTCCGCATCTTCACGGAGAATTCAATTTCGCTGAGTCGGCGTTGGAGACAGTGGGGAAGTCGTTACGCCATTCGTGCAGGTCGGAACTTACCCGACAAGGAATTTCGCTACCTTAGGACCGTTATAGTTACGGCCGCCGTTTACCGGGGCTTCGGTTCGCAGCTTGCACCGCTCCCCTTGACCTTCCGGCACCGGGCAGGCGTCAGACCCTATACGTCCTCTCTCGAGTTCGCAGAGCCCTGTGTTTTTAGTAAACAGTCGCTACCCCCTGGTTTGTGCCACCCGCCCCCGGTTGCCCGGGAACGGGTCCTGCTTCTCCCGAAGTTACGCAGGCAATTTGCCGAGTTCCTTCAACGCCGTTCTCTCAAACACCTTGGTATGCTCAACCAGTCCACCTGTGTCGGTTTCGGGTACGGTCTGTACGCTGGAGCTGTTTCCTGGACGATCTGGGCTGCACGACCAATCCGATAAGGCCGTACAACGTTCGATCGCCGTCACTTCCAGCAGGCTGCGGAATATTCACCGCATTCCCATCGGCTACGGCTTTCGCCCTCGCCTTAGGGGCCGGCTCACCCTGCGCGGATTAGCCTTGCGCAGGAACCCTTGGACTTTCGGCGGGAGGGTTTCTCACCCTCCTGATCGCTACTCATGTCAGCATTCGCACTTCCGATACCTCCAGGTCGCCTCACGGCTTCCCTTCGCAGGCCTACGGAACGCTCCGCTACCGCGTGCACAGATGTGCACACCCGCAGCTTCGGTGCGTGGCTTGAGCCCCGTTACATCTTCGGCGCGGGACAGCTATTAGACCAGTGAGCTGTTACGCTTTCTTTAAAGGATGGCTGCTTCTAAGCCAACCTCCTGGTTGTTATGGCCGTCCTACATCCTTTCCCACTTAGCCACGACTTGGGGACCTTAGCTGGCGGTCTGGGCTGTTTCCCTCTCGACGACGGACCTTAGCACCCGCCGTCTGTCTGCCAGGCTAACGCGTACGTATTCGGAGTTTGGTTAGGTTTGGTAAGGATCGCTCCCCCCTAGCCCATCCAGTGCTCTACCCCGTACGGGAAACACCTGACGCACTACCTCAATAGTTTTCGCGGAGAACCAGCTATCTCCGGGTTTGCTTGGCCTTTCACCCCTAGCCACAGCTCATCCCCGTCTTTTTCAACAGACGTGGGTTCGGTCCTCCAGTGCGTGTCACCGCACCTTCAACCTGGCCATGGCTAGATCACCCGGTTTCGGGTCTGATGCCGGCAACTCGAGCGCCCGTTTCGGACTCGCTTTCGCTGCGCCTACGCCTAGCGGCTTAAGCTCGCTGCCGACATCAACTCGCTGACCCATTATGCAAAAGGTACGCGGTCACCCACCCCTGGCCCCGAAGGTCCAGGTCAGGCTCCCACTGCTTGTAGGCATCCGGTTTCAGGGTCTGTTTCACCCCCCTTGTCGGGGTGCTTTTCACCTTTCCCTCACGGTACTGGTTCGCTATCGGTCGCTGAGGAGTACTTAGGCTTGGAGGGTGGTCCCCCCATCTTCGGACAGGATTTCACGTGTCCCGCCCTACTCGAGGACCGATCGGCTTTCTACCCGTACGGGGCTGTCACCCGCTATGGCCCGCCTTTCCAGACGGTTCCGGTTCTTACCAATCGGCCA
>JAWZSN010000047.1:0-8497 GCA_033875255.1 Geminicoccaceae bacterium 1502E | reverse complement strand
CCACTTCGCGACGCTCACGCACGTGAACGCCAACCTGGGACGGCCAACTGCGCCGATCCCGTAGAGAACCCTTCACCCGGCGATGACGAACACAACGAGATCACCCTTGACCGGCGGGATTAGAGAACGCGCGGGGACACGACTTGCTCAAGGGGTGGTCGGAGTCCACATGAGGCGTTTCGAGCTGGCTTCGACAACCGTTTGGAATCACACCTCCCCGATCATCCAGTCGACTCTCCCGGATCTCGAGACAGCCTCTAAGAGCTATCGCATCCAGCCGCTATATGCCTTCCTTTTGGCGCTGGATGGCTCAGCCGAGATCCGCTGGCGATCTCGCCCATCCTGCTGGCGACTGGGCATCCCAAGATCACCTTCGTCGTGATCTCGGCTGGAGGCGCGCTGCTTCCGGCGCTGGCGGAAAAGGCGGGGGAGAGGCCGGTGCCGCAAGCGCGCTGGTGATCGTGCGGACGCGTTCGGGCGACATATGAGCGGCGATCGCTGCGAAACGGGTCTCCCGCATGGCGCGCACGATCGGCAACAAGGCCGCGAGCTCGAGCCGGTCGAGGACCTCGGCGGCACTCTTGGGCTTCATCGCCTCATAAAAGCGGACCAGCTGCAGCTGGTCCTCCTTGTCTCTCGTCACGAGTTGCTTCGCCAGGCCGTCCAGTTCCGCGGCATAGGCCTCGAGCTGCTCGAGCTGGGCGGCCACGCGCCCTTCGACCACGGCCAGCGTCTGCATGCGCAGTTCCAATGACCGCTCGCGCTCCAGAAGTTTCAGCCGTCGTTCAACGAGCTCGCTGGCTGCTGTCGCCATCTCCCGATCGTCACCGGACATGTCCGTCCCGGGTAGCGGGCGCGGCGTCTTGCCGGCAGCCGGCTCGACCAGCAGGGCCGTGTCAGCTTCCTCGCTCTGCGTCCAGTCTTCACGCCCTCGGACGGACATGCCCGAACCGTCGATCTGCCCCACGAGTGTCAGCACGCGGACCGCCAGGAGGGCGGCCGCCAGCACTGCCGCGACGAGCAGCAGGCTCGGCCGCCGGCCGGTCCGACCGTGGCGGCCCGGCAGTTCGTGCAGATGACGGGCGGGGGAAGGTCCCATGGCTCAGCCGCCGGCGTCGCCGAACTCAACCTGCCGTGCACCGGCGGGAAGCTCCTGCATGCGCACCTCGGCGAGCAGGCGCGCCGCGTGGCCGACCTCCTGTTCCAGCCTGCGCGCCATGCGCCCGCCCGACTCGAGCAGCCTGCCGAGATCCTCCCGATGACGTGCGCCGTGGCTGATCGCCTCGAGCAGGCCGGCGCATTCGCTGCCGGCAGCCTTGAGCTCCGCCACAACCTCCTCGGCCCGGCCGGTGAGGACTGCCAGCGACTCGAGGGCCACGCCAAGTTCCTCCTGCTCCACACGGAGGCGTTGCAGGCGGCGGTGCAGCATCGCGCACCAGCCGCAAGTCACCAGGAGGAGGAGGCTCAACAACAGCTCAAGCACCGTCTGCAACATCGCCACCTCCGGTGCGGTCGAGCCGCTCGTCGACGCGGATCGCGAGATGCTCCCCGATCCGTCCGACGCGACCACGCAGCATCGCGACCTCGCCGCAGCGCAGCACCACCGCCGTATCGGGGCCAGCGTCGAGCCGCAGCACTGTCCCGACTTCGAAGGCCATCGCCTCGCGCAGGGAGATCAGTTGCTGCTCGAGGACGGCTTCGAGGTCGACGCCGGTAACCCATATCTCGCGGGCCAGGTGATTCTCCCAGATGGAGTCCCGGCCGAACTTCTCCCCCATGAACATCTGCAAGAGCAGGTCGCGGGCGGGCTCCAGCGTGGCATAGGGGATGAGAAACTCGATGGTGCCGCCACGATCCTCCAGCTCCACGCGCATGCGGAAGATAATGCAGGCATTGCCCGGCCGGGCGATCGCCGCGAAGCGAGGATTGGTTTCCATGCGCTCGAAGCGGAACTGCACGGGCGCGATCGGTTGGAAGGCTCCGCTCAGATCGCTCAGGATAAGGCGAACCAGCCGCTTGGTCAGCGAGGACTCGATGGTGGTGTAGGGCCTGCCCTCGATCCGGATCGGCACGCCGCCCCGCCGGCCGCCCAAGAGAACATCGACGATCGAGTAGATGAGCTGGCTGTCGATCGTGATCAACCCGAAATTGTCCCATTCAACGGCCTTGAACACGGCAATCATCGCGGGAAGGGACACCGAGCCCAGATAGTCTCCGAAGCGCTGGGCGGTGATGTTGTCGAGGCTGACCTCGACATTCTCCGAGGTAAAGTTGCGCACGCTCGTGGTGAGCATCCTCTCGAGACGGTCGAAGACCACCTCGAGCATCGGGAGGCGCTCGTAGGTTATGTCGTTGGAGTTGACCAGCGCCAAGAGGCCGCGCCGCTCGTCGTCGGCGTCTTCCCCGGCAGGATGCCCTCCCCGCGACGTGGCGTCGGGCGAGCCGCCCGGCCCCTGCGGCCGTCCCGGCGGCGCTTCCCATTCGGCGGCCATCTCGCCGACCTGGGGGGCATCCCTGTCCTGCGGCTGACCAGGCTCGCTCATTGAACCAGCATCTCCTTCACGAGGACATCCGCTACCTGGGCGGGCGCCAGTGCATGGTTGATCCGCATCAGCATCTCGTCCTTCAGCATCTGCAGGCCGCGCGGCCCGTCGAGCTCGCGCTCGTCCAGCGAGCGGAGGTAGAGCTGGAAGCTGTCCATGACGCGGGGCGTGAGCGAGCGCACGGTTTCGCCCGCCTGCTCGTCCCGCACCTCGAGAGCCAGCCGCAGCTTGAGGAACCGTGGGCGCCGGTCGCTCGACCGCAGATTGACGAGCAAATCCGGAAGATCGACGAAGCTGACCTTCTGGAGCACAGGCGGCGATGGCTCGCTGCCGGCTTCCGCGGTATGCGCGCCACCTTCTCCTTCCGCCGGCCACAGGCCCATGAAGTAGACAGCCGCTCCGCCGCCGCCTGCGAGAAGGAGAAGGATCGCTGCCGCAACGAGAAGCATTCCCCCCTTCTTCCTGCCCGTATTCGCGCTGCCTTCGGCATTCTCCGCAGTGGCCACCACGCTGCTCCCTTCGCTCGACCGGCCCCAAATGCTCTAACCCGCATCCGGTTAAGGATTCGTTGTGACTTCAGCGCCTAGTCTGACCACAGGAAGCTCGGCCGCGAGGGCACAGGACAGCGTGTTGCTAGGAGACGAAGAGCATGGACACCACCGGCTATGTGACGCTGTCCCGCCAGATCGCCCTGCAGCGGCAGATGACCGTGCTCGCGGGCAATGTCGCGAATGCTTCGACGACCGGCTACAAGGCAACGCGGCTGTGGTCCGCCGAGCTGCGGCTTCGGGCCGGAGCACCGGGTACCCTGGCGTTCACCGGGATCGCCGGCGAGGCCCGTGACCCGTCCATGGGCCCCCTGCTCGCTACCGGCGAGCGTTTCGACCTCGCGATCAGCGGTCCCGGCTTGTTCGCGGTCATGACGCCGCAGGGCGAGCGCTACACCCGCGCTGGCCATTTCGGGCTCGATGCCGGCGGCAATCTGGTCACGCCCCAGGGCCATCAGCTCCTCGACGAAGCTGGCGCTCCCGTCGTGATCCGTCCCGAGGATGGTGCCGTCGAGGTGACGGCGGACGGCACCGTGATGGGCCGCGGGGGGCCGATCGCGCGACTGCGGATGGTCGAGCCGGGTGACCGCTCGGTGCTGCGCGAGGAGGGTGCCGGCCTCTATGCCAGCGAGCAGGCGCCGCCGCCGCTGGAGCGCCGCCGTGTCGTCCAGGGCAGCCTCGAGAGCTCGAACGTCCAGCCGATCATGGAGATGACCCGTTTGATGGAGACATTGCGTGCCTTCGAGGCGACGCAACGCCTCGTCGACACCCATCACGGCCTCGCCCGCAGCGTGATCGAGCGGGCGGCCGGGCGTGAAAGCTGAGCCTGTCCATGTCGATCTCAGCATCCCTCGAAAGGAGACGTGAATGCGCGCCCTTAGCGTGGCTGCTACCGGAATGATGGCCCAGCAGCTCAATGTCGAGGTCATCTCCAACAACATCGCCAACATGACGACAACCGGCTTCAAGCGCCGGCGGGCAGAGTTCCAGGATCTGCTCTACCAGAACCAGCGACAGACCGGGGCGCAGAGCTCGGACAACGGCACCGTGCTGCCCGCCGGCGTGCAGCTCGGCCTGGGCGTCAAGGCGGCGGCAGTCTACCGCGTGCATGGCCAGGGCGACCTCCTGGGGACCGAGAACCGCCTCGATCTCGCCATCCAGGGCGATGGCTTCTTCGTGATCGAGACCCCCGATGGCGAGCCGGCCTTCACGCGCTCCGGCAATTTCCAGCTCGGGCCCGACGGCACCATCGTCACGGCCGACGGCTACCCGGTATCGCCGCGCATCGTGGTGCCTGCGGAGGCCGTGGAGGTCGCCATCAATCCCGAGGGTCTGGTGACTGCGAAGCTCCAGGGCCAGGCCGGCATGGTCGATCTCGGTCGCCTCGAGCTTGCGACGTTCGTCAATCCGGCCGGCCTCGAGGCGATCGGCAACAACCTGCTGCAGCAGACGGATGCCTCCGGCGAGGCGATTTTCGGGGCGCCGGGCGGCACCGGGCTGGGCACCATCCTGCAGGGTTACCTTGAAGGCTCCAACGTCAACCCCGTGCAGGAAATCACAGCCCTGATAGCTGCCCAGCGAGCCTACGACATGAACTCCAAGGTCATCTCCGCTTCCGACGAGATGATGGCCACTGTCACCCAGCTGCGCTAACCGGTCATGCGGCTGACGCGCTCTCTTGCGATGCTCGCCATGCTGGTCCAGTTGCCGCTGCATGCCGCGGCTGCCGCCGGCGAGCCGCTGCGTCTGGCGTCTGGCGAGGCTCTTCGCGCAGACAACGTGCAGATGCTCCTCACTCCCGCCCTTCCCGCGCCAACGGCGGGCCGGCGCCTTGAGGCCCGGGTCACCACGCCCCGTTTGCCGCTCGTCAATTCGGCCTCGCGGCCGGTGGCGCTGCGTCTCGTGACGCTGCACCGCGAAGGTTTCCGCTTCACCGCCACGGTCGAGGTCGAGGTCGAGGACGGGCCGGTGAACCAGCTGCTCCTCACCGGCGAGATCCGTGCTGCCGTCGCGGTGCCGGTGGCTGCCCGATCGCTACCTGCGGGGCATGTTCTGGGCGAGCGGGATCTCGAACCGGGCTGGCTCGACGAAAGCCTGCTTGCCGAGGACACGGTGCTGAACCGGCAGGAGGTCGCGGGCCGGGAAACGCTGCGACGGCTGTCGCCAGGGAGGCCGCTGCGGCAGACGGATCTGCGAGCGCCACGCCTGGTGCGGCGCGGCGAGCCCGTGGCCATTCGCTTTGCCAGCGCCGGCCTGCAGATCACCGGCCGCGGGATTGCCGCTGCCGACGCGGCGTTGGGCGAGACGGTCGAGGTGGTCAACGCCGACAGCGCCCGTCCGGTCAGCGCCAGGGTAACCGGGCCGAGCAGCGTCGAAGCGCTTCTCGACCCGGCTCGTGTCCTGCCCTCTGCGGCCCCGGGTCATGCCCTGAGGCGCCGTCCATGACATTTTTGGTGTCTGGCTCTGGCATTTCGTGCGCTGATCAGGGCGCGTCGGCGGACCGGCTCGGACGGGGGCCTGCCTCGTACGGTTCGGCAGCCTGCCCGGGGGCAGGCCCCGCCGGCGATGCCCGCGGCATGGGAAGGCTCGCACGTCAGCGTTCCATCACGGTCGTGGCGGCGGGTGGGCGCGCGGAAGGCATGCCCCGGGCCGGGGCCGAGCCAGGCCACTCCAGGACCGGGTCTATCGCTGCACGCTCATGCGAAGCTCGTGCCGCAGCTTCTCACGGGCGCGTGAGGAGTCGGGCAGCGGCGGCCGTCGCGGCGAGATATCTTTTCGCTCACGAACAGCGCTCCGGCCGCGCCCCGGAACCCTCAAGGCCTCGGCGCCGGGGCCGGGTCGACGTCCGCACCATATTGGGGGGCACGGGTTTGTCTCGAGGGGGCAGACCGCGTGATGGGCTTGTCGCCCTTCGCGTGAGCACCGGCGGTGCCTATGGACAGGCAAGACGCGGCGATGGCGGTCGCCACACGTTCGTGGCCGGCCTCGAGGCGACGGCCGATCTCGCTTCCTGCGTTCGCCTCGTCCGGCATGGCGGAGCGGTCCTGCCGTCGGCCGATCGGCACCATGGTGGCATGTCGCCTCCAGCAGCCATGCGTACCGTAGCAGGCGGCAAGGTACTTCCGGCCGCAACCCGCCGCCCCTCGCCATTCCGGCGAGCAATCCGGGGCGGCGAGGTGGATGGCGGCGGTGCGGGCTCAAGATCTCCCGAGGAGAAGACGCAACTGATGGGCGAGAACGGGGCGGGGTATCATCGGCGCGCCGTTGCTGCGCAACGCGGTGAGCGAACAGAAGCGAGCGCTGCCGGTACGCAGGATCCTGGGCGCCAAGCCAGATGGGGGCGCCACGCTCATGCTGCCGACGTTGCGGCCTGCCGGGCGTTGCCGCCTGACATGAAGGCGGATCGGGCGCCACGGCTCATCAGCCGCGAGCGGGCTGCCGCGACGAGTGATCGGCGGCACGACGGCCGGCTCGCGGAAGCGCTCGCGTCACGCCGGAAAGCCCGCCGAGCCCGGGCCGCGGCGCGGAACGCCGAAGCGTCCTGGCGGCCGCGCGACGGGGCGGGGAATGGAGAAGCTGGTGTGGCCGGAACCGCTTCAAGCCACCTTCTCTCGAGAAAGCATGCGAGGTTCTCGTCGGCCCCGGAACGGCCTCGCCGGAGCCTCGAGAGCGCGAACCTCGCGCATGAGCAGCGCTTTGGTGCCGGGCCGTTGGCGCTACGTCCCGCAAGCCGCTCGTGTGCCTTGAGGGCTGCGATCATGGAGACGTGCTGTCCCCGGCCCGCCGACGGACGTGCCTGGTCGTCACGGCCGCTGTCAGGAGAAGTACCTGCCGCGCCATTCGGCGGCTTCGCCTTCGCAGGCTCGCAGGTGCGCCGATGAGATGGCCATTGCTGCTCTGTCCGCCTGCCGGGCTGCTGGCGATGCTGTTGCTCGCCGGCTGCACGGTGGCCGAGCGCCTCCAGCAGGTGGGCACTCCGCCGCCGCTGCGGCCCATCGACAATCCCGTGGACCGAGGCGGCTACCGCCCGGTCACGCTGCCCATGCCGGAGCCGGAGCCGCAAACCAGCGCCGGCCCCAGCTCCCTGTGGCGCAGTGGTGCCCGCGGCTTCTTCAAGGACCAGCGGGCCCGACGGGTGGGCGACATCCTGACGGTCCAGGTGACCATCAGCGACAAGGCCGAGCTCAACAACCAGAGCACGCGGTCCCGCAAGAACGCCGACGATCTGGGCCTCAGCCGGGTCCTTGGCCTCGAGACCCGGTTCGACAATGTCCTGCCCAGCCCGTCCAGCAGCCCCATCGACCCCGCCTCGCTGGTAGCCGCGGGCAGCAGCATGAGCAATCTCGGCCGTGGTGCGGTGGAGCGCGAGGAACAGATTCGCCTCAACGTTGCGGCCCTGATCACCCAGGTCCTGCCCAACGGCAATCTGGTAGTCGAGGGGCGCCAGGAAGTGCGGGTGAACTTCGAGATCCGCGAAATCCTCGTGGCCGGCGTGGTCCGTCCCGAGGACATCACGCCGCGCAACACCATCACGCACGAGAAGATCGCCGAGCTTCGGGTGGGCTATGGCGGGCGCGGCCAGATCACCGACGTCCAGCAGCCGCGCTACGGTGCGCAGATTCTCGACATTCTCCTCCCCTACTGAAGGCGGCACCTGGCTCACGATTCTGTTTCGGCGCAGCCGGTCATGCGCCACGGGAGCGTGCTGCCAGGACGCCCGCGAGAGGGATCGAGCGGCTGCTGATGGCGCCCAGCGATGTCCCACTCAGTCACGGGGCACCGCAGGCGCGTGGAGGCTCATGGCGCCCTGCGCCTGCTCGTCGAGCCGACGCAGGAGCGCTGTGCAGGGCGGCGGCTCGGCGCTTCAGGGGTCTCCCGGACCGCGCCGGGGGCGGCATCTCCTGCGCCCGGAAAGCAGCAGCCTCGATAAGTTCCGCGACGGCCCCGATCCGGGGTGGCGAGACTCGGAGAGTACTAAATTAAATAAAATTTTTCTCATTCTAAACATATAATCAGCATAATTGAGAAGAGAAAAATCTTGTGCTACCTCCGCGCGATAATTACGAAGCACCCCAGAACGCAGCCGCAAGGTTCAGTCAGGCATTCATTGATGTCGGACAGAGCCTGTCCCAGTAACATGGCCTCGTCGGTCAAAGTCTAGGGTGGCCGCACCAATAACACGGATAGCGACAGGTCCAGCGCCGCCACAGGAGTGGCTGGCAAACGGCGAGACACGTCCTGGATCCTGCCATCCTGTTCGGTTCGGAGAGTGTTTGCAGATGAACGCGCCTATCTCGCGCCGCAACTTCGTGTCCCGCACGCTCGTTTATGGCGGCGTGGCGACGCCTTTGGCGCTGATCTCGTCGAAGGCTTTTGCCTGCCACGAATATGTGAGCCCGGTCGACG
>JAWZSN010000046.1:0-11556 GCA_033875255.1 Geminicoccaceae bacterium 1502E | reverse complement strand
CGCTCCGCCGGGCATAGTCGCGGCGAGCGGTTTCAGTCCAAGGCATTGTCGGCTCCGTGCTGTGTGGCAACGGAACGGAATCACAACCCGCTGAAACCGCTCAACTCTTTTCGGGTTGGGCTCTAAGAAGCATCGAACTCTTACACGCCCCCTCAATGAATCTCCGGCTCCGGCAGCCTCTCCGTCCCTGCCAGGAAGTCGAAATCGCACCCTTCATGCGCCTGGGCGATGTGCGCCGCGAACATCTTCTCGTAGCCGCGGGGGACCGGCGCCTTGGGCTTCCAGTCGGCGCGGCGGCGGGTCAGTTCGGCCTCGTCCACGAGGAGGTCGAGGCGGCGGGCCTCGACGTCGACCTCGATCATGTCGCCGGTGCGGACCAGGGCCAGCGGGCCGCCGATGGCGGCTTCGGGGGAGACGTGGAGGATGCAGGCGCCGTAGGAGGTGCCGCTCATGCGGGCGTCGGAGAGGCGGAGCATGTCGCGCACGCCCTCTTTCAGGAGCTTTTGCGGGATCGGCAGCATGCCCCATTCGGGCATGCCGGGGCCGCCCACCGGGCCGGCGTTCTTCAGGACGATGATGTGATCCTTGGTGACCTCGAGATCGGGGCGGTCGATCTCGGCCGCCATGTGGTTGTAGTCCTCGAAGGCCAAAGCGGGCCCGCGGTGCTTCAGCAGGCGAGGCTCGGCGGCCGAGGGTTTGATCACGCAGCCATGCGGGGCGAGGTTGCCCTTGAGGATGGCGCAGGCCTCTTTCGAGACCGGGTTCTCGACGGTCTGGATGACCTCGTCGTTGTAGACCTCGGCGCCCTCGATGTTCTGGCCGATGGTTTTGCCATTCACGGTAAGGCAGTCGAGGTCGAGCTGGCCGCGCAGGCGGGACTGCAGGCCCAGGATGCCGCCGGCGTAGTAAAAGTCCTCCATGAGGTACTTGCCCGAGGGGCGGACGTTGGCGAGGACGGGAATCTCGCGGGCCAGCTCGTCGAAGCGGTCGAGGGTGAGCGGGACGCCGCCGCGCCGCGCCATGGCCACCACGTGGATCATGGCGTTGGTGGAGCCGCCCATGGCGAGGTGGACGCGGATCGCGTTGTCGACCGATTCCTTCGTCACGATCTTTTCGGGCGTCAGGTCCTCCCAGACCATCTCGACGATGCGCCGGCCGGTATTGGTGGCGAGGCGCGGATGGTTGGCGTCGGGGGCCGGGATCGAGGTGCCGCCGGGCAGGACGAAGCCCAGGGTCTCGGCGATGGCGGTCATGGTGGAGGCGGTGCCCATGGTCATGCAGTGGCCGAAGCTGCGGGCGATGCCCTCCTCCACCTCCTCCCAGGCGCGCTCGTCGATATTGCCGGCGCGAAGCTCCGCCCAGTACTTCCAGCTGTCCGAGCCCGAGCCCAGCGGCACGCCGCGCCAGTTGCCGCGCAGCATGGGGCCGGCCGGCATGAAGATGGCCGGAACGCCCATGGAGAGCGCACCCATGAGCAGGCCCGGGGTGGTCTTGTCGCAGCCGCCCATCAGCACCACGCCGTCGATCGGGTGGCTCCTGATCAGCTCCTCCGTCTCCATGGCGAGGAAGTTGCGGTAGAGCATGGTGGTGGGCTTGACGAAGGGCTCGGAGAGCGAGATCGCCGGCAGCTCCAGGGGGAAGCCGCCCGCCTGCCAGACACCGCGCTTGACCTCCTCCACCCGCGCCTTGAAGTGGGCGTGGCAGGGATTGATGTCGGACCAGGTGTTGACGATGCCGATGACCGGCTTGCCCTGCCAGTCCTCGCGGCCATAGCCGATCTGCATGAGCCGCGAGCGGTGGCCGAAGGCGCGCAGGTCCTTCACGCCCAGCCAGCGGTGTGAGCGGAGGTCTTCGGCGCGCTTCCTGGTGGTGCTGCTCATGGCTCTTCTTCATTGTCCGGTGCGGTGCGGGGACGGTAGGAACGCTCAGGGCGGGCGTCAAGGAAACCGCCCGCGGCCACGAGGGAGGTCAGCCATGCCCGAGCGCATCGGCGAATACGAGATTCACGACAAGCGGTTCCGCCGGCTGGTCAACCGCAACCAGCGGCTGGTGAAGCTTTTCGAGGGCTGCGCCTGGGCGGAGGGGCCGGTCTTCTTCAAGGACGGCAATTTCCTCCTCTGGTCCGACATCCCCAATGACAGGATGCTGCGCTGGGTCCCCGACGTCTCGGGGCTCTCGGGCCAGGTCTCCGTCTACCGCCAGCCGGCCGGCTACTCCAACGGCAATACCCGCGACCGCGAGGGCCGGCTGGTGACCTGCGAGCACGGCAACCGGCGGGTCTCGCGCACCGAGCATGACGGGCGGATCACCGTGCTGGCCGACCGCTACGAGGGCAAGCGGCTGAACTCGCCCAACGACGTGGTGGTGAAGGCGGACGGCACGGTATGGTTCACCGACCCGCCCTACGGCCATGTCTCGGACCTCGAGGGCTACCGGGGCGAAAGCGAGCTTGCCGGCAACTTCCTGTTCCGGCTGGACCCGAGGGACGGCCGTCTCGCCATCATGGCGGACGATTTCCGCAACCCCAACGGCCTCGCCTTCTCGCCCGACGAGAAGCGGCTCTACGTGGCCGATACGGGCAAGAGCTTCGATCCGGACGGGCCGCAGCACATCCGCGTGTTCGACGTTTCCGAGGATAACAGACTAAGCGGCGGCGAGGTATTCGCGGCGCCCGACACAGGTGCTTCCGACGGGTTCCGCTGCGACATCGACGGAAACGTCTGGACCAGTGCGGGCGACGGCGTGCACTGCTTCTCGCCCGGCGGCGAGCTGTTGGGCAAGATCATGGTGCCGGAGGTGGTCGCCAACCTGACGTTCGGCGGGCCCAGGGGCAACCGCCTGTTCATCTGCGGGACCACCTCGCTCTATGCCGTCTGGACCCACGCCAACGGCGCGCAGGTCCCCTGACGGCTGCTCAGCGGACCGTCTCGACCGAAAAGCCGGTCTGCAGCAGCTCGATACGCGAGGCCTGGAGGATGAGCTGGCGCTCGTTGCGGTCGGCGAGGCAGGCGGCGCGCGCCCGGCCGTAGAGCGGCTCGATGACCCCGCCGGTGACGATGTCGAGGGCGACCGGCTCGCCGGCTGCCAGGGCCGCGTGGATGGTGGCGGCGAGGCCCTTGGAGGCGGACGGCACGGCGCGTGCCAGGGTGGCGAAGCGGCGGCGCAGCGAGGCGGTCTCGCCCAGGAGCTGGACCATGGAAGCGCCGCTACCGATGCGCAGGCGAAAGAGCCCGGGGGCGGAGGTGACCTCGGGCAGGCGCAGGGCGCCATTGCGGCGCACCGTGACCTGCCCCAGCGAGCGCCAGGAGAAGTGGATGATCAGGCGCTGGTGAAAATCCACCGGCCGCTCGCGGACCTCGGCGCGGATGCTCGGCGGTTCCGGTGGCAGGATCTGTGTCTCGAGCACGGTGCGTCTCCCTCGGCCCCACGCATTTTCTCTGCGTGCAACGGCAAGGGACAACCCGAGGTTCCTGACGATCCTCCCTTTGTTCACGGCCAGGCTCAGCCGCGCAGCATGAAGATCGCGAGGCCGGCGGCAGCGCAGGCCGCGAGCGTGGCGAGCAGGCCTGCCCGCAGCCGCAGCAGCGCCACCATGGCGCCAACAGAAAGCAGCAGGGCCGCGGGATCGAGGCTCGCCCACACGGGCAGGAGGAGGCGCAGGCCGTGGCTGCGCAGCTCGACGAGCTCGCCGAACAGGAAATGCAGGGCGAACCACAAAGCGAGGCTGGCGATGACACCCACCACCGCGGCGGTGATCGCCGAGAGGGCAGCGCCCAGCCCGTGCCGGCCGCGCAGCGCCTCGACATAGGGAGCGCCGGCGAAGATCCACAAGAAGCACGGCGTGAAGGTCACCCAGGTGGCGAGCAGCGAGGCCAGCACGCCGGCGATGAACGGGTCCAGTCCGGTGGCCTCGCGGAAGGCCCCCATGAAGGCCACGAACTGGACCACCTGGATGAGCGGCCCGGGCGTGCTCTCGGCCATGCCCAGCCCGTCGAGCATCTCGCCGGGCTGGAGCCAGCCGTGATGCTGCACGGCCTCCTGGGCCATCCAGGCGAGCACCGCGTAGGCGCCTCCGAAGGTGACCACGGCGAGCTTGGAGAAGAAGACGGCGATCTGCGAGAAGACGTCCTGCGGTCCCAGCGCTGCCAGCAGCGCCCCCACCGGCACCAGCCAGAGGGCGAGCCAGACGGTCGCCACCTTGAGGGTGCGGGCAAGCGACGGGCGGATATGGGCGGCCCCCTCGCCGTCCAGCAGGGCGTCGAGCGCCGGTGCCGCGCCATTGTCGACCGGGTGCGGCTCCGGCAGGCGGAAGTGGCGCGGGGCCAGCCTGTTGCCGATGAAGCCCGCGAGGGCGGCCATGGCGATGATCAGCGGGAACGGCAGGTCGAGGAAGAAGAGGCCCAGAAAGGCGGCGGCGGCGATGGCGTGCATGGGGGAGGTCTTGAGCGCACGTCCGGCAATGCGGATCACTGCCTGGACCACCACCGCCAGCACTGCCGCCTTGATCCCGAAGAACAGCGCCTGGATCAGCATGGTCTGCTGGAAGCGCGCATAGACAAGGCTCAGGACGAGAATGCTCAAGAAGCCGGGCAGCACGAAGAGCGCGCCGGCCACCAGCCCGCCTTTGGTGCGGTGCAGGAGCCAGCCCACATAGGTGGCCAGCTGCTGCGCCTCGGGGCCAGGCAGCAGCATGCAGTAGTTGAGCGCATGCAGAAAGCGGCGCTCGCCGATCCAGCGCTTCTCCTCGACGAGAATGCGGTGCATCACGGCGATCTGTCCGGCCGGCCCGCCAAAGCTCAGCAGCGCCACGCGGCACCATACCCAAAACGCCTCGGCAAAGGAGATGCCATGGCCGTTCTCGCCTATGGCGGCGGGTGTCGGGCAGGGAGCGGCCATGCTCTCTCCTCGGATCGGCGAGCCTTCAGGCGGAAGGCTGCCAGTTGTGGGTCTCGCCCTGCAGCCGGGCGCACCAGGTATGAAGCGCGTCGTAGACCATCATGCCCTGCTCCATCATGACAGGATCCTCGGGAATGTTGGCCGAGAGGCCGAGCGAGATCGCGAACAGGCCGGCGGCCGCGGGGGCGAGATCGAAGCGGTCGGTGTCGGCGCCACGGACGATGGCGGCGAGCCGGTCCATGGCCGTGCCCTCGAGGCCGTAATGCCGCACGAGCGCGTCGAACGAGCAGCGCTCCCCCTCGTGGCTCATGGCGACGCCGGGCACGTCGTAGGGCACCGCGCCGGTGCGGTCGGCAACTGACAAGACCTCGGCGGGCGGCACGTAGAGAAAGCGCGCCTCGGCGTCGACGAAGCGGCGGATCAGCCACGGACAGGCGACGCGATCGATCTTCGGCCGCTCGCGGGTCACCCAGAGCGTCGAGAAGGCGGGCTTGGCGGCGAGCTCGAGCCCCGCTTCCCGCCAGCCCTCGATACCGCCTTCGAGAAAGGCCGCCTCCGTCCCCAGCCGGTCCAGGACCGACGCTACCGTCTGGCTCACCTCGTGGCCGTGCACGCAGTAGACGACGGCGCTGCGCCCGGGGGGCAGGTCGCGCTGCCACGCCTCTGCCGTGTCGGGAGGCCGGCGGAGCGCGCCCGGCAGGGCAGAATCGGCGGCGCGGTAGGTGAACGGGCGGCGAACGTCGAGGACCAGCGGCGGGCTTGCGCCGGCAAGGTCTGCGTGCAGCGTCGTGGCAACGATCGAGCGAGGCATCTTCTGTCCTCCCTTTCCTGCATCGTGCAACGGGGCTGATGATGCGCGGCGCAGGAGGGCGCGCCCAACCAATCTTCCTGCTGGCGGCATGAGCGCTATTATTGGCTGCATGATCCGGCCCCTGCCCACCATGGCGGCGCTGCGGGCGTTCCGCGCGGCGGCCCGCGAGGCCAGCTTCACGCGGGCTGCGGTCGGGCTCGGCCAGACGCAAGGCGCGATCAGCCACCAGATCCGCGAGCTCGAGGCACGGCTGGGCGTGCTCCTGTTCGAGCGCGACCCGCGCGGGCTGGCGCTGACCGACGAGGGCCGCTCCTACCTCGCCTTCGTCGAGGAGGCGCTCGACCGGCTTGAGGCCGGCGAGGCGGCGGTGAGCCGGCGCCACCGCCCTTCGGTCCTCAACGTCTCGGTCTCGCCCAACTTCGCCACCAAATGGCTGGTGCCCCGGCTCGGCGCGTTCCTGGAGGCCCAGCCGGCGATCGACCTGCGGATCAGCGCCTCCACCCGGCACGTCGACTTCCGCGTGTCGGATATCGACCTCGCGGTCCGCCACGGCGACGGCAACTGGCCCGAGCTCGCCGTGCGGCGGCTGTGCGAGGAGGAGGTCTTCCCCGTGGCGAGCCCGGCCTTGCTCAAGGCCGGCATCGCCCTCGAGGAGCCCGCCGACCTGGCCCGCTTCCCGCTGCTGCACGACCGCGATCGCCGCTTCTGGCGCGACTGGCTCGAAAGCTTCGGCGCCGCGGCCGGGAATGCCGCGCACGGTCCCGTCTTCAGCCAGACCAGCCTCGCCATCGACGCCGCCGTCTCCGGCCAGGGCATCGCGCTGGCCCGCTCGGCCCTGGCCGCCCTCGATCTCATCGCCGGCCGGCTTCTACGCCCCCTGCCCCACGCCCGCCCTGCCGCCTTCGCCTACTGGATCGTCTGCCCGCCCCGCACCGCCCGCCTGCCCCGGATCCGTCTCTTCCGCGACTGGCTGCTTGCCCAGGCGGCGGAGGACGCGGCACGGCTGGACGGCCTGTGACGCCGCTGCCGTTCACCGCAGCGCGAGCGGCGCCCGCGATGCGGTGACCTCGCTTCAAGGCGCCGCGCGGCCTGGTTCTCCATTCCGCTCGACTGCAGAGGGGGGAGCTGGCCGCTGTGTCCGAAGACCGGTCAATTCTCGCGCTTACGCGCCGCTACCGACTGACCGGGAACAGGAAAGAACCTGTGCGCAGCGCCCTGGACGACTCCGCCGGCAAAGAGCGTGCCCGTTAACCAGGTCTTCATCCGACTGCGCCAAGATTCGGGGTGCCCGGCTGCGGCCGGAGGTCTTCTCGAACGGCGTGCCGCCGCCTTATCCAAGATAGCCCGAGAGCAGGAGATAGCCCGGCAGCCAGCCAGTGAGGATACCCTGCACCATGGTGACATGGCCGGTCAGTCTGGCGATCGGCATCTGACGGGCCAGCAGGAGGAAGAACATGAACCACAAGGCCGCCCAAGCGGCCCAGCACAGACCGAACCAGACCTGCCAGAGACTCGAGGCGGAGCCCAAAGTGTCGATCGCCACCGGGACGACGGTGATGGCGACGAACAGGCTGAACCAGCCCAGCCCGCGGCCGTCGGCGCCGTTATAGCGGTTGATGGCGACCCACAGATAGGTGAAGGAGAATAGCAGCGTGAGCGCCGCTCCCTTGACCGAGGCGAGATCGGCAGCCGGCCCGAAGGCCGAGGCTATGGCCACGAGCAGGGTGATGCCGCCGGCGAAGATGTTGATGACGGCTATCTCCCGGTCGGCGATCTTGCCGATCAGCCAGAGGCCGTTGAGGAACAGCACCGCGCCGACATAGAGAAGAGCAAGGCCAAGAAGCATGGAATCGTCCTCGATCCCGCCGCTTCGCTTGCTTGCTCGTGAAGCGGCTCATCCTCTCGTGCGGAAGCATGGCAGCCGCACAGGAACCGGCCGCCGCCCGGCGGAGCGCCGCGAGCGGGCGGCGAGCCCCGGGTCCTACGACCCGATGCCCGCTGCACCTCTGCGCCTACCGCCCCGCGTGCGGCGATCAGTGCGAGATCATCCAGGGGCGCCTCGAGGGGAAGGTTTTGGCGCCGTCCGCCGTGCGCGTCGCCCCGCCCTTCTTCCCTCCTGCCGATCCGCAGCCGCACCCCGGTCCGTGCACATGCCCGACGCCTGAGGACGAAAGCCTGGGCTGGTGGGCGCTGCGCTCGTTCATGGCATGGGCCTTGCGTGCACGGCCCTCCATGCTGGCGAGCCGCGGCGCGGTGAGCAGGATACGCGGGGCCGGAGCCCCGCATTGCGGGCAGTCGCAGGGGTCGGCGAAGCGCGCCATCGGGCGCATCGCCTCGAAGGGTCCGTGCGAGGGGCACTGGAACTCGTAGATCGGCATGGGCGGCTCCCTACTGCCGATCCGGCGCTATCGGCACATCGACATCGCCCGTGATGAACTTTTTCGGTCCATCGGCCGCCGGCATGATGTCGAAGTCGAAGATCTCGGTGGGCAGATAGAGGGTGGCGCAGGCGTTGGGAATGTCCACCACGCCCGAGATGTGCCCATGGCAGGGGGCCGTGCCGAGGATGGTGTAGGCCTGGGCGCCGCTGTAGCCGAACTTCTTGAGATATTCGATGGCGTTGAGGCAGGCCTGGCGGTAGGCGATGTGAACGTCGAGATAATGCTGCTTGCCCGCCTCGTCGACCGAGACCCCCTCGAAGATCAAGAAGTGGTTGTAGTTCGGGACAATGGGGCTCGGCTTGAAGATCGGGTTCTTGATCCCGTATTTGCGCATGCCGTCCTTGATGAGGTTGACGCGCATGTGGACCCAGCCGCCATACATCTCGATGGCGCCGCAGAAGGTGATCTCGCCGTCGCCCTGGCTGAAATGCAGGTCCCCCACCGAAAGTCCCGCCCCCTTCACGTAAACGGGAAAGTAGATCCGCGAGCCACGCGAGAGGTCCTTGATGTCGCAATTGCCGCCATGCTCGCGCGGCGGCACGGTGCGAGCCCCCTCGGCCGCCGCCTTCTTCGCCTCCTCGCCCTTCATCCTGCCCATGTGCGCGGTGGCCGCGTGGGGCGGGTTGGCGAGCGGCGGGATCCGGTCGGGGTTGGTGTCGATCAGCGCCTTCTCGCGGCGGTTCCACTGCTCGAGAAGCTCGCGCGAGGGCAGCGTGCCGATGAGGCCGGGGTGGACGAGGCCCGCGTAGCTCACGCCGGGGACATGGCGCGAGCGGGTAAAGAGCCCCTCGATGTCCCAGATCGACTTCTGCGCCTCGGGGAAATGCTCGGTGAGGAAGCCGCCGCCGTTCCTCTTGGAGAAGAAGCCGTTGAAGCCCCAGTCGGCTCCCGGCAGCGCTCCGATGTCGAGCAGGTCGACGACCAGCAGGTCGCCGGGCTCGGCACCTTCCACGCCGACCGGGCCGCTGAGGAAGTGCACCTTCGTGAGATCGACGTCGCGGACGTCCGACGCGTCATCGTCGTTCTTGATGGCCCCGCCGGTCCAGTCGACGCACTCCAGGATGAAGTCGTCGCCCGGCTTCACCGTCACGGCGATCGGAATGTCCGGATGCCACCGATTGTGCAGGTTCTCGTTCTCGTAGGCGGACTTTCCAAGCTCCACCTTGATGAGCGTCTCGGCCACGTCTGCCTCCCTTGCCGTCCGCGCGTGCATGCGCCGCATGGATGCCAAAAATACGCATGATGAACGCTAAATCTGCCCGCTCGCCCCGGTCAACGGCCCGAAAGGGGCACTGGCTGCACCCCTTCCGCACGGCCCGCGGCAGCGGCAGTTGGCGACACCGCCGCTAGATCGCGGCGTGGCAAGGAGACGGGCGTCGATGACGGGCCGCCGAAAGTAGCATCTCGGACAGCCGCTCATGAGCCCCCGGCGCATCAGCCATGCGTCTTCGCCGATTCGCAACGCGCCCGAGCCGGGAGGGCATCCGCTCCTCCTTTCGCGACGCGGCTGGCGATCCTCCAGGCGTGTGGATTTAACCTCGGGGACGCCCGAGGTTAGGTCCGGCGACACCCGCCACATCTAGCGGTCGTTTCTTTCATGCTACGATGCGTTGCATGACGAGAATGGCGCGGGCAGTGCCCCGCAGCTCGTGGCGGTGTGGGGCTGGTGCCTGATGCCCAACCATGTTCATCTGGTGTTCGTGCTCGTCCCGCCGGGCGCGCCGGCTCTTGCTGCGGCGCTCGGTGCGGCACGCCGCCGTCACACCATGCACGTCGACCGGCGCGTGGGCTGGCGCGGCCCTCTCCGGCAAGGCCGCTTCGGGTCCTGCGCGCTGGACGAGCGCCATCTGCTCGCGGCGCTGCGCTATGTCGAGCCCCACCCGGTGCGCGCCCGGCTGGCCGGAACGCCACAGGGCTGGCCATGGGGGTCGGTGCGGGTCCGCCTTCCGGGTGCTGCGGACGGCCTCACCGCATCAGGGGGCTGCAAAACGCTGGTCAGCGACTGTGCGACGTTTCTGACGCTGGAGCCCACTGCGGCAATCATGAAGGCGCTGCGCGCTGCGGAGCGCAGCGGCCGGCCGATCGGCAGCCTCGCCTTCATCGAGGCGCTGGAGCGGTCTGTTCCCGGCCCCGGCGGGCGAACCGAGGGCCGCGGCTTTGATCGCGTTAAACCCGGGGACCTGTCGTAATCGCGCTAAGGAGTCACTCTCCACCAATCAGCGTTAAACCCGGGGACACCCACCACATTTAACGGTTGTGCCTGCCATGCTACGATGCGTGCATGGCAAGAATGGCTCGGGCAGTGGCACCGGGAGTGCCGCATCACGTGACGCAGCGGGGCAACCGACGCCAGCGCACCTTTTTCCATTCCGGCGACTATGCCTTCTACAAGTCGGTGCTCGCCGAGGAATGCGCCGCTCGCGGCGTGGCGGTGTGGGGCTGGTGCCTGATGCCCAACCATGTCCATCTCGTGCTCGTGCCGCCGGCCGCTCCGGCTCTTGCCGCAGCGCTCGGCGCGGCGCACCGCCGTTACACCATGCACGTCAACCGGCGCGAGGGTTGGCGCGGCCATCTCTGGCAAGGCCGGTTCGGGTCCTGCGCACTGGACGAGCGCCATCTGCTCGCGGCGCTGCGCTATGTCGAGCTCAACCCGGTGCGCGCCGGGCTGACCGAGACCCCGCAGGGCTGGCCATGGGGGTCGGCGCGGGCCCGCCTTCAGGGTGCCGCGGACGGTCTCACCGCATCCGCGAGCCTGGAGGCGTTGATCGGCGACTGGGCGGTGTTTCTGGCGCTGGAGCCCGCTGCCGCGACCATGGAGGCCCTGCGCGCCGCGGAGCGCAGCGGCCGTCCGCTCGGCAGCCTCGCCTTCATCGAAGCGCTGGAGCATTCACTTGGCCGCCGCCTTCGGCCCCACAGCCCCGGCCGGCCCAGAAAGGTTAAATGAGGCGGGTGTCCCCGGTTTTGCTCGACTTCGCACCTCGAACAGGCATCGGATCGGCTGCCCGATAAGTCGGAGACGAGCGATGGAACGTATCGAGCTGGCGAAGCGCATGATGGCGAGCGCTGCAGATTATGAAAGAAGCGCCCGTTTGCTGGCCGGGAAGGTGGACCCCCGGTACGGCGAGGCGTCCGCGCATCTGAGCATATTAGCTCTGGAAATCGCCCTGAAATGCGCATCCTTTCTCGCGACCGGACACGTTCCCCGGTCGCATGAGTATCGCCGCATCTGGCAGATTCTGCCTCGACAGACGAGAGACGACGTCTTGCGTCGAAGCAAGCTAAGAGCCCAACCCGAAAAGAGTTGAGCGGTTTCAGCGGGTTGTGATTCCGTTCCGTTGCCACACAGCACGGAGCCGACAATGCCTTGGACTGAAACCGCTCGCCGCGACTATGCCCGCCGGAGCGTCC
>JAWZSN010000045.1:0-13703 GCA_033875255.1 Geminicoccaceae bacterium 1502E | reverse complement strand
ATACCAAGGCGGATGGCATCCGGCGCGCGTTGGCGCACGAAGGCGGCGATGGCGCGAGGCTCAGTCGCCGTCATGCCCTCCGCCAGCGTCCGACCCTCTCCATCAACCACGCAGATCGCCGTCGTCGTCTGCGACACGTCCAAACCAACGTAAAGCTTCATCGCGTCCTCCAGTCCAGGCTGCCTGACGAGGTCATCGCAGGCCGACGGGATTACGCTAAGTGGTGTAGGAGCGTTGGGACGTGACCGATGAATATCGCCTGCAATCTCCGCCGATGGCGATGGTGGGGGACTTGAGCTGCGTCTGCTCGATGGGAATTCGCCGAAGATGAGCCTCATGGTCGGTTGGAACCGGCCCTAACACGCAGATCAGAGCGCGCAGAACTCTTCAACTGCCGAAACTGTCGATCTGCAGCACCCATTCGGGCAGTAATCGGAGGTCTCCGCATGATGGAACGACCACAGCAGCAGCGGCGCTGACCCGCTGTCAGTCCAGGAGATCCGACGCATCGCCACCCGCCTCGCAGGGGTGCGTATCGAGCCGTCATGCATCACCGCCTGGTCGCTCTGGCGACGAGCACATCTCGAATCAAAAGCGCAACTGTAATCCTAAGGTGATTGTGGTCTTTTTGGCTCGTAGCTCTCCAGCAAGTGACGCCAGGAATCCCGGATGTGATGGGTCATAGCATCCGTGGCCTTGTCGATGTCGCGGGTTCGAAGGGCGTCCACCACCGGCCAGTGGTCGACAGCGGCCGCCATAAGACTGTCGAACTGGCGCTCGGCCAGCATAATAAGCATCTGCACTTCAGTCTGGATGTTCGTAAAGGCGTGCAACGTCTGGCGGTTGTTCGACAACCGGCAGATTTCCAAGTGGAAGGCGAGGTCGTTCTCGACGAAAGCCATCTCGTCTATGGCGTGAGCAGCCGCCTCCATCGCATCGGCAAAACTGGCAATGCGGTCAATGTCGGCGTCCGTCATACGTGGGAGCGCCTGCTCCACTGCGAATCGCTCGACGACCACGCGAAAGGAAAATATGTCATCTACGTCGCTGCGCTGGAACGTGCGCACGAAGGTTCCCTTGCGGGAGACCGCCACGAGCAAGCCACGCTCCTCGAGGCGGCGGATCGCCTCGCGGATGGGGTTGCGGCTAATCCCCAGCTGCCGCGCGAGATCCGCTTCGTTGATACGCTGGCCTGGATGCAGTCGGCCGAAAACCAGTTCACGAACCAGCAGGCTCGAAACCTGCTCGGAGAGCATCCGGTTGTCAACGATGCAGGAGGTCTGACCAGACTTGCCTGACGGCAAAAACATGAAATCGTTAGCCATTGACACAGTCGTTCCTACACTTGGCTTGCTGAGGCAAATCTTCCGAGGTCATCATGGCGAAATCTTTTACAAGACACGATCCTTCCCAGCACTATTAGTGCGACATGCTTTGTAGGTTGTTGCCTTTCTCGCATGTAGTGGATGGCCTCGACGGTCGTCACCACAGCATCAAAGTGATGGCGACCAGTTCGATGCGGTCCTCGGTTACGGGGCTGTTCTACTCGAAGCCAGCACTCCCCAGTCTTTGCGCGCTACAAGGATTTTCCTTCCGATCACTACGTTGGCCAATAACACTTTCTCCGAATCGCCCATCACGGTCGAGAGGCAAGGCTTTTCGAAGAACAGCCTAAGGTCGCGGCCGTAGAGTAGGAACTTCTCCACCGACCGGGCCTGCTCCCGGCTCAGGTGGACGACCAATTTGTCCACTGTGCTTCGCTGGCCTTGCATCTCACCACGATGAGTGCGCCCCGGATCGCTGTAGTAACCCTCGAATATCCGTCCGTAGAGGAAGGCGCGCTCAAGGTCGCCCGGCTTGGGATCCTTCTGGCTATCGACAGCACCCGGCCACCTCCGATAACTCCGCGTTCTTGAGGCTCTGGTCGAGCCCTTGGACAGAGATCCTGCGCCGGGTGTCCGAGCGGCGCTATAAGGCTGTCTTCCGGCCTCTCGCGCCTGATCGTTCCTGCCTTTTCCCGTCAGACAGACGCAACTCACCTCTCGAGCCATCGCCATGGACCGGAATTGCAGGCGATGTTGGCCATGATCGCGGCCGCCTCGGCGCGTTTGATGCCGATGCTGCAGCTCATGAGCCTCATCCGACCCTTCTGTTGGCCGAAGACGTGCTCGACGCCGGCCCGGATTGCGGACCTCCCGGCGTTGGCCCCGGCCGTCCCGTCGCTCTCGACCTTGCCCTTGGAGATCCTCATCCAGCGCGCATCTGTGTCCTTCTGCACCGCTGTCCGGGCCTCGGTGGTGCTCTGCCGCGGGGCTGCCACCAGACTGGCATCGACGATCTGGCCGCCATCGCCAGCCAGTCTCCTTGATCGTCCGGTCCAGCTGCTCGAACAGCTTGCTCAACGCCCCGGCCTCGATAAGCGCCTTGCGGAAGTCCCACAACGTGTTGGCGTCCGGTACCGGATCGGCGATCTAAAGCCGGCAAAAGAGCATCCAGAACAGACGATCGCGCACCAGATGCTCGGTTCGCTCGAAGCTCAGCCCGTGATGCGCCTGCAGATAAAGCATCTTCAGCTGCAGCACGGCGTCGAACATCGGTCGGCCGCCTTTCGGCCTGCCCGTCGTCCCGAGAGCCTCGTCGAGAACCGGGCGGAACAGCTCGAAATCGACGGTTCCCAGGAGCCTCTCCAGCGGATTGCCCTGCGTTGAAACCTCACGAAGCCGCTCGTCGACGCTCCAAAAGTCCGGCTGTCTCGAAGTCACGCCTCCCCGCCCCGTGCGGCCGAGCTTAAGCCACCACCTCCCGATCAATGAGGTTTCCGGGGGTGTCTGGGGAATTGCTGACGAAATACTCGATCATGTCGCCATGCGAGCAGGGTATCATGTGCACCGCGCCGCCATGGCGCACCACCCCGCGCGCCGCTGCGCCGGCAGCTTCCGCCTCGGACCGCCCGGTGATGAGCGCCTCGATCATCACCGGGCACGCCGTGGGACGAGATGGCACGACTCTCGTGCACCGCGTTCAGCTCGTGCGGGCTCTTGATCTTGCACGGCACTAGCACGAGGTCGTCGCCGCTCGTCCATTCGATGTCCGGCGCCGCCTCCTTCAGCTCGTCCCAGTACTTCATTGGGAAGGAATCGCTGCCGCACAGGCCAAGTCCTCCCGGCGGTCCCGCGCTGGGCTTTGGCCACGGCGTTGGCTAGATTGCCGCCCCAGCTGATCCGGCTGGTCGCGATCAGATCCATGCGCGGCGAGCAATTGCCGATAAGCAGTTCCGCCTTCTGTTCTTCCCACAGCACTACCGCCGAGACGGCCCAACAGTGCGTATCGGGGTTGTCGTAGCCCTGCCCGGAATTGTTGCCGTAGTAGTTGGTCAGATCGGGCAGGTAGCCGGCGCGGTCGAAGGTGCCGCCGCTGCGTCGCCAGACAACCGCCACTGACAGCCCACACCGGCGCATCTCGTCGCGCACGCGGCTCCAGCGGCCTTCATACGCCTCGCGGGGAAACAGCGGGCAGTCATTGATTATTGCTCCAGGATACGAGCTGCCAGTCAGCCTTGCTCGGATGCGTCAGGTTGAAATAGGCCTCGGTCTCGTCGGCCATCCGGAACACGACCGAACCAAACGTGAAGCTGGGCCGCGTGGGCTCAACGTTGACGCAAATCGGGGTCGAGGGATCCGACAGCAGCGCGATTACGTCGTCCGGGCCTGCCAGCCCGCGCACGCGCGAGTCGAGGAATGCCAGCCGTCTCCGGGAAAACTCGACCCGGCCCCGCTCGTTGAGGATGGCGAGTGAGGCGCCATCGACATCCTCGCTCGCCAGTGGGTGGTTAGTGTGGATCAGGATGGACCGGCCGTTCGGGCTGCTGACGCTGCAGCCGCCAGCGGAGCACTCCACGCCGGCGACGCCATGGCGATCGCCCACCGCATAGTGCTGGCCGCTCGCATGGCCAAGCGATTGCAGCACGGCGACCGCCTTCGCGGCGCTTTCCTGCTCCAGGGCATGACGGAACACGGCCGCCACCGGCAGGCCGGCATCGTTGTGCCTGAGCATGAGCAACGTGTTGACGCAGATTCCGAAGCCGGCCCGACTGACGCCCGCTAGGCCGATGAGACCGGCGGAGCTGAGCACCAGCGTCTCGGGCTTGCCCGGTTCGCGCAGTCTGAGAATGACCTGCGAACCGTCCATGAAGGCGGGAAGGTCCATGTTCTGGGCAAGCACCGTGCGATGACCGTCCGACAGGGCCACGAGGCTGCATCCCGGCTCCGCCTGCGGCGCACCGAGATCGTACCACCACTGCTCATCCATGAGATTGTATGCGGCGATGATCTCGTAGGGCAGCGCAGCGCCTTCGGCGATGCCGCGAACTTCTGCCGCCAGTTCGGGAGCGGTTTTTTCCATGGCGGCCATCAGCGCGGTGCCGCCGACGAAGCGGCTGGCGTAGTCGCGCATCAGGGTACCGCGTGGCTGGCTGGCCAGCGTGGCCTCCTCCCAGCGCGCGATTCCTTCATGGATGAGTTGGCGCGCGCTCTCGCCATGCGCCAAGCCACGCTGCCGTCCGTCGCCGAAACAATCAATTATGGTCAATCGATCCTCCAAACTGGTGATCACGAATTTGGCTTCCGCTAGAGATCGGGAGTCTTTTCCAGCAATGCGGTCGTGTATTCCGAGCGCGGATTACGAAAGACGTCCATCGTTGGGCCCTCGTCGACGATGCGGCCGGCCTTCAGGACCACGACGTTCTCGGCGATCAGGGGCACCAGCGCCAGATTATGGGTCACGAAGATGACCGTCATCGCGGTCTCGCGCCGCAGATCGGTGATCAGATCGACGATGGACGCCTGTACCGAGACGTCGAGCGCCGATGTCACCTCGTCGCAGATCATCACGCGAGGACGCAGCGCGAGGGCGCGAGCCAGCGCGATGCGCTGGCGTTCGCCACCGGAAAGCTGGTGCGGGAATCGGTCGGCTATCTCCGGGCGAAGAGAGACGCGGGCCAGCAGGCCTTCCACGAAACCCGCCGGCACAGGTTCGCCGACGAAATGCATGGGCTTGGCGAGGATGTCCCTTACCTTACTGCGCGGATTGAGCGCGTCGTAGGGGTTCTGGAAGACATACTGAAGGTCGCGCCTTTGGCGCATGTCGCGCTGGCGTGCCTTGGGCTGCAGGGTTTCCCCGTCGAGGCTCACGGTTCCCTCATAGCGTCCCTGGAGCCCGATCAACGAACGGCAGAGCGTCGTCTTCCCGGATCCCGACTCCCCGAGGATGGCCGTGCATTTGCCCGGTTCGAACTTCAGGTTCAGGCCGTGCAGGATACGGTTGCTGCCGTACGATACGCTGAGTTGGCTTGCGGACAACGTCCCGCCGACGTTTCCCGCCGCACCTTGCGTATCGCCGACGGGTGGTTCCGGGCAGGCATGCGCCGACATCGCTTTCTTGAGGCTCGGCACGGCGCCGATCAGCATTTTCGTGTAAGGTTCCACAGGTCGCTCGAACACGTCCGGCGTCGGTCCATCCTCCACGATGCGGCCGCGACGCATGACGATCGTTCGGTCGCAGAGGCTGGCCACGGCGGCGAGGTCGTGGCTGATGAAAAGCCCCGCCGTTTCCTTTTCGCGGCAAACGTCGCGGATCATGTCCAGGATCTGCGACTGCACCGCGACGTCCAGTCCGGTGGTAGGCTCGTCGAAGATCACGACCTTGGGGTCGGTGATCAGGGCCGCGGCAACGACCACGCGTTGCTGCTGGCCACCCGAAAGCTGATGCGGATAGCGGCGTAGGAACTCGGCGGTGGCTGGCAGATCCACCATTTTGAGCGCCCTGAGCAGAACGGATCGGCTGTCGCAGGCTTCGAACAGCCGGTCGCCGAGCTGGGCTCCGATGGTCAGCGCCGGGTTGAGCGCATAGCCGGCCGACTGCGGCACATACGCGATTCTAGAGCGCCGGAGCGCCACCAGCTGGGCACGCGACATCAGGAAGGGCTCGCAGTCGCCGACGGTGACCCGGCCAGCCGAAATGCGTGTGCCCGGCCGCGTGAACCCGAGGCACGCGAAGCCGACCGTGGTCTTGCCCGAACCGGACTCTCCCACCAGGCCGACGAACTCACCATTGGCTACGGAAAGCGTGATCTGCTCGGCTAGCACCGCGCCGGTCGTGGTACTCGTGACGGTGAGGTCCGTGACCTTGAGTGCGTCAACCATCTTTGCGCCTCACCTCCACCAGCCCGACGGCACGGCCGATGCAGTCCGTAAGCAGGTTGCAGCCGATGGCCAGCAGAGCCAGGGCCACCAGCGGCAGGACTACGCCCCACGGCTGGATGGTTATCCCGGCACGGGTTTCATTGATCATGTTTCCCCAGTCGGGGTTTGGTGGCAGCACGCCGAGCCCCAGGAAGCTCAGGCTGGCGACCAGTCCCACGGAATAGGTGAAGCGGATGCCGAACTCGACCATCAGCGGCGCCACCACGTTGGGCAGTACTTCGGTGACGACGGTGCGCAACCGGCTGAAACCGAGCGTCTCGCCATATTTTATGAAGTCGCGCTCGACCACGCTCATGGCCGCACCGCGTATGACGCGCAGCGTCCGGGGCAGATGCCCGAGCGCCACGACCAGAACAATCAGCCAAGGCTGCGGCCCGATGAGGCTCAGGAACATCAGCGCCAGGACGATGGCGGGAAAGGCCAGCGCCACGTCGGCGGCGCGCATGGCCGCCTCGTCAGCCGGCCCGCGCACCACTGCGAGGCCGGCGCCCAGTAGGCCACCGAGGACCACGCCCAGGATCGTCGCGAGAGTCGACAGCACCAGCAGGGACTGCCCTCCCGAGAGGAAGCGGCTGAACACGTCGCGGCCGAGGTTGTCCGTGCCGAAGGACACGCCAGGGCTCGGCGGCGAGAACGGAACGTCGACATAGGCCAAGGGGCCGTGCGGTGCGGCCAGCGGCCCGAACACCGCGATCAGCACCGGCACTCCGGCAAGACATAGCCCGACCCACCATCGCGGATCCGCGGCGATGCGCCGCCAGAACCCTTGGTCCTTCTGCGCTGGCGCCGCCGCTCGCACGTCACCGTCCAGCATGGCGCACCCGCGGATTGGCAAACGCAGTGAGGGCGTCGGCCACAAGATTGATCACAATGTAGAAGACCGCGATGAACAGGCAGATCGCTTGGATAACCGGCAGGTCGCGGTTGCCCACGGCATCGACCAGCGCCGTGCCGATGCCGGGAAAGCCGAACACGTACTCCACCACGACGACGCCGCCGGCCAGATAGGCCAGTTGCAGCGCGGCGACTTGGGCGACGGCGCCCAGCACGTTGACAAGCCCATACCGGAACACGACCTTGCGTTCGGAAAGACCGCTCAACCTTGCATGCTGGACGTAGTCGCTTTCCAGCACGTCGATCATAGTGGCCCGCATCATCCGGATGATGTAGGGCGCGATCGCAAGCGCCAGCGTCAGCGCGGGCAGTACCATCTGCAGAGGATAGGAGAGCACCGGGCTCCCGGTCGAGGTGGCCGGCAGCACCTTCATGATCCCGGTCGCGAAGAGCAGGATCAGCGAAGTCGCGATCACGAATTCCGGCAGCGCCGAAAGCACCAGCGTCACGACGGTGACGCCGTGGTCCAGCACGCCGTCACGCCAGTAGGCGGTCATCACGCCAATCATCAAGGCGGCGGGAATTCCCGTCAACGCCGCAGCTCCCATCAGGATCAGGGAGTTGACGATACGCGCGCCGAGCAGGTCGGCAACCGGCCTGCCGTTGGCGAGCGACGTACCGAAGTCGAGCTGCAACACCGAGCTCAGCCAGGTCCAGTATTGCACGATTGGGTTGCCCGACAACTGAAGTTGCTCGCGCAGGATTTCCAACCTTTCCGGTGTGGCATCGCGGCCTAGGATCGCCTGTGCCGCATCGCCGGGAAGGATCTGCGTCGCAAAGAAGACGCAGACCGACACCAGAAACAGGACGAAAAAACCGGTCCAGAAACGCTGGAACACCATCCGAGCCATCGTTAGCCGTCCATAGGGATCAGGAGGAAAGCCAGGCGCGGCGGAAGCTGTAGCTGGTCAGCGCTATGCCCCCTTTGTCGGGAACGATGCCCTCGACGTTCGCCTTCACCACGTCGAGCTTGTTGTAGAAGCCCCAGTTGATGAAGCCGCCCCTCTCGTACTCGATGGTCTGGGCGGCACGCACCAGTTCGGCGCGCTTGGCGTCGTCGACTTCCCGAAAGCCTTCCTTGACGATCTTGAGCCACTCGTCGTCCGCCCAATGGGTTTCGTTAAAAGCGGAGTCCGGCAGCATGTTGTCCATTGTTTGCAGCAGGTAGTTGCGCGTTCCCCAATAGGTCTGCGACAGCGGCGACACCAGAAAGAATTGCGAGAAGAACGTAGCCGGCTCTACCTGCCGCAGCTTGAGCGTGACGCCGGCGAGCGAAGCCTGCTGCACGAAGGCTTCGGCAGCCGGAACCAGACCGCTCGAAACCGGGGAGGTCACCAGTTCGGCCGACATGCCTTCCTGGCCAGCCTGCTTCAGAAGGCTCTTTACCTGATCGATATCGACTTCCCGCTGCGGAAGCTCGGCCGCGTAGCCAGGATCGTAGCGTGCAAATATGTCATTGGCGACCGAGCCCTGCCCCGCTAGCACCTGCTGCACCATCTGCTCGCGGTTGACGAGAAGCCGGAACGCTTGGCGCACCCGATTGTCGTCGAAGGGGGCGACATCCATGCGCATGGTGAAGGGATTCCAGGCGCCTGTCTCGGAGTTGATGAGCTTGTATGCGGGGTTGGCCTCGATGATCCGCATCTGGTTGCCTGGCAAGTTGGCCAACGCATCGATCTGGTCGCTGAGCAGCGCGTTTACCCGCGCGGAATCGTCGGTGAAGTTGATCATCTCCAGTTCGTCGACATAGGGCCCGTCGGCACGCCAGTAGTTTTCGTTGCGCACGAAGAGCGAGCGGACCCCCGGCTCGAAACTCTGCACCTTGAACGGGCCCGTTCCAACGGGATTGGCCGGATCGTAGCCTTCGGGAATGACGCGTATGCCGGCGCTTCCAAGATCGGCGACGACGTCACGAAAGACCGAGAACGGCGACTTGAAGCGCAACCGCAGCGTAAGGTCATCGACGACTTCGATACCCTTGGGGTTGATGTCGCTCAGGCGCGCGGCGGCTGGCGCGGCATGCTTGGGATCCAGCAGATATTTGAACGTGAACGCCACGTCCCGCGCCGTCAGGGCTTTTCCGTTGTGGAACTCGACGCCCGAACGCAGACGGATCGTCCAGACGGTGGCGCCCTCCGAAGCCTCGACGGTTTCGGCCAGGCCCGGCTCGATCTGGTAGTCCGGATTGAAGCACAGGAGCTGATCGTAAAGGTTGTTCTGCCGCGCTATGTCCGCTTCGGTCAGGGCATGCTTTGCATCGAGGCTGTCCTTCGCCGAACCCGCATTGAGGCCCACGCGAAGCCTGCCGCCCTTGCGCGGAGCCTGTTCGCCCTGAGCTCTGACTCCCGGCGCTCCCGCACCGACCAGCAGTCCGGTCACCGCAACGCTGGCCAGGAAACTGCGCCGCGGAATTCCTTTGAGATCTCGTTTCACGTATTGCCCCCCACAAGTTTGGTTGAATTTGCAGATTTATCTCTCTTCTTACAAGAAGGTCATCTTGTTGATGCGACTTATCGGCATTCTCTAGATGCACTTGAAGACGAATTTCTTCTTATCATGGTTCGTCCGGAGCCATCGCGTTGCCGACGGCCGCGCGAGCAGCTCCGCGAAACCGTCCCGGCAGGCAGTTGTCCGTGGCGCGTCGGCCCGCTTGGCTCGAACCGCGCGTTGCGCCTGTCAGTGGCGACGCGGAACGAGTCCGGCCGACGAAATCGCCTCGACAGATGCCATCTGCGGTTCCTTTAGCTGCAAATCTGGGGGGCGACCCGGTTTTTGTCTTGCTCTCTGTGGACAGAAGACAGGGAGCGCACTAGGCTTCGTTTGTCAACGAGAAATGCCGGAAGCGTCACCTGGCCTGGATGGACGGGAGACGGCGAAAACAGGGGGGCCACGTGCTGAATACTCGCAGCCGAAGCGGCACATGATTCTCGACGACTGCGTCATCGATGGGGGTATTATGAACCGCGGCGATGCGCCTCCTCGGGGTTCACCCCGACAGCAGCCTGATCCTGCTAGAGAAGGAGAATGCGCTGGGCCGGCGCCAGACCGGCCACAACGGCGGCGTGAACCACGCCGGTATCTACTCCGCCGGGCCACCTGCAAGCCACAGCTTTGCCCCAAGGCCGCGCAGGCCACCGTGCGCGAGACGATCGAGGCCGTTGATGTCGCTTCAACGAACGAAAGTTGGCAGGCGGGAAGGCTGGTCGCCGGCGCGGGCTTGGAATCGGACCGACTGGCGACGCTTTCAAGGCTTGTGACCGAACACCGGATCGTACCGTCCCGCGGCGAATATTTTCGTCTGCCACTGGCTTGGAATGTCATCGTCAGCCACCCGATCTATCCGATCCCGCCCTGCCTTTCCTTGGCATGCATTTGACCCGCGTGTTCGAGGGCGACGTGAACGTCAGGTCAAACGCTGTGCTTGACTTTTCCCGGCGAGGGTTACTCGCGTCTTTCAGGCAACCTTGCCGACATAGTGGACTACGCGCTCGTTCCCGGATTCTAGAAGAGCGAGCTGGTCCACCGCAGATCTGCTGTCATGGAATTCCGGCATTCCTTGTGAAACTCCAGATGTCTCAAGGAGTGCCGAAAATGTTGCCCGGACCTGACCGTCGACGACTTCCTCTCGCACGAGGCGGGGCTTCGCGCCTAGACATTAGGGAGGGCTTCACGCTCATCCACGCCTTTCTGCTCGCCCAAACCGACTGAATGCTTCACGTGCGCAATGTGCCGTAACGCGTGGCAACTCTGGGAATTCCGATGAACGCAAAGACTGACAGATGGTGTTTGCTAGATACACTCAATAACATTCATTGCATATTCGAGACATTTTAATTATTTCCAATATCAAAATCTTAGTTGTCATTCATTCTTTAGTTTACTGAAATGCAAACTGTTTTAATTGGTGATGAACCCAGGAGAGGAAACATGAAGAAGCGACACGCATGGCCCCAAGGTCATTGGAACTGGCCGGTGCATGTGAGCCACAAGCATGGCGTACGATGCGGCCAGATGGTCTGGATAGGAGGCCAAGTCGACATCGCTGAGACCGGGCAAGTTCTCAATCCCGAAGATCTCAGCCTTCAGACAGCCAACGCGCTGGCCAATTTTGAGCGCGTGCTGAAGGAGCTCGACTGCGATTTTTCCGCCGTCGTGAAGCTTCTTTGCTTCTACATCGACGACGGATCAATCGGCGAACAAGCGTTCTTGGAGATGGTCGCTGCGTCCCTGCCCGAGAATTCGCGGCCGGCGATTACCGCCGTGCCGGTCCCCTACCTGTCCTATCCCGGCATGATGGTTGAGATCGAAGGCTATGCCATGCGCGGGACGGACAATGCCGACCTGCCGCGCACCTATGCCTCCGGCGATGGGCTGTCGCCGCTTCCCGGACATTTCGCGAACGCGGTTCGTTGCGGCAAGATGATTTTCGTCAGCGGCCAGACTGCAGTGGATGGCAACGGCCTCGCCAGCCCTGGCGACATCGTCGCACAAACAAAACAGGCCATGAAGCAGATCGGCTTGGCGCTGGAGCGCTTCGGAGCGAGCTTCGACGACGTCGTCAAGCACAATCGCTGGTATGTCGGCAAAGATACCCTCGAGGACTTCGAGCCGGGGGCGCTAGCAGCCGCGAGTTTCTACAGCGAGCCTGGACCGGCTGCGACAGGCATTCCGCTGCCTTCCTTCCCGCGCGAGGGCCAGATGATAAAGATCGAGGTCGTCGCAATGCTCAACGAGGACGGCAGCCGCCTGCCCCGCCGCCATTCATGGCCTGATAGCCTGTGGGACTGGACAATCAAACTGCCTTACAGGCATGGTGTTAAGTGCCACGACATGATCTTCCTTGGCGGTCAGGTTTCGATAGACAAGCAGGGCCGCGCCGTGGACCCGGGCAATATGAAAGCCCAGGCGCATCAGGCGATGACGCATATCGGCACGATATTGAAGGACCTCGGCGCCGACTATTCGGACGTGTGCAAGATCACCACGATGTATGAAGGCCAGGGCGGCTACGACGAGCTGCACGAGAACCTGCTCATCCGCTCCTCCTATTTCACCGAGCCGGGACCGGCCACGACTGGCATCTCCCTGCCAGTCCTGTCCTATCCCGGCATGATCATCGAGATCGATGCCTTCGCAATGAGCGAACCCGATACGCAGTAGATCGGCTTGGTCGTGAATGGCGGGCGACATGGCGTCGGTCCGCATTGTCGGCCGCCCGCCACCAAGGATACCCGGGGCCGGTGTCGACCGGCTTCACAGTTCGCTCCCTGCACCGGGCAGCCGGAGGTTTCACACAACAAAGGTTTAAAGAATGTCGATCGTGATGCCGAATGATCTGTCGATGGACGACCTGGTCGAGGCAATGAAGCGTGTCCTCAAGACGGGTTCGCGCATGTATGTGCATCTTACGAGGGCGACGATCGAGCGGTACGGTCGCGAAGGCGAGATGACGGTCCGCTACGGTCTCCGCGCCTACGGACATTGGCGCGGCACGGAGATGCGCGAGGCCCATCACGCGCTGGGCCTTGAGGTGAACATGAAGAACCTCATCGGCTGCTGGGACAACGCCAGCACCTACATCGCGAAGGACGAGATGGCCGCGGATGGCGTGTTCGAGCCGTACGACACGCGTTTCGACGTCCACTACTGCCCGGCCGCCGAGGCTTGGAAGGACGCCGACTTTCATCAATGGGGGCACGTCTACTGCGACGAGTTCCATCAGGCCTGTGCGTCCACCTACCACCCCGACGGAAACGTCGTTATCCCGATCAACCTAATGAAGGGTGACGATCACTGCCATTTCCGTTGGGTCATGCCGCCGACTGCGCCAAAACTTGAGCTCGGGGCGCCGACCGCGCTGGGAAACAAGCTTGCGCAGGACTACAGGGCCGGATCCGAACTCGAAGCCGCGTGGAAGTCCCTGAAGAGGACGGACAGGCTCATGGGCGGGTGGTTTTATACGCTTGCCGGCGTCATCCTTGACCGTCACGGCGAGGTGGAGGGGCGCGAGGTGATCGTCGACGCTCTGGAGAAATGGGGCGCCGAGCGCGGCAGCATCCTGCGCCGTGAGCACGAGGAACGCGGCATCGAGCCTTCCGCCGCGAATTTCCTCCGCCACCACGACTTCCCCGTCCGCATGGTATGGAACCACCGCATCGAGCGACTGCCCGATGGTGGCATCGCCGTCGAGCTCCTTGACACGCCCCATGACGAGGCTTGGGCAGACACCGGTTCGGTTGAGTTGGGCGGGCTTTGGTATCGCGGTTCCTACCCGGCGATGGCGCGCAGCTACATGCCCGGACTTTCCGCCGACTGGACGCAACTGAAAGCGGATGGAGACCCGGTAAACCGCCTCGAGCTCAACGTCCCCTAGGCTCCGCACCCGATCACCCTCCTGATCCACGGCCGGGCCTCCGATTAAAGCGGGATGAGCCTGGATCGAAGCGTAGCCGGCGTTCGTCAGGTAGTTTGCGCACGCGCCGGGGGCAAAGCTGTCGAGGAGGCTGCCGATGCAGGCGGCGACCGTCTCGGCGGTGCGCTTCTCGGCCT
>JAWZSN010000044.1:0-15823 GCA_033875255.1 Geminicoccaceae bacterium 1502E | reverse complement strand
CGGTCCAGCCGGTGCAGCGCATGCAGCATCTCCTGCGCCCGGTGCACCTCCAGCGGACAGCGCGGATCGAACCGCCACTCGACGCTCTCGAACAGCCCCGCCGCCTACTCCCGCCCCAGCCCCCGCCGCTCCAGCTTCAAGGTCCGGGGCCGATAGACGAACACCCCGTCGTCAGCCGCCTGCTCCATGACGCACCTCCTGACCGGCGAAAGAGGGCGCGAGGATAGCATGTGGCAGGAATAAATGCCATCACTGCAGAGCGGGATGCGGCGGCGGTCGGGGTCTCGGCATCAAGCCGGTGGCAGGGGTACCAGGTGATGCTGACAGGACATTGACCGGCTGTATCGGCACCCTCCTCCGAGGAGCGCGCCGACAATCCCGGCGCCGCAAGGCGAGGCGAGCGGCGCGCGAGCCCGGCTCCGCGTTAACGTTTCCACCATCGCAGCCGTCTGCCGTTGCAGGAGGCAGCGCACCGACCCTAGAGTGCGCGGCGACGGTACCCGCCGGGCCGAAGCGCGGGGCCAGGCAGGGAGGGATTGCCCATGAAGATCACCGCCATCGACACGATCTGGGTCGAGGAATTTCCCAACCTTCTGTGGACCCAGGTGCACACCGACGAGGGCATCACCGGGCTCGGCGAAACCTTCTTCGGGCCCCGGGCCGCCGCCGCCTTCATCCACGAGAGCGCGGCCGAGCGCCTCCTCGGGCAGAATCCGCTGCACATCGACAGGCATTCGCGCAACCTGCTGCACAACTACTATCTGGGCATCTCCAGCAGTGGCGCCGAGGTGCGCGGCGCCTCGGCCCTCGACATCGCCTTGTGGGACATCTGGGGTCAGGCCACGAACCAGCCGATCCACCAGCTCCTGGGCGGCCTCGCCCGCGACAAGATCCGCACCTACAATACCTGCGCCGGCTACCGGTATGTCCGCGGCTCCAAGGGCCAGCTCACAGAGAACTGGGGCCTGGACGGCAGGCAAGGCCCCTACGAGGACCTCGACGCCTTCCTCCATCGCGCCGACGAGCTCGCCCACTCGCTGCTCGAGCAGGGCATCACCGGCATGAAGATCTGGCCGTTCGACTTCGCCGCCGAGCGCTGGGGCGGGCTCTATATCAGCCCGGAGGAGCTGGAGACGGCGCTCGAGCCGTTCAGGAAGATCCGCCAAGCGGTGGGCGAGAAGATGGACATCATGGTGGAGTTCCATTCCTTGTGGAACCTGCCCACCGCCAAACGCATCTTCGGCGCTCTCGAGGAGTTCTCGCCGTTCTGGTACGAGGACCCCATCAAGATGAACAATTTCGACGCCCTGGCCGAGCTTGCAGCCTCCACCCACGTGCCCATCACCGCCAGCGAGACGCTGGCCACCCGCCCGGTCTTCCGCGACCTGATGGCCCGGCAGGCGGTGGGCGTGGTGATGCTCGACCTCGCCTGGGTCGGCGGCCTCTCCGAGGCCAGAAAGATCGCCAGCATGGCCGAGGCGCACCATTTGCCGGTGGCACCGCACGACTGCACCGGCCCGATCGTCTACACCGCCTCCTGCCACCTCTCGCTGAACGCCACCAATGGCCTGATCCAGGAGAGCGTGCGCGCCTTCTACACCGGATGGTACAAGGAGCTGGTGACCGAGCTGCCGCGCATGGAGAACGGCTACATCCTGCCGATGGAAGGGCCCGGGCTGGGCACCCGGCTGCTGCCCGACGTTCTCAAGCGCAAGGACGTGCAGATCGAGACCAGCAGGCTCTGAGGCGCGCCGCCGAACCCGGCCCCGTGGCGCGCTGCGCCTTGTGCGGCCCCGCCCCCACGGGGCCGCCCCGGCTCCCCGCCAATCGAGCGCGTCCTGCCGTTCACAGCGCTCCCGTCAGGCCCGGCGCCGCCTCAGCCGCCGGCCGCAAAGCAGCAGAGCAGCCTGATCTCGACGGCCGGGCTGTCGCCGGGAGCGGCTGCCGCGGCGGCGCTACCCGCCTCGAAGCGGCTGGCGAGCCGGTCCGCAGGCAGGCCGCGGCGGGCGAGATACTCAACCACGCCGGCCATGCGCAGCAGCGCCAGCTCCCAGGCCTCGATCGCCACGCCCGATTGGTCGGCGGCCGTTCCCAGCCCGCTTTCCACCAGCACGATCCAGTTGCGGCCGGGAGGCAGGCTGCGGATCGCCGAGCCCAGATCCCCAAGCGCCTCCTCGAGCCGTCCTTCGGCGATCACGTCGAGCGCCGGGCCGGTGCCGGCAAACTCGATCCGTGCGGTAAACAGCGCCTGTTCCCGGGCAGGGCCGGCGGTGGCGTCGGCAAGCGTGGAAAAGCTGGTGGGGCGCAGCTCCGCCGCACGGACGGGAGCGGCCTGCTGCTCGCTCAGGCGGTAGTAAAGCTCGGCCACCTGCAGGTTGCGGGTATCGAGCTGGCGCTGCGACGACCACCACAGCCCGCACATGCCGAGAAAGGCCAGCCCCAGCACGGCCGCGAGAAAACCCATCGCGCCGCCGCGCTGCGGCCGTGGCGCCCGCGGCGGCTCGCGGCGGCGCCGGCCGTTCTGCCAGGACGCCGCCCGCCGCGCCTCGGTCTGCTCGCGCACCCGGCGGATCGCCTCGCCGTCATACTCGCGGCGCCGCTCGGGGTTGCGCAGGACCTCGTAGGCCTCGCGCAGCCGCTGGAACCGCTCGGCGTCCGCCGCCGAGCCGCCGCGGTCGGGATGGTAGCGCTTGGCGCGATCCCGGAAAGCCGTGCGAATCTCGTCCGCCGTCGCGGTGCGCGAGACGCCGAGCGAGTGATAATAGCCTTCCGGATCACCTAGCGAGTGCATGGATCGGTGGTGCTGGAACCTGTCGGGGTCGTCAAGGCCGCAGGCCTCCGGTCGACGGCCGCCGGCATACGCCGGGCCGCATGGTTGCGCCGTGCAGCCCGCGACGGCAAGCTCCCGGCGCGATCTGCGAGAGGAGACCCATGCCGCCGCTCCGCACCCTGATGCGCCTGATCCTCGGCACACCGGTGCCGGCGGCGCCGCGCCGCAGGCGGCGTTCCGCGCCCGATTTCCAGCGCAGCAAGGTCTATCGCTGGGAGGGCCGGCACGTGCTGCCGCGCGACACGGCGGCCCTTTCGCTGGACGAGTGCCGGGCGCTGGTGCTGGCGGCCTATCGCTGGGCCGAGGCGCCGGCCGCCGGAGACCACGACTGGACCCCGCCGCTGGTCACCGACGGCCGCGGCCGCCGCCATGCCTGCGGCTCGCGTGCCGTCATCAAGCTGCCGCGCTGGGCCCGCACCCGGCCGGTGGTCCTGCACGAATGCGCCCACGGGCTGGCCCCCGACAAGCACGGGCCGCGGTTCGTGGCGGTCTATGTGGCGCTGATCGAGCAGTTCATGGGCCTGCCGCGGGCGGCGCTGGAGGAGAGCCTGGCAGAGGCCGGCATCGCCTTCGGCAAGGTAGGCCGCAGCCGCGACGGCGCCCTCCTCAGCCGCGCCCCCTCACCCGCCAGGGCCGCGGCCCGGCAGCGTCCCGCCGGCAACTGACAGAAAGCAGAGGAAAGCCGCGCGCAGCGCCTTGCACGGCGCAGGCGGCGCGGGCGCCACCGGCTGCCCGGCAGCGCTCCGGCTAGCCTGTTCCGGGCAACCGTGAAGCGTTCCAATCCTCCGGCCCCGACACCTCCGGATCGCCAGCCGGTGCAGGCCGGCCCGCCGGCCCGGGGGCGGCGGGAATCTCGAGGGAACGGGCCAGCAGCCGGCCGGTCTCGTCGTGAAGATTGGCAACACGGCCCCACAGGGGCGCAGCGCCATGCCGGAGGAACTGGCGCAAGAGCGCCGTGGGCTCGGCGGTGAAAAAGGTCTCGACCGTTATCCGGGGCTCGAGTCCGGCAGCACGGAGCCAGGCGCCGAAGGGCGTGGGCGAGCGGCTCACCGAATGAGGCGGCGCATCGGGCAGCGCATCCAGCTCGATCTGGAGATGGGCGAACTCGACCGGCTGGCCGGTGCCGCTCAGCAGGAGCACGGTGCGGGCGAGACGGCCTTGGGCCACCTCTTCCTCGAGGGTCCGCCGGCGCAGGGGCGAGCGCCAGGCCGCGGCCAGCACCTCGGTCATGGTGCGGCGATGGGCGAGGAGCGCATCGAAAGGCGCGGGCGGCGGACGGGGAATGCGGCGCAGCGCAGGAACGGCCTCGCCGGCCTTGATGAAGAAGGCGCTGAACCCTTCCGTCAGCGTGTCGCCCGTCACCCCTGCCCCTCATGAATCCGGCGCGGTCCCGGCCCTTCCAGAACAGAAGGGTCGAGGTCGGCCTCGGCCAGCGCCACCCCCTGCTGCCACAGAGCCAGCGCACCGATCAAGGCGATGCTCAAAAGGTTCGTGCCCTCTACCGCCAGCGCCATGGCGAGCGCCTGCTCCTCGGCCACGCCCAGCAGGCCCAGGGCGAAGACGGCGCCCAGGAGAAAGCTGCCGGCGGCGCGGGCGAAATAGCCGAGGATGCCGACGAAGCCCAGGCAGACCAGGAGGAAGAGATAGTCGCCAGGCTCGAGGACCACGCCAAAGGCGAGGCCGGCCCACAGGAAGTGGGTGGCGGCCAGCGGCTTGATGAGCAGGCTCGCTCCCACCACCCGCAAGCCGCGGCGCGGCTCGCGCGGCCAGGCGCCGCCGCGGGCGAACGCCGCGGCCATGCCGACCGCCCGCTCGCCCACCCCGAATGGCAACCGCCCGGCGGTGCGCACCATCCGGCCCTCGGCGGCCAGCAGCCCGTCCTGCGAACGGACGAGCAGGAGCAGCAGGGTGGAGAGCAGCACGAAGCTGCCGGTGCCGATCCAAAAGAGCAGGCCGCGGATGCCGGCCTGGTCGACGAAGGCGACACTCAAAAGGGCCACGGGCACGAGCAGGGCGAAGACCACGCCGTCGACCAGCCGGTCGACCGCCACGGTGGCCAGCACCGTCGGCAGCTCGAGCCGCTCGCGTCGCGCCACCAGCCACGAGCGGGCCACCGCCCCCACCCCCAGCGGGATCAGGATGGCGAGAAGCTGGCCGGCCATGATGCTGCCGAGGAGACGCAGCGGCCCTACCCGCGCGAAGGGAGCCAGGAGCTGCCGCCACTTCCAGGCGCGCAGGGTCTGCTCGGCCAGAAGGGCCGCCGGCAGCAGCAGGAGGAAGCGCAGGTCCGCCTCGTCCAACACCTCGACGAAGCGCTCGAGGCGGAAGCCGCGCAGCACGTAGACGAGGATCGCCACACCGAGGAGGCCGCTGACCCACGGCATCCAGCGCCGCCAGCTGCGCGGGCGGGAGCGGCCGCCAGCGGCCCGACCGGAGGAGGAAGCCTCCATCAGCCGGCGATGCGCTCCGGGCCCCGAAAGCGCATGAAGCGCTCGACCCCGCCGGCCCGGCCGAAGGCCAGGACGTCATAGGTCTGCGGCTGGTCGCTTGGCATGCCCGGCGAGCCAATCGGCATGCCGGGCACGGCAAGGCCGGCCACGGCCGGGCGCTCCGCCAGAAGCTTGTCGACCGCCTCAGCCGGCACATGGCCCTCGACGGCATAGCCCGCCACCTCGGCGGTGTGGCAGCCGGCGAGCCCGGCCGGCACGCCCAACAGCGCGCGCCGACCCGCGACATCGCTGCTCTCGATCAGCCGCACCGGAAAGCCGGCGGCCTCCAGATGCTCGGCCCAGGCGGTGCAGCAGCCGCACCACGGATCCTTCCAGACAGTGACCAGCGGCCTCTCGGCCGCGGCGGCCGGGCGAAGCGCGGCCGCCAGCGGAAGGGCTGCGCCCAGAGCCAGGAGGCGGCGGCGGGAAAGCGGGCTCATGCGAGGCTCCATCATGTGGGCTGTCCGAGGGCGGGGCGCCAGCGGCGCAGGAAGAGGGCGTTGGTGACCACCGAGACGCTGCTGAGCGCCATCGCCGCACCGGCCATGGCGGGGCTCAGATAGCCGAGAGCGGCGAGCGGGATGCCCAGCGTGTTGTAGGCGAACGCCCAGAACAGGTTCTGGCCGATCTTGCGCCAGGTGGCCCGGGCGATCTCGAGGGCGGCCGGCACGAGCAGCGGGTTGGGCCGCATCAACGTGATCCCGGCTGCCGCCAGCGCGACGTCGGCGCCGGTGCCCACGGCGATGCCGACATCGGCCGCGGCCAGCGCCGGCGCGTCGTTGACGCCGTCGCCCACCATGGCGACGACCCGGCCGCTGCCGCGCAGCCGCTCGACCTCGGCGGCCTTCTCCTCCGGCCGCACCGGCGCCCGCACCTCGCGGATGCCGATCGCGTCCGCGACCCGGCGGGCGGTGGCCTCGTTGTCGCCCGACATCATCACCGGCTCGATATCCCGCTCGCTGAGCCTCGCCACGGCGCCGGCCGATTCCGGCCGCAGCGCATCCTCGAAAGCCACCAGCCCCAGCACCGCGCCGTCGGCCGCCACCCAGGAGACGGTCCGCCCGGCCCCGGCCAGCTCCTCGGCCCGGCTCCTCCATGAACCGGTCGCCACACCTTCCCGTTCCAGAAGCGCCGCACGGCCCACCAGCACGCGCCGGCCGCCCAGCGTGGCGGCGATGCCCAGACCGGGCACGCCCTCGAACATGTCGAGAGGCTCCAGCCGCAGGCCCCGCTCCTTCGCGGCGCGAACCATCGAATGACCGAGCGGATGCTCGCTGCCCTGCTGGGCGGCGGCGGCGAGCGCCAGGAGAGCGGCCTCGTCCGCGGCCTCGACCGCGACCAGCTCGGGCCGGCCGCGGGTGAGCGTGCCGGTCTTGTCGAAGATCGCCGCATCGACCGCGTGCGCCCGCTCCAGGGTCTCGATGTCGCGGATCAGGATGCCGGCCCGGGCAGCGGCACCGGTGCCCGCCACCAGCGCCGCCGGCGTGGCGAGGCCCAGCGCGCAGGGACAGGCGATGACGGTGACCGAGACGGCGGCGATGATGGCGGCTTCGAGGGTGCCGCCGGCGATGAGCCACCCGGCCATGGTCAGCAGCGCGATGAGCAGCACCACCGGCACGAAGACGGCGCTCACCCTGTCCACCAGCCGCTGGATGGGCGCCTTGCCGGCCTGGGCGCTGGCGACCAGCTCGGTGATCCGCGCCAGGGTCGTGTCCCTGCCCACCCGCGAGGCGCGCAGGCGCAGCAGGCCGGAGCCGTTGATCGCCCCGGCGATGACGGTATCGCCGCTGCCGCGGGCGACCGGCAGGCTTTCGCCGGTGAGCAGCGACTCGTCGAGCTCGCTGGCGCCGCGGACGATCTCGCCGTCCACCGGCACCCGCTCGCCCGGCCGCACCACCACCGTCTCGCCGACCGCCACGCTGGCTACCGGGACCTCGACCTCCTCGCCGCGGCGCACGACACGGGCGGTCTCGGGGCGCAGCGCCATCAGCGCGCGGATCGCCTCGCTGGCGCTGCGCTTGGCCCGGCCCTCCAGCCACTTGCCGAAGAGCACCAGGGTGATGATGGCGGCCGAGGCCTCGAAATAGAGGTGGCCTTGCGCCGCCTCGCCGCGGGTCACGAGGAAGTAGAGGCTCAGGAGGAAGGCCATGCTGGTGCCGATGGCCACCAGCAGGTCCATGTTGCCGGTCCGCGCCCTGAGCGCCTTCCACGCGGCCTTGTAGAAGCGCCAGCCGATGACGAGCTGCACCGGTGCCGCCAGCACAAGCTCCAGCCAGGGCGGCATGTGGAGGCCGCCGCCCAGCGGCATCAGGACCATCTGGAGGAGGAACGGCAGGGTGAGAAACGTCGAGGCCGCGAGCGTCAGCGTCTCGCGCCGGCGCGCGGCCTGCTCGTCCGCCTGGTCGGCGGCGGCGGCATCGGCCTCGTCCGCGAGAGCTGCGCCGTAACCCGCGGCCTCGACCGCGGCCACGAGCTCGTTTACCCCGGCGGAATCGGGGACCACCCGCAGCTCGGCCCGCTCGAGGGCGAGGTTGACGCTCGCCGCCAGCACACCCGGCACGCGCAGCAGCGCCTTCTCGATGCGGCCAGCGCACGATGCGCAGGTCATGCCCCGCACCGCCAGCGTCACATGACGCTCGGGCACGCCGTAGCCGGCCTCGTGCACCGCCCTCGCCAGCGCGGCGGGGTCGGCGCCTGCGGCCGTGGTCCGCACCACCGCCCGCTCCAGCGCCAGATTGACCTTCGCGTCCCGCACGCCCGGCACCGCCTGCAGCGCCTTCTCGACGCGCCCGGCACAAGAAGCACAGGTCATGCCGCTCACCGGCAGCTCCAGCCGCTCTCCGGCCTCGGGCTCCGCCAGGACCGTCGTCATCGCTCGTCCTTCCCGGTCTGATACGATGCACCTCAGATGGGGCTTCCAGTAACGGGAAGGTCAAGGCCCGCTTCAGCCTTCTTTGACGATGATCGCGTCGATCGCCTCGAGGAGGTCGGCAGCGGTCGTGTCGGGTACCGGCCCGGGGCAGCTCGGGGTGCGGAGGAAGCTCGTGCATCTTGAGCATGAGCTCCTTCTGCCGCTGCTCGCCGGCCTGGATCCGCCGCCGCCCCGCGACCACGGAAAGCGCCGCCCGGCCGACCGTCCCGAACTCGGCCGTAGCCATCGGTAACGGTCGCCACCACGGCCGATTGCAGGAGCTGCTGGAACCGTTTCCGGGCGGCCGCCGGCGCCGCAATCATCGCGATGGAGCAGCGCCCGCGAGATCATGGTCCGGTGATGCATTTTCGACCGGCAGGCCCGCAGCGAGCACCCTTCCCTTATATTCACTGATCCTTGTATTCGCCCATGCGCAACCGGAGATGGAAGAGGCATGGGCTTCGAGACAATCGGCATCGAGACGGCGCTGACGCTGCTTTCAGGCGGGCTGGTGGGCTTTACCCTGGGCCTGATCGGCGGCGGGGGCTCCATCCTGGCGGTGCCGCTGCTCATCCATGTCGTGGGCGTGCAGCCGGCCCATATGGCGATCGGCACCAGTGCCCTTGCCGTCGGCCTCAACGCCTGCGCCAACCTGCTGCCGCACGCGCGGGCCGGCCATGTGCGCTGGCGCAGCGCGGGGGTCTTCGCGCTGGCCGGCGTTGCGGGGGCTCTCGGCGGGGCAGCGCTCGGCAAGCTCGTCGATGGCCAGCGCCTGCTCCTGCTCTTTGCCCTGCTGATGCTCGTGGTGGCCGGCTTGATGCTGCGCCGTCGGGCCGGCGGCACGGCGGCACCGGAGCTGCTCGACGGCCCGACCGTCGGCCGGCTGGGCTCCTTCGGCCTCGCCACCGGCGGGCTTTCCGGCTTTTTCGGGATCGGCGGCGGGTTTCTCGTGGTGCCCGGGCTGATCGCCGCCACCAGCATGCCGACGCTGCATGCAGTGGGCTCGTCGCTGGTGGCGGTCGCCAGCTTCGGCATGACCACGGCAGCGAGCTACGCCGCCAGCGGCCTGGTCGACGGCGCGCTCGCCTTGCGCTTCATCCTGGCGGGCGTCGTCGGCGGCTGGGCGGGCATGCGGCTTGCGACCCGGCTGGGCGGCGCCCGCGACCGGCTGGGCCGCCTGTTCGCCGCCGTCCTGGTGCTGGTCGCCCTCTACATGCTGGTCACCGGCTGGCTGGCCCTGCCCGGCTGAGCAGGCAGGACCCTTCCCGCCTCAGATGCCGAAATAGCGCGCCTGGGGATGGTGGAGGACGAGGGCGCTGGTGCTCTGCTCGGGCCAGAGCTGCCACTCGTCGCCCAGCTCGACGCCGACGCGCGAGGCGCCCAGAAGCTCGAGCAGCGGGACCTGGTCGGCGAGGTTCGGGCAGGCCGGATAGCCAAAGGAATAGCGCGAGCCGCGATAGCCCTGCTTGAGGAGCTGGCGCATGTCGCGGGCGTCCTCGTGGCCGAAACCGAGCTCGGCGCGGATCCCGGCATGGACATACTCGGCCAGCGCCTCGGTCAGCTCGACCCCCAGACCGTGCAGCCGCACATAGTCCTGGTAGCGGTCGGCGGCGAACCACTCGCGGGCGACCTCGGAGGCGCGCTGGCCGACCGTCACCACCTGCATCGCCACCACGTCGCGCTGCTCGTCGTCGACGTCGCGCAGGAAGTCGGCGATGCACACGCCCCCTTCCTTGCGCTGGCGGGGAAGATGGAAGCGGGCGACCTCCCTTTGGCCGTCCTCGCCGAAGAGGATCAGGTCGTTGCCCTCGCCGGCGGCCTTCCAGTAGCCGTAGGCGGCCTGCGGCGCGAAGACGGCCTCCCGCTCGGCCTCGGCCACGAGATCGCCCAGAACCGGTCGCAGCTCCTTGTGCGCCCAGCGCAGGAACTCGTCGAGGCGGCGGCCCTGCTTCTCGTAGCCCCAGTGAAACTGGTAGAGCATCTGATCGTTGAGATAGGGCAGCAGCGCCTTGACCGGCACCCGCTCGATCACCCGGGAGCCCCAGAAGGGCGGCTGCGGCACCGGCACCTTTTCCGTCAGCTCGTGCCGGCGCAGGCGGATCTCCTCGAGCTCCACGGGCCGCATCACGGTCGCCTCCGGCACCTCGAGGGTGCGCGGCTTGCGGGTCGAGCGGGTGCGCGCGGCGGCCTTGCCGGTGCGCTCCGCCACATGCTCGGCGAAGGTGGAGGTGATCACCTTGTCCATCAAGGAGAGCCCGTCGAAGGCGTCGCGGGCATAGGCCACCGGCCCCTCGCCATAGGCCTTGAAGCAGTCGTCCTCGACATAGGCGCGGGTCAGCGCCGCACCACCCAGGAACACCGGCAGGCGCACCTGCTGGCGCTGCATCTCCTCCAGGTTCTCGCGCATGATGACGGTCGACTTCACGAGCAGGCCGGACATGCCGATGGCGTTGGCCTTGTGGGTCTCGGCCGCCTCGAGGATCGCGCTCAGCGGCTGCTTGATGCCGAGATTGACGACCCGGTAGCCGTTGTTGGTGAGGATGATGTCGACCAGGTTCTTGCCGATGTCATGCACGTCACCCTTCACGGTGGCGAGCACGATGGTCCCCTTCTCCTGCCCCTCGACCTTCTCCATGTGCGGCTCGAGGAAGGCCACCGCCTTCTTCATCGTCTCGGCCGACTGCAGCACGAAGGGCAGCTGCATCTTGCCCGCACCGAACAGCTCGCCCACCACCTTCATGCCGTCGAGCAGGATCTCGTTGATGATGGCCAGCGGCGCATGGGTCTTCATGGCCTCCGCCAGATCGTCCTCGAGACCCTGCTTGTCGCCGTCGACGATCCTGAGCTTGAGACACTCCTCGATCGTGTCGGGCCGCGCCCTCTTGCCCTCGTCGGCGGCCTTGCGGCCCGCGAAGAGCGCCATGAAGACCTGCAGCGGATCGTGATCCGGCCGGCGCCGGTCGTAGATCAGGTCCTCGGCCGCCTTCACCTCCTCCTCGGGGATCTTGTGCAGCGGCACGATCTTGGAGGTGTGGACGATGGCGCCGCTCATGCCGCGGCGCACCGCGTGGTCGAGGAAGACCGAGTTGAGGACGTGACGGGCGGCCGGGTTGAGGCCGAAGGAGATGTTGGAGAGCCCGAGCAGGATCTGGATGTCCGGGAACTCCTTCGAGATGGCCTCGATGGCGTCCAGGGTCCACACGCCCAGCTTGCGATCGTCCTCGTTGCCGGTGCAGATCGTGAAGGTCAGCGGGTCGATCAGCAGGTCGTGGTGCGGCAGGCCGAAGCGGCCGCAGGCGAAGTCGACGAGACGCCGCGCCACGCGCAGCTTGGCCTCGGCGGTCTTGGCCATGCCGTCCTCGTCGATGGTGAGCGCCACCACCGCCGTGCCGAACTTGCGCACGAGCTTCATGCGCGCCGCCGCCGGACCCTCGCCATCCTCGAAATTGATCGAGTTGAGGATGCCCTTGCCGCCATAGAGCTCGAGCGAGGCCTCGAGCACCGGCAGCTCGGTGGAATCGAACACCAAAGGCGCATCGACCTGGCCACGCATCCGCGTGATCAGGTTGGTCATGTCGCGCACCTCGTCACGGCCGACATAGGCGGTGCACACATCGAGGGCGTTGCTGCCCTCGCGGGCCTGCTCGCGACCCATGGCGACGCAGCCGTCCCAGTCCTCGGCGGCCTGCAGCTCGCGGAACTTCTTCGAGCCGTTGGCATTGCAGCGCTCGCCGACCGAGAGGTAGGAATTCTCCTGGCGCAGGGCCACCGGCGAGAACAGCGAGGCCAGCGAGGGGACCGGCACCGGGTTGCGCGCGGCCGGCCGGGGGCGAAACCCGTCATCGGCGATCCGCCGGAGCATGGCGTCGAGGGCGCGGATATGCTCCTCGCCGGTGCCGCAGCAGCCGCCGATGAAGCTCAACCCGTCCTCCTGGACGAACCGCTCGAGCCAGCCGGCGAGCTCGTCGGCGCCGAGCGGGTAGTAGGTCTGGCCCTCGCGCAGCTCGGGCAGGCCAGCATTGGGCTGCACCGAGATCAGGCCCGGCCAGGTCTGCGAGAGATGCCGCAGATGCTCGGCCATCTCCTTGGGGCCGGTGGCGCAGTTCAGGCCCAGCACCGGCACGTCCATGGCGCCGATGATGGCAGCGGCGGCGGCGATGTCGGTGCCGACCAGGAGCGTGCCGGTGGTCTCGACGGTGACCTGCACCATCAGCGGCACGCTGCTGCTCAGCTCGGCGAAGGTGCGCCTGGCGCCGTTGATCGCCGCCTTGATCTGCAGCGGATCCTGGCAAGTCTCGATCAGCATGGCGTCGCAGCCGCCGGCCATCAGGCCCGCAGCCTGGACCGCAAGCGCGTCCTCGAGCGTGCGATAGTCGGTATGGCCGAGGCTGGGCAGCCTCGTGCCGGGCCCGATCGAGCCCACGACGAAGCGCGTGCGGCCGTCGGCCGGCAGGCTCTCGATGGCCTCGCGCGCCAGCTCGACCGCCCGCTTGTTGATCTCGAACGCCCGCTCGGACAGGCCGAACTCACCGAGCGTCACCGGCGAGCCGCCGAACGTGTTGGTCTCGACCGCGTCGGAGCCCGCCAGGAGATAGGTGCGGTGGATCTCGCGGATGAGATCCGGGCAGCTGAGGTTGAGGACCTCCGAGCAGTTCTCCTGACCCCAGAAATCGTCGAGGGTCAGGTTGCGGCCCTGGATCTGGGTCCCCATGCCGCCGTCGAAGAGAACGACGCGCTCGCGGGCGTAGTCGAGGAAATCGGCCATGAAGAGGAACGGGCTCCGGCTTTGCGGGTGAGGCTCAGGCGGCGGCCGGCACGTGGCGTGCGGCGCGCAGGAGATGGACGATCGCCAGCGGCAGCTCGGCGCGGTTCAAGGCGTAGACATGCTGGCGGGTGAGGCCCTCGGCGGCGAGCCGGCGGCACTGCTCCGAGGCCACGCTGGCGGCGATCATGCCGTGCACCGGCGAGCCGTCCTCCACCCCGTCGAACAGCTCGCACAGCCATGGCGGAATGCCGGCGCCGCAGGCCCCGGAGAAGCGGCGGACCTGGGTGAAGCTGTGGATCGGCATGATGCCCGGGACAAGCTCGAGCCCGATGCCGGCATCCGCCACCTTGTCGCGGAAGCGCAGGATCCGGTCGGTGTCGAAGCAGTACTGGGTGATCAGCCGGTCGGCGCCGGCGTCGACCTTGCGCTTGAGGTTGTCGAGATCGGCATCGGCGCTGGCCGCCTCGGGATGGGTCTCGGGGTAGCAGGCGACGCTGATGTCGAAGGGCGCTATCTCGCGGATCCCGGCCACCAGGTCGGCGGCATAGGCGTAGCCGCCGGGCTGCGGCACGTAGCGCTCGCTGCCCTTGGGCGGATCGCCGCGCAGCGCCACGATGCGCCGGATGCCGGCCGCCCAGTAGCGGCGCAGCAGCGCGTCGACATGCTCGCGCGGCGCATAGGCACAAGTGAGGTGTGCCGCCACCGGCACCGGAAAGCGCTCGTGGACGTCGAGAACGAGCGGGAACGTGCCGTCCTCGCCGGTGCCGCCGGCACCGCAGGTGACCGAGATGAAGCGCGGCCCGGCGGCCGCGAACAGCTCGAGATTGTGACGCAGACGCTCGCCCGCCTCCGCCGTCCTCGGCGGGAAGATCTCGATCGAAAGCTCCACCTGCGGCAGCGGCTCCTCGAGCCATGCCGCGGCACGTGTGTCTTGATGCAGCGTCCGCACCGTCATGCCGCCTTGCTCCTTTGCTCGCGGCCCTCGCCGCCGAGCGTCTGCCCCGGCACACGAGCCACCCACATCACCACCGTCAGCCGCTCGCCCGGAAACCGGGCGACCGACTCCTCCACCATCCCCAGTTCGCCGAACCAGCGCGCCATCTCGGCATCGCCGAAGCCCAGGCGCCGGTGCTGGCGCTCGCTCCGCAGCCGCTCCTCCTCGTGCTGCGCCAGATCCACCACGAGAAGCCGGCCGCGCGGCTGAAGCACCCGGCGCGCCTCGGCGAGAACCGCCAGCGGGTCGTCGGCGTAGTGCAGCACCTGGTGCAGGGTCACCGCCGCGAAAGCCTGGTTGGGCAGCGGCAGATGGTACATGTCGGCCTGCCGGACCTGGCAGTTGCGGGTGGTGCCCCGGTCGAGATTGGCGCGCGCCACAGCCAGCATGTCGCGGGAGAGATCGACGCCCAGGCCGCTGCCGATGTGGCGGGCGAGGATCTGCAGCACGCGGCCCGTGCCGGTGCCGATGTCGAGCAGGCTCGGCACCGTCTCCTGCTCGAACTGCCGCGCCAGCTCGGCCTCGACGCGCGCCACGTCGACCCCCAGCTCGCGCTCGCTGTCCCAGTGGTGGGCGCGCGCGTCGAAATACTGCTCGGCCTGGCGGCGCCGCGACTCGCGGACCGCCGCCAGCCGGTGACGGTCGAGGGTGAGCTGGGCGTCGCGCTCCGGCAGCAGACGGCACAGCGCCCGCGCCATGGCAGCCCCCTCGCCGCTCTGGGCGATCCGGTAGAACACCCAGCTTCCCTCCGGAATCCGCTCCAGCAGCCCGGCCTCGGCCAGCAGCTTGAGATGCCGCGAGATGCGCGGCTGGCTCTGCCCCATGACCTGGGTCAGCTCGCTCACCGTCCATTCGCCCTGGGCGCAGATGGCCAGCAGCCGCAGCCGCGAAAGCTCCGCTGCCGCCCGCAACCCACCCAGAAGCCCCTCGAGAAGCGCGATCTGCTCTGTCATCACTCACCGCCACCTCATGCGCCGATATGTAAATTTCTTTATGTCGGCATGTCAAGAAACCGGTCGCACCCGACGAGCGCGAGAGATGACGGGCAACGGGTCGGGGCGCGCCGGCGGGCCCGCGCAGGGCGCTGCGCGCGGCTGTTTTATGGGATGGCCCGCCCCTCCTCGGCGGCATCCGGCAGGATGCGCTGTTCTGGAGACGGAAGGAGCGGACCATGACCATCGTGCTGCTCGCGATCGATCTGGGCAAGGCCGTCAACAGCGTCCTGGGACGGGACGGGAAGGAGACGGTGGTGCTGCGACGGCGGATGCGGCAGGAGAGCATTCTCGCCCTGACGGCGACGCTGCCGCCTTGCGTCGTGGCGATGGAGGCGTGCTGCGGGGCGCATCATCTGGGCCGGCTGCTGGAGGCACAGGGCCACACGGTGCGGCTGATGCCGCCGGAATATGTGCGGCCCTACGTCAAGGCGCAGAAGAACGACGAGCGGGACGCCGAGGGGATCGCCGAGGCGGCCTCGCGGCCGGGCATGCGGTTCGTGCCGCCGGGGAGCGGGGACCAGCTCGACCTCCGGAACCCGCACCGGCAGACCCTGCACCGGGTGCGCTCGCGGCTGGTGGGGGCCAGAACGGCGCTGATCAACCAGTTGCGGGCGATCCTGCTGGAGCGCGGCCACGTGTTCCCCCAGGGGCGGCGCAAGCTCGAGCAGGCGCTCGACGGGCTGGCCAGCGATCCGGCCTTCGCGGTGAGCGCGCGCATCCGCCGGCTGATCATCGACGCGCAGGCCGAGTGGCGGGCGCTCGACCGGCGCATCGCGAGCCTCGACGAGGAGCTCGCCGAGCTGGCCCGCAACGACCCGGCGGCACGGCGGCTGGGCACG
>JAWZSN010000043.1:0-17347 GCA_033875255.1 Geminicoccaceae bacterium 1502E | reverse complement strand
AGATGATCTTCGCGATGCACCGGCAGGAGCGGCTGCGGGTCCTGGAGCTGCAGTGCGAGGAGCGGGTGGCGGTGTGTCCGGTGGAGGAGCGCCGCTCGGTGGCCGAGCAGGCGAAGATCTGGGGCCAAGCGCGGCGGCGGGCGCGGCAGGATTACAGCTTCGCCAAGGTCGAGCTGGCGGCGCTGATCGAGCAGCGCGAGGTGCTGGTGGCCTCGCAGAGCTGGCCCGGCTATCTGCACGGGCTGTGCCGCGACAAGAGCGTGGCGCGGGCAGAAGCCAGGGCGCGGATGGCCGAGCCCGGGCACGATTCGGCGAGCGACCCCGATCCGAAGAACCCGGTCTTCGTCGATCCCGAGGGCAGTGCGTTCATCGACGGCATCGAGGGGCCGGGTGGCGGCTTTGCCGCGGCGGAGGCATGGGACGGGCAGCCCGTGGCGGACGGCGCGTCCCCCTGCCGTGACAAAGACGAACCCGACGCTTCCCCGCCTGCCGGTCTGAGCCCGTGGCGCACGCGCTGCCGCATGGCCCGCGCCGCCGGCACCGGCCCCGCGCCGGAGCTCGACCCTTCGGCGCCGCTTTGCCGCGGCAAAGTCGAACCCGAGCCCGCCGCAGACTGACAGAAGGGAGACAGGAAAAGCCGCGCGCCGCGCCCGCGAAGCGGTCCGCTTCACCCCGCCGCGCGCGTCACCGCCGGCATCAACCTTCCGTTAATGTGACCTGGCATCATTTCACGCCGGTCAACGGCGCTGCGGGTCGTGGCAAACCCGAACCCGAGCCCGCCGCAGACTGACAGAAGGGAGAAAGGAAAAGCCGCGCGCAGCGCCCGCGGAGCGGTCCGCTTCACCCCGCCGCGCGCGTCACGGCCGCCATCAACCTTCCGTTAATGTGACCTGGCACCATTTCACGCCGGTCAACGGCGCTGCGGGCCGTGGCAGGGACGAACCCGAGCCCGCCGCAGGCCGACAGAAGGGAGACAGGAAAAGCCGCGCGCAGCGCCCGCGGAGCGGTGGGGCGGCGCCGCCCGCATCGGCAGCACGCCCGCTGTGCGTCAGTCCTGCCCGATCACTTTCCAGCCGCGCGAGGTGCGCGGCGGGCAGCGGCAAAGGCCCGGTACGGAACGCCTTGCAAGCCGGCCGCAGACACGAACCCGGCAAGCGGAAGGAGACGGGAGCAACGGCGCGCAGCGCCCGCGCAGCGGCTCCTTCCTCAGGCGGAGGCCTCCAGCGGGACCCGGTAGGCGGTGATCCCGGCCTCGCCATGGAAGGGCTCGATCTCGACCAGGGCGGTCTGGGCGATGGGGCCCTGGGCGAGGCGGGAGGTGCCCTTGTCGAGGGTGAGGACGTTGGGGTTGCCGTGTTTCTCGAGGGAGCCGTCGGTTGCGGGGTCGGCCGGGTCGTACCAGGCGCCGGTGGCGATCTGCACCACGCCCTGGCGGATGGCGGGTGTCACCACGGCCACGGCCAGCATGGCGCCGCGCTCGTTGAAGACGCGCACGGTGGCGCCGTCAGCGATGTTGCGGCTGGCGGCGTCGGCCGGGTTGAGGCGGATGGGCTCGCGCCCGCCGATCTTCTCCTCCTGGCTGGCCACGGCCATGTCCATCTGGGCGTGGAGGCGGCCTTTGGGCTGGCTGCTGAGCATGTGGAGGGGAAAGCGCGCCGCCTTCTCCGCCCCCAGCCATTCGGCGGGCTCGATCCAGGCGGGGTGGCCCGGGCAGTCCTCGTAGCCGAAGCCCGCCACGGTCTTCGAGAAGAGCTCGATGCGGCCGGAGGGGGTGGGCAGCGGGGCTGCCTCGGGATCGCGGCGGAAGTCCTCGTAGAGGATGAAGGGCCGCTCCGCCTCCTCGAGCGCCAGGTGGCCCTGCTCCCAGAATGACGAAAAATCCGGCCAGTGGCGCTGGGACCTGGCGGCGCGCTCGCGGGCGGTCTCGTAGATGTGCCGCAGCCAGGCGGCCTCGTCGCGGCCCTCGGTGAAGCGCCCGGCGGCACCCAGCCGCGCGGCGAGGTCGGCCAGCATGTCGAAGTCGTGGCGCGCATGGCCCACGGGCTCGATCGCCTTCTTCATGGCGATGACGTGCCGGTCGCGGGAGGTGGCGCCGATGTCGTTGCGCTCGAGCGTGGTGGTGGCGGGCAGCACGATGTCGGCGTGCTTGGCCGTAGCGGTCCACCAGCAGTCGGCCACCACCACCGTGTCGGGCCGGCGCCATGCGCGGATCAGGCGGTTGATGTCCTGGTGGTGGTGGAACGGGTTGCCGCCCCACCAGCAGACCAACCTGATGTCGGGATAGACGAGGTCCTGCCCGTTGAACTGGAAGGGCTCGCCGGGGTGCAGCAGCATGTCGGCGATGCGCGCCACCGGAATGAAGCTTTTGACGGCGTTGGGCAGCAACGGCAAAGCGGGGGTGGGGAACGGGCGGACATTGCCGGCGATGCCCTCCATGCTGCCCAGCCCGAAGCCGAAGCCGCCGCCGGGCAGGCCGATCTGGCCCAGCATGGAGGCGAGGGCGATGAGCGCCCAACAGGGCTGCTCGCCATGGTCGGCGCGCTGCAGCGACCAGGTCATGAGGAGCATGGTGCGCTGCCGGACCATGCGCCGGGCGAGCCCGCGGATGGCCTCGGCGCCGATCCCGCAGATGCCGGAGGCCCACTCCGCCGTCTTGGCGGTTCCGTCCGGCTCGCCGCGCAGGTAGGCGGCAAAGTGCCGGTAGCCCTCGCAGTACCGGTCGAGGAAGGCCCTATCGTGCAGGCCCTCCTCCATGAGCGTATGGCACAGGCCGAGCAGAAGGGCCGTGTCGGTGTTGGGGCGCGGGGCCAGCCAATCGGCGTCGAGGAAGCCGGGGGCGTCCTCGCGCACCGGGCTGATGTTGACGAAGGCGACGCCGGCCTCCCTGGCACGCCGCAGGTTGCGCATCGTCGTATGCTCGGCGGGGCCGCCGGGGGTGACCTGAGTGTTGCGCACCGGCAGGCCGCCGAACATCACCACGAGCTCGCTGCTCTGGGCGATGCTGCGCCAGCTCGTGCAGGGCCCGCCCATGGCCTGGCCGCTGCCCAGCACCCGCTCGGCAAGCACCATGCCGGCGGCGTTGCTGTAGGTGTTCACGGCCCCCACATAGCCGCCGATGGCGGCCAGGAAGCGCTGGAGCTGGGTCTTGGCGTGATGGAAGCGGCCAGCGCTCGACCAGCCGTAGGAGCCGCCGAAGATCGCCTCGTTGCCGTGCTCGCCGATCACCCGGCGGAACTCGGCTGCGAGAAGATCGAGGACCTCGTCCCAGCCCATCTCGACGAACGTGTCGCGGCCGCGCCGCTCGCGGTGCCTGCCGGCGCCGCCCTCGAGCCAGCCGCGGCGCACGGCGGGCCGGGCGATGCGGGTGGCGTCATGCACGGCGCCGGGGATCGAGCGGAGGATCGGCGAAGGGTCGGGATCGCCGGCGAAGGGCGTCACATTCGTCAGGACACCGTCCTTCACCAGCGGGACGAAGGCGCCCCAGTGCGAGCTGTTCAACATCGCCATCCCCCGATCCCCGCTCCCTGCCGGCCCGCGCGGTCCCTGCCGCGCTCGTCGTTCCGACAGCTAGCAGCCCGCGCCGGCCCCAACCATAGGCCCGGCAGCACGCCAGCTACGGCGCAAACGCCGGGGCAGCGGGACCGGGCGGCGGCACCTGCCGCCGTCAGCGTGGCTCGCTGGCCAGGCCCTTGACGATGGCATAGCAGGCCAGCAGCAGGACGATCGCGAAGGGAAAGCCCGTCGAGACCGAGGCGGCCTGGAGCGCGGTAAGGCCGCCACCGAGCAGCAGGGCGATTGCCACCAGACCCTCGAAACAGGCCCAAAAGACGCGCTGGGTCACCGGCGCGTCGACCTTGCCGCCGGCGGTGATGGTGTCGATCACCAGCGAGCCGGAATCCGAGGAGGTGACGAAGAACACGATCACCAGGACGATGCCGAGGAAGGAGGTGATCTGATGGAGCGGCAGGGCCTCCAGCATCGAGAACAGCTGGAGCTCGAGGGCGGCGTCGGCAGCTGCCGTGTAGCCGTCATTGACGAGCTGGCTGATGGCCGTGCCGCCGAAGGCGGTCATCCACAGGACCGAGACCAGCGAGGGGATCAGCAGCACGCAGACCAGGAGCTCGCGGACGGTGCGGCCGCGGCTGACCCGGGCGATGAACATGCCGACGAAGGGCGACCAGGAGATCCACCAGGCCCAGTAGAAGGCGGTCCAGCCCTGGCGGAAATTGTCGTCGCCGCGGCCGACCGGGTTGGAGAGGGCGGGCAGGTATTCGACATAGGCCGCAAGATTGAGGAAGAAGCCGGAGAGGATCGCCAGGGTCGGGCCGGTGAGGATGACGAACAGCAGGAGCAGAACCGCCAGCACCATGTTGATCTCGGAGAGCCGCTTGACCCCCGCGTCGAGGCCGGCCACCACCGAGACCAGGGCGACGCCGGTGATGCCGGTGATCAGCAGCACCTTGGAGACGTCGGTGACGGGGATGCCGAAGAGGAACTCGAGCCCGGCATTGGCCTGCTCAGCGCCCAGGCCGAGCGAGGTGGCGAGTCCGAAGAGCGTGGCAAAGACCGCCAGCGTGTCGATGATATGGCCCGGCCAGCCCCAGATCCGCTCGCCGAAGATCGGGTAGAACACCGAGCGGACGGTCAGCGGCAGGCCCTTGTTGTAGCTGAAGAGCGCCAGCGCCAGCGCCACTACCGCATAGATCGCCCAGGGATGCAGGCCCCAGTGGAAGATGGTGGCGGCCATGCCGAGCCGGCGCGCCGCCTCGCTATCACCCGTGGCGCCGGCCAAGGGGGCCCAGCTTGCCGCGTTGCCGGCTCCCTCCGCCACCGAGGATGCGTAGTGCGAGAGCGGCTCGGAGACGCCGTAGAACATCAGGCCGATGCCCATGCCGGCGGCGAACAGCATCGCGAACCAGCCGGAATAGCTGTAGTCGGGCACTGCCTCCTTGCCGCCGAGGCGGACCCGGCCGTAGGGCGAGACGATGAGGAACAGGCAGAGCAGCACGAAGACGTTGCCGGCCAGGAGGAAGAACCAGTCGAAGGTCGAGGTCAGGGCCGGCCGCAGCCATCCGAAAAGCGCCGCCGCCTGCTCCTGCAAGGCGAGGCTGAAGACGACGAACACGATAATGGTGAGCCCGGAGATAACGAAGACCGGATTGTGGATATCCAGGCCGAACGGACCGATGCTGGCCTGGATGTTGTCCTGCCCTACCCGGTAGTCGGTCTCGATCGGATTGACCTCTCCGTCTGGGCTGACCGCGTTGTGATCGCTCATGGAAGCTCCCTGCTCTGCCTCGTGGCCGGCCGGTGGCCGGACCGGTCGTTTCTTCTCGGCGCCTCGCGGCCGGAGTGGCGGCTGCCGGCGCTAGCGCACGACCAGCACCGAGACTGCGGCGTGCGAGGCCAGCCAGCCGGCATTGGACGCGAAGATGTGGTCGGGCAGCCCCGGCACATGCGAGGCCATCACCACCAGGTCCGCACCGGTGTCCCGTATCGCCTGCATCAGCGCCTTGTCGAGATCGACGCTGGGGTCGTGGCTGGTGCAGGCCTTCGCGGAAGCCGTGTGGCCGTAGCTCGCGGCCTCGGAGCGCGCGAACGCGTCGAGCCTCACGGCGAACTCCTCGGGGTTGTGCGCCACGGAACCGGGCGTGGCGGCGGTGACGCCGACATAGCAGACGGGAATGCCGTAATGGCGCGCGAGATCGGCCGCCGTGGCGAGCGCCTTGCGAAGCCGGTCGACATGAGCGAGGTCCACCGGGACCATGATGGTCCTGTACATGCCTGCCTCCCTTCTTGCGGCCGCTGGCCGCGGCCGTTCTCCCGCATGACAGGCTAGCATCACGGCCACTCGACGCAAGACCGGCTCCGGCACGGGCACGGGCACGGGCACGGGCACGGAATCCGTCTACTGGTCGCGCTTGCCGCTGAAATAGTCGCGCGGGCTCGTGCCGAGGGAGCGGCGGAACGTTGCGGCAAAGGCGCTGGGGCTCTGATACCCGCAATCGAGCGCGACACTGAGCACGGAGCGGCCGCGAGCGAGCAGCGGCAGGGCTTCCATGAGCCTCGCCTGTTGAAGCCATCGCCCGAAGCTCAGCCCTGTTTCCCGCAGGAACGTGCGCATGAACGTCCGCCTGCTCATCCCGAGGGATGCAGCCGCCTGCTCCAGCGTCGTCCTCCGGGCAGGGTCCGACCGGAGCTCCGCGCAGAGCGCGGCGAGCCGGGCATCCTGCGGCATCGGCAGGCTCAGGGGCTGGATCCCGTGAAAGCTCAGCTCCTCGACAAGCAGCTGCGAGACACGCTGGGCGAACGGGCCTCGCTTACCCGCGCCCTCCAGCGCGACGAGCCGGAGAACGAGCTCGCGCAGCAAGGGCGAGACAGCGACGACGCAGCATTCGCGCGGCAGGGCGCAGTCGGTCCCGCACGGGACGAAGACGGCCCGGAACTGCACCGGCCCGTAGCTGCGGGTGGCGTGCTCGACCTCCGCCGGCACCCACACCGCGCGATTGGGCGGGACGATCCAGGTGCCCCTGCTGGTCGTGACCCCCACAACTCCGCTGATCGCATAGATCAGCTGGGCCGATGCGTGACTGTGCGGGCCGCGGGAGAACGCCAGCTCGTCCCTCGCAAGAGCACTGATGCGCGCTGAGTCCAGGCACCGGTCGGTTTCTGGCGAGGCCGGCATGTTGACCCTTTCGCGACGGCTTCTGGCGCCTGGCCGTTAGAGCGCCGCTCACCGCATCAGTACAGTCGCAGCGTCATGTCAAGGAAAGAACCCCTCGTGACCGCAACCGGGCCGGCTTCCATTGCGACGCGACCGCAGCCCGACCCGCCGCGCCCTTGTTCCGACATGTCGCACACAACGGATATCCTCATCGTGCTGAACGATGCCGGACCAAGTACCGCCCGTTCGCATCCGGCATCGAGCTGCCGGACCGGAAATGGCCATCGCGCAGACCCTTGAGGGCGCCGCGTTGGGTTTCCACCGATCTTCGCGACGGCAACCAGGCGCTGGCGGAGCCGATGGGCGTCGACAAGAAGCTGCGGTTCTACGCGATGCTGCTGGAGATCGGCTTCAAGGAAATCGAGATCGCGTTCCCCTCGGCGTCGCAGACCGAGTTCGATTTCGTCCGCCGGCTCATCGAGGAGGATCGCATCCCCGCCGATGTCGAGGTGCAGGTCCTCACCCAGTCGCGCGCGGACCTCATCGCCCGCACGTTCGAGTCGCTCCACGGGGCCGGGCGGGCGATCGTCCATCTCTACAATGCGACGGCACCGCTGTTCCGCCGGGTCGTCTTCGAGATGGAGCGACAGGAGGTCATCGAGCTCGCGCTCGCCGGGGCCACCGCCATGCTGGAGGAGAGCCGGAAGCAACCGGGGACCCGCTGGACTTTCCAGTATTCTCCCGAGACCTTCTGCTTCACCGAGCCCGATTTCGCTCTCGAGATCTGCGAGCGGGTGCTCGATGTCTGGCAACCCACGCCGGAGCGCCCGGCGATCCTCAACCTGCCCGCCACCGTCGAGGTCGCCATGCCCAACGTCTATGCCGACCAGATCGAGTGGTTCGGCCGCAACATCTCGCGCCGCGACAGCGTCGTCCTCAGCGTCCATCCGCACAACGACCGCGGCACGGCCGTCGCAGCGGCGGAGCAGGCCCTCCTCGCCGGCGCCGAGCGCGTCGAGGGCTGCCTGTTCGGCAACGGCGAGCGCACCGGCAATGTCGACCTGGTCACCATGGCGCTCAACCTGCACACCCAGGGGATCGATCCCGGCCTGCGCTTTCCCCGGATGCGTTCTGTAGTCGGCACCGTCGAGCACTGCAACGGGCTGCCGGTGCATCCGCGCCACCCCTATGCCGGCGAGCTCGTGTTCACGGCCTTCTCGGGGTCGCACCAGGATGCCATCAGGAAGGGATTCGCCGCGCAGGAGAAGCGCAATGACGGGGTCTGGGAGGTGCCCTATCTGCCCATCGACCCGGCCGATCTCGGCGAGACCTACGAGGCGGTGATCCGGGTCAACAGCCAGTCGGGCAAGGGTGGCATCGCCTGGGTGCTGGAGCACGACCGGGGAATCAGGCTGCCGCGCCGTTTCCAGATCGATTTCAGCCGCAAGGTCCAGGAGATCGCCGAGCGCACCGGCAGCGAGATGACGTCCGAGACCATCTGGGCGGCTTTCGAGGAGGCCTATCATCTTGGCGGGCGGCGCGCAGCGCATCGCCCTCGTCGATTACCGCGAGGCAGGAAGCCGTGGTGACACCGGCCAACGTGTGTTCGCGGGCCGGATCCGGGTCGACGGGCGCGAGATTCCGGTAACAGGTCGCGGCAACGGCCTGATCTCGAGCGCCCTGGCCGCTCTCGCCGAAGGCTGCGGGCTGGCCATGGACGTCGTGGACTACAGCGAGCATGCGCTTGCCCAGGGCGCTCGGGCGGAGGCTATCGCTTACCTCGAGTGCCGCACCGCCGATGGCCGCCACGTCTTCGGCGTCGGCATCGATCCCGACATGGCCACAGCCTCGGTCAGGGCGGTGCTGAGCGCGGCTTGCAGCATCTGAGCGCTGTTGCCTGCGGGGGCGGCAGCGCCCGGCTTCGGCGGGCAGTGGCCGGCCTCCGCATCCGGGCGGTCCGGACGCCCCGGACCGCGGTCAGCCGCCGCCCTCGGCGAAGCCGGGATAGAGCAGCATGCCGCCATCGACGAAGAGGGTGGTGCCGGTGACGTAGTCGGAATCGTCGGAGGCGAGCCACAGGGCGGCCCTGGCCACGTCCTCGGGATCGCCGATCCGGCCATAGGGGATCAGCCGCAGCAGCTCCTGCCGCGCCTCCCCGGTCTCCCACGCATCGCGGTTGATGTCGGTGCGGATGGCACCCGGGGCGATGGAGTTCACGCGAATTCCGTCGCGGGCGTGCTCCTGGGCGAGGCTCTTCATGAACATCATGAGCCCGCCCTTGGAGGCGGCGTAGTTGACCCGGCAGGCCCAGGGAATGACCTCGTGCACCGAGGACATGCAGACGATCTTGCCGGTGGCCCTGGAGATCTCGGGCTGGCGGCCCCGGCGCAGGAACTCGCGGACAGCCGCCCGCGCGCACAGGAACTGGCCGGTGAGGTTGACGTCGATGACCTTCTGCCAGTCCTCGGCACTCATCTCCACCAGCGGCCGGTCCTGCTGGATCCCGGCATTGCTCACGAGGATGTGGAGGGTGCCGAAGCTCTCCCTAGTGGCCGCGAACAGCCGCTCCACCGCCGCCTCCTCGCTCACGTCGGCCTGGACGGCCACGGCCTGCGAGCCGGCCTCGCCGATCAGCCGCACCACCTCGGCGGCCGCCTCCGCGTCGCCCCGGTAGTTGACCACGACGCTGGCCCCGGCCGCACCCAGGGCCAGCGCGCAGGCGCGCCCGATGCCGGAGCTGCCGCCGGTGACCAGCGCCACCTGGCCTTCGAGACTGCGCCGCTGCTGCATCGGACCGCTCCCGCTGGCGTGCCGGGCGGGGGCCTCGCGGCCTCCCGCTTCCGGCTGGGCAACGCGTCCGGCTGCTGCGCGGTTCCGCCCTTACCAGGCGGCGACGACGGCGCCCTTGAAGGTCTCGGCGATGAACGCGCGCACCTCGTCGTTGTGGTAGGACTCGACCAGGGTCTTGAAGACCTCGCGGTCCTTCTCGTCGGCGCGCACCACGATGAGGTTCGCGTAGGGCGAGTCCTTGGGCTCGATGAGGATCGAGTCCTCGACCGGCGACATGCCCGCCTCCACCGCGTAGTTGGTGTTGACGGCGGCGGCGTCGAGATCGTCGAGGGAGCGCGGGAGCTGGGCCGCGTCGATCTCGACGATGCGCAGGTTCTTGGGATTGTCGGTGATGTCGAGCACCGAGGCGCGGTGGCCCAGACCCTCGGGCAGGCCGATCACGCCGCCGCTGGCGAGCAGCGCCAGCGCCCTTCCGCCATTGGTGGGATCGTTGGGGATGCCCACCCTGGCACCCTCGGGCAGCTCGGCGAGCCCGCCGACCTTCTTCGAGTAGATGCCCATGGGGAAGTTCACGTTGCGGGCGATGGCGACGAGATCGTACCCGCGATCCTCCACCTGCCGGTCGAGATAGGGCTGGTGCTGGAAGCTGTTGGCATCGAGGTCGCCGGCCGCCAGGGCCGCGTTGGGCAGCACGTAGTCGGAGAACTCGATGATCTCGATCTCGAGATCCTTGCCGGCGGCGATCTCGGCCACCTTCTCCATGATCTGGGCGTGCGGGCCGGGCGTGACACCGACCTTGATGCGCTCGGCGGCGCCGGCCGGACCGGCGAGGAGAGCGAGGGCGGCGGCGGCGCCGAGGAGGGCGCGGCGGGCAATCCTTGTCATGCGAAGCTTCCTCTACTTGCGGGAGAGACGGCGGACGAGCAGGTCGCCCGCCGACTGGAGGGCCTGGACGAACAGCACCAGCGAGAGCACGACGATCGCCATGACCTCCGGCATGAAGCGCTGGTAGCCGAAACGGATGCCCAGATCGCCGAGCCCGCCGCCGCCCACGGCACCGGCCATGGCGGAGTAGCCCACGAGGCTCACCAGCGTCACGGTGACGGCGGCGATCAGGCCGGGCAGGGCCTCGGGGATCAGGACCTTGAGGATGATCTGCCGGCGGGTCGCACCCATCGCCTGGGCCGCCTCGACGAGCCCGCGGTCGACCTCCCGCAGCGCCTGCTCGAAGAGCCGGGCGATGAAAGCGGTGGCGGCGATGGCCAGCGGCACCACCGCTGCCGCCGTACCGATCGAGCTGCCGACGATCAGCCGCGTGAACGGCACGATCGCTACCAGAAGGATGATGAAGGGCGTCGAGCGGGTGGCGTTGACCACCATGCCGAGCACGCGGTTGAGCCACGGGCTGGCACACAGATGGCCGCGGCCGGTGGTGAGCAGCAGCAGGGCAAGCGGCAGGCCCGCCAGCACCGCGATGCCGCCCGCCAGACCCACCATCATCAGAGTTTCCCAAAAGCCCTTAAGCAGCAGATCGACGAGCTGCGGCGACATGGGCCACCTCCTCCACCTCGAGTCCCAAAGAACGCATCCACGCTGCCGCCGGGGCCAGCCGCTCAAGAGCGGCATCGGTGGCCAGCGCCATGGTGCCGAACGGCTCGCCGCGGATCTCGTCGATGCGGCCATGCAGCACGTTGAAGTCGACGCCGAAGCGGCGCGCGGCCTCGGCGATCACCGGCCGGCAGGCGTTGGGGCCGGTGAAGAGGACGCGCAAGATCGTGCTGCCCTCCGGCACCCGCGCCTCGAGCTCGGCAGGCAGCTCCTGGTCGATCACCTCGCGCACGAAGCGCCGGGTGAGCGCTTCCTTCGGGCGGGTGAAGACGTCGAACACTCGGCCCTGCTCGATGATGCGGCCGCGCTCCATCACCGCCACCCGGTCAGCTACCGCTTGGACCACCCCCATCTCGTGGGTGATCAGCACCACGGTGAGCTCCAGCCGGTCGCGCAGCGAGCGCAGCAGCTCGAGGATCTGGCCGGTGGTCTCGGGGTCGAGCGCCGAGGTCGCCTCGTCGCAAAGCAGGATACGGGGCGCGTGCGCCAGCGCCCGGGCGATGCCCACCCGCTGTTTCTGGCCACCCGAGAGCCGCGAGGGGTACTGGTCGCGCTTGTCGGCGAGGCCCACCAGCTCCAGCAGCTCCTCCACCCGCTCGCGGATCCGCGCCCGCTCGACGCCGGCGATCTCCAGCGGGAAGGCGACATTGCCCATGACCGTGCGCGAGGCCAGCAGGTTGAAGTGCTGGAACACCATACCCATGCCGCGCCGGGCGGCATTGAGCTGTGCCCGCGAAAGCCGCGTGATGTCGGCGCCGTCGACCAGCACGCGGCCGGAATCGGGGCGCTCGAGCAGGTTGATGCAGCGTATGAGCGTCGACTTGCCGGCACCGCTGCGACCGATGATGCCGAAGATCTCGCCCGCCTCGATGCCGAGGTCGACGCCGTCGAGGGCCGGCACGGCGCCGTGCGGACCCGCGAAGCTGCGAGAGAGCTGTTCTAGTCTGATCATACACCGACTCCGCCGGAAAACGCGGCACGCCGCCGCCCGGCCGCCGCGCGGCCGAGACGGGCATGTCTCGTGGTCATGGTGCGAATCCGCCAGGAAAAGCTGCGCCGGCCGCGGCCGGCCTCAGTGCGACAGCAGCGCGCGCGGGCTCAGCCGCGTGCGTCTGGACGCATGCAGCACATGTCGGAAAACGGAACGGAAACAGGGGCGCGGAGCGCGCCAGACATGGACGTCATCGCAGACCTCTTGAGCTTCAAGGACCACGACCGCGACGTCGTGGCGCTTAGCGTTTGGTTTCGCGGCGCAAGACACCTGTAAATCACCGCGGCGCCTGGGCGAGCAAAGCCGCCTCGGCACGAGCCGGGATATGCCCCCTCGGCGGGCGCGCGTCAAGTTTCCCACTGCAAGGCAGGTATGAGGTCGAATTATAACGTTTAGCCGATGTGGTTGGACGGGAGCGGCCCGCCGCATTCTGCCCTGGCGGCTTCGTGCTGGAGGATGCTGGCGAGCATGTCAGGCGGCAAGCCACCGGCGGCGGCGCGGCGCAGAACCGGCTCCGGCTTGCTGGCCCGGGCACCTTGGCCACCTGTTCGACCGCCACCGGCCCGGGGCGCTTGTTGGCCTCGGTCTGCAGCTCGGCATCGAGCTCTTCCCGGACATGCCCCGCGCGTGACGCCTCAGCCGAACTCGGCCCTGAGCGCCTCGTCGTGCTCGCCCAGGGCCGGCACCTTGCCATAGGCGGGGCTCTCGCCGGCGATGCGGGCGCCGGGACCGAGCAGCGTCACCTCGCCCGCATCGGTGGCGACGTGGACGAGCTGGTTCTGCGGGTGGCGCACGAGGTCGTCGAGGGTGCTCAGCCGCCCATAGGCGATCTTCGCCGCCTCCAGCCGCGCCACCACCGCCTCGCGGTCGAGGGCTGCGAACGCCCCGCCCACGGCCACGTCGAGTGCAACGCGGTTCTCCACCCGCGCCGGATTTGATGAAAAGCGCGGATCGGCGGCGATCTCCGGCCGGCCCAGCACCGCCTCGCACAGCCGCACCCATTCCCGCTCGTTCTGGATGGCGATGAGCACGGCCTTGCCGTCGCCGCAGGTATAGGAGCCGTAGGGGGCGATGGTGGGGTGGTGCAGCCCGAGCCGGGCGGGGACGTGCCCTCCATAGGCAAAAGTGAGATAGGGAACGTTCATCCAGTCGCCGATGGCGTGGAACAGCGAGACCTGGATGGCCCGGCCCTGGCCGGTGCGCTCGCGGGCGAAGAGGGCGCGGAAGATCGCCTGGGCCGCGGTCATGCCGGCGGCGATGTCGCAGACCGAGACGCCCACCCGCGTGCTCTCCTCGCCGATCCCGTTCACCGAGGCGAGGCCGCTCTCGGCCTGGACGAGGAAGTCGTAGGCCTTGAGGTCCCGGAACGGGCCATCCTCGCCGTAGCCGCTGATGTCGCAGGTGATGAGCCGCGGATGGCGCTCGCGCAGGGCCGCCGAGCCGATGCCCAGCCGCGTCGTGGCGCCCGGCGCCAGGTTCTGGATGAAGACGTCGGCCTTCTCCAGCATGCGGCCGAGCAGCGCCATGTCGGCCGGGTCCTTGAGGTCGAGGCGCAGCGACTCCTTGCCGCGGTTGAGCCACACGAAATTGGCCGAGAGGCCCTCAACGTAGCGGTCGTAGCCGCGCGCGAAATCGCCCTCGTGGCGCTCCACCTTGACGACCCTGGCGCCGGCGTCGGCGAGGCAGCGGGCGGCATAGGGAGCCGCCACCGCCTGCTCCAGCGACACCACCATGATGCCTTCGAGATCGCTGCTCACCGCGCCATCTTCCCTGCTGCCGTGCTATCAGCCACGTGGTTGCCGCGAGTGCGCGCCCACCGCAAGCCCCTGCCCGAGGAGCGAGCCCAGCCATGAGCGATACCGGAGCCTTCCGCCCGATCTTCCAGCCCGGCCCGGAGGAGACGACCTGGCGCCGGCTCGAGACCGAGGGCGTGCGGGTGCTGGACCTCGCCGGCCGGCGCTTTCTCGAGGTGGCCCCCGAGGCACTCTCGGCGCTCGCCGAGACCGCGTTCGCCGACGTCTCGCATCTCTTCAGCCCCGGCCATCTGGCGCAGCTGCGCGCCATCCTCGAGGATCCGCTCTCCTCCGCCAACGACCGGTTCGTGGCGCTCGAGCTCCTCAAGAACGCGGTGATCGCCTCGGCCCGCCAGTTCCCGAGCTGCCAGGACACCGGCACCGCCATCGTGCTGGGCAAGAAGGGCGAGCGGGTGCTCACCGGCGGAGAGGACGAGGCGGCGCTCTCCGCCGGGATCCAGCGCACCTGGGCGACGCGCAACCTGCGCTACAGCCAGCTCGCCCCGCTCTCCATGTACGAGGAGCGCAACACCGGCTCCAACCTGCCCGCCCAGATCGAGATCATGGCCGGGCCCGGCGAGGCCTTCGAGTTCCTGTTCGTGGCCAAGGGCGGCGGCTCGGCCAACAAGACCTATCTCTTCCAGGAGACCCGCCGGATCCTCGAGCCCGAGCGGCTGCTGGCCTTCCTCGACGAGAAGATCCGCACGCTCGGCACCGCCGCCTGCCCGCCCTACCACCTGGCGCTGGTGATCGGCGGGCTGAGTGCCGAGATGACCCTCAAGACGGTGAAGCTCGCGAGCTGCCGCCATCTCGACACGCTCCCCACCACCGGCAGCGCCGGGGGCCGCGCCTTCCGCGACGTGGCGCTCGAGGAGCAGGTGCTGGAGCTCACCCGCGCCATGCACACCGGCGCCCAGTTCGGCGGCCGGCATTTCTGCCACGATGTCCGGGTGATCCGCCTGCCGCGGCACAACGGCTCGTTGCCGGTGGGCATGGGCGTCTCCTGCTCCGCCGACCGGCAGATCCGCGGCAAGATCACTGGCGAGGGCGTGTTCCTCGAGCAGCTCGAGACCGATCCGGCGCGCTTCCTCCCCGAGGCGGAGGCCGGCGCCGGCGAGGCCGTGCGCATCGACCTGTGCCAGCCCATGGACGCGATCCGCGCCGCCCTCTCGAGGCTCGAGGTGGGAGCGCCGGTGCTGCTCTCGGGCCCGCTCGTCGTCGCCCGCGACCTCGTCCATGCCGAGCTCTCGAAGCTGCTCGCCGCCGGCCGGCCGCTGCCGGACTGGATGTGCCGGCACCCCATCTACTACGCAGGACCGGCCAGGACGCCGGAGGGCTTCGCCTCGGGCGCCTTCGGCCCCACCACCGCCGCCCGCATGGACCCCTACATCCCCGAGCTCCAGGCGGCCGGCGGCTCGCTGGTCACGCTTGCCAAGGGCAACCGGGCCCGCGAGGTGGCCGAGAGCTGCAGGCGGCATGGCGGCTTCTACCTCGCCACCATCGGCGGGGCGGCGGCCAGGGTCGGCCGCGACATGATCCGCAAGGTGGAGACCATCGCCTACGAGGAGTTCGGCATGGAGGCGGTCTGGCGGATCGAGGTGGAGGACCTGCCGGCCTTCCTCGTCACCGACGACAAGGGCAACGATTTCTACACCGCACGGCGGTGATAGGCGGCCTCGCCGCACTGGGACTGGCGGGAATGGGCCTCGCCGGCGCCGGCCTCGCCGCTTATGCCGGCTGGATCGAGCCACGGCGCCTGCGCGTGGTGCGCCACGAGCTCCGCCCGGCCCTCTGGCGCCGGGAGCACGGCACGCTGCGGATCGGCGTGCTCTCCGACCTCCACGCCGCCTGGCCGCACGTCACCGCCCCGCGCATCGCCCGCATCGTCGCCCGGCTCATGGCGGAGGAGCCGGACATCGTCCTGCTGCCAGGCGATTTCATCAGCACCGGCACCCGCTTCGTGCGACCGCTGGAGATCGACGCCATCATGCGCGCGCTGGCGCCGCTCACTGTCCGACCGACCTTCGCCGTCCTCGGCAACCATGACCACGCGGCCGGCGGCTGGCGCGTCCGCGAGGGGCTCGAGCGGGTCGGCATAGAGGTGCTGCAGAACCGCGTGGTGCGCCACCTCCACGGCAACCACCCCTTCGAGATCGCCGGCATCGGCTGCATGCGCAGCGGCCGCGCCGCCATCGGCCGGACCCTTGCAGCGCTCTCCGGCGAGCTGCCCGCCATCCTGCTGAGCCACGTCCCGGACGTCTTTCCCCGCCTGCCGCCACACGTCGCCCTCACCGTCGCCGGCCACACCCACGGCGGCCAGGTCCGCATCCCCGGCCTCGGCCCCCCGGTGACCATGAGCAGCCTGCCCCGCCACATGGCGCTGGGCCTCCACCGCGACGCCGGCCGCTTCCTCTATGTCAGCGGCGGCATCGGCACCAGCGGCCTGCCCGTCCGCTTCGGCGTCCCGCCCGAGATCGCTCTCCTCACGCTCGCGGCGGGCTGAAGCAGATCGCTCCGCGGGCGCTGCGCGCGGCTTTTTCTCTCTCCCTTCTGTTGGCCTGCGGCGGGCTCGGGTTCAAGTTTTCCGCGGCCGCAGCGCCGTTAACCGGCGTGAAATGGTGCCAGGTCACATTAACGGAAGGTTGATGCCGGCCGTGGCGCACGAAGCGCGGGTAGCGGGTGCACGGCCCCCGGTCCGCCCTGCCGCTTCTCGGGCTCGACTTTACCGCGGCAAAGCGGCGCCGAAGGGTCGAGCTCCGGCGCGGGGCCGGCGGCGCGGGCCATGCGGCAGCGCGTGCGCCACGGGCTCGGGCCGGGAGACGGGGGTGCGTCGGGTTCGTCTTTGCCGCAAGCGGACGCGCCCTCCGCCGTGCCTTCCCCGTCCCACGCCTCCGCCGCATCGAAGCCGCCACCTTCACCCTCGATGGCGTCGATGAAGGCGCTGCCCTCGGGATCGACGAAGACCGGGTTCTTCGGATCGGGATCGCCGGCCGGATCGTGCCCCGGCTCGGCCATGCGCTCCCGGGCTTCTGCCCGCGCCACGCTCTTGTCGCGACACAGCCCATGCAAGTAGCCGGGCCAGCTCTGCGAGGCCACCAGCACCTCGCGCTGCTCGATCAGCGCCGCCAGCTCGATCTTGGCGAAGCCGTAATCCTGCCGCGCCCGCCGCCGCGTCTGGCCCCAGATCCTCGCCTGCTCCGCCACCGACCGCCGTTCCTCCACCGGACACACCGCCGCCCGCTCCTCGCACTGCAGCTCCAGGCCCCGCAGCCGCTCCTGCCGGTGCATCGCGAAGATCATCTCCCGCCCCCAGTGCACCTCGACCGCACAGCGCGGATCGTAGCGCCACCGCAGACTGTCCCGCAGCCCCTCGGCCCGCGCCAGATCCTCCCCCGCCCACGCCACCATGAGCGACCGCGGCCGAAAGGTGACGGTGTCCCCAGGATGCTCGGCAGTCTCCATGGCTTCCTCGCGCGGTTGGAGAGGGGGAGCGCGAGGATA
>JAWZSN010000042.1:0-20617 GCA_033875255.1 Geminicoccaceae bacterium 1502E | reverse complement strand
AGCCGACCGCGACATCGCCCGCCTCCTCGCCATGCGTGGCATGGACGGCAAACTCGAACCCGAGCCGGCGTCGCCCTTCGCCCTCAACCGGGCGCAGCGGCGCCGGCTGGAGGCCCGGCAGCGGCAGACGGCGTGCGGGTGAGGTGTGGTGAAGGAATCGACGTGGCGGCGGAGCGGGCGGAGGGAAGGGAGCCGCGCAAGGCGCTGCGCGCGGCTTCTTTTTTCTTTTTTTCAGTCGCTGCTGCGCTTGTTCACAGTGCCTTTATCGGTCGTCGGCATCCTGCCGGCGTGGGACTTCGCCGCCGCGAAATCTTTGGCGCTGCACCTCTCCCACCATCCGTGAGGATGCGCCGGCAAAGGTTGCGGGACCGTGAACCGGCAGCGACGGCGTGCCGGCCGATACCAGCAGGCCGTCTTGATCGGAGCTCTCATCCTGCCGCGCCCGGATCGCCGGGACATAGCATCCTGTCGGCCAGACGCCGCGCCTGTGCAGTGTTGCCAGCTGGTGGACCAGCGGCGGGCTGCCATCCGCCGGCGCCCGGGTCCGCCGGTTGCCTCCACCACGACCGGTTCCGCGCGGCGCGGCGAAGCCAGGCCATGCGCCGCGCCCGGGGCGGCATCGGGCGCGGGGACGGCGGCCGTCTTCTCCGGCAAGACCAGGCGGGATGGCGTTGGCCGCAGTTGGACACCTCTGATAACGCCCGGTTCTCGGCGCTTTGGTCGCGATTGCGGGCAGAGTACGAGTGGCAGGTGTCCGAGCAGCGCTGCCCGAGCTGTCTTTTGGGGCTCTCACGCCTGATGTCCCTGCCATGTCCCGTCAGGCGGACGCGGCTCGCCCCTCGAGCCATCGCCATCGGCCGAGATTGTAGGCGATGTTGGCCATGATCACGGTCGCCTGGGCGCGTTTGATGCCGATGCTGCGGATCATGAGCCTCATGCGATGCTTTTGCTGGGCGAAGACGTGCTCGACGCGGGCGCGGACCGCGGATTTTCCGGCGTTGGCCTTGGCGGTGCGCCTGGGCATCGGCCTGCCGGTGGGCTTTTTGCGGTGAATCCGGCTGATCTTGCCGTGATCGGCCAAAAAGTCCTCGTTGGCCTTCGACCGGTAGGCGGTATCGGCCCACACCTCCGATGCCGTGTTGCCCGGATCGATGAGCCCTTCGCGCAGCCGCGCGCCGTCGTGGGCGGCGGCGTCGGTGACCTTGTGGCAGCGGATCAGGCCGTGCCGCCGATCGATGCGGATGTGCGACTTGTAGCCGAACGCCGGGATGGCGAGGTCGCGCCTGGCCGTCCCGTCGCTCCCGGCCTTGCCCTTCGAGGTCTTGAGGGTCCAGCGGGCGTCGGTGTCCTTCTGCGCCGCCTTCGCCGGCTTGTCGGGCCAGATCTCGGCCGCCCTCCTGCCGGCCCTGATCGCCGCTTTCCCGGCCTCGGTGTTGCGCTGCCGTGGGGCCGCCACCAGGCTCGCATCGACGATCTGCCCCGACATCGGCAACCAGCCGGCATCCTTGATCGCCCGGTCAAGGCGGGCAAAGCGCTCGTCCAGAGCACCGGCCCGGATCAGCGCCTCGCGAAAATCCCAGAGCGTGTTGGCGTCCGGCACCGGGTCGGCGATCGACAGGCCGCAAAACCGCATCCAGGAGAGCCGGTCACGCACCAGGCGCTCTCTCGCCTCGAAGCTCGACCCATGCCGTGCCTGCAGATAGAGCATCTTCGGCTTCAAGACCGCATCGAACGGCGGCCTGCCCCCCTTCGACCTGTCCGTGCCGCCGAGCGCGTCGTCGAGGACCGGGCGCAAAACAGCTCGAAGTCGACGACCTCCAGGAGCTTCTCCAGCGGATCGCCCTGCGCCGAAAGCTCGCAAAGCCGCTCCTCGACGCTCCAGAACCCCGGCTGTCCCGGCAAGCCACACCTCCCCGCAGCATTGGCTCGAAACTAGCCAAAGCCGGCCGCAAAGGCGAGGTTTGCGGAGGTGTCCAGTTGCCAGGCCCCACCGGCCGGCGCGGCTGTGCGGTGCGCCCCGTTGACGTTCCCGCTAGCGGGCATGTTTCCTGATGCCGGTTCCGCCTCCCCGGGATCCGGCCGGGCGCCTCGCCGACATGCGATCCGCGCGGTGCCGGGCACCAGGGCGTGGCGCCGCGACAGTCACCCGGCGAGCAGGCCCGCTGCCGGGCTTTCGGGTCCGGACCTGCGAGGCGTCTCCTTCCGCCCCTGCTGCCTTCGCGCCGCCTCCGGGGCCGTGAGGGTGTCAGGAGCCCTTCCGCCCGGGCAGCGCCGGAGCCCGCCGCTAGGCTCGCGCCGCCTCGCCGATGAGCTCGAAGGAGCGCAGGCGGGCAGCGTGGTCGTAGACGTCGGAGACGACGATGAGCTCGTCGGCGCCGGTCTCCTCCACGAGCGCCTCGATGCTGGCCCGCACCGTGGCCGGCGAGCCGACGATGGAGCGGGCCAGCATCTGCATGACCTGCATCTTCTCCATGGCCGACCAGTAGGACTCGATGTCGTCGATGGGCGGCTGGCTGAGCCCGCGGGCGCCGCGGAAGATGTTGGTGAACGACATCTGCTGGGTGGTGGCGAGCCGGCGCGCCGCCTCGTCCGTGTCGGCGGCGACGATGTTGACGCCCACCATGGCGTACGGCCGCTCGAGCTGCGCGGACGGCTTGAAGCGGCTGCGGTAGGTGTGGAGCGCCTGGAGGAGCTGCTGGGGCGCGAAGTGGGAGGCGAAGGAATAGGGCAGGCCGAGCTCGGCCGCCAGCGCTGCGCCGAACGTGCTGGATCCGAGGATCCACAACGGCACCTCGGTGCCGGCCGCCGGCACTGCCTGGATGCGCTGGCCGGGCTCGGCCGGGGCGAGCAGGGCCTGCAGCTCGAGGACGTCGCGGGGGAACTGGTCGGCTGTCTCGGGCGTGCGGCGCAGCGCCCGCAGGGTGAGCTGGTCGGTGCCGGGCGCCCGGCCGAGACCGAGATCGATGCGGCCCGGGAAGAGCCGCTCGAGGGTTCCGAACTGCTCGGCGATGACCATGGGCGAATGGTTGGGCAGCATGATCCCGCCGGCGCCCACGCGGATCGAGCTCGTCCCGGCGGCGATGTGCCCGATCACCACGGACGTGGCGGCGCTGGCGATGCCCGGCATGTTGTGGTGCTCGGCCACCCAGATGCGCCGGTAGCCCCAGCCCTCGGCGTGGGCCGCCACATCGCGGGCGTTGTCGAGGGCGCCGCGCGCGTCGGTCTCCTCGGTGATGCGGACCAGGTCGAGGATCGACAGCGGCACCATCGCTTGCTCCTTGAAAAAGGTCGGCCTGGGAAGAAAGGCTGCCCTGGGGAGAAAGGCCGCCCGGGCACGTCCCGGCCACCCTCGCGCATGTGGGGCGTCAGGCACCCGCGAGCAACGCGCCGGATGCATGGCCCGCTTGCGGCGGGTTTCCAGGGCACCGCCGGCACCTCATCTCCTCCTTGCGGACATGCCCGTCAGCGCAGCAGGGGAGCGAAGCCATGAGCGGGAAGCAGCAGGGCCAAATGCGCGCCATGTGCGCGATAGGCAAACGCGGCCAGCTGGGCCTTGCCGGCCGCATGCCGTGGGAGGGCGCTTCTGGCCCCGAGTACCGCGCCGATGTCGAGCGCTTCTGGACGATGACCCGCGGCCATGTGCTGATCTGCGGCCCGGCCACCTTCCGCTCCATCCCCGAGAGCGCCTTCGCCGAGCGCACCATCATGGAGATCCGCTCCTCCATGGCGCCGGAGGACGTTCTCTCCCGGTTCCCCGGCCGCATCGTCTATGTGGGCGGCGGCCCCGCCGTCTGGACCGCCTACGCCCCCTTCATCCGGCACTGGGACATCACCCGCCTCCCCTATGACGGCGAGGCCGATCGCTGGTTCGACCCGGCCTGGCTCTGCGCGGGGTAGGCGGGCGCCTTCGCGTTGCCGGAGACGGCCGGGCCGGATAGGTTCGAGTGGCCACGAGGGGGGCCGGATCATGGCGCATCCGCAGGCCGATCTGCCAGTCATCGACCACGTCGACGATTTCCTCGACTGGGTGCACGGGCAGGAGGAGCGCTTCGAGTTCGTCGACGGCCGCCTGCTCGCCATGGGAGGCGGCTCGCGTGCGCACAACGACATCCAGGTGAACCTCATCGGCGAGCTGCGCAGCCGGCTCCCCGGCGGCCCGTGCCGGGTGAACGGCCCTGATCTTCTGGTGCGGACGGCGGAGCGGCGCGGCCGCTTCCCGGATGCCAGCGTCACCTGCGAGGAGGAGCCGGAGCGCTGGATCCTGCGCCCCCTGATCCTCTTCGAGATCCTCTCGCCGGACACGGAGGCGCGGGACCGGGGCCAGAAATGGCTCGAGTACCAGGCCCTCCCCTCGCTGCGGCACTATGTGCTGATCGCCCAGGACCGCTCCAGGGTGGAGCATTTCCGGCGGATGGAGGCCGGTGGCTGGCACTATCTGGAGCTCGAGGGTGCTGCCACCCAGCTGCGCCTCGACCCGCCCGGCCTCGAGCTGCGGCTTGCCGATCTCTACGAGGGAGCAAGGCTGGGAGCCCCGGACGAGCGGTAGCGGTCCCGGGCAGCGAGAGCCACCTCGCCACCATCCCCGACCGCGCGACCTGCCCGATCAGCCCGCCGGACCCGATTGGCCGTGGTTGTCCCTCAGCCAGGCCACGATGCGAGGACGCAGAGAGTTCACGACAGCGTTGAGTGTCGTAGCGAACCACACCAGCTGCTGCTCCCGGTGCTCGTCGCTTTCTGGATGGCTGATCGGCTGCCTGACGGACATCTGGACCTTTCCGTCTTCCGTGCGGGTCCACCAGACCGGGATACCGATTTCCCCGCTGATCGCCTCCCGGTCGGCTTCGAGCGCTTCAGCGATCTCCACTGCGAGCTGATTGGTTTGCGTATAGCCCAGCGAGACCTCGGCGATAGCCTTGCGTGAGCGATAGTGGCAGTTGAGCCACAGCTCCGCACCGCGGACCAGATGAAAGAAAATGGCGCGCTGGGCTGTGGGGTTCGCGAGTGGCTGATCCCGATCATCAAACCGGATGGTGGCTACCAGATCCTCCCAGAACTTCTTCATCCATGTCGCGCGGGGGGTGGGCGGGTCTTCCTCCCGGTCGTCCAGAACCTCCACACCGGAGACCCGCGACACGTCCACCACGACACGCTCCACGATCCGCGTGCGCGCAAGGACCCGCGGCTGCAGGAGCCGCATCCCTTCTCCCAGCTGGTAGATCTGCGCCTCCACGAGACCAAAGGTGAAGTGGAGGCCGGCAGCTCCACGAATGTCGCCCGTGATCGCTTCCACGCCTTCCCGGATGCCGTCGCCGACCACCAGGAGGAGCATCCGGCCGGAGCCGAGATTGGGCGTGACACAGTCGACGAAGGCTGCCTGCTCCAGATCGCCGGCGCCCTGCCCGGCCACGTGCGCGAAGAGGTCAAAACCCTGTTCCCTGCGCGCCCGCGCAGCCTCCCGCTGCAGATCCGTGAAGGTCCAGCGACGTAGAGCGCGCGCGTAGTCGAGAATCTGCGCCACGACCTTCCGCCGCGCCTCGGTATTCCGCCACAGCTTGCATTCGACCAGCGTGGGCATGCCCAGCGGATTGATGAAGAGAGCGTCCGCAATACCGGCGCACCGCGTGTCCAGCTCCCTGCACACCGGAACGAGCGGACCGAAGGAAGGATCGACTTCCTGCAGAGGCAGCGATTCGGGACAGGCGAAGATCAGATCCCGCAGCCACGCCTCGTCATAGATCGCGCCGCCTCCACCCGGCTGCAGCGGTATTGGCGGCACCGCCCGCACACCTTGCTGATCGTCGATCAGGACGAGCGATGCGTGCTGCCGAAGCGAGATCATGGCCGTTCACCCGCCGTCGCCAAACCGCTGGCCTCATCGCCAATTATTGCACGCCGCCTCGTCAGGTGAGACGTTTCGGAAGAGCGATCCTCCTACCCTCGAATGTGATCTTGACGCGCTCTCGCCTCACGGGCGGCCCGGCTGGCGGTGAGGCCGTCCTGCACTTCAGCTCCGGCCGCCCCCTCAGGCCTCGACCGGCTCCGGCTCGCCCCGCATCAGCGCCTCGACGGCCGCACGATCCGCCATCCCGTCCCAGCCCTGGCCGCGCACCGCCTTGAGCGCGGCCACCGCGGCGGCGAAGCGCGCCGCCTCGAGCGGCTCCATCCCCTCGCACAGGCCAAGGGCGTAAGCGCCATGGAAGACGTCGCCGCACCCCGTGGTGTCGACGACCCGCACCTCGAAGGCCGGAACCGCCACCAGCTCGCCGTCGAGCAGCCAGAGGCTTCCCGCCGGGCCGCGGGTCACCGCCAGCACCTGGCCCGGCCGCGCCACGCAGCGCCGGAGCAGCTCGGCAGGATCGCCCTCGCCGGCATAGTCGCGCAGGCCCTCACTGGAGAACACCACGTGGTCGGCCATGGCGATCAGCGCGGCGTTGTCGGAAGGCGAGCCGCCGTCGGCATCCAGCACCGTGACGATCCCTTCCGCCCGCGCTCTCTCGAGGGCAAGCGCGGCTCCCTCGGGCCAGCGCGTGTCGGCAAGCAGGACACCGGCATCGTCCAGCGGCCGCCCTGTGAGCATGGAGGCGTCCCTCGGCAGCGACCGCCGGTCCGACACGATGCTGCGCTCGCCCCGACTGTCCACCAGCACGATGGACCGCAACGTCCGGGCCTCCGGGAACACGGTCACCCCCTCGCAGTCGACGCCGTACCCGCGCAGGAGGCGCATCGCTTTCTTCCCTGCGGGATCCGCACCGACGCGGCCCCAGTACGAGGCGCGCCCGCCCAGGCGGCAGATGGCGACGGCAGCGGTCGCCGCAGGACCGCCGTAGCGCTCGTAGTAGTCGAGCACGCCGGTCTTGATCCCCGAGGAGGGGATGGCGTCGACGTGGAAGACCTCGTCATGGACGAGATTCCCGGCGCACACGACACGGGTGCCCCCGAAGGGGCGCTTCGCCATCGCCATCACTGCTCCCTGACCCGTCTTCCGCGCCCCCACCCGGGGCAGCGCCCACGCTTGTTCTTCCGGCCGCGCCGGTTCTTCGCACACCGCTAGCACGCCCCGCGCCCGTCCAGCCATCGCCGCAGGCGGCAATCATCTTTTGCGCAATCGGGGATTGCGGCGAGTGGATTGCAGCCTTAGCAACGTCGATTGCCATGCGCCAGCTCAGCCGCCGTCAGGAAAAAATACTTAACATTCTCGCCCAGCGCGGCTACGTGACCGTCGACGAGCTGGTAACGGCTTTCGGGGTGACGCCGCAGACCCTGCGCCGCGATCTTCAGGAACTCGCGGGCCTGGGCCTTCTCCGGCGCCATCACGGCTCGGCCAGCGCCAACATCAGCACCTCCAACGTGGCCTACGGCGAACGCCACGTGGAGATGGAGGCGGAGAAGGCCTCCATCGGGCGGGCCGCGGCCGAGCTGGTCCAGCCCGGCAACTCCTTGTTCCTCACGCCCGGCACCACCGTCGACGCCCTCGCCCGCGCCATCGCGGCGCGCCGCCCCAGCGGCCTGAAGGTGATCACCAACAGCACCGTCGTGGCCTCGATCCTCGACGAGTGCCCGGACATCGCCATCCATGTCACGGGCGGCCGCTGGATGCGGCACAACCGATCGATGAGCGGGGCGGCGACCGTGGCGCAGGTGGGCGACTATCGCTGCGATCTTTGCCTGACCAGCATCGGGGGCATCGCCCCCGACGGCACCCTGCTGGAATACCGGGACGATGACGTGGTGGTGGGCCGGGCGATGCTGGCGAACGCCCGCCATACCGTGCTGCTGGCCGACCACACGAAGTTCTCCCGCATCGCGACGTGCCGGCTCGGCCACCTGCGGGACGTCGGCACCTTCGTCACCGACCGCCGGCCAGCGGCGCCTGCCATGCGCGTGATCAGAGAATCGGGCTGCAGCCTGATCGTGGCCCGCTAGAGAACCGCCTCCCGCCACCCGACCCTGCCAACACTTCCAATCAGTTGCCGGGCCGTTGACCACGCTGGCGGCTGAAGGAACGCGCGCCTGCTACGCCGTTTGCGTATAGGCGCGTTGATGTTCGCCGAACGAATTACGGATTGCGGTAACGAAGCCTTCATGCATAGTCGGCGATAGAACGATAAACCAGCAGGGAGCGCCTCTTCCGGGGCCATACCAATCCGCCAGGCGCGCCGTCACGTGCATCCCGCATGCCGGGCATGGGGTTCGTCTCCCCCGCCCTCCGACGACCGCTGTGAGCCTGTCGAGCAGCCTTGCGGAGAAGGTCTGCCCGCAGGCCCGGACGGCTTTCTCCTGCCCAGTTGCGAAGGTAGTTGCCGATGTCTTGCTCCTCGCTTGCCGATCTCAGGGACGACCTGGAGACGATCGGCGTCGATTTCTCGGGAGCGCGGCCCGACTTCTCGGGGAGCAGGCGCCCGCCTGCCGAGATGATCGACCGCTGGGCGAGGACCGCGGCGCTCGCAGAGTCCGAGGCCCGGGGCGCGGCGATCTGGGCGATCCAGGAGGCGGCGCTGGCCGCCGGGATCGTGCCCAGCTCCATCCAGGAGCTCTATCTGGCGAGGGCGGAGGGGAAGTGGTCGGGTCGCACGGTGCCCGCCATGAACCTTCGCGGCTGGAGCTACCACACCTGCCGGGCGGTGTTCCGCGCCGCGCGGAGGATGGATGCCCAGCTCTTCATCTTCGAGCAGGCCCTGGCGGAATCGATCTATGCGGTCCAGCCGCCGGTCGAGTATGGCGCCGCGGTGCTCGCCGCGGCCCTGCGCGAAGGGCACGAGGGCCCGGTCTTCCTGCAGGCCGACCATGACCAGATCAACGCGAAAGCCCATGCCGCCGATCCCGCCGCGGAGGTGGCGAGGCTCGAGGGGGTGATCCGCAGCCAGATTGCCGCCGGCTTCTACAACATCGACATCGACGCCTCGACGGTGGTCGATCTCTCGCTGCCCACCGTGGAGGACCAGCAGCGCGTCAACGCCGAGCTCACCGCCCACTTCACCCGCTTCGTCCGCGAGCTCGAGCCCGAGGGCGTGACCATCGCCCTGGGTGCGGAGATCGGCGAGGTGGGCCACGAGAACACGACGCCGGAGGAGCTGCGCGCCTTCATGGCGGTCTACGGCGAGGCGCTGCGCGGCAAGGGCGGGAAACTGCGCGGCGTGAGCAAGATCAGCATCAATTCCGGCACCTACCACGGCGGCAAGATGCAGCCGGACGGCACGCTGGCGCCGGTGAACGTGGACTACGGCCTCCTTGGCACGATCTCGAGCATCTGCCGCGAGGAGTTCGGCATGGCCGGCGCCGTGCAGCACGGCGCCTCGACGCTTCCCGGCGAGCAGCTCGCGAAGTTCCCGGCGAGCGGCGCGGTGGAGATCCACCTGGCGCTCGGCTTCAACAACCTGATCTTCGACCATCCCGAGCTGCCGCAGGCGATCAGGGACGAGATCCGCGAGTACACCTTCGCGAACCACGCCGCGGACCGGGCGCCCGGGGAAAACGACGTCCAGTTCCTCTACAACAACCGCAAGAAGGCCTGGAAGGTCGTCAAGAAGAGGCTCTGGGACATGCCGGAGGCGAACCAGAGCGCGATCATGGCGTCACTCGAGGACATGTTCCGTGACATGTTCACGTGGATGAACGTCGGCGGCACGCGCGAGCTCGTGCAGCAGCACACCACCGCCACCAGGATCGCCCCTCCCGTGCCCGGCTGCTTCCGGGAACGGGCCCTCTCCGGCTGAGCCGCCGCTCGACGGCAGCCGCCGAACGAAGCGGCAGAACGAGAACGCCCGGCCCGTGCCGGGCGTACCAATGGGAGGCACCATGACCCCGCAGCGCAAACGTTCGTCTCTCCGGCTGGCGGCGCTCGCCGCAGCTTCCCTCCTGGCGCTTCCGGGCATCGCCCAGGCGCAGAAGACCGAGGTCCGCTGGGGACAGTGGAAGGGGACCGAGGTCGGCGAGGAGTTCATGGCGAAGCTGGAGGCCGCCTTCGAGGCGCAGCATCCGGACATCGACCTCGTCGTGGTCGATTCGCCCTTCACCGGCTTCCACGACCGCGCGATCGTCCTGCACCAGGCGGGCCGGCTGCCCGACGTTCTCATGGTGCAGGTGGACTGGGTCGCGGAGTTCGCGGATCTGGAGATCATCGAGCCGATCGACGAGCAGATCGCCGGCGAGCCCGAGTCGTTCATGGCGAACATCCCGCGGAGCTTCCACCAGAAGTGGCGCGGCAAGCAGTACTACCTGCCGGTGGAGAGCGGCACGATCGCGCTCTTCTACAATAAGGACCTGTTCGCTGCCGCCGGCATCGAGGCGCCGCCGGCGACCTGGGAGGAGTACGCCGAGGTCGCGCGCAAGCTCACCAAGCCCGCCGAGCGCCAGTTCGCGGTCACCGGCACGCTGCAGAGCGAGCCGCCCACCAACATGACCTACGACATCTACCCGCTGCTGCTCCAGGCGGGGGCGACGATCATCGATGCCGCCACCAACCGGGCGGCCTTCAACAGCCCCGAGGGTGTGGCCGCCATTGAGTGGTATGTCGAGCGGATGAACACCGACAAGATCTCGGTGCCGGGCGTGCTCAGCAACGGCGAGCGGGAGAAGCGGGCGAACTTCGCCAACGGCAGTGCCGCGATGATGTTCGAGGGGCCGTGGGGCGTGGCCATCCAGAAAAAGCTCAACCCCGACCTCAACTACGACATCGCGCCGCTGCCCAAGGGCAAGACCTACGGCTCCATGGTCCGCGGCTCGCTCAACACGCTGACCTCCCAGGCACAGGACAAGGACGCCGCCTGGGCGTTCATGCGCTGGCTCTCGGGCCCCGAGGGGATCGAGATGTGGGCCAGGGGGACGGGCGGCTTCCCGGCGCGCACCGACGTCTCGAGCCAGGACTGGTTCAAGGAGCGCAAGCTCTTCCAGGCCTTCGTGACGCAGATGGAGCGGCCCAACGCCCTCTCGCCCTTCCTCGTCATGCCCAACGCGGTGCAGATGAACAAGATCCTCACCACCGAGGTGCAGAACGTGGTGCAGGGCAGCAAGAGCGCCGCCCAGGCGCTGGATGACGCCGCCGCAAAGTGGAACGAGATCCTGGCCGCGGCCGACTAGTCCCGGCCCGACCGGATCCGCAGGTACCCCGGGGGCCGACCCCTCCGTCCAGCGACGGACGCGGTCGGCCCCCCATCGATTGAAGTGCCATGCAAAAGCTTCGCCAGAAATACCATCAGGAGATCCTGGCCGCCTCGTTCCTGTGGCCGTCCCTGCTCATTCTCGTCGCGCTGATGGTCTATCCGTTCGTGGAAGTGCTCCGGCTGAGCTTTCACGACAGCAACCTCCGCGAGGAGGTCTGGGTGGGTCTCGCCAACTACGCGCGGCTCGCGGGCGACACCATCTTCTGGCAGGCTTTCGGACAGACCGTGGTGTTCACGGCGTTCAGCGTCGTCCTCCATCTCGTCATCGGGCTGGGCCTGGCACTGCTGCTCAACATGAGGATCAACCGGGCCTTCCGCTCCCTGGCCCGGGGCATTCTCATCGTCCCGTGGCTGCTGGCTCCCACCGTCGCGGGCATGATCTGGGTGCTGATGCTCGCCCCCTTCGGCGTGATCAACGGCCTGCTCTCGGGGCTCGGCCTCATCGGCGAGGGCACCACCATCTCCTGGCTCGGCGATCCTTCCACGGCGCTGGGCTCGGTCACCGCCATGAACGTCTGGCGCGCCTTCCCGTTCTTCATGGTGATGTTGCTTGCCGGCCTCCAGGCGGTTCCCCGCGAGCTCTACGAGGCGGCGGAGCTCGACGGCGCCGCGCGGATGCGCCAGTTCTGGCATATCACGCTCCCGCAGCTGCGCAGCGTCATCACCACCGTCGTGCTGCTCGATTCGATCTGGACCTTCCGCGCCTTTGATCCGGTCTTCGTCATGACGGGGGGCGGCCCGGCCCACTCCTCGGAAGTCCTGCCGACGGTGATCTACTTCGCCGGTTTCCAGCAGCTCGAGTTCGGCTACGCGTCGGCCCAGGCCGTCGTCATGTTCGCCGTCCTCTTCGTCGCCAGCGCGATCTACATGCGCCGGGCCATGAGCAACGTGCGCTGAAGGGCCGACAACGATGCGATCCACGACCATGAGCGGCGTCCCCGCGGCTGCCGGCAGCCGCACGGCCAGCCTCGGCATCACCCAGCGCCGCCGCCTGCTCAACCTGATGGCCTACGGCCTCCTGATCCTGGCGGTGGTCATCATCTGCCTGCCGCTCGTCTGGATGCTGACCGTCTCGGTGCGGCCGAACCTCGAGGTCATGAAGATCCCGCCCACCTGGATACCGGAGATCTTCACCCTCGAGGCCTACCAGAAGATCTTCACCAACGAGAAATATGTCGTGGTGTTCCTCAACACCATGGGGATCTCGCTGGTGGTCACGGCCCTCTCGCTCTTTCTGGGCGCGCTCGCCGCCTACGCGCTGGCGCGCTTCAACTTCATCGGTCAGCGGGTGGTCATGATGTTCCTCATCACGACCCAGATGTTCCCGCTCGTGCTGCTGTGCATCCCCTATTTCCGCACCTTCGTGATGCTGGGGCTCTACGACACCCGGACGTCGCTGGTCATCGTCTACCTCTCCTTCACCCTGCCTTTCTGCATCCTGATGCTGCGCAGCTACTTCGTGAACATCTCGCCCTCCATGGAGGAGGCGGCGATGGTCGACGGCTGCACCCGCATGGGGGCGATCTTCAGGACGCTGATCCCGCTCTCCTACCCCGCTTTCGTCGGCGCCGGGCTCTACACCTTCCTGCTCGCCTGGAACGAGTTCCTCTTCGCGGTGGTGCTGATCGAGTCCTGGGAGAACCGTGTGCTGACCATGGCGATCTACAGCCTGCTCGCCGAGTTCGTCACCGACTGGAACACGATGATGGCGTTCTCGGTGCTGGCCAGCCTGCCGCTGGTGATCGCCTTCATCTTCCTGCAGAAGTACATGGTCCAGGGCATGACCGCCGGCGCCCTGACCTCCTGAAGACCTCGCGGCCGGTCTCTTGGGATTGCCCCCAAGAGATCGGCCGGCTACCGCCCTCTCCCCCCATAGAGCCACCCCGCCACGAACCCGCCGGCATGCGCCGAATAGGCGACGGGGCTGTCGTTGAAGGCGACGACGCCCAGCAGGTTGAAGCCGATGAAGAACAGGCCGTAGAGGGTCACCGCTTGGTCGAGATGGGAAAAGCCGCGGCCGTCGCGGATCTGGCGCAGGCTCCAGCCGATCAGGGCCGCGGCCGAGGCGGAGGCGCCGATCAGCGCCGACCACTGGCCGGTGAGCATCTGGGCGAGGCTGTGCGCCAGCGCCCCGGCGAGGCCGCCCAGCACCAGCAGGATCAGCAAGGGCCCGGCGCCGCGGCGGCGCTCGATGAGCGGCCCCAGGATCACCACGCCCAGCATGTTGCCGGCCAGGTGCATGAGGCTGCCGTGCAGGAGCCCGTAGCCCAGCGCGCCGATCAGCCAGAAGGGCATCGGCGCCAGCGGGTCGAACACCAGGAGGCCCAGGAACGGGGCGAGGCCCGGCACGTACATGGCGGCATAGGCCAGCACCATGGCGGCGGCGACGGCCTTGGTGGCGGGCGGCAGGTTCACCATCGGCGGGCCGCGACGGCCACCGGTGTTCATCGGGCGCATCGGGGAGGAAGGACTCCGGCTGCTGGGTCTGGGGACGGGCCGCTACCCTCCTAGCCGTCCGCGGCGATATCCGCCACCGCCAGCTCGATCCCCGGCGGCTCCAGCAGGATGGTTCCCTCCGCAACGATCCGGGTCGAGATGGCGCCGTCCGCCTCCCGCCCATGGTGGATCACCAGCCTCCGGCTCGTGTCCACGATCAGGTAGTGCCGGAGCGACGGCAGACGGAAATAGCCCGCCAGCTTGGCGCCGGTATCGAGCTTGTGGGTGCCGGGGGAGAGCACCTCCACGAGGATCAGCGGATCGGTGACCACCACCTCGTCCGGGTCCAGGCGCTCGCCGCAGCGCACCAGCGCATCGGGCTCGTAGACCGTCTCGTCGTCGATGCGCACGGCCATGCCGTCGGCGAAAGCCTGGCATGGCAGGCCGCTTGCCCGCAGCGCCTCGCGAAGAGCCGCGAACGCTGCCCCCTTGGCCAGGTTGTGCGCCGCCCTCTCCGGCGCCATGGCGACGACCTCGCCCGCCGCGAGCTCGTGGCGCCGGCCCTCGGGCTGCTCCAGCACCCAGGCGAGGAACTCCTCGGCGGTCATGCGGCGGCGCGGGTTCGTGGCCATGCGGATCTCCTCGTGGGGCGAAGCATAGCATGGCGGCAACTTGCCGGCATGGGCGCCATTCCGCATCGGTCTTGCCAGCCGGCGGGCGGCAACGCAGAGTGCCCGACACTGAGGAGAGGGCCGCCAACGAGCCCGCCAGGGAGGCAAGGCATGAGCAGCAAGCGCGAGAGCACGCCCGGCAGCAGGCGCGATTTCATCCGCACGGCCGCAGGCTCGGCCGGGGCGGCAGCCGCCCTCATGGGCGGGATGGGCATGGACCCGTTCGTGGCCGCCGCCATGGCGCAGGAGATGGGCCGCTCGGAGAAGCCCCTCAAGGCCGCCTTCTCCAATGCCGGCCTGCAGGCCACCTGGTGCGCCCAGGGCAAGCAGGCGGCGGAGTACTGGGGCAAGCTCTTCAATGTCGAGGTCACCTGGTTCGACGGCGAGTTGAGCGCGCCCAAGCAACGCGCCGCCATCGACAACATGGCCTCGCAGAAGTGGGACTTCGTGGCGATCCAGGCCTTCGGCATCGGCACGCTCACCGACCCGGTCAAGCGGATGATCGACGCCGGCATGCCGGTGATCGACATGGACACGCTGATCGCCCCCTTGGACCAGATCGACGTCCACAGCTTCCTCGCCCCCGACAACGAGTTCATGGGCGCGGCGGTGACCCAGGCGCTGGTGGACGCCATCGGCGGCGAGGGCACCATGGTGATGACCCAGGGAGCCCTCGGCCACACCGGCGCGCAAGGGCGTGCAAGGGGCTTCAAGTCGGTGGTCGAGAAGTTCCCGAACATCGAGGTCCTGGACGAGCAGCCGGCCGACTGGGACGTCACCAAGGCCGCGCGCATCTGGGACAGCCTCCTGACCAAGCACCCGAAGATCAGCGCCGCCTTCTTCCACAATGACGACATGGCGCTGGCCGCTGCCAACGTGATGAAGGCGCGCGGCCGCACCGACATCGTCATCGGCGGGGTGGACGCCATGCCGCCGGCGGTGGAGGCGGTACTGGACGGGCGGATGCACGCCACCGTGCGCAACCCCTCCTGCCGCATCCACGGCGGGGCCATCATGGCGGGCGTGGCCGCGGTGGTGGCCGGCGAGAAGACCGGCGAGGGCGGCATCCCCAGGCACGTCATCACCGACGGGCCGGTGGTCACCAAGCCCAACGCGCCCGGCATGCTCTGGATGCAAAAGCACTTCCTGATCTGAGGGGCACGCGGTGAGCCCTGCCTCCACGCCGCTCCTCGAGATGCGCTCCATCTCGAAATCCTTCGGCGGCGTGCAGGCGCTGCGCGATGTCGACTTCACGCTCTCGGCCGGCGAGGTCCACGGCCTCGTCGGCGAGAACGGGGCGGGCAAGAGCACGCTCATGAAGATCATCGCCGGCGTGCACACCGACTTCGAGGGCCGGATGCGCCTCGACGGGCGGGAGGTGCATTTCCGCTCGACCCGCGACGCGCTGGCGGCCGGCATCGGCATGGTGCACCAGGAGCTGAGCGTGGTGCCCGAGCTGAGCGTGGCCGAGAATGTCTTTCTCGGCATGCAGCCGGTCAACCGGGCGGGGGTGGTGCGCTGGCGGGAGATGGCGAAGGCGGCCTCGCGGCAGCTCGCCACGCTGGGCATCGAGGTCGATCCCTGGACGCGGCTGGGCAGCCTGCCGCTGGGCCTGCAGCAGCTCGTCGAGCTCGGCCGCGTGCTCTTCTCGGGTGCCCGCATCGTCATCCTCGACGAGCCCACCTCCGCCCTCTCGCCGCCGGAGGTGGAGCAGCTCTTCAAGGTGCTGGGCCGCCTCAAGGAGAACGGCACCAGCTTCGTCTTCATCTCCCACTTCCTCGACGACATCCTGCGCGTCTCCGACAACGTCACGGTCTTCAGGAACGGCCGCAAGGTGGCCGACGCCGCCGCGGCCTCCATCGACAAGGGCTGGCTCATCGAGCGGATGATCGGTGCCGGCCACGAGGAGCTCGAGGAGAGCTATTCGGGCGAGATTTTTGTCAGCAGCCGCCCCGAGGCGCCGGAAGTCCTGCGAACCGAAGGTTTGGCGCTCGCCGGCGCCTTCGAGGACGTGGACCTCGCCGTGCGGGCCGGCGAGGTGCTGGGCATCTACGGCTTCATGGGCTGCGGCCAGCTCGAGCTCGCCCGGGCGCTTGCGGGCAAGCTGCGCTCCGACTCCGGCGCCGTCCGCATGAACGGCAGCCCGCTTCGCCTGCGCAACACGGCACAGGCCAAGCGGGCGGGCATAGCCCTGGTGCCGGAGAGCCGGCGCAGCATGCTGTTCGCCATGGAGCCGGTCTACAAGAACGCCTCCATCAGCATTCTCGAGAAGATCTCGCGCCTGTTCCTCAAGCCGCGGGTCGAGCGCGAGATCGCTCGCGGGCACGTGGAGCGGCTGGGCGTCCGCCCGCCCCAGGTGGAACGGCAGGTGCGCACCTTCTCGGGCGGCAACCAGCAGAAGGTGGCGCTGGCGCGCTGGCTCACCCACCTGCCCCGCGTGCTGATCCTGAGCGAGCCCACCCGCGGCATGGACGTCGGCGCCAAGGACGACGTGCTCAGGATCGTCCACGAGGTGCGCGACCAGGGGGTGGGCGTGGTGGTGGTCTCCAGCGAGCCCGAGACGGTGCTGGCGCTGGCCGACCGCATTCTCGTGATGAAGAGGGGGCGGATCGCCCGGGAGTTCGCAGGCGAGGCGGTGAGCAAGGACCGCCTGCTTGCTGCCGCATGAGGGAGAGCCGATGCGTCAGGAAATGATCGGGGCCGCCCCGGCCGGGGCCGGCTGGCGGAAGTGGCTGGCCGGCCGCATGCGCAACATCGCCCCCTTCGCCACCCTCATCTTCCTCGTCGTCATCTTCGGGGCCATGAGCCCCTCCTTCCTCACCCTCGACAACATGGGCAACATCCTGCGCCAGGTCTCGGTGACCGCCATCATCGCCGCCGGGCTCACCTTCGTGATCCTGTGCGCCGAGATCGACCTCTCCATCGCCGCGGTCGCCAACGCCACCGGCATCCTCGTGGCGTTCTTCACCGTGCAGGAAGCCTATGTGAACATCGCCAACGTGCCGCTGCCCGGCTGGGCGGCGATCATGGCGGCATTGCTGGGCTGCTTCCTCCTGGGCCTCGTCAACGCCTTCGGCGTGACCAGGATCGGCATCCCCTCCTTCATCATGACCCTCGCCATGCTGCAGATCGGCGCCGGAATCTCGGCCATGCTGGTGCGCGGCCAGATCGCCTACAACGTGCCGCCGCTGGTGAAGACGCTGGGGGCCGGCTATCTCGGCCCGGTGCCATGGATCGTCATCGTGGCGGGCTTGGTGCTGCTCGTCTCGCACCTCGTGCTCACCTACACCCGCTTCGGCCGCTACATCTACATGGTGGGCGGCAACCGCGAGGCGGCGGAATATTCCGGCGTCAACGTCAAGCTCGTCATCAGCGCGGCGCTCATCATCGGCGCCATGTGCTCGGGCCTCGCCGGCATGCTGGGCGTGGCCTATTTCGGCAGCGCACAGCAGAACGAGTTCGACGACTACCTGCTCGACGCCATCGCCGCCGTGGTGGTGGGCGGCACGAGCCTCTTCGGCGGCCAGGGCGGAATCAAGAACACCATCGTCGGCCTCTTCGTCCTGGGCATCCTCAACAACGGCCTCGACCACGTCGACATCGACAGCTTCCTCAAGGTCCTCATCCGCGGCCTCGTCCTCCTCGCGGCGCTGACCATCAACGTCTACGCCCAGCGCCTGCGCGAACGCGCCTGAGCCGCCGGCGCCGCCCAGCCGCTTCCTGCGCTGCAGCAGGAGCTTGCCGCCCGGGCATGCTCCGGCATAAGAGACCTCGACCAAAGACGAGGTTTTGACAGGAATGCCGAGGTCCGCCCTCAGTCCTGCGCTCTCGGTCGGCGAGGTCGCCCGGCGCAGCGGGGTCGCCGTCTCGACGCTTCATTTCTACGAGGCCAAGGGACTCGTGGCGGGCTGGCGCACGGCCGGCAACCAGCGGCGCTACCATCGCGCCGTGCTGCGCCGTATCGCGATCATCCGGATAGCGCAGCGTGCCGGCATCCCGCTGGCCACGATCCGCGAGGCGCTGGCCGACCTGCCGCACGACCACGTCCCCAACGCGCGGGACTGGCGGAAGTTCACCGAGGCTTGGCGGGGGATGCTGGAGGAGCGGATCGCCAGTCTCGTACAGCTTCGCGACCAGATGGCGAGCTGCATCGGCTGCGGCTGCCTCTCCCTGGAGGAATGCCCTTTGAGGAATCCGGAGGACCAGCTCGGCAGGCTGGGATCGGGTCCCCGGCGCCTGACAGGCGGCGCCTAGGGCCGAAGGACGCAGCCGACCGGGCGGAGTCGCCGGCATCCCTTGACCTCAACTATAGTTGAGCTTCTACAAGCCGTGTCGGCTCGCGACTGACGGTCGCGCAACGGAGGGCCGACATGGGAAACGAAGTTGGCGCAGCCGCTCCCGCAACCCGGGGTGCGGGCGCAGCCCCGGCCGGCTGGGGCGCCCTGCTCGCCGGACGGAACGGCATCTACGCGCTGGCCCTGGCGGGCGGCGTGACGCTTCATGCGGTGAACATCTACATCGCCACCACGGTCATGCCGTCGGTGGTCGACGATATCGGCGGGCTGGAGTTCTATGCCTGGGCCACGACACTCTTCGTCGTGGCGTCCATTCTCGGCGCGGCGCTGACGGCGCGGCTGCTGGCGATCGCCGGCCCTCGCGGCGCCTACCTCTCGGCCACCCTGATCTTCGCTGCCGGCACGCTGGCCTGCTCGCTGGCCCCCGGCATGCCGGTCATGCTCGCGGGACGAAGCATCCAGGGGCTGGGCGGCGGCTTCCTCTACGCGCTCGCCTACGGGCTGACGCGCATCGTGCTTCCCGAGCGGCTCTGGGGGCGGGCGATCGGCCTCATCTCCGCCATGTTCGGCGTGGCGACGCTGATCGGGCCGGCCGTGGGCGGCATGTTCGCGGAGCACGGTGCTTGGCGTGCGGCCTTCTTCGCGCTCCTGCCGTTCGCCGCCCTGTTCGCGCTCGTCGCCTGGACGATGCTCCCCGGCAAGGGCCAGGGCACGAACGGGCGCTCGCCCGTCCCGCTGCTGCAGCTCCTCCTGCTGGCCGGCGCGGTGCTCGCCGTCTCGGCCGGCAGCCTCTCCGCCGATCTCTCGTGGAACCTGGCGGGGCTGGTTGCCGCAGCCGGGATGATCGCCCTGATCGCAGCCAGGGATGCCGGGGCCGGAGCACGGCTTCTGCCCCGGCAGTCCTTCAGCCTGGCGACCCCGCTGGGCGCTCTCTATCTCGCCATCGCCCTCCTCATGATCAGCATGCAGCCCGAGGTCTTCGTCCCCTACATGCTCCGTAACCTGCACGGCCAGTCGCCTTTGTGGGCAGGCTATCTTGCGGCCCTCATGGCCATCGGCTGGACTGCGGGATCGTTCCTCGGCGCCCGGGGCAAGGGCGACGGGCGCCTCCTCCTCCTGGCCTCTCCGGCCGTCGTCTTCGCCGGTCTGGTCCTGCTGGCGCTGTTCCTGCCGTTGCCGGGGGGCGGCCAGGCCGCCGTGCTCGTGCCGGTCTGCCTCGGCCTCGTCCTCGTGGGGCTGGGGATCGGCCTGGCCTGGACATGCCTGGTGACACGGGTCTACCGCAGCGCGCCCGCCGGTGAGCAGGACCTGGCCGCCGGTGGCATGACCACGGTCCAGCTCTTCGCCATGGCCTTCGGCACGGCTCTGGCCGGCATGGTGGCCAACCTCGCCGGCATCGCCGATCCGGGAGGTGCTGCCGGCGCGTCGAGCGCGGCACTCTGGCTCGGCAGCATCTTCGCGCTTGCCCCCGTCCTCTGCCTCGCCACGATCGCAAGGGTCCTGCGTCTCACCCGCTAGCGACGGGTCCCTCGCTCCACCGCGTCCCCGACGGAAGACCCGGCGCTTTCCGGGAGCCATGCGCCGGTCAGCTACCGGATGGCCCCGGAGAGGGACGGACACCCGCTGCCTGAACGTCCGACCGTCCGTGGCGCCGACCTCCCGCACGGCACCACGGGCGGCGGTTCCCGGTCCCCCCGCTGCAACCGTCACCCCCTTCGTCCTGGCATCCATCGGGAGGGTGACGACGATGCCGCCGCAGCATCCCGCGGCAGGGAAGTCCCACCCCGGCAGGATGCCGAAGAGCAGTAAAGACAGGGAGGACAAACCCCTTTCCAACCAGAAAGAGATGAAAGAGAAAGCCGCGCGCAGCGCCTTGCGTGGCTCCCTTCCGTCGGCCGACTCCGCCGCCACGTCGATTCCTTCACCACACCTCACCCGCACGCCGCCTGCCGCTGCCGGGCCTCCAGCCGGCGCCGCTGCGCCCGGTTGAGGGCGAAGGGCGACGCCGGCTCGGGTTCGAGTTTGCCGTCCATGCCACGCATGGCGAGGAGGCGGG
>JAWZSN010000041.1:0-25229 GCA_033875255.1 Geminicoccaceae bacterium 1502E | reverse complement strand
CCAGGCGCGACTGGGGCCATGCCCGCGACTATGTCGAGGGCATGTGGCGGATCCTCCAGCAGGACCAGCCCGAGGATTTTGTCCTGGCCACCGGCGAGGCGCACAGCGTGCGCGAGTTCGTCGAGCGGGCCTTCGCGCAGGCCGGCATGACCATCGAGTGGCGCGGCTCGGGCGTGGAGGAAAAGGGCTATTGCGCCCGCACCGGGCGCTGCCTCGTGGAGGTGGACCCGCGCTATTTCCGCCCCCTCGAGGTCGATTTTCTCCTCGGCGATCCCTCGAAGGCGAGGGAGAAGCTGGGCTGGCGGCACACCGTCGGGTTCGCCGATCTGGTGGCCGAGATGGTGCGCGAGGACCTCAGGGCGGTGGAGCTGGAGGCGGCCTCGGGGCGCAGGTTGGATGCGGCGGAATGAGTTTGCTGGCAAGCGTCAGCCGGACCGCGGCGTTCATCGTGGATCATCCGCTGGGCTCGCGTCAGCCTGTGCGATCTCTCGCAATCTTTGCTGCTTGGCAGCTCATGTCGCGAGTTTCCCGGCGGCCCCGTATCGTGAAGTTCGCGGGTCAAACCCGGCTCCTCGCCCGAGCCGGCGAGACGGGTATTACCGGAAACATCTACGTGGGCTTGCACGAGTTCACCGATATGGCGTTCGTCACCCATGCCCTTCGTAGTGGCGACTTGTTTGGTGACGTGGGCGCGAACGCAGGATCGTATACTATCCTTGCGGCAGGCGTTGCCGGAGCCGATGTGGTAGCTGTCGAGCCCGTCCCGGAGACGTTGGAACGGCTGAAAGCGAACATAGAGTTGAACGAGCTTGACGGACGAGTGCGCGTGTGCGCTTCGGCCGTGGGCGCACGTTCGGGTACTGCAAGATTCTCCTGTAATGCAGACACAACCAATAAATTCATTGATAAGAATATTGTCGATAATGTTCCTTCGATGGAAGTATCAGTGAGGACGATAGACTCAATATTTGAGCGTCGAGCGCCCGAGATAATCAAAGTTGACGTGGAAGGGTTTGAGGCGGAAGTGCTAGAAGGTGCGGCACGAGTTCTCCCGAACCCGGCCCTGAAGGCTCTGGTGATCGAGGTGCTGGATCTGGACGTCGACCGCGCAACGGGATCGCTGCCCGTGGCAGATACCCTCGCATCACATGGCTTTGACGCGTTCGCGTATGATCCATGGACTCGTGAGCTGGTAGCTCGTCCAGATGGCGATCGTCGCGGAAATGTAATCTTCGTCCGTGACGTGGATTTCGTACGGCACCGGTTGGCTCAAGCGCCGAGAATGCGGGTGCGGGGACTCGAGATATGAGCGACGTGTTCGATCTCCGCGGTCGCTCGGTGTTCGTGGCCGGGCATCGCGGCATGGTGGGGCAGGCGCTGGTCCGCCGGCTCGCGCGCGAGCCCGTGGAGATCCTCACCGCCACCCGCGACGAGCTCGACCTCACCCGCCAGGCGGCGGTGGAGGCGTGGATGGCGGAGCACCGCCCCGAGGTGGTGGTGATCGCCGCCGCGAAGGTGGGCGGCATCCTCGCCAACAGCACCTGTCCGGTGGACTTCCTCGAGCAGAACCTGCTGATCCAGACCAACCTGATCCGCGCCAGCTTCGAGACGGGGGTGAAGAAGCTGCTGTTCCTCGGCAGCTCGTGCATCTACCCGCGGGAGTGCCCGCAGCCCATACGCGAGGAGTACCTGCTCACCGGCCCGCTCGAGCCCACCAACGAGCCCTATGCCATCGCCAAGATCGCCGGGATCAGGCTGTGCCAGGCCTACCGGCGGCAGCACGGCGCCGACTTCATCAGCGCCATGCCCACCAATCTCTACGGCCCCGGCGACAATTACGACCTCGAGACCAGCCACGTGGTGGCAGCACTGTTGCGCAAGATGCACGAGGCCAAAGCGCGCGGCGACGGGGAGGTGGTGGTGTGGGGCACCGGCACGCCCAGGCGCGAGTTCCTGCAGGTCGACGATCTGGCCGATGCCTGCGTCTTCCTGCTGGAGCGCTACTCGAACGCGCTGCCCGTCAATGTCGGCACCGGCGAGGACATCACGATCCGCGAGCTGGCCGAGCTGGTGGCCGAGGTCGTCGGCTTCGAGGGCCGGCTGGTGTTCGACGCCACGAAGCCCGACGGTACGCCCAGGAAGGTCATGGATGTCGGGCGCCTGCGAGAGATGGGGTGGCAGGCCGGGACTGGGCTGCGCGAGGGGCTCCAGAATGCCTTGGCTGCCATGTCGGCGAGCCTCCAACGCGAAGCCCCCTCCCTGCGAGTGTGTGAAATGAAGGCGACGGCGTAACGATGGCAATCTCGAGCAAGCGAATCCTCGTTACTGGCGGCGCCGGCTTCATCGGGAGCTTTCTGTGTGAGCGCCTTCTGGGCGAAGGGCATGAGGTCCTCTGCGTCGACAACTTCTTCACAGGCCGCAGGGCAAATGTCGCCCACCTGCTGGGCAATCCGCTCTTCGAGCTGATGCGCCACGACATTACCTTCCCGCTCTATGTCGAGGTGGACGAGATCTACAATTTGGCTTGCCCGGCCTCGCCCATTCATTACCAGTTCGATCCCGTCCAGACGACGAAGACCAGCGTTCTGGGTGCGATCAACATGCTCGGGCTGGCAAAGCGGCTCAAGGTGCGCATTCTGCAGGCGTCCACCAGTGAGGTGTACGGTGACCCCGAGGTCCACCCCCAGCAGGAGGAGTACTGGGGCAACGTCAACCCGCTCGGGCCGCGTGCCTGCTACGACGAAGGCAAGCGCTGCGCCGAGACGCTCTTCTCGGACTACCAGCGCCAGCACGGCCTGAAGATCAAGATTGCACGGATCTTCAACACCTATGGCCCGCGGATGCATCCAGAGGACGGGCGAGTGGTGTCCAACTTCATCGTCCAGGCGCTCCGCGGCGATGACATCACCGTCTACGGTGACGGGAGCCAGACCCGCTCCTTCTGCTACGTGGATGATCTTGTCGACGGGCTCGTTCGCCTGATGAACAGCCCCGACGAGGTGAGCGGTCCGGTCAATCTCGGAAATCCTGGCGAATTCACGATCCGCGAGCTTGCGGAAAGGGTGGTCAATCTCACCGGCAGCCGCTCGCAGATCGTGTCGCGGCCGCTGCCAGCGGACGACCCGACGCGCCGGCGGCCGGATATCGGCCGTGCCCGCGAGCTTCTGGGATGGGAGCCGCGGATCTCCCTCGATGAGGGCCTTCCGAAGACGGCCGCCTACTTCCGCTCGCTGCTGGCCAGGGAAGCGGCGTGATCGCCATGCAGCGCATCATCGCGGTCAACCGCTTCTGCTGGCCCGACCACTCGGCCACAAGCCAGCTCCTCGCCGATCTGGCGGAGCATCTAGCCGGCCAGGGGCGCGAGGTGGTGATCGTGGCGAGCCGGCTGCGCTACGACGATGCGGCGGCGGCGCTGCCGGCGGAGGAGACGCACGAGGGCGTGCGCATCCACCGGGTCTGGACCAGCGCCTTCGGCCGGCACTTCCTGCCCGGCCGGGCGGTGGACTATCTCACCTTCTACCTCATGGCGCTGGTGGCCCTGCTGCGCCTCGCGCGCCCGGGCGACACCATCCTCGCCAAGACCGACCCGCCGCTCCTCTCCGTGGTGGCATGGCTGGCGGCGAAGGCCAGGGGTGCCAAGCTCGTCAACTGGTGCCAGGACCTCTTCCCCGAGGTGGCGGCGGCACTCGGCATGGGCTGGGCGGCGGGTCCCGCCGGACGGATGCTCCGCGCCCTGCGCAACCGGTCGCTGCGCGCCGCCGAGGCCAACGTCGCACTTTGCGGGCGCATGGCCGAGCACCTGGCGGGCGAGGGGGTGCCGCAAGAGCGCATCCGCATCGTCCACAACTGGCCCGACGCCGCCATCCGCCCCGTCCCCCGCGAGGCCAACGCCCTGCGCCGCGAATGGGGGCTCGAGGGAAAATTCGTGCTCGGCTACTCGGGCAATCTCGGCCGCGCGCATGCGCCCGGGGCGGTGCTCGAGCTCGTGCGCTCGCTCCGCCACATGCCCAACCTGTGCTGCCTCTTCATCGGCGGCGGTGCGGGCATCGAGCGGCTGAAGGCTGCGGCGGCCGAGGAAGGGCTCGACCATCTCCGCTTCCAGCCCTACCAGCCCCGCGAGCGCCTCGCCGAAAGCCTCTCGGTGCCCGACCTTCATTTGGTGAGCCTCGATCCGTCCTGCGAAGGCCTGCTCATGCCCTCCAAGATCTACGGCATCCTCGCCGCCGGCCGGCCGATCCTCTTCCTGGGCGAGGCCGCCGGCGCCGTCCCCCGCCTGCCCGTGCCGCCCGGCCCCTCGCCCATCCTCCACGCCGGCGCCCCCGCCGGGCTGCGCCGCGAGCTTTTGTCACTCGCCAACGACCCGGCCCGTCTCGCCCGCCTCGGCAGCAGCGCCCGCACCGCCTACGAGACCGCCTTCACCCCCGACGCCGCGCTGCGGGCCTGGGCCGGGGTGCTGGGAGTTGGCACGGAAACGAGCGGTGCCGCGCGGAGGGAGGCGGCGTGATGGAAGTACAGGACAGCCGAGCAATGGGCGCAGTACAGGGTTCCGACCCTGCAACCCGTCCCGCTGGGATGCGCGAGCGCTTCTTCCCCGAGGTAGCAGCGGGAGGGTTCACGCGAGTCGACGGCACCATCGAGTTCTACACGCGAATCAACGCTCTGCTGCGGCCGGAAATGACGCTCGTCGATTTCGGCGCGGGGCGGGGTGCTGCCTTGCACGACGATACCTGCGCGTATCGGCGGAACCTCCGGAACTTCCGCGGCAAGGTGGCGAAGGTCGTCGGTTTGGACGTTGACCCGGTTGTGATGCACAATCCGGGCCTCGATGAGGCCCACGTCATCCCCGAAAGCGGCGTCCTTCCTCTCTCCGACGCCTCTGCCGACATCATCGTTTCAGACTTCACCTTCGAGCACGTTCCCGATGCGGAGAAGTGCGCGGCCGAGCTGGGGCGGATCCTGAAGCCGGGGGGCTGGCTGTGCGCGCGGACGCCGAATCGCTGGGGCTACGTGGCGCTGCTGACGCAGCTCATCCCGGACCGGATGCATGGCTCCGTCCTGCGGCGTGTGCAGCCCGACAGGAAGGAGCAGGACGTGTTCCCGACCTGCTACCGGATGAACACGATGAAAACGGTACGGAAGCTGTTCCCCGCCACCGGCTTCAGGGACGCGTCCTACACATTCTCTCCGGAACCCGCCTACCTCCCGCAGCGCGCCGCTCTGTGGCGGGCGGTGTTGGCGGGAGAGCGCCTGCTGCCGCCGCTCCTGCACACGAACCTGTTCATCTTCCTGCAGAAGCGGCTGCCGCATCCATGAACGAAGAGCACTCCACGCGAGATGTGGCAGACGAAGCCCTGCCGCAGAATGCTTCCACCACGCTTGGGCCCGGCGACGACTACCCGCTAGTCTATACCCGCAAAGGCGTGAAGCGGCGGAAGATCAAGGGTCACGACCTCTCGAAATACGAGAAGCCGGTGATCCCGGGCAACCGCAACCTCGTCTGGCGGGCCGCCTGGTACCTGGTGAACGCCTTCTTCTTCCAGGGCGCCATCCTCGGCCTCATCCCCTCCTCCTGGAAGGCCGCCATCCTCCGCCTGTTCGGCGCCAAGGTCGGCAAGGGCTTCGTCTGCAAGCCGCGCGTGACCATCAAGTGCCCGTGGTTTCTGGATATCGGAGACCACGTGTGGCTCGGGGAGATGGTGTGGATTGATAATCATTGCTCGGTGAAGATCGGGGACAGTGTTTGCGTGAGCCAAGGGGCTTATCTGTTCACGGGTAATCATCGCTGGGATGACGCAGGCTTTTCGTTTTTCTGTCGACCCATAGAAATTGCGTCGGGTGCATGGGTCGGCGCCCGTGCTGCAGTGAGCCCGGGCTGCTCCCTGCCAGGAGGCACCGTGCTCGCTGCCAACGCTGCCCATGGCTGACACAGGCGAGCGAGCATTGGCGCTCTGGTGGCGGCGTTGAGCGTGAACCCTATGAAAGACATCCGCCTCGTCGTTCGCTCGCTCCTGGGCAGGGGTGGCGGGACCGCGGGCTACATGGTGCGCGGCACGGCCGGCTCCCTGCTGCTGCGTGTCGGAGGCGTCGCGCTCAACGCGCTCGCGATGCTGGTGCTCGCCCGCTGGCTCGGAGCAGAGCAGTACGGCATCTACGTCTTCGCGACCTCATTGCTGATGCTTCTGGGGCCTGTGGCCGGCCTGGGCCTGGGGCAGGTCGTCTCCCGCGTCGTCGCAGGCAGTCGCGCGACTGGCGACATGGGAGCCGTCTCTGCAGTGACGGGTTTTGTCCGCCGCGTGTTCTTTCTGTGGCCAGCTCTTCTTGCAGCACTGGCGGCACTTGCAGTCGGGGCCTACGACTATACTGCGCCGGGCTGGCCCTACGCCGTGCCACTCGTGATCGCCGTTGCGGCCCTTCCGTTCTCGGTGTTCATGGGAGGTATCGCGGCGGTGCTCCGGGGTGTCCGCCTCGTGCTGCTGGCCCAGCTGCCCGAGAACGTGGTGCGGCCGCTCGTTCTGCTCGCGGGCGGCGCATTTCTGGCAGCCGTGGGATGGGTACCAGCCGAGGCCAGGGTCGCTGTGATGCTCCACGTCGGTGCGACGGTGGTGGCGCTTCTCTGTGCTGCAGCTGCCTATGGCTGGGCCCGGCCCAGGTTCACGGGTTCGACCAGGTCTGAGGAGGCGGTTGCGGGTCGCGGGGAGAGTCCGCGGGACTGGCTGCGGGCCGGGGGCTACCTCCTCGTGGGCCAGCTCCTCTTCAACGGGAATGCGCAGGCCGACATCGTCATGCTGGGCATGCTGGCCGCTCCCGAGGATGTCGGCATCTACCATGTGGCGGCGCGGCTGGCGGGGCTGGTCTCGCTGCTCATCGGTGCCGCGACCCTGCCCCTGGGTCCGCGCGTGGCGGAGCTGTGGCGGCTGGGCGAGACAGCGAGGCTGCAGCATGAGGTGACGCGGATCACCAGGGCGCTTTTCATCGGCGCCCTTGCAGCCTTCGCGGTACTCGCCTTGCTCGGCAAGCCCGGTCTGCGTCTGTTCGGCGGCGAGTACGATGCGGGCTACTTGCCGCTGGTGGTTCTGGCGCTGGCACATCTGCTGAACGTGGCAGCCGGGCCGGTGAAGCTGCTTCTGGTCATGACCCGCCACGAGCGCGACACGATGATCGGCCTCGCGTGCGGGACGGCTGCGAACATCGCGCTCAACGCCGCGCTCATTCCTCCGCTGGGCATGCTGGGGGCAGCGCTCGCGACACTGGCCGGATGGGTGATCTGGAACGGGATTCTCTACGTGACGGTATCTCGAAAAATAAATGTCCACTGTTCATTTTTTGGGGAGACATTTTGCAGGCGGACTGGAGTCTTATCTAGAAAGTCTTCAGGCGTTGCTTAAGGCTAGATGGGAACGACCCATGGCGGGAACGCTGGAGCCGAGCCTGAGGCCGGGGATCAGCAGCAATCGTCTGAGAAGCTTGATTCGCAGGCCGAGCTTTTGCATCGGAGAGGCGTTGCTGCACTGCCGGAAGCGGCCCTCTGACCGAAGGCATATATTTGTGGTGGGCCCTCCGCGCAGTGGCACGACCCTCGTCCAGCATATACTTCTTGCGCATCCTGCCGTGACGGGGCCCGAGCCCGAGACACGCTTCTTCTTCCGCTGGAACATCTCGGACTTGCCGTGGCCCGACCTTGAAGCAGCGGCGATAGGGATCGCGCGATCGGGGGCCCGAAACACGATAGAGTACTTTGACCGGATCGCTACCGAGTACTGCCGAAATTTCGGTGCCGAGCGATTTCTGGAGAAGACGCCAGAACACGCGTTGAGAATGGATTTCATTCGTAGATATTTTCCCCGGTCATACGTTGTCTGCGCTGTTCGTGATCCGAGAGATGCTTATCTCTCGGCGCAGCGAAACGTGGCCATGAAGGCCAAGCACATCGACGACTACATATTTTTGTGGGAACGGTGTGCGCGGGTCATTGATAGATGGTGCACGGACGCCATGGTGCATGTGGTGAAATACGAGGATCTTTGCTCTGACCCGCAAGGTCTCGTGAGCCGGCTGCTGGAGACCGTGGGACTTCCAGCGGCCCCGGCCATATTGCGCGAGCGGTCGCGTGCGGGAAGCAGTGTCGCAACTCAGCGCGGACATGAGCGGCTGGCCGAAAGCATCGCAGGGCTGACCGTGGGGAGTTGGCGTGAAGCGCTGCCGAAGAATGAGTTGGAGAAGTTTCAGCGCGTCGAGGATCTCTTGATCCGGTTCGGGTACGAGTAGGATATGCAATCTGCACTTGGCGCGCCCCGTAAGCGCTTCGCCTATTTCGGCATCCCCCACATTGGCGGCACGCACACCGTCTACCGTTCACTGCGTGCGGGTTTGCAGCGGCACGGCATCGAGGTGCGCTGGCTGGGCGTCGGACCGCCTGCCACGGCAGCGCTCGCCGATCCGGCATGGAAGGAGGACCGGGATCACGGCGAGGCGGTCGAGGTGACGGACGGCGACGAGGCCGCGCTGGGCCGGGCGATGACGCGGCATGTCGTGGAGCGCGGCTACGACGGCGTCTTCGTCAACGTGCTGGCCTCGCCGCTGCAGACCAACGCCGTTCGCTACCTCCCGTCGGACGTGATGCGTATCATGATCGTCCACAACGTCACCCCCGGCACCTACGCCGCGGCCCGGGCGGTTGCTCCGTGGGTGCATGCGGTCGCCGGCGTCTCCGAGCGCATCCGGCGGGACCTGGTCGATCGCCACGGGCTGCCGCGGGATCGCACGGTTGCCATTCCCAATGCTGTCGAGCTTGCGCGCTTCAATCTCTCTCGTGCGCCCCGCAACGGCGGGCCGCTGCGCCTGCTCTCGCTGGGTCGTCTCGAGGACAGCTCGAAGGGCGTCCTGTGGCTTCCGGAGCTCATGCAGCGTCTGGCGGAGGCGGACGTCACGCTGACGATCGCCGGCGACGGCCCAAATCGCGAGGAGCTTGCTGGCCGCCTGGCCGGCCTCCACGATCGGGTTCGCCTCGTGGGGCGCGTCGCTCCCGAGGATGTCCCGGCGCTGGTAGCCGAGCACGACGCCTTCCTCATGCCCTCGCGCTACGAGGGGTTCGGCCAGACCCTGGTGGAGGCCATGGCTGCCGGCTGCGTGCCGGTGGCCTCGCGCATAGCCGGTGTGACCGACAGGATCGTGGCCCATGGCGAGGACGGTTTCCTGTTCGCGGTGGGCGACATGGCTGCCGCCGCAGGCTTCGTGCGCGAGCTGGCCGCCTCGCCCGCGCGCCTCGCGGCCATGGCCGGGGCGGCCCGCCGCAACGTGCAGGGCCGGTTCGACCTCGAAAGACAGGCTGCGGCCTATGCCGGTCTCATCGGCAGGATCGCGGCGGACCCGCCGCAGATCGCGGCGCCCCTGCCGCTCGAGTGCTGGCACTACCCGCGCGGTCTAAGGCCCGGACTCCGCACCCGGCTGCCGGAGCCCGTCAAGAATTTCCTTCGCGTCTGGAAGGAGCGCCTCGCCTCATGAAGATCGCCGTCGCCCAGCTTGGCGCCCGGATGCACTATGCTGTCCCGCGGATATTCCACGAGGCGGGCCTGCTCGAACGGCTGTTCACGGACAGCTATGCGGGCAACAAGCCGTGGCTGCGGCGGGGGTTGCAAGCGCTGCCCGGCGCGATGCGCCCGCGACCGGTCGAACGCTGGCTGGGACGGCACGAGCCGCGGCTGCCGCCGGGCAAGGTGCGCAGCTTCGAGCTTCTCGGCTGGCGGTTCGTGCTTGATCGTAGTCGCGCGCGAGACACAGCCGAGCTGCGCGCGGCTCTTGCTCGGTACGGCCAGCTCTTTGTAGAACGCGTTGCTAGGGAAGGAGTCGGAGAGGCCGACACGGTTTGGGGCTTCGATGGGTCATCGCTGGAGTTGTTCAAATGGGCAGAAGGTCGGGGCCTGCGCTGCGTCCTTGAGCAGACCATGGCGCCCAGGCGCGTTCATCGCCGCCTGATGACGCAGGAGATCGCACGGTGGCCCGGCTGGCAGCCGGACCTTGAGATCTTGCCCGAGGATGACCCGCTGGCTGCCCGCGAGGAGGCCGAGTGGGCACTGGCCGATACCATCATCTGCGGGTCGGAGTTCGTCGTTGACGGAATCCGCGAGTGCGGCGGTCCGGTCGAGAAGTGCCGCGTCGTGCCCTACGGTGTCGATCCCCACCGATTCGGCCATGCGCGCAGGCGCCAGCGACGGCCGGGCGAGCGACTGCGTGTGCTCTTTGCAGGCGAGGCCGGTCTCCGCAAGGGAGCGCCTTACCTGCTGGAGGCGCTGCGTCTGCTCGGAGAGGAGGCAGTGGAGGCGCGCTTTGCAGGCACTCTTTCGCTCTCGGTCGACAAGCTGGACCCATTCCGCAGCGTGGCGAGCTTTCTCGGACCGGTTCCGCGCCGTCGCATGCAGGAGGTCTTCGCCTGGGCGGATCTGTTCGTCCTTCCCTCTCTCTGCGAAGGCTCGGCCACAGTCACTTACGAGGCGGTGGCGAGCGGCCTGCCGGTAGTTTGCACTGCAAACACGGGAGCATTGGAGAGCGAGGCTGTCACGGTCGTCCCGGCTGGTACGGTGGAACCGCTGGCAGAGGCGATCCGCGCCCATCTCGAGCACGCAGGTCCGAGCCCCGTTTCGGGGGCAGTCCGCGGCCGTTACGGTGTGGCGGCATATGGCGAGAGGTTGCTCGAAGCCGTGTGCGGCAGGAATCCACCTGTGCGAAGCGAAGTGGCTGCCGCATGAGCTGGGTCCTCTTCGGCGCCCTGGTGATTCTGTGTGCGGGTACCGTCTTCTCGGCGTTGCGCCACCCAGCCCGATTTTATTTCTATCCCGTCCTGGCCGCTCTCACCATGCTCGGCTGGGTCGTTCCGCAACTCCTGGTGCTGCTCGACTATTCTGGCCTGCCTCCGTCAGCACTGCCGCTCACCCTGGCCATGATGTTGCTGAGCTTCGTTGCCATACTGCTCGGGTGGAGACGGCGGGTTCTCATCCCAGCGCGGAACGAGTTCGAGTATGACTACAAACGCCTCCTCATGGGGGCAGCTGCGCTCACTGTGTTTGGCGCCTACTTCCAGATCGGTCTGCGCAGCTTGCCGCCGGAACTTCTAGAAATGACGCAGTGGAGCGGGATTGCCACGGTCTACAAATTCTTCGCGAACACACAGATGCTCGCCTTCGCCTTCGCTTGGCTGGTGTTCCTCAGAACACGCAGCCGGTTCGCATTGGTGGTTGCCGCATTGAATTTTCTCTTCTTCACGGAAGCGATCCTCATCGGTGGTCGGCGCGGTGTTACTGTCGAGGTCGGCGTGATACTCGCTGGCGGCCTCTGGTTCATCCGCAGGTGGACGCCTCCTCGCGCTGCGCTGCTTACAGGCGTCGCCGTTGCTGCAATTTTATTCAATGCCATCGGGGAGTACAGGGCAGCGACGAATGCGGGGCAGCGCTTTACCCAAGGCATCAGCCTGAACGAGGCGTGGAGAAATGTAACCGAGATCGATTTTCTTGACGCAGCGCGGCCAAATGAACAGAATCCAAGAAACCTAGAGGTCTATAATGCTGTCATGAATGTTGCGGGTTCTCAGGAAATCATGCGATTCTCGCTTTTCTCAGTGTACTGGAACCGCATCGTCTTCGCTTATGTGCCCGCGCAGTTCCTCGGAGAAAGTTTCAAGCGATCCCTGATGTTACCCACCACCGAGCCGGCTTATGATGCGTTTAGCCACATTCCCTATACTGGAACGACACCGACAGGATTCTCGGACGCATTCCAGTCGTTCTGGTTTTTCGGAGCCTTGGTGTTCTTCGGCTTCTCCAGGCTCATGCGGATCTGCTACGACCATGCGACGCGGGGCGAGTTTGTGTTTCAGTATCTTTACCTGGTGCTGATGAAGGACGCCCTTCATGCGATCACACACAGCACGAGCTGGTTCGTGTCGAGCTGGGTCTACATCGCATTATTTTCGCTCCCTGTCCTGATGTTCGCTGCGAAAGGTCGGCGGGTGGGAGCGGTGGGAGGCCCGCGCTCCCAGGAATTTTACCGTTCACGGCATGCTAACGGTGTGTATGAAATGGAAGCTGCAGCAGCCTCAAGCTCGAGAGATGCAAGTCCATGAGGGCGCTCAATTCCGCGACCGCATGTCGTGCACGATCCGTGATACCGCAAGTCGGCAAGGCAACGAAGGTCGCCTTCGCTTGGTATCGCTTCGACCCCTATGATACGGAGCAGCTGGCGGGCCTGATGTACCCTATGGCCCACGGCGACGTGGACCGCGAGGCAATGGGGCGGGCGAGTCGGGAGATCATCGCCGATTGGGGGCCCGAGCGGTTCGCAAAGAGGCTCGAGCAGGCTGCGGAGGCTGCGCTTGCAGCGCTGCCGCCCAAGCCCTCGCTGCTCGACCGTGCGCTTCTGTGGGCGCTGGCGCGGCGATGAAGGTTGTTCTTCTCACCGCGCATCTTTCTGAAGCATCCGGCGGCTTTTCTTTTTCCGTCCCCGGCCTCGGCAGAGCGCTCACAAGAACATCCGCCGTGGACGTGTCCGTGCTCGGCGTCCGGGACCGGCGGTTTCCTGGGGCGTGGCGCGACTGGGGGAGAAGGGTTCATCCGTGCCGCCAGATGGGGCCGAGGAGCTTTGGCTGGGCGCCAGACATCCCCCGGAGGTTACAAGACATCCGTCCTGACGTCGTCGATGCGCAGGGACTTTGGATGTATCCATCGCTCGCCAGCCTGAAGTGGCACTTGCGAAGCAGTCGGCCCTATGTGATTACGCCGCGCGGCATGCTCGACTCGTGGGCCGTGAAGAGAGCGTCCTGGAAGAAGCGCGCAGTATCCCGCTGGTTCGAGGCCGAGCACCTGGCGCGGGCCTCATGCCTTCGTGCCCTGAACGAGGGGGAGGCGAAGGCCCTGCGGCAGTATGGTCTGAGCAACCCCGTCTGCGTTGTCCCCAACGGCGTCGACCTGCCTGCGGTGCAGCAGTGGCGCTGCGAGCCTCGCGAGAGGCGCAAGCTCCTCTTTCTCGGGCGGATCGACGCCAAGAAGGGCGTGCACGAACTCTTGAGGGCGTGGGCGGCGCTAGGATTTGGGACGCAGGATGGCGGGTGGGAGCTGGAGGTGTGCGGGTGGGGTGATCCCGCCTACATGGCAGCCACGCAGGCGTTGGTGGAGGAACTGGGCCTCGAGCGCAGGGTCTTTCTGACGGGACCGAAGTTCCGGGAGGAGAAGGATCGGGCGTTTCGCGAGGCAGACGCTTTCGTTCTTCCTTCCTTCAGCGAGGGGTTGCCAATGGCCGTGCTCGAGGCGTGGAGCTATGGCCTGCCTGTCGTCATGACGCCGCACTGCAACCTGCCGGAGGGGTTCGAGCAGAAGGCTGCACTGAAGGTGGAGCCGGAGTCTCCCTCCATCGCGGAAGGGCTGCGTGCGCTTTTCGGCATGTCCGACGCCGAGCGGGCGGCCATGGGCGCTGCAGGGCGCCGGCTGGTGGAGGAACGCTTCAGTTGGAAGCGCGTGGGCCGGGACATGGCCTCGGTCTACGAATGGGTCCAGGGCGGCGGCAGTCCGCCGCCCTGCGTGATGACGGATTAGGCGGTGTCGAAGATGCTCTCCGTGGTCGTCTTGACCTTCAACGAGGAAGTCAACCTCCCGGCGCTGCTGGCGAGCCTGAAGCCGCTGGAGGCGCGGGTGTTCGTGGTGGATTCCGGCAGCACGGACCGGACGCGCGAGCTTGCCTTGGCGGCCGGCTGCAGCGTCGTCGAGCATCCCTTCGAGAATCACGCCGCACAGGTCAACTGGGCGCTCGACAACCTGCCGATCGAGACGCCGTGGGTCATGCGGATGGACGCGGACGAGCGGCTGACGCCGGAGCTGGTTGAGGAGCTGCGGGCGAAGCTGCCGCCGCTGCCGGACGAGGTGACGGGCCTGCTGGTGAAGCGGCAGGTGTGGTTCTGGGGGCGGTGGATCCGGCACGGGGGGTATTATCCCACCTGGCTGCTGCGGGTGTGGCGCAACGGAGGGGCGCGGTGCGAGAGCCGCTGGATGGACGAGCACATGGTGACGGACGGCGGCCGGGTGGAGCGGCTGGCGCACGACATCATCGACGAGAACCACAAGGGTCTGACCTTCTGGACCGACAAGCACAACCGCTATGCCGACCGGGAGGTGCGCGACCTGCTGGCGATCGAGGAGACCCGCGGCGGGGTCGAGCTTTCGGGGCAGGCGGGCCAGCGGCGCTGGATGAAGGAGAACCTGTACGCCCGCTCACCGCTGTTCCTGCGCGCCTTCGTCTACTGGCTCTACCGTTACGTGTTCCGGCTGGGTTTCCTCGACGGCAAAGCGGGGCTGGTGTTCCACTTCCTGCAGGGCTTCTGGTACCGCTTCCTCGTCGACGCGAAGATCCACGAGATGCGGCGGAAGGCATGAGCGGGCGGTCTCCCTACAACATCACCGCAGGAGGGCGCCGCGATGGCTGCCGGCGTTGATATCTCGGGCTACAAGTATGAAAGCGCGGCGCAGAGTCACGCACACCAGTTCCTCATGCCGAAGGTATGCGAGCTTCTGGACCGCCTGGAGCTGCCCCGTGAGGATCGCCGTGTGTTCGATCTCGGCTGCGGCAATGGCTCGGTCGCGGCGGAACTGGCCGGCCGGGGCTTTGCGGTGATCGGCGTTGATCCTTCGGAAGAGGGCATCCGCCAGGCCAAGGCGAGCTTTCCCGACCTCCGGCTCGAGACCGGCTCAGCCTACGAGCCGCTGGCAGAGAAGTATGGGCGCTTCCCCGTGGTGCTGAGCCTCGAGGTGGTCGAGCACGTCTACGCGCCACGCACCTACGCGAAGACCCTCTACGATCTGGTCGAGCCCGGCGGCCAGGCGATCATCTCGACGCCCTATCACGGCTATTGGAAGAACCTCGCATTGGCGGTGACGGGGCGAATGGACAGGCATTTCACCGCCCTCTGGGATCACGGCCACATCAAGTTCTGGTCCTTCAGGACGCTCCGCGCGCTACTGGAGGAGGCCGGCTTCTCCGGGATCGAGTTCCACCGGGTGGGACGCGTTCCGGCGCTGGCGCGGTCGATGTTCGCGGTGGCGAAGAAGAACTAGCGCCATGACCACCACCACCCGCACCGGCGCCATGCTGGGCGGGGCGGCTCTTCCAGTTCCCGCATGCGGTCGCGGTGGACGCAGACCGATGCCGCACGGCCGGCACAGCGGCGGCAGCTGCGCTGTGCCGGCCGCAGCCTTATCTGGCCTTGCCCTTCCCGACCATCGGCGCGTCCGGATCGTCCGGCCCGCCATAGTCCTGCACCAGCCGCACCGTCACGTCCCGCTCGATGGAGCGGACCATGAGGAGGGCGCGGCGCACCGGAACCGGCTGGGGCAGGTACTGCTCGCGCGTCCGGCAGGGGGTGGTGCCGGCATAGATGAGGTCGCCCACGGCGAGGATGCCGCGCATGTCGTTGAAGAAGCCCGGGGCCAGCATCGCCTCGAGGGAATCCCTGCCGGCGAAGGTCCAGGCGTCGAACGTGTAGTCGCCCTGGCCGTGGAAGGCCTCGCGGAGCTGGTGGCGGTTGATGACCATCGTTGTCTCCTGATCGCGGGGGTTCAGGCGCCGGGACGGGACGCGGGGGCGGCGGGGCCTTCGGGATTCGCGGCGGCCACCAGCTCCTCGACACAGCCGAAGCTCTGCACGAGGGCCACGGCGAGGCGGTCGCGGCGGCTTTCGGTGACCATCACCAGGGCGCGCTCGGTTCGCGCGGTGCGGTCCGGCCCTGACGGAGGCCCGCGCCGCGGGGTGCCGCCGGCAAGGATGAGATCGCCGGGCTTCAGCCTGTTCTGGGCCGACATGAAATAGTCCGGCTCGAGGATGGTCTCGAGGGGATCGTTGCCGGCGTAGATCCAGATATCGAAGGCCAGGGGGCCGTAACCCTCGAAGAGGGGGTGCATGCCGTTGCCATAGAACATCGGCTGGCTCTCCATCGGTGGAGGATCGCGCATCGATACGCCAGGTAGCATGTCTCGTCAAGGAAAATAATCCTTAGATGTTCATCGGGCTGCAGCGCGTCGTATTGCTCCGGGGCCCGCTTCGTCCTATCGGTCGATGACACTGCAGCCGGCGGGCGAAACACCGCAGCCGGCGGGCAGGGCGCTGCCGTCCAGCTACAGGAGATCCCATGCCATCGACCGCCACGGCCAACGGCGCCGGCCTCCTTCACAGCGTCGCCGCCCTCCTCCTCCTGGCCCTCCTCGTCTGGGCGCCGCTGCCGCTGGCCAGCAACCTGCCCTGGGCGTGGGATCTGCTGGCGGTGGGGGTGGGGCTGGGGCTCGCGCTGTGGGGCTGGGGGCAGGCCTCGGGGCGGGCGGCGCTGGCGGTGGCGTGGCAGGTGAAGGTGGCGGCGCTGTGCCTCCTGCTGGTGGCGGCGTGGGCCTGGGCGCAGGGGCAGGCGTGGCTGGTGGGGCTGCTGCCGGGGGTGGCGCCGCATGACGTCTGGGCGCTGGCGGCGGATTACGGGCTCGGGGTGACGCCGCTGCTGGTGGCCGACTCAGGCGCGCTGCCGGATGCGCTGCTGCGGCTGCTGGCCTATGGCGGGGCGTTCTGGCTGGGCTACGCGCTGGGCCAGGACGGGACGCGGGCGCGGCGGCTCTGGCAGTTCCTGCTGGCGGTGACCGCACTCTATGCGGCCTACGGGCTGGTGGTGTTCTTCACCGGGGCGGAGATGATCCTCTGGGAGGAGAAGTGGGCCGGCCGCGGCTCGCTCACCTCCACCTTCGTCAACCGCAACAATTTCGCCACCTATGCCAATATCGGCCTGCTGGTGGGGCTGGGCCTGATCGTCGAGAGCTTCCTCGACGCGCGCAGCAAGGCCGACGCCAAGCGCATCGCCGCCGAGCTCGTGGAGAAGCTGGTGGCGCGCCGCAGCCCGCTGCTGCTGGCGGTGCTGCTGCTCTTGACCGCCATGCTGCTCACCAACTCGCGCGCGGGCATGCTGACCGCATTGCTCGGCATCGCCTCGATGCTCATGCTGATCGTGCTGGCCGCCAACCCCACTCCTAAGGCGAAGCTCGGCGTGGCGGTGGCGGCGGTGCTGCTGGTATCCGGCGCGCTCTGGGCCTTCGGCCAGGTGACGCTCGAGCGGCTGGGCGATCTGCCGAGCGAGCTCGACCTCGAGCGCGGCAGCCGGCTCGCCGCCTATCTGCTGGCGCTCGACATGATCGCCGACCGGCCCTGGACCGGGCACGGCTACGGCACGTTCGAGCAGGTCTTCCAGCTCTACCGCGACGAGCGCTTCGCCGTGGTCTACGACATGGCCCACAACACCTATCTCGAGCACGCGGTGGAGCTGGGGATCCCCGCCACGGTGCTGCTCTATGTGGGCCCGGTGCTGCTGTTTTCCATGTGCGTGCGCGGCGTGTTCGCCCGCCGGCGCAACCAGGTCTTCCCGCTCACCGCCGCCGCGGTGACGGTGACGGTGAGCTTCCACAGCCTCGTGGACTTCAGCCTGCAGATGCCGGCGGTGGCCCTGACCTATGCCGTGGTGCTCGGCGTCGGCTGCGCCCAGTCCCTCTCCAGCGCCAGGCGCCGCGGCGAGCCTGCTCTGCGCCGCCAGGGCCCGGAGCCCACGCTGTCCTTCTCTGCCCCGCCGCGCCCGGCCGCGTCCCCGGCGTCCTGAGCGGGGGCGGGCAGGGAAGCCGCCCCGCTCGCGAAAGCGGCAGGGCGCGTTTGCAGCGGGGCAATCGAGCGCGAGCGATCGGGCCACGGGCCTAGGTTGGGCCTTCGTGGCGCCCGGCGGCTGGCTCAGCGGACCGCGGGCTGGGCGTGCAGCCAGATCAGGCGGACACCTCCGGAAATCTCGTCTTTTCGGCCGGCTTTGGCTAGTTTCAATCCGGTGCTGCGGGGAGGCGTGAATTGCCGAGACAGCCGGGCTTTTGGAGCGTCGAGGAGCGGCTTTGCGAGCTTTCGGCGCAGGGCGATCCCTTGGAGAAGCTCCTGGAGATCGTCGACTTCGAGCTGTTCCGGCCGGTTCTCGACGAGGCGCTCGGCGGCACGGACAGGTCGAAGGGCGGCAGGCCGCCGTTCGATGCGGTCTTGAAGCTGAAGATGCTTTATCTGCAGGCGCAGCATGGGCTGAGCTTCGAGGCGACCGAGCGTCTGGTGCGTGACCGGCTCTCCTGGATGCGGTTTTGCGGCCTGTCGATCGCCGATCCGGTGCCGGACGCCAACACGCTTTGGGATTTTCGCGAGGCGCTGATCCGGGCCGGGGCGTTGGAAAGGCTGTTCGAGCAGCTGGACCGGACGATCAAGGAGGCCGGCTGGCTGGCGATGGGCGGCCAGATCGTCGATGCCAGCCTGGTGGCGGCCCCCCGGCAGCGCAACACGGAGGAGGAGAAGGCGGCGATCCGGGCCGGCAGGAAGGCGGCCGAGATCTGGCCCGACAAGCCGGCGAAGGCGGCGCAGAAGGACACCGACGCAAGCTGGACCGTGAAGACCTCCAAGGGCAAGGCCGGGAGCGACGGGATGGCCAAACGCGACCTCGCCATCCCGGCCTTCGGCTACAAGTCGCACATCGGCATCGACCGCCGCCACGGCCTGATCCGCCGCCACAAGGTCACCGACGCCGCGGCGCATGACGGCGCCCGGCTGCGCGAAGGGCTCGTCGATCCGGGCAACACGGCCTCGGAGGTGTGGGCCGATACCGCCTATCGATCCCGGGCCAACGAGGACTTCCTGGCGGAGCGCGGCAAGCGCAGCCGGATCCACCGCCGAAAGCCCGGCGGGAAGCCGATGCCCAGGCGCACCGCCAGGGCCAACGCGAAGAAATCGGTGGTCCGTGCCAAGATCGAGCACGTCTTCGCCCAGCAGAAGCATCGCATGAGGCTCATGATCCGCAGCATCGGCATCAAACGCGCCGAGGCGACCGTGATCATGGCCAACATCGCCTACAATCTCGGCCGATGGCGATGGCTCGAGGGGCGAGCTGCGTCCGCCTGACGGGAAATGGCAGGGGCATCAGGCGCGAGAGGCCGCAAGACCGCCCGAATGGCGCTGCCTGGACACCTGGCCCGCTAACGCCGCCCAAGACCTCGCCCAAAGCCTCAAGAACGCGCCGTTATCGGAGGTGTCCACGCGCTTTGCCCGGCTGTCGCTCTGCGACGCGGTCCCCGACGCCCGGACGAGCTGGCTCTGTCGCGAGCAGCTGGTCCGCGCCGGCGTCCTCGAGCGGCTGCTCACCCGGCTCGCCGCGGCGCCGACCGGGCGCGGCCATCCGGCCATGGGCGGGCGGATCGTCGACGCCAGCCTTGTGGAGGCGTCGACGATCGCGGCTGACGCAGGCCGGGAACGACGTGGCGAAGGGCGGCGGCGGGCCGGAAGGCCGGAGACCCGCGCGCACCCGCCAGATCGGCCGCGACGGGCGCTGGACGGGCGAGCGCGGGAGGAAGAAGCCCGTCCCGCCGGGTGGCCCGGCGCGCGGTGGCAAAGATCGCCGCGCCAATGCTCGGCTGCAAGAACCACGTGGGCAACGATCGCGGGCACGGGTTCGTGCGCCGCCTCGAGATCACCGCCGCCGCCGCCCCGCCCGACGCCGTGCCCGACCCGGCCGACACCGCGAGCCCGGTCGGGGCCGACACCGCGTGTCGCCCGGTCGAGAACATCGCGATGCCCGAGAGTCGCGGCCTGAAGCCCCGGTTCCAGCGATCCAGGCCTCAAGGCAAGCCGATGCCGCGCGACCTCGCCCGCGGCAACGCCCGCCGCGCGCGCATCCGCACTTGCGTCGAGCATGTCCTCGCGGCCTACAAATGGCGCTTCGCCCTCGTGATCCGCACCCTCGGCAAAGCCGGCGCCGCCGCGAAGCCCGCACTCGCCAACCTCGCCTGCAACCTCACCCGCTTTCTCTGGCTGGAGGCTAGGCAAGCCGCCTGAACCCGGCGCCCACGCCCGGGCGCCATCGAGCGGTCCATGGCGAGCATGGCCCGCCGCTGGCGGACCGAAAACTCACCGGGAACCCCTCACCGGCGCTCCCAAAAGCCGTTTACGCCCCACCCCGGCGGGTTCTTCGAGCTGTCCACGGGTCTCCGCCACCGATCGCGAGGCCAGGGTCATGAGAATGGCCGATGGTGGCTGGCGACCGGCATGGAGCGCCCAGCTCGCCACCGACACTCACAGCGGCCTTGATCACCGCGGCGGACGCGAACGCCATCGCCTCGGACATGGGCAAGCCGCGGTCGATGAGCGACCATCTGGCCGCGGCCTACGGCATCCTGCCGGTCGGGCATCTGGTCGACGGTGGCTACACGCGGCTGGGCAACATCGCCTCCCTGGCCGAGGCCGACGTGGCGGCCTATGCCCCCGGTGCCGGCACCGCGCGACGCGACCAGCGAACCCCACGCGCCGCTCCCTGACGACCAGCCGGACGTCGCCGCCTGAGGGACCCGCATGGGCACCCAAGCCGCCAGGGCGATCTACAAGGAGCGCGCCGCCACCGCCGAGCGCACCAACGCCCAGGCCCGCAACCGCTGCCGGCAGCGCCGCCTCGTGCGCAGCAAGGCCAAGGTCAAGGTCGTCCACCTGTGGTTCGCCCTCGCCCACAACATGGTCACCCTCTGGCGGCTCGCACCCGCCTGAGCCCGCCCGCGGCACCCACCCCGCCGCCGCAGGACCGACCCCCGCGCCCCCACGCTCCGCAAAGCCACCCCCGGCCCGGTCACGGCACCCCCACGAACCGCCCGCCGACCCGGACGGAGCCTCGTGACCAGCCCGGAGAGGAAACATTGGCAGCCTCGCAGGATCGCACGGATCACCTTTTACACGCCAGCCTCATCCGGAAACACCGAGATCTCCAGATTAGGGGACGAAATGAGGATCCGGATTCGCAGGCCATGCGCGGACGCGCTCGAAGCAGGGGTACTGCAGCCCGGCGCCGGCCGATCTGCGGGATTAGCTACTGGCGGGAAACGCCTCGGCGGAGCACTGGGAGCAGGGGTGCTCTGCCGCTCCATCAGCTGCTTTCGCCATCGATAGACTGAACTCGGCGAAACGCCCCACTTTGCCGCTACCTCTGCCACCCGTGCTCCCTTGCGAGAGGCTTCTCGCGCGATCTGCATCCTCTTACCGTCGAGCCACATTAGATGCTCCGCAACCTCTTGCAGCGTTCCGTCACCAACCGACCGCTCCTACTGTTGTCCCGAGAAAAGACCTCGCGCCTCTCAAGTGTGGCGACTCGGCAAGTGACTGGGCAGCACGCGGAGCGCTTCCGCTCGTTGCCTGTAGCCATCAGCGTGTTCATCAACCTTCCTCAGTCCTGCCGTTGCCGTCCATCAGCCCGCTCTGGCGACCGTTCCCGTGTCGGTGAGTAATGTTTCAGCGACCTGCTTCGAGTCAAACGAAATTATCACGGGCAATGGGCCGAAACGAGATATTATATCCTTTGATAAAAAAAGTTTACGCATCCAAGGAATTTGAAGGAATTGCTTATGGCTAGTGATTTGCTTCGGCAGGCTACGAAGGATGCTTGCGATTTTGCTGCTAATTGCTTGGTTATCAAAATTTCCACAAGCAAATGGTATCATTTTCGCAGCAACCATCCCGTCGGCGAGCGATACAATCGGACATCTCCGGAAACCTCCTCTTATCGGCCTCGATCGGCTGGTTTCGAGCTAATGCTGCGAGGAGGTTTGGCTTGCCGAGACAGCCGGGGTTCTGGAGCGTAGAGGAACGGCTTTGCGAGCTTTCGGCGCAGGGCGTTCTGCTGGAGAAGCTCCTGGAGATCGTCGACTACGAGCTGTTTCGACCGGTTCTCGACGAGGCGCGCGGCGGCACGGGCAGGTCGAAGGGCGGCACGCCGCCGTTCGATGCGGTCTTGAAGCTGAAGACGGCTCTATCTGCAGGCGCAGCATGGGCTGAGCTTCGAGGCGCCCGAGCGCCTGGTGCGTAACGGGCTCTCCTGGGTGCGCTCTTGCGTCGTCTCGATCGCCGATCCGGTGCCGGACGCGAACATGTTGTAGGACTTCCGCGAGGCGCTGATCGAGACCGTGGCGTTGAGCAAGCTGTTCGCGCAACTGGACCCGACGATCACGGATGCCGGCTAGCTGGCGCTGGGCGATCAGATCATCGATGCCAGCTTGGTGGCAGCTCCACGGCAACGCAACACCGAGGCCGAGAAAGCGGCGATCAAGGCCGGCAGAAAGGCGGCAGAGATCTGACCCGACAAGCCGGCGAAGGCGGCGCAGAAGGACACCGACGCCCGCTGGACCCTCAAGACCTCCAAGGGCAAGGCCGGGAGCGACGGGACGGCCAGACGCGACCTCGCCATCCCGGCGTTCGCCGACGTCGATATCGGCCGCCGACATGGCTTGATCGGCCGCTAAGCGGGCGCCGACGCCGCGGCGCACGACGGCGGCCGGCTTGGCGAGGTGCTCGTCGATTCGGGCAATACGGCATCGGACGTCATAGGTGAAAGCGGGGCAAAAGGCTGGCCCACCGGGCGACGATGAAGGTTTGCAGCGAGCCGCTGACCAAGCAACACAGCAAAACGTCCTTCTCTGAGCACAGCGCCAGGGGCGGCCGGTTGCAGGTGCGCAAATTGCTTGGGTGGGCAAGGTAACAAAGGCCGTGGAGCCCGAAGCTAATGCCGATGGTTGGTGCACGGCCAGCGCGGAGGTCGGTCCAGATGCCGGTTGGTAGCACGCATGTTCCTTGGTGCCCCGACCGCGGGCCCCGCAGTTTCCCATGCGATCAATCTTGTTTCCTTGCGGGCGCCGTTCCTGCTCTGCAACAAAGGGATCAAGAATGGCTGAGCAATCATTCTATGCAATGGTGTTTTTCGGCAACCTAAAGTAGAAGGCCGACATCGGGTGTGTGAGAGCCTCCTCCGCGATAAACGATTAAAATCCTGTCTATGTGAGTTGGAAGGCTGGCGCCAGCCAGTTTCTGGACGTTTCCACTAGGTGCGACAGAAACGCGCGACTGCCCTATCAGGCGCTGAGGCTCGCTGAAGGTGGGACTGCCGGATACCGGTGTGCGGGCAAGGGCTGCAGGGTGGCTAGTCCTACACTGCCAGCTGTCTCCGCGATCCGCCGGCGCTTCTGGAGGCGCCTCGACGGCGATCGGCTGCCGTCGGACGCGGAGCTACTGGCGCTGCGCAAGGGGGGCGGCGGCTGCAGGTAGCCGAAGGACCGGTGACCTGCATCACCGACCCCGCATGAGCCGTTACGCGCCGCGCCGATCTCACCGGCATCATCGGCTTGCACCTGCTGGCCATTGCGGCGTGTTGCGAGGATGGCAGTGACGCCGACAGTCTGCGCGCCGATACCGTGTTCAAGATCGTCATGGATCAGCGGCCCTGCCAGCACGGCCTCTGCCCTCAGTCCACCGTCCCGCCTCTGGAAAATCGGCCCGGCACGCGTTCCCTGCAGCGCATGGGCCGTACCACGGGAGGGCCCTTACTGCGCCTCGTTCCGGTAGCTTCCGCGCCGTGTCGTCCTGGGCGTGGATGATACGATCTACGCCGTCCACGGCGACCAGCAGTTGTGCCCGCTCAACGCCCGCTACGGCGCGCAGGGCTTCCAGCGTGCTCGGCGGGGCGTCGTCATGAGCGGCCACGTCGGTCGCGGTGTAGCGGCGGATGAAGCCGTGCGCCCGGCCGACCCGGGCGTGGCTTTTATAGCAGAACGTCGGCACCACAGCATCGCGCTGGCGCTCGGGCGGCCCCGGGACGCACCCCGGAGAGGGTGCTTCCTTGGTCCGGCGATCTGCCTATAGAAGGGGAACATACCGCCGAGGAGGGCCCGATGGCTCGTTCGATCACACCTGCTGACGTGCTGGGCGGCGAGGCCGCGGTCGGCAGGCCTATTGGCGGGTGGTCAGAGTTGATGCGGGCGGCTCAGCACGGCCTGCCGATCAAGACAATCCAGTTCGTCATTGCGAGCGAGCGCCTGAGCCCTGCGGAGATCGATCGGGTGGTGCTCCGCAGAAAGACGCTAGCGCATCGAAAAATAGCGGGGCCTCTGACGCCCCACGAGTCCGGCCGACTCGTGCGCGTCGCCAGGATCATCGCCATGTCAGAGACGACGTTCGGCAGCAAAGCGAAGGCAGGAGATTGGCTGCGGCGTCCCACAAGCGCGCTGGATGGCGAGGCGCCACTCAATCTCTTGGATACCGGAGACGGCGCACGCCAGGTAGAGGATCTTTTGAAGCGCATCGATCATGGGCTGACTGCCTGAGGCCCCGGACAATCTGCCGGAGACCCCTCAATGGCTGCCGAGGCGATGCTGCGAGGGTCCGCACTCAATCAGACCCAGAAGACCGCGACGGCTGCCAGGGCAACGGCAGACTGGAGGTTGGCAGCGAGCTTGTCGTAGCGGGTGGCGACGCGGCGGAAGGGCTTGAGGCGGTTGTTTGCTGCCCAGACGCGCTAGGCGCGGGTATCGTGGCTGACCGGCCGCTTGCGGTTGCGGCAGCCCGTGATCAGCGGCTCGCTGCCGCGCTCGATCATCTCGCGCCGCAGGTCGGCGCCGGCATAGCCGCAATCGGCGATGATCCGGGTGGCGGGTCCGGTCGCCGCCAAAAGCTCGCCCTCGACGCGGATGTCGGCGGTATCGCCGGACGTCAGGCGGAGCGCGAGCGGCTGCCCGAGGAGGTCCGTGGCGAGGTGGATCTTCGTAGTCCGGCCGCCCGTCGAGACCCCGATCGCCTGATTGTTGGCCCTCCTTTTCCGCCGCCCGCCGAGCGGGCCTCCGCCAGCGCTTTCAGCAGCCGTCGCCAGATGGCACGCCGGGACCAGCGGTTGAAGCGGTTGCAGACCGTCGTCCGGAGTCGCTGATCCTCTCACCGGCTGCGTCTCGCCTCATCATGACAGTTCAGGCAATCGACGCGAGTCCCTTGCAGGTCGCCGCATGCTGCCGGGCCGAGAGCGAGCGCAGCAGATCGACTGGGACATGCCCATCGTGTTTCTCGGAGCGCAGGTTGGCGACAAAGCACGGAAGGTCGTCCGGATCGGGGGAGGAGCCGCCGCCAGTCGCCAGTCGTCAGCCGCCATCGCCATGATTCTGGTGACCCGCAGGAGCCGGTCCGACTGCGACCGTCAGCCCACCCATGGATTTCCGGGTCGTGTCCCAGCGAATTCTCTAATCCCGCCGGTCAAGGGTGATCTCGTTGTGTTTGTCATCGCCGGGTGAAGGGTTCTCTACGGGATCGGCGCAGTTGGCCGTCCCAGGTTGGCGTTCACGTGCGTGAGCGTCGCGAAGTGG
>JAWZSN010000040.1:0-26080 GCA_033875255.1 Geminicoccaceae bacterium 1502E | reverse complement strand
CTCCCGGTCGGTCTTGCGCGGCCCGTGGCTCCCGGCCTCCCGGCTCACGGCTGCGTGCGCCTGCCGGGCGCAAGCGCAGACCACCGGCGCCGGCAGCCCGTCCACCAGCCGCGCGGTCAGCGACCCGGTCTCGATCACCAGGCGGCGAAGATCCGGCGCATGCGCCGCCCGAAAGTCGCGGATCGCGACGGGATCGGTGCTCGCTGTCGCTGGAGCGCCCTCCCTCGCTCCGCGCTCTCTGCAACACTCCGCCCGCCGACTGCGGGATGAGCTGCAGATGCGCGCATTGAACGATGCATTGCGAGGGGCCACCAAGATCTAGCAGTTCAAGCAGTATGCCATCCTAGATGTGGGGGCGTCGCGTCTCGGTAGCAGCTCACCCTAGCCAGAGACGACGGGAAACCCCGCATCGCGGCCAAGATCGTCGTCCCGCTCCCGGGCCGAGTGTTGCGGAAGGAATCCCGACACCCTTCCGCTACGAGTTGCGCCACTCGGCCGGCACCTCCCAGGCCCGCTTCACAGCGTGCCGGTGGTGCGGAGGCGCCGCAGGGTAAGGGAGGTCGGGTCAGGGCCTGGTACGGCGCGTCCACACCTCGTAGAGATCCTCGCCCGCGGGGCGGACCGGGATATGGCGGATGTAGAGGCTCTGCTCGGCCAGCGGCTTTGCCAGCTGCTCGTAGATCGGCGCCGTGCCCAGCCCGTAAGGCTCGCCCTCCGCGTTGGAGTAGGCGTAAAAGCAGGCATCGACGCCGCACAGATGCATGGCCGCGAGGCACATCGGGCAGGGGTGGCCGCTGGCATAGACGGTACAGCCGTCGAGTCGCGGCGTGTCGAGGCGGACGCAGGCCTCGCGGATCGCCTGAAGCTCGGCATGGGTGGTGGGGTCGCCGGTGCGGTGCAGCTCGTTGACGCCGGTGGCGACCAGCGCGCCGTTCTTGACGATGACCGCGCCGAACGGCCGCCCGCCCGCCTCGCGGACGCTCTGCAACGCCAGCTCGACCGCCATCTCCAGCCAGGTCTCGTGGGGGATCATCGTGCCTCCTCCGTGGGAAGACGGGTCCGGTCCGGTGCTGCGAGGTCGAGCGCCCTGCGCACCACGCCGTCCGGCCGCCGCCCGGTCTCGACGAAGCCGAGCCGCTCGTACATGGCGTCTGCCACCGGCATCCGCTCCGGCACCGTCTCGAGCTCGAGACGTCGGTAGCCCAGCCGCCCGGCGCGGGCAATCGCCGCCTCGACGAGCTGCATGCCGATGCCGGTGCGGCGATGCTGCGTGTCGACGAACAGCCGGCGCATCTCGCAGCTCTCGTCGTCCAGCCGGCACAGCGCGGCGCATCCGATGGCAACGCCGCCTTCGGTCGCCAGCAGCAGGGCGCCGCCGGGCGCTGCGTACTCGCCGGGCAGGCTGTCCAGCTCGCGATCGAACGCCTCGAAGCACATCGGCGCGTCGACCTCGCCGGAATAGTCGCGGAACAGGCGGCGGACCTCGTCCATCCGGTCCGGGTCGGCCGCCATCGTGATCACCGCATGCGACATGGCGCGGACTCCCCTCAGGGCCGATGGATCATGCTCCTCCGCCGGGCGGCCCGGCGCAAGCCGGATCTGGCTGCCTGCGGCGGGCGGAGGTGACAGATGCCGGGCGCTCCTCTACCCACGGAGCGGTTGTGTGGCAGCGGAAGGAGTCTGGAAGCGTGCGCCTGCGGATTACCACCTGGAACGCCAACTCGGTGCGCCTGCGCGAGACGGCGCTGCGCCGGATCGCCCTGGAGATCCGGCCCGACGTGCTGTGTCTCCAGGAGACCAAGGTGGAGGACGCCAAGTTCCCGCGCGAGATGGCCGAGGCGCTGGGTTATCATCACCTGCACATCCACGGCCAGAAAGCCTATCACGGCGTGGCGATCCTCTCCAAGCTGCCGCTCGAGGACTGTCACAGCCACAAATGGTGCGGAATCGAGGATTCCCGTCATGCGGTCTGCACGCTGCCCGGCGGCATCGAGATCCACGATCTCTACATCCCCGCCGGCGGGGACATTCCCGATCCCGAGGCGAACCCGAAGTTCCGCCACAAGCTCGCCATGCTCGAGGATCTCACCGGCTATTTCGCCGCCCGCCGGGGCGACGGCGCCAGGGTCGTGCTCGTGGGCGACCTCAACATCGCGCCGCTCGAGACCGACGTGTGGAGCCACCGCCAGCTCCTCAAGGTGGTGAGCCACACGCCGGTCGAGACCGAGGCGCTGAACCGGCTGCAGGCATCCTACGGTTTCCTCGACGCGGTCCGCGCGGTGATCCCGCCCGAGCAGAAGCTCTTCACCTGGTGGTCCTACCGCAACCGCGACTGGGCCGCCTCCGACCGCGGCCGGCGGCTCGACCATGTCTGGCTGTCGCCGGCCCTGGCGCCGGCGCTGCGCGGCGCCGAGGTGTGCCGCGAGGCGCGCGGCTGGGACATGCCCAGCGACCATGTGCCGGTGACGGTCGAGCTGGAGGTCTGAGCGCAGCGCCCGGAGCCACCCGCGAAGGCTGACCGGCAGGCAAAGCTGCCTCATACTGCGGGCGAAGAGCTCGGGCCCTTGCCTTGCAGCGCTCATGGCCCTGAATTGCAAGGGAGCTTCGAGAACCCAGCAGCAAGGGAGGCGGAATGCGGGTCGCGGTAATCGGCGCAGGGGCCGTGGGGGGCTATTTCGGCGCCCGGCTGGCCGCCGGCGGTGCCGAGCTGGCCTTCGTGGCGCGCGGCGCCCACGGGGCGGCGATGCGCAGCCACGGGCTGAGGCTGCTCTCTGCAAGGGGGAATCTGCACCTGGAAGCGGTGCGGCTTCTCGAGGAGGAGGCACGCGAGCGCTTCGATGCCGTCCTGATCGCTGTCAAGATGTACGACCTCGAGGCCGCCGCCCAGCGCGCTGCCGCGCTGGTGGCCGGCGACGGCGTGGTGGTGCCCCTGCAGAACGGCGTCGAGGCGGTCGACATCCTGCGCCGCCGGCTCGCGGCGCGGCACGTGGCCGGCGGCGTCGCCTACATCGCCGGCGCCATCGAGGAGCCCGGGGTGATCCGGCACAGCGGTCAGATGGCGCGGCTGGTCCTGGGCGCGCTGGATGAGCGCCAGCGGCCGGGGCTCGAGGCGCTGGCGCGGGCCTGCGACGCCGCCGACGTCGAGGCGGCCCTGGTGCCCGACGTCATGCGCGAGATCTGGAAGAAGTTCGTGTTCCTCGCGCCCTTCGCCGGCATCACCTGCTTTGCCCGCCGGCCGATCGGCCCGGTGCGCGACCAGCCGGTGCTCTGGCAGCGCTTCGAGGCGATGGTCCGCGAGGCGGTGGCGGTGGGCCGCGCGCGCGGCGTGGAGCTGCCGGACGAGCTGGTCGAGGAGCGCCTCGCCTTCGTGCGCGGGCTGCCGGCCGACATGCGCTCCTCGATGCTCACCGATCTCGAGAGCGGCCGCCGGCTGGAGCTCGACTGGCTGGTGGGCGCCGTGGTGCGGCTGGGCGTCGAGGCCGGGGTGCCGGTCCCGGCCAGTGCCGAGGTCTACGGCATGCTCGAGCCGCTGGCCGGCGGCGTGGCGCCGTGAGACGGGGATGAGCCCGCCTCGCATCCGGCTGGCGCAGGCCCGCGAGCTGGAGCGCCTTGCCGACGTGGAGCTCTCGGCGGCGGAGCGGTTCCGCGAGGTCGGGCTTGGCTGGGTGGTGGAAGCCGGCACGCTGCCCGCCTACGTCCTGAGGGCGGCCCTGGGCCGCGGCACCTTGTGGGTGGCGCCCGATCGCGGCGACCGTCCGGCAGGGTTCCTCGCCGCGTGCGAGCTGGACGGCGCGCTCTTCGTGATCGAGCTGTCGGTCGCCCTCGAGCATCAGGGCCGCGGGCTGGGCAGCGCCCTTCTCGACGAGGCCGTGGCCCACGCCGCACGGGAGGGAATGGCGGGCGTGACCCTCACCACCTTCCGCGACGTGCCGTGGAACGCGCCGTTCTACGCCCGCCGCGGCTTCGTCGAGCTCGATCCGGCAGCGCTGGGCCCGGGGCTCAGGGCCCGGCTCGCCGCCGAGCTCGCGGCGGGCCACGAGCCGGGGCGGCGCTGCGCCATGGCACGGCCAGCGGCGCCGGAGAGCGCCTAGAGCTGCTGCAAGGGCATGCTCCCGGCCGGCTTCCGCTTTCTCTCTGGCTTGCCGGCGGCGCCCGGCAGGCGGGTCACGAGGCTCCGGCCAACGCCCACCGCCGCCAACCGACAGGAAAAAGGAGAACGAAAGCCGCGCGCAGCGCTCCTCCGCGGAGTCCCGCCAGCGCCCGAGACCCCGCCCGGGAAGCGCTCTAGCGGTAGCGGCCGTGCTTCTGCAGGACCTCGATCTTGTAGCCGTCCGGGTCCTGGACGAAGAAGAACTTCGCCATGAGCGCGCCCTCGCGGTGGAACTCCTTGATGTCGGCCGGGCTCAGCCCCGCGCTCTTGAAGCGGGCGTGCTCGGCTTCGAGGTCCTCGACGGCGAACGCGACGTGGCCGTAGCCGTCGCCGTGGCCGTAGGGCTCGGTGCGGCCCTTGTTGAGGGTCAGCTCGACCTCGAAGTCGGCCTCCTCGTTGCGCAGATAGACCAGGGTGAAGCCGTCGAAGTCGAACCGGTCGGCGACCTCGAGGCCGAACGCCTTGCGATAGAAGTCGATGGACAGGTCCAGGTCGAGGACCCGGACCATCATGTGGATGGCTTTGGCCATGGCTGTCTCTCCTCGGCTGAATGGACGCAGCGGGCCGCGCCTCTCTAGGCCGCCCGCGGCAGCCTCGGGTAGTATCGACCTACTACCGGTGGCTTTCCATCGCCCGCTAGGCTTTCTCCAGCATCCCCCCACAGGCCGGTTTCATGCACCTACTCGATCGCCGCCGCTTTCTCGCCCTTGGCACCGGCCTCGCGACCCTGCCGCTGGCACCGGCGGTGCCGGAGGCCGGGCCGGCCCCACGCCGCCTGCTCGCCGCGCCCGCAGCGGTGGAGCTCGACGGCGGTGCTGCCCGCTTGTGGGCCTATGACGGCACGTTCCCGGGGCCGCTGCTGCGGCTGCGCGAGGGCGAGGGCCTGCGGCTGGACCTCGTGAACGGCCTGGACGAGCCCACCAACCTCCATTTCCACGGCCTGCACGTCTCGCCCGAAGGCCGGGCCGACAATCCGTTCCGGGTGGTCGAGCCGGGCCAGACCGCCGATTACGAGGTGGCGATACCGCCGGGCCAGGGCGGGACCTACTGGTACCACCCGCACCCGCACCGCAGCCAGGCGGCCCAGCTGTGGCGCGGACTGGCCGGGCCGCTGATCGTCGAGCATCCGCTCGATCGGGAGCAGCCGCTGGCCGACTGCGGCGAGCTGGTGCTGTTCATCAAGGATCTCGAGCTTGCCGACGGGCTGCCGGCGCGGCATGGGCGGGGGGAATGGTCGCGCGGCAAGGAGGGCGCCGACATCTTCGTCAACGGCCGGCTCGACCCGCAATTGGAGGCGCCGAGCCTGCGGCCGCGGCTGCGGGTCATCAATGCCTGCAACGCCCGCTATGCGAGGCTGGCGCTGGAGGATGGCCGGCCGTTCCATCTGGTGGCCCTGGACGGGCATTTTCTCGAGCGGCCGCAGCCCATGACCAGCCTGCTGGTGCCGCCGGCGGGGCGCGCCGACATTCTCGTGCCGCTCGAGGCGGGTGAGCCCGCACGGCTGGTGCTGCGGCCCTACAACCGGGTCGCCATGCGCTCGCCCTCCGTGCCGACCGCCATCGCCACGCTGCTGCCGCCCGCAGACCGGGCCCGGCCCGAGCTGCCGGGCGGGCTGGTGCCGGTGCCGGTGCTCGATCCGGCGCAGGCGGCGCGCTGCCGCGAGGTGGTGATGGCGATGTCCTACATGGGCCACAAGGGAGCCGGTTGCGGCACCGCCCAGGTGCAGACAGGGCTGGGCGAGATGGAGGTCTGGGAGATCCGCAACGTCGACACGATGGACCACGTCTTCCACCTGCACACCTGGTACTTCCAGGTCCTCGCCCGCAACGGCAAGGCGCCGCCGTTCCGGGCGTGGCTCGACACCATCAATCTGAGGCCGGGCGAGCGGGTGGACATCGCCGTGCCGTTCACCGGCTTTGCCGGGCGCAGCATGTACCACTGCCACATCGCCGAGCACGCCGACACCGGCATGATGGCGCATATCGAGGTGGTGGCCTGAGCCTCAGCGGGCGGCGCGGGCCTCGGCCGAGACGCCCATGCCGTCATCCGCGGCCGGGAGAATGCCGCGCTCGTGAAGCTCGGCGACCAGCCGGGCGCGCCGCGCCAGCGGGTCGGGGAAAGGGGTGACGCGAGCCTGCGCCACCTCCTCGGGCGTGAACGGCGCGAAGCCCGGCGCAGGCTCGGGACCGTAGGTCGCGATCATCCAGTTGAGCACCGCCGCCAGCCGCTCGTCGTCGAGCCGGCTGCGGGCCACGCCCGGCACCCGCAGCAGGAACTCGCGCCCTCCGGGCAGGTGGGTATAGAGTCCGACGAAGCCCTTCAGCCGCGGGACGTGGCCCTCCGTGCCCTGGCCCTCGAAGCCGTGGCAGCCCTTGCAGCGCAAGGTGAAGTCGAGCTCGGCCCCCTCATAGGCCTTGACCGGTGCCGCGAGCTCCGGATCGGCGGCGGCCGCCGGCCATGCCAGCGCCGCCGCCATGGCCAGCAGGGGAGAGAGAAGCCGCCTGCTCACGCCTTGCCGATCAGCACCGCGCTCGAGCAGTGATAGACCATCGTCGGCGCGCCGAAGCACCAGATGATGTCGTTGTTCAGCTCCGAGCGGTAGACGGGGTACTCGCCCTCGAGGCCGAGGCAGGCGCACTGGCCGCAGCTGTCCTTGCCGCAGCAGTCGCGGTAGGCGATCAGGTAGGCCTGCCCGTCGTCGGGATTGATGCAGGTGCCGACCCAGGAGGTGGGCGAGGGCTGGGAGCCGGGCGGGCACTGGTTGTAGGTGCCGCCGCAGCAGCTGCACAGATAGCCGTCGCTCGAGCAGTAGCGCCAGTAGTTGCAGGCGGTCTTGTCGGTGGTCTGCGCCGTCTTCGCGAACTCCTCGGCATGCGCCATCTTGATCTGGCCGCGCCGGTCGACCGGCAGGATCGGCAGCGCCACGCCGCCCGCCACCGCCATGCCGAGCCGCGAGACGAAGCTGCGGCGCGAGCTTCGCTGCGCGATCCTCCGGCTCATGCCCTCGACGAGCCGATCGAGGCCCTTACCGATCATCGTCCCATCCTCCCCGTCGGTTCCCGCGCCTGGCGGCAGGCGGCGGCCGTCAGGCCGCGGCGCCCCGCGACTTGCTCTCCATGAAATCCTGGATCGAGGCGAACCCCGATTCCTGCGCCGTCAGCAGGCTTTCCAGATGCTCGCGGCTGTTGACCAGACCCTTCGAGCGCACCACGCCCTCGGCGTCGATCAGCATCGCGTAGGGCAGCTTGCCGATCCCGTAGGTCATACCGACCACCGGCGAGATCACCAGCGGCATGCCCTCGAGCCCATGCTCCTTGACCAGCGCCTCGTGCTCCACCCGGTCGCCGTCGCCGACCAGCACGAGATCGAGCGCGGTGCGCTCGGCCCGGGCGAAGGAGCGCGCCACGCCCAAAAGCTTCTTGCAGACCGGACAGGAGGGCGAGACGAACAGCAGGAACTGGCTGCGGCCGTTCTTCGGGCGCCCGCCGACCTGGATCTTGCGGCCGGCGAGGTCGAGCACCTCGAAGCTCTGCGCGGCCTCGCCGATCTCGGCGGTGTTCTGGGTGATGAGGGCGCCCACCGGTGCCACCCGCTCGTGCAGCACGCCGATCTGACGGGCCAGCGCGAACACGGTCGCTGCCAGGCCCAGCACGGCCAGCCAGAGGATCAGCTGGGAAACGATCACCGCTTCGAGCATGTCAAACCCGTCCCGCGCTCTCGACCGGCGCCGTCCCGTAGAGCCTGGTGGCCGCCGCATAGGCGAGCAGCAGGCTGCCGGCGGCAGCGGCGATGGTCATCATGTCGATCCACAAGAGGCCGCGTGCCGGGCCGCCCGCCAGGATCAGCGGCAGGGCCAGCAGCACCAGCAGCAGGTTGCGCACCACGAGGCCCCAGCTCAGCCGCTGGCGCAGCACCGTCATGAAGCAGCCGCAATCGATGCTCACGCGGCCGCGGCGGATATTGACCGCCATGGCGGCTGCGAAGGCGAGCAGCAGGACAGTGATGCCGCCGGCGGCTGCCCGGCTGGTGGCCGGCACGAGGAGGCCCGCTGCCAGCAGCAGCTCGAGCACCGGCAGGCCCAGCGCCACCGGGCGCACCGCCGCCTCGGGCAGCAGCCGGTAGTTGCGCACGACCCCGGCGAACGGCTCGAGAGCGGCGAGCTTGGTCACAGCCGCCGCGCCGAAGATGCCGGCCAGCGAGAGCCGGGCGGTCCACAGCAGGGCCGGATCCTCGAGCATGGCGCTACTCGCCAAAGACGTGCAGCAGGAAGGGCGAATCACCGAGGCTGCCGCGGTCGCCCTTGTGCTCGAAGCTGGTCGCGTCGAAGACCGACATCGAGGCGGCCTCGCTCAGCGTGAACAGCAGCGGCTCGTCGTCCTGGGTCACCGCCACCGAGATGGCGTGCTCCTCGAGCGGCACTCGCGCGATGCGCTCGCGCTTCTCCGTGTCGTACACCCAGACCTCGGCACCGGCATGCTTGTGGGTCCACTTGCCGCCCTGGTGCATCAGCACGAAAAGCCGGTTGGTAGCGGCGTGGAAGCTGGCGAGCTGCCAGCCGCCGGGCCGCCACGCCTCGCTCTTGTCGGCCTCGCCGAGGAGAGACCAGCTCTCGCCGTGGGTGGCGGCGCCGTCCTTGAGCTCGACCGGGAAGACCTGCCCCTCGTAGGAGACGAAGAACGCCTGGCCGCTCGGCCGGTGCATGGCCGGATGCTCGAACACCGGATCGTTCTCGCCGTCGAAGAAGGGCTGGCCCTCCTCGACCTCCGCCTCGCCGCTCTCGTCGAAGCTCACCGAGGCGAACGAGCCGTCGGGGCACAACGAGACGAAGCTCTTCGGGCCGGTCGGAAAGACCAGCGAGCAGCCGGGAAGGTCGATGTCGGCGACGTGCCTCTTCTCCTTCACGTCGACGACGCTCACCGCCATCGACGGATCCATGTTGAAGGAGAAGAGATAGCGGCCGTCGGTCGAGAGGTCGGCGTCCTGCTTCTTGGGCACCACGAGGAAGCGGCCGTTGGGCAGCACGACCTCATCTGTCGGCGAGAGGGTCTTGGGGTCGTAGAAGGTGACCACGTCGGTGCGCTCGCCGCGGGCGCCACGCGACCAGTAGGTCTCGGTGGTGAAGATCCCGCTCTTGTCGTGGGCGAGCACGATGTTGGGCACGTAGCCGGTGTTGAACATGCCCAGATATTCCTGGGTGTCGCCGTCCACCACGTAGACCTTGGACGCGATCAGGTGCGGGAACACCGGGTCGACCACATAGACCCAGTGCGGGTCCGGCTCGCCCAGCGTGATCGTGGTATGCGGCTCCTCGGTGCCTAGCTTCGCACCCTCCACGACCTGTGCCGCGGCCGGCTGCAACCCGAGTGCGAGCGCGGTGCCTGCGAGAAGGGCGAACATGTGACGCGTGCGCACGGCTTTTTGGCCTCCCCCTTTGCCGCTGGCGCGGCCACCAACCTGGCATCGGCGCGCCGCCGCCCCGGTGCCTGCTCAAGCCATAGGGCGGCATGCGGCCGGCGTGGTAGTAGAACGCTACTACGCGTAGCGAATCGCACCCGGCCGGGTCCCGGCCTGCCGCGCCGCCTCACCGTCCGGCGCGTCCATCTGGCCCTGCTCGAGGAAGATCGTGCAGGCGACCCGCAGGAAGGAGGCGAAGTTGCGCACCTCGCCGTGCAGCTCCTGGACCTCGTCGTAGAGCGTGCAGAGAAAGCGCGGCGTCGGCATTCCCTCGCGCCGGCTCATCTCGTCCAGCACCTTCCAGAAATGCTCCTCGAGGCGAATGCTGGTGACCGCGCCGTGCAGGCGGACCGAGCGGGTCACCGGCTCGTATTCCTTCGGATCGGTTCCGGCATAGACACGGCACATCCTGCGCTCTCCCCGGCCTTCCCCGACGACGGGGAGCTCTTTTCCCGAGTCTTGCACCCTAGCTGCAGCCGCGAGGCCCGCCAACCCCGATGCCGCGGCGTTCGAGCAACTAGCGCCATGCGCGATATTGCGGGGAAAAAATTCAATCTTGGAGTGAGGGGAGCGGCGTGCTAGCCATGCGTCACACGGCAAGAAACAGAGCGTCTCGCCCCACGGGGCAGCGCCGCAAGCCTCTCGGTGTGTCGCAGGGCAATCCCAAGCCCGAAAGAATGACGATGGACCTCCTCGACGTCGCCCTTGTCTCGGCCTTCTTCGTCGCCTTCCTGCTCTATGGCCGCCTGTCCTACCGGCAGGGCGTGCTCGACCGGGACAGCGCGCCCGAGAGCGCGAAGGTCCGCAAGATCCTCCAGGCAGCACCGCCCGCTGGCGAGCTGCACCACGCCGCCTGATCGCGATCCGGCCGCCGACGCTCAGCCGCCGGCGGCGGTCCGCACCAGACGGTAGCCGCCCGGCTCCGTCACCAGCAGGCGGTTCTCGCCCTCCTGCGGCTCGATCTTCTGGCGCAGACGATAGATGTGGGTCTCCAGGGTGTGCGTCGTTACCCCGGCATTGTAGCCCCACACCTCGTCGAGCAGCACCTCCCGCGAGACCGCCCGGTCGCCCACGCGGTAGAGATATTTGAGGATCGCCGTCTCCTTCTCCGTCAGATGGACCTTCCTGTTGCCGAGGAGAAGCATCTTGGCGGCGGGACGGAAACTGTAGGGACCGATCTGGAAGGTCGCATCGTCGCTCAGCTCGAACTGGCGCAGCTGGGCCCGCAGGCGTGCCATCAGGACGCCCAGACGCACCGGCTTGGGGATGTAGTCGTTGGCGCCGCTGTCGAGGCCGAGAATGGTGTCGGCGTCGGTGTCGTGCGCCGTCAGCATCAAGATCGGCGCCTTGACCCCCTGCTTGCGCAGCAGCCGGCACAGGTCGCGCCCGTCGATGTCGGGGAGGCCCACGTCGAGGATCAGCGCGTCGAACAGCTGGCTCTTGGCGGTCTCCAGCGCCTCGCGCGCCGAGGCCGCCTCCTCGATCTGGAATCCCTCGTGGAGCGTCAGCTGCTCCGCCAGCTCGCGCCTGAAGGCGGCGTCGTCGTCGACGATCAGGATGCGGTGAGCGGTGGTCATCGTGCCCTTCATCGGCAGGTCGAGGGCCGCCAGCCGGCCGCAGGCCAAGTCTAGCCGCCGTACGTCTCCGGGTGAAGCCATCCCTATGCCATACCGGGACGCGCTTCCGCCGGGTACGGCGCGGGCCCTTTAGCGGTCGCCTTCGACCGGCGCACTCGTTATCGGTGATCTGGTGACGGCGTTGACGGGCAGCACGCCGGCGGAGCGGCGAAGGACAAGGAGACGGGCTTGGTCGAGAGCGGCGGCGAGAGGGTGCCGTGGGCACCGGATGAAGGGAAGAGGCGGGGGCCGTGATCCTCGTTCTCTACGTCCTGGTACTCGCGGCGCTGGTGGTTCACGCTCCGCTTGAGCTCTTCACGCCCGAGGCTCGCGCCTTCCTGGTGATCGCCGGGGTCATCGGCGCCTGGCGCTATGGCTGGCAGCTTCTCCACCTGGTGCGCTCGCTGGTCTATCGCAGGCTGGCCTTCCCGCGCTTGCGGCGCCGCGCCGAGGCCTGTGCTGCCGCGGCTCCCACGCCCGAGCTCTTCATCGTCGTCACCAGCTACCGCATTCCCGCCGAGACCACCGCTTCGGTATTCCGCGCCGCCATCGCCGAGGCAGCCGGGCTCGGCCGTCCCGTCACGCTCGTCGCCGCGGTCGGCGAGGCGGCCGACCAGCGCTTCGTGAAGGCCGTCTTCCAGACGGCCGCGGCGCCGCCGGAGGTGCGTCTGGCGCTGGTCCGCCTGCCGCCGCGCGGCAAGCGGCCGGCGCTGGCCGCCGCCCTGCGCGCCGTTGCCCGGTTGCGGCCGCATCCCGAGGCCGCCGTCATGGTGATGGACGGCGACGCGGTGCTGCCGGAAGGGAGCCTGCTGCGCTGCCTGCCCCTTCTCCAGGCGACGCCGCGCACCGGTGCCATCACCACCGACCAGGATGCCGTGGTGGCCGGCGGCCGGTTGCAGACCGCCTGGCACCGGCTGCGCTTCGCCCAGCGCCACGTGGTGATGAGCTCGCTCTCGCTCAGCCGCCGGCTCCTCGTCATCACCGGCCGCATGGCGGTCTACCGGGCCGCCATCGCCACCGACCCGCGCTTCATCGCGAGGATCGAGAACGACGCGCTCGACCACTGGCGGCTCGGCCGGGTGCCGTTCCTAACCGGCGAGGACAAGTCGTCGTGGAGCTGGCTCCTGGAGCAGGGGCACGACATGATCTATGTGCCGGACGTGCGCGTCACGACCATCGAGCACCCGCCGGCACCCGGTTTCGCCGCCTCGAGCACGCGGCTCATGCTGCGCTGGTTCGGCAACATGCTGCGCGCCGGCGGCCGCGCCATCGCCCTGGGCCCGGCGCGGGTCGGCCTCTTTCCCTGGCTCTGCCTCGTCGACCAGCGGGTGTCGATGTGGACGACCCTGGTGGGGCCGGTGGCGGCCGTCCTGATCGCCTTGGTCTTCTCGCCGGTCTTCCTCTACGCCTATCTCGTCTGGGTGATGGCAACCCGCCTTGTCCAGACGCTCGCTCTTCTCACGGCACGTCCGCGGATCAGCGGCCTGTGGCCGATCCTGCTCTACTACACGCAGATCTGGGGAGCGCTGGTGAAGACCTGGGTGCTGTTCCGCCCCGACCACCAGCGCTGGACCCGGCAGGACATCACCCTTGCCGGCCGCGGCGGCGGTCGCGCCGCCGCCCTGGGCTCGGCCGTCCTGCACGGGCTCGCCCTGACAGGCCTGGCGACGGCGGTGGCGCTCGCCGTGGGCGCCCTGGCCTGGCCCGCCGGGCTTGCCCCCACCCGATTGTTCTGAGCTCACGCAGTCCCGGCCGCGCTCCGACCCGGGCCGCGCTCTTTCGAGGAATGTCGATGCAGCCGCAGATCGTTCACGAAGCCGAGGTTCACCGCCAGCACGTCCGCCTCAAGATCCCGGTGACGGTGGAGATCGACGGCCATCGTTTCGTGGCCGACGACTGGTCGATGGGCGGCTTTGGAGTCCAGGGCGAGCTCACCTCGCGGCAGGTGGGCGAGCGCCTGCCGGCGCGGCTGCTGTTTCCGTTCGAGGATTTCGAGCTGGCGCTGCGCGCCGACTGCCAGCTGGTCTACCGCACCGAGGACGGCAGCCGCTTCGGCTGCCGGTTCACGGCCATGTCGGCGGGCCAGGCCACGCTGTTCCGCTACGTCATCGACGCCTATCTCTCGGGCGAGCTCCTGAGCGCGGGCGACCTGCTGGCGCTGGCCGGCCGCGAGGGCGCGGCGCAGGTCCGCCGCGGCACCCCCGACGATCCGCTGGCCGTCGAGGACGCGCGGGGGCGACGGGTGCGCCGCTGGCTGGGCTATGGCCTCGCCAGCCTCGCCGCCATCGGCCTGGCCGCGGTGATCTGGCTCGGCATCGAGCAGCGCTGGCTGACCCTGCGCGCCGAGACCGCGGTGATCGAGGCGCCCCTCTACCGGCCGCGGGCCCCCGCTCCCGGTATCCTCGAGGCGGCGCCGGCCAAGGAGATCTTCGAGCCGGGCGATCCCATCGGCTTCATCACCGAGGCCGACGGGACCCGCGTGCCGGTCTCCAGCCCGTGCGAGTGCGTGCTGCTCGACTGGCGCTACGGTCGCGGCCAGTACGTGCTGCCGGGCGAGCCGCTGGCGCTCCTGGTCGACGCCAGCCAGCCGCTGGTGGTGCGCGCCGGGGTGAGCCCGGCGACCGCCGCCCGGCTGGTGCCCGGGGCGCGCGCCGAGATCGTGCTGCCGGGCGGCGGGCTGGTGCCGGGCCAGGTGGAGCGGCTCGACTTCACCGACCGGCTGGCCGCGCTCGCGGCGGGGCACGAGCGGCGGGCGGGGACCGGCACGGTGGACGTCGTCGTGCGGCCCGACCGGCCGCTCGACTTCGACGCGCTGGGTGCGCCGGTCGGGGTGCGTTTCCCCTGACAGCAGCTCCGCCGGATGGCCGCCGCCGGACGGTTGGCAAGGCGGGGCCGCTGTCCTATCTCCGAGATTGCGGGAAAAACGGGAGCCGACCCCCGGCGTCGCGGTGGCCCATCCTGTTCCCGGGCGGGCGCCGGACAAGGCTTCAGCAGCGTCGTGAGAGGATGCATGCTGATCGACGGCCTGTTGAGACGCCACCTGCGGTTGGGCGAGCTGACCGTCATCGATGCAAGTGGCGGCATCCACACCTACCGCGGCGAGCAGCCCCTGCACCGGGTCCGCATCCGCCTGCACGACCGGCGGGTCGAGCGGAGGATCCTGCTCAATGCGCAGATGGCCGTGCCCGACGCCTATGTCGACGGCAGCCTGACCATCGAGGAAGGCAGCGCCTTCGAGTTCTTCGATCTTTGCGTCGCCAATGTCGGCTTCGGCGGCGGCTACCCGGCCTCGCGCCTGGCCGACGGCCTGCACTACCTGCTGCGGCGCCTCGACCAGCTCAACCTGCCCGGCCGCGCCCGGCGCAACGTCGCCCACCACTACGATCTGTCGGGCGCGCTCTACGGCCTGTTCCTCGACAGTGAGCGGGAATATAGCTGCGCCTACTTCACGAGCCCGGACGGGGATCTCGAGGCCGCCCAGCGCGCCAAGGAGCGGCACATCGCGGCCAAGCTCCTTGTCGAGCCGGGCCACAAGATCGCCGACATCGGCTGCGGCTGGGGGGCGCTGGGCCGCTTCCTGGCGCGCGAGTGCGGCGCCGAGGTCACCGGCGTCACCCTGTCCGCCGAGCAGCATCGATGGGGCACCGAGCAGGCGCGGGCGCAGGGGCTGGGCGATCGCCTCCGGATCCTCAAGCAGGACTATCGCCAGATGACCGGCGTCTACGACCGGCTCGTCTCGGTCGGCATGATCGAGCATGTCGGCGTGGGCAACCTCAAGACCTATTTCGAGAAGGTGCGCGACCTGCTGGCGCCGGACGGGGTGGCGCTGATCCACGGAATCGGGCGGATGGCCGGACCGAGCTTCAACCACCCCTGGCTCAGGAAGCACATTTTCCCGGGCTCCTACGCCCCGGCCCTCTCCGAGCTCCTGCCGGCCATCGAGGCCGTCGGCCTGTGGGTCACCGACCTCGAGACCCTGCGTCTGCACTACGCCTGGACCTTGCGCTGGTGGCGCGAGAGGTTCTACGCCAGCCGGGAGAAGGTGAGGGCGCTCTACGACGAGCGCTTCTGCCGCATGTGGGAGGTCTATCTCATCGCCACCGAGCTCTTCTTCAGCCGCCAGGACGGATTTGTCTTCCAGGTGCAGCTCGCCCGGGACCGCCATGCGGTGCCGGTGACCCGGGACTACATGTACGGCCAGCAGGCCCGGCCGGCGGCGGCTGGCGCCGCGGCGCGGGCGGCGGAGTAGATCGATGGCCACAGAGCTTGCGGCGCGAAAGGTCGGCCAGGGCCGGCTGCCGGTGCTCGTCCTGCACGGGCTTTTGGGCCAGGGGCGCAACTGGGGCGCCATCGCCAGGGCGCTCGAGGGCGAGGCGTCCTTGTGGCTGGTCGACCTGCGCAACCACGGCGCCTCGCCGTGGCGGGCCGAGATGACCTACGAGGCCATGGCCGCCGACCTCGCGGCGCTGATCGAGCGCGAGGGGCTGGGGCAGGCGGCGCTGATCGGCCACAGCATGGGCGGCAAGGTCGCCATGACCCTGGCGCTCTCCCGGCCCGAGCTGGTGGACCGGCTCTGCGTCGTCGACGTGGCGCCGGTGCCCTACGACCACGGGGCGGAGTTCAAGGGCTATATCCGCGCCATGCAGGCGGTGGATCTCGGCCGTCTGCGGCGGCGCGCCGAGGTCGAGGAGGCGCTGGCCGAGGCGGCGCCCGACCGCGGCGTGCGCGCCTTCCTGGCCTCCAACCTCGAGAACGGCGACCCGCTACGCTGGCAGCCCAACCTCGCCGGCCTGCTCGAGGCGATGCCGGGGATTCTCGATTTTCCCGATCCGGCCGGCCGGCGCTTCGAGGGGCCGACCCTGTTTCTGCGCGGCGCCCGCTCGCGCTACGTGCTGCCGGAGCACGAGGCGCGCATCCGCGCGCTCTTCCCGAAGGTCTCGATCAGCACGATCGAGGAGGCCGGCCACTGGGTCCACGCCGAGCAGCCGGCGCGCACGGTGGAGATCCTCAAGGGCTTCCTGCAGGCCTGACCCGCCCCGGCCAGACGGCCGGGCCTGACGCCGCCGCCATTGTCGGATTCCCCCGGCCGCCGTCCGGGGGAGTCTCCTCCCCCTCGTTCCGCTCCTCCGCTTCGCCCGCTTGGGGCGGTGTCGGGCACCCGTCCGGGTGTCCGGGCAGCAGGTGTCCAAGCAGTAGGTGTCCAAGCAGTAGGTGTCCGGACGAGGGGCGCCTTGACCGTGAACATATGCAGAACTAGAACAAAAGGAGAACTTGATCGGACCCGGGCCCCTCGGAGGGACCGGCGTCGGAGAGACCGGCGATTGCTGGAAAGCGGAGGGGTCATGGCGCGGCGAGGGGAGGCGGAGCGGGACGGACCGGCGATGTCGCTCGACGCCCTGCGCGCCCGGATCCGCGCACTGGAGGGCGGCGGTGGCGGCTTCGCCCGCCGCTGCGCCCGGCTGGGCGGTCCGCTGGACGAGGCCCTGCCGTGGCGGGGCCTGCCGGCGGGGGCGCTGCACGAGCTGCGGGGCCCGGCCGCCGGCGCGCTGGCCGCGGCCTTCGCCCGGCGCTTTCTCGAGCATCGCGGAGCGCTGGTGTGGATCCAGGACGAGCGCGACGCCGCCTGCCGTGGCGAGCTTTACGGACCCGGCCTCGCGGCCTTCGGAATCACCCCCGAGCGGCTTCTCATGGCGCGCTGCCGCGACGGCCGCGAGGTGCTGTGGAGCTTCGAGGAGGCGCTGCGCTGCCCCGGCGTCGCCTGCGCGGTGGCCGAGGCCGACCGGCTCGATCTCCTGGCCAGCCGGCGCCTGCAGCTCGCCGCCGAGAGCGGCGGCGGGGCGGGGCTGCTGGTGGGCGGGGATGTCGAGAGCCTGAGCCCCTGCGCGGCGCTCACCCGCTGGCGGGCGGCACCGCTGCCCGCGGCCGGCGGCGGGCTGGTGCTGCGGCTCGAATTGCGACGGATCAAGGGCGGTGCGCCCGCCACGTGGACGGTATCGTGGGATGAGCGGACGCTGGCTTTCGCTGTGGCTGCCGGACTGGCCGATCGAGCGGGCGCTGCTGAACGCCGCGCGACGGGGTAGTCCGCTCTCCGCCGGCGAGCCGCTGGCGCTGGTCCTGCCCGAGCGCGGCGTGCCGCGGCTCGTCGCGGTCAACCCGGCGGCCCGCGCGCACGGCCTCCAGCCGGGGCTGAGCCTCGCCGACGCGCGGGCGATCCTGCCCGGCCTGCCGGTGCGCCCGGCCGATCCGGCGGGCGATGCGGCGGCGCTTGCCTCGCTGGCCCTGTGGTGCGGCCGCTGGAGCCCGCTCGTGGCGGTGGACGGCGCCGAGGGGATCATCCTCGACATCACCGGCTGCGCCCATCTCTTCGGCGGCGAGACCGCCCTCCTGGAGACCGTGCGCCGCCGGCTGGAGGCGCTGGGCCTCACCGTCCGCACAGGCCTGGCCGGCAGGCGGGCCGCCGCCTGGGCCTGGGCACGGTTCGGCGCGGGCGGGCTTTTGGGCCAGGAGCGCCAGGAGGAGGTGCTGGCGGAGCTGCCGGCGGCAGCATTGCGCCTGCCGGAGGAGACCGTGGCGGCCCTGGGCCGGCTGGGCTTCAGGCAGGTGGGGCAGCTCGCCGCCCTGCCGCGCAGCGTGCTGCTCACCCGCTTCGGCGCCGAGCTGCCCGCCGCCCTCGACCGGCTCCTGGGCCTCGATGAGACCCCCTTCGTGCCGCTGCGCGAGCCCGCGCGCTTCGCCGCAAGACTCTCCTGGGCCGAGCCCGTCGGCAGCACCGCCGCCCTTGAGCGCGCCCTGCGCCGCCTGCTGGAATCCCTGTGCGGCGATCTCGAGCGGGCCTGCCGAGGTGCCCGCCGGGTGCGGCTGGGCCTGCACCGGGTGGACGGCGAGGTGGCGGTGCTGGAGGCCGCGGCCGGCCGGCCGGTGCGCGATCCGGGCCATCTCTTCCGCCTGCTGGCGCCGCGCCTCGACGGGCTCGATGCGGGCTTCGGCATCGAGCTGATGCTCCTGGAGGCGCTGGAGACCGCCCCCCTCGACCCGCGCCAGGCCGATCTCGCCGGGGACGCCGAGGAGGAGGCGGTGGCCCGTCTCGCCGACCAGCTCGCCATGCGGCTGGGAGCGGAGCGGGTGCTGCGCCTCGAGCCGGCGGAGAGCCATGTGCCCGAGCGTGCCGTGCGCCTCCTGCCGGCCACCGCGATGCCCGCCCTCCGGCCGTGGCTCGCCCGCCAGCCGCGCCCGCTGCGCCTGCTCTCCCGGCCCGAGCCCCTGGAGGCCGTGGCGCCGGTGCCCGACGGGCCGCCCGCCCGGCTCACCTGGAAGCGCACCGCCTGGCTTGTGGCCGCGGCGCAGGGGCCCGAGCGGCTGCTGCCGGAATGGTGGCGCCCCGAGGACGAGGGCCGCCGCCTGCGCGACTATTACCGCCTCACCCTGGAGGACGGCCGGGCGCTGTGGGTGTTCCGCGAGGGCGCCTATGGCGAATCCGAGCCGCCCGTCTGGCGCCTGCACGGCCTGTTCCAGTGAAGAGGGCCGCGGGACATGCTATGCATGCACAATGCATGCATCGGGGCTTGCACAGGGATGCGGCAGGGCATCCGGGAGAACGGATCATGGCGACGCTGACGGTGCGCAACCTGCCCGAGGAGACGCTGGAGCGCCTCAAGGCCCGGGCCAGGGCCCACAACCGCTCGCTGGAGGCGGAGGTGCGCGAGCTGCTGGGCCGCGCGGTGCAGCCCGGCCAGGACGAGCCCGACCTGGGGCGGCTTCTCGAGCTGGTCGACAAGGTGGCGGCGATGACGCCTGCCGTGCCCCAGACCGACAGCGCCGAGCTGCGGGATCGCATGAGGGCGATCTCCGAACGCATCCTGGCGCAGCGCGAAGGCCGGTCGCTCGGGGAGAGCGCCGGGCTCCTCGACATGGACCGGGAAGGGCTTTGATCGTCGTCGATGCCAGCGCCGTCGCCAAGTGGTTCCTGCCGGAGCCCTGGCAGGAGGAGGCGCTGGCGCTGCTCGCGCATCGCGAGCGGCTGGCCGCGCCCGACATCCTGGCGCTCGAGCTTCGCGGCGTGCTCGCCAAGCGCTGCCGGCGGGGCGAGGTGGCGGAGGCCGAGGCGCGTGCCGCCATCGCGACCTTCGAGGCGGCCGGCCTCGTCCTTCACCCCTCGCCGCCGCTCCTCGCCGCCGCCTTCGAGCTGGCGCTGGCGGCACGGCACGGCGTCCATGACTGCGTCTATCTCGCGCTGGCGGTGCAGTTCGACGCTCCGCTGGTGACGGGCGACGAGAAGCTGGTGGCGAAGATGGCGCGGCTCGGCCTGCCGGTCCGGCTCGTCCCGGTGCGGGAGATCGCCTCGATCCTGCCCGCTGCCGCCTCCTGAGCCCCCATGGCCTACGCCGAGCTCCAGACCACCTCGAACTTCAGCTTCCTGCGCGGCGCCGCGCATCCCGAGGAGCTGGTGGAGCGCGCCCATGCGCTGGGCCTTGCGGGCCTGGCGCTCACCGACCGCAACAGCTTTGCCGGTCTGGTGCGCGCGCACGGGCGAGCGAAAGAGCTGGGCCTGCGCTTCGTGCCGGGCTGCAGGCTCGATCTGGTGGACGGCACCGCGCTGCTCTGCTGGCCCCGCGACCGCGCCGCCTATGGCAGGCTCTCCTCGCTCCTCACCCTGGGCAAGCGGCGCGCCGCCAAGGCCGCCTGCACGCTGACGCTGGACGACGTGCTGGCCCATGCCGAGGGGCAGGTCCTGGCCCTGCTGCCGCCGGACGAGCCGGGCGAGGCGTTCGCAGGATTGCTGCGTCACCTGCGAGGGCATCTGGGGCGCGACCTCTTCCTAGCCGCGAGCCACCTCTATCGCGGCGACGATGAGGCGCGGATCGATCTTTTGGCCGGCATGGCGCGGGACGCCTCGGTGCGGCTGCTCGCCACCAACGACGCGCACTGCCACGACCCCGCCCGCCGCCGCCTGCAGGACGTGCTCACCTGCATCCGCGAGCACTGCACCATCGCCGAGGCGGGCCGGCACCTCTTCGCCAATGCCGAGCGCCATCTCAAGCCGCCGGCCGAGATGGCGCGCCTGTTCCGCGGTCATCCGGGGGCACTGGAAAGCTCGCTGGAGATCCTCGAGCGCTGCCGCTTCTCCCTCGACGAGCTGGCCTACGACTACCCCGTCCAGGACTCCTACGAGGGCCGCACCCCGGACGAGGAGCTGGCGCGGCGCAGCTGGGCCGGTGCCGCCGAGCGCTACCCCGACCATCTGCCCGAGAAGGTCCGCCAGCTCCTCGCCCGCGAGCTGGAGCTCATCGCGGAGCTGCGCTACGCGCCCTATTTCCTCACCGTCCACGACATCGTGCAGTTCGCCCGCTCGCGCGGCATCCTCTGCCAGGGCCGCGGCTCGGCCGCCAATTCCGCGGTCTGCTACGCGCTGGGCATCACCTCGGTGGACCCGGCCCGCATGGACGTGCTCTTCGAGCGCTTCGTCTCGGCCGAGCGCGACGAGCCCCCCGACATCGACGTCGACTTCGAGCACGAGCGGCGCGAGGAGGTGATCCAGCACATCTACGCCACCTATGGCCGCGACCACGCGGCCCTGGCGGCCACCGTGATCCGCTTTCGCTCCAAGAGTGCCCTGCGCGAGGTGGCCAAGGTGATGGGCCTCTCGGCGGACGTGCAGGACGCGCTCTCGCGCACCGTCTGGGGGGTGAGCCGCGAGGGCTTTCACGTGGCGGCGATGCGCGAGGCGGGGCTCGACCCCTCCGACCCGGCGCTGGCCCGCACCCTCGAGCTCGCCTTCGAGCTCATGGACTTCCCCCGCCATCTCTCCCAGCACGTGGGCGGCTTCGTGATCGCGAAAAGCCCGCTGCGCCAGCTCGTGCCCATCGAGAACGCCGCCATGCCCGAGCGCACGGTGGTGGAGTGGGACAAGGACGATCTCGACGCGCTCCGCATGCTCAAGATCGACGTCCTGGCGCTGGGCATGCTCTCGTGCATCCGCCGCAGCTTCGAGCTTCTGCGCGCGCATTACGGCATCGACCTCGACCTCGCCCGCGTCCCGGCCGAGGATCCGGCGGTCTACGAGATGCTCTCGGATGCCGATTCCATCGGCGTCTTCCAGGTAGAGAGCCGGGCGCAGATGTCGATGCTGCCGCGCCTCAAGCCGCGCACCTTCTACGATCTGGTGATCGAGGTGGCGATCGTCCGGCCGGGGCCGATCCAGGGCGACATGGTCCATCCCTATCTGCGCCGCCGCGAGGGCAGGGAGCCGGTGGAGTTCCCCTCCCGCGAGCTCGAGGAGGTGCTGGGCAAGACCCTGGGCGTGCCGCTCTTCCAGGAGCAGGCCATGCGCATCGCCATGGTGGCCGCCGGCTTCACCCCGGCCCAGGCCGACGGGCTGCGCCGGGCCATGGCGGCCTTCCGCCGCAAGGGCGCTCTCGACCGCTACAGGGAGATGCTCATCCGGGGCATGGCCGCGCGCGGCTACGACGCCGAGTTCGCCGAGCGCTGCTTCCGGCAGATCGAGGGCTTCGGCTATTACGGCTTTCCCGAGAGCCACGCGGCGAGCTTCGCGCTCCTCGTCTACGTCTCCGCCTGGCTCAAGTGCCATTATCCCGACGTCTTCTGCGCCGCCATCCTCAACGCCCAGCCCATGGGCTTCTACGCCCCCGCCCAGCTCGTGCGCGATGCCGTGGACCACGGCGTCGAGGCGCGCCCGGTGGACGTCAACCACAGCTACTGGGACTGCACGCTGGAGCCTTTGATGCGCCGCGGGCCCCTCAAGACCGCGGTGCGGCTCGGGCTGCGGCAGGTCCGTGGCCTCGCCCTGGAGGAGGGGCGGCGGCTGGTGGCGGCACGGCTCAAGCCCTACCGCTCGGTGGAGGAGGTGAGGCGGCGCGCGGGCGTGCGGCGGGCCACCCTGATCCGCCTCGCCGAGGCGGACGCCTTCCGCTCGCTGGGCATGGACCGCCGCCAGGCGCTCTGGGCGGTGCAGGCCCTCAAGGACACCTCCCTGCCGCTCTTCGAGTTCGCGCAGGCGCAGATGCCCCCGGGCTCCAACCTGCCGCCGGTGGAAGGCGAGGAGCCCTGGCTGGAGCTGCCCGAGATGCCGCTGGGCGAGCAGGTGATCGAGGACTACGCGACGCTGCGCCTCTCCCTGAAGGCGCATCCTTTGGCCCTGCTGCGCGGCAGGCTCGCGGCGCGCCGGCTGATCACCGCCCGCGAGCTCTGGGACGCCGCCCCGGGGCGGCGGGTGGCGGTGGCCGGGCTCGTGCTGGTGCGCCAGCGGCCGGGCAGTGCCCAGGGCGTGGTCTTCGCCACCCTCGAGGACGAGACCGGCTTTGCCAATATCGTGCTCTGGCCCAGCGTCTTCGAGCGCTTCCGCGCCACGGTGATGACCGCCCGGCTGCTGGCGGTCACCGGCACGCTGCAGCGCGAGGGCCGGGTCATCCACGTGGTGGCCGAGCGGCTGGCCGATCTCGGCGGCGAGCTCGCCCGCCTGAAGCAGCACGGCCTCGACCCGCACCTCATGGACGGCATGATGTCCCGCGCCGGCGAGTTCCGCCACGAGACCCGCGAAATGCGCGAGGCCCGCGAGGCCATCCCCGACGGCCGCAACTTCCGCTGACGCCGGCCCGGACCTCGGCGACGGCGCTCGGGCGGGCGCCGCCGCCCCTTCATCCCGCCGGCTGGTGCCAGGGTGAGATCGATACGCGCACCGGCTGCAGCCCGCTGCTCCCCAGCCCCTGCCAGCGCCTCCTTGCGGATCGTGCTGCAGCCGTCACCGCACGGTGTGGGGTAGCCGGCCTCCGCAGGGTGCCAACGACGGGCCAGGCGACCATGCAGGGGCCGCGATGGCAGAGAGCCGCCCGTCCCGGCTCACGACTCTTCAATCTCTGCCAGGCCATGGTCTCTTCTGGTGGAAGAGGCGTGCCCCAAGGTTCTGCGGCATCAAAATCCGACCCCAGAAGCATGGCGGGTCCGGGTCAAGACGGCGTGAACGCCGTAGGTCGCCGGACAGGCCTGCGCGGACGGTTCACGGTTCCTCAACCTTCGTCGTGGCATGCTCACGGATGGTGGGAGAGGTGCGGCCGCAGGGTCTCGTGGCCGCGGAGTCCCACCCCAGCAGGATGGTGGGGAGCGGTGAAGATCCGGTGAACGGGCGCAGGCTCGTTCCCCAAGCGATTGCGGCACCAGCCGTCAGGGGCCAGACAGGCGGCCGGCGCAAGCCGCAAGGGCGCGCACCCGCGGCTTCGCGCTGATCACCGTGCTTGCCGCCCTGGGTCTGCTCACGAGCCTGTATCCCGGATTCTCCACGACTGCCGCCAACCACGCGCGGATGATCGGCCATATCGTGCTGCAGCGCGATGCCAGCCTGGTGGCAGCCCCACGGCAGCGCAACACCGAGGCCGGGAAAGCGGCGATCAGGGCCGGCAGGAAGGCGGCCGAGATCTGGCCCGACAAGCCGGCGAAGGCGGCGCAGAAGGACACCGACGCCCGCTGGACCCTCAAGACCTCGAAGGGCAAGGCCGGGAGCGACGGGACGGCCAGACGCGACCTCGCCATCCCGGCGTTCGGCTACAAATCGCACATCGGCATCGACCGCCGGCACGGCCTGATCCGCCGCCACAAGCTCACCGACGCCGCGGCGCATGACGGCGCCCGGCTGCGCGAAGGGCTCGTCGATCCGGGCAATACAGCATCGGAGGTGTGGGCCGATAGCGCCTACCGGTCGAAGGCCAACGAGGACTTTCTGGCCGATCACGGCAAGCGCAGCCATAGCCACCGCCGCAAGCCCGCCGGCAAGCCGATGCCCAGGCGCACCGCCAGGGCCAACGCGAAGAAATCCGTGGTCCGTGCCAAGATCGAGCACGTCTTCGCCCAGCAGAAGCATCGCATGAGGCTCATGATCCGCAGCATCGGCATCAAACGCGCCGAGGCGACCGTGATCATGGCCAACATCGCCTACCATCTCGGCCGATGGCTCGAGGGGCGAGCTGCGTCCGCCTGACGGGACATGGCAGGGACATCAGGCGTGAGAGCCCCAAAAGACAGCTCGGGCAGCGCTGCTCGGACACCTGCCGCTCGACCTCTGCCCGCAATCGCGACCAAAGCGTCGAGAACCGGGAATTATCGGAGGTGTCCATGTGGCAAGGGTGGTCGGAACGATGGGCATTCTTGCTGCTTCGTCCTACCGGACGCACAATCTAAAAGCCGCATTCCGGCAGCCATGGCACAAGACACTCATTTGCTTCATAGATACCGAAATCCACGATAGCAACGATAAGTAGATTGACAACTACAACCATTGATATAGTAACTATTTTCACCGATTTTGAAGAGAAATTTGCTAACTCAGCGAATAAGAATGCAAAAAAACACGCCATGATATGAGGTATATAGTATGATTTGTATGCAATACTGAATATTGGATATACAAAAAGCAAAACAAATATATTTATTGCTAATAGCAATAAAATTCTCACTGTACGGCTCGCTGGAAGTCGCATTAATATTACCTCCTGATCAAGAATTTATTATTCATGATGTTGATCATCCGCTTTTCTGATCCAGCGCCGATAGCCCTGCAGGGCCACGGTCCCTCTGAAGGCTCACCTGCCGGCATGTTATGCCGTCGCTGGCGATAATGCTGCCGGTCGTTGCCCATCTCAGCTTCTGCCTCATCGACCGGCCCATCGTCCGGTATGCCGATTTTGTCCGACCATGCTGGCCCCGCTCTTCGGCGGCGTCCAATGGCATCTCATCCGGCCGAAGCCGACGTGGTCGCAGCCCTCGCACACAGCTCCGCCGCCCCGGCACATCGCGATCATCGGCTTGAGACGCTGCTTCTCCATCCCCGGCCGCGTCCGCAAACCCGAAGTCGTTCGGACTCCCGATCTTGGCTAACAGATCGCCCTATATCAGCGCCTCCAGAAACCCGAAGCCGTCGTATCTCCTGCCACGGCTTCAGGTGTCTTCACGATCAATCAGACGATAATTTCGTGCTACTACTGAAATATATTAATATTTACAATAAACATCGGTAATAATATGAGGAAACGAAGATATTTATTTGAAATATTCATCTGATATAAAGAAACTGCTGCAATCAGCGCAGGCAAAAATGCGAACCATGTCAGTGGAGCTATATAAATATAATTATCTAAAAATCTAAGAAAAGTAGCCATAGCTATATCAAATGTAAACCACTTCACGATCGATATGGCCGACGATTTAAACAATAATTTCATGTCACGTCCACCGATGGGGCTCATTTCTCAGATTCTGCCTCATCGTCTGTATGCCGGTTTTAATGCTGCCGGTCGTTGCCCATCTCAGCTTCTGCCTCATCGCGTATTACGGGGACACATCACTCAATTCCCCTCCGAATTACGGGGACACATCACTCAATTCCCCCCGCCTCACCCTGCTCCCGCTCTCCCGGCAGCGTAGCGCGCCTTCCGCCCGGTGCCAGCCCCGGCCGGACAGAAGCGAGACCCGCACAAGCGGGTTGTCCCCGCTGCACCGGCCTGTGCCGTGCTCACGCCGCCTCGCCTTGCCCCTTCGGCCCCGGCTTGCGGCGGCGCAGGCGGCGGCCGAGCTTTTCCTCCAGCGCCAGAAGGAACGATTCGTCGCCGAGGGGGCGGCCGGTGCGCTGGGCGCGCCGAATTACGGGGACACATCACTCAATTCCCCTCGCCTCACCCTGCTCCTGCTCTTCCGGCAGCGTAGCGCGCCTTTCGCCCTGTGCCAGCCCAGGCCGGACAGAAGCGAGACCCGCACAAGCGGGTTGCCCCCGCTGCACCGGCCTGTGCCGTGCTCACGCCGCCTCGCCTTGCCCCTTCGGCCCCGGCTTGCGGCGGCGCAGGCGGCGGCCGAGTTTTTC